>NZ_JABJVM010000020.1 GCF_013820765.1 Paenilisteria rustica
GAATGAGAAAGTCGGCAAACCAAAACATGAAAAACTACAGAACAATTAAGGACCAGTAAACGACCGAGCCACAATATGCATGAGAGTGAAACGAGCATGTAATCCACCAGTGGGTGATTGCAACGGGAAATGAGGAATAACCCCAAAACAGATAGATACGTGGGAAACCAAAACGCCTGTAGCAGGTAACATGTTTAATCAATCAAACCCCAAACCCCGAACTTCTAAACCAGATCTTCAAAACTTCTTTAAAACCTAATATTTTGGTAATAATTTGTTCATCTTTTATGGGTAAAGTAAGTATATGAGAATGAAACAGAAGGAGTTTGATGTTGTATGTGGCGGAAATTGGCGTTGTTTGGCGGATGTTTTTTTGTGGCAGTTGCTTTGTTTGGATCAATAAAGGCATATTCAGCGAAGCTCAAGGATGTTGACTTATCGGACACGACGCCGATTGTGCTTGTTCACGGGACTCATGGAACCGCGAATTCCTTCAACGGGATGATTTCGCGAATTACGGCTACATATGGCAAATCCACGGACAAAGTGATTGTGTTGGTGAAAAAAGATGGCACGCTGGAGTATCAAGGAATGCTGAGTGACAAGTCGAAGAATCCTTTTATCCAAATCGTGTTTGAGAATAATGATGCGCCGATTGACCAAGAGGCTGAGTGGGTTGACGCGGTCATAAAGGATATCCAGAAGAAGTATAATGTGACGCAATATAATGCGATTGGGCACTCGAATGGTGGTTTGGCGCTAACGACGTACGCGGAGGAATTAGCAGATGATTCATCGCCTATGATGGAAAAATTGGTCGTGATTGGAACACCGTTTAACGATTTGGATGCGGATGATAATGCGGCGTCGACGGATTTCGTGGATGTGACAAATAGAACGGCGGAATTGCAGAAATATATTGCGGATAGTTCGAATTTGGATGCGAATTTGAAGGTGCTTTCGATTGCGGGAGACTTGGATAATGATTCGGTATCGGATGGTGTCGTGCCGGTTCAGAGTGCGCTAGCTTCACGCCTGATTTTTGATGATGCAGTGGTGGACTATAGTGAACAGGTTGTGACGGGCTCGGACGCGCAACATAGTGATTTGCATGAAAATACGACGGTGGATGCGATTGTTGCAGGATTTATTTATTGAATATAGGATGAAAAACGATCAATTAGTGGTCGTTTTTTGTTATACTGAAAAGATTAGGAGGAGGCGTGCGATTGTGAAAAAAATCGGATTAATCGGCGGGATGAGTTGGGAATCGACGACGGAGTATTATCGAATTATCAATGAGACGGTTCGCGAAATGTTGGGTGAACTCCATTCTGCGGAAATTATTTTGTATAGTGTGGATTTTTATGTGATTGAGCAGTTGCAACACGAGGGTAAATGGGATGAGGCTGGGCGCATTTTGGCGGATATTGCGGTGAAATTGGAACGGGCAGGTGCGGATTTTATTGTGATTTGTACGAACACGATGCATAAGGTGGCACGGCAGGTGGAGGATGCGACCGGGATTCCGCTCATACATATTGCAGAGCCGACGATTCGGGCGATTGGTGAGCGGAAATTAGAGCAGATTTTGTTGCTTGGGACGCGTTACACGATGGTCGAGGATTTTTATAAGGGACGCTATAAGGGAAGTGGGATCGAGGTTCAGATTCCAGACGAGACGGATCGCAACGAGGTGAATCGAATTATTTTTGAGGAATTGTGCTTGGGTGTAATATCTGAGGATTCGCGGGCGAAGATGCTGGCGGTGATTGAAAAAGCGATTGCAAAAGGGGCGCAGGGCGTTGTTTTGGGCTGTACGGAATTGGAGTTGTTGATTCGAGAACAAGACGTGACGTTGCCGATCTTTAAAACAGCTGAACTTCATGCGGAATATGCGGCAAAGGAAGCCTTGCGATAAGGCGCTAAAACCGTTATAATTTGGATAAGGCGTAATGAAATTTTGAAAAGAGGTTTTTAAAGAATGGAAAAAAGCTCGATTTACGGGTTAACGATGGCGCAGCTTGGCGACTGGTTTGAGGAAAAAGGCGAGAAGAAATTCCGCGCGACGCAAGTGTGGGACTGGCTTTATGTTAAACGGGTCACGGAATTTGCGCAGATGTCGAACTTGAATAAAACATGTGTGGATATGTTGGAGGAAAACTTCACGATGCACACGTTGAACGAACAAATTAAACAGGAATCTAAAGATGGCACGACGAAATATTTGTTCCAATTATCGGATGGTAACTTAATTGAGACAGTTATGATGACGCATTCTTACGGGCTGAGTGTTTGTGTGACGACGCAAGTGGGATGTAATATCGGCTGTACTTTTTGTGCGAGTGGGCTGTTGAAGAAGCAACGTGACTTGAATGCTGGTGAGATTGTCGAGCAGATCATGAACGTGCAGCTTTACTTGGATTCGAAGGGGCAAGGCGAGCGTGTGAGTCATATCGTGGTTATGGGTATCGGCGAGCCGTTTGATAATTATGATAACGTGATGGATTTCCTTCGTGTTGTGAACGATCAGAAGGGCTTAGCGATTGGTGCGCGTCATATTACAGTTTCGACGAGTGGCTTGGCACCGCGTATTATTGATTTTGCCAATGAGGATATTCGTGTCAATTTGGCCGTGTCATTACATGCGCCGAACAACGATTTGCGTACGCGTGTGATGCGAATTAATAAGACGTATCCACTGGAAAAATTGATGGAAGCGGTCGAGTATTATTTGGAGAAAACGAATCGCCGTATTACGTATGAGTACATCATGCTAAAAGATGTCAATGATCACAGGCAGGAAGCGCTTGAACTGGCGGCTTTAATCGGTGAGAAGCGCCATCTGGCTTGGGTGAACTTGATTCCGTACAACCCAGTTGATGAGCACGATCAGTACCAACGTAGCGATACGGAGGTTATTGACGCGTTTTATGAGACCTTGAAGCGTAAAGGCATTAACTGTGTCGTTCGTCGCGAGCATGGGACGGATATTGATGCGGCTTGTGGTCAATTGCGTAGTAAGCAAATTAAGAAGAAAGGCGTTCGGGAACGGATGCGTGAAAAAGCAGAGGCTGAAGCCAAAGCAGCAACTGCAGAATAAATAAGTAGGGATGATAGCCCAAGTAAATCGGCGACAAGCGCTCGCATTCCACAATTTTGGCGGACTTCTGGTTCTCACATACACCAGTATGCTCTGCTTCCGGTTTCCACCAAAATTGTGGAATACAAACGCTCTCGCTCGATTTGTTTAAAGCGGAATCCTCGCCTTATCCATTAATAACGGGTAGGCGTATTTTTCTTTATCCGGAGCCTAATCCTGGCTTTTCTTACATAAATGGGAGATTGGAGACGATTTTATGAAAGCGTTGGTTTTTAATGAGTTCGGGAATTCGGATGTGTTGCAATATGTAGATATTCCAGATGCAGTGGCAGGAGCGGGTGAAATTTTGCTTGATACGACTGCGATTGGTTTGAATTTTGCGGATATTTATCGTCGGAAGGGGAATTACCATCTTGTTGGCGAGCCGCCTTACATACTCGGCTATGAGGGTGCGGGAGTTGTGAAGGCGACTGGCGAGGGTGTGACGGATTTCGCGATTGGAGACCGAGTGGCGTTTGTTGATGTGCCTCTTGCGAATGCCGAACTCGTTGCCGTTCCAGTTACACAGGCGATACCGATTCCCGATGCGATTTCGGATGGTGTCGCCGCATCTGTTCTGTTACAAGGCCTGACTGCAAGCTATTTGGCAAAAGATAGTTACGCGATTAAATACGGAGACGTAGCGCTTGTCCATGCGGTTGCAGGCGGCGTTGGCCAGATGTTGACACAAATTATTACGTCACTCGGTGGCAAAGTGATTGGCCTCACCTCTACGGAAGAAAAAGCCGAAGTCGCACGGAAACTAGGCGCAGAAGAGGTTTTGCTATACAGTGATAATTGGGCAGAAAAACTCGCTGGAAAAATGGATGTGGTCTATGATTCTGTAGGTTCAACGCTGATGGATAGTTTCCAGACGGTACGCGAAAAAGGGACGGTCGTTTTTTATGGCATGTCTGGCGGCGATCCTGCTGCGGTCGATCCACGGATGTTGATGGATACCTCGAAAACATTGACAGGCGGCGATTTGTGGAGCTTTTTAACGAGCAAAGAAGAGCGGATTAAGCGTTCACGTGCTTTGTTCGATATGATTAGTACTGGCAAAATAACGGTGAATAAGCCGCGGAAATTTGCCTTATCTGACGGAAAAGCTGCCCATGATTTACTGGAAAGTAGAAAAAGTACGGGGAAAATTTTGTTGATTCCATAAAAAAAGCGGGTAAGTTGGATTTTTATACATAGTCCAATTTACCTGCTTTTCTTATGCTCTCTGCCGCTCTAAAATATTATCCAACTGAGCGAAATCTGCTAATGAAGGTGGAATATTCCAAAGTAAACCATCTGCTTGAATCTCCGTCTGTTCATAGAATGGGAAGTCACTGATAATTAAATCGATATTCGAATGTTGCTCGTTCATCGTCACGTCAGTACAAATGCGAATCTGATTTTTTGAGTATTTTCGTTCAATTTCACCACGAAGATAGTTTTCCCACAAATATCCTTTTTTCGAAATAACTTTAATATGGAGCGTGTCATAGTGCTGTGTTTGCTGTGTGAGGATACTATAAATATCGGTTAAATGATTTGTAATCACCAACTTATTTTGACGAATAAAGCGGAAATTAGGATGCGATTCATATTTCGTTAAGATTTTATGAACTTGATCAGCGAGGGTAGCTTTTTCTAGGGGAACTTGAGGTAGAGGTATATCTGGTAAAATATTTATGTTATCTATAAAGGTGAAACAAGATAGAAAATCGATCGTTTCGGTAATCGCAAAGTCCTTCTCAGTGCTAGGATATTCACCCAAAATACTAGTAAGTTCAGAGGCGAGCGTATATTTTGGCAGATAGGTGGAGGGGCTAAATGTGGCGCGTGCGGTTAGGAAAAAATCATCTGTATGTGTGAAGTGACTCCAGAAAGTAGCGGCTAACGTGAAAAAACGTTCACTTCTTGATAATGACATGCCAATGAGTTGTTCAAGGATACTGTAATCAATCGTGATGCCCTCGGGTTGTGATGCAGCGAATGCGTCCCAAGTTTGTAACCAGTGCTCTTGAAATGTGTGAGTATTGCCTTGCTGCATGCGTATTAAGGAAACTGCAATAGAAATCGCGTATTGGATTCGTGAAGATAGTGAAAAACGGATGTGGTAAAAAGCTTCGACTTGGAGGATAAATTGATTGACGATTTCATAAGGGATATCTGGAAATGGCCATTCGGTGTACGGGTAGGATTTACTGTAGATTTGGTAGTAAAAAAAACGGAGGTTAATCTCGGAACCTTTAATAGCGAGCGGTTGCGTTTCTAAAATAAGGTTACTTTCGGCGAGATACGTATCGATTTGACGGACGCGGCGATACATCGTAGGGAGGCTAGTGTAATGCTCATTCGCCCACTCGGCTAAGCTCATCTTTTGGCCCGTAAAAATATCCTTTGCTAGTAAATATAGATGGGAATTACTGACTACAAGGGCATAAAGATAGGCAAAATTGACATGCTCACCGACATCAAGCAGGATGTTTTTGGAGGAGTCTTCATAAACATGGGCGACATCTGAATCAAATAGTTCTTGCAGAGACACAATATCGCGCTCTAACGTTTTAATAGAGCAATCTAAGATGTCTGCCAGTTCCTTTTTTTGATAGTTTTGCGGGGCTTCGAATAGTGTTTGTAACAGGTGGAGTTTGCGATATTCAGAGGCGACGATTAAATTTTTCAAAAAGATACCACTCCTAGCTCATAGATTCACATTGGGCTGTAGGGACAAATAATTGGCATGATGTTTGAAATATTATTTTAGAGAGTTAACTATATCATGAAAATTTTAATTTGTCATTAGTTTTAAGGGGAAAGTATCCATAAAACGACTGGAATTGTGACAATACTGAGAACAGTACTGATAAAAGTAGTGCTGGAAACAAGGTCTGGTTTGGTGTTAAATTGGACAGCGAGCAACGTTGTATTCGCGGCAGTTGGCATCGCTGCAAGCAGAATCATGATTTGCTTCGTCATCGTATCCACCGGCAAAATCAGCGTAAATAAAACGGCAATCAGGGGTGAAATGAGCAGTCGCAAAATAAGCGAAATCGATACTTTTGGGATGTCAATGCGGCGAAAGGAGATGACCGCAAGTTGCATGCCGAGTACAATCATAATCGTTGGAATCGCAGCATCACCAACTAGTTTTACGCATGTCATAACGCTAGCTGGAACTGGAAAATGAACGAGCTGCAAGAGAATTCCGAGTAGCGCACCGTAGGCGACAGGCATCCGTACCACGCGTTGCCAAACAATCTTCATACTAGCATTTTGAGAACTTCCCCGAGCCGCAAAAAATACGCCAATTGTGCTCATCGCAAGTTGTTGCAGAACCATCAAAATAACCGCAATATCAAGCCCTGCCGCGCCGAAAATAAGTAAAACGACCGGCGTTCCGTAATTTCCGTTATTCATAAACGCCGAGGCTAAGATCATCGCGCACGCATCTTGAATATCGTAGTTCATCACCTTCGCGATCACGTAAATAATCGCAATAATCGACAAACAAAGCCCAACGACGAAAATCAGCAAATACGCGTAATCCATCGTCAATGCATTCGTGTAAAACGTATTAAACGCCAAAAACGGCGACATCAAATAAAGCGTCAACTTCGACAAATTCGGAATATCAAACTTGAGCGTTTTCTGCCCAATAAAGCCAATCGCGAAAATTCCGAAAATCGGCAACAAAATCAAAACAAATTCCATCTAAAACACCCTTTTCTTAAGTTAGAAAGCTTTTTTAACTATCTTAGCACAAATAATAAAACAGCGCTGAAATTGCTTCCTCAGGCGCTGTTTTATGTGGGGATATTATTTTGTAATCGTAATTTGTTGTGCTAGAAGTAATTTATCATTTGGATCATAGAATTGCATGGAGATATCTTTGCTACTGGCTTTGATTTTGTCTAAAGCGTAGTATGTGATAGATGCATCGCTAATTGTTCCACCATTGTAAACGACGCCATCTACGGTTAAGCTAACCCGACCGACTTTACGATTTTTATAGGTTGCGAGTATATTTTTGTCGCCTAATTTGAAGGCAGTTACATTAGCCACGAATGGGCTTCTTTCAAATATAACCATTTGTTTACCGAGCAACCTATCCTGACCGTCATAAAAGTACATTATAGCACTTTCGTTGGCAGATTGAATTTTATCAAGTGCGTAGAAAGTGACAGCTCCATTTGCGATTGTACCTCCATTGTAAGTTGTGCCATCAACAACAAGGCTCACTTTGGCAACAGTACTGTTCTTATAGATTGCAATAATATTTTTATCACCTAATTTAAAAGTGTTCACAGCGGCAACGAAAGGCTCATTTATGACACTTATATTTTGTTCCAGTAGTAATTGATTTGTTGTATTATAAAAAAGCATAGTTACATTCTTGCTGGTTTTGGAGATCTTATCCAATGCGTAAAAAGTGACCTTACCATTTGCAACTGTACCACCGTTATAAGTTATTCCATCGACAAGAAGGGAAACTCGAGTGACGGTAGCATTCTGATAGGTTGCGAGAATATTTCTATCAGTGACAATATTAAACGGTGTGATGGTTGCTTTGAGTGGATCAGTGATTTTTACAGCGGACTCATAGACCTGTGTGTCACCAGTAAATAGTTGAACAAAAACCTTATCGTCTTTCTTGATTTTCTTATCTTTTGCATAAAATTTGAAAGTCCCATTCGAGAATGAACCATTTTTGTATTGCTGACCGTTAACTACGATGTTCACAGCTGTAATTGCACCAGTGTAACTACCAGTAATATAACTATCGTTAATCGCGAATGAATCAACTTCTGCTGTTTCATTTCTAATAAATAGCTGCTTTTTTGCTACTTCATCTTTATTAGAATTATAACCTGTGATGAAAACTACGTCAGTATTGGAGTAGATCTCTGAACTTGGTATGGAGAAGGTACCGTCGCTATTCACTGGTAGAAATTCATAAGCAACATCATAAGTTGAATTTACAGTGAGACGGACATATTTGATATCTCCCTTTACAAGACCGGTAACTTGATTTTTACCAATGAAATACGTATCTGCTTGAATGGTGTTACTAGAAGGTATTGCACGAACTTTACTTAGCACATGACCATATTGATCATAGGCAATAATATAATACATCGTGTTTTTGTAGTAATCATCTAGTGTTAGGAGAAAATGGCCGTTTTTATCGACCTTTACTTTATCGCTAATAAAATTGCTATAGCTCATCGCAGCAACTGTTGCCACGTCACCTTTCCATGATCCTGTGATTTCCGTATCGGAGGACGTATATCCGTCTATCGTGATAGAACCGGCTGTATTTGGCATAATTGCTAGCTTAGTTTTATCTACAATTCTACCATCTGAATAACCTTGAATGATAATATCATCGGCAGAGGTATAGCGAGCATTGCCAATATAGTAATTAAATGTGGAACCATCTGGATATATATTTTGTGTTTCTGTTCCGTTTACGAGCAGGTTAATATAGTCGAGCTCACCGTCAAACCGTCCAGTAATGGTGTTTTCTTTAGGCATCAGAACGACAGGTTGGAAAATGGCCGGTTTCACTTTTTGAGTAGCGGCTAGATAACCAGAAGTATTATAGAGTTTTACGCTAGCTTTGATAAGCGATGAGCGTATTTTTTCATTAATCGCAAAGCTAAATTGGCCTTTTGTTTTGCTTTCGTTTGGATATTGAGTACCATTAACATCAAGTATTGCTCGTGCTTCGCCAGTGTAATTCCCAGTAATGGTTTGCTTTGTTGTATCAAGATAATCGAGCTGGATTGCTATCTTAGATGAAGTAACGTAAGTACTATTTTCAACGCTATTAAAGCCGCTGGGTGCAATGAGGTAAGTCGTTAGCTTGGCCCCATCTGGCTGAGGTGGAATCGTAAATGTTTCTTTGATTCTATAATAAGAGAGGGTCACCTTTTTTGTTAAAATGATGCCATTGCTCAAAACAAGCGCTATTGTCCGCTCTCCGTATTCAACAGGAATCGGGCATTCAACAGTAACCTGAGTTGTTTCATCTGTGATTAATTTTGTGAAATTTAGCGCTGGATAAATAGGTGTCCCATCTGTCACATAAGAAATTGTGGGTGGGCTGACTTTCCCGTTGTGTCTATTTGTTTCTGTAATCTCAATTTTATCGCCAATTTTCGCTTGTGTTGTTAGAGTGATTGTTGCTCGTCCAAACGCTCCGAGGGTTGTTTCGTATTTCTTTCCACCAACAATAGCAGTTACGAGATTACCAATTGCTTTTTCATAATCTAGGCTTGTAATATCTAAAGTTGCATCTAAATGAGTAGTCTCCGTTCCTTCAAGTCTTGGAGCTTTTGGTGCAAGATCATCAGTAACAAGGCTTTCGCTCATTTCATTTTTGCCGTTCACAGAAATGTAAATTATAATCTTTTCATTATAAATAAGTGCACGACTGACTTGAATGCTAAATTTCCCCGTAGCATCTGTTTTTCCATAGCCAAGCGTATCGGATTTCTTATCTAAAATAGTGACAACACCGTTTGGTGCACCATTTCCTGTAACGGTTTGGCTATCATTTGATAGTTGTGTGATGGTAATGGTGATATTTTCTGTGGCAGCGAGCGGTTGTAAAGTTGGTAAAATACTGCTCATAATTAGTACAAATATGGCAAAAATGAGTGTTCCCTTTTTAAAATGTGATTTCATGTTATTTGGCCCCTTTCTAAGTATATCGTACACATTATAACACCCAGGAGAAGCATAAAATATATGGAGTATTTAGATTTCGGCAAATATATGTATGGAAATTGTGACAGATTTGTAGATTTTATTAAAAAAATGCGCCACATCAAATGTGAACGCATTTTTTGTATTATTTATTAGTAACAGATTTCTTACCTTGAGGACGGATATCTTTCACGAATAGGCTCAGAATCAAACCTACAACCGCGAAGGCTACGGCAACGAGGAACGCTGCTTTCATACCGTCAAGGTTTGCTGTCAATGCTTGGCTTTGGAAGGCTTGTGGATCAGTCATTGCCAAAGCTTTTCCAGGCATATTATCTTTCGTTACGTTACTCAATACTGTAATTAGAATCGCTGTACCAATCGAACCGGCAACTTGGCGAATCGTGTTGTTTACCGCAGTACCATGGCTCATCATGTTCAGTGGCAACGAGTTCATACCAGCTGTCGACATTGGCATCATAACCATCGAAATACCGAAGAAACGCACGGCGTAGAAGACGATAATGTACATAGTAGACGTGTCTTTTGTCAAGAACATGAATGGAATCGTACCCGCGACAAGTAGTGTCATACCAACGATTGCGAGTAATTTAGGTCCAATTTTATCGAAAATAATACCGGTAATCGGGCTCATAACACCCATTACGATTGCACCTGGAAGTAGTAGTAATCCAGAGTGTAGCGCGGTTTCGCCGAGAATATTTTGGATGTAAAGTGGTAATACGATTTCAGCGCCGATCATGGACATCATGACGATGGCACTAATAATAGTTGATAACGTAAAAACTGGTGATTGGAAAACGCGAAGTTCGAGCATCGGTTTTTCCATTTTCAATTGGCGCCATACGAATAGGACTAAACCAACTACACCGACTGCGAACATGGTAAGCACAAGGCCATCTGTCCAACCGTCTGTACCCGCGCTACTAAAGCCGTAAAGAAGGGCACCGAAACCAATAGTTGAAAGTGCAATCGAGAGAATATCGATTTTTGGATTCGTTAGTTCTACCACTTTTCTCATGGCGAAAAAGGCGAAGATAATATCAAGAACGGCAATCGGAATCAAGATGATGAAAAGCATGTGCCAATCATAGCTGTCAACGATCCAACCTGATAAAGTGGGTCCGATAGCTGGCGCAAAAGCGATAACTAGTCCGACCATACCCATTGCTGCCCCACGACGATCTGGTGGGAAGATAAGTAGGAAAATCGTTTGCATTAGAGGCATTAGAATACCGGCCCCGGCTGCTTGGATGATACGTCCAGTTAGTAGTAAAGCAAAGCTATCTGAGAAAGCCGAAATAACTGTACCGACTGTAAAGACAATCATTGCTGTTAAAAATAGTGTTTTCGAGTTGATTTTACCGATTAGCATAGCCGTAATCGGAATCATAATCCCGTTTGTAAGTAGGAATGCTGTCGTTAGCCATTGCCCAGTTGATGCTGTGATGTTTAAATCTTCCATAATGTGAGGAAGCGCCGTTGATAGAATCGTTTGGTTTAAGATAGCAACGAATGCCCCCACAAGCATTACTGTCATTAGTAACATACGATTATAAGGTTTCCCCTGAATATCAACAGGCCGTTCCATTTGTGCAGTTTGTGTCATGTTCAATCTCCTTTTGATTTAAAAGTAATTAGTTCACTTAATTAACTATTTGATTATTATAGGGCAATTTGGCAAAAGAGTCAATGGAAAACGTTGAAAAAAATTTGGATATATAAATGATAGCGTTGTCTTTGTTGTGTGGCTCCATTTTTAGGGCGAAAAAAATACGGTGAGCAGAAACGAAAATACTGTTCACCGTATGTTAACTATAAAATTAGCGACCATCGCCGTATTCCCAATTAGTGATAGTATCGTCTTCATCGAACGTCACGAGGACATCAACGACACCTTTTACAGTCAGGATGCTTTCTTCTAGTCGATCCTTAACGTCATCCACCTGAGCGAGCGTCATTTCTGGATCGAGTTCGACCTCCACTTCGACATGGAAAAAGTCGCCTTCTTTTAGTACCGTAATAACTTGGATATCCTGCACGTCGGGGTCTGTCATGACAAGCTGCCCAATTTGGACTTGCATCACCTCGTCAGACTCACCAATCGCGCCGGCTGCATTATCAAGAAATACTTTGCCGACAACGAGGAACATGAGAATACCAATGAGGACAGAAGCGATTCCCTCTGCTTGATGGTAAGGCGTATAATAGGAAATAATAATTGCAATCATGGCCAAAAGTCCGCCACCAGTTGCGACCGAATCTTCGAGGAAAACGAGACGAGTTGCGGCTTTTGCTTTACCAAAATTGGCGAGGCTATCTTTGAACAACTTGAGGCCACGCGATTCTAGACCGACATCGTGGGCAATTTCACGCATGGCTTTCACAAGTACAAAGCCTTCTAGAATGGTACAAACGGCCAGAACGAGAAGGTTAATGAGGAAACCAGTCGATTCTGTCGGATGGAAAATGTGAGCGAGGCCTTCTTTGATCGTCTCGAATGCCATGATACCAACGATTAGGACAGCACCGAGAAGCACGAGATTCACAACACGGCCGAAACCATTGGGAAATCGCTTCGTTGGACGTTTTTTGCTGAGCGCTGAGCCGACGAATACGAAAAATTGGTTTGCCGCATCACCAAGACTATGAAGTGTTTCGGCGAACATCGCGACATTTCCCGTGAAGATGTAGGTAGTTCCTTTAATGATGGAGACAAGCACGTTGACGATTGCCGCGGTGAGTGCCGATTTGTTTCCCTTTTTCAGTAGTTGGAATATTTCTTTCAAATTGGGTTCCTTCTTTCTACATAAATGGATCAAAGTAGTCGTATTCGGTTACTCCACCCTGTATTGGTTTACTTATTCGGATGAGTTCGTTCACGATTTTTTTCGCATCGTCGCCAAAAACAGGAAGTGGCTGGTAGTTATTTTCGTTTAGGCTACCGTCTGAGTTTTCGTATGTTGGGACGATGGACATGTTTTTAAGAACTACTTTACCATTATCTTCTGTGAAGCGCAATCGGAACATCGAAGTCATGCGGGAAAGTAAGGTTGGATCGGCGCCAAAAGCGAAGTCTCCCATGCTGTAAACGATATATTTACCGTTATATTTTTCCACGCTTTCGAGGCGGTGAGGGTGTGAGCCCATGATGATGTCCGCGCCGGCGTCAATGATGGCATGACCGTATTGGGTTTGGTAGTCGACGGGTGTTTCATGATATTCGACGCCCCAGTGCATGTTGACGATAACGAGATTATTCGGTTTTTTATACTTCTTTATGTCCGCTTCGATTTTTGCAAGATAGCTCGCGGATTGTTGGCTAGAGCGGCAGTCGTAGCCGAGCAGTATGGTTTCGATACCACCGATTTTGGTGATGAGCGGCATATTTTTGTTGAAAACGGGAATATCGTTGTCTTTAAAAGCTTTTAGCGTGTCATCATAGCCAACCTGGAAGTAGTCCATCGTGTGGTTGTTGGCGAGATTGGCGGCATCAACACCGCTTGCTGGTAGGAATGCGACATGTGCGGGATCGCTTTTAATACGCCACATTTTGACTTCAGCTCTGGTCGCATTTGTGAAGGCACTCTCCGCGTTGATAACCGTGTAGTCGTCGGATTTGAACCATGGCAAGCAGTTTTGGTAAACGTAGGTGTTGGTGCCGTTATTTTTCTTGAAAACATTGTCAAATTTAAGGTGTTCAGGCGTTTCGGGATAGGTGCCGAACGAGTTGTCGCCGACCATAGTTAGCGTGATGACGCCTTTTTGCTTGAGACCTTGCTCGTAGTTCGCGGCCGCAGCGTAAAACCATTGATATTGGGTGGTTTTTGTGATGTCGCTCATTTTATTTTCGTTTGTAACAAAATTAGGGTAAACTTTGCCGAGCGCTTTTTGGTCTGTGTTACCAGATTTATATTGTTGTAGCGATTCTAGGCAGGAGGTTAAGCTCTTGATATAGGCGCTGTTTGCGTCATCGGTTAGTTTGTATTGCTTTGCGTCATTTATGAGTGTGTTTAATTGCTTTTGTGAAGCGGTGTCGCCACCAGAATTAGCTAGGGTTTGTAGTGTAGAGTTGGTCTGCTTGGACAGCTGCCGTACGGAATTCTGAGTGATGTTTTTTAGAGGTTCCGATTTTGTTGGCTTTGCCGATGAATCTAACGCATGGACAGTCCAAAAAATACCTACTGCAAAAAATAAAATAATGATGCCTGATACGAAAACTGTTTTTTTGTTCACTAGTATGCCCCTTTCCAAGAGCAGTTTTTATTGTAAGTATAATATGAGGACGTATGGATTGGCAATGTATAAAATTGGTTTATGAGTGTACTAGGATAAGTATAGTGCGTTCGAAGCTCTTCATCAGATCCAGCATCAACGGCCAGATCCTCGAAAATTTCGGGCTCTTACATTTTTTTTCGGCTCTAGCGGGAGGTCTTAGCTTTTCATGGTATACTAAGAGAAATAAAAAAGAATATGAGGTTGAGTTATGAAATTTGATAATATAGGTTCGGATATTGAGAAGGCGCTGGCTGGATTGGGATATACGGAGGCGACGGAGGTGCAGCGTGAGGTTGTGCCGCTGGTTTTAGAGGAGAAGGATGTGGTCGTGAAGGCGCAGACTGGGAGTGGAAAGACGGCTTCGTTTGCGATTCCGATTTGTGAGCTCGTGGATTGGGGCGAGAATAAACCGCAAGCGCTAGTCTTGGAACCGACGCGGGAACTGGCAGCGCAGGTTCAGGCGGATTTTACGAATATTGGCCGATTTAAACGCATCAAGGCAACGGCGATTTTCGGGAAGTCTCCGTTTGCGAAGCAGAAATTGGAGTTGAAGCAGAAGAGCCATGTGGTTGTGGGGACGCCGGGTCGGACGCTGGATCATATTGAAAAAGGTACGCTGAGCTTGGAAAAGGTGCGCTATTTGGTCATTGATGAGGCGGATGAGATGCTGAACATGGGCTTTATTGAGCAGGTGGAGGCGATTATTCAAGCGTTGCCGACAAATCGCGTGACGATGCTTTTCTCGGCGACTTTGCCGGCAGATATCGCGATGTTGAGCGACAAATATATGAAGGCACCGCAACACGTGGAAATCGCGGCGACAGGCTTGACGACGGCGGATATTACGCATGAAAAAGTGACGGTGAAGGATGATCGCAAAATGGTCGCGTTACGCGATACGTTGATTGTACAGAATCCAGAGAGCGCGATTATTTTTTGTCGGACGCAAGAGCGTGTGGATGACACGTATGATCAGTTGCGCCGCATGGGTTACCCTGCTGAGAAGATTCACGGTGGTTTGACGCAAGAGGATCGTTTTGGCGTGATGAACGATTTTAAACGCGGGATGTTCCGTTTTTTAGTGGCGACAGATGTGGCGGCGCGCGGGATTGACATTGAGAACATAACGCTTGTGGTGAATTACGATGTGCCGCTTGAAAAAGAGAGTTATGTGCATCGGACTGGCCGGACTGGGCGCGCTGGGCGAAGCGGGAAGGCGATTACTTTTGTGACACCGTTTGAGAATCGTTTCATCGGCGACATCGAGGAGTATATCGGATTTGAAATTCCGCAAGTTGATTTGCCGAATGAGGCAATTGTGGCGGCGCGAAAACCAGCTTTTGATGAGAAAATGGAAGAAGCACCGGTCGTGAAAAAAGATAAGAGCGCGGCGCTGAGTAAAGATATTATGAAGATTTATTTTAACGGTGGTAAGAAGAAGAAACTGCGCGCCGTGGATTTCGTGGGCACGATTGCGAGGCTGGACGGGATTAGCGCGGATGATATCGGAATTATTACGATTGAGGATAACGTGTCGTTTGTGGAAATTCTGAACGGAAAGGGTGCGCAAGTCGTGAAGGCAATGCAAACCGTGACGGTAAAAGGGAAGAAATTGAAGGTCAGCAAAGCACGGAGATAAGTTAGAAAAAGAATGAGTTTAAGACATAACCCAAATAAATCGGCGACAAGCGTTCGCTCGATTTGTGTAAAGCATGATTTTCGTCTTACCCAAATAACGGGTAGGGCGATTTTATCTTGTTTGGAGTTTTTCAACGGCCGGGAGATTGGCAGGCGACCATTTCAAGCTAGACAATTCGCTAGTATCAAGCCATTTCATCGCCTGATGGACGTGCAAAATTGGTTCGCCAGTGATAAGTTCGCAAAGGAAGCAAGTGAGGTGGACGTTGGCGAATTCGTAGGCGTAAACGTTATGGTCAAACGACTGGTTTACCGTGATGACACAGCCGATTTCCTCTTGGACTTCGCGAATGAGCGCTTGTTCAGGTGTTTCGCCGGGCTCGATTTTGCCACCGGGAAATTCCCAATCAGCGCCGTTTACTGCGGAATCAGCTCGCTGGACACAGAGGATTCTGCCATTGTTTTGAATAATCGCACCAACGACATGGATATCTTTTTGCATGGGGATCCCTCCTTTTTCACCCCTTATCATAGCATAGTCATCCCTGATTCGTATATTTTGTAATATATGTAAAATAATAATTCCTTTGACACTGGTTATGTGGTATAATAGCAATACAACAAATGAGGAGTGGTTGAGATGCGAGATAGAGAAAAATACTTAGCGATGACCCGATTTGATCCCAATTTGGGAGGTAAAGGAGCGGACAATAAGCACATTGTCGATGAACCACAGCTATTTCTCGATTTTTACGATGCGAAGGAGAAGCTAACCCACAATTTTAGAACGAAGCGATTGGAGAGTAGTATTAGGTGGCTGCTAGGATTTGAGCGCTATGTGAAAGATAAAGAGACAGCCATAAAAAGAAAGTATCGGAATTATTCTAAGGGTAGCATTGTGTATGTTGATTTTTTCGGGAATTATGGGAATGAAATGACATACGATCATCCTGCTATTGTGTTGAAGGAACAAGGTGGATTGCTAATTGTGGCTCCATTAACCTCTAATTCAAGAAAATTCAGAGATAACAATAAATATCACATTAAGCTTGGTCGGAATACGATAGATCTAGGAAATCAGGGTAAGGATTCTACTATTTTACTAGAACAACTAAGATGTATTTCCAAAAATCGAGTACTGAAGAAATTCGGTGGACGAGTTTCAAATAATGAAATACTTGAAAGAATTGATACAGTTGTTATGGAGTATATTGGTGGATTCACTTATAATAAATGGAGAGCTAACTTAGAAGAAAAAGAAGCGATTATTCGAGAAAACGAAACGGAGATACGCTTGCTTTCAGAACAGATAAGTAAATTGGAAGAAAATTTATAAAAGTAATTGACATAACCAAAATAATAGTGTAGTATAGAGATATCGAAGGGCCTTAGAGTCCGTGCACTAGATGCAAAAAGAAAGCAGCGTTCGAAGGGTCTTGAACCCGTATAAACCCAACAATTTCGTTTCGGCGAGGTTGTTGGGTTTATTTTTGTGTCTGAGATTATTTTACAAGTTATATGCAATTGCGATATAATGAAGATATTATGAGATTTTAGAAATTATTAGCAACATAGAGGAGAGCGAAAACATGGTTGAAATAAAGGTTAGCCGAGAAAAAATGATGAACCATGCTTCGGATTTAAGTGACGGAATAGCCGGGATGGGTTATTTTCCGATGAAGAATGGTAATATGTCTTATACGCAGAGCCAAGCGATTTCCAACTATCGGGAAGCGCTGTTTGAGTTGGTTGAAAGTGTGGAGTTATTCGGAAAAGTGGTACACGAAGATGCGATTCGAATCAAGCAAATCGGAGAGGCTTACGCAACGAAAGATAGAGAAGTAGCACAACAGCTGGAGGTGCGTTGAGAATAGAACCGAGAAGCGAACAAATCCACCAGACATTGCAGATACTAAAAAAAGATTCTGAAATTCAGGATGATAAGTTATACCAGGTGAAAAAGAAGCAAGTAAGGCTAGAATCGGTGGAAATGACTATTTTTGAAATAGAACGTGAAAAAGAGGCGTTACTAACACAAGCTCGAGATGTATGGAGCGGGAATTTTGGGGTAAGTGTGGCTAATGATGCAGCTGAAATAGGACATCAAAATTTACAAAGATTACGCCGAGATTTAGAGCGAACAAGAGATGAGTTGCAGGAAGAAGCGCAAGGGATACAAAAACGTTTATATGAAATAGAAGCGCAACACCAATTATTATACGAGGAGTTGAAACGATGACACGAATCGATATTGCAGAAGTAACGCATTTCTCAAATCAGTTGCGAGCGACGAATCAAGAAATAAAGCCACGGATTGAAGCAGTAAAACAAGCCGTGACAGCTTATTTAAATGACAACACAATTTCCGGTGAAGCGATTGCGGTTTCAAAAGATTACTATGCAGGGGCGTATATCCCGCTCTGCACATCGATTAAACAAGCACTTAATCTGAGTGAAGACTTGCTTCGGCGCTATATTACTGATTTTCATAGCCAAGTCGATATGTCGCCAAACGCAAGGCTTGATGCAGATGGAATTTTCGACTTGGATCAAAAGATTAATGGATTTGAGAACCGGATGGGGGATGTGACCGCAGAGCTAAGCGCGATAAACGGCACTCAGAAAGCTTCCGAATTGAATTATTTAGCAACACAAATTTTTGAGGCACACAAGAAAGAAGAGATTCTTAGAAAACTGCTTGATTTTGAGCGGAGCCATGCGAATTACTTTGACGAATTGGGTGAATTGGCACAGTACATTAACCGAGCCGTTCGGGACATTCAGCAGAATTTGAAGTTTGACAGTAAGACAGGTACATATAATATAGAAAAACTGACTCCAGCAACATTCGAGCACTTGGTCAAAATGTACGCGACCCGGCAGGAAATTGATGATAAAATAAAGGCGATAGAAGAAATTGGACTAACACCAAATATCCCGACTGGCAATAGCGCAGGCTTTATGACGATTGATGGCAAAGTGGATACGGAGGCAACGCTAAACTTTGTGAATCAGCAAATGATTTATTGGCAAAATGAGACGGTTTTCCGCGAAGTACTTGGTGTTGGCGCATTTTATCGTGCTGTGTATGGTATTGATTCCGTATCTGGCGAGCGGATTAGCGCTGGGATGAGATTGGTTGATGGAGCAACGTTGGCGCTGCAGTATGGGATGCCGACTTTGGGATTAGCGAAGTTTTCGGCTAGGTTTGGAACGAGTGCTTCACTTGCGGAAATGAATGCTCTAGATAGAGTGAAATTGAGCGGGTGGAGTTATCCGCCGAATGAAGCGAAGTATTTGAGATATAAAGTGGTGTATGATAATCCTAAGTATTACGATCAAAAGACTGGTGCGATAAATTGGCCGCCTAATAATGGTTTTGAAGGAATTCCAGTAAAGCAAAAGATAGAGCCAGGGAAAATAATAGATCGCTATGGAGAGCCAGAAAATGCTTATTTTACATCTCCAGATGGTATTTTATATGAACAGCGAGCACTTGCTCTACACAGTGATGAAGCTAATTATTATAGATATAAAATTGTAAAACCGTTTGTGGTAGATTCGGGAAAAGCAGCTCCTTGGTTTGATAGGGTTGGGGGCGGAACGCAGTACTTTTCTGGTGAAAGTAAAATATTAAATAAAAAAGGCGAACTAATAGACGCAACCGTTGAAAATTTACTTGATAACAATTATATTCGTGAAATTGACTAGGAAGGAGTGTTTCCATTGAAGTTAGAGCAAGTAGCTCGATTATTGACAGAAGACGGTTGTTTGATATCTTATCAAGACGGTATTATCAAAGAAGAGCCTGGTGCTTATAGTAATTATCATGAACTAAAGAAGGAAGATAGTGAATGGGTGATGAATTTGATAATAGTTGAGAGACAAAATGAACCTATTATAAAAGAAATAGAAAGATTCACAAATGAGGATGAAGCTGGGACTTATTTTTATATGGATCGCTTGTCATCTTACTGCTCTAAGAAGTATGTTAGGGCATTCATTAGGGAGAATGAAGAGTTTGAGATAGGTACATCATTATTTGGCATGGAAGAGTTAAAGCTGGCATCGGAGAAGATCGGTAGTCAAAATTGTTTATCTGTAGATGAGGACAAATTGGTACAACGTAGTGTTATGGTAAAAGGTATAGGAGAGAAATTATTCCAACTTTACTTTATAAATCATGATTTGAGTAGGGTTGAGATATCGATGCCATTAGATAAGGAAGATGCTTTTTTCTATGCATTTACGAATATGTACTTGTTGTATTTATTGAAGTTGAATGAGATGAAGTTATTGGACCAGAATGAGATTTCTAACGTTTTTTTGGATCGGGATTATATGCAGTTTATAGACTAGTTTAAGTTAGGTGATTAAGCTTATTTTAGAACGATTAAATGAATGGTTCGGTAGTAATGCAAAAAATATAAATTAAAAGATAAAAGTAGGGGGAAATGAGATATGTGGAATGAATTAGATGTATGTAAAAAGGACAAATATAAAGCGCTTATAACAAATTTCGCTAGTTTAAGTGAAGCTTTTTCACAAAAAGTAAGTAGTGGTAAGGTAATTGATATTACTGAGTCAGTTGGGCCGATTGTTAATTCTAAATTTCAAGAAACAGCATTCCAACGAGCATTTGATGCTGTTGGTGAGGATATAGCAAATACAAGTTATGATGTTTCTTTAAAAATTGATGATACTCATAAGTATCTGGTTGGGATTAAATCATTTGGATTTTATTCTGGTGATCAAAAAATTGCTCAATTTAAAGCAAGTAGTGTTGCAGATGGATGGAGTATAATTTTAGCTGAAGCTAGAAGCAACGCTGAAAGACTAAAAGATAAAAATTTAGCTGATAAAGAAAATGCTTCTTTATATCTAGAAATAGCAAGAAAAGTTGCTATATTACGGAATGAGAGAATTGCCTCTTCAAAAGAGCTGGTAAAGGGGTTCGACGCATCCGATGTAAGTGTTAAAGCAGTGTACCATGTGCTAATGCCATCAAAAAAAGGAGAAGCGCCACAGATTCATGTTGGAGAAATAGATTATCTCCCTATTGATATTGAACATATAGAAATTCTTGGCTCAACTGCATTGTCGAAGTCAGCTAATTTTAAGTTTACAGATGGTCAACACATATACAAATATGCAGACGCTGATTCGCAATTATTTATGAGTTTTAATAATAAAGACATTGTTGTTGATACTTGGCATGTGAGCTATTTAGAAGATGCTTTTTCATTTTTTGAAAATCTTCATGAGGAGGCTATAGATTTGCCGAAAGGAAAAAATATTGATACAACTATTTCGTGGATGATTGCTAATGAAGACGGGAATGTAGAAGAAAGCTCTGGATATAATGGTTTTGATGGTGCTACTAAATTACAAAAAAAGAATGGTTATCGGGAAAAGAGAATTGACTCATTTAGAAAAAAATACGAAAATGAATTACCTGAAAGTGATATGAAATTTATTATTTCACATCTGGAAGAATTTCTGTTGAAAGACTATCCCGAAAAAAAAGATAAAAGAAAAAGGAAGAGAATACGATCAGAACTCAGAGAAAAGATAATAATGATTGATAATATAGAAATGAAAAATGAGATTTCTTCTATGATTGATCGTCCTGTAAGTGAAATGTATATTCCAATTCCAGAATCAAGAATGTTTCATTACGAAAATCCAGATTTTTTTGGAGAGAACATCGGAACATTTGAAGATGATTCTAAGAAACTTGCATTAGATAAAGACCAAAGAACTTTTGAATTGGAATTTTTACCTAGTGGGAAAAGAATTACTGCCTATATTAATCAGGAGTATGGAAAGGCCATTCAATCTTTTAATAAGCAAGGAATCTTAGGGGAATGGATTTTGCGAGGTGTATTTCAATTAAAAGAATATGAGCCATTGACTGGTAAGCGATTAAATGATCTAGGAATTAATGCTATCCGTCTTATAAAATTTAACGATGAGAACGTAATCGGCTTAGAGTTTACATGGATTGATGTTGGGAATCCTCCAAATGATGCTATAGGTTGGGTAAGCCGTAGATAGTAAGAAATAATTATTTATTTGAATGTGGAATTATAGCACAAATTTAAGTAAACTTATCAAAAAACAAATAAAAAAAGTAGTAAATAAAAAAAATGTATGATAGAATAAAGGAACGGATGTTCTCTTAGTTCGCGTAACTGAGAGAACAAATTTTTATTTAATAATTTGCGGCGTGCTGCAAATTGTAAGAGGAGTGTTGAAATTTTATGAAAGCACTGAGTTTATTTGCTGGTGTAGGTGGCATAGATCTTGGATTTGAACAAGCCGGTGGTGAGGTAATATGGGCGAACGAAATAGATGAAAAAGCAAGTATTACTTATAAGCAA
Source organism: Paenilisteria rustica (assembly GCF_013820765.1). Lineage (GTDB taxonomy): Bacteria > Bacillota > Bacilli > Lactobacillales > Listeriaceae > Listeria_A > Listeria_A rustica. The sequence continues at coordinate 22,171 of NZ_JABJVM010000020.1, forward strand.
AATTTTAAAAGCCATCTAGAAGTGAAAGATATTGCCAAAGTGGATACTCAAATGCTCCCTAACTTCGATGTATTATTAGCTGGATTTCCATGTCAAGCCTTTAGTATAGCAGGCTACAGAAAGGGCTTTGAAGATGAGCGAGGAAATTTATTTTTTGAGGTAGATCGAATTATTAAAGATAAGCAACCACCAGTAGTTTTTCTAGAAAATGTTAAAAATCTAGTAAGTCATGATAATGGAAATACCTTTCGAGTTATAAAAGAAGCTCTAGAGGCACACGGATACCATGTTAAACATAGTGTATTAAATGCTAAGGAGTATGGTAACATACCACAAAATAGGGAAAGAATATATATAGTTGGATTCTTAGATAAAGAAGCGTATAAGAACTTTAATTTCCCTGATCCAGTAGAGCTGAAGAAGAAGCTTTCAGACGTTATAGATTTCGCTAAGAAAGTAGATGACAAGTATTATTATTCGGCAGATAAATATAGTTTTTATGATTTACTAGAGGAAAGCGTGGTCTCTCAAAGTAGTATTTATCAGTGGCGAAGACAATATGTTAGGGAAAATAAATCGGGAGTTTGTCCTACTTTAACTGCTAACATGGGTACAGGTGGTCACAATGTACCTTTGATTTTATCTAATCATGGCATAAGAAAGCTTACTCCAAGAGAATGTTTTAATTTAATGGGCTATCCTAAAAATTATAAACTACCAGATGTAGCACAATCACATTTATACAAACAAGCAGGTAACTCAGTTGTAGTCCCTGTAATTAAACAAGTTATGATAGAAGTGTTTGATGCTATTGATGAAGCAAGTAAATATCAAAATAATATTGCACAAGCACAATAGGAGATTATCTGGGAGTCTAAAATAAGGGGGTAGAAATAAGGATTCTATTAGGAGCAAAATACGTATGAAATCAGATTTCATACGTATTTTGCTCTTTAATTTAATATTAAGTAACTAAATAATCATTTTTTGTGCATATGATTTTAGAAGTCCTGTATAATATTTTTTTATTGTATACTGAAAAAAATAGAATCATAAATAATCCCACGAGGTGATACTTTTGAAGAAGACTATAAAAGGTTCTAAATGGTTTTTAATTCTTGCAACGATAGTCTGTTTTATATTACTGGTTATATGTGTATTCACTTTTATGCAAGATCATTCGGCATTTAGCGTGGTAGCCATTGTCATCGTACTGGGCGTAATGCTGATGAATTTTATTTACTTCAAGCGGGAGAATAAATAGAGGACATGTGGTTACAAGCAAAATAGTATAATCTTTGTCACAATTTATCCACCCCAAAACTCCAAAATCCATGTTATACTAAATCATGTGAATATATAAACAAAGGAGTTCCGCGAAATGAAAAAAACTGCCCTTGCATGTATTGCGTTACTGAGTATTGCGTTACTGAGTATTGCGTTAACTGGATGCGCGCAACCTACCGAACAAACTGCTGAACCTACTATATCTCCAAAAATCCCAGCAAACCAACCGCTCACCATCTACCAAGCTACCGATATCCACTATCTCTCGAACACCCTCACTGATGGCAAAAAGGCGTTTAAAACCTACCTCGCGACGGGGGACGGCAAGCAGCAGAATTACATCACCGAAATTACCGATGCTTTTGTGGACGATGTGAAGGCGCAGAAACCGGATGTTCTCGTGCTCAGTGGCGATATTACGAATAATGGTGAAAAGGTCAGCCATGAGGAAATGGCGGAGAAATTGGAGGATATCGAGAAGGCGGGTGTCCAAACCTATGTTATTCCTGGCAACCATGATGTTTCGAACCCTTACGCGCGTAAATTTGAAGGGGATAAGCAGATAAAAGCGGAGGATATTACACCGAAAGAATTTGCTTCGATTTATCATAATTCGGGGTATGATGAGGCGGTGATGCGGGATGATTCAACGCTTAGTTACCTTGCGACAACGTCTAGTGATGTTTGGCTTTTGATGGTGGACACGGCGGATTATGAGAATAATAAGCGGTATGGTGCGCCGGAGACGAACGGTTATATCAGCACGGAGACGTTTGCTTGGATTCAGGAATGTATTGATTTGGCGAAGAAGCATGGTGCGGAGTTGGTTACGGTGACGCATCACAATTTGTTGGATCATAGTGAGCTTTTGACGAAAGGGTTCACGATTGTGCAGAATAAGGAGGCGGTGTCGCTTTTTGCGAAGAATGATATTCCGCTGAACTTGAGTGGGCATGTGCATATTCAAGATATTAGGTCGGAAACGTCGCATGACCGCACGATTTATGATGTTGCGACGAGCTCTATGGCGATGTATCCGCAGCAGTATGGTGTCGTTAACTACGTGCCAAATAAGGGATTGTCTTATAAAACGCAGCGTGTGGACGTGGAAAAATATGCGCGGAAGATAAACTCGAAGGATCCGAATTTGCTCGGTTTTCAGCAGTACTCTAAGGCTTATTTTGGCCAATTTAGCTATACGAAGGCGCTCAGCGATTTATTCATAACTGGAAAATATGATCCAGATGATGTAGAGGAGATGGCAAAAACGATGGAACAGGTCAATTTTGCGTACTTCACGGGGGATAAGAGCTTTTTGAATGGTGTAGAGAAGACACCGGGTTATGCGTTGTGGCAGAAAGCGGACGGGGAGTTTATGACGCAGTATATCGATTATATTGTGGCACATAAATCGAAAAATGACCTCACGTTGGAAATTCCAGAAAGTTAGGTAAAGGAGGAGACCGTAGAAAAACTATTTCACATGATTTCCCCTCCAAACCTCAGCGCGTCGACAAATGCTTAGACTCTAGGCAAAAGCGAGTACCAGCGCGGAGCATACTAGAGTATGTGAGCACTGGAACGGAGTTTTTAACGACGAGAATGAGCGTTTGTCGACACGCTGAGATGGTCAACGGTGGTTTGGCGTGCTATACTTAGTGAGAATGATTATCACTAGGAGGACTATCGATGGCTAAAAATATATCAGAAATTATAATGGAACGACGCAGTATCAAGCAGGTGGACGAGGCGCCAATCGAGCGCGCGGTTATTGACGACATTTTGGAGAAATCGGCTTTTGCACCGTTTCATAGTAAAATAGAACCGTGGCATGTGGCGGTTTTGTCGACAGAAGCGGAGAAGCGCCGTTTTGTGGAGGCGATTGTGAACTCGATGGAGCGGATGCAGGGCGAGCCGTTGACGCATGAGCGACGTGAGCAGATTCGAGCTGGGAATGAGCGCAAGATTGTGGCTCCGCCTTACACGCTGATTGTGACGACAGATATTATCGGGAGTGGCAAGAAGGATTTTGAGGCGATTGCTGCGACGAGTGCGTTTATTCAGAATGTCCAACTTTTGGCATGGGAAGCTGGTCTTGGCGTACTGTGGCGTACGAATAACTTTATTTTTGATCCAGAGGTTGTGACGGAGCTAGGGCTGGATGGTCAGCAGATCGTTGGTTGCCTGCAGATTACGCGGTTCAACGAGGTTCCCGACGCGAAGCCACGCCGTGCAATGGATACGTGGGTTAAGAATTTAGGCGAGTAAAAAATAAGGCTCTAGTCATGCATCACTTGTCTAGGGCATTTTTGTCATTTTGTGCTATAATAGTTGTGTGATTAGTTCGAAAACTAGGAGGGATTCTGATCGTTAATTATCAGGGTAAAAAGTTCACAGTGGTCGAAAACTCGGGAAATGGCGAGGTATCTGAAAAAACGGTTTTTCATTATTTTCAAGATGGCGATGTTATTTCGGGGACATACGAGGGTGGCGAGATTGAGCGTGGCACACTGATTGGCGTTGTTCATAAGGACGGGTCGATTGATTTTCGCTATAATCATGTAAGCGTCCACAAGAAGATTCGAAGCGGGACGTGCCATTCGACACCAGAATTTTTACCAGATGGAAAACTTCGTATGCACGAGAAATGGCAATGGAATGGGCTGGAGAGAGATTCTGGGACATCGATTGTGGAAGAGATTTGAGATGATTATTGCTCCTTTTTTGAGGGGCTTTTTTTAATGGTCTTAAAGAATATTTAATATCAACTATAGGAAGATAGGGGGATTTTCAGTTGGATTCCAATACATAATTTAGACAAATCTGAAAGTAGGCTATGGCGAGTTTACTGATGCCGTTATATGTACATAAAATAACATATTAAATAAAAACGAGTATAAAAGCATATATATCCATCATTATCCAATTATGCTGTTGTATAGCGGAATTCACTCTAATATAATTGAAACTAGATAGAAAAATAGCATAGAGGAGTGAGGTCATGAAGAAAAATCATAAATGGCTCAAAATCACGATGTGCAGTTTAATGGTGACGTTAGTAGCGGCACCACTTTCTGTATTTGGAGCAGATAAGAAAGCGCTAACAGAAAAAGTGCTAGAAATAACCAAATATAAAAAAGTAAACGCAGAAATAGTAACAACCCCCGATCCATCCGAAACAAAGTCTTTCCGAGAATGGTTTGCTGACGGGCGAATTGCTTACGCTGCTGCACAAGCATTAGATTCGTTTACGACATGGGATGTGAGCTATGAAGAATTGTGTACGATAAAGAGTCTACGTATTTTAGCAGATGGCGAAATAGATTTTGGAGGAATTGAGAATTTACCTAACTTAAGGGCGCTTGATTTTAGCGGGAGTACAAATATTTCTGATCTTAGTGCGTTAGAAATAATACCAGGCTTATATGGGTTGAATGTAGACGGCTGTGGGATAACCTCACTCGATTTTTTGAAGTATTTTCCGAAATTAGGATATCTGAGTATCGGAAATAACGCGATACAAGATCTAACTCCCCTAAAAGAGGTGCCGGAATTAGAGTTTCTATATTTTCAAAATATCAAGGTGACTGATTTCTCACCAATCAAAAATTTAACAGGGTTAAATCAATTGTCAGGAGATAATAATAATCTAACTACACTTGATTTTATGAAAAAATTAGTAAACTTAGAGTACGCGACACTGAGCTACAACAAGATTGAAGATCTAACCCCGCTGAAAGAGCTTGTGAACTTGGAGTATTTGAATTTGGAAGATAATCTGGTCAAAGATGTGTCGCCTTTAAGTGGTATGCTGAAGTTGAAAAATTTGGTGCTTAGAGAGAACCAGATAATAGATATGATGCCGTTAAAATCTATAACTTCGCTGGAAAAACTAAACCTGTTAGGAAACCAGATTACTTCTGTGGGTTCGTTGGGTAGCTTAACGAATCTAAAAGAGCTAGTCTTTACAGACAATAAAATAACAGATGCTAGTTTTGTAAATGACTTACCAGATACTATCCAAATCGGTTTACAAATTAATAGGATTATGAATATTAGTAATGTGCATCGATTTGAAGAACGGACAAATTTGGATTTTCGATATCAAGTTTTAGCGATGCCTATGCAATATGGGCGTAAGGATGGCATAGTAAAGGTATGGAATCCGAGTATTGATAGCGGGGGAAAAGCCACGACGAATATTGTACCGTCGTCTTGGCCAAAAGTCCCTAGTTATTATGAAATGGCAACGAATCAAGTGTATTTTACAAATGTGACAGGGTCAGAGGAGTTAGAGTTTTATTTCTATGATACGACAAAACGTTTCACTGGTAGGGTGAATTTCTCTTATCTATTGGCATCAGAGAAGAAAGTTACTTTTGATGCTGAGGATGGGTCTGGATCACAAGAACAGCTTGTATATCCTGGTGAAGTGATAGTGCAACCCAAGAAGCCGATGAAAACAGGGTACGATTTTCAGGGATGGTTTGTGGCAGATGGTAATGCTTCAGGGTTGTGGGATTTTCAGCAAGATAAGATGCCAAATAAGGCACTAACCCTGCGTGCGGGCTGGAAGAAATCTATATATACAGTAACCTATGAGGGGAATGGGGCAGATCCAACGAGTCGACTGCCTGAAGTAGCGTCTTTCAGTATTGGGGATTCGCCTGTGTTGATTGCGACTGGAGTGGAAATACAGCGAAAAGGGTACGATTTCATTGCTTGGAATACGGCAGCGGATGGTTCTGGAATAAGCTATTTGCAAGAAGAAAGTTATGAGATGTTAGAGAGCATGACATTATATGCCATATGGAAGAAAGACATACCGAGTATTATTACACCACCAGTGAAGCCGATTGTTCCGATAAAACCTATCGCGCCAATAAAACCAATAGTTCCAGTACGTCCTGTAAGACCTATTTCACCGACTATTGGGAAGGTAACCAAAGGCCCAAAACAATTGGATACGAGGATACGCAAATCTAAATCATCAACTAACAAAGCATCAAAAAGTAAGGTTGTTACATTACCGTTGACAGGAGATAGTATCGATCCGCTGATATGGTATTGGGGGATATTCAGTGTCTTAGGAGCTACGATATATCTAGTACGAAGAAAGAAAAATTAGGTGAGATCAGCATTGCCGTTATGGCGGCTGTGTTCTCAAATAAATTAGGAAGAAGAAATGGATGAGAGAAAGAAAAAATATTGAGGAGGACGAACAAATGGCGATTCAAGAAATGATGGAACTAAAATCTGGGACAGAGTATAAAGAGATAGAGGCTACAAAGAATCAACAAGTATGGAGTACACGTATACGGTCTCTTGAAATGACGGGAGAAGAAGTGTGTATAGAGGTATTACCAGGGAAATATTATGTCAAAGGGGCACTTCGACTTATTTCTAAAATAACCATTCAAACGACGATGGATGTTACACTGAATGCAAATAAGGAAAAAGCAATCTTTGTTTTTGGCGCAGAGACAAATGGAGAGGCTGGATTTACTAATTTGCCAACATCACAGAATCCCAATTATCTACATGATGTGTATTTGCAGGATATTCGATTGGAATTTCTAACAGTTGAAGAAGGTGGTAAGACTGGTTTAATGCTTTCTTATACCGAACCTAATTTCCTAACATCCCCCTCACTTTTATCCATCACAGGTCCATATGTAGAAAACTATATACCATACAGAGGGACGCGAAATATCACCGTTCGTAATGTGGAAGTAGATGGGAAAAACGCTGGGAAAAATGGTTTCAATTTTGGCGGGATTGACAATTTACGAGTAATCAATTGTGATATAAAGAACATAGGCTACCTCAGTGGTATATCAATAGAGTTTTGCCGTGATGTCATTCTAGATGGAAATCAGGTGACCAATACAGGGCGTGCAGGAATCCAAATATATCGAGGCAACGAAAAAGTGAGCGTAACAAACAATAAAGTGGCAGACTGGATGCAACGTTATGGCGTATATCATTATTATTCTGTCAACAAACCTGATAACAGTACGGAGATGTTTGACGGTGGGATCGATAGTTATGGGCCGAATAATACAGAACTAGTTATTGCAGGAAATCACGTTACGGTAGGATGGGATGAAACGTCACGTGCCAATCATGTTGCCCCAAAAGAAAATCCATGTAATCCAAAAATCATTGAGTTACATGGAGACATTGCTGTTAATCCTATAGATAATGAAACCGGAAAGAGAAGAGCGCTGCCAACAACGCCACACACTCTCTATCTACCCTACCGTCTCAGTGGAGCTAACAATGTTCGCTTCCAAGGAAATACAGCGCAAGTTCGCAGTGTGCATATATTTGGCTTTCTTTTCGTCGCACAGCGAGAAGTATATAGCAATAAAACGGATATTGTCATTGGAGAAGTATCGGACGTGGTTGTGACGGAAAATATGTTGGAATTAGAAGGGGAAATTCGCCTCCCGTTACGTGCGATAACCGTGAAAAAGCGAAATAATGTGGAAAATAATGACGATGGGACAAGTGGGCATGCTACGAGAGGTATCGGTCTGGAAATTTTGGATAATGATTTTCATATAAAGGGGATTATTAATGGGAGTGGACAAACCGGTGTAGTGAGCTCGTTTCCAAAGCAACCACGCTTTATGACGATTCGATTAGGGAAAGAACGGGGGAAGCTGGTTTTATCCGAAGAGGTTTTGTTGCATAATAATCGGATCAATCATCAGCCGTTACAAGGTTATTATTACAATAATTGGGCGAAACCGGATAAGTTACTGGTTGCGAGTCCTGAGAATATAGGGGACACTGTCATTAAACACGTGGCGGTCAATAATAATCGGTTAACCACGCATATGGAAGGGATGGCTTTCGAAACGGTTTTGGATGAGCGAATTGAGGTGCTACATAAATCCTTATTTGTAGAACAAGTCATTTACGATGATGTCACGCCGAGTCCTCTATATCAAAGTCAGTGTTTTCTGCCCATTTGCACGGTGGAATTGCATAAGGGAAATGTCAAAATCGACGAAGCTACGGTTGATAATCAAGGCGCTTTTCTTTTTTTGAATATGGCTCAAAAAGTGGCGGAGAAAACGGCGACGTATTCTTTTGTTGGGAAAGATATTCGTGGCAATCAAGTGGAGCAGGTCGCGATGACGTTACTTTCAGAGGTAGCTATTACGATGGATGCGGATTATACGATTCATGATACGCAGATGACGGGAACGTATGGCAGGGAGATTTACACGATAAAGTTACAAAAAGCAGGTATGATAAAAAATGCGACGCTAGACGGAATGGGGCGGTATACACTTTCTGTAGAGGATTTGTTGATTAGTCCTGGTGATATTTTGGAGCTGATTGGGCTAGATCGACAAGGTGTGGAGCGTTATCGATTACCTGTACGTGTGTTGGAGGCGCCGCTCGATTATACATTGACAGGCAGCGATTATACACTCGGAACGGACCGCATGACGGGGACTTTTGGGCGGGATATTCGAGTCGTTTCTGCAGTCATTCGCGATACGGAGATACCAGTCACGATTACAGGGAGAAATACATTCGAAATCACGGGACTTGTCGCCCAAAATATACGCTGGGAAGACATGTTTGTACTTCGGGGAACAGGCGTGGGTGGCGAAATATGTCAGGAAACGGTGGTTAGCTATCTAGATTTTAGTTTGGCGGTGGTACCTTATGTGATTACCTATCCTGAACGCACGCTAACAGGGACATATGGGCATTCAGTTGCAGGAATTTCATTATGGATTGAAGGCAAAGAAATGCTAGATATACCAATGGATGGAAAAGGTAACTACACGTTAAAAGATACCGTGCTGCTTCTGAACAGTGTATCTAAATTGGTAGAAATCGTGGGGAGAAATGAGTGGGGGCAAGAGTTGAGCCGCGTTCCAGTAGCGATGAGTAGTCTGTTTCAGGTGACGGCGCAAGAGTATACGATCGGAGAAACGGTGACATTTGCTGGAACTCATAGTGAGAGCGTATTCAAAGTTCGGTTATGGGTGAATGGCGCAGTTGCTGAGCAGGCATTGATGGATGGAAATGGGAATTATACTGTTGCGAAGGCATCCACCTCGATTCAAACGGCGAATGATGTGGTCGAGATTGTTGGTGTGAATAAGGTTTACCAAGAGCGCGTTCGGCTGTTAGTTCGTGTGAATGCGCCGAGAGATTATAGTCTAACAACGACTGCTTTTGTGATGAATCAAAGCAAGATTTTGACAGGAACTTTTGGGAAAGATATCATGGCGGTGCGTTTGAGTGTGAATGGCGTGAACAAGACGAGTGCAACGCTGGGCAGTGATGGGAGCTATCGTTTTGAGAATGCTGCGCAGATGATCACGGATGCCACATCGAGAGTGGAAGTACAGGGCGTGGATGGGGCGTTTGTGGAGCGGAAACGAATTCCTGTTGTGGTGACGGTATGGAAGGATTATGATTTGAAAGTAGAGGCGTATCCTGTAGATTATCCACAATTGTTAGGAACTTTTGGGAAAGATATTGCGACCGTTCAAGTGTGGGTCAATGGTATGAATAAAGGGCAGGCGACGAACGTGGCGAACCAAGTCGGTAAATACAGCTTTATGGAAATGCGGAAATATGGGATTGTAGCAACGAGTAAAGTGGACGTGAGAGGGTTAGACGTAGCGAAGAAAGTGCAGGTCATCACGCCAGTTGTTGTAAAACCAGCCTTACAAGCAACATTAACGGCGCCTGTGAATTACAAATTGGGGACGAAGGAAATAACGGGGACATGTGGGAAAGATTTAGCTTATGTCCGCTTTTCTGTCAATGGTGTGATTAAGCAACAGGCGACGATTGATCGGGTCACGAATAAATATAAAATAACGTATGCGAATAATTTTATTTCGGTGACGACCAATAAAGTGGAAATCATTGGATTGGACAAGGGATATGTAGAAATGCGCCGCGTGTCGATACCTGTGATTAAGTGATGTGAAAATTAGACTAAAAATTTGATTTTAATGCTTCAAAGATTTTTACCAGATGGAAAACTTCGTATGCACGAGAAATGGCAATGGAATGGGCTGGAGAGAGATTCTGGGACATCGATTGTGGAAGAGATTTGAGAGTTTTTTGCTCCTTTTTGAGGGGCTTTTTGCAATTAACCCACACAATTTGACTCGCTTTATACTTATATGATACAATTTGGATGCTATAAATAAAACTAAAAAGGAGTAGGGGTTTATGAAAAAGAGAATTGTTAGTTCTATTATTGCAGTGATGCTAGTTTTTATTTTACCAATATCGGCACTTGCAGCATCTGTGAGTGGCACGTATGATTTTAAAGGTGGGTTGTATACGCGGAGTTTTGACATGGGTGCTGGAAATTCAGTGAGGGTAACAACAACGCCAACGAAATGGCCAGCTGGAAAATTTCATATAACATTAACTTTACAGCAAAGTCTTGGCTATATTGGTTGGGCAAAAACGGATGCTTCGTGGAATTATTCTCATGTAAAGGATACATCAGCTAAGTTATATGCGAAAGGGCGTGGAGTATATAGAGTTTATATGAAATCAAGCATACTGCCAAATAGCCAACCGTTTAAAGGGAATGTACGTATTGACTAAATTATAATTAAAGGAGCAACTAGCATGGACATAACGTATGATCCATTTCTTATTATTATCTTGGCGATTTCGATTCTTGTCGTGATGGTGATAACTTTGGTATTTCTTTTGAAGGCGAAAAAGTTTGATAGGTATTATTTTGCGACGATATTGTTTGGTGTTTATTTGGTATTTTTGATTAAGTTTGTGATTTTTCCGTTTACGATATTTGGGAATTTGCTGGATGCAGGGAGTTATGCGATAACGGATTATGTGAATGTTATACCGTTTATGCAAGGTGCGGGTTTATATCAAATTATGGGGAATGTGATGTTGCTTTTTCCTTTTGGTGTTTATGTGAGTGTGATCAAGCCGAAACTATCTTTTGGGAGGGTTTTCTGTGTCGGTTTACTTACTTCGGTGATGATTGAATCTGTACAGCTATTTTTAGATATTGTGTTTATTTATCCGAATCATTTTATGGATATTACAGATGTTATTCTGAATGTGAGTGGGTTTGTTTTGGGTTGCCTGATTTGTCGAATATCATTTATACGGAATATGTATCAGATAGAAAAAAATTGATGCTTGGAATGCTAGATATAGCCTTCTCTGGTCCGTTTTGTGAAAAAGCTAACTAATCTAAAAAGACAAACTATTTGTTGACATCTGATTTTGGAGATGGTAAGATACATCCAATCATAAAAATTATACAGTCCTTATTAAGAGTTGGGGGAGGAACCTGGTCCTTTGATCCCACAGCAACCTCTAGTGATAGAACGGTGCTAATTCCAGCAGGCGAGCGTTTTTGGCCTGGCAAATGGGGAGAAGAGGGATCTCTTTTCCAAATTCGGAAGGGAGGTTCTTTTTTGTCTTAATTCATAGTAAATGCATCGGATATATATGTTTTAAACAGAAAGTGGGGATGAGATGAGTCGAATCGTGATTTTGTCTGGGAGTCCATCGGCGCAATCGGGGACGGATAAGGTTTTGCGGTATGCTGGCGGGATTTTGCAAGGGGATGGGGTGGAGGTCGGTTTTCACTCGGTGCGGGATTTTGATGCGGAGGTGCTGGTGAACGCGAATTTTAAGGATGCGCGAATCGGGGAATTGGTTGCGGATATTGAGGCGGCGGATGGTGTTATTGTGGGTTCGCCGGTTTATAAGGCTTCGTATACGGGTGTTTTGAAGGCGGTTCTGGATTTGTTACCGGAGAATATTTTGAAAAATAAGGTTGTTCTGCCGATTATGTCTGGTGGGAGCAGTGGGCATGTGTTGGCGATTGATTTTGCGCTCAAACCGTTACTTGGTGTGTTGAAGGGCGAGGTTTTGCAAGGGGTTTATGTGGTGGATGCGCAGGTGGATAAGGCGGCGGTTGTGCCGATTCGGGATGTGGAGTTGGAACAGCGGTTGCGTGGGCAGTTGGCGGAATTGGTCGTGGCGATTGATAGACGTGAGGTTGGACAAATTAGTTAAAAAGGGGGACGAGTGAGATGGCGGAAAATTTATCGATTGTGGTTTGGGCGAAACAGGGTTGTGCGTATTGTGCGGAGGTGAAGGATTATTTGACGAAGGAGGGGCACGAGTTTCAGGTGGTCGATGTGACGGATTACGATGAGCAGCGGGATATTTTGCAGGCGAAATACGGGGTGCGTTATGTTCCAGTGGTAGAAATTGGTCGGGGGCATACATATCGGGGCGTTACGGAGCTCGGTTTGCCAGCGCTTGAATTGGCTTTGAGGGAGGCGGAGAAATGGGATTTAGACTCAGTTTATTAGATCAGAGTCCGATTGCGGATGGAAAAAGTGCGTATCAGGCGTTGCAGCAGACGATTGCGCTTGCGGAGAAGGCCGAGGAATGGGGATATCACAGGTTTTGGGTGTCAGAGCATCATGATACGAAGTTGCTGGCTGGTGTTTCGCCGGAGGTTTTGGTGTCGCATTTGTTGGCGCGGACGGAACGGATTCGGGTTGGTTCGGGTGGCGTGATGTTGCAGCATTATAGTGCGTATAAGGTTGCGGAGAACTTCCAATTGTTAGCTACTTTAGCGCCGAATCGAGTGGATTTAGGTGTTGGGAAGGCGCCTGGTGGTTTGCCGCTCTCGACGAAGGCTTTACAGTTTGGTCGGTCGGAAAAAGCGGATTTTGAGGAGCAGTTGGCGCTTTTGAAGCAGTTCGTGGATGATGAGGTGCCTGCGGATCATGTGTTGGCGGGTGTTGGCGTTGATCCTGAACCGCCAACGAAGCCGGAGATTTTCTTGCTTGGTGCGAGTGTGGCGAGTGCGGAATTGGCGGGCGCGCAAGGTGTGAATTATTGTTTTGCGAAATTTATTAATAGTGATGAGGTGGCGCTTGGTGAGGCGGTGACGGCGTTTCGGGCGGCGAATCCGGATGGCGAATTGATTATTGCGGTTCCGGTTTTGGCGGCGGATACGGAAGACGCGGCACGAGCGCTTGCGGGTGAGCAGAAAGTGGTGCGGGTGACGCTTTCGACGGGTGTTTCGGTGACGGTGCAGACGGTGGCGCAGGCGGAGGAATTTGCGAGACAGGCTGGTGCGGTTGATTTCGAGATTGAGGAGCGTGTGGCGGATATTATCGTTGGGACGGCGCAGCAGGTGAAGGCGGAATTGGTGCGATTACGGGCGACGTTTGATGTGGATGAATTTGTTATTCATACGCCGGTTGCGGAGCAGGACGCGCGGTTTCGGTCAGTGCAGTTGATTAGTGAGGCAATTTTGACGGTGGATGTGAGATGAGGAAGGGGAAATGATCGATGGGAAAAATTAAATTTGGCGTGATGTTGCATGGTCCTGGCGGGCACATGAATGCTTGGAAACATGAGAGTGTGCCAGCGGATGCGAGTGTGAATTTTGAATTTTATAAGGAACAGGCTTTGAAGGCTGAGGCGGCTGGGTTTACGCTTGCTTTTGTGGCGGATGGGTTGTTTATAAATGAGAAGTCGATTCCGCATTTTTTGAATCGGTTCGAGCCTTTGACGGTGCTTTCGGGATTGGCTGCGGTGACGTCGCGGATTGGGCTGGTTGGAACGCTTTCGACGTCTTATAGTGAGCCATATACGGTGGCGCGGCAGTTCGGGTCGCTGGATTTGATTAGTAATGGTCGGGCTGGTTGGAACGCGGTGACGTCGCCTCTTGAGGGTTCGGCGAATAATTATAGTAAGAAAACGCACCCGGAACATGCGCTGCGTTATGAGATTGCGGTGGAGCATTTGGAGGTCGTGAAGGGGCTTTGGGATTCGTGGGAGGACGATGCGTTTGTGCGGGACCGCGAGACTGGGCAGTTTTTTGATCGGGAGAAGTTGCATCGTTTGAATCACCAGGGACGATTTTTCTCGGTGGAGGGACCGCTGAATATTGGTCGTTCGAAGCAGGGGCAACCGGTGATTTTTCAGGCTGGGGCGTCGGAGCCAGGTAAGGATTTGGCGGCTAAGAGTGCGGACGCAGTGTTTACGAATGGAGGGTCGCTTGAGGAGGCGCAGGCGTTTTATGCGGATGTGAAGGCACGGACGGTGGCGAATGGTCGGAATGCAGATGAGATTAAGATTTTCCCTGGTTTTGCGCCGATTGTTGGAGTGACGCAGGCGGACGCGGATGCTAAATATGAGAAAATTAAGAATTTGGTTTCGGATGAGGAGGCACTCGCGTATCTTGGACGGTTTTTCGATCATTTTGATTTCGGTAAGTTTCCGCTGGACGAGCCGTTTCCTGATATTGGGACGGTTGGTGAGAATAGTTTCCGGGCGACGACGCAGAAAATTAAGGCGGATGCGAAGCGTGAGAATTTGACGTTGCGTGAGGTGGCGCTTCGGGTGACGACGCCAAAATCGGCTTTTGTGAGCACGCCGGAGCGGATTGCGGATGAGTTAATCGCTTGGTTTGATGGCAAGGCGGCGGATGGCTTTATTTTCGGAGCGCCAGTTTTGGGCGAGGGATTAGATGATTTCGTTGCAAAAGTGATTCCGATTTTGGAGGCTCGCGGGTATTATGACCGAGAATATGCGAGTGATACGTTGCGTGGAAATTTGGATTTGCCATTTAAGGAAAGCCGTTACGCGAGCAAGGTTGAGGCACAAAACTAATGGGCTGGAGCATAACCTCGATAAATCGGCGGCAAGCGTTCGCATTCCGCAAATTTGTTTAAAGCGGAATATTCGTCCTACTCGAAATAATAGAGTGACAGTTTTTGCTTTATTTGGAGGTTTGATCAATCTAAAAAAACTAAGGAGGAATTTTTGTGGGGGATGTTATTCGGTTAGCGAAGTTGGAAGATGCGGCGGTTGTGCACGATGTTTCGATTCGGGGGTACAAGCCGCTGAAGGATATGGATATCAAATTTGTTGGGGCGACGGCGGATTTGGCGACGGTAGAGGAGAATATTAGGCGTAATGCGAACTATGTTTTGGAGCGTGATGGGCGGATTATCGCGACGGTGACGGTGGCTTTTCCGTGGGCTTTAGGTGAGCGCTCGATTCAGCCGTATCCATTTATTTGGTGGTTCGCGGTGGACCCGGATTTCAAGCGGCAAGGTGTTGGGACGACGCTTTTGGATTATGTGGAGGAGCAGGTTTTGGTGGCTCAGATTAAGGCTCCAGCGGTTTACTTGGCGACGGCGACGCGGCACCCTTGGCTCGTTTCGATTTATGAGCATCGCGGATATGTTGGATTTTATGAGCATGAATATGAAGGGGATAATATTGTTTTCTTGCGGAAAGTTTTGGATGAATCGCTGTTTGCTGAATTAGGCGACGTGGATGTGCTAGTTAATTCGAATTAAGGGGAGATTGGATGAAAAAGTGGATTTTTGGGGCGTTGTTAGTGGTGGCAAGTGGTGTTTTGCTCGCGGGTTGTGGGCTTGGAACGGATACGGGGGCGTCGAGTGATGCGCTTTCGAAAGATGGTAAGGATGTTAAAACGATTGTGGTTGGGACTGGGACACAATTTCCGAATATCTGCTTTATTGATGATAAGGGGAATTTGACGGGGTACGACGTGGAACTTGTAAAGGCGCTGGATAAGAAGTTGCCGCAGTACAAGTTTGAGTTTAAAACGATGGATTTTTCGAATTTATTACTGAGTTTGCAAACTAATAAAATCGACTTCGTGGCGCATCAAATGGAAGTGAATGATGAGCGTAAGGAGAAGTTTTTATTTAATAAGGAGCCATATAATGTTTTTCCGCTGCAGGTGGCGGTGAACAAGGATAATACGGATATTAAGTCGGTCGCGGATCTCGCTGGGAAGACGGCGATTGTGAGTGCGACGAGTAATTCGGCGGTGTATTTGGAGAAATATAATAAGGAGCATGGGGATAAAATTAATATCGTGTATTCGGGTACGGGGAACAATGATGCGACCAATCAAATTCGGACGGGGCGCGCGGATGCTACGATTACAACGCCATTCGCGGTGAAATTACTGAATGAACAGGCGGATGCTCAGCAAAAAGTTGTCGGGGATCCTATGCTGAACTCGAAGGTTTTCTTCTTGTTACGCAAAAATGAGTCGCAGTTGTCGGATGATTTGGACGGGGCGCTGAAGGAATTGAAGGAAGAAGGCGTTGTTAGTAAGTTGAGTAAGAAATGGCTTGGTGCTGACTACACGGTTGATTTTTAAAGAATAGATCCTAGGCTAGATAAATCGGCGACAAGCGCTCGCATTTCACGATTTTAGTGGACTTCCGGTTCTCACATACACTAGTATGCTCCGCTTCCGGCTTCCACCAAAATCATGAAATACAACCGCTTTCGCTCGATTTGTTTAAAGCAGGATGTAGCTTTTACATTTTAAAGAATAAGGGGTGGAACGCGGATGGGGAAGGCGTTTGATTGGCATTTGATTTTTGACTTTATTCCGACATTGCTGGAATATTTAATGATAACGTTGCAGGTTTTGTTTTATGCAACGGTGATTGGACTTGTTTTAGGGCTGATTTTGGCGGTGATTCGGTTGTTTCGGGTGCCGGTTTTGAGTCAGTTGGTAATCGTATTTCTTTCCTTTATTCGCGGGACGCCGATGTTGATTCAGTTATTTTTGGTGTTTTATGGTTTGCCAGCGTTATTGCTCGTGTTTGGCGTCGATATTTCGCGGATGGCGCCGGCGTATTTCGTGATTGTGACTTACGCGCTCAGGGATGGGGCGATTTTCTCGGAGATTTTCCGAAGCGCGATCAAAGGCGTGGATTATGGGCAAACGGAAGCCGCGATGTCGGTTGGTATGAGTCCGATGCAGAGCTTTTTCCGAATTGTGCTGCCGCAAAGTGCGAGTATCGCGTTTCCGAACGTGGCGAATTCGGTGATTAGTTCGCTGAAGGATACATCGCTCGCGTTCACGATTGGGCTGATGGACATGATGGGGCGCGGCGAAGCACTGATTGCGGCGACGGCTCACGCGCTAGAAGTCTACATCGCGATGTCGATTATTTATTACGCGGTTGTGCTGATTCTAGAGCAGGCGGCGAAAGTATTTGAAAAACGCGCGAATCGTCATAAAGCACCAGTCGTAGTTTTAGACTAAAAAAGGAGGCGAACCAAACGATGCAACTCGATTATCCGTTTATTTGGGAGGCTTTTAAAGAAATTTTGACGGCGCTCCCGCTTACCTTAATGCTCACTTTTGTACCCCTGATTGTTGGTTTTTTGATTGGACTTGGCGTCGCGCTAGCACGTATTTATCGCGTCAAGGGCGTCTATCATGTGGCGAATGGCTATGTGTCCTTTGTCCGCGGAACGCCAATCGTGATGCATATTATGTTGATTTATTTCGGTTTGCCACTTTTGCTCGACAGTCTGGCGAAGCGCTACGACTGGTCATTCAATATCAACGGCGTACCAATTACGATTTTTGTACTTATCGCATTGTCACTTAGCGCTGGGGCGTATCTTTCCGAGATTATCCGTTCTGGTATTGTCGCTGTTCCAAGCGGTCAAATCGAGGCGGGATACTCGGTCGGGATGACCAAATTCCAAGTGATGACGCGTATTATTTTACCGCAAGCACTCGCGCAGTCGATTCCGAATTTGACGAATGTCACGGTTGGCTTTTTGCAGGCATCGTCTATCGCTTTCCTTGTATCCGTCAAAGAAATCACGGGAACTGCGCAGATCGTGGCCTCAAGCAACCTCAAGTTTCTCGAGGCATTCATCGCGGCAGGCCTGCTATATTGGGGCGTCACAATCATCATCGAACTAATCGCGTCACACATCGACCGCAGAGCCACGGCCTATAACCAGGGAGGGATTGGATGATACGCTTACAAGGAATTAAAAAGCAATTCGGTGAACAAGAGGTGCTAAAAGGCATCGATTTAACGATAAATAAAGGCGAGGTGATTACTATTCTAGGCCCCAGCGGCTCGGGAAAAACGACACTCTTGCGTTGCCTCAATTACTTAGAAAAACCAAATGGTGGCTTAATCGAAATCGGCGACGTGAGCGTAGCCACCGAAAAAGCGACGAAAAAAGATATCATAGCTCTGCGCAAACAAACCGCGATGGTGTTCCAACATTACAATCTATTCGCGCATAAAACCGTGATTCAAAACGTGATGGAAGGCCTGATTATCGCCCAAAAAGTCAAAAAAGCCGAAGCTCGCGAGCGCAGCGAAGCCATTCTCGCAAAAGTCGGGCTCGGCGATAAACTCGATTTTTATCCAAGCCAGCTTTCAGGTGGACAGCAACAACGCGTCGGCATTGCGCGAGCACTCGTCCTAAATCCTGAAGTTATCCTGTTTGACGAACCGACCTCGGCACTCGATCCAGAGCTCGTTGGTGAAGTTTTGGCTGTGATAAAATCCATCGCGGAAGAAGGCATGACCATGGTTGTCGTCACGCACGAGATGCAATTCGCGAAAGAAGTCTCCGATCACGTCCTGTTCATGGCAGATGGTGTTGTGGTAGAAGAAGGAAGCCCAGCAGAATTATTCGGCGCGCCAAAACAAGAACGAACCCGCCAATTTTTGAAACGGATATCCGGCGATGTAGCCGTTCCGCCAGTAGTTATACCGCTAAAAGAAGCGTGGATTGCGACACCTTCCAACCCAACAGCGTTCTGAATTTTATTGTTGAAAAAGAAACAAAAACGAGCTATAATTGTCCTTAACGCACGAAGTAGGTAGGAGGGCAAGCCATGAACAAGGAAGAAGAAATCATGTCAGGTGTCAGGGATGTATTTAATAAAATGGCCTCGCTGAACAAGTCCAAAATGGAAATGAGCCTCAGGGGATACAAATCGTCCGAAGTCCACGGCGTCGAATATATCGGAAAAATGACCGAGCCCAATGTGACAAAACTCGCGGAAGCCTTTTATATGACTCGAGGGGCCATCAGTAAATTAACGAAAAAACTCATGGAAAAAGACCTCATCGAAAGCTACCAAAAAGCAGACAACAAAAAAGAAATCTACTTCCGCCTGACCGCAAAAGGACAAGAAGTTTTCGATATTCATGAAACGTTGCATAAAGAGTTCCGAGACCGTGATAAAGCCGTTTTTGAGCAAGTGACGGAGGAACAATTCAACGCCACGCTCAAATTTCTAAAAAACTATAGTAACCATTTAGATGCCGAAATCAAAAAACAGAATGCAGATGATAAATCCTAAAACGCGAAACAGCTTAACTCTATATTCAGAGTCGGGGCTGTTTTTTATTTTTAAAAATAATTTGTTGACAAGGAAACAAAAATGAGATATTGTTTACCTAGAAACAAAAAATGCCTCTTAAGGAGAGAAATCAATGTCAGAAATCAAATCAAACAACAAGCAACCAATCGTCAACAAGCACGCCTTAGTATTCGGCCTTATCTCTGTATTTCTTATCGGAATAGGTTTCAGCATTATCACACCAGTCATCCCGTTCTTAGTACAGCCCTATATAACGCATCCCGGAGATCAAGCGATGGTCGTGACCTTACTCATGTCCGTGTACGCCGTCTGTATGTTCTTCTCTGCACCAGTGCTCGGAGCTCTAAGTGACAGATACGGTCGCCGTCCCATACTTATCGTCAGTTTGCTCGGTGCCGCCATCGGATTCTTCGTTTTCGGAATCGGCGGAGCGCTATGGGTACTATTCGCAGGACGCATCATTGAAGGCATAACAGGCGGTAGCATCAGCACCATTTTCGCCTATTTTGCCGATATCACGCCTCCCGAACAGCGCACGAAATACTTCGGCTGGGTAAGCGCAATGGCAGGCGCTGGTTCCATCATGGGCCCAACAATCGGCGGGCTCCTCGCAACCAATTTCGGCTACATCGCCCCACTTTACTTCGGCGCGGTTATCGCACTGCTCAACATGATCTACGGCTTCTTCTTCATGCCAGAAAGCCTCCACGCAAAAAATAGACTCGAAAAAATCACACCAGCGCGACTGAATCCATTTTTGCAACTTTTAAACATACTATCCATCAAAAACTTAAACCGACTGCTTATCGCGGCGTTCCTACTGTGGGTACCGAGCGGCTCATTACAAGCCATCATGTCCCAATTCACCATCGACACGTTCAACTGGAAACCAGCGCTCATCGGACTCGTGTTTTCCATCATGGGCTTCCAAGACATCATTTCACAAGCCTTCATCATGCCGCAACTCTTGAAAAAGCTCAGTGACAAGCACATCGCGATGTTAGGAATGGGCGCCGAGCTCGTGGGTTACGCGTTCATCGCCACATCAACAATCGCTGCATCCGTGCCACTTTTCATCATCGGATTCTTCGTATTCGGCTTCGGTGATTCGATATTCGGACCATCATTCAATGGCATGTTATCCAAATCGGTCGATGCAAGCGAACAAGGCCGGATCCAAGGCGGCAGCCAATCCATCCAATCGTTAGCCAGAATCATCGGTCCGATACTCGGAGGCGCTATCTACGTATCACTCGGACACGCAGCGCCAGCCGTGATGGGCGTTATCCTCCTCGCCGCGGCAATACTTGTTCTGTATAAAGCAAAACAGGTTAGCGCACACTAAAAAGGTGAACAGAAATCCAGGTGTAGATTTCTGTTCACCTTTTTGCTATAGAGAATAATAATCACTAAGTACTTTTGCCGCATCCGCTATCAATTGATCGTTATATTCATCGTCTTTGCCAGTTTTCTTAGAATAAATAACCCACACGAGCGGTTTCGTATCCTTATTTTTAGGATAAATCATCGCAATAGCATTCCGAGTGCCGTAATCTCCAGCGCCAGTTCTATCACCAACAACATAACCATCCGGAACACCAGCACGAATCAATGTACCGCCAGTCGTATTATCAATCAAAGTCTGTTTAAAATAAGCCAATCTATCGGCCGGCAGATTTCCCTCGGTTATGAGGTAGGCCAGCGTCTTAGCCATCGCTTCCGGAGTCGTCGTATCACGAATATCACCAGGCACAGCATTATTTAGTTCAGGTTCATAGCGAACAGGTTTCATCGTTTTATCGCCGATTTTCACGAGCTCCTTCTCAAAGCCTTTAGGTCCACCAAGCTGTTGAAGCGTCAGATTCGCCGCCGTATTATCACTGTAAGTCATCGACGCATTAATAAGCTCCTTCATCGTCATCCCGCTACCCACATGTTTTTCCGTGATCGGTGAATGATCCACTAAATCCTCTTTTGAAAAAGTAAACCGCTTATTCAGTTGTTCATCCGTCAAATTTTTAAGTAAAATACCGCCAGCAATTGCTTTAAAAGTAGAGGCGTAGGCAAATCGTTCTTGCGCATTAAAACGGAGAGACTGCTTTCCCGTCTGATCCATACCGTAAATACCCAATGTTGCCCCGTACTTTTTTTCCAGTTTTTCGAGCGCTGCCTTCACTTGTTCGCTTTTCGTATCTTGCTTCGCTTCTTTCTTAGTGGCCACCGCATCTTTATCTGGCGCACTACACGCTACCAACCCAGCTACTGCAAAAATGACCATCAAACTTAACAAAATTTTTCGCATACGCATGTTTTCATCTCCTATCTTAAGTTTGTGTTACATGCTCTAGTCTATGGCACAAAATTAAAGCAGGACCGCAGAAAACAGAAAGAAAATATTAAGTTTTGATGGTCTATTTTGCGTAAGTGTTAGAAAATATGTCGTAAGTCGGTTTATTTTTGCATTGTGTTATTTTGCTAACAAATAATTATTATTACTATAGATTCGTTTGGCGACATATAAGAAAATCGCGGCTAAAATAAGGTTAGAAGCTAGTGTCCCCAAGAGATGCATCCATACAAACTGATCATAAATCATCTCTCGGAGTAAGAACGAAATATTAGCCAATGGGATGAAGAACATAGCTGTTGTCGTCTGGCTCAGGCTGATAAACATCGTTACAAAGGACGGAATTATCGCGAGCATCATGATTGGACTTTGATAACTATTTGCCTCTTTCATCGATTTCGCAAAAATGGCTGCGATCGTTTGAATGCTGACAATGAGAGCTGCGAATGAGGCCACAGCAAGCATACCGACCGCGAATAGGGCAAGTGGGCTCGACATCGCATCCAATGCTTTACGCAAATGGGTCGTCGCGAAGAAAATAATGAGCAATGTTGCGGCTAAGGAAACGAGCGCCGTGAACAAGCTGACAGTAATGGCAACAGACCATTTTCCAAATAATAATGTCCCGCGTTTGACAGGCGTTACGAGCAAGGCATCGATAATTTTCTTATCTTTCTCTCCCGCGAAAAGTTCGGAAACTACTGGATAGGCGCCAATCGTCACGCCAAGGCAGAGCAACATGGGCAACAGAATTGTTAACATCATACGTGAGGCATCCGTATCCGCTGAACCACTAGATAATGGTTTTATCTGAACCTGCATCGAGTCAAGCGTTTGAACAGGGATATTGGCTTTCACAAGTCGCTCAGACACAACGGCTTTATCGATAGCGCCAAGTTGTGCACTCAGTGTCCCAACCGCTGCCGCCGCATTTTTATCCGAGGAATCGCTGTAAATAACAATCGAAGCCGAGTCACCGTTTTTCATTTTAGAAAGCGCATCGGGGTCCACCAACATAGCGATGTCCGCGTCTCCAGCCGCTGCTGTTTTCTTCGGCTGCCCCACTTTGTTGAAAATCAAGTCTTTATCTTGCTGCTGCAACGCTTTCAACAGGGCAGGGTCCGCAGAGTTATTCACGGCGACGGTAACCTCCTCATTAGGACTAGTTAGCATGCTTTCATAAAATAAAACCAGACCAACAAACAGGAGCATCGGGATGAAAACGACAAGTAAAAAAGTCCGTTTATCCCGCATAATTTCAAGCATTTCTTTCTTATACACGTGTGAAAATAGGCCTGACTTAGGCATACATATCCCCCCGCACAATGTTCGACATAAAGATGTAATTCAAATCTCTCGTACCTTCTTTAGCATATAAATCTTCCGCTGTCCCAGTATATAAAAGCTGTCCTTGATGCATCAAAATAATATCATCAGAAAGGCTTTCCACTTCATCCATGATATGACTGGAAAAAATAATCGTCTTGCCTTCCTGTTGCAATTGTCGCGTAAAATCACGAAAAACATTGGCACTCGTGATATCAAGGCCAGTTGTCGGTTCATCAAACAGAATCACCTCAGGGTCATGAATCACAGCTCTGGCAATAGCCACTTTCTGACGCATACCGCGAGAAAAACCACCCACCGTACGATCCAGTTCTTTCCGCATACCAAAGCGTTTTGACAAATCATCGATGCGGTTTTTCAACGTATGTTTTGGCAAACCATATAATCCGCCGAAATATAACAAGTTTTCACGTGCCGTAAGCCGGTCATAAAGCCCCGTTTCTCCACCGAAAAGCACACCAATATGATTTTTCACCTCCTCAGGCTGTTTGCGCGTATCATAACCCGCAACCGTAATATCACCCTCATCCTGCGTGATAAGTGTTGCAATACTCCGCAAAATCGTCGTTTTACCAGCTCCATTTTCGCCGACGAGCCCAACGATACGCCCTTTATCTACATGAAACGAGACGTGATCTACTGCGGTTGTTGATTTTTTGCGATCTTGAAATTTTTTCGTTACGTTCACAACATCAATCATGTTTCTTCCTCCTTCGTTCTACTTGAATAACTAAATCATACCGCAAATTCACGATAATACGAGGCTTTCGTCGTGAAGGGAGCTAAATTCGTCGCGAAAGGGGTGTATTTCAGATAGAGTTTGTTTATAATGAAAGCATAAGGGGTGGAAAAAATGCTAACAGTCGGAATTGTTGATGATAACCAGCTCGATTTAGATAAACTAGAACTCATTGTGGCTCAAATACCTACCATAGAACTTCTATTAAAAGCTAATTCAGCCGAGGAAGTGTATACTTTTATCCAAGAGAAGCCCGTCGATTTGCTCATTACAGATATCGAAATGCCTGGTATGTCAGGATATCAGCTAGCCGACTTCATTCACCTGAACAACATGCACACCACCGTTATTTTCGTCACCGCAAAAAGTGGTTATGCAGTTCATGCCTTTGAGCTGAATGTTCACGACTATATTCTCAAGCCTTACAACCAAGAACGTTTAGTCCAAAGCATCGAGCGTTTCACTACAAAAAAAGCGGCTGGAAAAATTACTGGGCGTCTCTTTATTCGCTCAGGAGGCGACCTCGTCGTGATTCCTAAAGCTGAAATTATTTTTCTCGAGCGCACTGGGCGGACAACGACCATACATACAAGCAACGAAACATTCGAGACTTACCAATCACTAGGCGAACTAGAAGGAGATATACGAGAAAGCATGTTCATCCGCTCGCACCGCTCGTTCATTATTAACTTGCAATACGTCAAACGATTCGCCGCCTACTCAAAAAAATCATTCGTTGTCATTTTTGAAGGAACATCCGAAAAAGCACTTGTAACTAAAGAAAAACTCAAATACCTACAAGAAAACTATTTTTAAAAGGAGTTTAGCCAATGCGACTTATTTTAGCCCTTCTTATCACCTTATACGCCATCATAAGTTGTTTTGTGCTATCTAGCTTTAGTATGCAAGCTATTTCGATTTTTCTATGCCTGATTGCATTATTCTTCCTGGTGAAGATTCGTTTTTTCACACAGTATTGGGCTTTACTTGGCATCACATTAGTAGGACTTATTTGGATAGCGATAGTCGGCAATCCATTGGCAGGCTGGGCACTAGTTTTTTTACTCCTCCTAGCAAGTCACTATCTAAATTGCGCCGAGCTAAAGAAACAACAACTACGGAACAAAAACGTCCATTTAGAGAATTTTGTGGCACTACTCCAAGCCGAGCGTCATAAGAATTACACGAGCCACACCTTATTTCAGCTGACAAAAAACGAACGACCAGACGTTGCGGCCTGGCTTGCGATGACCGAAGAACAATTACATCTGGAAAACCTTGATTTTCAACTAGATTTACAAGTTCCCATATCCGATCTACCCATCGAAAAAGACGAACTAATCCCGTTCCTATCCGCGATTTTAACCAATGCCAAGGAAGCCGCGACACAAACCGGAAATGGGTGGATAACGTGGCGGTTGCAACAACAAAGTGGCCTATTTTTGCTTGAGGTAGCTAATGCGACCCAAATGCCTAGTCAAGCTACCATGGATTATCTATTTACAAAATCCAAACCTATGAGCGGCCTCGCATTTATCCAAAAGCAGGTAGCGAACGCGTATGGTACCAGCGATTACCGCTTTGAGCAAGGGAGTTTCAAATTAATGCTCAAACTCCCAGCAATAAAGAAATGAGGAAACCCAATGGATAAACAAAAACAGCAGCTAAGCATTGAAGTAGCGCGACTTTACTATCAATCCGACTACAGCCAGCAAGAAATCGCCAGCCAACTCGGGATTTCGCGCCCAACCGTATCTCGACTTTTGCAATTTGCCAAAGAAAATGGTTACGTTGAGATCAAAGTCACCGATCCATTCGCTGATTTGGACGCGCTGGGAGCTGCACTCAAAGAAAAATATAACTTGAAAGAGGCACATGTCGTTTTTTCCCCAACTACCGAATATACAACGATTACCGATTTTCTCAGCAAAAAGGGCGCTGAATACCTAGAAGAAACCGTCAAAAATGGCGATATCCTAGGTGTGAGCTGGGGAACAACAATGTACGAAGTCGCGAAAAAAATCCGACCACAAGACGTGCGCGGCGTTGAAGTCATTCAATTAAAAGGCGGGATCAGCCATTCCAACGTCAATACTTACGCGTCCGAAACAATTTCACTATTCGCCGAAAATTTCCAAACGATGCCGCGTCACTTACCGCTTCCCGTCATTTTCGACAACGCGACTGTCAAAGAAATGGTGGAACAAGACCGGCATATTCACCATATTATAGAGATGGGAAAACAAGCGAATATCGCCGTTTTTACAGTAGGAACCGTCCGCGATGAAGCACTACTTTTCCGACTTGGTTATTTCAATGAATCCGAGAAAAAGCTATTAAAAACGATTGGCGTTGGAGATATATGTTCCCGTTTCTACGATAAAGACGGTCAGATTTGTAGCGTCGAAATTGATGCTCGTACAATCGGCATTGAACTTGAATCACTCAAGCAAAAAGAGCGCTCGATTCTGATTGCCGGTGGAGCTAGGAAAGTTGCCGCGATTCATGGTGCGCTTCAAGGCGAATATGCTAACATCCTCATCACCGACCAGTTTACTGCGAAAGAATTAGTTCGATAGTAGCCTTTTAGCTGGATAGGTGACTGAACTCTGTTGTTCTGCTTCTAATTATGGTACTATGTAATAGAAAGAAGGCTATGCGTCAACATAGCCTCACTTGCAAACTTAACACACCGTTTAAGATGGTGCCAGCCTTCATAGTTTTTCAAAACCACTCAGCTGTTTGGAGCTTATGAGTGGTTTTTATTCGTTCTTGTCATTTTTACTGTTCATAATCATAACGACTAGACACGCAAAAGCGATCATAATCGTTAACGACTCAAAGACAGTCATAATTTATCCTTTCTTAGGAGAAACCACAAATAACATCGGCATCACCCACTTTCGTAAAAGAAGGCTGCCAAACCACATCATAAACTCGTCTGCTTTTTCATTATAGCATGCGTTAGTTACAGACTGTCAAAAATCAGAAATGAACATAATTTCATATATAACTTTACAAATGTTCAACGATGTATTATGATGAAGACAAATAATAGAAAAGCGAGGAGATTAATCATGACGAATATCGCCAAAATGATCGACCACACAGCTTTAAAACCAGAAACAACGAAGGAAATGATTCTAAAACTAACGGCAGAAGCGAAACAATATAATTTTGCATCTGTATGTGTAAACCCAACTTGGATTGAGCTAGCACATGAACAATTAGCCGGAACAGGCGTGGATGTATGTACGGTTATCGGTTTCCCGCTTGGTGCTAACACAAGCGTTACCAAGGCATTCGAAGCAGCAGACGCTATCCAAAAAGGCGCGACAGAAGTCGACATGGTCATCAATATTGGTGCCCTAAAAGACAAAAACGATGCATTAGTAGAGTCTGATATTAAAGCAGTTGTCGATGCAGCCAAAGGAAAAGCTTTAGTTAAAGTCATTATCGAAACGTGCCTATTAACTGACGAAGAAAAAGAGCGCGCATGCCGTTTAGCGGTAGCTGCAGGAACTGATTTCGTCAAAACATCGACAGGATTTTCAACAGGTGGCGCAACAGCCGAAGATATCGCGTTAATGCGCAAAACAGTTGGACCAAATATCGGCGTGAAAGCATCAGGTGGAATCCGCACAAAAGAAGACGTGGATAAGATGATTGAAGCGGGCGCGACTCGTATTGGAGCAAGCGCTGGCGTATCGATTGTTTCAGGAAATGATGCAAATCCAAAAGATAACTATTAACAAAATCACCGAAATGTGGCATGATGGAGGAGAAGTAATTTTTCCTGTGAAAAGAGGCGAGCCACATTGAGTGCGACGATTCGAGATATTGCAGAAAAAACGGGTGTTTCGATTACGACTATTTCCCAGATCCTAAACGGTAAAGGAAGTCGTTTTAGCGAAGCAACGCGTAATAAAGTGTTTCAAACCGCAAAAGATTTAGCCTATAAACCGAACTTTTTTGCGAAAAATATGGTGACGAATCGGACGAATACGATCGGCATGATTGTACCGGAGGTAACGGACCCATTTTTTTCGCAGATGGTGAAGGGCGCAGAGGACTATTTAAACGCGCATGATTACATGATTTTACTGTGTAACTCTTCGCAGGACAGTACACGTGAGGACTTGTATGTCGAAGAGCTTTTACATCGGGCCGTGGATGGTTTGATAATCGCGAGTCCGAATATTTTAGCGTCAAACGTGTTCACACAGCTAGAAGCGCTACATAAACCGTACATTTTGCTCGATCGCAAACGACATCATCGCGAGGAAGGCAATATTTTTATCGATGATTATGAAGGCGGATACATGGCGACCGAACATCTTCTATCACTCGGACACACGAAAATTGGAATTATCACATCAGACGATTCTTTTTATTCTGTAGAAGAACGTTTGCAAGGCTATCAGGCATCCTTGAAGGAACACGAGATTTCAGGCTCACCCGATTGGATTATGGCAGGCGACCAAACGATGGCGGGCGGCTATGTTGCATCGAAAAAGCTACTAGCATCGACGGATATTACAGCATTATTCGTAACAAACGATCAGATGGCGGCGGGGACTTACCGCGCAGCGCTTGAACTCGGCATCAGCATTCCAGACGACCTCTCGATCATCGGTTTCGACGACATCGAGCTCGCAGAATACATGGCACCAACTTTGACTACCATTCGCCAACCCATCTACAACATTGGCAAAACCGCAGCCAAATATCTACTAAAAGCCATACAAAACCCAACCGAAAAAATGCCCAACAAAAAAATGCCACTAGACCTCATAATTCGCGAAAGTACGAAAAAGAGAGTGGCAGAATAAAACACAAAATAAAAAGAGTCACAGAAAACCCGCCCAACAAGATATCCCGCCACACCTCCGTGTGCTCACAAATGCTTAGATTCTAGGCAAAGTCGAGCACTGGAGCGGAGCATACTAAGGTATGTGAGCACCAGCGCGCAGACTTTAACGACGAAGATGAGTATTTGTGAGCACACGGAGAGAGGATATTGTTTCACTTGGGGAGAAATTGATGATATACTACTAAAAGTAAACCGTTTTACTTTTTCGGAAGCTAAATGTAAACGCTTGCTGAAAAGGTGTAACCATTATTAGTAAACCGTTTTACCGAACATAGCAATGATTGTTTCATACTTTAAATTATTGGGGGATTCATAATGAAATATCTAATTGGTATTATTGGCTTGATTGTTGTTCTAGGCATCGCTTGGATTGCGAGTAACGACCGCAGAAAAGTGAAATTTAGACCGATTATCATCATGATTGTATTACAGTTCATTTTAGGCTTTATCTTGCTGAACACAAGCGCGGGGAACTGGCTTATCGGTGGGATTGCAGACGGTTTTGGGAAACTATTATCGTACGCTGCTGAAGGTGTGAATTTTGTATTCGGAGGGCTTGTTAACACAGATCAAATGTCCTTTTTCCTAAGTGTATTATTGCCGATTGTCTTTATTTCGGCACTCATCGGAATCTTGCAACACTGGCGCATCCTACCGTTTATCATCAAATATATCGGCCTTGCGCTGAGTAAAATCAACGGAATGGGAAAACTTGAATCATATAATGCCGTTGCGTCCGCGATTCTTGGACAATCCGAAGTTTTTATTTCTGTGAAAAAAGAACTCGGTTTACTGCCAAAACATCGTCTATACACGCTCTGTGCGTCCGCGATGTCAACCGTTTCTATGAGCATCGTCGGCTCTTATATGGTACTCTTAAAGCCAGAGTATGTCGTGACTGCTCTAGTTCTTAACCTATTCGGCGGTTTCATTATCGCTTCGATTGTCAATCCATACGAAGTCACCGAACAAGAAGATATTCTCGAAGTAAAAGAAGAAGCCAAACAGAGCTTTTTCGAAGTGTTGGGCGAGTACATTATGGACGGATTTAAAGTAGCGATCACGGTTGCTGCGATGCTGATCGGATTCGTTGCGATTATCGCGATGATTAACGCGATTTTCAGCGGTATTTTCGGACTTTCATTCCAAGATTTACTCGGTTACGTTTTTGCACCGTTTGCATTCCTAGTAGGTGTTCCGTGGAACGAAGCGGTTCACGCAGGAAGCATCATGGCAACGAAGATGGTATCCAATGAATTCGTCGCAATGACCGATTTAGCAAAAGGCGATTTCAACTTTTCAGGCAGAACAACCGCGATTGTATCCGTATTCCTAGTATCTTTCGCGAACTTTTCATCCATCGGTATTATCGCTGGAGCAGTCAAAAGCTTGAACGACAAGCAAGGTATCGTTGTCGCTCGCTTCGGTTTGAAACTGTTATTCGGGGCCACATTAGTTAGTTTCTTAACAGCCACAATCGTTGGCTTAATCTATTAAGGAGGTTTTTGAAAATGGCATTTAAAAGAATTCACGTTGTAGTTATGGACTCGGTGGGTATTGGGGAAGCGCCAGACGCGGCACAATTTGACGATTTTGACGTCGATACATTAGGACACATTGCACGCGAAAAAGGTGGGCTAAAAATGCCAAATATGGCGATGCTTGGTCTCTCTAATATTCGTGAAATCCAAGGCGTACCAGTGGCCGACAAACCACAAGCCTACTTCACAAAAATGCAAGAAACGTCCGCAGGCAAAGACACGATGACTGGACATTGGGAAATCATGGGGCTTTACATCGACACACCATTCCGCGTTTTCCCAGATGGATTCCCAGATGAACTTATCCAAAAAATTGAGGACTTCTCTGGTCGCAAAGTTATCGGGAACAAGCCGGCAAGTGGTACGGAAATCATGGAAGAGCTTGGCGAAGAACAGTTGGCGACAGGCGCTTTGATTGTCTATACATCCGCGGATTCCGTTTTGCAAATTGCTGCGAATGAAGAATTGATTCCACTCGAAGAATTGTATCGTATTTGTGAGTATTGCCGCGAAATTACGCGTGATGAGCCTTATATGCTAGGTCGTATTATCGCCCGTCCTTTTGTTGGTAAAACAGCGAAAACATTCGAACGTACGTCTAACCGTCATGATTACGCGCTAAAACCATTCGATAAAACGGTAATGGATCATTTGAAGGATGGCGGTTTAGACTCGATCGCAATCGGGAAAATCTCGGATATCTTTGACGATGAAGGTGTAACAAGATCGATTCGTACGAAGTCAAATATGGACGGTATGGATAAATTTATCGACCTGCTGACCGAAGATTTCCACGGCATGAGTTTCTTGAACTTAGTTGATTTTGATGCGTTATTCGGACATCGACGTGATCCAATCGGTTACGGAGATGCGCTAGAAGCCTTCGATGCGAGACTTCCAGAAGTGTTTGCGAACATGCAAGAGGACGATTTGCTACTTATCACAGCCGACCATGGAAATGACCCAACATACCGCGGCACCGACCACACACGCGAATACGTGCCACTTTTAGCTTATTCAAAACAATTCAAAGACGGTGGCAAAGAACTTGATCTGCGCAAAACATTCTCTGATTTAGGCGCAACCGTCGCAGATAATTTTAAAGTGAAAATGCCTGAATACGGCACAAGTTTCCTAAACGACTTAAAATAAAAAAGGATTGGTGAACTAAAATGAGAATGGTAGACGTAATTTCGAAAAAGCGTGATGGTAAAGAGTTAACGACCGAAGAAATTCAATTCGTGGTGGATGGTTATACAGCTGGCAAGATTCCTGATTATCAAGTCAGTGCTTTGGCTATGGCGATTTTCTTTCAAGATATGACAGACCGTGAGCGCGCAGATTTAACGATGGCGATGGTCAATTCCGGCGAAACAATCGATTTGTCCGCCATTGAAGGCATCAAGGTAGATAAGCACTCGACTGGCGGTGTGGGCGACACGACGACGCTTGTACTGGCACCACTTGTTGCAGCGCTTGACGTACCCGTTGCGAAAATGTCTGGACGCGGATTGGGTCACACAGGAGGCACGATTGATAAATTAGAGGCGATCGAAGGTTTCCACGTTGAAATCACGAAAGAGCAGTTCATCGATTTGGTGAACCGTGATAAAGTAGCGGTTATCGGCCAATCAGGGAACCTAACTCCTGCTGATAAAAAATTATATGCGTTACGCGATGTAACCGGTACGGTAAACTCGATTCCGCTGATTGCGAGCTCGATTATGAGTAAGAAAATTGCAGCAGGTGCCGACGCCATTGTATTGGATGTTAAAACGGGCGCTGGTGCGTTTATGAAAACAGACAAAGATGCTGAGAATTTGGCGCACGCGATGGTTCGAATTGGGAATAATGTTGGTCGTCAAACGATGGCTGTCATTTCCGACATGTCGCAACCACTTGGCTTTGCGATTGGTAACGCTTTGGAAGTACAAGAAGCTATTGATACGCTAAAAGGTGAAGGACCGGAAGATTTGACGGAATTAGTTTTAATTTTAGGAAGTCAAATGGTTGTTTTAGCTAAGAAAGCGAAGGATTTGGACGAAGCACGCGAAATGTTAAAAGAAGTGATGGCAAACGGAAAAGCTTTGGCGAAATTCAAGGATTTCTTGAACAACCAAGGTGGCGACGGTTCGATTGTTGATGATCCGAGCAAATTACCGCAAGCGAAATTCAAAATCGATGTGCCAGCGAAAGAAAGCGGTGTTGTGTCTGAGATTGTGGCGGATGAAATTGGTATCGCTGCAATGCTTCTAGGAGCTGGACGCGCGACGAAAGAGGACGAAATTGACTTGGCAGTTGGCATTATGTTGCGTAAGAAAGTCGGGGATAAGGTGGCAGCAGGTGAGCCGCTTGTGACGATTTACGCGAATAAGGAAGATGTGAAGGTTGTTGAGGCGAAGATTTACGAGAATATTCGAGTGAGCGATAAGGCTGAGGCGCCGAAGTTGATCCACACGATTATTACGGAATAGCAGGCATGAAAAAGACCACCGATTGTAGTAGCTGAATCGGTGGTTTTTGTTGCGGCTCTTATGAAGCGCCGTGTGCTGAATTAGAGCCGCAATATGCATGAGAACAAAGTGAGCATGTAATCCATAATTGGCGTCATGACCTGCCCTCCGGATCCGGCTTTGTTGTGTAGTTCTTGAAAAGCGTCGTTTCCTTTTTTAGAACCTCAATATGCAATGAGACTGCCTTCCTTTTTGCCAGCCTCTCGGAAAATTCGTGGCCTCCGCAAAAACCAAAAGAGGGTTTTCACTACGCCCCCTAACAATTTCTGTCGAGCCGCAATATGCATAGGAGCGAAGTGAGCATGTAATCCATGTTTTGCGTCATGACCTGCGCCTCCGGATCCGGCTTTGTTGTAGTTCTTGAAAAGCGTCGTTTCCTTTTTTAGAACCTCAATATGCAATGAGACTGCCTTCCTTTTTGCCAGCCTCTCGGAAAATTCGTGGCCTCCGCAAAAACCAAAAGAGGGTTTTCACTACGC
>NZ_JABJVM010000021.1 GCF_013820765.1 Paenilisteria rustica
AGTTCTTGAAAAGCGTCGTTTCCTTTTTTAGAACCTCAATATGCAATGAGACTGCCTTCCTTTTTGCCAGCCTCTCGGAAAATTCGTGGCCTCCGCAAAAACCAAAAGAGGGTTTTCACTACGCCCCTAACAATTTCTGTAGAGCCGCAATATGCATAGGAGCGAAGTGAGCATGTAATCCATGTTTTGCGTCATGACCTGCGCCTCCAGATCCGGCTTCAACAGCCAGTCTCTCGAAAATTTCGTGGCCTTCATAAAAGTCAAAAGAGGACTTTTACTACGCCCCCTAACAATTTTTTTCGAGCCTAACGGGCTGTTTCAGCACTTCGTTTTACACCACATAAAATATAATACAATCATTACTCTGCGCAACCTTATTAAAAAATGTTCGCAGGGCTTGGAAGTTTATCCTTAGTTCTTTCTCTAGCTTATCCTTTTTTGTCCGCCAATTTATTCCGTATAAACCGGCTTTCTTTAGTTCTTTAAAGCTGTACGTCGCGACGAATTCTTCTTCTGTTATGCTAAATAAGGCGTCTTTGGCCAGGCGTACTTGCTCTGGGTAGATGAAGTAGACGGTTGCTAAGGAATCGCGAATTTCATTTTCGATTTTAAGTGGAACAATATAGCCCCACGGAGATTTGCCGTTTTTGATTTTCCCGCAAAATATATAATGAATAATCTCCCAATATTCATCTAGTGACAGAAGCATCGGTAGCGTAAAAACGGACTCATCTCCCGCTTTTATTTCGCGCATTCCCGGCTCGTCAATGTAATAGTAGTACCCGTGTAATCCCATTTTGTCATTCCCCTTTCAAGTTGTCCCTTGTCTGTTTTTGTTGCTTGATAAAGAAGGCGATGGTAGTTACTTCACTGTGATAAAGTTTATTATGCGCAATTTTAGTTGATTTGTCAACGAAATGCTTAACTGTGTAATTTTGTAGTCGATAGTGGTAGAATTAAGAACAAATGTTTCTAGTTTTGAGATTTAGGGTAAAATAATAAACGTGTTTTTAATGACAAAAACGGAAAGGGAAGTGACCCATGATACGCTTCGAAAATGTAACTAAACAATATCAAAATGGTGAACATGCCGTCAAAAATATCGATTTGAACATAAAAGATGGCGAGTTTTTCGTATTGATTGGACCGAGTGGTTGCGGTAAAACGACGACATTGAAAATGATTAACCGTCTTATTCCGTTGACAACAGGTACAATCTATATCGATGAAAAGCGAATTAGTGATTATAATATTCATGAATTGCGTTGGAATATTGGCTACGTACTACAGCAAATTGCGCTTTTTCCACATATGACAATTGAGGAGAATATCGCGATTGTGCCAGAATTGAAGAAATGGGAGAAGGAAAAAATGCATAATCGGATTACCGAATTGCTGAATAGCGTTGGTCTGGATGCGGAAAGTTATCGGAACCGGAAGCCGTCGGAGCTCTCTGGTGGCGAACAGCAACGTGTTGGCGTCGTCCGTGCTCTAGCCGCTGATCCCGAAATCATTTTAATGGATGAGCCATTTAGCGCGCTTGACCCGATTAGCCGCCAGAAATTGCAACAAGACATGATTGTGCTACAGCGCCAAATCAAAAAAACAATCGTGTTTGTCACGCATGATATGCAAGAGGCACTTATGCTCGGCGACCGAATTTGTATTATGAAAGACGGTGAAGTCGTGCAATGCGACACGCCAAATGAAATTTTGAAAAACCCAGCGAATGAGTTTGTACAGAATTTCTTGGAGTCAGGTAACGTAAACAAACACGTATTATCGTCTAAATTTACCGTTCAAGATATGGTAGAACAAGGCTATTTCGAGGCGCAAGCTGTAGATGGAGAAGCAGATTTTGCGGAGCGTGTTGCGGTGGAAGTTTTGCTACAACAATTAGCGAACCAAGCCTGTGTATCCGTTGAGAAAAACGGCAAGCCAGTCGGAACGATTACACAACAACATGTCATCCAATTCCTGGCGAAACAACTAGAAAGGGAGGCTGAGCGCGTATGAGTCAATTAATCGATACGTTCCAGGTGCGACAGGATGCTCTCTGGACCGCTTTAGTCCAACACATTGAATTATCCTTCGTATCGCTATTTATCGCTGTATTCATCGCTGTACCGCTCGGAATCTACCTGACGAGCCACAAGCGTGCAGCAGAACCAATCATTCAAGTGACCGCTATTTTACAAACAATACCATCACTTGCCTTGCTCGGTTTACTTATTCCACTAGTCGGAATTGGCACAGTACCAGCGATTATCGCGCTTGTTATCTATGCTTTATTGCCAATTTTGCGGAATACATATACTGGTATTAAAGAAATTGACCCAGTTTTGATGGAAGCCGCCGAAGCAATGGGAATGAACAAATGGAAAAAATTATATAAAGTCCAATTACCGCTTGCGATGCCAGTTATTATGGCCGGAATCCGCACAGCGATGGTCTTAATCATCGGAACCGCGACACTTGCAGCTCTCATCGGAGCCGGCGGACTAGGGGACCTAATTCTACTCGGAATCGATCGCAACGACAACAGCTTAATCTTACTAGGAGCTATTCCAGCAGCCTTACTTGCCATCCTGTTCGATGTCATTTTGCGCTATCTGGAAAAAGCGACATTCAAACGAACACTCATCACGATCACCGGTGCACTCGTTATCACCGCAAGCATCATCATCGTGCCCTACTTCACTGGACCACAAAAAGAACTTGTTATAGCGGGGAAACTTGGTTCTGAGCCCGAAATCCTAATCAATATGTACAAACAACTCATCGAAAATGACACCGACCTCAGCGTCACCGTCAAACCGAATCTTGGAAAAACCAGCTTCGTTTACAACGCCTTAAAATCAGGCGACGTCGATATTTATCCAGAGTTCACAGGAACCGTTTTAGAAACATTCCTCAAAGAACCAGCGAAAAATCACGATCCAGAAGCCGTGTATGAACAAGCACGCGATGGTTTGGCAAAAGAGGAGAACATGGCATTCCTAAAACCGATGAAATACAACAATACGTATGCCGTCGCCGTCGCACCAGAGTTTGCAAAAGCTTATAATCTAAAAACCATTTCTGATTTAAAAGCTGTGCAAAACTCGGTCAAAGCAGGATTCACACTCGAATTCTCCGATCGTGACGATGGTTATAAAGGTCTGCAAAAACTATACGGCTTGAAATTCGATTCACTAAAAACAATGGAACCAAAACTACGCTATTCCGCTCTGAAAGCAGGCGACATCAACACATTGGACGCCTATTCAACAGACAGCGAAATCGCGCAATACAAGCTCAAAGTATTAAAAGATGACAAACAACTATTCCCGCCATATCAAGGCGCACCACTCATGCTCAAATCAACATTGGAAAAATACCCAGAATTAAAAGCACCACTAGAGAAACTAGCCGGTAAAATTACCGACCAAGAAATGAGTGAAATGAACTACGAAGTCAACGTCAAAGGCAAGTCAGCAGAAGAAGTAGCCAAAAACTACCTCGAAAAAGAAGGTTTGTTAAACTAAAAAAGAATTGGAGCTAGAACGCTAATCAAGATAAAAAACGTCTTACCCTGTTATATTTTGGGTAAGACGAAAAATTCTGCTTTATATAAATCGAGCGAAAGCGTTTGTATTCAGGGGATTTGGTGAGGACGAGGAAGGCAGAATCACTGTGTTCTTCTGCATATTGAGGTTCTAACTCGCTTTGCTTCAATGAACCACAACAAAAGCAGAGAGGGAGTAGCTTCCCCGACCATGTAAGAAGTTAAGCGAAACTGCTCTTGTGTAGCAGGACCTCAAAGATGACCGCATCCTTGTTCTAAAAGCCTTGAAGGATCGCCTATTCGCGATGCTAATAGGCATATTGGGGCTGTAACTCATTACATGTCGAACAGCCCCAACAATGCGAACGCTTGTCGCCGATTTATTTGGGTTATGTGCCTACTAAAATCCAGTTTCGACTGATGCATTCACAATGTACATCAAATCATTTTTATCTGCTTTATCTGCGAGAAAAATCCCACTCGTTGTCAACATTCCACCAGGCATCGTCTCCACGGTGACCGTCCCATAAGGAATAATCGCTCGAATCGCTTCCTCATCTAGCAACTCCGCATCCGTCGGCAAAGCAAGTTTCACGTTAACAATCATATTATTCAAATCCTTACCCGGCAATAAATCCTCAATTCCAGGCATCGAATTCGTAAAAATAGCATTTCTCACCGCCCGAATCGCGGCTTTCGTAATATCCTGGCCATGCACATCCACACCGAAACCAGTTTGGATAAACAATATTTTCTCCATCTCGTCACGCTCCTATTTAAAGAATGCTAATCCTGGTCGTTCCTGTGCATATTGCTCTAAAATATGCGTCCAAATCTTCCCATCTGGATCATCACTCGCCGATAACGCAGCTGCCATCTGACGCCTTTGAGCCTCCCCAAGCTCAGCTTCAATTGCAGCCCCAGCTTCCGTCAAAAACACGCAACGCACACGCTTGTCCTTGGCAGAGGGCTCCATGGTAATGTATCCCTTTTCCTTCAATTCTAACAACGGCTGATGCAGTGCTTGTTTCGAAACCTCGAGCAACGTCAACAACTCATTCATTTTAACACCCGGCGAATGCGCCACAAAAAATAAAATTCGGTGATGCGTCCGCGTAATGCCATACTTCCCAATGAGCCGATCTGCTGTTTCAACAAACGTCTTGTAAGCAAAATAAAATAGAGCGATCTGTTGATTTAATCGATCCTCTTTATCCATAATGTATCCCCTTTTTTACTAAAATATAAATTCAGTATAGCACATATTACGTAAAGTAGGAATACACGAAATGGCATAATACAACATCTCAAAGCAATGCATAAAAGTAGTCATTTAAGGGTACTAAAATAGTGAAGGAGTGGATGATGATGGGAAATAAATATCAACGTATTTTAGTAGCTTTAGATGGGTCAACACAAGCCGAAATAGCTTTTTTGAAAGCCGTAGAACTTGCCAAAGCAACAGACTCCGAACTTGGAATTGCCAGCATTGTAGACATCCGGTCATTTTCACCAAATATCTCCTATGATGGTGGTCTAGAAAAAGCAGCACACGAAGAATCGACTGCCAGACTCGCCGAATACAAGAAGCTCGCCGAAGAAGCCGGTATCAAGCAAGTACACACATTCCTAGAAGTTGGGAATCCGAAAACATTACTCGCCCGCGATATTCCCGCCGAATTTGACGCTGATGTTCTGATATGTGGTGCGACTGGCCTCAACCGTATTGAAAAAATCGTGCTAGGAAGCGTCTCCGCATACGTATTACAACACGCGATTTGTGACGTCCTAGTTGTCCGAGAAAAGTAAAAAAAAGCATGATACCAGCCAGCTCCCAATTTTGAGCTACTGATATCATGCCTTTTTTATTAATGCGTAATCTCTAAATCTTTCATTTTCTCAGGTTCATGTTTGTAGTGGAATGTAAATTTGAAAACAATCGCCAGAATCAGCGTATAAGCCGCGAAAATCAGCCAGATCGTTTGCCAATCTTTTACGCCATCAATCGTGTAGTAATCGACAACCATACCGCTCAAAATCGCACCAACATAAGCACCGACACCATTTACCATCGTCATAAATAAGCCTTGCGCACTTGCTCGAATATCTTTGCTCACTTCTTGCTCCACAAAAATCGCGCCAGAAATGTTGAAGAAATCAAACGCACAGCCGTAAACAATCATCGAAAGTAGCAACAATACTGTACCAAACGGAGACGGATCACCAAATGCGAACAGGCCAAAGCGCAATGTCCACGCAATCATGCTGACTAACATTACCGTTTTGATGCCATAACGTTTCAAGAAAAACGGAATCGCCAAGATAAACACGACTTCCGCCATTTGTGAGACGGACAATAGAATCGAAGGATATTTCACAACCAAGCTATCTGCAAACGCCGGATCTAAGCCGAAATCATGCAAGAATGGGTTACCAAACGTATTCGTGATTTGTAAAACCGCACCAAGCAACATCGCAAATAGGAAAAATACCGCCATTTTAGGCTTCTTAAAAAGAACGAAAGCATTCAAGCCAAGCATGCTGACCCAGCCTTGATTTTTCTTTTTGTTCGTCGTCGGAATCGTGGGCATCGTCAGAGAATAAAGCGCGAGTAGGAGAGACGCGCCAGCCGCGATATAAAGCTGGATATTACTAAGTTCAAGCCCTGCAAAACTGATTGTCCACATCGCGATAATGAAACCAACCGTTCCAAAAACACGAATTGGTGGGAAATTGGCCACCGTATCCAAACCGGCCTTCTCTAAACAATAGTAGGAAACCGTGTTAGATAGTGCTAGCGTAGGCATGAAGAACATCGCGTTCACCAGCATCACCCAGAACATCACGGTTGGATCCGACACAGATGCCGCATAAAACAGCGCCCCCGCACAGATAACATGACAAGCGGTGTACAAGTAATTCGCCTTGATCCATTTATCCGCAACAATCCCCATCAAGGTAGGCATAATAACAGCCGCGATTCCTTTAGAACTATAGACAATTCCGACCTCAACACCTGAAAATCCAAGCGTGTTAATCATATAAGAACCGAGCGTAATCAGCCAGCTCCCCCAAATAAAGTACTGTAAAAATGACATAAAGCGAAGACGCGTTTTAATCCCCATGATGTTCTCCCTCCAAATTATAAAAACTTATTTTCAATATGATAAAAAGAATCCGTGATTAGAAACGAGAAACAATTTCAGCAACTAGTTTTAAGAAAGTAGCTTTGACACGTTCAGCCGTCTCGATCACCTCATCGTGACTAAGTGGTTGATCCAAAATACCGCAAGCCATATTCGTCAAGCAAGAGATACCAACCGTTTCAATACCAGCATGGCGGGCAATCAAAGCTTCGGGAACCGTCGACATACCAACCGCATCTGCTCCAAAACCGCGAATCATCCGAATTTCTGCAGGTGTTTCATATGTTGGACCAGTCCACCAAGCGTAAACTCCCTCACGCAAAGTCACATTTTGATCCGACGCCACGTCTTTTACAATCCCGCGTAATCGCTTACTATATACTTCTGACACATCTAAGAAACGCACGCCAAGCTCCGGATTATTCGGCCCCATCAACGGGTTGTTCGCTGTCAAATTAATATGATCCGTAATCAACATCAAATCACCAGGATTAAAGTCGGTATTCACTGCGCCACAAGCATTCGTGATAATCAATTTCTCTACACCAAGCGCTTTCATAACACGGACTGGGAAAGTCACTTCATCAAGCGGGAACCCTTCATAGTAGTGGAATCTCCCTTTCATCGCGACGATATTTTTGCCACCGATTTGACCGATAACAAGCTCATTCGCATGTCCAACCGCAGAAGACTTCGCAAAATGTGGGATATCGTTGTACGGAATGTGAATCGCATCTTCAATTGTATCTGCAAATGGTCCAAGTCCAGATCCTAAAATAATACCAATCGTTGGTTTAACCGCTGTCAATTGTTCAATATAGCCGAGAGCCTCATTAATTTGTTCTGTTTTATGCATTATTATTTCCTCCTCGAAATCATTAGGCACTTACAACATGATATTGTAAAGCGCTTTCAGGATAATCTTAACACGGATGAAACGGAAAGTAAATAACTTTTTTTCATTATGATAAAAAGAGTTCGAAATTGCTTTTTTGTTAGGTATTTGATACATTTTTACTATATAGAGGGGGTCGTGGCCGTGGGAAGCAATATGTTGGAGGCGTTTCGAACAACGCAGAATTCGAAAATTAAGAAGTTGAAGATTTTATATAATTTGATACGAAAGCACGCGTCCATCACGGTGGAAGAACTACTTGCCGAGACAGGAATGAAGCCGGCTACGTGCGCACGCTTGCTTGATGAATTGAGTAAAAATGACCTGATTAATAGCGGGAAATTAGGTGCCTCAACAGGAGGAAGAAAGCCAATTTTATATCGTATTAATCCTGAAAAAGCGTATTTGATAGGAATCGAAGTCACGAATATTTATTCTACGATAGTTCTTTCTGATCTTAATTTGAAAGAGATTGGGCATAAGAAAATCAAAATGGGTGCGCCAACTTCGATTTATCGAACGCTAGATAAGTTTGTGGAGCAATTGCTAGATTTGTTGAGCGAGCATGAGAAGCAAATCGCGGAAATTTTGGGAATTGGTATTTCTATCGACGACTTATTCGATCAAGTGAATCAGAATACGGATGTGACGCCGAGTGACATTGAGCATTATTTAGCCGCTAAAATCCCGACGTATATCATGGTTGGAAGTGGCGTTAATTTTGCGGCGTTGGCTGAATATCGCGTCCATTATTGGCAGACGAGCGACCGCTTTTTATTGACGACATGCGATATTGAAATTCGAAGCGCGGAGATTGTCGCAGGCGTCGTGATATCGGGAAGTAACGGAATGACGAACGCATTTGGGCATACAATTATCGATACGAACGGTTCGCGCTGTTATTGTGGCTCTTACGGTTGCCTTCATACGTACAGTTCCTTGCCAGCGATTAAGGCTAAAATACAGCATGATTTAAAGCAAGGCAAGGCATCTATGTTGACTGATCTCGTAGAAAATCCAGATGAAATCGATTACTTCACGATTTTCCAAGCGTTGGAACAAGATGATCCAATGAGCCACGAAATTCTGAAAAATGCGGCTTACTATTATGGTATTGCTTTATCCAATTTAATCCTAACGACACAACCAGACACCGTTGTCTGCGGCGGAACCCTTGTCCCAAAAGGCACGTTTTTCGAGGATGTCAAAAGGACTGTAGAAGAACGACTGAAAGCTTTTCCAAAAATAAAAACAACAATCCATCCAGCAAAAGAGTCATATGAAATTGTGGCTCAAGGCGCAGGGGGTATGGTTTTAGAGAGGTTTTTAAATAACTAGAAAAATGGCGCTGCATCTGAGACAGCGCCATTTTTTAGTTATGGGCAAGTTCGATTTCTTTTTTATCTCCCTTGTACGTATACAAAAACCAGGCGACTTTTTTCTGAATATCAGGGTTGGCAAACATCGTTCGGTGGTCATATTCCGCCCCTTTATAATAGCTTTCCAAGTAAACCTTAGCCGTATCTTTAAAAATAAGACGCGACCCTAGAGCACTCAAAACTGGTACGATATCGTCGGAAAAACTACCATCATCCATATCGCCGGCAATCGATAAAACGAGCAAATTAGAATCAATTTTAGCGCGATTATCCTCGTAGGCTTTCAAAAGCGGCGTCGTCACAGGAACGTCGTCAAAGGTCAAATCCCCGTCATTATCATCCGAATCCAAATCATTATACGGCGCGCCAATGGCTACTAAACGTTTCAGCGTCGGCATCGTCTTGGCATATTTCTGAGAATAAGTGGATAAGACAAGCCCGCCATTCGAATGTCCAACACCATCAAATCTAGCAAAATGATAACGTTTTTCAAGATCCTGCATGGCGATTCGAAGCCAATCCGTCTGCTGCTCAATGGACGCATCGACGCTATCCTCAAATCCAATTTGAACGATGGGGTGTTTGGCATTTTTAGTAAACACGCCATGATAGCTGATCTCACCATCCGTCCCAATCTCGAGTTTAATCCGCTCATTGGAAAGCTTATAATCATCGATAAACGTATCACTGAAACTATCAAATGTATCGGCGCTACCACCAGTCCCGTGAACGAGAATTAAAGCGGTTTCTCCCGAGAGATTTGGCAAATTTTTGAGTTCTTTTTCCGAGGTTTTAGAAGGCCCGCATCCCGCCAAAACGAGAAGAAGAAATCCAATGCCGAGTATCCATTTTTTCATGTGGGTAAATCCTTTCTTTAGCGTGTTATTTGGCCTCACTATCCAGTTTGCGCCTAATTTCCCGCGCGATACATTCTACTGTATATAGAGCAGGAAGTTGGGATGTAATATCAGCGCCTTGGTACGTTTCGCGATGAATATAATACGGAATATTAACGTCGGAAAGCCGCGCCACCGTTGATTTTTCGCTATTTGTGATCGAAAGAATTTTGCATTGGTGGGCGTTTATATGTTGAATATATTTAATGACTTCACTCGTTTCGCCGGAGACCGAGACCGCGATGATGCACAGCTTCCCAGAAAGCCCTTTAGAAAGGTGATTAAATGGGTGATTCAGCGGGTCCTCGATGTGTAAAGCCAACGTGAATAACGAGGAAAAATAGAGCGCGCCATATTCCGCGACAATGCCCGACGAGCCGACGCCGACAAATAAGACCAGCTCGGCATCCTTCAGCAATTCAGCAGCTTGCGCGATTCGCGACTTAAATTCCGCCTGTGAAGTCCTTTTTAAAAAATCAATATATGTCGTTTCATCCGCCAAGTCGACCTGTGTGGCACTGGCTTGTTCCGCATACATCCGCAAACGCACTCGAAACTCCGAAAAACCACTACATTCAAACTTACGGCAAAATCGTAAAATCGTCGCTGTACTAACATGTGTCGCATCCGCCAAATCACGAATCCGCATCAAACTAACTTTGTCCAAATTGGCAGTGACATACTTATAAATCATCATGTCCACATCGCTCAATTCAGGCGTCTTATCCAAAAATAGCACAACGTTTCGACCTCCTCTAGGAATCAACCTATACCAAAAGTCTAGCATATAACATCTGGCGTTACAACCTGTTACTTTTGCGACACAAATTTCAACTTTGCAAACGCTTTTCTAAATAGAGAAAGGCTATATCTATTCTAACTTTCCCATACTATAATAACGTTAAGAAAGCGCTATCTTTATGATGGTCCTTTGAAGTAAACGAATGAGGATCGGTCATTATAATTTAAAAAAGGTGAGGAGAAAAGACAATGAATAAGTTTTACGCATTTTTGGAAAATCGTTTGGCGCCAATCGCAGCGAAATTATCAGCACAACGACATTTAGCATCGGTTCGTGACGGCATCATGCTAGCCATGCCATTTTTAATTATTGGTTCTGTTTTTATGATTATTCAATATTTACCGATTCCAGGTTA
This sequence comes from Paenilisteria rustica, assembly GCF_013820765.1. Lineage (GTDB taxonomy): Bacteria > Bacillota > Bacilli > Lactobacillales > Listeriaceae > Listeria_A > Listeria_A rustica. Next base: position 11,021 of record NZ_JABJVM010000021.1, read on the forward strand.
CGAAGACTTTATGGCTAATATTTTTGGTTCCCAGTGGCAAGTAAAGCTCGGTTATCCTGTGGAAGCTTCCTACAATATTATGGCGATTTTAGCTTGTTTTGGCGTCGCTTACCGGCTTGCCGAGAAATATAAAACCGCCGATCCATTGATGAGCGGAGCGGTCGCCCTTGTTAGTTTTATCCTAACGATTCCGCAAATCACGACCTTCACACCAGAAGGAAGCAAAACGGCGTACGATGTTGGCGGTGTCATCCCAACGATTCTTACAGGGAGTCAAGGTTTGTTCGTCGCAATCGTCGTCGCCCTTGGTGCCACAGAGATTTTCCGCGTTATTTTCGAGAAAAACTGGGTTATCAAAATGCCAGATGGTGTTCCCGAAGCCGTTGGAAAATCGTTTATTGCCCTGATTCCAGGCTTTATCACGATTACAACCGTCTGGATTTTACGTCTACTCATTGAATTAACACCATTTTCAAGTATCAACGAAATTATTTCGACAGTCATCGGTATCCCTATGCATTACATCGGCAGTACGCTACCGGGCATGATTGTAACCGTTATTATCATCGCCTTGCTTTGGAGCATCGGTCTACATGGCGATGCGATTATCGGAGCATTCACCAATCCCGTTTGGCTCGCCAACATGGACGAAAACCGCGCGGCATTCCAAGCCGGCAAAGAACTACCGAACGTTGTCACCCAGCAATTTTACGAATTATGGATTGTACCTGGTGGAACGGGCGCTTTGCTCGGCCTCGTAATCTTGCTATTCTGGCGCGCGAAAAGTAAGCAAATGAAGCAGCTCGCCAAAATTTCTGGACCAGCAAGCGTATTCAATATTAGCGAACCAATCGTATTCGGTGTTCCAATCGTTTTGAATCCGTATTTCATCATTCCATTCGTGCTCACGCCAGTACTACTCGTGATTATGACCTATTTCGGCATGGAATCCGGCCTTGTCGCAAAACCAGCCGGTATCGCGCTTCCATGGACCACACCGCCAATCATCAGCGGTTTCTTAGCAACTGGCGGCAAAATCTCGGGATCCATCATGCAAATCATCAATATCCTCGTCGCCATGCTCATCTACTGGCCGTTTTTCAAAGTCTGGGACGCGCAAAAATATAAAGAAGAACAAGCTTTAACAAATGAAGAAGTTGGGAGTCCTAAAGCATGAAAAAATCATTGAAAATCGCAACAATCGGTGGTGGCTCAAGCTACACACCGGAACTAATCGAAGGCTTTATCAACCGCTACGACGAATTACCAATTAGCGAACTATGGCTCGTTGACGTGGAAGAAGGCCGTGAAAAACTCGAAATCGTAGGCGCATTGGCAAAACGGATGGTTGAAAAAGCCGGCGTTCCAATCCAGATCCACCTCACCATGGACCGCGAAGCAGCACTCAAAGATGCCGATTTCGTCACAACACAGTTTCGTGTGGGGCGTCTCGAAGCGCGGATGCTAGACGAAAGCATCCCGCTAAAATACGACGTCATCGGTCAAGAAACAAACGGCCCCGGCGGACTTTTCAAAGGATTGCGGACGATTCCAGTCATTCTCGACATTTGCCGTGATATCGAGCGCCTATGCCCAGACGCCTGGCTCGTCAATTTCACCAATCCAGCCGGAATGGTCACCGAAGCCGTGTTGCGCTACAGCAATATCACGAAAGTAGTCGGGTTATGCAACGGCCCAATCGGCATCGAAAAAGGCATTGCCAAAGAACTCGGCGTCGACACATCACGCATCTATGTCGAATTTGCAGGCCTAAACCACATGGTCTTCGCGAAAAATGTCTATCTCGATGGCAAAAACGTCACATCCACCGTCATGGAAAAAATGACAAAAAACGAAGATGGCATCTCCCTGAAAAATATTGCAGACGTCGGCTGGGACCCACTATTCCTAAACACGCTCGGCATGGTCCCAATCGGCTATCTGCGCTATTATTACCAAACTGCCATCATGCTCGCCGAACAAAAAGCCGCCGTTGCCAAAGAAGGAACGCGAGCAGAAGTCGTGAAACGCGTCGAGACCGAACTTTTCGAGCTATATAAGAATCTTGATTTGGCCGAAAAACCAAAGCAACTCGAACAACGCGGAGGAGCCTATTACAGTGAAGCCGCTTGCAATTTAATCCATTCCATTTATAATGATAAGCGAGACATCCAAACCGTCAACACACGCAACAATGGCGCGGTAGCAGGTATTGATCCAGATTCCGCCGTCGAAGTAAACTGCGTGATTACGCGTCAAGGACCGATTCCTTTGACCACTGGGCCCCTTCCAATCGCAGTAAACGGTCTCGTCCAGTCCATCAAGTCTTTCGAGCGCCTAGCCGCAGAAGCCGCAGTGACAGGCGATTACAACACAGCTCTACTCGCGATGACCATCAATCCACTCGTGCCAAGCGATGCAATTGCGCACCAACTTTTAGATGAGCTACTTGAGGCGCACCAAGCCTATTTACCACAATTCAATAAATAAAGAGAGGAAGATGGAACCAACATGAACGCATTAAATTTGAAAGTACTAGCAGATTACGAAACGATGAGCGACGCAGCGACTGAGCTTGTCATCGAAACCTTCAAACAAGCACCAGAAGGCCTCTATTGTTTTGCCGGAGGAGATACACCAGTTGGCACATTACGCCGACTCGTTGCCGCCCATAAAGCTGGAGAAATCAACTTGCAAAAAGCCTATTTTGTAGAGCTTGACGAGTGGGTAGGCTTAGATGGAGACGACGAAGGCAGCTGCCTGAATTACCTAGAAACCGAACTATTCGGCCCAGCGAAAATCGACCCATCCCATTACCACTACTTTCACGCCAAGTCAGCAGATCTCGAAGGCGAATGCCATGCAGCAGACCAATTTATCAAAAAACACGGCGGACTCGAATTAATCTTGCTAGGCGTAGGCGTCAACGGTCATCTCGGCTTCAATGAACCCGGCGTCAGCTTCGACAATTACGCCCACGTCATCAATCTCGACAGCACCACACAAAATGTCGGGCAAAAATACTTCACAAAAGAAGTTGACCGTACAAAAGGAATCACGCTTGGAGTGAAACATATTCTCGAAGCAAAGACAGCGATTCTAGTTGCAAACGGGCAGAAAAAACAAACCGCTATTAGTCATTTATTAGAGGAAAAAGTCACCGATGAATGGCCGGTAACAGTTCTCAGAGAACACAATAATGCTCACATATTTATCGATAAACTAGCCCTTGCATAACATAAAAAACTTGTGCTGATTTTAATTCAGCGCAAGTTTTTTATGTAAAAATTGAGTATCTTCCCAATATGTAGTATTCTTAAAGATAGAGATGCATGAAAAAAACCTTACATTTAAGCGTTATCAAAATATAGAAATGTGAAAAGGGAGAAAAGATCGAAATGGAGAGAAAAGACAATCTAGATCTGTTAAGATGTTTATCGATTTTAATGGTCATAATCATTCACGTATCCGCCACCCATCTACTTGGGAATGCTGCTAAAATGAACACAAACTTTGCAATCGCCAATTTTTACGATTCGATATCGCGCACTGCTGTGCCACTATTCGTACTATTAAGCGGCTATTTCACACTACGAAAAAGCAAAAACCTAACAACATATTTCAAAAAACTAACATTAGGACTAATCATCCCAACACTCATATGGATGGTGCTCTACGAAGTATTTGAATATCTAGATACAGGCGGTTGGAACGGCTTTATCCAATTCGTAAAAGACGGCGGAATATGGGGCTCATTTGACAACTTATTCCTAAACAATCTCGGCAGACATCTTTGGTTCATGCCGATGTTTATTGGTTTACAAATTCTAGCACCACTACTCATTTTTATCAGGAAACACATTGGCGAAGTAGCATTCTTTGTTCTAGGCCTATTTTTCCTAGCGATTGGACTACTCGAAGCATTTTTCGCATTCCGAGGAACCGACGTGGTTATCGCCAATCTATTCAGTTGCGTCCTTTACCTGGGCTACTTCATTCTTGGTTACAGCTTACCAAAAACGATCCTATCCCGATTGAAAAAAGTAATCTGGTTCGCAATTTTTGCGATGAGCACAGCCGCCATCTATTTTTTCACCAACTGGGCCATCGGGAATATTGGAGATATTAACTTTAAACCACTGTACTTCTACGATTACCTATCGATATTTGTTGTCATCGCAGCGATTTCACTCTTCATGCTATTCACTAAAATCCAAATTCGCAGCACAGGACTACAAAAAATATCACGTAGCATCACACCACATATCTTCTTTATTTATTTCGTGCATCTCATTATTTTGCGATATGTCACACGATTCTTCGCCGAAATAATGCCAATAGAACATCATCTATCGTGGGCTATTCCGCTTATGAGTATCATTATTTTCATCCTATCCTACATCGTTAGCCTACTATTTAGCCTGTTAAAATCACTTTTCGTAAAAAAGAAACAACGGGGGACACCAGATTTTAAGATGATGAATTCCCCGATTGAAAAAGTATAAAAAAAGAGTTTGAGTATCGTTCCTAGCTAGGACACATACTCAAACTCTTTGCTATTTTACCGTTACATAAATTGTTTTTTCCGTCGTTAATCCGTAAAAATTCGAAGCCGTATACGTTACGAAATATTTACCAGGAACATCCGAATTCAAATCACTACTTTTTACGTGTAAGAAAATTCGAATATCACCAGCAATTTCATCAAACGCCGAAACATTCGTCCAATAATCAAAAAAAGTTCCGCGAGTAATGGTTGCATCTTCCACTTCAATAATCGGTCTAGCAACGACATTCACTTCAACGCGACGCTCTTTCCAGCGACCGTCACCAGCAATGGCGCGATACGTCACGTGATACGTTCCAACTTTACTAGAATCTACATCATTTTCAGTTACGAAAATAGAATTTGTTAAATCCGTGTGATTATCATCATCATACGCAGTCAAAGAAATCGGTGGCATCATCGGGTCAAAATTGCTATTCTTCTCGATGAAGTACCGGTGCGCATGCAAAGAAATACCTTTAATGCGATCACTGCCAGAAATCGCAAGTTTATTCTTATGCGGAATTGTTTTCGCTTTTGCCGAATGGTGGGCAAGACTTGCAGGAAGGACAAGCATTAGAGCGGATGTAACGAGGGCAGTTGTGGTCATTTTTTTATACATGTGTGTTCACTCCTAAGTTTTCTTATAGCTTTATTATACAGCAAAAGAGCACTAAAAAGTGTTAGAAATTAAACAAAATTATGTCGATAATGTGTACTTTTCGACATAAAAACAGGCGAGGTGTCTGTAGAAAACACTTCGCCTAGAACCAACTTATTTATTATTAAAGAATAATGGTAAATGTTCTTTGTGCGCTTCAAGTAATTCATCAAGTAACACACGAGCATCCGTATCGCTTGGTACGAGAGGATTCACAGTTAAAGCTAACAAGGCTTTATCGTAATCACCAGTTACCGCAGCGTCGACAGTCAAACGCTCTACCGTCTTAATTTGCTGGATAATCCCGTTAATTGCGACAGGAAGATGACCGCTTGCGAGTGGAATCGGACCTTGACGCGTAATCACGCAGTTCGTTTCAATCGCGGACTCAGGATCGATATCCAAAATAGCGCCATTGTTACGCGTATTTACGATTTGAATATCTCGTTTATCATTGTAAATCGAGTTAATCAAGTTACACGCCGCTTCACTATAATAAGCGCCACCACGTTGCTCCAATTGCTTCGGTTTCTCCGCCAAATCCACATCTTTATACAGTTCGAAAAGTTCCGCTTCCACACGTTTCACAACTTCTGCACGTGTCCCATGTTTTTCATACGCGGCTTGTTGATCTTCCAGCTGCGTACGCGTTTGCCAGTAGTAACGCAAATAATCAATTGGAATCATATTTAAAGTACGCAAGAACGTTGCATCCCAGCCAGTCGCATTGATATTTTTAAGCGTTGAGCCAGATTCGCCTTCTGTCATTTTAGTCACAACTTCAGCGGTGACATCTTCGCCATCTTTATAAACCGTTTTTGCGAAAACCATGTGATTCAAACCAACAAATTCAACATAAATCTCTGTGTGATCCACGCCTAAAATATCTGCAATGTTTTTCTCAATACCGATTGGGCCATTACATAAACCGACAACGCGATTGATATTACTGTAGCGCAACACGGCTTCGGTCACCATTCCCGCAGGATTCGCAAAGTTAATCAACCATGCATTCGGGCAAAGACGCTCCATATCCTTACAAATATCAAGAATAACAGGAACCGTCCGGAACGCTTTAAACATCCCACCAGGACCATTTGTTTCTTGTCCAACCACGCCATGAGAGTTCGGAATACGCTCATCTTTCACACGCGCATCCAATTGCCCCACACGTAATTGTGTCGTTACGAAATCAGCATCTTTCAATGCTTCCTCGCGGTCCATTGTCAAATGAATTTCCATATCCACGCCGGCTTTTTCAACCATCCGTTTTGCTAAATTACCAACGATTTCGAGTTTTTCCTTACCAGCCGGCACATCGACAAGCCATAGTTCACGCACTGGAAGTTCCTTTTGACGTTTGATAAAACCTTCAATTAATTCGGGAGTATAACTTGATCCACCGCCGATTGTCGCGATTTTAATACCTTTAGACATCATTTTTTCCTCCAATATATATTAGATTTGATTATGTTTTGTATAACGCTTTCTTCTCCAATAGTATAGGCTGAAACTGAAAAAATAGCTATTATTTCGCGGGTATTTGTTAAGGATTTTTGAAGTTGGAAATTGTTCCTTTTGTGTAACGTCTTGTCACATCGGCGGGTCTCATGCTAAAATGGTCATATAATGAAGATCGGGGGCATGAAAATGCTTTTTTTAGATAAAACGATTGAACTGAATGATACGGAAATGGATATTTATAATTACATTGCGACTAATCTGGATACCGTCACGTACATGCGTATCCGTGATTTGGCAGACGCCACGCACGTTAGCACCACAACCATTTTGCGTTTTTGCCGTAAGTTTGATTGTAGCGGTTTTTCCGAGTTTCGGGTGAAGTTGCAGATGTATGCGCAGGAACGGACGAAAATCAACGTGGATATGTCCGACGAAACGACGTATATCGACTTCCTGAAACGGACGGCACAACCTGAATTTAAAGCGAATATTGCAGCGTCAGCGAAAATTTTGCGCGATGCAGAACTCGTTTTATTTGTTGGCATCGGCTCATCAGGAATTATCGCAGAGTATGGCGCACTCTATTTTTCCTCGTTGTTCACACTGGCGCTCCACATTGAAGATCCACTAAATCACCCATTTTACCACCTATCCAGCAAACTATCCGATAAAATATGTATGATCGCGATTTCCGTTTCAGGAGAAAATGAGGACATTATTAAGTACATCCACCAGCTCAAAATGCAAAAATGCAAGATTATCACGATTACAAACAGCGCGAAGTCGACGATGGCGAAATTATCTGATGCGAATATTGCCTACTATATAAACAAAGAAATGTATCAAGAAGCGGATATCACCTCCCAACTCCCAGCGATTTACACCGTAGAATGTATCGCGCGCGAAATCCGAACACAACTCGACCGTGAAGGTAAATAAGGGGAAACCCTGAGAGATTCGCGGGGGCAAGTATGGTATCATAAAGGTTGTATACCATTTTTTAGGGGGAATTAGGAATGACGATGATAACAGAAGAACAAAAGCAAATAGTCAAATCCACAGCACCAATTTTAAAAGAACACGGCAAAGAAATTACGTCGATTTTTTATAAAAAAATGTTCGAGGCCCATCCTGAATTACTTAATTACTTCAACCTTACTAACCAAGAAATCGGCACACAGCCGCTTGCTTTGGCGAATACGGTTTACTTAGCAGCAGAGAACATTGAGCAGCTAGAAGTACTGCTACCACAAGTCAAAACAATCGCACATAAACATCGCAGCTTGACGATTAAAGCAGAACATTACCCGATTGTCGGCGAATACTTATTAAAAGGAATCGCAGAATATCTAGGTGACGCCGCGACGCCAGAAATATTGGATGCTTGGGGCGCAGCATATGGCATCATCGCAGACATTTTCATCGAAGTAGAGCAAGAAATGTACGATGCACTAGGTGACGCACGAAATCAAGATTTTATCGAATTCAAAATTACAGAAAAACAAAATATCGCGCCTAATATTTTCACATTAAATTTAGCCCGAAATGATGGCGGAGAATTAGTTGATTTCACACCAGGTCAATATTTATCGTTACGCGTGAAGTTAAAAGAACTATTTCACAATCGCCAATATAGCTTAACGAAAGCATTTGATGGAAAAACCTATCAAGTCGCGATTAAACAAGAAAATGAGAAGGATCCAGCTGGGGTTGTATCTAATCATATTTTTGAGAATTATCAAGTTGGCGATACGATTCTTGCGACGCTTCCAGCAGGCGATTTCGAATTGGATAAAGCCGCAAATCAACACGTATTTATCGCAGGTGGTATTGGTATAACGCCGATCGCAGCGATGATTGATAGTTTGAAAACAGCTAATCAAGCACAGTTGATACATTGCGTCAGATCCGAAGAGTACGCTGTTTTCGCCGAAGAATTCCAAGCAAAATTAGGCGAACGATACCACCTTTTTGCAGGTGAAAACGTAACTCAAGCAGATTTGTCAGAGCTTGTAGAACAAGGCGCGGCCATTTATCTATGCGGACCAGTACCGTTCATGAGAGAGGTTGAAGCGATCTTATTAGCGCTGGGACACGCCCAATCGGATATACACTTCGAAGCGTTCCAGCCAGCGTTGAGTTTAATCAAATAAACATATAGCACAAAGCCGTCACAACACGCGCTTTGTGCTATTTTAGTCTTAACTCAAGAAAACATAATACATAGTTTAAATTTTATTTTCTAAAAATTAATGAAATTTAGAATGATAAGAAGTATAATAGAACCTATCAAAGAAAAAGGAGCTGGTCAATTTGAAAGCAATTTTAACGGTTATTGGAAAAGACAATGTTGGTATTATCGCAGGCGTCAGTAATGAGCTTAGTCAGCTAGAAATAAATATTTTGGACGTGTCGCAAACAATTATGGACGGTTACTTCACGATGATGATGATGCTAGATATTAGCACGACAACGAAAGCGTTCGATGAAGTAAAGACGCAACTTGCCAAAAAAGGAACGGATTTGCAAGTCAAAGTAAGCATCCAACGCGAAGAAATATTCAACTCAATGCATAAATTATAGGAAGGGGATGGCGATATGGAAACGAAGCAAATTTTAGAAACCATTCGAATGATAGAAGAAGAGAAGTTAGATATTAGAACGATTACGATGGGAATTTCATTACTTGATTGTATCGACAGCGACGGAGAAAAAGCACGCACAAAAATATACGAAAAAATTACTACATATGCAGAAAAACTAGTCGAAACCGGTGAACAAATTGAATCAGAATTCGGGATACCGATTATCAATAAAAGAATTTCCGTAACGCCGATTGCGATTATTGCTGGAGCTTCTGCCGATAAAGATTATGTTGCTTTTGCGAAAACACTAGATGATGCCGCGAAAAAAGTAGGTGTCAATTTTATCGGCGGATTCTCAGCCCTAGTTGAAAAAGGATATACAAAAGGCGATACCATTTTAATTGCGTCGATACCTGAGGCGCTGGCACAAACAGAACGAGTATGCAGTTCTGTAAATATCGGCTCCACACGAACAGGAATAAATATGGACGCCGTTCGAGATATGGGCGAGGTCATCAAGAAAACTGCAGAATTGACGGTAGATACACAAGGACTAGGCTGTGCAAAATTGGTTGTATTTGCTAACGCTGTGGAAGATAACCCCTTCATGGCAGGCGCTTTTCATGGCGTTGGGGAAGCAGACTGCGTTATCAATGTTGGCGTCAGCGGACCAGGAGTTGTGAAACGAGCCATCGAAAAAGTGAGAGGTGAGAGTTTCGATAAACTTGCCGAAATGGTAAAACAAACAGCTTTCAAAATCACTAGGATGGGCGAATTAGTTGGGCAGGAAGCATCCAAACGCTTAGGAGTCCCGTTTGGTATTGTCGACCTATCACTTGCACCAACACCAGCCGTCGGAGATTCCGTAGCACATGTCCTCGAAGAAATGGGCTTAGAAACAGTTGGGACACATGGAACGACTGCTGCACTCGCGCTTTTAAATGACGCTGTAAAAAAAGGCGGCGTTATGGCATGCGGTCACGTTGGAGGATTGAGTGGCGCGTTCATACCTGTTTCAGAAGATATTGGCATGATCGAAGCAGTCAATAACGGTTCGCTAAATCTAGAAAAACTAGAAGCGATGACAGCAATTTGTTCCGTAGGCCTTGATATGATTGCAATTCCAGGCGACACACCAGCAACAACTATTGCGGCGATGATTGCCGACGAAGCCGCAATTGGCGTTATTAATAATAAAACAACAGCGGTTCGAATCATTCCTGCCGAAGGAACAAAAGTGGGTGATATGGTCGAATTTGGCGGGCTTCTAGGAACGGCCCCTGTTATGAAAGTAAATAAAAAATCATCCGCAGAATTCATTGCTCGAGGTGGGAGGATTCCTGCCCCGATTCATTCCTTCAAAAACTAATCGTTTACAATTACTAGAACAACTGCAACATTTGAAAGGGGAAAAGAAATAATGGCTACTTTAACAACTATCTTTATTCTAATCGTCGCATGCCTGCATTTCTACATTATGTACTTCGAAATGTTTGCCTTCACGAAACCAAGAACATTGAAGACGTTCAATATGACAAAAGAAAAAGCGGAAAATGGAAAGGAACTCGCGGCGAATCAAGGCTTGTATAATGGTTTTCTAGCAGCTGGACTTGTTTGGAGCGTGCTCTATCCAGACACAGTTATCGGCCTCCAAATCGCTACATTTTTCCTAAGCTGTATCGTTATCGCAGCACTTTACGGCGCAGCAACCGTGTCCAAACGCATTTTCTTTGCCCAAGGAATCCCTGCGATAATCGCTTTAATCTTGACTATAATCACAATGTAAAAAACGACATGAGCCTCAGCCGCTCATGTCGTTTTTCGCGCCACCAATCGAAATTCCAATTCCTGCAAAGGCTCATCCTTATCATCCAACTTATTCGAAATAATCCGAAATGCATTCTCAGCTTGCAGATCAATCGGATAATGAATCGTCGTCATATCAAACAATCGCGCCACGTTGTTTGTATCATCAAAGCCAACAACCGCCACATCCTCAGGAACTCGAATCCCAATCCGCCGCGCCTCCGCAATGAATCCTGACGCCAAATAATCCGTCGGACACAAAATCGCATCCGCCTTCACATCCTGCGCCAACCACCAATGCGCAATCTCCTCCCCATGCGTAATCCGGCCCTTATTATAAAAATGCTCCATCTCATTTGAATCAAGCCCATACTTTTCACAAAAATCAGCAAAAGCCCGCATCCGACCACGCGTATTTTTCCCAGACATCCGGCCATAAATATTCACAATTTGCCGATATCCGCGAGCGTACAAATGCTCCAAACCTAGCATATATCCATCATATTGATCCATAAAAACCGAATCCACTTTTTGCAATTCGACCCGTTCCCATGTCACAATCGGACCGTACTTCGCATAACTCTCAATCACATCCCAAGGACTTACCCGAATCACAAAAACAAGCGCATCCAATTGCTTATGACGTAACATCTCAAGCGCCTCAAGTTCCCGTTCCTTATCCCCATTTGTCACAAAAATCGTTGTATTATATCCTTCACCTTGCGCCGCCATCGAGAAGCTACGCAAAAAAACGCCCATAGAACTATCAAACGCTATCGCCACAATCCCGATCATCATTGTTTTCCCGCTTTTCAAAGAAACGGCATTGCGGTTCGGCGCATAATCAAGTTGGTCCACAATTTTCTGAACCCGCGCCCGCGTTTCATCACTTACATAGCCACGCCCACTCACAACCCGAGAAACAGTCGCCGCAGAAACCCCAGCCAATTTTGCGATATCCTGAATATTTGCCATCCAATCCAACTCCTCACGATCCATTCCCCTCCAGTATACCGTAAATTTCTCCCTAATCAAAAAGTTTTCAAATAACCCTTGACCTGTAATGCATTACATAAACTACAATGAAGACGAGCAGAAATAAGAAACCGCTTTACAAAAATTCTTGGAGGTATGTAAAAATGAAAAAAGGCGTAAAAATCGTTACCATTGGTGGAGGATCAAGCTATACTCCAGAACTAGTAGAAGGATTTATTAAACGTTTTGATGAATTACCAATCAGAGAATTATGGCTGGTCGATATTGAAGCAGGCCGTGAAAAATTAGAAATCGTAGGCGCGATGGCAAAACGTATGGTGGCAGCAGCTGGAATTGACTGTGAAGTACACCTAACACTCGATCGCCGCGAAGCCCTAAAAGATGCAGATTTCGTAACAACACAATTCCGCGTTGGACTACTTGACGCACGTATTAAAGATGAAAGCATTCCATTAAGTCACGGTATCATCGGACAAGAAACAAACGGAGCAGGTGGCATGTTCAAGGCATTCCGTACGATTCCAGTTATCCTTGGCATCGTAGAAGATATGAAAGAACTATGCCCAAACGCGTGGCTTATCAACTTCACCAACCCAGCAGGAATGGTGACAGAAGCCGTTCTTCGCTACGGGAAATGGGAAAAAGTTATCGGTCTATGCAACGTTCCAATCGGCGCTATCAAAAGTGCATCCGATGTCCTCAAAAAACCAGAAGAAGACCTATTCTTCAAATTTGCAGGAATCAACCATTTACACTGGCACCGTATTTTCGATAAAGATGGCACAGAGCTAACTGAACAAGTTATCGACGGCTTATACGCACCGGACGCCAACCCAGAAAAAGTAGTAGAAAACATCAAAAACATGCGTTTCCTATATGAGCAAGTTCGCAATCTCAAAATGTTGCCATGTCCATACCACCGTTATTACTACATGACAGATGACATGCTAAAAGAAGAACTAGAAGCGTTTCAAACAGAAGGAAGTCGTGGTCAAGTTGTAAAACGCTTAGAAGAAAGCCTATTCGAACTTTACAAAGACCCAAATCTAGACCACAAACCAGAAGAATTATCCAAACGCGGCGGAGCTCACTACAGCGATGCAGCCTGCGAAATTATCAATTCTATCTATAATAACAAGGGCACGATGATGGTTGTATCCACACGCAATAACGGAGCAATCGACGACGTTCCTTACGACAGCGCAATCGAAATCACAAGTGTTATCCGCGCACACGGAGCAGAGCCAGTCAATTTCGGCAAATTCCCACCAGCACAACGCGGCCTACTCCAAGTGATGAAAGCAATGGAAGAATTAACAATCGAAGCAGCAGTAACAGGCAGTTACGATACAGCACTCCAAGCCTTCACGCTAAACCCACTAGTTCCAAGCGGAGACATTGCCCAAACCGTGCTAGACGAATTACTAGAAGCACACAAAGAACATTTACCACAATTCTTCACAAAAGTAGAAGCATAAAAAAATAAGAAGAGGCAGCCGAATTTGGTTGCCTCTTCTTATTGATAGCTTAAAATCTACTTTACAGCAGCTTCTATTGTGGAAGGCGTCAAGCCAGAATCATTTACTTGGCGAATTGCACATACCTTACCATCCTTATCAAATTCAAAAAACTCTACACTGTTGTATTTAAATGCTTTGTGCGTTTCAGATGCAGAGGTGCCATCAGGAAATGTAATACTACCAGTTAATGAGCCGGATAAAATATAACGAACAACAGCAACGTTTCCTTCTGCATAAACTTCTTGGTCCGTTACTACTGCATCTGCGAACGAAGCAGTAATTTTCCGAAGTGCATCAACAAAATTCTCGGCTCCTTTTATAACTTCCCCGTTCTTGTAAAACTCAATATCACTTGTCACTAACGCAAATTGCTTGTCAAAATCTCTGTTATTAAGGTTCGTATGGAATTCATGAGTTACCGCTTTCATTTCTTCTAATGTCAAATTCATTCAAATCGCCCCTATCTCTTTATGTTTTGTTTGTACCTATAAAGCATAACACAATAAAAGAAAGAATAAGGTGACAGATTTGTTAAATAATCAGTAAGACAGCGCTTAAATGTGTAGATATTACCCATTAGACAAATAAAAATAAAAATCCCGTAAAAATTCATCGTATTTGCATGTTTGTGAAATATTATTTCAAAACCGATAAAACAAAAATTCAAGCATACCAAGTGTGTACAGCACTTTTTCGCTTTACACAGACGCACATTATGTGTGTAAACGCTTCACTTTCACAAACAAACCCTGTCATATGAAGCGCTTCCAGTATTTTTTATCCCTTTTAAAAACTTGGCACGGTTTTTGCAATATAGTTAAGTGAATCCATAAAACCTTAATCTGAATACGAGAGGAGGACATCCCTAGCCATTCACAGGTCGCATGGAGGTTGTTCGCATTCAGGCGCTAAAAGAAGCCGATAAACTCGAAGCAAAAAGGGTATCCATTTTAGAGAGTTTATTCGAGGAATGCCGATAAACCACAAATCGTTTTAAAATAGGGAGGATAATTATGAACGGACTAACTAATTTTTTAGAAAAGTATTTCGTGCCAGTAGCAGCTAAAATAGGCTCGCAAAAACATTTAGTCGCGTTACGTGATGCATTCATTTCAACAATGCCTATCACAATGGCCGGCTCAATCGCGGTTCTTTTAAATGCATTTTTCAGGGATTTCCCAACATCATGGGGTTGGACAGGATTTGTCGAAGCCATGCAACCACTTATCGGAGTAAATGGATATGTTTGGGCGGCGACCCTTGCAATCGTTTCCTTAGTATTCTCGGTCTCATTAGGTTATAACTTATCAAAAGTGTATGAAGTTGACCGCTTAGCCGGTGCACTTGTTTCACTTGCAGCATTCGTTATGAACTTGTCACAAACAGTTGCTGTTGATCCAATCAAAAATGCGATCTTAGCAGCGCATCCAAAAGCAGACGTTTCGATGATTCAACCAGTTTGGGGATTCCTAGACTTAAATCAAGTAAACGGTACCGGTTTGTTTACAGCAATGTTATTCGGTTTTATTTCTACTATTATCTACGCAAAATTAATGCGTGCCAACATCACTATCAAAATGCCAGACTCTGTACCACCAGCAGTAAGTAAAGCGTTCGCGGCGATTATTCCTGCATTAGTAGCACTTTACATCTGTGCGATCATCGACTGGTCATTCGTTAAATTAACAGGTCTTGACGTTATCACATGGATTTCTAAAACAATTCAAGAACCGCTACTTGCCTTGTCACAAGGTTATGGCGCAGTACTATTAGTAACATTCCTAGTTCAATTACTATGGTTCTTCGGTATTCACGGACCAAACGTACTGGCTCCAGTTCTAGAATCACTTTGGGGTACAGCGCAACTTAACAACATTAATGAAGCAGCAAAAGGTGTTGCAGGATCCGATCTTCCGTACCAATGGGTTCGTGGTTCTTTCGACGCTTACGTATGGATGGGTGGTTCAGGTGGTACACTTGTACTTATCATCGCTCTACTCATGTTCTCTAAACGAGCGGACTCGAGAACCGTTGCAAAACTATCACTCGGGCCTGGTATCTTCAATATCAATGAGCCAATCATGTTCGGTCTACCGATCGTGCTTAACTCAATCTATCTAATTCCATTCATCATTGCACCAATGATCATGGTAACAGTCGCTTACTTTGCAACTGTATGGGGACTCGTTGCACCAGTTAAAATCGCCGTGGTATGGGTAATGCCACCGCTACTCAACTCATTCCTCGCAACCGGAGGAGATTGGATGGCACCTGTCATATCGCTCATAAACATGGCCATAGCCTTCATAATATGGGTACCATTCGTTATTACAGCGAATAAGGTTGGTATACCTGAAGAAGAAATGAAAGAATAAGTCTTCAGCGGAACGACAACCGCTCATTTCCGTCGTTAAAAGCTCCGCTCCGATGCTCGTGTACAGTCGTACATTCCGCTTCGGTGCTCGCTTTTGCCTAGGAACTAAGCAGTTGTCGTCCCGCTGAGGTTTGGTGACACGGACCGGTTTTGACGGGGAGTCAGGACCGGGATGTGGAACTTTTAATTTTTAGTGGGTTTGAGATATGACTCTAGTTAAGTCGGAGTTAGGGAATCGTTTTTTGAACGAAGAGCCTGAATTTGGACTTTACGCTAATTGAGCGCTTGTCGCCGATTTATTAGGAGGCAATCGAAAACTTCACCATTATGTGAAATCGTGTTTAGTTGATTCTTTACACTCCACACACCGAAAAGTATAATAAAGGTAATACGTAGAAGGAGGTAATGAAAATGATCGTAATTAGTAGTCCTATGAAACGAGATTTTTTTGTAGAAACATTGGAGAATTATAATGAAAATGGTGTCACTTTTAAAAAGGTGGACGAAAAAGGAATTAAATTATACTTCGAAACGACTGCTGAGGATGAAGAAGCTGCGGTTAGAATCGCGAAGGATGTTATGAAAGCAACGGATATTGGCGCCGTTCTCTACTTCCAGGTTACTGTGGAGTAATGATGAAAAGTGCTGCAAACGGACTATTTATAATGAGCCTTGGTTTAATTATTATCGTGTTCAGTCCAACGCTGGGCGGTAACTCGACTAATTTGCCAATGATGTTTACTGGAATTTTAGTGGTTGTTCTCGGGGGCCTCATGGTTTTCCTGAAAAAGAAGAAAGACAAGAATTCATAAAAGGGAGATGGCGTTATGAACGTTTCCAAAAAATTATACATCTCGCAAAAAGAATGTTTTCATACGATTGCAAAATCTGTTATTTATGACGTCAAGCAAGCGACCGGAAAAAATCTGCCGATGCAAAAGCTAAAAGGGCTGAAGTATCGCAGAACGATGTCCAATGGCGCCGCAGTTGAAACCAAGATTACCGAGTTTCAATTTCCAAACGTGTATCAATTCGAAACAACGAGTCGTGTAAACCTTCACCGGACAACGTATACGGTCACAGAAATTAGTGATCATGTCTGTGAAGTCACATATAAGGAAGAAATTGAAGCTGAGAAATGGATGCAGAAAATGAACAATATGGTGGTAGGTACCATTTTCGCATTTTTGAGGAAAAAAAGGGTAACGCGTTTGCTGAAAGCCATGGAAGATTCGGTCATTACAGCAAGCAAATAAAAGGGGATCATCAGGCGGTATTACCCCAATAATTGTGGTATCCCAAGTGCCATCAATAAGAAATATCGCTTTTTGATATAGAGTAAGAGCAGTGAGGCATGTCTCACTGCTCTTACTCGTGGCGTTTGTACTCTATTTTTCACTATAGTATAATACGTAAGAAAGATGAAAACGGAAAAACATAGCTTTTAGGCTACAGAGGAGATTTTTTATTATGATAGCACCAGAAAAGAGGAAACAACCAAAGCATCCATATCTAGTTAGGTCACTCAGAACACTAGGTCTTGGGCTCGTCCTATCCGTTATTTTGCACATTTTACTAGATGCATCGCTTAGTGGCTTCAACTTATCTGCTACTTTCGAAATGATCAAGACATATCCGATTCCATTTTTACTCGGAATTTTAGTTCTCATGCTAGTATACTTATTTCTAATTTCGCTCATCGGAAACGTATGGGCAAGTAGCACCATTTTTGTTGGTACCTCCATCGTTGTAGCCTTCGCGAACAATCAGAAATTCCTGGAACGTGGCGAACCGCTTTACCCACAGGAATTCGAAATGATCACACAATGGCGTTTCATGCTCTCCATGCTCTCCACATGGCTCGTCGTACTCCTATTCCTCGGAATCGCAGTCATCATCGCCATCGCCTGGATACTCGACCGCTACTCCCGCAAAATTTCAGCTAAATACTACGGCCGCGATTTCAAATACTGGGACCAGAAGACACTTATTATTCGCGCAGCAGGGCTCGTTTTTAGCGGAGTTCTCCTGTTCTCTCTCACTAACTTTCAAAGCTCCGATAATTGGCTCAGAAAGGCGTACAACATCGATGCCCAATGGAAAGACGTTGACCCGAAAGAAAGCTATCAACAATATGGTTTCGTTGGGGGTCTCATATATAGCGCCACAGCAAATATTATGGATAAACCAGTTAATTACACCGAATCGCATATTAAAGATATCACGGAAAAATACAGCAAACTCGCAGACCAAATCAATGCAACACGCAAAAACAAACCGATGGATGACGTCAATATCGTCTACGTTATGAGCGAAAGTTTCAGTGACCCAACGCGATTACACGGCGTAACAACTTCATCAGATCCAATTCCAGAAACCCGCAAAATTATGGAGAAATACCCGTCCGGATACAGTCTATCGCAAGGATACGGTGGTGGCACAGCTAACATCGAATTCGAAGCTTTGACAGGACTTTCTATGTACAATATCAACCCACAAATCACATCACCATACCAGATGTTCCTTTATCAAAAAGAAAATTTTCCATCCTTGGTGAGTTCGTTAAAACAAAACAACTATGAAACAATCGCGATTCATCCATTTAAACCATCTTTTTATAGGCGTACAGATGTATATAACGCTCTTGAATTCAATAAATTCATCAGTCGAGACGAAATGAAGCATACAGAAACACTAGATGACAGCGAATATATCTCAGACGCATCCGCTTTTCAAGAAACATTAGACCAGCTAAAAGCAAATAAAACATCGACCTTTATCCACCTTGTCACCATGCAAAATCACATGACATACTGGGATAAATATATCAATACGATAGGTGTCGAGGGCATACCAGAAAAAAATAAACAGACTGTAGAATCTTACATCCAAGGAATAAAATACTCTGATGACGCTCTGAAAGACTTCGTGACAGAGCTCGATGATATGAAAGAAAAAACAATGGTCGTTTTCTGGGGAGATCATCTGCCGAGCGTGTTCCCAGAAGAAATAGTCAACCAGAATACAGAACGAACGATGCATGAAACACCATTATTCATGTATGCCAATTTCGATTTACCGAAAAAAGATTACGGTACAATCAGCCCCATTTACTTTGTTCCCAAAATGTTGGAGCTAACAGACAGTAAAGTTTCGCCATACTACGCGCTGCTAACAGAAATGAGCAAAGAAGTTCAAGGTTTAGAGAAAAATGTCTTAATTAACGGCGAAAACCAAACCATCATTGAAGATCAATTATCTCCGAAAGCTAAAGAATATCTAGAGGATTATAAACTAATTGAGTATGATTTGGTAAGTGGAAAAGGTTATTCCAAACCGACGTTGTTTAAAAATAAATAAACGAAATGAGGTATTTCCATTGGAAATACCTCATTTCGTTTTGCAAAAAAAGAGACTCACAAAAGTGAGTCTCTTTCATCAGCTAAAATTACGCTTTTTCAACGTTAGCAGCTTGAGGTCCACGTTGACCTTCTTCTACGTCAAAAGTAACTTTTTGGCCTTCGTCTAAAGATTTGAAGCCTTCACCTTGGATAGCGCTGAAATGTACGAATACATCGTCACCGTTTTCGCGTTCGATAAAACCAAAACCTTTTTCGCCGTTAAACCATTTTACTGTACCTGTTTCCATATCTAAATTCCTCCTCGTGCACACTGGCACATAATATTACTATTCCTGCTTAGCGGTACGAAGTGGAAAGTTATTCACTAATCATTTCTTCACCAACAAAAATAAGTCTAGTTAAATATACCATGCTTTCTTTGATAATGCAAACATTAACTCTTTATTATCTTCTTTCTAATCAATAAGAGTCTTTAAAATGGCTCTGGTAAGCTATCCGCGCCCAATAATTCTTTCAGCTTTATGATATCAGAAATAATCCAAGGTTTCTTATTAGATATCAAAATTTTATCTTCCCGCAAGCCGAGTAAAACTTTTGAGGTGTAGCCTTTAGAAGTATTAGAAAGTTCAGCTAAGCGTTCATAAGTGAGGAAAACAGGTAATTCAACCACATTAGTATCTACATGAAAACCAAAATCAATCAGGGTTAGCAAACTAAAATAAATCCGTTCCTTTGAATTGAGGCGGTCTTTCACAGCTACTCCATACATTTCCCTACGAGTACGTGCGAGGTAGCTTAATAAAATATAATTTCTAGGATCTTCAAGCAACAGGGTTTGTTTGAAGAAAGAAAAATCAATTTTCCACCAAACAACATCTGTCAATGCTTCAAGACGCGATTTGGTGGGGATATCTTCCTCGTACAGAGGTAGAAAGGGAAAACTTCCAGAGCGAATAAAAAAGCTGAATTTTTTCCCAGTTTGACCTTCATACGTATATTTGACATAGCCACTTTCAATTAAGTAGAAGTGTTCTCTTCTTTTCCCGAATAATAGTTCTTGACCCATTGGGAATTTCTCTTCTATACAGTGATGATTAAATTGCGCGTCTTTTTTTAGCAGTTTTAAGATATTGGAACTCGTTGCAAAATTATCGATAGTTTCTTTTAGATACATGGTGCCGCCCCCTCTAATAAGAATGTTGTGCAAACAGAATATTTATCCTATGTATGTTCATCTAGATTACTGATTTCATAAAAAGAATACTAGTAGCGTTGTTATTAAATTGTTCATGATTATCAAAAAAGAAGCGTAAATATAACATAATAGACATTTTTATGTGAATCTAGAGGAATAAAATCGATAGAAAACAGCCATTGGAGTAATAGATAGGTGTAAGAAGTATTTTAATTGAGGCGTTATACTAATGGTGTTAGAAAAACAACGTAGCTAATAAAACCGTTGAGTAGTTAGCTTTAGAATAACATATAAGTTACTTTCCTGTATATGAATTTACTCAAGGCATGCGTCACTCCGGTTAACTTGGATGATGGTAGTAACATTAGTAAGAAAAATAGTCAAAAAATGCATTTAAGACAATAATGTAACACAATGTACAATATTAGTGCCCATAAACAAGAAGTATTGTATTTTTTTTAAAAGTATTCAGTGATAACATACAGATATGGCACTGGATAAAACTAAGAGAGGTGAGCTTCATGGCTACATTAGAAAAAGATATTAATCTACAACAAATTCTTACACAATATCATGACAATAATCAGCATTCTAATAATATCCGAGTGATGGATGTTAGAAAGGGCGAAAGCATATGGGATTTCTCCAGTAAGTCTGATGTATATTTGTTCAATATGAAAGGAATTGTATATTTTGAAGAGAAGATAGCTATTCCTACCAAAGAAAAGAGTATACTAAATGCGTTTCTTCTATTTAAGAATCAATCATGTGATCTAGAATGGCTCTCTATTGATAAAAATGCAGAGAAATCATTGACAGCTTTATCGGAGTGCAGAATTATACTGGTTAATAAAGTTTTTTTAAATCGGTTACTTGAAAATATGTCAAGATCATCTGAGAAGTATCATATCAGATCCCAACAAGAGATGTTTAAGCAATTACTGCAAATTAAATCGTACTGGATGTTGCTACCGGCAGAGCAACGAGTATTCGAAGTGATAGCTTGGTGTATTACATCAAACAATTCAGGTGCTTTGCCGAATTGTATTACCCAAGAGATAATAGCTAAACTTAGTAACTCAAGTCGTGAGTACGTCAATCTAATATTAAGTAAATTTAAAAAACAAGGCGTGATATCTCTGAAGCCAATTATTATAACCAAAGTTTTCTAAAGTTTTTGGAAGGAAGTAGTATACATGAGCACACTTTTCGCTGAGCTATATAATCGAGAGACTGTGGAAGGAAGGTTTAACGCCAATCGATTACTTGAACTTCTGAAAGAAGATCCTGTCTATAGAGTAGCATACAAGAAAATGGAAATCCCTAAAAATACAGAGCTAAACTCAGCGCATATTTTAGATGAGCATATTCATTTTCTAGAGAAAGGAATTGTTGCCTATGAATATGAAGATCAGATTATATCCTTCTCAAGTGAAGGTGACATTCTTGGGATGAATGATATTTTTATACCGAAGGCGAGTAAATATAATGTTAGGACAATCACAAAAACTATTATATACACATTTTCAAAACAGGATGTGTTAAACAATATATTTAACATGCAAGAAGGGTGGCTTTTTCTGTATTTGAATAATCAAAATTATAATATCCTAGTGGCAGAAAAATATATGTTGATGCGCCAAATTGGAAAGACAAGACTAAAAAACATTCTGATTGATATCGCCGAGAAGTACGGATATCAAGATGATGATGGGATAAAGATACCGGGATGTTTTACAAGAAAAGACATTGCCAACTATGCGAACTTAAGTATGAATTCGATGTCTCAAATTTGCAAAATGCTGGAGAATGAGAAGTTCTGTGTTATTAAATCAAAGCAGTTCATTCTATTAAATAGAAACACTAAAAACAGGAATGCTTTAACTGATTGTAAGAGTGTGAAGCAGCGAAAGGACTAGACCATGAAAAAATTAACTAAAATTACAAATACAGCAGCAATCTTAACTTGTTCGGCACTTCTTTTGACGGGGTGTGGCAATACGAATGATTCGTCATCACAAGCCGCAAAGCAAACAGAAACAACAAAAAAAGATCAAGCAGACCTTAACAAGATGAAAACAACAAAACAATTGGAAATTACACCGACAAAAGTAAGTAATGAAGTATCACCGGAAGAAAATAAAAAAGGAAATAAGATAGTTAAAATCCACTACAAGATTAAAAATAAATCAGATAAAGATTTCACAGTAGCAGCTAATGATTTCATTATTAATATTGGCGAGAATTACTATTACATGGGTAGTGGTATCAACTACGCAGATGCAATTAAGCCAGGTGCAACTTCAGAAGGCGATGGCTACTATGAAATTCCAAAAGATTATAACGAATTTAAATTGATGTATCAACCGCTTAGCAATAAAGAACGTGCTGCATGGGATATTATTGTTCCACAAGATAAGAAATAAGGAGCGTTGAGCTATTGAAAATATTATATCTTCATCAATATTTTGCTACACGTAATTCTCATACAGCAACGAGATCTTATGAGTTTGCAAAGAAGCTTATCGAAAAAGGCCACGAAGTATGCATGCTTACAACAGATACATTTTTAGCTGGAGATACACCATATAAAGAAGAAAAAAATGTGAAGTATTATCGGATAGATGGCATTGAAGTCATAGCAATCAAAAACGACTATTCTAACTACATGGGATTAGTAAAAAGAGGATGGTCTTTCTTTTCTTACATGCAACAAGCATACAAAATTGGTAAGAAGTTGACAGGGATGGATATCATGTTCTCCACGTCGACACCACTAACTATCGCGATACCAACACTGCGATTACAAAAGAAATTGAAAATTCCCTTCGTATTTGAAGTTAGAGATTTATGGCCAGAAGCTCCAAAACAAATGGAAGCTATCAAATCTAATTTTATTTTAAATAGACTCAGCAAATTAGAATCAAAAGTTTACCAAAAAGCAGATCATATTATCAGTTTATCCCCAGGTATGACAGAGGGAATTATCGAAACCGGTATAGATCCAAATAAGATTACGATGGTATCCAATTTATCAGATCTAAATCTGTTTGATCTAGAAAAAGATTATACGAACGAGCAACAAGTATGGCTCGAGAAATTCCAGTTAAAAAACAAGTTCCTTCTATTACATCTAGGTGCAATGGGCGAGGCTAACGGATTGGATTATCTAGTAGAGGCAGCGAAAATACTAAAAGAGAAGAATCAGGAAGATATCAGAATTGTGATTGGCGGCGATGGGAAAAGCAAGCCAAGATTGGAAGCATATTGTATCCAACATAAGTTAACAAATGTTGTTTTCTTAGGGCATGTTCCGCGTAGTGATGTTCCGATGATTACGAGTTTAGCCCATATTACGATGACATGTTTCAAGCCGTTACCAATTCTGGCAACCAACTCACCGAATAAATTCTTTGATTCAATGGCAGCAGGTAAGCCAATTATTGTGAATTCGGATGGTTGGACAAAAGATATTGTTGAGAATTATGGCATTGGACATTATGTTAATCCAGAAAAACCACAAGATTTGGCGAATTTACTCATAGATTTAGAACAGCAACGGGAATCATTAGCAGAGTTACAACCGAGAATAAGGCAGATTGCAGAAGAACATTACAGCGCGGAAAAGCTTGCAAATAAGGTAGAACAAATTTTGGTTGGATCGCTTGAGAGGAGCAAATTATCGTGAATATAGTAGTTATTGGTACAGGATATGTTGGATTAGTTACAGGTGTGGCGCTGGCAGAAATAGGGCATGACATTTGTTGCATTGATATAGATACGAATAAAGTAGCAAAGTTGAAGCAAGCTATTTCACCGATTTATGAACCAGGCATTGAAGCTTTAATCGAGAAGAACATCCAAGCGGGTAGACTTTCATTCAGTACGGATTTAAAAATGGCTGTAGCGAATAGTTCGGTTGTTTATCTAGCAGTTGGTACACCCCAAAAACAAGATGGATCAGCGAATCTCGATTATATCGAAGAGGCAGCGGCAAACATTGCCCAATCGATTGTTCAAGATACGGTAGTTGTTGTGAAGAGTACGGTACCGGTTGGAACAAATCGTTATTTGAAAGAGTTTATACAAAATCAAACGCCTTACAAAATCTCGATTGTTTCCAATCCTGAATTTTTAAGAGAAGGTGTGGCTGTACATGACGTGTTCCACGGCGATCGGATTGTGCTTGGTGCAGATGATGAGGAAGCACTTGACAAACTAGAAGGGATAAATCAAGGCTTTCATATCCCAATTTTTAAAACGGCTCTGGAAAGTGCTGAAATGATTAAGTATGCATCGAACGCCTTTTTAGCCACCAAAATCAGCTTTATTAATGAAATTGCTAATATTTGTGAAAAAACTGGTGGCGATATTCGCGAAATCAGTGCAGGTATGGGAATGGATAGTCGAATTGGAGGTGCCTTTTTACAAGCAGGTATCGGATATGGCGGTTCTTGTTTCCCGAAAGATACGTTGGCGCTGAATCATATTGCTAAAAATGTCGGTTATGATTTCGGGTTGATACAGTCTGTGATTGATGCCAATAAAGTGCAACAGTTGAAGTTAGTAGAGGTTCTAAAATCACATTATAGTGACTTAGCTGGTAAGCAAATTGCTCTTTTAGGAGTGGCCTTTAAACCAGAAACAGACGACATTAGGGAAGCGGCATCTGAGGTTATTATTGAAGAACTTTTACGTTGTGGAGCTGAAGTATCTATTTTCGATCCGGTTGCTGCTGCCAATATGAAGGCTGTATTTGGAAACGCGATTCATGTTGCTGATACCGTTTCTGACGTTTTGTATCAAGCGGACGCGGCATTGGTTGTGACAGAGTGGAATGAAATTAAGAACATCCAATTGGCAGAGTTCACATCGCAAATGAAACATCCAGTTGTGTTGGACGGGCGATTAGTATTTGATAAGTTGGAAATGAAGCATGCTGGTGTTAGCTACTATTCCGTTGGGACTGGCGCGCTAGAAATCAATGAACCAGTATATATTTGAGGGTGAGGTTAAAAAGTTATGTTGATAATTAAAACAGTCACTGACACCATCGTAGCTGCCATAGCCATCGTTATTCTATGTATTCCGATGGCTGTATTGACACTAGTGCTTGCCATTTATTACAAAGGAAATCCGATTTACATGTCACGAAGACCGGGACTTCACGGGAAAGCATTCCGATTCTATAAATTTAAATCAATGAAAGAATTATATGACGATGAAGGAAATCTATTACCAGATGAACAGAGGCTCACGCGGGTAGGGAGTCTCTTGCGAAAAACGAGTGTTGATGAATTACCGCAATTAATAAATGTTGTAAAAGGGGACATGAGTCTTGTGGGACCAAGGCCGCTATTGCTTGAATATAACAATCTGTACACGGAAGAAGAGCGTAAACGATTAGACATGAAACCTGGAATAACAGGCTGGGCACAAGTGAATGGAAGAAATGAAATTGATTGGAAAACGAAATTCCGAATGGATGTTACGTACGTAACGCAATATTCCTTACTTTTTGACATAAAAATTATTTTGCTAACTATCAAAGTGATTATTAAGAAAGAAGGCGTTAGTCAGGATGGATTTGTTTCGGCAGAGAGATACAGAGGCTAGAAAGAAACTTGTTATTATTGGGAGCGGATCCCAGGGAAGAATGATTCGCAATGTCATTGAGCAATATGATTTAGGATTTTCTGTCTGGGGATTCCTAGACGAGCAGTATGCGTCATTGTTTTTGGAAGACGGCATCAACCGCGGACCTATTTCGCTAGCTGCATCACTTTACCAAGATGAAAATACCGCCTTTATTATTGCGATTGGAGATCCAGAAAATAAATTTGAAGTGGCCCAAAGTCTGGGCTTTCAAGAAGAACGTTACGCGACAGTTATTCATCCTTACGCGTATGTGGATCCTTCTACACATGTTGGATATGGTGTCTATGTATCGGCAAATGCGACGGTGATGCACCAAGGAACGATTGGGAATCATACTTTTATTTTAGCTGGTGCAACATTGGAATACGAAACACGGGTTGCAGATTGTGTATTGATTGCCGCTAACACCACCATATCAGGCAATGTAGCCATTCAAAATCAGGTGTTTGTAGGAGCAGGCTCGGTTATTACACAAGGAAAGAAGATTGGCTCACATACTATTATTGCTGCCAACGCGACTGTTTTAAAAGATGTACCGGAGCATAGTATCGCGATTGGAACGCCAGCAGTGGTAAAGGTCAAAAGTAGTGAGAAAAGTGCCGTGAATAAATTGGCTAGATCGATTACGAAAACAGATGTTGTCCGCGGAGAACAATAAGCAACGATGCATTCCAATAGATGAATAATTTCTCGTAAAAGATACCACTTTCTTTGTTCATTAAATGTTCATTATTCTATAAAAAAGCAGCCTATATGAAATAATGGACATTTTAATGTGCACCTAGAGGAATAATCAGGCGCAGAAGTTGCTTGGACAGTAACAAAGGGCAGAAAGATGTATCAATTGAGAAGCGTTATACTTAGGGTGTTCAAAAAACAACGACACTAAAAACACTGAGCTACTTAGATGAGATACCAAACAAAAAAATAAATCATTGGAGTGATACACCGTGAAAAAAACAGTTTTAGTAACAGGTGGAGCGGGATTCATTGGCTCACATATTTGCAAAATGTACTTGGCTGAAGGATATCAAACAATCTGTGTCGATAATCTGATTTCAGGAAAAGAAGCAAATATTGCTGACTTAATGAATCATCCGGAATTTCACTTTTATAAAGTAGATATAAGTAATAAAACGGAAATGGAAGCCTTGTTCGTCAAGTTCAGACCACAAGTAGTTAATCATCACGCGGCGCAAAAATCCGTACCATACTCACTCGAAAATCCAATATATGATCTAGATACAAACATCGGTGGATTACTGCAATTGCTAGCGCTGGTTCAAAAATACCCCATCGAAACATTAGTATTTGCATCATCAGGCGGTGCACTTTCGAAAAAATTAGAAGGTGACGAGCGATCAGCAGAAAAAGACACACCACAACTTATTTCTCCTTATGCGCTAACGAAATACGCGGGGGAACAATATATTAATATGTACAGCGAAAAATATGATTTCAATTATACCGTTTTACGTTATGCTAATGTATTTGGGCCGAAGCAAGTTCCTGATGGAGAGAGCGGTGTAGTTCCTATTTTTTTGAAGAACCTAAACGAAAATAAAAAATCGATACTGATGGCATACCCAGACATGCCAAGAGGTTGTACGCGCGATTATATTTACGTAGCGGATGTAGTAGAAGCTAATAAATTGGCGACTCAAAAGCCGTTAAATAAAGTTGTTAATATTGGTTCGGGAACGGAGATTTCTATTCTAGATGTTTACGAACAGGTGCTTGATATATTTGATAAATCAGCACCGATTGAAATTATTGGACCGCGGCCGGGCGATATTAGAAGGTCAATACTAGATACAAAAATTGCGACAGAAGAATTAAACTGGAAAGCAAAATATACATTACGACAAGGCTTGCAAGAGTTATATACATTCAATTTAGAATGGGATAAAGAACTTACATTCCGTTAAATACACGAGGAGGAGCGAATATGAAAATGATGAGGACATTAATTATTGGTGCAGGAGCTGGAGGGAAATTTGTTATCGAGCAACTGCAGACAACTAAAAATAGTCGCTACCAGCCAGTTGTTATTTTAGATGATGCTAGTCATAAAGTTGGTTTGGATTTATATGGGATTCCTGTGAAAGGGAATTTAGCTGACTTAAGCAAGGCTATAACGAATGAAGATATCAAGCATGTTATCCTAGCGATTCCAACATTGGACACGATGACGCAAAGCAAGATTATCGATGAGTTAAGGGATTATGATGTTACTTTATTTGTTCTTCCATCCGTGTTTTCGACGAGAGAAAGTCAAAAAGTAGCCATTCCAGAATTGGACTACAAAGATTTGATTCAAGATAGATCGGAATTTCAGCTAGATTACAATGACATAAAAAGGAAGATTCGTCAAAAAACGGTTCTTATTACAGGCGCAGGCGGATCAATTGGTTCTGAAATAGCCCATCAAATTTTTAATTGTCAGCCTGAGAAAATTATTTTATTGGGTCATGGTGAGGGTAGCATTTACCAAATTGATAGTGAGTTACAGCAAGAAAAAATGATCAAGTCTTATGATGTTGAAATTGTACCAGTGATTGCAGATATTCGAGATGAATTACGTATGACGCAGGTTTTTAAGCAACACAAACCACACATTGTATATCAAGCAGCGGCGCATAAACATGTTCCTTTGATGGAGAATAACATTTATGAAGCTGTCAAAAATAATATTATCGGCACATACAACGTCATCCAAGCCAGCAAACAAAACGCGGCGGAAGAATTTGTGATGGTATCAACAGACAAGGCTGTTAACCCTAGAAACATAATGGGCGCTAGTAAGCGATTAGCAGAGAAATTAACACTTGAGAATGACATGACAAGTCGGACTGTTTGTAATGTTGTTCGCTTCGGTAACGTATTAGGTAGTCGAGGTAGCGTCTTTCCAAAGCTATGGGCACAAATTCATCAGGGAGTACCACTTACGATAACGAATCCAGAAATGAAGCGCTATTTCATGACAATCCCGGAGGCAAGCAAACTCGTTATTTCAGCAAGTATGCTTAAACGAAAAAATGCTATTTTCGTGTTAGATATGGGTGAACAACTTGGCCTTTCAGGTATGGTGGATCAACTAATCGAGCTTTCTGGTAAAAATAAACGTGATATCAGCATTAAATATGTTGGTGTTCGTCCAGGTGAGAAAATGGAAGAAGAGTTATTTAACCAAGAGGAGCTTTCAAGTAAAGTGACTGACAAAATGTATGAAGGAAATTATTATACGAGTATCGCAGAGCTAGATAGTATCAAACATCTGATGGAAACATATACAACGATTGAGCACGAAACTTTACGCAGTCTACTACTAACACTAGCTAATACGCACAACGCGTTACAAGAAACGATGTGAAGAAAATATGGAAGCATTGATTCGCTTAAAACAAAAAAATTTAACAGACTACGAATACATGATTCTGACATCTACGGCTAATAAGACCAATACAAATCAAATGTTGCCAGATCGCTTAAGTTCAGAAGGATCTATTTTAAATATTCAAGTAAGCACGGAGGAATTCGTTGTTGCGGTTTTACAACTGGTAGATGGCGTCATTCCTCATATTTTTATCGATGTGGAGCGAAAACAAGCAATTAATTTGTGGGAGATCGCAAGCGAGACGTGTCATGACTCGGCGGTTCATCCATTGAAGGCCAATGATATCACAGTTGATGCGGCTACGAGCATTATTATCAAAGAACTGCAGAACAATTTCGATCAACGCACGGTCATGATATATGGAACAGGTAACTTGGCTACAAAAACGGCTTTGAAGCTTGCTGAACTAGGCATGTATGTCACACTTTCTGGCGGAGATGTTTCGAAAGTAACTCGAATTGTGCAAGTTCTGAACGATATTTTACCAGCTTATACACCGTGGCCCATTCAAGTTTTTCATGAAAATAAGACTGGAAAGGTGGATGTATTGATATCTGCCATATCGGCCCAAAAGATTTTAGATGAAACGTGGTTGGACTATTTACAGGCTGATGGTTTTGCGCTAGATATGGGTTTAAACAATTTTTCAGAGCAGTTTATCGACGAAATCCTGTTATCAGAGCGTGCCTTATATCGCGTAGATATTCAAGCAAAGATCGGTACAGCTATTTTAGATTTGAAAACAGAAGATTACTTTTTTAGCAAAATTCGCGGAAAAATAAAATGGTTAGATCAAACAGCTGTAGCGGGCGGAATTATTGGTAATGAGAACGATGTCGTTTTAAACAGAGTAACACCGCCTTATGTTGTGATTGGGACTTCTAATGGGACCGGTGGATTGAAGTAGGGCATTAAGATAATGAAGGAAGGCGAACAGGCGATGAGAAAGCAAGTTCCAGTACACACTATTGAAGAAAATTAGATTCTATCAAACTTTTTCTATTATTATCGTCCTTACGATGGTCGTCCAAGTTATCTCCTTGTTAAGGACGACCGCACTAGCCACCAACTTCGGGATAAGCAATGATATGGATGCTTTTAATTTTGCCAATACAGCGATGGTTTGTCTGGTCAACATTATGGGGCCATCTGTTGCAACGGTTCTGATTCCATTTTTAGCGAAGATGAAAGATGGTATAGAAGATAGAAATATACTAAACACCTATATCACAGCGATTATGTCTATCACGTATCTCCTCTTGTTAACCTACTTTATCATCGGTAGTATTTATTTCTTTGCAGGAAATTCGAATCAAGGACTCACTTTTCAAGAATTAACGTTCCTGCTGACTTTTATTTTAGGAATCGCTCAGTATACGAGGCTTATTTCATCGATTCAAACAGCTTTTCTACAAATGGACGGTAAGTTTATCATTATCAAAATTGTAGCGGTGATTTCAGCGATACTCAGCTATATTTATATTATTATTACACCAAACTTAAGTATTATGGAAGCTGCGATATGTATTGGCTTATCTTATGTTGTAGAATGTATCGGCTTGATTTTTAGTAACAAAAATAAGAAATATAAATACCAGGCAAAATTCAAATGGGCCGATGCAGAATTTCGCAAACTCATGCGATTGACGGTTCCGGTAACGCTCAATTCTGTTATTTACCAAGTCACCGTATTGTTACCTAATATATTGGCTCGTTTTTTCGGAGAAGGTTACATCTCAACGATGGTTTACGCGAACCAAATTATTAGTATCATGCAGACGTTGATTATTATAAATTTAATCTCGATGCTCTATCCAACATTAACGCGCAGTTTTAATAGAAGCATTGACGAGGCAAAAAAGAAACTAGTTCTCTTTATAAATGGCTCAAATATGCTTGTAATACCAATGATTAGCGGCATGATTATGCTCGGCGGCTTAGTCATTCAGGTACTGTTCGAACGAGGTAATTTCACACATGATTCTACTATTATAGTATGGCAGTTTCTGATTTTTCTAAGTTTGGCTCTGCCGTTCGTTGTCATTCGAGAGTTTATTTTTAAAGCATTTTACGCGATGGGTGATACAAAAACGCCTGTCAAAAATTCATTGATTGTAATTATTATCCAAATCATATTCTTATCCGCAGGCTCATTTTGGATTGGAGTCTACGCAATCATGCTGTCTCCGTTACTTGCAGCCATACTGTCAACGATACTTGGCTATAGAGATTTGCGCAAAAAAATCGGGCTACTCGGGAAAAATGGTGAGATGATAAAGCAGCATGTGCTCACTATTGTTAATTCGCTAGTTATGTGTGCCGGAATTTGGGGCACTATGCAAGTCGTTCATTTCAATACAATCATCAACCTGGTTATTTATATCGGTGTTGGGATAATGATTTATGGCATATGTGTCCTACTGACGCAAAGAAAGTACGTTAAAACATTACTAAATAATCGTTAAAAATAAAACTAATAGAGGATGAATCAAACGTGAAAGTACTATTTCTAATCTCTTCATTTCCTAAGCTATCCGAAACATTCATTTTAAACCAGATTACAGGTTTTATCGATAGAGGTATAGATGTTGAAATCTTATCTTGGAATAAAGTTGATAATATAACAGATCATGCACAAGTATCTGAATACAGTTTACTTGAGAAAACCCATTTCTTAAACTTCCCAGCGAGCAAGTCAAAACGTTTAGCTGGTGGTATGAAGATATTTTTGAAGCAAGTATGGCGTTCACCAAAAGCAGTTTTTAACGCCTTAAATTATAAAAAATATGGAAAAATGATTTTTACAACACGTTTTCTATATGCTCTTCCTTACTTTATCGAAAAAGAACAACATGATGCAGTCATTTGCCACTATGGTCCCAATGGAAGTGTCGCAGCTTTTCTGAAAGATCAAGGATTACTCCCAGAGAAAACAGCGGTTTTTTTCCACGGTCATGATATTACCTCTTTCATAGAGAATCGTGGTAGTGACGTCTATGATACACTTTTTCGTTCAGATATCGAATTACTACCTGTGAGCGAGTTATTTGCCGATAAACTTCTACAAATTGGCGCTGACTCTAACAAAATTCGTGTCCATCATATGGGTATCGATTTGAAAGAATATAGCCTCGTTTCATTAGCTCCCATCGGTGAACCCATGAAATTCCTTTCTATCGGACGTTTAACGGAGAAAAAAGGTATGGACGTAGCCATTCAAACCATAGGCGAGTTGAAAAAACGAGGACACCAAGTTTCATTGGATATTATTGGCGAAGGTGAGCTACGCGCCGAAATGGAAGCCCTGATCGAATCGCAAAAGCTAGAAAACGAAGTAAACCTCATCGGATGGCAGTCACAAGCAGAAATCAATCAAGCTATCCAAGAGGCAGACATGATGCTTCAATTAAGCAGAACAGCCCCAAACGGCGATAAAGAAGGTATTCCTGTAGTACTAATGGAAGCAATGGGGCGCGGCAAGTTAATCATTTCAACAGAACATAGCGGTATTCCAGAGCTAATCACAGATGGTTCAAGCGGCTGGTTAGTGCCAGAAAATGACGTTGCAAAATCAGTCGAAAAAATATTAGAAGTCAAAAATAACCCAGATACTTGGCTTGCTGTATCACTTAATGCCCGAGAAAAAATCAATGAACAATTTAATATCATGACACTAAATGATCAATTAGCGGTCTACTGTAGCACAAAATAAGATAATTAGGAGGGATTGGAATTAGAAATCCAAACAAAGTTATGATGGCTAGCTCCGTTCACGTATGGAGCGATACACGGATTTATTTTAAAGAAGCGAAAACACTTGCAGCACAAGGTTTAGAAGTTGATTTTTATGCCATAGATTATCCAAGTGAGAAGACGGTTACCCCTAACTTGACAATGCATTACATGAAACCGCAAAAAAGATACAACCGCTTTGTGCATTGGCGCTTTCTGTATAAAGAGATGATCCAGTCTGATGCGATGTATTTCCACTTTCATGACCCCGAATTATTATTTGTAGCACGAGCATTAAAAAAACGTCTAGGCGATGAAATAAGAATCACATACGATATGCATGAACATTTACCAGCAGCGATTAAAACCAAACAGTGGCTCCCAGCTTTTATAAGACCGACGCTTTCGAGTTTAGTAGAGCGTGTGGAGAAAAACCTGATGAAGTACTGCGATACCGTTATTTTTGCGGAGCTGTCTTACAAAGAAAACTACACAGAGCTGGGCTTAAACAAAGTAGACGTATTAAATTATCCAATCCTGCCTAAAAGTGATGTTGTACTAGTAAAGGAAGAAGTCTTCACGCTGATCTATGTAGGTATTCTGATTGAGCAACGCGGGTTATTCAATATGTTGGAATTAGCCAAAGCGTTAAAAGAAAAGCAGACAATCGATTTTCATTTTAAATTAATCGGGCCTATTTTTACGAATGAAGAAGTAGTGAAGCAATTTATCAAGGACAATGATTTAAGCGACAATATCACCTTATATGGAAGAATGCAGTACAAGGATATTTGGGAACACTACGCATCTGCGCATGTTGGTGTGTGTTTACTGCACCCAACTCCAAATAATCTTAACTCACATTCCACCAAGCTATTCGAATATATGGCTGCAGAGTTACCGATCATCGCATCTGACTTCCCAGATTTCACTACCATGTTAACAGAGCATCAATGTGGTAAAACGAGCAATCCGGATGATTACGAAAGCTTGGTCGAAATTGTTCAAAGTTATATCGCGAACCCGCAAGGCAATAAAGTAATTGGTTCAAACGGAAGAGCGGCATTCGACACGTATTACAATTGGAACCACGAAGGAGAAAAGCTACTAGCCATTTACTCAAATGAAAATTAGTATCTTATTATTATATAAGGAGCAATGAATATGAAATTAAAGAATCTCACGGTAGGAAATCTATGGAAAACTTTCAAAAAAAGCTTCGTATGGTTAATACTAATTATTTGTTTGGCGCTAGCCAGTGTTTACACTTACAGTAATTACGTTGCGAAACCTGAGTATACCTCATCTTTCCAAATTTTGTTAAACGCGGAACAAACAGATGCACAAGCGAAATCATCAGAAGGTGTCAGGAACAATATCCAATTAATCAACACTTTCACATCTGTTTTACAAAGTGGAAAAATAATGGATTTAGTCAAAGAAAAGGTGAAAACAGATGATTCTTCATCCGAGCTTTCTGCGGATACCAAGATTACCTCCAATGAAAACTCGCTTGTATTAACAATCAACTACACAGGCATGAACAGCGAGAAAGTTTCAGAAATATCAACAGCTATGCTAAATGTTGTAAGTAAAGAAATACCCAGCATCTTCAAAGGAACAACAGTTACAGTTTTGGAAAAATCATCTGCACCAACGACACCAAGTAATAATTCTATGTACATTTTAGCTATCATGGTTGGTTGCTTATTGAGCGCTACATTACTATTTGTTCTATGTTCCATGGATACAACCGTTCAAAATATGGAACAGCTAGAGAATATCGGGCTACCTTTCCTTGGAGATATACCAAAATTTAAGAGTTCAGAGCTCTAAAATAGAGAGGGTTTTTATTACATGCTTATTAAAAGAAAAGAAAAAAATACTATCATAACGGATGGTAACGAGATGACGATGCAAAAAAATTCGGTAGCTTATGAGAAATTTAGTTCCATTCAAACGAACATTCAATTCATGGAACGAAAAGCAGGAAGTGTACAAACAATAGCAGTCACATCGGCAAATAAGGGCGAGGGTAAGTCATTCTTCATCACAAACTATGCGAATACATCAGCTCTATACAAGCAGAAAACACTGTTAATCGATGTAGATTTCTACAATCCAAAAATTTCAAAACAATATAAATCAAAGCTAATGCCAGGCCTATCTAATGTATTGGTAGACATGATTGCTTTTGAAGAAGCCGTTATTCCTTTAGAAAATAAATACCTTTCGTTCTTACCTATTGGCACATTACCTCCAAATCCACTGGAATTATTGCGTTCAGATGAATTCAAAACCTTATTAACCAAGCTAAAAGAAGAATTCGATGTCATTTTGCTAGATTGCCCCCCTATTAATTTATTCACGGATGCTCGAGTAGTCGCGGCAGAGAGCGATGGCACCATTTTATTAGTCAATAGCCAAACAACAAGTGAAGAGGATGTCAGAAAATCTAAATCATTACTCGATCAAGTAGATGCGAATATTTTAGGTGCAGTGTTAAATAATAAGCGTTACAACCAAAAACAGATGGCGTCGTACAATTATTATTAAGTAAATCCATGAAGGAAGTAGTGTATCTATTATATGAAAGTAATGATGAATAAAGTATCTCAAAATAGGGTTTCGTTCCGAGGGATAGTCATCGCATCTATGATTTTACTAAGCATTCTATCGCCAATATTCCCCTTGTTACTTATTGTCCCAGTTCTGGTCATTGGACTTCTATACGTTAATAAAATAAATGTGGATAAGTGGATGTACGGCCTCTTTATAGCTGTTATTATGGCGGGTTTTTGGGGAGCATATGCATCGCTTCCGCAACTCCCGAGCCTTTTTTTATTCCGAATACTACTAGCCATCCATTTCATTTTATTCTTGTTTAGCAAAAAGGATTTTTCAACTATCAAACTACTTAAAGTGCCGCTCATTTGTATGGCAGTTTGGATACTTTATTCAGTGTTAACTTTGCTATGGACAGCAAACCCAATGCTTAGCTTGAACGCTATTTACTTTCAAATAGAGACATCATATCTCGTTTTCATATGCGTTTATTACATTACATCATGGAAAAAAATGCGCCAAGTTCTTCTATATATATCATGTAACTATATTGTTTCACTTGGAATCGGAGTGTATGAGGTTATCTCGGGGAAACATTTACGTTTTTCAGCGGGTACTCTGTTGAACTATGAAGATTCAAGGCCCACAGGTTGGTTAGTTAACACGAATGATTACGCGTCGTACCTTGTTATTTATTTCGGCCTAGTATCCCTCTACCTATTATCCTCAAAAAAGAAATGGCACTTTGCAATGTGGTTGGTATTGCTCGCAGTTGTAACCTATCTAGTGATCGAGTCGCATTCAAGAACCGGCTTCTTAGGACTTGTAGCGATAGTCGCGCTGGTACTTTTTAAAGTGCTACGGATACAGTACTTCCTATTAGCGCTATTCGCTGGTGTGGTGGCTATTTGCAGTAAAATGATCTATTCTAGCATCGCGAGTTCGGGGCTTACCTCACAATTAGTTGATTCTTTTACAGGAAAAGGCGATTCAACAGAAGAAAGAATGTTTATGTATAAGTTCGTAATTCAGTTATGTAAGGAGCATCATTTTCTAGGAGTAGGTGTCGGAAATACACCACGCTTCTTATTCGAAGCTCTATATGGCACCGCAAATGTCGATATCACTGGAACACAAACAATGGCGGCCCACAATTTTTGGTTGAGCATTATATCGGATATCGGTCTCATAGGCTTCATTCCAATTTTGATCTTTTTCCTATATTATCTCTACCAAGCAGCGACAATCTACATCACAAACAGTAATTTAAAAGGTGCCATCCCAGCCGCAGTACTTTTAGGATTTATCGGCGTATCGGTTGGAAGCAGCAGTATTTTCGAAATGCGCGTTATCTGGATCGCCTTAGGTTTAGGCCTAGCAGTCATTTGCTTACTTCAACGCGAGAGAAATTCCAAACAGACGGAGTCAAACTTTGAGAAAATTAATTAGATAAACGGAGTGTTAATGATGAAAAAAAGTATGGCAAAAATATATTTTAAATTGAGAAGTCGTGTATACAAAGCACCCAATAAGCAGAAGCTAAACTATATATTAGAAAAAAGTACTCAAGATGACGCTCCGTTAATCGTTATTTTTAGCGCATTTCCAAGGACAGGCATGAAAGCAACATATAATTATTTGCGAACATTGAAAGATGTAGACGCGCATAAATTGTTTATTTTAGATAATTTTGGCTTTCAACAAAGAGGCGCTTATTATTTAGCCGAAAATGGTGATTTTAAGATTCGAGTTGCAGTAGAATCGATTATTGCCGACGTTCAAAAGAAGCTAGCGACCAAAAATACGATTTTTATAGGGACAAGTAAAGGCGGTTTTGCGAGTCTTTATTTCGGTATCAAGATGAAAGCAGACTATATTATTAGCGGCGCCCCGCAATACAAACTAGGCAATTATCTAAGCGATATCCCTGAAAAAGCCCCAGTCCTATCAAGCATCATGGGAAATACAGATAAGAGTAGCATTGATCAACTCAACGCCTTATTACCTACAAAAATTAAAGAGGCAAGTGGCGCGTTACCTAAAGTATACGTTCATTATTCCGAGCAAGAGCACACGTATGAAGAACACGTAAAGGATCTAATACAAGATTTGAGTATTGCCGAATACGATCTTACATTAGACATCTGTGACTATAAAATACACCAAGAAGTAAGCCAGTTTTTCCCCCCATTCTTGATCCAATCACTTAGTCAAATCATAAATAAACTAAAAATAGAACGCTAAGCGCTATTCTAAAAACAAAGCCAGGGATGTCCTCTATGGGCAAATTCTTGGCGGAAATAGAAGCGAGCATGATATAATGAAGAAAGCGCTTATATTTTCGTCAGGTAAATCCATAGGGGGCAATTTTATGCTAAACGAACAACAAATCACCAAACTATTAGAACGTATACTAGATCCAGTATTGGAGTTCACGTTGCAAGAAACTGGAGGCATTATGGAAGTAAGTGTCACAAATAATAGTGTTGCATTACAAATAGCACTAGCTGACCCAGAGCTTCATACAGATAAATTTACAACCAATATAACGGAACTACTTGGAGAATTCGGATGTGAGGATATACATTTTGAGCTCGCCTATTTACCTGTTTCCAGGATCGAACAATTACTAGAAGCGAAGAATAATATACTGTCACCCGAAAGTAAAACACAATTTATAGCAATTGCTAGCGGTAAAGGTGGGGTAGGTAAATCAACAGTAGCAGCTAATCTCGCGGTAGCATTAAAACGCACGGGGAAAAAAGTTGGCTTGTTAGATGCCGATATTTACGGATTCAGCCTTCCTATTTTGATGGGAACTAAAGATGTTCCAAAAACAGTAGACGAAAAAATTATTCCGGTGACTACATATGGAGTACAACTAATTTCTATGGATTCATTTGTTGAAGACGGGGAGCCAGTCATTTGGCGTGGACCGATGCTTGGGAAAATGATTAAAATGTTTTTAGAAGATGTAAATTGGGATGCCCCGGATTATCTAATTATTGATTTACCACCAGGTACGGGAGATATCGCACTAGATATCCATACACTGTTACCTACTTGCAATGAGCTGATTGTCACAACGCCTCATCAAGCAGCAGCGACAGTTGCCGCGAGAGCAGGAATAATGGCTATAAAGAACGAGCATCATATTTTGGGAGTTATTGAGAATTTATCCTATTATCAAACAGAAGCGGGCGAGAAAGCATATTTATTTGGAGAAGGTGGCGGAAAAAAAGTAGCTACAGAACTAGAAACCGAGTTGTTAGGAGTATTTCCGATAGAGCAACCAGAACACAATAAGAATGGCTATCTATCAGGTGTTTACGAAGCAGAAAGCACACAAGGAAAACGTTTCTTTGAACTTGCAGTAAAAATAAATCACTATTTATAAAAAAAATATGCAAAAAACTATTGACGAATGGATAAATAGTTGGTATATTTATAAACGTTGCTGATGCACATAACGCAAAACGCAACACGAGAGATTGACCTTTGAAAACTGAACAGAAACAAAGATAAAACCAATAGAGACAGTGATGTTTCTAGGTAAGAATCGCAGGGCGGAAATAGAAAGCTATTTCCAAAAGTAATACTAGTAAAGTAATTTGCTAGC
>NZ_JABJVM010000022.1 GCF_013820765.1 Paenilisteria rustica
CGCGATCATAGAAGGCTTTCGATTACACCAGGATGCACAGGTTTATGGCAAGTTAGCGGACGCAATGATGTAAGTTTTGCGGAAATGGTCAATTTAGATTTAGAGTATATTCAAAAAGTTAGTTTTTTATTAGATATGCAGATATTACTCAGAACGGTGCGGGTTATTTTTGTCCCGAATAGCGCCTATTAAGTCAGAGGAGAAGTGAAAGATAGTATGACACGTACTTTTTTGTTAGGTAGTTATGTTGATTCGCTTACGATGCAGGAAACGGTGGATCAAGTAGAAAACATTATTCAGATTGGAAAACCAGTGCAGCATGTGGTGATTAATGCCAGTAAAATTAATTTGATGGCAGAAAACAAGGAACTCGCGAATATCGTGAATACGTCGCCGCTTATTAATGCGGATGGCCAGTCCATTGTTTGGGCGATGAAGTTTCTTGGTCATGAGGCACGTGAAAGAGTCACTGGAATTGATTTATTTGAAAATTTAGTAAAATTAAGCAACGAGAAGGGTTACCGTGTTTATTATTTTGGCGCAAAGGAAGAAGTCGTTCACGAAGTCGTCCAGTTGCATCAAAAGAAATATCCGAATCTGCAAGTTGCTGGATACCGAAATGGCTATTTTGAAGACGCAGATTCAGAAGAAATTGCACGTGATATCCAAAAATCGAAAGCAGATATAGTCTTTGTTGCTTTTTCCAGCCCTAAAAAAGAGCAATGGATTCATGCGTACAAAGAGATGATGAATGTTCCGTTTGTAATGGGTGTTGGTGGAAGTTTTGATGTTATCGCTGGTGTGACAAAACGTGCGCCGCGATGGATGCAAAAAACAGGGCTCGAATGGTTTTACCGATTTATGCAAGAACCACGTCGAATGTTTAAACGTTATTTTGTCGGAAATTTGAGCTTTATGTGGAAAGTTATAAAAGAAAGGTGGCGTACACAAGATGTTGGCTAAACTGACATTCTCGTTACTTAATGTTTTTCCGATGCCTAATCGCTTAGTTTTAGGGCGAGTGGTCCGTCACCTTAAGAATCAAATGGCAAGGTATTTCTTTGGAAGTTGTGCGAAAAACAGCAATTTGCGACCAAAGCTAAAATTACGCCATCCCAAAAATATTCACATTGGCAAACGTTCGTCGATTGGTGACAATGCACGTATTATTGCAACGGCACCTGTTCATATTGGCGATGATGTATTGATGGCACCAGATGTGGTGATTTTAACGGATACGCATTGTATCAATGGTAAGGAAAAGATTTTAGATAGCGGAACAACACAGAAACCTGTTTTTATTGGGAATGACGTTTGGATCGGCACGCGTGTCACTATTTTAGCGGGAGCCGAGATTCCAGATGGCTGTATTGTTGCGGCTGGCGCGGTTGTACCTGCCAAGAAATATCCACCTTACAGTGTGATTGGCGGTGTGCCTGCAAAAGTGATTAAACAAGAGAGGTAAGGATAATTTTGCTCAAAGAAACTAAGATTTTCATTTTTTTATTCGCGATTTTTCCGATTGTTGATGCGCTGAACGGCTTTGTATTGTCTGCTGGTATCAACCTTCCTATTGGTGTGGCCTATCGTCTTGTCTGTATTGGCTTTCTCGTTTTTCAGATTGCTAGAAAGGGGTTTCCGAAAAAGCTCTACACAGTTCTATCAGTCGGCTTTCTTTTTTGTGGTATTATCTCGCTCTTTATTCAGACTATCGTACTGCAAAATGATTTGTCGGGACTCCTTTATGATTTGACGAATATGACTAAATTTTTTCTCTGGAT
Source organism: Paenilisteria rustica (assembly GCF_013820765.1). Classification (GTDB taxonomy): domain Bacteria; phylum Bacillota; class Bacilli; order Lactobacillales; family Listeriaceae; genus Listeria_A; species Listeria_A rustica. The sequence goes on from NZ_JABJVM010000022.1 coordinate 1,782, forward strand.
GCTTATTCCTTATTATGTGTATCAGCGTGCCGATTTGTTGAAAAAGACGAGTTATGAAAAAATCTTTCTGACCATTAGCGTCCTTTTTACGGTAGGGCTGCTCATTCCATATGTACTTGGAATTGGGAATCAGACGTATGCGGGTTCGGATGCGGGTTATAAAGCTTTCTTCTTTGCTAATAATGACACAACGATTGGCTTCATCGTTTCTGCGACGTTCACTGGTTGGTATTTATTTCGGCAGACGAAAGAGACAAAATTATGGACGCGTATGCTGATAGCTTTACTTTATCTAGGTAATTTACTTGGCTTGTTGCTTCTTGGAACGAAAACAGGAATTGTATATGGTGTCATCTTAACAATTGTCTTACTCCTTCGCTTTTTCTTCTTTCAAAACCGCGTCGGAACAGTTGCGAAGTGGGGAATTGGAGCTGTGATTATCGCAGTGCTGGCGCTCGTTGTCATCCAAGGGAAGGCCTTTATTCTTGAGACTGTATCGGGACTTCTTCAGAGACTCACGTATTTCTACAATTTGTATAACGGTGATTTAGTCCGCTTTATCACAAGTTCGCGTAGTGAATTCTTGGACTCCGCTTTTCATTCCTATACGTACAGCGGCAATCTCATGACACAACTCTTCGGTTACGGATTTAGCACTCGCGTTGCAACATGGGGACTCGGCGATTTAGTCGAAATGGATTTCTTTGACGTATTTTTCTCCCTTGGTATTATTGGCCTCATTGTTACACTTGGCCTCTTACTCTTCTTCTTTATAACATCGTGCAAAAAACGAAATATCTACAGTGTTCTCTTCCTCATCCTCGTACTATATGGCGCCTTTGCTGGACATGTTTTATTTTCCGCCCTATCTTCCACTTTGTTTGGTCTCGTATGTGGCGGCCTATTTTTACAAAAAGAAAGCTTGTGTGAAAAAGAATGAAAGCTCTTGTAAAACGATTAATGCAATTTGCGATTGGTTCCCTTGGTTCCGCGATATTAAATTTGATGACAATTCCAGTGATTACATTTTTTATCACACCAGAAGAATATGGTAAAACTAGTATGTTTATGCTGGTGCAAACATTGTTAATTTGTTTCATTTATCTAGGCTATGATCAAGCATTTGCGCGTGAATTTTATGAGTATCCGAATAAGAAAAAACTATTTAGTACAGCGATGATCGTGCCATTTATGTTTTCAGGCGTGGTTATAGGATGTATGTGCTGGTTCGCAAAGCCGATTTCGGACTTGCTATTTGGAAGTGAAGTATACTTTCATGTCGTGTATCTGATAGCAGCTTCCATCCCATTTCTGATATTCGAACGATTCCTTTTCTTGTACATTCGGATGCAAAACAAAGCACTAGAATTTTCATTATTCAACATTTTAGTGAAGCTTAGCATTTTAGTTTGTACAGTTCTTTTCCTCTATTTTTTCTCCCATACATTTATTACTGTTATTTATGCTACCATTATCGGTCAAATTATCGGAGACGCGATTTTGATGCTCCGTAATGCGCGTATATTGTACATGAATCCGATTAAAACAGACCCCGATCTATATCCTAGGTTAGCAAAATTCGGCTTGCCAATTGCGGTTGCGACGGTAATTTATAGCTTGTTTGTGATTATTGATAAACTGTTTATTCGCTATTTTTGCGACTTTGAACAATTGGGCTTATACACAGCGGCTTTTAAAATTGCGAGTGCCCTGTTGATTTTGCAGACGACGTTTTCAAATTTTTGGGTACCGACGGCGTACGAATGGTATAAAAAGCAAAAACCGATGCATTACTTCAAATTGGTGAGCGACAGCATTATGTTTTTGATTGCTATTTTGTTCATGGGGCTGCTCCTCTTTAAAGGCGTTATTATGATGATTTTATCTCCTGATTACAGCCAGGCGCAGTATATATTTCCGTTCCTCTGTTTTTATCCGCTGATGATGACGGTAAGCGATACAACGAATCTGGGTATTGTTTTCTTGAAACGAAGCTCGCTGAATATTCTTGTTTCGATTATCGCGCTGATTGTATCCGTAGGCTTGAATTTTCTGCTTGTGCCTAAGTACGGCGCGATTGGAGCGTCCATTGCAACTGGATCTGCCTACATTGCCTTCTTCTTAGCACGCACCTATTTCTCGATGCGGATTTGGAAAGGTTTCTCTGTAAAAAGTCATTTGATAACCACGTTACTACTTGTTGTCGCAGCTAGTTTAAATATACTGATTCACACCGTTTGGCTGATTTCGATCATCAACGTGGGTATTCTGATAGGCATTGTTGTCATCTATATCCCGTTACTACGCAAATTATATCGTTCGTATTATACCAAAAAACAACCATCTATTGTAGAAAAGGAAGGAATTGAAATATGAAAATTCTTGTTATTGCCAATATGTTTCCGTCAAAGGAGTACCCATCGTACGGCGTTTTTGTGAAAAATCATGTTCGCTTGATGGAAGAGGCAGCAGATAAAGTAGAGACTATTACGATGAAAAAAGAGTTGAATAAAATAAAGAAGTTATGGTTATACATCCAATTTTATTGCCAAATTTTCTTTACGTTACTATTTAAGAAATATGATATTGTCTACTTGCATTATGCGTCACACAGCGCGTTTCCAATTTTGTGTGCGAAGTTTTTCAACCGTAAAATCAATCTCGTTGTTAATCTCCATGGAAGTGATGTGTTTCCAGAAACCGCCTTCCAAGAACGTCTGCAAAAATGGGTGGCGCGACTTTTGAAACAGGCGAATCATGTCGTTGTACCTTCCGATTATTTTAAGCAAGTGGTCGTGGAACGCTATCAATTGGCACAAGAGTATGTCTGGATTTCTCCATCAGGAGGCGTTAATCGTGAATTGTTCGCACCGCAAGAAACAACGACAGATACGGCGACTTTTCAGGTGGGTTATATCGGACGCATTGATGTAGATAAAGGTTGGGATGACGCGCTTCGTGGTTTTTCCGAATTCAAGCATCAATCGAACCAACCAGCAAAATTGATCATGGTTGGAAGCGGCAAAGAAAATGCGCAAAAAGAAGCGCTTATTCAAGAATTGGAACTACAAGAAGATGTTCGTTGTTATGATTTATTGCCACAAGAAGAACTCGTTGCGCTATACAATGAGATGGATGTCTTTGTTTTTCCAAGCCGTAGAAAAGGCGAGAGTTTAGGGCTTGTCGGCATTGAAGCAATGGCTTGTGGTGTCCCGGTTATTGGCAGTCAGATTGCGGGGATTCAAGGTTACCTTATCGACGGGGAAAATGGTTATTTCACAGAAACGGGGAATCCGTATTCGATTGCTGAAAAATTACTAGCATTCCATGCGCATAGCGAGGAAAAAAAACAAACATTAAGAAGTAATGCGTTTCATTCGGCGATTCCTTACGATCAGTTACAGGTGCAAAGAGATATGGTAAACATGTTAGATATTTTAGTGAAATAAGCAGTTTGAACAAGGAGGAGCATGAGATGTTAGTCAAAGATATTGAAATCATTTCATTGAAGCAGGGAGAAGTGCTACGAATCTGTGGAGAATATACAATCCTTGAAGGGTATGTTGTATGTCGAAGAGGGAATCATTTATTGAGAATAATAAAGGAAGGTACATTTATTGTTCCAGAAGATGCTTTTATGGGAGGTTTAGTAGAGTATAGAGCTCAAAGGGATACCCGCGTTGCCTTTATACCAAGCTCGTTGTTAGCTGGTTTTTTGAATAAACAAAGGGAAGCACAGCAAGATATTATCCAGCTATTTACGCAGCAGTTAGATTTATATGAGCTGCCTGTTAAAGAGCGAGTTATGGCATTATTATATCGAACCGCGTGTGAAGTTGGTGAGTTTAAGTTGGATAAATGTCGTATACCCACGATTTTGATACAAGCAGAAATCGCAATATATACGCATTGTACGAGAGAGTATTTAAATAGTGTTCGTAAAGCTCTAATGAATGAAGGCTGGTTGGATGTTAGTAAGGATTGGGTGCTTCTGGATTGGGAACGTTGGAGCGCTCGCGTATCGGTTGATTCGTTAAAGGGAAGGTCTGTTTTATAGTAAAGAAATACCCCAGTTTCTCAAGAATTTAATTTGAGAAACCGGGGTATTTTATATACTGTGAAGTTGCAGGAAATCTGCGGTTGCGTTTATAATGATGGCAAGGAAGGGTACACAATATATACGTGGACACTTAGGTTCGAAAGGGGAATAAGCATGAATCATTTTTTTTCACAGTTGGTTGCAGATAAAAAGATAAAACGTCAAATTAAGTTGCTACAAGCGATTTACGAGGCAAACTATCCCATAATGCTCGATGAAATTGCAGATGATTTTGGGACTTCTAAACGAACGCTATTCCGAGATATGAAGGATTTGGAGCATGTATTACCGGAAGACAATATTGTGGAGTTTAGTACAGTATCTGGCTATACGATTAACCATGCGCATTTGATTGAAGACTTGATTGCTCAAGTTTCTGAGCAATCACCTCTGTATACGATTGTTAATAATATCTATGAAGAAATCTTTTTGACGATTGATGAATGGGCGGATGACTTATTTTTGTCAACATCAACACTATATCGCTATCTAGGCTATCTAAAAAAAGTATTAAAAGAATTTAAGTTGGATTTGACACTAACTCCCGTTGCAATTGTCGGTGAGGAGGTAAATATTCGCCATTTTTATTTCCACTTTTTCTATAACACGAATGATATTTCTTCCATGAATAGGCCGACAGAACAGCATAAAAAAATTTTTAGAGAATCATACCGCTTTTTCTCGGAGGTGGCGAATCATAAGCCAGCCACGTTGCATAGGAGTTCGTTATACTGGATTATGGTTACGACGAAGCGTTTGGAGCAAGGACATACGATTACTTTAGATGATAGTCTAAAAAAAATGGTGAAGCATTTGAGATCTTATGAGTTTATGCCTCAATTTGGACCGCTGTATTTTCCGGATATTGAAGAACAATATGTGACGGAAGATGAGATTTTGTATTCCAGTTTGTTGACGCTAGACAATTATGTATATGAAAAAGGAGAACTATATGAAACAGAAGATTTGCTGGATGCAGAAAATTTAGAGGTCATCCATCAATTTTTAGTGCGTGCTTTTGCCACTTTAGAAAAGAAATTACCTGAAAAAGAAACGCTCTCGCTCTATGTGTTGTATTTACGCAATCTTTTCTTTCTTACTAAATTGACACCGTTATTTCAAAAAAACAGCATGGAGGTAAACAAGCTGATCAAGCACCGTCATCCGTTTATTTACACGAAATGGCTAGAAATAGTAAAAGGTGATCCGATTAAGAAAAAATTTGGGATAGCGTACGAAGAAGATGTCGCGGTGAATCTTGCAATGTTCACCTACTTTTCGCAACACGGCGAGCCGCACGAGAAAAAGCAAGTACTATTTACTTTTGATGGTAAGAGGGCATACACTAATTATTTAAAAATCTTAGTGGATAGTTTTGTGAATCAAAATGTGGAAGTTACGTTTCTGGTAAACCAGCATATAACGAATAAAGTGATAGAGGATTTAGGCGTGGATATCGTGATTTATAATTATAAAGAAGAAAGTGAGCAGCTTGATTGCACTAAATATAGAACGGAACGAATGCCTACTGAACATGACTGGGAAAGGATAAATAACCTTATTTTTGATACACAATAAAAGAAGATATAAGCAAAGAACTGTAGTTTAACAGCTATAAATTCTTTGTTTATTTTTTTTTGCTTTTTTACAAATGACAGTAGTGGGTGACAATTGTGATTACCTTAAAATGGCTGGTGATGGTTAAATAGAGTTAACAGCAAAATAAATACGCATATTGAACTTCACGAAATAGACATAAATTTTTGAAATTAGTTATGTTTTTAAAAAATAAAAGATAATTAGACCTGTTAGTATAATTTTGGAGGTGATGAGATGGAGTTAATGGAGCTTTACAATCAGGATACAATTGAACAAGACTTTCATCCGAAAAAATTAGTATCACTGTTACTTGATGATAATAGCTTCCCAATTTATAAGGAACATGTTTCGTATGGAAGAGGAGATAAGATTACTTTGGAGTCGAATAAAGTAGAATCTCCGTATATGTATATTGTAGAAAGTGGTATTGGTGCGATTTACATCGGTAAACAGGTTATTGATTTTGTTGGTGAGGGGGATTTTATTGGGTTATATCATAGCCGAGCAGTTCATGATACAAAGATGTGTGGTGTGGTCTTAACCGGTAAAATGATGGTTTGGCGATTATTGTTAAGTGACGTCATCGCGAAAATAATGAGCATTCAAGAAGGTTATCTATACCATTATAACTACATGCGTATGGTATACGAACGCTATGCTTTAAAAATTGTAACAAGTAGTGACATGAATCAGAAGAGAGTAGAGAACATGCTTCAAGTTATTATAAAACGTTTCGCGACGGAACAGTCAGAAGATTATGTGAAATTACCGCGATGTTTCACTCGTGATGTGATGGCTAATTACGCAGGTGTTAGTAAAACAACCTTGAGTGGAATTTTAACACAGTTGGAAGAAGAAGAGTATATCATTTTTCAATTACGAAATATATTGGTATTAAATGATTTCTAGATATAGTTTGTGAAAATAAAAAACAGGACAAGAATCAGTACATTAGGAGGGTTTAAAGTGTTAAAAAAATTACTAGCTATTACAGGTATCGTTCTAGCAACCATGACTATTGCCGCTTGTACTGGGAATGAAACGCCTAAGAAAACAGAGGCTTCAAATCATCAGGTGCAAGAAAAAGTAGACACAAAAGGTTTAAAGATAAATATCGAGCAAGCGAATTATACGGATGAACGGGACCGTAATACGGAGAAGGTTAAACAAGTTTTACGATTGAAAATGACGGTGGAAAATACATCGATTGAAGAAATATTTTTTGATAGTACGAAGCTTCAAGTGAAGGATGGTAATGGAAAGAAACTGGCTATATACCCATTTGAAAATATGATGGAGACTGTTGCACCAAAGAAAACGATGACTGGTTATGCTTATTTTAAGTCAAATAGCAACGGACCATACACAGTGGTTTATACGCATCCGATTACAAAGAAAAAATATGAATGGCAAGTGAACCCAGAGAGATGAATAAAAAAGCGATAGATAATAAGTGTGAGGTGTAATAGATGGTGTTGAAAAGAACGATAATTATCGGTGGCGGAGAAGCTGCTAACTATGTTTTCCATACGTTGACTAGTAGAGCAATTTCGGAGTACCAAATCATTGGCTTGCTAGATGATAGTTCAGATGTGAAATTGAACAAAATACCGCGTCTAGGCGGTTTGGATCAATTAGAAAAGGTTGTTCGAAATGAAGACATTACATGTGTGTTACTTGCCATACCATCACTAGAGCAAACGAAACGTAAACAAATTTTAGATACGTGTATATCGTTACAAATAGAGACACAAGTTTTACCAACGTTACAAGATATTTTTGCTGAAAAAGAGAAAATTACGATGCGTCCGGTTGTGTACCAAGACATTATTGAGCGTGATGAATTCGAATTGGATTATCAGAAGGTAGCACGAATGGTGAAAGATAAGACGATTTTGGTAACTGGTGCCGGTGGTTCTATCGGTTCGGAAATTACACGCCAAATTATGCGAGGAAATCCGAAAAAACTAATTTTGCTTGGACATGGTGAGGCGAGTATTTATAACATTCACCGTGAACTAGGAAAAGTGGACTCGCCTGTGGAGTTGGTTTCATGCATTGCGGATATTCAAAATAAAGAGCGACTAACAGCTATTTTTGAAACGCATCGTCCAGATATTGTTTACCATGCTGCTGCGCATAAACATGTTCCGCTGATGGAGGAAAATAGCACAGAGGCCGTAGCAAATAATGCGCAAGGAACATGGAATTTAACAGAAGTTGCAGATGCATACAACGTAGACAAGTTTGTCATGATTTCAACAGATAAAGCGGTGAAACCAACAACTGTGATGGGTGCTTCAAAGCGTATCGCCGAAAAAATTGTGCAGTTATTCAACCAGATGTCACAAACAAACTTTTGCGTAGTACGATTTGGAAATGTGCTAGGTAGTCGAGGCAGTGTGGTTCCATTATTTCACGATCAGATCTGCAACGGTGAGCCAGTAACATTGACGCATCCTGATATGGAACGTTATTTTATGACAATTCCAGAGGCGAGCAAACTGGTGATACAGGCGAGTATGCTGACAGTTGGCGGTGAGATATTTGTATTAGACATGGGAGCCCCAATCAAAATTTTAGATGTGATTCATAAATTAATCGACCTGACCGGACGAAAACGTGAAACAGTTCCCATTGAATTCATCGGTATTCGTAAAGGCGAAAAAGTGCAGGAAGAATTGTTTGAAAATCACGATAAGAAACCAGTCCTAATTTTTGATAAGATTTTTGTTGGCGAGGATAATCCTCATCCAGCAGAATTAATGCGAATTAAAAATTTATTGGTCAATTATATGGATTTTGCAGAAGAGGAACGTAAAAAACAATTATTCGGATTAGTAGAATTAGATTGGAGATATGAAAAAATATGACATACAAGCAATCGGAAACTATAACACCTATGAGTAACTATGAGGCACTGACGAATAAAATTTTGCAAAAAGAAGCGGTAGTTGGTGTTATTGGTATGGGTTACGTAGGACTGCCACTGGCAATGGAGTTCGCGTCGGAAGGCTTTCAAGTCATCGGCGTAGATGTAGATGCTAGAAAAGTTGAAACCTTATCGCTCGGGAAATCGCATATTATCGATATTTCGGAAAAGGCGATTGGTGAGGCATTGCAAAATCAGCGCTTCCGAGCAACAACAGATTATCAAGAACTGGAAAAAGCAAATATCATTAGTATCTGTGTTCCGACACCGCTCACCAAGTCGCATGAACCTGATATGAGTTACATCAACGAAACGATTTCACGCCTAAAACCAGTGATTCAAAAAGGTACGCTACTCGTTTTGGAGAGCACAACATATCCGGGGACGACGCGTGATTTGATTCATATCGAGTTTGAAAAAGAAGGTTGGGTGACAGGCGAAGATTTATTTATCTGTTTCTCTCCTGAAAGAATCGATCCAGGGAACAAACAATTTAAACCGAAAGAAGTCCCGAAAGTAGTCGGTGGCATGACAGAGAAGTGTTCTGCACTTGGCCAACTATACTACGAAAATGCGTTCGACACAGTTGTTCCAGTATCGACGCCAGAAATCGCCGAAATGACAAAATTACTAGAAAACACATTCCGTAGTATTAACATCGCGTTTATCAATGAAATGTCGCTTTTGGCAGAAGAGCTAGGCATTGATTTATGGGAAGCGATTGATGCGGCAAAAACAAAACCGTTCGGATTCATGCCATTTTATCCAGGACCAGGTGTGGGTGGGCATTGTATTCCACTTGACCCGATGTACCTGTACTGGAAAGGCAAAGAGAAGAATTTTTTCAGCCGATTTATTGATTTGGCGCAGCAAGTGAACACGTCTATGCCAAAACATGTCGTGGAAATCGCAAGCAAAGCGCTCAATAAACAAGGTAAGTCACTCAGCCAGTCCCGCATTTTACTCGTTGGTATGGCATATAAAAACGATATTGACGATGTGCGAGAATCCCCAGCACTGCACGTATACGAGCATTTGAAAGACGCTAATGCAAAACTCACTGTACTCGATCCTTTTGTGTCCTCATTCCGGGATGCTTCTGGTGAAATCATTCATCCTGAAAATGAAGTAGCAGATCTTGCAGCCTATGATGGCGTGATTATTATGACTAAACATTCTACGATTGACTATGATCAAATTTTGGAAACAAGTTCATGCATTATCGATACTAGAAATGTTTGGACAAAGTCATACGATCATGTATGCAAGATAGGGCAAGCATGAATAGAAAAAGTAGAGGTGAACTGGGATGAATGGAAAAACAATGGAGCTCGGCGTGGCATTAAAGATTATAAAGAATAATCTGATATGGTTAATCGCCTTGCCATTGATCGCCATGGTCATTGCATTTGGTATTAGTAAGTACTATCTCGTGCCACAATATACATCATCTGCGCAGATTTTTATAACAACTAATGTAGAATCTGATTCGGAAAAAGAGACAACCGTTTATTCAGAGCAACTAAGGACAAATATGCAGATGGCAAACACGTTTAACACGATATTAAAAAGTTCGAGAATGCTAGAAACAGTGAGGTCAGAGCTGCATCTCACTGAATCAAATGATGCGTTAGCAAAAAAAATAAGTATTCAATCAGATAAAGATTCCCTCGTTTTCACAGTATCTGTCGAGGACTCTAGTCCCGACAGAGCACAGAAAATCGTAAATACGATTACTAAAACGTATCAAAAAGACCTGCCGAAGCTCATTTCTAATAATAAAGTCATTATATTAGAGCCGGCGAGTCTCCCCTTAGAACCAAGCTCCCCCAATGTTATTATCAACACGATGATTGCTTTTGTACTTGGAATCATTGGAAGTGTCCTCTTGGTCTCACTCATTTATCTTTTCCGAAATGTGATCGAAAGTGAGGATGATTTGGAAGAACTATCACTGAAATTTGTTGGTGATATACCGCTCATTAAGTAACGCAGAAAGGAGACAAATATGAAAACATATCGCGAGTTTGAACAAACGAAAGAAATCCAATTTTATAAAGAAAAATTTCATAGCATCCAGACAAGTTTACAATTCATGTTGCAAAAACAAGGTATCCGCAATTTCATGGTGACTTCAGCGAACATGAGCGAGGGGAAAAGTTTTACGAGTGCTAATATTGCTGGGGTTTTTGCAGAAAAAGGAAACAGCACATTGTTAATTGATGCGGATTTTCACAGACCATCTTTACGGAAATATATGCAAATTTCGGAAAACGTAGGGCTGATTGACTGCTTGATGGGTGATAAAACATTGATGGAATGTACGCAAGAGACACATCATCCGAATTTGAGATTAATGCCAACTGGGATTGCACCGCTAAACCCTAGTGAATGGGTGGATTCGCTTGAGATGAAGCAGCTTATTGAAGAAGCAAAGCAACAATTTGATTATGTCATTATTGATGCACCGCCACTTTTGCCAATTACAGATAGCCGGATTCTTAGTTCGTTATGCGATGGTGTACTTTTTGTCACTTTTGCTAAAAAGACGAAGCGTAGTGATATCAAGCAAGCGATGCGTTACCTTGAGATTGCTGATGCAAATGTAATCGGTAGTGTGTTGAACGGTGTCGCAATTTCTAAGAGTAATATGAAAGGCTATCACTACAAATACTGAGGTGGAAATGGTGTATAAAACAGTAACCTTAAAAGCGGCTTTTATACTGGGCTTCCTAGCGTTACTAGTAGCAGGAACGGTATTTAAAGAAGTGCTAGTCCTTCCTTTCTTTATCGCCATTATTGTGTTCAGTTTCTTCTTCACACTGAAGCAATTGGCAGAAATGACTTGGATAATCCTCATAGTTTCTTCGTTCTTTGGCTCGATTTTGTCTATTCCAGGTTATGAGAGCTTGTTCTTATATCGGATTTTGCTACCAGTTCAAGCGTTATTATTATTACTCACTTGGAAGGACTGGTCATGGCTAGATAGGCGCATCCGAGGTCTGTTATTACTGCTAATTGGCTGGCTTATTACGGCGTCTATTACACTCATTTGGGCTCAATATCAAGTCGCAGGATTCCGAAATTTGTATTACATCATCGAAGCTATCTACCTTATTGGTACTGGGGTTTATTACTTGGATAGCAAAAAGAAACTGGAACGACTAGCACTACTAGTGTGCGGTGTGATTATCATCAATATCGGTGTCGGCGTTTATGAGATTACAACAGGGCTTCATTTGAAAAAATCAGCACTTGTCGGTGCGATTGGAAATGTCCAATTCTTACCCAGCGGAACGTTTTTTAATCCCAATGATCTCGCCTCCTTCCTTGTTTTATTTTTGCCAGTTGTCCTCGTGTACATGCGCTCTGAGACCATAGTTGGAAAAACAGTGAAGATTGTACTTTCGTTTATGAGTGTTTATATTATCGTTGCAACGCAATCTCGAATTGCCCTCGTTTTGATTATTGGGGTTTTGTTCCTTCTAATCTTGAAAAAGTCCTGGAAATGGGGACTTATAATCCTGCTGACCATCCCGCTTTTCCTGCAGCTACCGGCGATGCAGGAGATTACAGAACAAGTGAACAAAACCTACACTGAAAAAAATAACTCGACCGACTTTCGACTAGAAATCACGGATTACACATGGCAAACAGTTTTGGATACACATTTTGTAGGAGTGGGACCAGGAAACGTACAGATGAAATTGGCGCAATATTTTCCAGTCGACGAACAAAACGAAGAAGGAAACATATCTGTGCACAATTTTTTACTAGAAGTTTTGGCTAACTACGGGTTGCTGTCAGCGCTATGTCTTTTCCTTTTTCTTTACCTCGTCTGGCACTTCAGCTTCCGACTATGGAGAGTAAACAAAAATAGAGAGGCATGGTATATGTTACCTCTAATTATTAGTGTCGCTTTCCCATTTATCTCTTTTGCATCGAGTACGACGCTTGAAAAAAGCTATGTATGGATTAGCTTTGGCATTATTCTAGCGGTATTGAACCATTACTTTAAACGAACGGAGCTTAAAAATGAAAAAAATTATACTTGTAATATGTAGCCTATTTGTAGTGGGTGTCCTTGCTTCTTGTCAACAGAATGAGGAACCAAAAAAAACAGAAATGAAGCCAACGCAACACACTTTTTCAAAAAATAATACAGCAACGGTAGCAAGCTTGAAAATCGAGATGTTAGGGATTAAAGATGCTGAAAAAAGTATCCCGAAACACGAGAAGTTAGAAGATAAGAAGCTTGTGAAAGTAGATATGAGAATGAGTAACATGACAGAATACAAGATTCCGATGGCTGCGAGTCTCTTCAAAGTTTTAGATTCAAATGGAAAGTATCAGCCGAATTATCCGATGCTAGATGAGCTGGGTCAAACGATTGCTGGTAATAAGGAGATTCGAGGTGTTGTATATTTCGCTATTCCAAAAAACAGTGTCATTGAGAAAATCGTGTACGAAGATCCTAAGAGAGACGCGCTTCACGAGTGGACGGTGGAAAAATAATGACTGAAAAATTAAATGTATTGATGGTATCTGATGACTTTTACCCAAAGGTCGGTGGGATTGCAGCGCATGTATTAGAAATTAGTCGCGCTATTAGTGAACTAGGTCATCAAGTAGTATTGCTCACAAAAATATACGATCCTAAGAATGAACTACCAGAAGAAGAGTACATCGGAAACATTCGTATTGTACGAGTAAAAGTAAGTAATAGACGCAAAATTCGCGCTCTTGAATTCATGTACAAAGGCAGACGCAAAATAAAGGAACTACTGAAAGAAAATACGTTTCAAGTAATTCACTGGCATAAACTCATTGCCGATTCTATCATTACGAAAATTCCGTTTGATGGTGTAAAAATTTTCACAAATCATTCTTCTACTTTTTTGAATTGGTATGAGCGAAAGAAATTCGGACGCTGTCGTTTTCTGCTAGGACATATGGATGGTGTTATTGCCCCGAGTCTGGAGCTGACGAGTAAGATTGGGACTATTTTTCCAGATAAACCAGCGCTTAATATTTCCAATGGTGTAGACGTTTCTAAATTTTATCCAGACACGATGATGCGCGGTATAATGCGCATGCAACTTGGATATAATTCTTCTGATAAAGTTGTCATGATTGCGAGGCGGTTAGAAGAAAAGAATGGTGTAATGTATTTTACACAATCGATCCCGAAAATGGTGGACAATGACCCTACGATTCAAATATTGATTGTTGGCAGTGGAAGTCAGGAAGTAGCGATTCGAACCTTTATTGAAGAAAAGAACTTGGAGGAGCGCGTAACGATTATTCCAGGTGTGATGAATCCAGAAATGCCATATTACTTTAATGTAGCGGATCTTGTTGTATTACCGTCTTTGATGGAGGCAACAAGTATTGCTGGGCTCGAAGCGATGGCGTGTGGGAAACCGCTTGTGGGAACGGATGTTGGAGGTATACCTGAAATCATTACCCCACATGAAACGGGTTTGCTCGTACCCGCTAGATCTGCTGAAGCATTAGCTAATGGTGTTTTAGAGATGTTGGTCGACGAAAATAAGCGTCTAGATATGGGTGAAAAAGCGTTACAAAGCGTACAAGAAAACTTCGCTTGGTCAGAAATTGCAAGAAAAACAGTAGCATTTTATCAACAGCATTTAAAGGCCTAAAAATTAGCTAGAAAAGGTGATTGACGAGTGACTTCCAAATTAATAAAACCATTCCTGCTCATGATTCTATTGACAATTGCCACCCAATTTGCCGGTTTGATAAAAAACGTTTTTATCGCAAAAATTTTCGGGATGGGTGCAGAAGTTGATGCATATAATTTAGCAAATACGTACACAGTATCGATTACGAATTTGGCGATACCCGCTATTATTACGGTACTCATTCCGTTTTTAACGAGGCGTGGTAATAGTGTAGCTGAGCGTGCCGCAATCAATACGTATGTAAGCTTTCTGTTGTTGGGAGTCGCAGTTGTAGTAGGAATAAGTATTGGAGGTATAGCTTGGGTACTAAAGAATCAGTTAAGCCTATCAGAAACGCTAACATCGACATTATCATTCATTATGATTTTGAGTGTTGCACAAATTTATCGTGTTCTTACTACAGTTTTAACAGCATTTAGACAAGTTGAGAACGACTTTCTGACTGCTAAAATAGCAACTTTGTGCAGCACTATTTTTAGCGGAATTTATATTGTCGTGGCGCAGAATCCATCTATTTTGCTAGTCAGTTTGTTTCTGACAATCTCCTTCATGCTCGAAGCTATGATACTACTCATCAAAAACCGCGGCTTCTCATTTCGCATCCAATTTAAATGGGGAAACCGAATTTTTCATAAGTTAATACGCCAAACGGGGCCTGTTGTTTTTAACTCCATCGTGTTTCAAATCTCATTACTCTTCTCAACTACTCTGGCCAGCTTTCTTGGTCAAGGCTATGTTGCGACGCTAAGCTACGCAAACCAAATTTTGAGTATCATTCAAGCATTAGTTCTAGTTAATATTTTGACACTCGTTTATCCATCCATGTCGCGAGTCTTTGCTAAAACAATGGCGGCGGGAAAAGAATTGTTTATCAAGTACACCATCGTTACGAATATGTTGGTAATCCCTCTTGTTGTTGGGATTATGGTAATCGGTGACTTGTTCACGGCTTTGCTTTTTGAGCGAGGGGCATTTACTGCGGCAGATACGCAACAAGTAACGCTATTTATGACGATGCTAGGTATTAGCCTACCAGGTTTAGTGTTACGAGATTTCATTTATCGGGTTTATTTTAGCCTAGATGATACCAAAACGCCCTCTCGGATTTCTATATTTACAATCATCGGAAATGTTTTGTTACTACTGACTTTAACCCCTATTTTTAATATCTATGCGATACTTTTTATCCCGGGACTTATGAACTTTGCATCGGCTTGGTTTGCTTATCGGTTACTTGAAAAGCGAATTGGGCGAATCGACGTGCAGCGTAAATTGGTAAAGCAGCAGTTACTCATCGTATTTAACGCTAGCGTGATGGGGGCAGTACTTTACTACGTGAAACAGGCATTGAATTTCTCGCCGTTGCCAACATTTCTGCTACTCGTTGGGATTGGGATTGCAGTGTATGGCGTTCTAGTTGTCCTTACACAACGAAGGTTTATCCAAACATTTAGGATGAAAGGAGTAAGCGAATAATGAAAAAAGTATTGATAATGAGCTCAGTTCATCCATGGAACGATACGCGTGTTTTTCATAAAGAGGCTGTCAGTTTGGCTCGATTAGGTTATGACGTAACGCTTTACGCAATGGCAGGTAATCATGTTTATGATGATACTATTCCGAATTTGTGTGTGGTGACATTTACACCAAAAAGCATAGCTAAGAGGTGGAAAACATGGCTTCAACTCTATAGAATCGCTAAACATTCCGATGCAGAAATAATTCATATACACGATCCAGAGTTGCTACCGCTCGGCTATTTACTAAAAAGAATGCACCGAAAAAAAATGATTTTCGATATGCATGAAGACTTTCCAGCAGTTTTGGGAGGAAAAAAATTTGGCAAGATGAGAATACCGAGATGGTTACTTCGGCTAGTTTCTACGGCAGAAAAAAAGATGCTCCAAAAAATGAACGCAGTAATTTACGCTGAGAAGTATTACAAGGAAAATTACGAAACATTGACGACAAAACAGAGGGACATTTATAATTATCCATTTTTGCAAGAGGCGACTGAAACATTGAAATATGAGAAACAAACACTGATTTATGCAGGAGCAATTCACGAAATACGTGGCTTTAAAGAGATGCTCGCAGTTGCGAAACTTTTAAAAGGAGCAAACTATGATTTTCAATTATTAATTATTGGAAAAGTGCCGGAACGATTGAAAATATATGCGGAACAATTCGTACGAAACAATAATCTAGAAGATGAGGTAAAGTTGCTTGGGCGCTTGGATTTACCCGAGTTGATGACCTATTATGCGAAATCTCATATTGGTTTGGCAATACTTCATCCGGAAGCAAATTATTTGCGCTCACTACCAACAAAAGTTTTTGAATACATGTCGGTTTCTCTCCCTTACGTTCTGTCCAATTTTGAATCTTATGAGCGCTTAGTAGAGGAAACAGGAAGTGGCTATGTAGTAAACCCCTTGTCTCCACATGAGATAGCATCACAAATTCAGACGTTACTAGATGATCCATTAACGCAAACGGAACTAGGAACGAATGGCTACAAACAACACGTTGCTAACTTCAATTGGTCGATTGAGGAACAAAAATTAGGTGAATTATATGACGGAATTTAAAGGAGTAAGTCACTTTGAAGATATTGTATCTACACCAACATTTTCAGAAAGAAAAAGGTGCGACAAGGTCCTACGAGTTTTCAAAATTCTTCTTGAAACAAGGTCATAGCGTTACGCTTATTACCGGAACAGGAGCGAGCGAAACGACGGCAGAAGGGCTTGAAGTTATGTCTACCGAAACAGAATATGACCAAAAAATGAGCAAGTGGCGACGAATTCAAGCATTTGCACAATTTATGACAGAAAGTTTCAGATTGGGCATGAAACAGAAACGTGTTGATGTGATTTATGCAACGTCAACCCCACTTACGGTAGGTTTGGTTGGGCTAGCGATCAGTAAATTAAAGCGTGTCCCATTCGTATTCGAAGTTCGGGATGTTTGGCCGGATGTACCAGTTAAATTAGGTTATTTAAAAAATCGCTTTTTAATTGGAATACTATCCTATTTAGAGAAACAATTGTATAAGCATGCAGCGGAAGTAGTGGCATTATCGCCTGCCATGAAGGAAAATATCGTGGCAAAAGGTGTTACCAGTGAGAAAGTGCAT
Organism: Paenilisteria rustica; assembly: GCF_013820765.1. GTDB lineage: Bacteria > Bacillota > Bacilli > Lactobacillales > Listeriaceae > Listeria_A > Listeria_A rustica. The sequence goes on from NZ_JABJVM010000022.1 coordinate 19,256, forward strand.
GTCGTGGAAAACCTCGCCAATAATGAATCGATGCAACGAATTATCGCAAAAACACCGACTTCGCTCACTGTGAAATCGTGGGTAAAAAATCGTTTCGTTGTCATACATCCAGGCACTATGGGTGAAGTGAACGGATTACAACACTTGCTTAACGCCGCCCGCGAATTGAAGGATAAATCGCATATCGGTTTTGTACTCATTGGTGAAGGCTCAGAAAAAGCGGCTTTGCAACAACAGGTTGCGGAGCAGGGATTAAGAAATGTGTTAATTCTTGATGAAATGCCAAAGAAAGAGGTACTTAGTTTTATGAAATGTTGCGATCTTGGTGCGATGACAGTGAAAGATGCTCGAATTCTTTGGGATAATAGCGCCAATAAATTTTTCGACTTTTTAGCGGCAGGATTGCCAGTGATTTTGAATTATCAAGGTTGGCAACATGAGGTTTTGGTGAAAAGTGGTGCTGGAGAAGGTTTTTTATACGCAGATCAGGCAGGATATTGTCGTTTTATTGAAGAGATGGCGCGGGACAAAGTACGTTACCACAAAGCGCAGCAAGCAAGCAAACGACTAAGTGCGGATTATGATGCTGAGCATTTGGCAGGTCGCATGCACGATATTTTAGTGAAAGGAGCAAGTGGATATGAAGCGTCTCGTTGATATTATAGTTGCCTTTAGTATAGGGACTATAGCGATTCTGCCAGTGCTAAGTTGTGCCTTGATTTTCTATTTTTTATATAAAGAAATGCCGTTTTATGTAAGCGAGCGTGCTGGAAAGAATCGAAAAGCATTTCAAATTTACAAATTGAAATCGATGCGTCAATTGTTTGATTCGTCGGGGGAGCCGTTACCAGATGACGCACGATTAACCTCGTTTGGACTGTTTTTAAGAAAGTACAGTCTAGATGAGTTGCCGCAATTGTGGAATGTGCTAAAAGGTGATATGAGTCTGATTGGGCCGCGTCCGCTCCCAATGGAGTACAACGATTTGTACAATGAGGAACAACGCAAAAGAAATGACGTAAGACCTGGTCTCACTGGTCTCGCACAAGTGAATGGTCGTAATGCCATCAGCTGGGAAGCCAAATTTGCTTGGGACATTTATTATGTGGAACATTATTCGGCCAAGATTGATGTGAAAATTTTTATCCAAACGATTGGAAAAGTGCTTGGAAGTGCGGATATTAGTCAAGACAACCATGTTACAGCAGAGAAATTTCAAGGGACGATAGTTGAGACGCAGTCTGATTAAGCTAATGGCAATGAATTTAACAAGGGAAGAGGTTAAAAGCGATGAATAAAGCAATTTTACTATCGACACCACATATGAGCGGCAAGGAACAGGATTACATCCAAGAAGCGTTTGACACAAATTGGATTGCTCCGCTCGGACCCAATGTAACGGAATTCGAACGGAAAATTAAAGAGTACACAGGAGCGGCAGCAGTTTGTGCAACGAGTTCTGGTACAGCCGCGATTCACCTAGCATTGCGTTTATTGGAAGTAGGTCATGGTGACACTGTTTTCTGCTCTTCCTTCACGTTTATTGCAAGTGCCAATCCAATCAAATATTTAGGTGCAGATGTGACTTTCATTGATTCAGAGTCGGAAACGTGGAATATGTCGCCTCAAGCATTAGAACGCGCGCTAGCTGATGCAAAAAAAGAGCATTGCCTACCAAAAGCCATTATTATTGTGCATCTATATGGACAGAGCGCCAAAATGGACGAATTAGTGACTATTTGCGAATTTTACGGTGTTCCTATCATTGAAGACGCGGCAGAATCAATGGGCTCTACTTATAAAGGTCAACAAAGTGGCACGTTCGGTGACTTCGGTATTTTTTCTTTCAACGGTAACAAAATTATCACAACATCAGGTGGTGGCGCGCTTGTAGCTAAAGACCCCGAGATGATTGAAAAAGCAGTATTTCTAGCCACACAAGCAAAAGAAGAAGCGTTGCATTATCAGCATGAAACTGTTGGTTATAACTATAGAATGAGTAATGTTTTAGCTGGAATTGGTCGAGCTCAAATGGAAGTCTTGGATGACCGTATTGCAGCTAGACAAAATAATTTCCGTTTCTATGCAGGTAGATGGAAAAATATACAAGAAGTAAAAATGATGCCCGAACTTCCGAATTCAGTCTCAAATCATTGGCTTAGCGCTATCACACTAGATATCGAAAAAAACAGTATGACTCCGTACGATGTGATGGACAAAATGCAAGAATTAGGGATAGAAACACGCGTACTATGGAAACCATTGCATTTACAGCCAATTTTTGCGACAACCGCATTTTATGAACATGTTCAAGGAGAAGAAGCAATCTGTGAGCAGTTGTTCCGTAAAGGGCTATGCCTACCATCGGGATCGAATTTAACGCAAATGGAATTAGAAAATGTCAGTACAGCGCTAGAAACAGTTTTACAGAACAATAAAGGAGGTGTTGTCAGCGCAATATAGTTGAAGCAATAGCCATAGAACAATTTTAAAAACTTCGATGTGAAAGCAACATGAACGTTCGATGGTAACCACTGATACCAATAGCAGACTATTCTTCATTTGTTTTCTCTCAGGCAAGCATCATCTAATAAACTATTGAAAAAAGTGATTTCGACGATACCACCAACCATCAATAATCTTATTACCCAATTACTTCAAAGTAAAAATCGAATACTAGCATCAAACAAGAAAAGATTAGAAGGATTTTTCTTTCTAAATTGTCTTTAACAGGCACATATATTTCTATATGGAGTATATTAGCAACGATGTTAAAAAGTGAAAAAACATGAAAAAAAGTATGGTTTTATTTCATGGGAATAGCAAAAGTTCATGAAACTGTCATAAAAGAAAAATGTGAGAATAAAAACCAGAAAAAAACTGACAATTAGATTTGCTAAACTTAAGTCAAGGAGGTGAGGGAGAAAGACAACTTAGAAACGCAGCATTCAGACCTCCGGATTAAGGTGTAATAGCCTTAGTAATTAAGAAACATAATTTGAAAAATGAAAGAGGTCGTGAAATCAATATGAAAAACTTGTAATGTATTTACAACTGTATCGATTTTGGGAACAAAATTTGCCGCATCATTTTGAGAATTCAGTGAAATTTGCTGTATCAGTAACAAACCCAACATGTAAAGTCTGTATAACCTCAATTGCAACAAAAGTTCAAGTGTCAGCTGAAAATAGCGACAAACACATGAACAGTGATTTATCAATGATGTTCACGAAGTAATTTTTCTATGTAGCGATATGTAAAACATTGCTACACTAACTTTTGAGAATAACAACAGCACCTAATAATGAAGGTGTAAATTAAACTATAGGAGCGTGTTTTAAGAACATGAAAAAACAAGATTTATTGAAAAAAGGAACTAGTATCGCCTTAGTAGCAACTATTGTAGGAAGTCAATTATTAGCTACAGTACCATATAACGTATTTGCAGCAGAAAATGTAGCAGGAACAAGCACTCAAGCACTTCCATACTACGGAGTGACAGTTAGTACTTGGCCTGAACTAAGAGCGGCTCTTACAAGCGCAGTTGTTACTGATGTTTACATGGACGCTGACATTACAATTGGAGAAACGACAAATATAACAGCTACAACAAAAAACGTTCACGGTAATGGTCATACACTAAATGCAGATCTTAACCAACTTAAACTTACTACGCCGAATGCTGTAGGACTAATGGAAGATTTAAAAATTACGAATACAGATATCTACGGTCTTTTCTGGGGTGATGCTGCTGGTCTAGAAGTAACGTACAAAAATATAGATCACAACGGTAACCAAATGATTTATTTACCATCTGGAGAACTTATCATTGAAGGAACTGTTAGCAGTACTTCAACGGTACAAGAAGTTTTCCAAGGAAAGAAATTAACAATCACAGATAATGCAGATGTAAATTTCGTTTCAACTACAAAAGATAGATCAGTTTCACCGATTACTTTCCTTTCAGCAAATGGGGGACTATATGTTGGAAAGAATGCTAATGTAAAAGTACGCTCTTATGCTGCTACAATTTATGGTGGTACTAATTCTACACTTATAAACTACGGTAACATGGATTTGGAATCTGAAAATTTCCAAGCTATTCATCTAGCTGATAAAAGTACTATGTATTTCCAATCAGGAAGTGTTTTAAAAGCTGTTTCGGGAGATACAGTAGAAGAAGCGGTGGAAGCAACTGGTGGTAGCATCTTTGTAGAGTCAGGAGCAACTTTTGAAGTAGAAGGTAACGGAACTCAAGGTGCGGTAATTGCCGGTGATACACTTAAACTAGCAGAAGGATCTAACTTCTCTATCACAAACTTTAACCCAGCAGGTGCGGTATTTGGTTCTTATAATTCCCCATTGGATGTTACTTTACAATCCAATAAAGGTGTTAATACATGGGATCGTGGAACGGTTACCAATACATCACCAACAGCGACTTATCCAGGACTTATAACCTCACAGTTTACGCTATCAGGTTATACAAAAGCTGTGTCTCAAACGAATTTGACATCAAACAACTCGCAATTTACTAGTGCATATAAAACAGGTGAAACAGGTAAAATTGTTGGCGGAAGCTTCGCTGTAAACGATCAAAACACAGCAAGAGACGCTGTCGACGCATTGTTCACAGATACAACAAAAACAACGATCAAAACAACGACAACTCAAACAACAATTGATGCAGCACAAACATTAGTAAATAAAATCACAGATACAACATTGAAAGCAGAATTACAAAAAGATATTGACAATGCACAAAACTTACTAAACGCGAAAAATGAACTAGTAAAACAAACAACAGCGAACACAGCAGTAAAAGAATTGTTCACAAATAACGACCCAGCAAGCAATTCTATTAAAACAACAACAAATCAAAAAGCTATTGATGATGCACAAAAAACAATCGACGCACTAGCACCAGGTTCTGTAAAAACAGGACTTCAAGCAGATCTAGATAAAGCGCAAAGCTTACTTGATGCACGCAACCAACAAGCAGCGGATGATCAAGCACAAAAAGCAGTTGCAGGTTACGCAGTGAATCAACTATTCGTGAATAACACACCATCAAGTGATGCAATCAAAGCTTCCACAGATCAAGATGCTATCGATAACGCACAAGCAGAAATCGACAAAATTAAAGATCCAGCACTTAAAGTAGACCTACAAAAAGACTTGGATCGTGCACAAGAACTGTTAGATCAACGTAATGCAACTAGCCAAGCAGGACAAGATGCAGCGAAAAAAGCAGTAGATGAGCTATTCAACAACAACACACCATCAAGTAATGCAATCAAACCAGCAACAAACCAAGCAGCAATTGATGCAGCACAAGCATTAGTAAACAAAGTAACAGATCCAACAACAAAAGCAGCATTACAAGCAAACGTAGATAAAGCACAAAGCCTATTAGATGCTAAAAATGCAGCAAGAAAAGCAGTAGATGAGCTATTCAACAACAACACACCATCAAGTAATGCGATCAAACCAGCAACAAACCAAGCAGCAATTGATGCAGCACAAGCACTAGTAAACAAAGTAACAGATCCAACAACAAAAGCAGCATTACAAGCAGATGTAGACAAAGCACAAAGTCTATTAGATGCTAAAAATGCAACAGCAGCTGAAAAAGCAAAACAAGATGCAGCGAGAACAGCGGTTAACGCACTATTCAACAACAACACGCCATCAAGCAATGCAATCAAGCCGGTAACAGACCAAGCAGCAATTGACGCAGCACAAGCATTAGTAAACAAAGTAACAGATCCAGCAGTAAAAGCAGCATTACAAGCAGATGTAGACAAAGCACAAAGCCTACTAGATGCTAAGAACACAGCTTTAACAAAACCAGTATTGAATGCATACCACATTACAGATGAGTACATCACAGGGAAAGTCGATGCCAATACAGCAACTGTTGAACTTTATATTAACGGTGTGCGTACAAAAATATCTACTCCAACAAACGGTGAATTCAAACTTTATGCACAAGGCTTTGGCTTAAAAGTTGGCGACACATTTGAAGTTCGTCCAGTCGATGCAAAAGGAACTAAAGGTCCAGCTGCTACAGGAACGGTACTAGGTGCAGCGCTGAATTTAACAACAAATGACGCGGGCTTAAGCTCAACTACAGTCACAGGAACAGTTGGTGCTGGAGTTACATCAGTACGTTTATCGATTGACGGTACAATTGTAAAAGTTGGTCAAATTAACGCAGATGGCACATATAGCATTGCAACAAACAACCTTATCAAACCTAGCTCAAAAGTAGAAGTTGTAGGTTATGTAGATAAAACAGAAATGGTCCGCAAAGCAGTTAACATTGTCAACGATGAAAAACCAGTTCTAGGGGCTCTAACAGTTGATGACGACGCAGTTAAAGGATCTGTCACAGCAGGTTCTGCGGTAGGTTTCCGCGTAAGTATCAATGGCGTAGCAACGAAAACAGGGACTATTGCAGCAGATGGAACTTTCCAATCTAGCATTGGTAAACAACCACTAGGAACTGTAGTTAAAATTGAAGTTAGAGACAGCGCAGGTTACAACTCATACCGTACAGCAAGTGTTACAGTAACTCCATCAGCGGTTGCTAAATTAGCAGCACCAACACTAACTAAAATGGACGGTAGTTACATCGTTGGAACAGCACCAAAAGGAACAGAATCCATCGTAGTTTATGAAGATGGTGTAGCAGTAAGAACACAAAACGTTAGCACAATGACAACCAACTCAGACGGTAGCTTCACATTCAAAGCATATGTAGCATCAAGCGCATCAAGCATCCAAGTTCAAGCAAAAAATAGTGACAAACGCATGAATAGTGATCTATCAGCAGCATTCAAAAAATAAAAAAATTACAGCGGGCTTCTCGAATAAGAAGAGAAGCCCGCTGTAATAATTATGTCTAAAAAAATGGAACCAACAGCCGAAAGGGGAACACATCACATGAAGAAACAAGTCGTGAGTTCATTAACAATTATATCTATTTTAGGGGCAAGTATTATAACACCATTCAACGTGCTTTCGGAAGCACCAGTAGAAGCAGCGGTACTATCCACAGCACCAAAGTATACTGCTCCAACAACACAAATGTCTTATTTGACGTTTACAAAAACGAATGTTTCTAACTATTTGCCAAAGATTAGTTATAACGGCGTCTATTTGGTGATTGATATAACTAAATTGCCTAAGGGTTATGGCGTACAAACAAATCTCCCAGATGGAACAGTTGATAAGCAATATTCAACAACAGCCGCGGGAGTAGCACAAAGCATATCGATCTATATGACCTACCAAGAATTTAGTAAAAATACGAGGATAAGTATCAATATAATCTCACCAGATGGAAAGATAGTAGAACAAAATGATGCTGTTTTGACGGCGGCAGATTTTGTAGGCGACTTCGGAACTGGGCTTCAGGATTTTGGGCAAAAAGTCTATAACCTGTATGAGAATACACTGTTTCTTCATCTAGCCGCAGGTATCACGCAAGCTGATATAGACACAGCATATGCCGCTGCACAGAATGTAGCATCCTCTTATGAACGGGACCGTTTAATGGATCTTTTAGATACAATGCAGTGGGAATTCGACGATAACAATGCTCTAGCATTACAAAAACAATTTAACAATGCTAATGGAGCCGTTAGTGATTTATTTATTAATAATCTACAGACAAGTGGAGCTATTAAATCTACTGTCACACAAAACACAATTGATGCAGCGAAAGTTTTGGTAAATGAATTAACAGATTCCGCGCAGAAAACAGCGTTGCTAGCAAATGTGCAACTAGCGCAAAGTCTTTTAAATAATGCTCAGCCAACGCCACCAGTATCAATAACGCCAGCACCAACACCAACATCTTCTTTTGTAGCAAGTAATGCAGTATCGGGGCTTTTTGCAAACAATAATCCAAGTACTAACGCCCTTAAATCGACAACAGATCAACAAGCCATTGATGATGCACAAAAATTAGTAGATGGAGTTGCAGATGCAAGCGTAAGAGCAAATATGCAAGTAGCTATAGACCAAGCAAAAAATTTACTGAAAATAAAAGATACGGCACTTGATTATAGTATAGTAGCAAACGCTGCAGATATCTCATCAACAGCAATCACAGGAACGGTAGGTAAAGGTATTACCAGTATACGTTTGGCGATTGATGGCGTAGTGAAGAAAAGCGGAAAAGTGGATACGGATGGCACATTCAGTATTGCAACAGATAACCTGATTACCCCAGGAGCCAAAGTAGAAGTAGTAGCATACAATGGTTCGTCTGAGGTAGCAAGAAAAACGGTTAATGTTAGTAATAATGCGAAGCCACTGGTTCCAGGAACAAATGAGTCACTAGCGAAGCAAATGGCAGCAACCGCAATACTAGCTCTATTCAAAGATAATGAGCCGAATACAAACGTACTCAACTCAAGCACAACTCAAAAAACCATTGATTATGCTCAAAATTTGATTAACGTGGTTCAAGATGCAACTGTAAAAGCAAATATGCAAAAAGACTTGGATAAAGCACAAGGTTTATTAAATGCTTCTTACAACCTTACAGCGAACGATACAACGTTAAAAGCAGCGAGCATTACTGGAACGGTAGGAAGCGGAATCACGATTGTGCGTTTAGCGGTGGATGGAGTTGTGAAAAAGACTGGGAAAGTTAACGCAGACGGAACCTACACTATTGCAACAGATAATCTGCTCACAGCAGGAGCGAAAATCGAAGTAATAGGCTATGAAGTTACAACTGAGATAGCACGAAAAGCTGTTACTATTGTCAGTGATGAAAAGCCAGTCCTTGAAGGGATGACTGTGGATAATGAATCTATCAAAGGTTCTGTAACAGCAGGATCAGCGACAATTTTCCGTGTCAGCGTTAATGGTTTAGCTATTAAAACTGGTACGATTGCAACGGATGGTAAATTCCAATCGAGTATCGGAAAACAGGTAGCTGGAACCGTCATTAAGGTTGAAATTAAAGATAGTACGGGTAGTTACAGCACATCACGTGTAGCAAGTACAGTTGTTACGGGCTCAGCGACAGTGAAACTAGCAGCACCAAAATTAAGTAAAATGGACGGCAACTATATTATAGGGACTGCACCAAAAGGGACAGAAAGTATCACGGTCTATGAAGATGGTGCAGCAGTCAGAGCGATGAATATTAGTTCTATGACTAGCAACCAAGATGGAAGTTTCACATTCAAAGTTTACGTTTCACCAGGTGCTTCAAGGATACAAGTTCAAGCGAAAAATAGTAATAAACTTATGACAAGTGACCTATCTGCAGCTTTTATTAAGTAATAAATAGCAGCGGTGAGAGTCAATTTATGTTTCTCAGTGCTTGTCATTTTTAATCAGAGAATAAAATGAAAACCGCTGACTAGCTTCAGCGGTTTTTGTAATGAAATCGTCGTAGAAAAAATCGGCATAACTGGGCTATAAAAATCTTCCCCAGTTTTTATAAATACTTTTGATGAAATTCTAAATGCTGGTCGATAAAACTCGCGATGAAATAATAGCTGTGATCAAAGCCGTCTTGCATGCGCAGCGTCAGCGGATAACTTTTTTCAGTCGCGATATCAACTAACTTCTCAGGTTGTAATTGTCCATCATAGAACGAATCTCCGGTTCCCTGATCCATCAAAATCGGCGTCTGCGTACTACCGTCATGTTCCGCCAACAACTTCGTAGCATCCCATTCCGACCAACTCTCCCGATCCGCGCCCAAATACGCATCAAACGCTTTAACACCCCACGGAACCTCCATCGGATTCACAATCGGCGCAAAAGCCGAAATCGAGCGGAAGCGTCCTGGGTTGCGCAAGCCGATTACAAGCGCGCCATGTCCACCCATCGAGTGTCCCATAATCGACTCCGGACCAGTCAAACCAAACGTATCCCGCACAATCCCCGTAAGCTCCGTCACGATATAATCATACATCCGGAAATTCCGCACCCACGGTTCCTGCGTCGCGTTCAGATAAAACCCAGCACCCTGACCCAAATCCCAGTCCTCACTATCCGCAACACCATCCCCGCGAGGGCTCGTATCCGGCATCAGCAGCGCCAAACCAAGCTCCCCGGCCTTTTTCTGCGCGCCCGCCTTATGCGTAAAATTATCATCCGTACACGTCAAGCCTGAGAGCCACCAAACGAGTGGCGGCGTCTCAAATTCCTCCTTGTTCGGCAAAAATAAGCTAAACGTCATGTCACAACCGAGAACCGTCGAATAATGCCGATACTTCCTCTGAACACCATCAAAACTCCGATGCTCCTCAAGCAATTCCAGTTTTTCAGTCATACGAAAGCACCGTCCGAATCGATTCACCGTTATGCAACAAGTCAAACGCCTCATTAATGCTCGCAAATGGCAAAGTATGCGTAATAAACGGATCAAGCTGAATCTCGCCCTTCATCGCTTGTTCCACCATTCCTGGCAACTCACTACGCCCTTTCACGCCACCAAAAGCCGAACCACGCCACACGCGACCCGTCACAAGTTGGAATGGACGCGTACTAATCTCTTTTCCAGCCGCCGCAACGCCGATAATCACGCTCTCGCCCCAGCCTTTATGGCAACATTCCAGTGCCGAACGCATCACATCGGTATTCCCGATACACTCAAAACTAAAGTCCACGCCACCGTTCGTCATCTCAACAATCACTTCTTGAATCGGCCGCGCATGATCTTTCGGATTCACAAAGTCCGTCGCGCCCATCTCTTTTGCCAGTGTAAATTTATCCGGGTTCGTATCAATCGCGATAATCCGGCTAGCACAAGCTTGAACCGCGCCTTGAATAACTGCCAAACCAATTGCGCCAAGTCCAAAAACCGCTACCGTATCACCAGCTTGAACTTTCGCCGTATTGTGAACCGCGCCAATCCCCGTCGTTACGCCACAACCAAGTAAACAAGCCTTCTCAAGCGGCGCCTCCGGGTTAATTTTTGCAAGCGAAATCTCTGGGATAACCGTGTATTCGCTGAACGTACTCGTGCCCATATAATGATAAATCGGCTCGCCGTTGTAGGAAAAACGAGTCGTCCCGTCCGGCATCAGACCTTTCCCTTGCGTCTCACGAACCGCCTGACACAGATTCGTTTTACCAGACGTACAATATTCACACTCGCCACATTCGGCTGTATAAAGCGGAATCACATGATCGCCAACCGCCACACTCGTCACGCCTTCGCCAATCTCGATGACAACGCCGCCGCCCTCATGTCCTAAAACCGCTGGGAAAACGCCTTCAGGATCATCACCAGAAAGCGTATAAGCATCCGTATGACAAACCGCCGTATCCGTAATTTGAACTAAAACTTCTCCTTTTTTCGGAGCCTCCACGTCAATTTCAACGATTTCAAGAGGTTTTCCAGGAGCAAAAGCAACTGCTGCACGTGATTTCATATTTAACTTCCTTTCGAAATTACTATTTTTAGCATACAGGTTAAGTATACTATAGGGCGCATTAGTATAACAATGAATAGATGTTCACTATATTGTCACTATTAAGGAGCTCAAAAACAGTGGTAGCGTAAAGTTGTTGCTATTAATGAGTCGGATATTTCTCTATGATAGTATATGTAGTGAAAATAATCATGTCACTGCAAAAAAATTGAAAAGAGGGAGCAAATAAATGAATCAAGGGAAAATGAGAACAATTATCTTAGCAGTATTTTTAATTGCTGTAGTAGGTATTTTTAGTGCGGGTGGGCTAAAAGTAGACGCGGCAACAGTAAAAGAGAAGAAGTTATACACCTTAGAAAACCCAACTTGGATGAGAGCGCAAGGGTTATCAAAAGGTATCGATCATGATCGTCAAAACTTGGGCGTGATACTTCCTAAAGGAGCGACAATCGAGATTAGACAAACGAATGCGGCCTATACTCAGAATTTGTCACTCGAATTATTGAACGATAATAATCAAACAGAAAGCTATGCTACAGTAGGAAGTTCATGGGTGAAGGTAACGGCTAATAGCGAATCTGTGCCTTTCATACGAACTACTTTCACAAAAGATGCGCCCATCGTAGAGTACAAAGTAAGCGATACGGCGATTGATTTGCCAATTTACAATCAAGGCGATAACGAGGCAGCATTTTTCAATAAATGGGATGAATCGAATGCTAGCTTTGGTTTAGTAGGCAATAAATATATCCAAATCCTTGTTCCTACTAAAGATAAAGCTTATCTGAAAAAAATGAATGACTTTACTTCAATAGATGGATTGCTAGCTTATTATGACACGCTTTTTGAAACATACAGTAAACTTGAAGGACTTTCATTCACACCAGAAAAAGCGACGGATAAGAATATCGCTAACCGTTACTTTGCTAAAGCAGATAAAAAGGGAGCGGGAGCGGCATATTATGGCGGTTCTTATACGGCTCAGACAAGCGATTCCGTTGCTGGTTTCTGGCTTACAACAGGCTGGGGTGGGCTTCATGAGATTGGGCATGGATACCAAGGAAACTTTATGGGCGATTCGACATTTGGAACAGGAGAAGTATGGAATAACCTATATGCAGATAGTATGCAGAAGAAAATGCTCGGAACAGATTATTATAACGGCTGGCTCTATGGAGGAAATGTAACTGGACTAGAAGCTAAGTTTGAAAAAGATGTATTCACTGACAAGAAACCAGCGAGCAATTGGGATTTGCGTAGTAAGTTATACATATTAACATTGATGAAGGATAAGGCGGGCGACGACGCATTTACGCATTTCAATCAAGCGTACCGCGCGGCATCAAACGCGAAAACAGTTCCAACAAATGCTCAACTACTAGATTTAATGAGCAAATATTTTGGAGAAACAAGTCACTATAATTTCACGCCTTACTTGGAATTTGTTCAAGGACCGATGTCGGCGAAACAAAAGGCAGAGAATCTATATTCTGGCAACAAAGCCGTTTATCCGCTTGCGGCTCTGCTTTCAGGCGATAACTTGAAAAAGGCACGCAAAGACATCAACCTAGACAGCAAATGGGGATTGGTGAGTAACGACCAACTTGGAAAATACAAACTAAATAACACTGCGACAATCGAATTTGCAATCAATGATTTCACACAGCTAAAAGGGAAGACGTTACGCATTAAAGATGGCGCTGACGTACTACGCGAAATCAAGATTACAGCGCCAACGATGACGATTAAAAATATGCCAGTTGGGATTTATTCATTAGATATTCCAACAGGAGTTAACCGTTTTTATGAACCATCAACAAATTATTTAGCAGTTTCTGATCGTGAAAATACGACGACAATTACAATGAATGAGCTTCAAACATCAGACATCGCGGCACAAAAAATGATTTTTAAAGGACTAGGCGACGGCATTTTTGCTATTGCGACGGTTGATCCTGAGAAAGGTAGTCTAAATTTGAATGTCACAAGTAGTTCGCCACATTCTTACTTCACGAGTGAATATGCATCGATTGAAGTGCTAAACGAACAGGGTGAATCGGTATTCAAGCACGTGATGAACGGTAGTAACACGGAGATTGGTAATTTTGATACGATAATCAAACCAGGCTATACGATTAAAATCATGCATAAAGAGCCAAGCCGTTTCAACATTCAAGACGGAGCTTCCAAACTAACGAATATGTCTATGAATCAAACTTTTAAAGTGACGAAATACGGTTTAGTAAGTGACGTTACCGGCGTAACAGCCCAAGATGCACTAGCAAACTTTAAAGAGAAATTAGTCACAGCAGCAGAATTTATTCGCAACGATAGCAATATCAAGGATGAAGATAACGCGAATCCAAAAACAAAGCTTAGAAAAGCAATAGATTATTTAGCAGATACAGACACAGATAAAATCAAATATCAACAAGATTATGCAGATATACTAGCATCTAAAAATGACAATACACCAATGATTCTGAGCGGAGATCACTTCAAGTTCCAAATGAACGGTTTAGGTGACTGGAATTTTGCGAATCTACGTATTGATTTAGAAACAAATAAAGCAACAATCACGCAAAATGCTGGCGAACCACATTGGTATTTTGCTGGAACATACGCAACGGTGAAAATTACGAATAGCAAAGGAAAAGAAGTTTTTGCGAAGGATTTTAACGGTCGTGGAAATGTTGCGGCATCAGAAAATAATGTGAACATTGCAGTCGGCGATTTCATTACAGTAACACACCAAGAATCGGCCGGACGTTTGATTGCAACGAACGAGCAAACGGGCGAACGATACGAAACATACCAGGAAGCGACGTATCTTGTCACAGCAGACGGACTTAAAAAAGTAGCAACTACAACAATACCAAAACCGAATCCAAATGAGTTCACAGGACAAAATTTCGAATTTAAATTTAACGGCTTAGGCGATTGGAATTTTGCGTCGATGACTTTAGATTTAACGAACAAGAAAATGCAAGTGAAACAAAATGCTGGTGAGCCGCACTGGTACATTGACGACACATATGCATCGATTAAACTACATGATTCACGTGGAAAACTTGTGTATACGAAGGACTTCAAAGGTCGTGGAAATGTAGCGAGTTCTCTCGATAATCTGAAAATCGATCAAGGCTATTACATCACAATTATGCATTGGGAAAATCAAAACAGATTGCTGTTTACTAATCTAGATACGAAAGAAGCCTATGCAACGGGCAAACAAGTAACGTATAAAGTGACATCTGATGGACTGCTAAAAGTAACAGAGGACAGTATTCCAAAGCCAAGTTTAGCTGACGTTGATGGCGATTTGTTCACGTATAAATTCCTTGGACTCGGTGACTGGAATTTCGCGAACTTGTCCGTAGACTTGTCGCAGATGGAATTAACATTTGCAAAAAAAGCTGGACAGCCACATGTGTATTTTGGCAAAACGGAACCATATGCAACGATTCAAGCGAAAGATCAAGATGGTAGCGAAGTTTATAGCTATACGATGATTGGCAATGAAAATCTTGGAACGGTGCTCAAGAAAATCAAATTAGAGCAAGGTTACTACCTGATTATCAATCACCGCGAAGCTAATGGACGTTTGAAAATGACAGTGGACAACGTGGCGCAAGCTGGTTTACCCACTCAAAACGTGTATCAAATCGGAGAAAATGGTTTGGTGAAGAAGGCACTGGCGGATATTCCGATGCCAACTCGTTTTACCAAATCTAAGCTATACAGCGATAATATTGATTTTGCATTCAAAGGGTTGAGTGACAATCAATTTGCAATACTTCATCTAGATAAAGCGAAGAATATGATGCATATGGAGATCAAAGCAGTGAAGCCACATACTTATTTTTCAACAGCTTATGCGAGTATTGAAGTAAGTGATGATGCCGGGAAAATTGTATACTCGAAGGATTTCATCGGGAATGTGACGCAAAAGGCAGAAACGCTAGATATTCCAATTAAAGATGGCTACACAATGAAGGTGAATCATCAAGAGCCAGGGGGGCGCCTCGTTGTGACAGATAGCGCGACGAAAGAAAGATATAAAATGGCAGTACAGAATGAATATCTTGTCGTTGCTAATGGTTTAATAGCTCAATAAAATAGAGATGGTGGGAAGTGATGCTGCTTCCTGCCGTTTTTCTATTCACAAAACTGTAACACATGCCATTACGAGAGAAACGAAATCTGAAGAAAACAGTCTGGTCTATTCGACATAATAAAGGAAGAAGGAGAGGAGGCTAAAATATTGAAAACAATAACTTGGCGAACGAAAATAGGTTTTCGTTTTACTATTGCCGGTATATTTTTACTCGCGCTATCTTTGGTAGTAGGAACATTTTTTAATAGTAGCTCAGATATATTTTTATTTCGAATAGGTGCTGGAATTTGTATAACGGTATTTTTGATAGGCTATATTAGCAGCTTTTTGAGTATTGTTTCGAGGCAAGAAAAACGCTCGACAGGAATAATTACGCTCTTTGTGATTGGGTCGTTGGTTATTCTCTGGATAGGCAGTGTGCTATATTTAGGAACGACTGGTTTTTATGATTGACTGGAAAGTGGAGATTCGAGGGCTAAACCTTGACTCCGCTTTTTTTATCGTTATAATTGGGGACAAATGAGGAAAAATTGAGGGTGACGTGGATGGGAAATGTGGTTTATGTAATGGGCGTCGATATTGGGACGACGAGCACGAAAGCGGTGATTTTTGATGCGAGTGGGGAGCTGGTGGCGCGGGAATCGCGAGGCTATCCGTTATTGACGAATGATTTGGGAATGGCGGAGCAGGAGCCGCGCGTGATTCTGGATGCGGTTGTGGATGCGATTCGGGCTGTGATTGAGACGGCGGGCGTGGACGCGCAAGCTTTGCGGGCGATTTCTTTTAGCGCCGCGATGCATAGTTTGATTGCGGTGGACGCGGACGGTGAACCGTTGACGAATTGCATCACGTGGGCGGATCAGCGCAGCGGTGAGGCTTTGGAACGTCGAAAACGCGATTTTTACTTGAACCAAGTTTATGAGAAAACGGGGACGCCGATTCATCCGATGAGCCCTTTCGCGAAACTCTGCTGGTTGCACGATGATTTTCCGGATGTCGTGGCGAAAACGGCTCAGTATATCGGGATAAAAAGTTATGTTTGGCACGCGCTGTTCGGCGAATATGTGATTGACGAGGCGTCGGCTTCCGCATCAGGACTCTACAATATGTTGACCCATGACTGGGAGTCGCTCGCGCTCGACATTACGCAAATAACAGCATCACAATTGCCAAAAGTAGTCGCAGAATCGCACGCCTTCCAAGGTATCCGGCCAGCGTGGAAAGAAGCGCTCGGCGTCATCGCAGAAGACACACTTTTCATCGTGGGAAGCAGTGACGGCGCGCTTGCCAATGTCGGCATAGGTTCCGTCGGCGAACACGATGTCACGCTCACCGTCGGAACAAGTGGTGCCGTTCGCAAACTCACAAAAACGTATCACGTCGACGATTGGCAGCGAACATTTTGCTACGGCGTCGCGAACGGCTACTTCGTACAAGGCGGCGCAGTAAACAATGGCGGTGCCGTCCTCGCCTGGGGACTAGAACAATTCGGCACAGACGCCGAGCGCGCGGCAAACGATTTCACCGGATTCATCAATAGCACCATCCAAACACCACCCGGCGCAAACGGTCTCCTTTTCCAACCCTATTTACTAGGCGAACGCGCGCCCTATTGGACCGACCAAATCCGCGGAAGCTTCGTCGGACTCACCATTAACCACAAACGCGCCCACTTCATCCGCGCCATTTTAGAAGGCATCGCGTTTAATTTAGCACACGTTTACGAAGTGATGAGCGACCCACACGACAAAATTCACGTCACCGGAGGCCTCTCCCAACATCCCGTTTGGTGCCAACTCGTCGCCGATGTTTTCGACCGCGAAGTCATCGTGCCCCACACAATCGAAGGCTCAAGTCTAGGCGCCGCAATCATTGCCCTGCATACATTGAAAATTTTGCCAACACTCGAACTCCCGAAAAAAATACCACCAAGGCACATTTACCAACCAAATCCTGAGAACGTCGCGATTTATAAAGAACTCCAACCGATTTTCCAACAAATCACGACCCAGCTAATGGGAAGTTACGAGCGCCTAATTGACTGGCAAAAAAGTCAAGTAAATGGTAAGATAGAAACAAATAACAGATAAAGCGCGCATCGGAGGCAAAAAAAACGTGGGGTGATTCGAATGAACCGCAAATTAGTATGGACGCTAATCATTTTAGTGGGAATTTGTCTTTTAGGGACATTGATTGCAGTATTGGCAAACTTATTTTATTTCAACGCATAAAAAACTGGCCTCGGCCAGTTTTTTTGATTCCCGATTTTTATTTTACGAATCCCGATTTCTATGATATACTTAAGTCAGTTGATGTTGAACATGATGATACCAATAGTGAAACCCCTATCTCGGGCGTGAGATAGGGGTTTCTTTTGTTAGATTCACCGTCTACTTTCTTTTTTTCTCCTTGCTACGTACCTCTAACCAGTGATTGAAAATTGCAAGGACACAACCAACCACGATAGGAGCAAGGACTGTTGTGATGATGGACATAATGACACCTCCCTTCTCCAGAAGTAGTACTCGTCTCTGGAGGTAGACGGCATCTTAAGCATAGCACAAACAAGCACTTGCTTTTCATGTCTTGAACACAAATTAAAAATCCCGGAAAAACAAAATTGTGTGCATCCAATCGAAGTTAAATTTTGAGAAATTCAATGATTATGGTAATATAAGTAATGTATTGGTTTGTCAAAAATAATACTTAATTAAAGAGGGGAAACACGTCGATGAAAAATAAAATAGCGTTATTTCTAATGGCAGTTTTGGTTGTATTTTCACCTGTTTCAGCAGGAATTACAGGCGTTTCAAGCATCCAAGCAGAGGCGGCAGTTAAGAATCCAGTCAAAGTATCACTAAGCACAACGACACCAAAACAACGCACGAATGTAACTTTGAATGTATCAGGTGTACCTAAAAACACAGCCTACACAGGTACAATTTTTTACAAATCGAAAAAAACCTACATCTCTGGTAAAGTTGGCACCGCTAAAAAATTCAACATCAGTACAGCAACAAAAGGCTATAAAGTCAAAGTAGAAATCGTTGTAAAACACAATAAACAAACGTACAAATCATACGCATACTTCACACCGCGGTGATCTGAATAACAAGCCAATATAGATAAAAGCATCACTTGTTAACTCTCTTACTTGAGAAGATACAGGAGGTGTTTTTTCGTGGGAAAAGGAAGTAATTTTGACGAGATTTTCAAAAAATGCTATAATGAGGACAAGAAAAGGAAGTCATGCGCTAACATGACTCCCTAGTAGTAGCTCCGGCAAAAGACAGTGACATAATTTTATATGGTACAAAAATAGCCATCGACTCTTGTGGGAGTGAGGATGGCTATTTTTTGTGGTCGTTGTTAAGCTTAATCAATGCAATAACAAGAGCAATTAAGGAAATCAAAAGACTTCCAAAACCGACTGCTAATTGCAAAGCTTCTGCTACAGACACAAGGCATCTCCTTTCGTTAGAGTAAATACTTATTCGCATAAGCATCCCCCCTTCCATTAAGAATAGCCACCATCTTTCACTTACTACTAATTGTTATTATATCATATTTGTGTTGTTTTTGTGATTACGATACATAGTGAGTTTTTTAGGCTTAAACGAGTTATCGATGAAAAGGTTGGAAATGGGCGACAATCTGCTTATTTCAACAAACTCAACAACACAACCCCAACCATAATCAATCCAACCCCCGAAAGAATAAACGTCCACTCGAGTGGGCTCTTTTTTTGCTTGAAAATCAGAATTCCACCAATCGTCGCCACAATCACGCAAGCCTGTGAAATCGAGAAACTAGTCGCGACGCCAAGCACGGCAGTCGCTAGAAACATACCGAGATTCGCGATCGACCATGATAATCCAGTCAACAGATTGAACGCCACATTTTTGCGGGAAATGGCAGATTTTTTCGTTAAATTAATGCCAATGGCGCATGTCAGCATCCCGATGGCTTGTGGTAAGATGATAGCGAAACCACTCACGTGAAATAGCTGGTTTGTCACGACGTAAAGCGTTAAAAAGAAGGAAGATAGAATAACGATAGCGTAGACATGAATGGAAACTGACTCCTTGATTTGATTCCCACGTTTTTGAAATCCGGTCATTACCACCCCAACCAAAATGATAAGCACTGCAAAAATGCCAATCACAACAGCGCTCGTCGTCTGCCATTCGTGGAAAATGAGGACGGCAAATAGTGTAGCGCCAACGAGTTGTGTGCCATTGGAAATCGGCATCGCCTTGGCGACGCTCGACGCGGCGATTCCTTTAAATTGCAGTAATTGTCCAAAACTCCAAAAAATACCCGACACGAAACTGACGATAAATGAGGCTAGCGTGACTTCGGGTGACACAATCCAAAACAAAATAAAAGCGAATACAAGCGCGCTAATCGACGTCCCGAGTAACTGCTCCTCCGGGGTGCTTTTTCGTAAGTTCGCAATGATGGGCATAAAACCCCAACCAAGAACCGGTAATAAGGCAACAAAATAAATCAACATAATAAGCTTCCTCTCATCATTAATAATGCCACTTAAACTTATCACGGGTATGATAACTCGGCAATATCCCAAAATTACGGTATTCAATGCGGTAATTTTCGTAGTTTTCGGTAAGATAGCTTTGTAATAGAATAAGGTCAGGGAAAGGAAATATGAAATGAAAGCGGTAACTAAAATGATTGCAAATCGCGAAAAGAATATCATTCAGTTTTTAATGAAAGCAGGCCAGACACGCGTGGGAGATATTGCGGATCACTTAAGTCTCTCTGAAAAAACAGTATCCAATTCATTGAAAGAAATCGATGTGTTCCTAAAAGAATTTGGCATGACGGTCGTGCGTAAACCGAAAGTCGGCGTTTATATTGATGGAGATAGCGAAGGCTTGGCGCAAGTCACTCGTTTTCTAGGCAACCAAGTGAGTCTCGTTCCGTCCACTAAAGAAGAGCGCGTCATCTACATCTTCAGCACGTTACTAAAAGCAAGCGATTACGTGACGATTCAAGAACTTTCCGAAGCGCTTTACATTAGCCGTGGAACGATTGAAAAAGACATGGTCGAAGTGACGAAAATGCTTGAGAAAGAAGGCGTCAAACTTTATAAAAAGCCAAGTAAAGGTATGAAGCTTCTCGTTAATGAGCAAGAAAAGCGCGCCTTGACCTCGAAATTTATCCGCAATTTCTGGGGCAACAATTGGTATTTGAAACAAGAAGGCGAGAAAGTACTCCAAGCTTTCGATACGATTCAAGCGGACGTGACTGGAATTTTTCCTGAAGAGGGTCTAAAAGAAATTATTTCGATTGTGCGCGAGTTCAGCGAAACATATGATTTCGCGTTTACCGACTATGCTTTTCAGTCAATCGTGATTCATCTAGCCATTGCGGTGGAACGGATTCGTAAAAAAGAGTATGTACGAGATCAGGTGGACGGTCTAATAAAAGATGCATTGGATTCCCAACAAAAAAATACCGAGACGCTCGTTGATATGCTCGAGACTCGGCTGGATATCACGATTCCTGATTTTGAAATTGGCTATATTCAGATTCATCTTGCAGCGGCTTATAACCAACGAAATAATCATTTTCTCAGCAATCACATACAAACGCAAGATGATGTTTCGGAATTTGTAACGGAATGTTTGGCCGAAACGGAGTATGATCAGGAGCTGCTAGAAGGCTTGGCGACACACATGAAGTCGGCGATTAATCGACTGGAACTCGGGATGAATTTTAAAAATCCGTACCTTAGTAAAATTAAGCAAAACTTCCCGCGAGCGTTTGAGGAAGCGCTATATTTGAAAACGGAGGTGGAGGGAAAATATGGGGTGCAAGTGAATGAAGATGAAACGGCGTATATTGCGCTTCATTTCGAGGCGTATCACGAGCGAATGCGTTCCTTCCCTGATCCAATTCGTGTGGTGCTTGTGTGCAGTACTGGTCTAGGTTCGTCGAGGTTACTTGCCGCTAGAATTAAGAAATACTTCCCGATGATTCAGATTGAAAAAATCCTATCCGTGCAAGCGATGATGGAGTCGGATGTCGATGTGGATCTTGTCATTAGCACGATTTATCTCGAACTGGAAACGGTGCCAAGTATTGTGGTGAGCCCGATGATGAGTAAAGAGGACTTGCAACAAGTGGAGCGACATATGGAAAAGTTGAAGCGGCAAAAGAAAATCGTGAGCCAGCCGTTTTTAGATTTAATCCAGCCAGAACATATTTTAGCAGGGCTTGACGTTATGTCGATGGAGGCGGTGATTACCGAGATTGGCGAGCTGTTGATTTCGCGTGGAATGGCGAAGCCAGGCATCGCCCGAAGCGCGCTTTTGCGGGAGGAATTGTCGTTCACATCCTTTGATGGAATGGCGACGCCGCATGCAGATCCGGCGCTGATTAAGGAATCCACGATTGTT
This sequence comes from Paenilisteria rustica, assembly GCF_013820765.1. Taxonomy (GTDB): domain Bacteria; phylum Bacillota; class Bacilli; order Lactobacillales; family Listeriaceae; genus Listeria_A; species Listeria_A rustica. The sequence goes on from NZ_JABJVM010000022.1 coordinate 41,212, forward strand.
ATTGCAACGCTTAAGAAACCAGTGAAATGGGGACTTGTGGACGTGGATAAAGTATTTTTCATCGCGCTGACGGAGAATAATGGTTTGAATTTAGACGCGGTATACGAGCAATTTTACAATTATATTGATAATAAAAAGTGGTTGGAAAAGCTGGCGACGCTTCGGACCTCTAAAGAAATATATGAACATTTAATAAAGGATGGGATGTAATGGAAGTAAAGGATATTTTGACAAAAGAACTCGTCGTATTCGATTTAGAAGCGACAACGAAGGAAACAGCGATTCGAGAAATGGCGGAGATTCTGGATTCGAAGGGAATTCTTGCGGATAAAGAGGTCTACATCCAAGCTGTTTTGGATCGGGAAACGCACGCGACGACAGGGATTGGGAATAATATCGCGATTCCGCACGGTAAGAGCGATAGCGTGAAGCATTCGGCAATTGTTTTTGCACGCACGAAAAACCTGATTGAATGGGAGTCGCTTGATGACGAGCCGGTAAACATGATTTTCCTACTTGCCATCAGCGACTCCGATAAAACCGATGCCCATTTGAAAATTCTAGCTGAAATTGCGACCAAACTTATGGATGACGATATCGTTGTAGGGCTGAAAGAAACGCGAGATAAAGAAGAAGTAATCCGTATTTTAAACGAAGGAGTGGTAGGAGTATGAAACGTAAAATAATCGCAGTAACCGCATGTGCAACGGGAGTAGCCCACACATATATGGCAGCGCAAGCACTCAAAAAAGGCGCGAAGAAGATGGGGGACTTAATCAAGGTCGAAACGCAAGGCGCGACTGGAATCGAGAATGAACTGACCGAAAAAGACGTGAATATCGGTGAAGTTGTGATTTTTGCAGTGGATACGAAAGTGAGAAATAGCGAGCGATTTGCCGGGAAAACGATTCTAGAAGTTCCTGTAAGCGCGCCGATTAAAGACGCTGAAAAAGTGATTAACGAAGCACTGAAACTAATCGATGAGAAATAGGGGGAAACGACTATGTTTAGAAAAATTGGGAGCGAGCTTAAAAAACACGTTTTAACAGGTATTTCATATATGATTCCGCTCGTTATTGCGGGTGCGGTGATCATGGCGATTGCGCGTGTTGGTGGTTCTTTTTACGGAATTACGGACATTTGGGATCCGAAATATGCAGATAGTACGAACGGTATTATTTCGCTGCTGCACAGTTTAGATGGCTTTGGCGGCCTGGCGCTTGGCATGATGTTCCCTGTCATTGCAGCGTTTATCGCCTATTCGATTTCGGACAAATTGGGTATCGCACCAGGACTTGTCGGTGGTTTGCTGGCTCGTGATATTGGCGCAGGATTCCTCGGCGCTCTTGCGGCAGGTTTGATCGCAGGTTACACATGTCTTTTGATTAAAAAATATGTCAAATTACCAAAATCGGCAGCATCGATTATGCCTGTCTTTTTAGTACCGGTAGTTGGTACGCTAGTCACGGTTCTTGTTATAAATTATGTCGTCGGAATTCCGTTTGCCGACTTGAATAAAGCGCTTGAAACTTGGTTAAATGGCATGTCAGGAACGAATCAAATTTTGATGGCGGCAATTATTGGCGCGATGGTTGGGTTTGACTTAGGCGGACCGGTAAATAAAGCCGCAGTTACGACCGCGATGGCACTTTTGACGAGTGGAATTTATGCACCGAACACAGCCGCACAAGTCGCGATTATTATTCCTCCACTAGGTCTGGGGTTGGCAACATTGATCGCTAGACGAAAATACAACACCGAAATGCGCGAAGCTGGGAAATCCTCGCTGATCATGGGACTCGTTGGTATTAGCGAAGGCGCGATTCCGTTCGCTGTAGAATCCCCGCTAAAAGTCATTCCAGCAACCGTGATTGGTTCGGCAATCGGCGGCGCGCTCGCAGTAGGACTTGGCGCGATTAACCAAGCACCAATCAGCGGTTTTTATGGCTGGTTCACCGTGCAAAACTGGTGGTTCTATATTTTAGCAATCGCAGTTGGAACGCTTGTCGTAGCAGGTATGTCCGTCGCTTTACGGAAAGATAGCGCAGGTCAGGAAGAATCGTATACAGTTGAAGAAGATGATTTTGATGAAGCAGAATGGGAAGCTTAAAAAACGGAGGTAATTATGGTTAAAGCACACATTGTCAATCATACGCATTGGGATCGCGAGTGGTATTTCACGTCCACCGATGCGCTGGTTTTGAGCGAACAACTTTTCACAGAGGTTATTGAGGAATTGAAGGCGCATCCTGAAGCAAATTTCGTATTGGACGGTCAATTATCGATTTTAGACGATTACGTCGCATTATACCCGGAAAAAATGGACGATATTAAGCAATTAATCGCGGCAAAACAGCTTTTTATCGGGCCTTGGTTCACGCAAACAGACGCGTTTTTTGCACACGGCGAATCGATTTTGCGAAACGCGATGATTGGAATTTTTGATAGTAAAAAATACGGCGATTATATGAAAATTGGTTATTTGCCAGATACATTTGGTTTTAACGCGCAAATGCCGACATTGCTTGCTCAGGCGGGGTTTGATAACATCATTTTCTGGCGGGGGATTCATCTTGGCGAACAAGTCCAGTCTACCTATTTCAAATGGAGCGGGCTGGGCGATGCGGCGCAGATTTACGCGATTAACATGCCGCAAGGATACGGGACGGGTATGTTGCTTGAGCCGACAACGGCGTATGTGGACGGGCGTCTTGATCCTGCGATTGATTTCATCGCGAAATACAGCGAGACGCAAGAAGTCCTGATTCCATCGGGAAATGACCAGCTGAACATTATTACCAATTTTGCCGAGAAATTAGCGGAAATAAACAAGATGGGACGCCATTCCTACGAGCTCAGCACATACCAAGATTTCATCGACTACGTCAAAACGTTGCCAGATTTAGAGGAATATCGTGGCGAATTCAGAAGCCCAGTTTTAGCTCGGGTGCACAAAACGATTGGCTCCAGCCGCATGAACATCAAGTTGAAAAGCGCAGAATTAGAGCAAAAATTACTGACACGCATCGAACCGCTACTCGTTATCGCGAAAGCCTCGGGAATCCCAATCAGTGAACGTTTACTAATGCATACGTGGAAAAAACTACTGGAAGGCCAGGCGCACGATAGCTTGGCAGGATGCGTTTCCGATCCTGTCGCAGACGATATCATGCATCGAATGAAGGAAGCCGACGAATTGTGCGACAGTATTGAGAACACCATCGTGAAGAAAATCGCGGATGACCTAGAACTCGAAGCTAATGAAATCCTCGTTTTCAACACGGAACTTGCCACGTTTGATAGCTATAAAGAAGTACAAGTCATCACGAAAAACAAGCACATCCACTTTCCAGAATGCCCAGACGCGATGATTGTCCAATCGGAATATATCGAATCGCGGGAAGACGTGCTTGAGGAAACACCAGCTGGAAATCGCTTTATTAAAGAGCCCGGATATTATGTTTTGCAAGTGAGAATGAAAATAGAGCTACCAGGTCTTGGCTATCGCGTTCTGACTTTTGAAGACAGCGAAACGGCACTCGAAGAAATGAAACCAGTCACGGACGCCTCGATCAGCAATCCGTTTTACAAAATTACTTTCGAAGACGGCACCATTCATCTTGAAACAGCAACTGGCGATAAACAACCTGCTTTTATCGAGCTAGAAGATGCCGCCAATGCAGGCGATACCTATGACTATTCCCCATTAGCAAACGATGTCCCGCGCGATTTCCAATTTACAAAAGTAATAACAGAGAAATCACGCCAAGTGGAGCGTTTAATTTTGACCGGCGTCCATGCGATGCCATTTGACTTGGAAGACCGACTCATACCAGACGGCAAACAAGCCGAACTTTTGGTAAAAATGACCTTGGAATTGAGTCGAGATAGCGCGTTACTTCATTGCAAATTAAAAGTGAATAATCAAATCAACAGCCACCGCCTGCGCCTAAAAATAAATACCGGCGTGAAAACCGACACGAATATCGCGTCGCTCCCGTTCGGCTATATCGAGAGGAAGCCTGGCGTCCCAGCGAATTGGCAAGACACATACAGCGAAATGCCAGTCGATATTGAGCCGCTGGAACAAAGTGTGACGCTGACTAGCAAAACGAAGAGCTGTACCATCTTCACGCGAGGCATCAAAGAATACCAACAATCCGGGGACCAGTTGGCGCTGACGCTGCTCGCAACGACAGGTCAACTGGGTAAACCAAATCTTGCTTACCGTCCTGGTCGAGCATCAGGCGACACAACAAAAAAGGGCCACGTACTAATCCCAACAGAAGGCGCACAACTAATCGGCGACCACACATTCTCCCTAGCCATCTATCTGGGTGCACAAGGATTCAACGAACATGAAACCGCCCAACGCAGCAGAGAATTCAACCAAACAACAGTTTCCTATCAACGCCAATCCTACAACTATTTCCTGCACCGATTGGACAATAAAATTCAAAAAACAGAACGAAAACGAGGCCTACAAAGGACTCTACAACTAAGCGACATGCCAAAATCCTACCTCATTTCCGCCTGTTATCCATCCTATTACGAGTCAGACAAATACATCATCCGGATCGAAAACCCCACCAGAACACCACAAACAATCGATCCAACACACTTAACGAAAGGCAGTGTAACGCTGGTAAATGCACTAGAAGAACCCATCACAAATCAAGATTTTACAATCCCAGCCTATGACGCCATCACAATACGACTTCCATTTTAAAAAGAAACGATAAAATCAACGCACAAATCAAGTTCTTACTTGCCTTTTCCATGAAATAAAGGTATATTTATAAGTGAGCCGTTTTTGAAATGGCAGCTAATTTGTCATGCTAGATGGGGACGTAGCGGAGCCCTGTAACCCACAATCCGCTCTAGTGGGGTTGAATTCCTTATCGAGGCTTTGTACCTGTTTGGTCAGCCCTTTGTAAGTGGTGTTGACGTTTGGGTCTTGCGCAATGGGAACCTGTGAACCATGTCAGGTCCGGAAGGAAGCAGCATTAATCAGTGCTTTCCATGTGCCGTGAGGTCGCCTGGGCTGAGCTAACTGCAAAGGTAACGCAGATGGATACATCGCCGGAATAAGGTGCATGGCATTATAATTTAAAACGATACAAGCCTTCTTTCTTCATTGAGAGGAGGCTTTTTTGTTGGAGTTGTTCAAACGAAGTGAGTTACAACCCCAATATGCATGAGAGCGAAGCGAGCAGGTAATCCCCCAGTGCCTGTTCGACCGCCTCCAAACAAAGAATAGTGGCTCTATGTCAATTGTTGGGGTGAAATATCAAGGTGCGAGCTAGGGAGTCAATAGCTCGTGCCTTTTCTTAACCTACAGAGATGTCAAAATCTTTGATAAAGTGTTGGGCTAGTATTTTGGCTCG
>NZ_JABJVM010000023.1 GCF_013820765.1 Paenilisteria rustica
CATTGTCTGGTGGTTACGGCGAAGAGGTCACACCCGTTCCCATCCCGAACACGGAAGTTAAGCTTTTCAGCGCCGATGGTAGTAGGGGGCTTCCCCCTGTGAGAGTAGGTCGTCGCCGGGCAATGTACATATTTTAAAACACTAAACGAGATGATGTTTGGTGTTTTATTTTTTTAAGAGCTAATTCTTTGCAATTGGGCTCTTTTTTTTAGTATAATTAAAGTCAAAAATAGTCAAAGTCAGTGTAGTGAAAGGAGTGCATCCTTATGAAGAATATATCGGATATTATTGAGGCTTATTTGAAGCAGGTTCTGGAGGCTAGTGAGGCTGTTGAGATTAAGCGAAGCGAGATGGCGGATCAGTTTCAGTGTGTGCCGTCCCAGATTAATTATGTGATTAATACGCGCTTTACGATGGAACGTGGATACTTGGTTGAGAGTAAGCGTGGCGGTGGCGGCTATATTAGGATTATTAAGGTCAAGATGAATGATAAATTGCAGTTGTTGGATGCCATTATTGTGATGGTGCATGAGAAGAAGGTGTCGCAGAATTTTGCGGAAGATGTTTTGCTCAGATTGCTTGAGGAAGAGGTCGTTTCGAAACGGGAGGCGCGCTTGATGCTGGCGGCGATGGATCGGAATGTGATTGCCTTGCCTTTACCTGAGCGTGATATTATTCGAAGTCGGATGCTTGAGGCGATGCTTGAGGCGTTGAAATACGAGTAGGAGGCGTTTTATGATTTGTCAGAGTTGCGGTGAAAATGAGGCGAATATTGAAATTAGGCATGAGTTTAATGGCCAGACTTTCTCGGTATTTTTGTGTAAGGGGTGTGCGGAGGCGCAGAGTATGGCTTATATGGAGGAACAGGTTGCTGAGAATAGTGTGGACTTTTTGAGTTTGTTGCAGAGGACGCCGGAAAAAGATGTGGAGATGCTGGAGTGTGAGTATTGTGGGATGTCTTTGCAGGCGGTGATGGATTCATCTAAATTGGGTTGTGAGCATTGTTATGATAAGTTTGCTGATAATGTGATGCAGATGGTGGAGCGGGCTCAGAATGGAAATAAGGGGCACGTTGGAAAGGTTCCGCTGGCTGAGAAGGAAGTTTTGGCGGTGGAGGAGCAGTTGCGAGTATTGCAGGACCGGATTGTGCTTTTGGTGGCTGAGGAGGCTTTTGAGGAGGCGGCGGTTGTTCGGGATCAGATTAGGGCTTTGAAAGAGGATGGAGCTGGTTTGGATGAGGAATGAGAATTTGTTTGAACCTGTGCTTAGTTCTTGGTTGATGAAGGATGGGCCGGAGAGTGATGTTGTGATTAGTTCGCGGGTGAGATTGGCTCGGAACTTTAAGGACTGGAACTTTTCTGGTGCGGGATTGGAGTTGCTAGAGCGGGTTCATGAGGTGTTTGGTGATGATGAGTTTCCGCTTCTTGAGATGGGGGATTTGTCGTTATTGCAACGCGGGATGTTGGTGGAACGGCACTTGATTAGTCCTGAGATGATGCGCCGGCATGAGTTTGGTGCGGTGATGATTAGCGGGGATGAAAAGGCGAGTGTGATGTTTAATGAGGAGGATCATATTCGGATTCAATGTTTGGCGCCGGGCTTGCAGTTGGAGCAGGTGTTAGATGAGGCTTTTAAGTTGGATGATGCGTTTGAGAGGAAGATGCCGTATGCTTTTGATAAGCGGTTGGGGTATTTGACGACGTGTGTGACGAATGTTGGGACGGGTCTTAGGGCTTCTGTGATGGTACATTTGCCGGGATTGGTTGCAACAAAACAGTTACAAAAAACGATAGAAGCGATTAGAAGGTACGGTTTTGTGGTAAGAGGAATGTATGGGGAGGGAAGTCGGCCTGCGAGCAATATTTTTCAAATCTCAAATCAGGTGACATTGGGGAAGACGGAGCTTGAGATTGTGCAGGATTTGTCGGATGTGATGGAGCAGGTAATTATGCAGGAGCGGGTTTGCCGAACCAAATTGAAACAAAAATTCCATATTGTGATGGAGGACAGAATTTTCAGAGCGTATGGGATGTTGAAACATAGTCGGATATTGGCGCAGAAAGAGGCTGCGGACGCTATTTCTGATTTGCGGCTGGGTGTGCAGATGGGATATGTTGAGCATATACCTAGTCAAAAGGTCAATGAACTGATATTATTTTCGCAACCAGCTTTTTTACGAAAGTTTGCGCAGCGGGATATGAATGAATTGGAAGAAAAAGTGATTCGGGCTGCGGCTATCCGAGAAATTTTGGATACATACTAGCTACGAAAATTGGAGGAGGAAACTACCATGATGTTTGGGAGATTTACACAGAGAGCTCAAAAGGTATTGGCTTTGTCACAGGAAGAGGCTATGAGATTGAAGCATAGCAATTTGGGAACGGAACATATTTTGTTGGGATTGGTTCGTGAGGGTGAGGGTATCGCTGCGAAGGCGTTATATGAGCTTGGAATTAGTTCGGACAAGGTGCAAAAGGAAGTAGAGACTTTGATCGGTGAGGGTGAAACTGCTGTTCAAACGATTCAATATACGCCACGTGCGAAAAAAGTAATTGAGTTATCGATGGATGAGGCGCGTAAGCTTGGCCATACGTATGTTGGGACGGAGCATATCTTGCTTGGCCTGATTCGTGAGGGTGAGGGAATTGCGGCTCGTGTGCTTGGAAATCTTGGTGTGAGCTTGAATAAGGCGCGTCAGCAGGTATTACAATTGCTTGGTGGCGGGGACGGGGCGGCTTCTGGTCGTTCGACGAATACACAAGCGACGCCGACTTTGGATAGCTTGGCGAGGGACTTGACGGTGATTGCGCGGGAAGAGAATTTGGACCCTGTGATTGGGCGTTCGAAGGAGATTCAACGTGTGATTGAGGTGCTTAGTCGCCGGACGAAGAATAATCCGGTTTTGATTGGGGAGCCTGGTGTTGGTAAAACGGCGATTGCGGAAGGTTTGGCGCAACAAATTGTGCATAATGAGGTGCCGGAAACGTTGCGTGGAAAACGTGTGATGACGCTCGATATGGGGACGGTTGTTGCTGGAACGAAATACCGTGGTGAATTTGAGGATCGCTTGAAAAAAGTGATGGATGAGATTCGCCAAGCTGGGAATGTTATTTTGTTTATTGATGAATTGCATACATTGATTGGTGCTGGTGGCGCGGAAGGTGCGATTGACGCGTCTAACATTTTGAAACCTTCGCTTGCTCGTGGTGAGTTGCAATGTATTGGTGCGACAACGCTTGATGAGTACCGGAAGTATATTGAAAAGGATGCTGCGCTTGAAAGACGTTTCCAACCGATTCGTGTGGAGGAGCCAACTGTGGATGAGTCGATTCAAATTTTGCGTGGGCTTCGGGATCGTTATGAGGCGCATCACCGGGTTGCGATTACGGATGCTGCGGTTGAGGCTGCGGTTAGATTGTCGGATCGGTATATTTCGGATCGGTTCTTGCCGGATAAAGCGATTGACGTGATTGATGAGGCGGGTTCGAAGGTACGTTTGAAGGCTTATACGACGCCTGCAAATGTGAAGGAAATGGAATCGAACTTGGCGGAATTGAAGAAAGAGAAGGATGCGGCGGTTCAAGGTCAAGAGTTTGAGAAGGCGGCTTCATTGCGTGATAAGGAACAGCGCTTAAGACGTGAGTTGACGGAGAAGAAGAAGGACTGGCATGCGAAACAAGGTCAGGATAATAGTGAAGTGACGGAAGAGATTGTTGCTGAGGTTGTGGCGAGTTGGACGGGGATTCCGGTTACGAAACTGGGTGAGACCGAGACGGATAAATTGCTGAATATGGAGTCGCTTCTTCATAAGCGTGTGATTGGACAAGAGGAAGCTGTTAAGGCGGTTTCTCTGGCTGTAAGACGTGCGCGTGCGGGACTTAAGGATCCGAAGCGTCCGATTGGCTCGTTTATCTTCTTGGGACCTACTGGTGTTGGTAAAACGGAATTGGCGCGTGCGGTTGCTGAATCGATGTTTGGTGACGAGGAAGCGATGATTCGGATTGACATGTCTGAGTATATGGAGAAATTCTCGACGGCGCGTCTTGTGGGGGCTCCTCCAGGCTATGTTGGTTATGAAGAGGGCGGCCAGTTGACGGAGAAAATTCGCCAAAAACCTTATTCGGTTTTACTTTTAGATGAGATTGAAAAAGCGCATCCGGATGTGTTTAATATGTTGCTGCAAGTGCTAGATGACGGGCGTTTGACGGATTCTAAAGGTCGCGTTGTTGATTTCCGAAATACGGTTATTATTATGACGTCGAATATCGGTGCGCAAGAGTTGAAGGATGATAAATCGGTTGGCTTCAACGTTTCTGATATGACGAAGGATCATAAGGCGATGCAACACCGGATGCTTCAAGAGTTGAAAAAGGCGTTCCGTCCTGAGTTTATTAACCGGATTGATGAATCGATTGTTTTCCATTCGCTAAATGAGAAGGAATTGAAAGAAATCGTGACGTTGCTTACGGAACAGTTGACGAAGCGTCTTGGCGAACGTAATATACATGTGACTTTGACGGAGAGTGCGAAGGCTAAAATTGCGAAGGATGGTTATGATCCGGAGTATGGTGCGCGTCCGCTGAAACGGGCGATCCAGAAAAATGTGGAGGATCGTTTGTCGGAAGAGTTGTTGCGTGGAACGGTTAAGGTTGGCGATACGGTCGTTATTGGGACTAAAGCTGGCGAATTAACGGTTACGGTGAAGGAGAAGAAGAAAGCTCCTGCAGCTAAGAAGAAAACGACGACAACGAAGGAAAAAACGAAGGCGAAACCTAAAGCGAAGACGGCTAAGCCTGCTAAATCGGAGTAATTGAAATTTTGAAAAGTGATTAGAATATAACTTGAAGTAAGGTGAAATCTTTTGATTATCCTATGGTTAGGCTGAGAATTTTGCTTTACGCAAATCGAGCGAAAGCGTTTGTATTCAGAAAGCTTGGTGGAAGCCGGAAGCGGAGTGTACGATTGTACATGAGAACCGGAAGTCCGCCAAGCTTTTTGAATGCGAGCGCTTGTCGCCGGTTTATTCGGGGTATGCTCTAGTCTTTTTGCTTGTGTTGGAGTGGGGTTTAAGGTTTATACTGAATGGTATGATATAACTTTTTAGGAGGAGAGTATAGATGGAATATATGAAATTTGGGAATACGGGTATGGATGTTTCGCGGATTTGTTTGGGTGCGATGGGATTTGGAAATCCGGAAAAATGGGTGCATAAGTGGGTTTTAGATGATGAGGGTAGTCGTCCAGTAATTAAGAAAGCGCTTGATTTAGGGATTAATTTTTTTGATACGGCGAATATTTATTCTTTGGGCGAGAGTGAGCGGGTTCTTGGAAAGGCTTTGAAGGATTATGCGAAGCGGGATGATATTGTGCTGGCAACGAAGGTTCACGGGGATATGCGTCCTGGGCAACCAAATAGTGGTGGGCTTTCGCGCAAGGCGATTTTGACGGAGATTGATCATAGTTTGGAGCGGTTGGGGACGGATTATGTGGATTTGTATATTATTCATCGTTGGGATTATGATACGCCGATTGAGGAGACGATGGAGGCGCTGCATGATGTGGTGAAGTCTGGGAAGGTGCGGTATATTGGGGCGAGTGCGATGTATGCGTGGCAATTCCAGAAGGCGCAGCGTGTGGCGGAGCGTAATGGTTGGACGAAATTCGTTTCGATGCAGAATCATTATAATATGATTTATCGGGAGGAGGAGCGTGAGATGGTGCCGTTTTGTCGGGATGAAAAAATTGCATTGACGCCGTATAGTCCGCTTGCTTCTGGTCGTTTGACGCGTGATTGGTCGGAAACGAGTCTGCGTTCGGAGACGGATCAGGTGCAACATTCAAAATATGATGGCATGATGGAGGCGGATCGCGTGATTGTGGAGCGGTTGGCGGAGGTTGCGGTGAATCATGGTGTGACGCGTGATAAGATTGCGCTTGCTTGGTTGTTGAATAAGGATCAAGTGGTGTCGCCGATTATTGGGGCGCAGAAGGAGAGTCATTTGGAGAGTGCGGTTGCAGCGCTTGATGTGGAGTTGACGCTTGCTGAGATGCGTTATTTGGAAGAATTGTATGTACCGCATCCTGTAGTTGGGCTGATTCCAGACCCGAAAAGTGTTTTGTAATCTTTCCTTAATTTAATTATAGCATGAAAAAAAGTAATAATATAGACTGTTTATTCCTAAAAATTACTGCTAGAATGAAGCGTATAGTAATGGCGAGGAGAGATGTGTGATGGGTGATTTGGTTCTCGGTTTTCAGGAGATAGAGGATACGCAGCTATTTTTGGTTGGTGGAAAAGGGTTGAATCTGAGTAAGTTAGCAAAAATGGAAGGGATACGTGTGCCGAAGGGTTTTTGTGTGACGACGGTGGGATATCAACGGGTTATCGAGCAGAATGATGGGTATCAGGCTTTGCTTAAGCGGCTGGATTTTTTAGGCGTGGAGGATCGGGACCAGGTTACTGAGATCAGTGAGCAGATTCGGGAGTTAATTATGGGGTTGGAGATTCCTTGTGATTTGGTGCAGGCTGTGACGGATTACATTTCTAAATTTGGTGCGGAACATGCGTATGCGGTTCGTTCTAGTGCGACGGCGGAGGATTTGCCTTCTGCTTCTTTTGCGGGACAGCAGGATACGTATTTGAATGTTGTTGGTGTGGACGCGATTTTGCGACATATTAGTAGGTGTTGGGCGTCTTTATTTACGGAGCGTGCGGTGATTTATCGGATGCAAAATGGGTTTGATCATCGTCAGGTTTATTTGTCGGTGGTTGTTCAAAGAATGGTTTTTCCTGAGGCTTCGGGGATTTTGTTTACGGCGGATCCGATTACGTCTAACCGAAAAGTGCTTTCTATTGATGCGAGTTTTGGCTTGGGTGAGGCGCTTGTTTCTGGGTTGGTGTCGGCGGATTCTTATCGGGTGCGAGATGGTGAAGTTGTTGAGAAGGTGATCGCGACGAAGAAACTGGCGATTTATGGGCTGGAGTCTGGCGGGACCAAAACGCAGGGAGTTGATGTGGCGCAGCAACGGATGCAGACGTTGACGGAGGCGCAAATTTTGGAATTGGCGCGGATTGGACGGCTGGTTGAGGCTTATTTTGGACGGCCGCAGGATATAGAGTGGTGTTTGGTCGATGGCGCATTTTATATTGTGCAGAGTCGTGCGATTACGACGCTTTATCCGATTCCAGAGGCGGGAGATCAGGGGAATCATGTGTACATGTCTGTTGGGCATCAGCAAATGATGACGGATGCGATGAAGCCGCTGGGTTCGGATTTTTATTTGATGACGACGCCGGCGCCGATGCGTGTTGCTGGTGGGCGACTGTTTGTTGATATTTCGGGGATGTTGGGGACTTCGGCTGGGCGCGATAATTTAGTGAATAATTTGGGTCAGTCGGATCCTTTGATGAAAGATGCATTTGAGACGATTATAGCGCGTGATTTTATTGAGGCTGTGCCGGGCGATGAGCGTGCGCCTAGTGTGGATGCTACGCCTTCTGATGTGTTTGAGGCGCGGGTTGAAAATGACCCGGAGATTCCTGCGGCGTTGATGCGGGATAGCCAGACCTCGATTGCGGAGTCGGCGCGTGAAATGGAGACGAAATCTGGATTGGATGTCTTTGATTTTATTGTGGCGGATTTTCAGATTTTGAAAAAGTATTTGATGGATCCGCGGAGCAGTGCGGTTTTTATGACGGCGATGGATGCTTCGGCTTGGCTGAATGAAAAAATGGAAGCGTGGCTAGGTGAGAAGAATGTTGCGGATATGATTTCTCAGTCGGTGCCGAACAATATTACTTCGGAAATGGGATTGGAATTGTTGGATGTTGCGGACCTGATTCGGCCTTATCCGGAGATTATTGCGTATTTGCGAGATGTGACGGAGGATGATTTTTTGTCTGAGTTGGGTCGGTTTGATGGCGGGAAAGAAGCTGTGGCAGGGATTCAGGATTATCTTCGCAAGTATGGGATGCGTTGTGCGGGTGAGATTGATGTGACGAAAGTGCGTTGGATGGAGAAACCGGCGACTTTGATTCCGATGATTTTGAGTAATATTAAGAATTTCGAGGCTGGCGCGAGTGCGGAGAAGTTTGAGCAAGGTCGACGCGAGGCTTTGGGGAAAGAGCAGGAAGTTTTAGAGCGGTTGCGGTCTTTGGTTGATGGTGATCGGAAGGCGGATGAAACGGAGCGTGTGATTGGGCTGATTCGGAATTTTATCGGTTACCGCGAGTATCCGAAATATGCGATGATTAATCGTTACTTTATTTATAAGCAGGGGTTGATGCGCGAGGCACAGAAGTTAGTGGAATTGGGCGTTCTTCGGGAAAAAGAGGATGCGTTTTATCTGCATTTTGAGGAGTTTCGTGATGTGGTTGCGACGGGGAACGTGGATTATCAGGTTATTGAGGAGCGGAAGGATGCGCATGCGTTGTATGAAAAATTGACGCCGCCGCGGATTATTACGTCGGATGGGGAGATTATTTCGGGTAGTTATACGCGTGAGGATATTCCGGATGAGGCGATTGTTGGCTTGCCTGTTTCAGCGGGAACAGTTGAGGGGCGCGCGCGGGTTATTTTGGATATGGCGGATGCGGATTTGGAGGCTGGCGATATTTTGGTGACGGCTTTCACGGATCCGAGTTGGACGCCGCTTTTTGTATCGATAAAGGGCTTGGTGACGGAAGTTGGCGGAGTGATGACGCATGGTGCGGTGATTGCGCGTGAGTATGGATTGCCGGCGGTTGTTGGTGTGGAAGGGGCTACGAAGCTGATTCGAGATGGGCAACGGATTCGTGTTCATGGAACGGAAGGTTATATAGAAATTTTGTGAAAATTGGAGGGCGTGATTGCCTTCTTTTTTTGCGTGAAAAAGGGAGAATCAGGCTTGAAAACGGAATTTTGATGTTGGGTGATTTTTGTGGTGGGAAGTGTGGTAAAATAGGGACAGATATGAAAATTGGAAGGTGATTTTTAGCATGGCGAAAGCGAAGCGTAGTGTGAAATTTATGTGTCAGGAATGTGGATATGAGTCGCCGAAATGGATGGGGAAATGCCCGAATTGTGGGGCGTGGAATCAGATGGTGGAGATGCTTGAGCCGACGAAAAAGGGGCGGTCATCGTTTACGCATACGGATGAAGCGGCTGCGGCTGTGCCGATTACGAAAATTACGAGCGATAATGAGCCGCGTTTTTTGACGCAGATGCCGGAGCTTAATCGGGTACTTGGCGGCGGGGTTGTGCAGGGCTCGATGGTGCTTGTCGGTGGAGATCCGGGAATCGGGAAATCGACGTTGTTGTTGCAGGTTTCGGCGCAACTGACGACGACGGGGAAACGGGTGCTTTATATTTCTGGTGAGGAATCGGTGAAACAGACGAAGTTGCGGGCGGAACGGTTGCTTGTGACGGGGGACAATTTGTATGTGTATGCGGAGACGAACTTGGAGGCGATTCAGCAGACGATTCAGCATGTGAAGCCGGATTTCGTGATTATTGATTCGATTCAGACGGTGTATCATCCGGATGTGACGAGTGCGGCGGGAAGTGTGTCACAGGTTCGGGAATGTACGGCGGAGTTGATGCGGATCGCGAAGGGCGGCAATATCGCGGTATTTATCGTGGGGCATGTGACGAAGGAAGGCGCGATTGCTGGGCCTCGGATGCTCGAACATATGGTGGATACGGTGCTTTATTTTGAAGGGGAGCGCCATCATGCGTACCGAATTTTGCGGGCTGTGAAGAACCGGTTTGGATCAACGAATGAGATCGGGATTTTTGAAATGCGCGATATTGGGTTAGTGGAAGTCGCGAATCCGTCGGAGGTTTTCTTGGAGGAACGGCTGGACGGGGCTTCGGGCTCGACGGTGGTTGTTTCAATGGAAGGAACGCGGCCGATTTTGGTGGAGATTCAGGCTTTGATTTCGCCAACGATGTTCGGGAATGCGAAACGGATGGCGACGGGTATGGATCACAATAAGGTGTCGCTGATTATGGCGGTGCTTGAGAAGCGGGTCGGATTGTTGTTGCAGAATCAGGATGCTTATTTGAAGGCGGCTGGTGGTGTGAAACTGGATGAGCCGGCGATTGATTTGGCGGTCGCGGTGAGTATTGCGTCGAGTTATAATGATAAACCTACGAAAAGTACGGACTGTTTTATCGGTGAGATTGGTTTGACTGGTGAAATTAGACGGGTTTCGCGGATTGAACAGCGTGTGCAAGAGGCTGCGAAATTGGGCTTTAAACGAATTTTCATTCCGGCGAATAATCAAGGGGAGTGGAAGATTCCGAAAGATGTTAGTATTATTGGGGTGACGACGCTTGGTGATGCGCTGAGTAAGGCGTTGCCGAAGTGATTTTGATGTGGGGCTGTTATTTATTTGAAACAGCCCCGTTTTAATTGCGGTATGGGCTTTTAATAGTGTAGAATGAAGAGGTATGAACATAATTAAAAAGATGGGAAAGGAGGAGAGATAATGCTGAAATGGGTAATTAGAATTTGTTTTATGATTATTGGCGGTACGATTGGCGTGATTAGTTTGCCTGAACTTTGGGAAGCTGTTGGTGTAGCTGATATTTTTGTCATTAATAATCCTTATACAGACGCTTTGGTTGGTGCACTTATATTTTATCTTATTACTTTTTGGGCGGTGAAGTATGTTGTTGCTGCTCTGAACTGGTTGGAAAACGGGCTTACGAGCACTTCTAACACAGTGATTATTTATGGCGGTCTGGGGCTTATGATTGGTTTGGTGCTTGCTTTTTTTGCGGGAAATGCATTAACGCAGACAAAAATTCCACTTTTGAATTCGGTTGTGCCGATAATTCTGACGCTGGTGCTTGGTTATTTGGGCTTCCGTGTTGGGATTAGTAGGCGTGCGGATTGGGGCAACTTTTTTGCGAATCGTGGTGTGAAGAAGAAGACTCCTGAAGAAGTGAAGGATGAGGCTACGGCGGCGCGTGAGTATAAGATTTTGGATACGAGTGTGATTATCGATGGTCGGATTGCGGATATTTTGGCAACGGGTTTCCTTGATGGTACGATTGTGATTCCGTTGTTTGTTTTGGCGGAGTTGCAGCATATTGCGGATTCGTCGGATACCTTGAAGCGGACGCGTGGTCGTCGTGGTTTGGATATTTTGAACCGACTGCAAAAAGAGGAATCAATCAAGGTCGAGATGTATGAGGGTGATTTTGAGGAGATTTCGGAAGTCGATAGCAAGCTTGTGAAACTGGCAAAAGTGATGCAAGGAAAAGTCGTGACGAATGATTATAATCTGAATAAGGTTTGTGAGTTTCAGAATGTCGCGGTTTTAAATATTAATGACTTGGCGAATGCGGTGAAACCTGTCGTGTTGCCGGGTGAAAAGATGACGGTTCTCGTTGTGAAGGATGGTAAGGAGCACAATCAAGGTGTGGCTTATTTGGACGATGGCACGATGATTGTTGTTGAGGATGGTCGCAAGTTTATTAATGATACGATTCAGGTGGAGGTAACGAGTGTGTTGCAGACTTCTGCTGGTCGGATGATTTTTGCAAAACCGGCTTAATTTGGACTTTAGGAGTAATGCTTGATGGAATATGAATTGATTCTTTTGGCCGCGGGTCAGGGGAAACGGATGGAATTGGGACGGAATAAAATGTGGCTGGAACTTTCGGGGCATGTTTTGTTTTTGCATACGATTCGGACGTTTTTAGAGGATGATGCTTGTTGTCGGATTGTGGTTGTGGTCAAGGAAGATGAGTTTGCGTATGTGCAGGCGATGATTGATGAGCTTCATGTGGAAAAGGAGATTTTGATTGTGATGGGAGGCTCGGAGCGACAGTATAGTGTGGCGAAGGGGCTCGCGGAATGTGGTCAAATGGCGGACGTTGTGTTGGTGCATGACGGGGCGCGGCCTTTTGTGGATCAGGCGATGATTGACCGGTTGTTGGCGGATGTCATGTTGCACGGCGCGACGATTTGTGGGATGCCTGTGAAGGATACGATGAAACGGGTGCGCAATGGCATGGTGGAAGAGACGATTGATCGCTCGGTGTTGTGGCAAGTGCAGACACCGCAGGCTTTTCGGACGGAGATTTTGAAGCGGGCACACAAAGTTGCGCACGAGGCGGATTTTCTTGGGACGGATGAGGCGAGTCTTGTGGAACGGCTTGGTGTGACGGTTCATATGGTCGAGGGCAGTTACAATAATATCAAGGTGACGACGCCTGAGGATGTTGCTTTTGCGGAAGCGATTTTGCAGGAGAAATGGAGGAATCGGGTATGATTCGAGTGGGGCAAGGCTATGATGTGCACCAGTTAGTGGAAGGCCGCAAGTTGATTATTGGCGGGATTGAGATTCCGTATGAGAAAGGTTTGCTTGGGCACAGTGACGCGGACGTGTTGTTGCATACGGTGACGGACGCGGTGATTGGTGCTGTCGGTAAACGTGATATTGGTCATTTTTTCCCGGATACGGATATGGCTTATAAGGATGCGGATTCGGCGGAATTGTTGCGTGTTGTTTGGGCGGAGATTGAGGCGGATGGCTATAAGTTGGGCAATATTGATTGTACGATTATAGCGGAGAAGCCGAAGATGGCGCCTTATGTGGATGCGATGAAAGTTCGGATTGCGGAGCTTTTGCACGCGACACCAGAACAGGTGAATGTGAAGGCGACGACATCGGAAAAATTAGGATTTACAGGTCGTGGCGAGGGTATTGCAAGCCTTGCTGTTGTACTTTTAGAAAAATAAAGGAGTGGTAAATATGAGTGGAGCTAAAAAAGTGCGTGTTCGTTATGCGCCAAGTCCGACGGGGCATTTGCATATTGGGAATGCGCGTACGGCGTTATTTAATTATTTGTTTGCAAGACATAATGATGGGGATTTCGTGATTCGCATTGAGGATACGGATTTAAAAAGAAACATCGAGAACGGGGAGTCGAGCCAGCTTGAGAATTTGGCGTGGCTTGGTATGGACTGGGATGAAGGCGTGGATAAGGGTGGTAAGTATGGTCCGTATCGCCAAAGTGAACGTCAAGATTTATACAACCCGCTGATTGAGCAAATTGTGGCGGAAGGCAAGGCGTATAAGTGTTATTGTACGGCTGAGGAGCTGGAAGCGGAGCGCGAGGAGCAAAAAGCGAACAGCATGATGCCTCGTTATAGCGGGAAATGTCGTCATTTAACGAATGAACAGCGCGCGGAGAAAGAGGCGCAAGGTCTTGAGCCAAGTATTCGTTATGCGGTACAACCGGGCAAGACGTATACATTTAATGATATGGTAAAAGGCGATGTATCGTTTGAATCAGACGGTATTGGTGACTTTGTTATCGTGAAAAAAGACGGAATTCCGACGTATAATTTTGCAGTAGCGATTGATGATTATTTGATGGAAATGACGCATGTGTTGCGTGGTGACGATCATATTTCGAATACGCCGAAGCAGTTGATGATTTATGAAGCGTTTGGTTGGGAGCCGCCTGTATTTGGACATATGACGCTGATTGTGAATGAAAGCAAGCGTAAGTTGAGTAAGCGTGATGAGTCGATTATTCAGTTTATTGAGCAGTATAAAGATTTAGGCTATTTACCAGATGCGTTGTTTAACTTTGTGGCGATGCTTGGTTGGTCACCGGAGGGCGAAGAGGAGATTTTCTCGAAAGACGAGTTTATCAAAATTTTCGATCCGAAGCGGTTGTCGAAATCGCCGGCGTTGTTTGATACGCATAAGTTGACGTGGGTGAATAACCAATATGTGAAGAAATTAGATTTGGATCAAGTGGTGAATTTGAGTTTACCGCATTTAGTGAAGGCGGGCGTTGTTTCGGCTACGGCTGACGCGGATGAGCTGGCTTGGGTTCGTAAGCTTGTGGCGCTTTATCACGAGCAAATGAGTTATGGCGCGGAAATCGTGGAACTTTCGGCGATGTTCTTTACGGATGACGTGACGTTTGACGCGGAAGAGAAGGAAGTTCTTGCAGGAGAACAGGTTCCTGAGGTTCTAGCGGCGTTTAAGGAAGAGATGGCGACAATTGAGCCGTTTGCTGCGGATGAAGTGAAGGCCGCGATTAAACGTGTGCAAAAAGCGACAGGCGCGAAAGGTAAGGGTTTGTTTATGCCAATTCGTATTGCTGTTACTGGCGAGATGCACGGTCCGGAATTACCGCAATCAATTGAAGTTTTAGGACGCGAAAAAGTCGTGAACCGTTTAGAAAATCGTTTGAAGGAAGCTAAATAGTATTTTTGAGAGAGGCTTATCCATTTTTGTGGGTAGGTCTTTTTTCGATGAATTGGTTGGGAATGTTGTATAATAGGAATATTCAGAAGGATAGAAAATCAGCGTTGGGGGTAGGAAGGTGACGGAGAAGGTATTGCAGTTTAGGTATGCGGTGGAGGAAGATGTGCCGCTTGTTTTGGCGTTTATTAGGGAATTGGCGGAATATGAGGAGATGCTGGATCAGGTAGTGGCTACGGAAGAGTTGCTGCGGGAATGGCTTTTTGAAAAGGCGAAGGCAGAGGTTATTATTGGGGAATATGATGGGGAAGCGGTTGGGTTTACGCTGTTTTTCCACAATTTTTCGACATTTCTTGGACGAGCAGGGATTTACTTGGAGGACTTGTATGTGCGGCCGACTGTGCGTGGCAAGGGATTTGGGAAGGCGTTTTTGAAGCGGTTGGCGGAGATTGCGGTGGAGCGTGGGTGTGGCCGTTTGGAATGGTGGTGCCTGGATTGGAATCAGTCGAGCATTGATTTTTACATGGCGATGGGCGCGGAGCCAATGGAGGACTGGACGGTGTATCGGATTGCTGGGGATACGCTTGCGGATTTGGCTCGGTGAATAATGAAAGGCGAGCTTAAATAGAGAGATTTTTTATAACGCAATTTTTCGGTAAAATTGCGTTATTTATGTTGGTGTTATATAATTGCTTTGTAGGTTAATGTGAGGGGCGAGTGGCGTGGTTTTAAAAGGATTGTCGCTATTACCAGTGAAAGTTACTAAAAGTGAAGCCTTGAAAATATTTGAGTTATTGAGTGTTGTGAATAATAAAATAGGTAAAATAGATAGCGATATAAAGAATTCTGTCGTTAATAAGTCATTGATTCAATCATTGTCATTGAAGGAATCTGTTCAATCTACTAGAATTGAGGGAACGCAGGTTACGTTTACTGAAATGGTGGAGGAAATGAATGATAAAAATCCACGTTGGGAAATTATTGAGGTGGATAATTATAAACAAGCGCTTCGTGAAGGGGCAGAGCAGATACGAAATGGATATCCTATTAGTACGCGATTATTGAAGGATTTACATACGATTTTGATGCTGGGGGCTCGTGGTTCTGAGCAATCGCGTGGTGAATATCGTAAAATCCAAAATTTTATTGGCCCTTCGACGAAAATAGAGGATGCTGTATATTTACCGATTGGTGCGAATGAGATTGGGGATTACATGGCTAACTTAGAGCATTTTATTAACGGGGAACATCATTTTTCTTATGATAAGCGTTTGGATGAGGATATGTATTTATTCGATGAAATGGCACCGCCGCTAGTTAAAACGGCAATTGTGCACGCGCAATTTGAATCGATACATCCATTTTTAGATGGGAATGGTCGGCTTGGGAGAATATTAATTATGCTTAGTATGTTAAATGAGAACCTTACGACAGAGCCCATTTTTTTGGTGAGTGAAGAGCTTGAAAAGGAAAAAGCGAGATATTACGATATGCTCAATGAGGTTAGTGGAGATACTCCATACTGGTATAATTGGTTGATGTTTTTCTTGCAGGCTTGTAATCGAATGGCGGAGAGTTTGATTGTGAAAATTAAGGATTCGAAAGAACTTGCTATTCGGGGCTTGGCTTTATGTGAAACGAATTCGGAGCGGAAAGTTTGGTTAGGCACTTTTTCAGATCCATTTACAACCGTGAAAAAGAGTGCTGAGGCTAATTGGATTTCGCCGAATACGGCTCGAACTGCGCTGAATAGCTTGGCGGCGAAAGGGTTGCTGTATAGCGATAATCAGACGAAGCGCAATAAGCGGTATCGGAATTATGATTTAATGCGGATTTTGGATAATTGAGGCTGTTAGCTGAGTTAGAACCGGTAGAGAGGAAAGCTATTTTTAAAAGTAATTTTTGATGACGGTGGGCGTGCTTGTGTGGTATAATGGCTCTTAATAAGTTAAAATGTTGATGAGAAGAAGTAGGAAATATGGCGGCTTAATAGAGAGAGCTACGAAGGCTGGAAGTGGCTTAGCGCGCGTATTCTGAAATGCATCTCTGAATCTTTGTGGGAAAATTGCAGTATCACAAAGCGGTGACTAACCGTTATTTAGATGAGATAGGTTTAGAGTATAAATTCTTAATGTGAAACATGAGTGGCACGCCCGACTTCTTTAAAAGGAAGGGAGCGCCGGCTGGTGTTTTCACGCGAATCGAGCGAAAGCGTTTGAAGTCAGTCTACTTTTTGAAAGCCGGAAGCGCAGCGTAGAAGCACCGGAAGTTCGAAAAGTTGGCTGAATGCGAACGCTTGCCGCCGATTACTAAGAATGGACCGCTAAACCTGATCCAGAGTGGAACCACGCGAGGCGTCTCTGTAGAGGGGTCTTTTTTTGCGTTTTAATTCGGAGTAGATAAGGGGGGATTACAATGGCTAGTCGCATGAAAGAGGATATGAGGTCGGTGTTGGAGAATGATCCGGCGGCGCGTGGGTATGTGGATGCGTTTTTGAATTATCCGGGGTTGCACGCGATTTGGTGGCACCGGTTTGCGAACTTTTTTTACAGGCACGGGATGGTTGTTTTTTCGAAGTGGTTGTCGCAGGTTGCACGTTTTTTGACGAATGTGGAGATTCATCCAGGGGCAACGATTGGACGGCGCTTATTTATCGATCATGGGGCTGGGATTGTAATCGGTGAAACGGCGGAGATTGGTGATGATGTGGTACTTTTCCATGGGGTGACGCTCGGTGGAACGGGGAAACATAAGGGTAAACGCCATCCTACGGTGAAAAATGGGGCGCTGATTTCGGCGGGTGCGAAAATTCTTGGGCCAATCACGATTTGTGAGAATGCTAAAGTTGGTGCTGGTGCGGTGGTTATCAAGGATGTACCGCTGGGCGCAACGGTTGTTGGTGTTCCTGCAAAAGTGGTGCGCTTGAATGGACGTGTGACGCAGCATACGGAGCCGCAAGTTGCGGAGCTCAAGCGCAGGCTTTCTGAAATAGAAGTGGAATTGGAAAAATTGAAAAATAATACACAAAAAGGAGAAGATGAACAATGACTTTGCAAATTTTTAATACATTGTCTCGTGAGAAGGAGGCATTCACTCCACTGGAAGATGGGAAGGTCAAGATGTATGTTTGTGGGCCGACTGTTTATAATTATATTCATATTGGTAATGCGCGGCCGATTATTGTGTTTGATACGGTGCGTCGTTATTTGACGTATCGCGGTTTTGATGTAAATTTTGTGTCGAATTTTACGGATGTGGATGATAAGTTGATTCGCGCGGCGCATGAGTTGGAGCTTACGGTGCCTGAGGTTGCGGAGCGTTTTATCGGGGCTTATTTTGAGGATGTGCATCAGTTGAATGTCCGGGATGCGAATGTGCACCCGCGAGTGACGCAGGATATGGATGATATTATTGCGTTTATTGATGCGCTGATTGAGAAGGATTATGCGTATGAATCGGCGGGCGATGTGTATTTCCGTACGAAGCGGTTTAAGGAGTATGGCAAATTGTCGCAGCAACCTTTGGATGAATTGCAGCATGGGATTCGTGTGGAGGCGAATGATCGCAAGGAGGAGCAGCTTGATTTTACGTTGTGGAAGGCGGCTAAACCGGGCGAGATTTCGTGGGAAAGTCCTTGGGGAGCGGGGCGTCCAGGCTGGCATATTGAATGTTCGGCGATGGCTCGTAAATATCTTGGGGACACGATTGATATTCATGCGGGCGGGCAAGATTTGATTTTCCCACATCATGAGGATGAGATTGCGCAGTCGGAGGCGCTTACGGGCAAGCCGTTTGCGAACTATTGGATGCATAATGGTTATATGAATATTGATGGGGAAAAAATGTCGAAGTCGCTGGGGAATTTTATTACGTTGCATGAGGTTCTAGAAAAGCATAATGCGAATGTAGTGCGGTTTTTCATGTTGTCTGTGCATTATCGCCGACCGATTTCTTATAGTGAGGCGTTGCTTTTGGATGCCGAAAATGGATTGGATCGGTTGCGGACGGCGTATCAAAATGTGGATCATCGGATTCAGGTGGCGGAAGAGGATTATGCTGGGACGCCGGAAGAGGATGATTGGCTGGAGCAATTGACGGAGTTGATGCATCAGTTCGAGGACGAGATGGATGATGATTTTAATACGGCGAACGCAATATCGGTCTTTTTCGAATTGGCAAAACGGGCGAATATTTATTTGACGAATGAGCGGATTTCGATTACGGTTTTGCGTGAGTTTTTAGGGATGATGACGTTGTTCGCGGATGTGCTTGGGTTTAAGTTAGATGTGGACGCGGCGGATCATAGTTTGACGGACGAAGAGGTTGAAGATTTGATTGAGGAGCGAATTCAGGCGCGTAATGAGCGTGATTTTGCGAGATCGGATGAGATTCGTGATATGTTGAAGGATAAGCAGATTATTTTGGAAGATACGGCTCAAGGTACGCGCTGGAAAAGGGGTTAATGGATGGCGATTGTGAAGGATTATAAACAGCTAAATGGTCTGGCGCTTGCTTATATGGGTGACTCGGTGTACGAACGTCATATTCGTGAGTTGCTGCTGGCGGAGGGTAAAACCAAGCCGAATCAGCTGCACAAAACGGCGACGCAATATGTTTCGGCGAAAGCGCAGGCTTATATTTTGCAGGCGATGTATGCGGATGGCTTTTTGACGGAGGAAGAGGACCGGATTGCCAAGCGCGGCCGGAATGCGAAGTCTCATAGTGTGCCAAAAAATACGGATTTACAGACATATAGTTTGTCATCGGCTTTTGAAGCGGTGATTGGTTATTTATATTTGGGTGGCGAATCGGAGCGCTTGAACGAGTGGTTGGATTTGGCGACAGAAATTATTAAAGCAAAATAAGGAGGCAATGGCAAAATGGAGCAAGATCAAGAGTGGATTGCTGGGCGAAATCCAGTGAGTGAAGTATTGAAATCAGAACGTGATATCCATAAAATTCTCATCGCGGAAGGTTCGCAAAAGGGAAGTATGCAACAGATTATTGGCGCGGCGAAGGAACGCAAAATTCAAGTGCAAATCGTGCCGAAATCGAAAATCGATAAATTAGTGGAGGGTTCGCATCAAGGTGTAGCGGCACAAGTGGCGGCATATCAGTATGCGGAATTAGATGATCTTTTTGCGAAGGCGGAAGGTCGCGCGGAAATGCCATTTTTCATGATTTTAGATGAATTGGAGGATCCGCATAACCTGGGATCTATTATGCGTACGGCGGATGCGGTTGGGGCGCACGGAATTATTATCCCGAAACGACGTGCGGTTGGCCTGACACAAACGGTTGCGAAGGCTTCGACGGGTGCAATCGAGCATATTCCGGTAGTGCGTGTGACGAATATTACCCGTACAATGGAAGAGTTGCAGAAGCGCGGTTTGTGGATTTTTGGTACGGATGCGAGTGGAAGTAGTGATTACCGGACGATGGACGCGAATATGCCGCTTGCTTTAGTGATTGGTAGTGAGGGCTTTGGAATGAGCCGGCTTGTTCGCGAGAAATGTGACTTTCTTGTCCATTTACCAATGCGTGGTGCGGTAACTTCGCTAAATGCATCGGTCGCGGCGAGCGTATTGATGTACGAGATTTATCGCAAACGTCTACCGCTTGGTGAATAAAGATGAATCGCGTTTTGCTAGTGGATGGGTACAATGTTATTGGGGCATGGCCTGAACTAGCGCGTTTGAAAGCTGGAGATTTAGAGTCAGCGCGCAATCAACTGGTGGAGTGGATGGCGGAATACCAGAGTTACACTGGCTACCGAGTGGTTGTTGTGTTTGACGCTCAATACGTCCGTGCCAAAGAGCGCAAATATAAGAAAAATAAAGTCGAAATCGTGTTTACAAAAGAGGATGAGACTGCGGACGAATACATTGAACAAAAATCAATCGAGTATAAAAATGTCAAAACGCAAGTCATGGTTGCGACGAGTGATTATACGGAACAATGGGCGATTTTTGGGCAAGGTGCGTTACGAATTTCGGCGCGTGAATTAGTTTTTGAAATTAAGGAAATGGCCCATCAAGTTACCCGCAAAGTGAAGCAAATCCAAGAAAATCAGCCTAAAACAGGTCTAAATATCGATTTTGAGACAATTCAGGCCTTGGAAAAGCTGCGAAGAGGCCGAAAATAGTCATTGACGAGCGCCCGTAAAGCCTTGTATAATGGGATTTACAAGGAAGTACGAAGCGTGACAAAGGAGGCTTTCTGATAGTTCCATTGAAAACAAATGACAGTAAACAAGCAGAGATGAAAATGTTGCAGCTTGCGAGATCGGGCGATACAGAGGCAATTGAACATTTTTTTAAGGCATATCAGTCTATCATTTATTGGAAAGCCACACAGTATTTTTTGCAAGGGGCAGAGCGTGACGACCTGATTCAGGAGGGTATGATTGGTCTGTTCAAAGCGATTCGGGATTATAAAGAAGATCGGGAAGCTTCATTTCGTTCGTTTGCAGAGATTTGCATCAATCGGCAAATTTTATCGGCAGTGAAGCGTTCAATGCGTCAGAAGAATTATGCGCTCAATAGCTCGGTGTCCATTGATACACCAGTAGAAGACGGTGATGCTATTGACTGGACACTGCTGGATGTTATTTCAGAAAAAGAAGCCATGACTCCAGAAGATTTCCTGATTCAGAATGAGAATTTAGCAGGCGTTGCGCAAAAACTGGAAGAAGTAACAAGCGAGTTCGAGCGCGAAGTCCTTTATCAATATTTAGAAGGAAAAAGCTATCAAGAAATGGCCGCGCACTTCAATAAAAAAGAAAAAGCGATTGATAATGCGATTCAGCGGGTAAAGAAAAAGATGATGAAGCAAGTGGATGAGTCATTGTGATTCTGTGGAGAGGTTAATCACCAAATCAGGATGATGTAGACACTTTTTCTGTCTTGACTCGAATCAGCATTTAATGGTATATTATTATAGATGTAAAGTGTTGAATGGAGAGTTCGGCGCTAAAAGCATAGAAATAAGCGGAGTTGATTGTGATTATGAAAAAGAAAACATCACTTGCCTGTTCAGAGTGTGGATCACGAAACTATTCCATTGGTGTCGGCGGTACAGCGCGAACAGAACGGTTAGAAGTGAAGAAATTTTGCAGACACTGTAATAAGCATACACTTCATCGCGAAACAAAATAGTGGGTTTGGAGGGGTATAAGATGTCAGCAGTTTCAAGGTTTTTCCGTAATGTAAAGTCTGAAATGAGCAAGGTTACATGGCCAACTGGTAAAGAGTTAAGAACGTATACGATCACTGTAATCATTGCTGTAGCTTGTATGGCTGTGTTCTTCATGGTTGTGGACTTTTTAATCGAGATGCTTATTCAGTTTATGCTATAATACTAGGCTTTTTTAACAAAGAATGCTATAATACAATTATTGAGATAGAACCCGAGACGTTTTTCGGGTTTTTTATTTTGCGGCGAGGAGCACATATAAGGGGAAATCGGCGGCAAGCGTTCGCACGATTTGTGTACAGCGAAGTTTACGACTTGTACAAAAACCTAAGAAACCTAGCTTGATTAAATATCAAAGAGGAGGATGACCCCAATTTGGTGGTGGTCAAATGAGACAAATGGATAAAAGTTGGTATGTTGTACACACCTATTCTGGCTATGAAAATAAAGTCAAAGCGAACCTTGAGAAACGTGTAGAATCAATGGGGATGTCGGATAAAATTTTCCGCGTTATGGTTCCTGAAGAAGAAGAAACAGAAGTAAAGAATGGTAAAACAAAAACATTGAAGCGTAAAGTTTTTCCAGGTTACGTGTTAGTTGAAATTATTATGACGGATGACTCTTGGTATGTGGTCCGTAACACGCCGGGGGTAACTGGTTTCGTTGGTTCAGCAGGGGCTGGCTCAAAACCGACAGCCCTACTTCCAGAAGAAGCAGATCGGATTCTGAAGAGCATGGGCATGAACGAACGACGTCAAGAAGCGGACTTCGAGCTTGGCGAAACAGTGATGGTCAAAGAAGGGCCGTTTGCTGAATTCTCCGGTAAAGTAGAAGAAATCGACAACGATAAAGCAAAAGCGAAAGTTATGGTTAACATGTTCGGACGCGAAACACCGGTTGAAGTTGATTTCGACCAAATCGAAAGACTGTAAAACAAATGAGTTTCAGTCTAACTGCTGCCATTGTTTCAGCGCTCATCGTAGTCATCGGAATTATCGCGCTATTTCTTTGCGGCTCCATCATATGGCGCGCATTAAAAAAATAATCAAGAAAGACTTGGATCAAACGCGTCCAGGTCTTTCTTCGTCTAAGGGAGGTTTTCGCGAATGTCGGACGATGAGGAATACGCCAAGTCGATTTACTTGCAACTAAAAAGCATTGCATCGCTTTATGACATTGATTTTCACCTCTACTTCAAAAGTTCAGGCGAATTTGGAGAGCTTTGCATGGATTGGAATGACGTGGATGGCTATCTTTTATACGGCGACGAACGTGGTGAAAGGCTTAGTCTGTTTAAAACACGGGATTTCGACGCCTTCAAATATGAAGTTTTTCTCCACCTAGCTTTCCGAATGGGCTTAGAGTATGAATTAAAACACCGCGACCTCAGTTACATCCGCCAAAACGACGATGATTTACAAGGTGACACGAGAAAAGTAGCGTTTGAAGAAACGATAAGGCTTCTAGCGACGATGGACGACGATTGGGCAGCAAAAGCCGCGGTGCATTACACGGAATATCTCAATATGTGGCGCACCGAAAAAAACGTTACGTATGATTTTGAGACCGGAACATTTATCGCGAAGAAGTTTTAAAAGAAGAGAACTAAAAAAATCTTGCAATCCCTCGCGCTTAGTGTTATTCTATATGAGGTACAATTTGTACTTTTTAACGTGGGAGGGGAAATGATTAACCCCATTAAACCACATCACGGACTTAAGGAGGTGTGTCTCGTGGCTAAAAAAGTAATCAAAGAGGTAAAATTGCAAATTCCAGCAGGTAAAGCTAATCCAGCTCCACCAGTTGGTCCAGCACTAGGTCAAGCGGGTGTTAACATTATGGGATTCTGTAAGGAATTCAATGCGCGCACAAGCGATCAAGCTGGTCTAATTATTCCTGTTGTGATTTCTGTGTATGAAGATCGTTCTTTCACATTCATCACTAAAACTCCGCCAGCAGCAGTCTTGCTTAAAAAAGCAGCTAAAGTTGAAAAAGGATCAGGTGAACCGAACCGTAATAAAGTTGCGGTTGTGAAACGTGCTCAAGTACAAGAAATCGCTGAACTAAAAATGCCAGATCTAAACGCAGCAAGTGTTGAATCTGCAATGCGTATGGTTGAAGGTACTGCGCGCAGCATGGGTATTACGATCGAAGACTAATACCAATCATGTATTACGCGTATCAGGAATAAGAAAAAGAACAACTGAACGAAGCGGGTCGAACCGTTTATCATATTAGAGTAATACGTTCATCTTTTCTTATTTCAAATCAGATTTCGGTCTGATTTACGTGGGAGGAAATTCCGATATAACCACAGAATAGGAGGAAAAAAGAATGGCTAAGAAAGGTAAAAAGTATCAAGATGCTGTAAAGCTTATCGATACTGAGAAAGCTTATTCCGTTGAAGAAGCTGTCGAACTTGCTCAAAAAGCAGACTTCGCTAAATTCGATGCAACTGTTGAAGTAGCATTTCGTTTAGGCGTTGACCCTAAAAAAGCAGATCAACAAATCCGCGGCGCTGTTGTACTTCCGAATGGAACAGGTAAAACACAACGCGTATTAGTATTTGCGAAAGGCGAAAAAGCAAAAGAAGCTGAGGCTGCTGGCGCTGATTTCGTTGGAGAAGGCGATTACGTAACTAAAATTAACCAAGGTTGGTTTGATTTTGACGTTATCGTAGCAACACCTGATATGATGGGTGAAGTTGGTAAATTAGGCCGTGTCTTAGGACCAAAAGGTTTAATGCCAAACCCTAAAACAGGAACAGTAACAATGGACGTAACAAAAGCCGTGAACGAAATCAAAGCTGGTAAAGTAGAATACCGCGTTGACAAGTCTGGTAATGTCCACACTGCGATTGGTAAAGTATCATTTGATGCTGCCAAGCTTGTTGAGAACTTCCGTACTATTAACGATGTTCTTCAAAAAGCGAAACCTGCTGCGGCTAAAGGAGTATATGTAAAAAACGTAACCGTTACAACTACATTTGGTCCTGGTGTCAAAGTAGATCCATCTTCATTCTAAGTTTTTCTTAGAAATGAACTTGACGGCGTTGTGCTATTTTGGTAGAATAACAAAGTCGAAACAAAACAGAATATCCTAACCGTAGACAGCAGGCGCGTCTTGTACGCTTAAATTCGCCCGCCGAGGATTTTGTAAAGTTAGTTCCATTGTGAAGCTGACTTGTGAACCCCTCACGTCTACGGTGTGAGGGGTTTCTTATATGCTTTGAGTCGTTTTACGGCTTAAAACAATCATGATGGAGGTGGAAAACAAAGATGAGTACAATTTTAGAATTGAAACAAGGTGCTGTTAATGAAATCACTACGAAATTCAAAGACAGTGCTTCTACAGTAATCGTTGACTATCGCGGTTTAACAGTTGCTGAAATCACCGAATTACGTAAACAATTACGTGAAGCTGGTATTGATTTTAAAGTATACAAGAACTCGTTAATGCGTCGTGCTGCTGAAGCTGCTGGCTTGGAAGGCTTGAACGAAGTATTGACAGGTCCTAGCGCTATCGCTTTCAGTAATGAAGACGTTGTTGCTCCTGCTAAAATCATTAATGAATTTGCAGAGAAACATGAAGCGTTAGAAATTAAAGCTGGTGTCATCGAAGGTAAAGTATCTTCTGTTGAAGATGTTAAAGCTCTTGCTTCTCTACCATCACGCGAAGGCTTACTTTCTATGCTGCTTAGCGTACTTCAAGCTCCAGTTCGTAACTTGGCACTTGCAACAAAAGCTGTTGCAACCCAAAAAGAAGAACAAGGCGCTTAATTTTCAACCCGGTGAATTTTCACCAACAACCAAATCGGCATAGACCGAAAAAATTATATTATAATGGAGGAATTTCAAAATGGCTTTAAACATTGAAGAAATCATTGCTTCCGTAAAAGAAGCAACTGTACTAGAATTAAATGACTTAGTAAAAGCAATCGAAGAAGAATTTGGCGTAACTGCTGCTGCTCCTGTAGCTGCTGGTGCTGCTGCTGGTGGCGCTGCTGCTGAAGAGCAAACTGAATTCACAGTAGAACTAGCTTCTGCTGGAGATCAAAAAATCAAAGTTATCAAAGTGGTTCGTGAAATCACTGGTCTTGGCTTGAAAGAAGCTAAAGAAGTTGTAGATAACGCTCCTAAAGCTCTTAAAGAAGGCGTTACTAAAGAAGAAGCAGACGAAATCGTTGCTAAACTTGAAGAAGTTGGCGCTAACGTAGCTGTTAAATAAGAAAAGTTGAACGTGCCATCAGCTTCGAAAAAATTTGTTAGGGGGCGCAGATAAATCCTTCTCTTGTATTTATTGGAGGTCCCGAAAATTTCGAGAAGCTGGCACGCGAAACTAGACAGAACGAAAAGTTGAACGTGCCCGTCAGCCTCGACAGAATTTGTTAGAGACCGCAGATAAATCCCTCTTTTGGATTTTTTGGAGGTCACGAAAATTCCGAGAGGCTGGCACGCGAAACTAGACACGAAGAGCACCAAACTAGCCTTACGCTGATTTGGTACTCTTCGTTTTTTTATTACATAGAAAGGTGGCGAAAATATGAGCAACAAACACTATTACACGAAAAATAGCGACCTCGATCATAACCGCAAAACTTGGAATTTCGAACTGCGTGGGAACACGATTAAGTTTATCAGTGATGCAGGTGTATTCTCTAAAACAACAGTTGATTTCGGATCGCGACTTTTGATTGAGAGTTTTGAAGCAAACAATCCATCCGGTAAAATGCTCGATGTTGGTTGCGGATATGGACCGATTGGCCTTGCTTTTGCGAAAAGTTATCCTGAGGCACAGGTAGATATGATTGATGTGAACGATCGCGCGTTGGAACTATCAGCAGAGAATGCGGCAAATAATGGCTTGACGAATGTGCGTGTTTTTGAAAGTTCGGTGTATGACGGCGTGACGGATGCGGACTATACGGACATTATTAGTAATCCGCCAATTCGTGCAGGTAAAAAAATAGTTCATGAAATTCTGACTGGGAGCTTCGAGCGATTGAAAACTGGTGGAAGCTTATGGATTGTGATTCAGAAAAAACAAGGCGGACCTTCTGCTGCTGCGAAAATGGAAGAGGTTTTCGGAAATGTGGAAGTGGTTGCAAAGGATAAAGGTTACTTTATTTATCAGAGTATGAAAGAAGCATAGAAAAGATGGAGTCCTAATCGTTGACTCCGTCTGTTCGCTATGCTATTATAGTAAGATGCCAAAAGAATCGATATCACCATATTTAGCGGTGCGTACGCGAGGAATTGCAGTTTTAGCCTGTTTGGTTCACATAGCAAGAAAATAGTGGTTTTCTTTGAGGAACCCGCTTTCTTTTTGTCTTTTTTAGGTATTTTTGCCAAGTTCCATTGTACTATTTTTGCTGCAATGTGCTTAATAAATTTAGTTTATTTGAGAGGGTGAATGAGTTGTCAGGTCAACTAGTTCAGTACGGAAGACATCGCCAACGTAGAAGTTTCGCTCGTATTAGTGAAGTGTTGGAGTTACCAAACTTAATCGAGATTCAATCGAAGTCCTACCAATGGTTTTTGGATGAGGGATTACGTGAAATGTTCCGCGATATTTCTCCAATTGAGGATTTTGCTGGGAATTTGTCACTAGAATTTATCGACTACAATTTGGGAGATCCGAAATATTCAGTAGAAGAGTCGAAAAACCGCGATGCTAATTATGCAGCACCATTGCGCGTGAAGTTACGTCTTATTAATAAAGAGACGGGTGAAGTGAAAGACCAAGAAGTATTTATGGGTGATTTCCCGCTTATGACCGAGATGGGGACGTTTGTTATCAATGGCGCCGAGCGTGTTATTGTATCGCAATTAGTGCGTTCTCCAGGTGTTTATTTTAACGGAAAACTCGACAAAAACGGTAAAAAAGGTTTTGGTTCTACTGTCATCCCTAACCGTGGGGCATGGCTTGAGTATGAAACAGACGCGAAAGATGTTGTTCATGTAAGAATCGACCGGACGCGTAAATTACCAGTTACTGTTCTTTTACGTGCGCTTGGATTTGGTTCCGATAGCGAAATCTTGGAGTTAATCGGGGAGAATGACTACTTACGCAACACACTTGAGAAAGATAATACCGATAATGCGGACAAAGCATTGCTTGAAATTTATGAGCGCTTGCGTCCTGGTGAACCACCAACAGTTGAAAATGCGAAGAGCTTGCTAGTATCGCGCTTTTTCGATCCAAAACGTTATGATTTAGCGAATGTTGGTCGTTACAAAATCAACAAAAAAGTGCATCTGAAAAACCGTTTATTTAATCAAACACTGGCAGAAACGTTAGTTGATCCAGAAACTGGTGAAATTATCGCGTCTAAAGGTGAGATTTTAGATCGTCGTAAATTGGATTCTATTATTGAGAATCTTGAAAATGGCGTCGGATTCCGGACACTCCGTCCAACTGATGGCGTGATGGAGGACAGCGTTGTTGTTCAATCTATCAAAATTTACGCACCAAACAGTGAAGAAGAAAAAATTATCAATGTCATTGGTAATGCTTATATTGATGCGAGCGTGAAACATATTACGCCGGCTGATATTATTTCTTCTATCAGTTATTTCTTCAACCTACTTCACGGAGTAGGCGACACGGACGATATTGACCATCTTGGTAACCGTCGTTTGCGTTCAGTTGGAGAACTTTTACAAAATCAATTCCGTATCGGTTTGTCCCGTATGGAGCGTGTTGTTCGTGAGCGTATGTCGATTCAAGACATGAGCACTGTAACACCGCAACAATTGATTAATATTCGTCCAGTTGTGGCATCCATTAAAGAATTCTTTGGTAGCTCGCAGTTATCACAGTTTATGGATCAAACGAACCCGCTTGCCGAATTGACGCATAAACGTCGTCTTTCAGCGCTTGGGCCTGGTGGTTTGACGCGTGAACGTGCTGGATATGAAGTGCGTGATGTGCATTATTCCCACTACGGTCGTATGTGTCCGATTGAAACGCCTGAGGGACCGAATATTGGACTAATTAACTCCTTGTCTTCCTTTGCAAAAGTGAACAAGTTTGGCTTTATCGAAACACCATATCGTCGCGTTGATCCTGAAACGAACCGCGTTACAGATAAGATTGATTATCTGACTGCGGATGAAGAGGATAACTATGTAGTGGCTCAAGCGAACTCGAAATTAGACGAGCTTGGTACTTTTACAGAAGAAGAAGTTATGGCACGTTTCCGTTCTGCCAATTTAGCTGTTGAAAAAGAACGTATCGATTACATGGACGTATCGCCAAAACAAGTTGTTTCGGTTGCGACGGCATGTATTCCGTTCCTTGAAAATGATGACTCCAACCGTGCGCTAATGGGAGCCAACATGCAACGTCAAGCGGTTCCACTTTTAAATCCTGAAGCGCCAATCATTGGAACAGGTATGGAACACGTTTCTGCCCGTGACTCTGGTGCTGCTGTTGTATGTAAGCATGATGGGCTTGTGGAACACGTGGAAGCCAAAGAAATCTGGGTTCGCCGTATTTCCGAAGTGGATGGCAAAGAAGTTAGCGGCGGTATTGATAAATATACACTGCGCAAATTTGTTCGTTCGAATCATGGTACGTGTTATAACCAATCGCCAAACGTTGCAGAAGGGGATCGCGTAACAAAAGGCGAAATCCTGGGTAACGGTCCTTCGATGGACTCAGGTGAGCTTGCTCTAGGTCGTAATGTTCTTGTAGCATTCATGACTTGGGACGGTTATAACTATGAGGATGCGATTATCATGAGTGAACGTCTTGTAAAAGATGATGTTTACACGTCGATTCATATTGAAGAATTTGAATCAGAAGCTCGTGATACGAAACTTGGACCTGAGGAAATGACTCGCGATATTCCAAACGTTGGGGAAGACGCATTGCGCGATCTTGACGAACGTGGTGTTATCCGTGTCGGAGCAGAAGTAAAAGACGGCGACTTGCTCGTTGGTAAAGTAACGCCAAAAGGTGTAACGGAACTAACAGCAGAAGAACGTTTACTACACGCAATCTTCGGTGAAAAAGCCCGTGAAGTTCGCGATACATCTCTACGCGTACCACATGGCGGCGACGGCATTGTCCTTGACGTGAAAATCTTTACACGTGAAGCTGGCGATGAGTTACCACCAGGTGTTAACCAACTTGTTCGTGTTTATATCGTTCAAAAACGTAAAATTCACGAAGGCGATAAAATGGCCGGACGTCACGGAAATAAAGGGGTTATCTCTCGTATTTTACCAGAAGAAGATATGCCATTTATGCCAGACGGAACGCCAGTTGACATCATGCTTAACCCACTAGGTGTACCATCACGGATGAACATCGGACAAGTACTTGAGCTTCATTTAGGTATGGCTGCTCGTTACCTCGGCATTCACATCGCGACACCAGTATTTGATGGCGCGAACGATGACGACGTATGGAGCACAGTTGCTGAATCAGGTATGGCACCAGATGCGAAAACAACGCTTTATGATGGACGCACAGGTGAACCTTTTGATAACCGTATTTCTGTCGGTATTATGTACATGATTAAACTTGCCCACATGGTTGATGATAAATTGCATGCTCGTTCAACTGGACCTTACTCACTAGTAACGCAACAACCACTAGGCGGTAAAGCACAGTTCGGTGGACAACGTTTTGGAGAGATGGAAGTATGGGCACTAGAAGCATACGGTGCTGCTTACACGCTTCAAGAAATCCTAACGATCAAATCCGATGACGTGGTAGGCCGTGTGAAAACATACGAAGCCATCGTTAAAGGAGAAAGCATCCCAGAACCAGGCGTACCAGAATCCTTCAAGGTACTAATTAAAGAGCTTCAAAGTCTAGGAATGGACGTTAAAATCCTCTCCGCCGACAAAGAAGAAATCGAATTACGCGACCTAGAAGACGAAGAATTCGGCGCCCAAAACGACGCTTTCAACATCGTCTCCGAACCAGTAAAACCAGCAGGTATCATAGATTCGAATCAATAATATATAAGCCAAGCGCATTTAATTTTCTAGAGAGCTGAATGCGCGAAGCTAAAATAGAACATGAATAACAAAAACGTTAGACGGATAGAAGACGCCAAACCAATTTTTAGAATGGGTAAGACGTATATACTGCTTTAATCAAATCGAGCGAAAGCGGTTGTATTCAGCTATTGTTGTGGAAGCCGGAAGTTGAGCATACTTGCGTATGTGAAAACCGGAAGTCCGCAAGAATAGCTGAATGCGAGCGCTTGTCGCCGATTTACATGAGATAGGCTATCCGCCATAACTTTAGGAGGTAGACCATTGGTATTAGATGTGAAAAATTTTGAGTATATGAAAATAGGTCTTGCGTCTCCAGATAAAATTCGTTCATGGTCACACGGAGAAGTTAAAAAACCAGAAACAATCAACTATCGTACGCTGAAACCTGAGCGCGATGGTTTGTTCTGTGAAAGAATCTTCGGACCAATGAAAGACTGGGAATGTTCTTGTGGGAAATACAAACGTGTTCGCTATAAAGGTGTAGTTTGTGACCGTTGTGGCGTTGAAGTTACGAAGTCCAAAGTTCGTCGTGAACGTATGGGACACATTGAACTTGCTGCACCAGTAACACATATTTGGTACTTTAAAGGTATTCCAAGCCGTATGGGACTTGCGCTTGATATGTCACCGCGTGCTTTAGAGGAAGTTATCTATTTTGCTTCGTATGTTGTAACAGAACCAGGCGATACCCCGCTTGAAAAGAAACAATTGCTTTCTGAAAAAGAGTACCGCGTTTACCGTGAGAAATATAGCCAATCGTTCCAAGCTGGGATGGGCGCCGAAGCAATTAAAAAACTTCTTGCAGACATTCAACTTGAAAAAGAAGTAAATGGTTTGAAAGAAGAATTGAAATCGGCACAAGGGCAACGTAGAACCCGTGCGATTCGTCGCCTAGAAGTTCTAGAAGCGTTCCGTCATTCGGGCAATGATCCAAGTTGGATGGTTCTTGACGTGCTTCCAGTTATCCCGCCAGAAATCCGTCCAATGGTTCAATTGGAAGGTGGACGTTTTGCGACAAGTGATTTGAATGACCTTTATCGCCGTGTTATCAACCGGAATAACCGTCTGAAACGCTTGCTTGATTTAGGTGCGCCTAATATCATCGTACAAAATGAAAAACGGATGCTCCAAGAAGCAGTGGATGCTTTGATTGATAATGGTCGTCGTGGCCGTCCGGTAACAGGACCAGGTAACCGTCCACTGAAATCACTGTCTCACATGCTTAAAGGTAAACAAGGTCGTTTCCGTCAAAACTTACTAGGTAAACGTGTCGATTATTCTGGTCGTTCCGTTATCGTAGTCGGTCCGAACCTTAAAATGTACCAATGTGGACTTCCAAAAGAAATGGCACTCGAACTATTCAAGCCTTTCGTTATGAAAGAATTGGTTGGTCGTGGTCTTGCGCATAATATTAAGAGTGCAAAACGCAAAATCGAACGTTCTTCACCTGAAATTTGGGATGTATTAGAAGAAGTTATTCGTGAGCATCCAGTACTTCTTAACCGCGCACCTACTTTGCATAGACTAGGTATCCAAGCTTTCGAACCAACACTTGTTGAAGGCCGTGCGATTCGTCTGCATCCGCTAGTATGTACAGCTTATAACGCCGATTTTGATGGTGACCAAATGGCTGTCCATGTTCCACTATCCGCAGAAGCACAAGCAGAAGCACGTATTTTGATGCTCGCTGCCCAAAACATTTTGAATCCGAAAGATGGTAAACCGGTTGTAACGCCTTCTCAAGATATGGTATTAGGTAACTACTACTTGACGCTTGAACGTGAAGGTACAGTTGGGGAAGGTACAGTCTTTACTGATATTAACGAAGCACAATTGGCATACCAAAACGGTTATGTTCATTTGCATTCGCGTATCGCCGTTGTTGCAGGATCGATTGACAACGAAAGATTTACCGACGAACAACGCAAACAACTATTAATTACGACTGTTGGTAAACTGATTTTCAATACAATTTTACCGACGACATTCCCATATATCAACGAACCGACAGACTACAATCTGGAAGTTGAAACGCCTAAGAAATATTTCGTGGATACGAACACAGATGTGAAGAAATTCATCCAAGAACAAGAAATCGTTGACCCATTCAAGAAAAAAATCCTAGGAAACATCATCGCGGAAGTCTTCAAAAAGTTCCATATCACAGAAACTTCTCGCATGCTCGATCGCATGAAAGATCTAGGTTTCAAAATCTCTACAAAAGCCGGTATGACAGTTGGTATCGCCGACATCTTGACGCTTGAAGAAAAGCATGACATTCTTGAAGAAGCGCATGATAAAGTAGAGAAAATTACGAAAACATTCCGTCGTGGTTTGATTACCGATGACGAAAGATACGAACGTGTTATTGCTGTCTGGAATGAAGCGAAAGACGTTATCCAAGGCAAACTGATCTTGAGTTTGGATCGCTTAAACCCGATCTTCATGATGCAAGATTCAGGAGCTCGTGGTAACATCTCCAACTTTACACAGCTTGCAGGTATGCGTGGTCTGATGGCCGATCCATCTGGACGTATCGTAGAACTTCCAATCACATCGAACTTCCGTGAGGGACTAACTGTCTTGGAATACTTTATCTCAACTCATGGTGCGCGTAAAGGTCTTACCGATACAGCCCTTAAAACAGCCGATTCAGGTTACCTTACTCGTCGTTTGGTTGACGTGGCGCAAGATGTTATCATTCGTGAATACGATTGTGGCACGGACCGCGGTCTTGAAATTGAAGCTATCCGCGAGGGTACTGAAATTATCGAGCCTTTGGAAGAACGTTTGGAAGGTCGTTATGCTCGTAAATCGATCAGACACCCAGAAACAGGCGAAGTTATCGTTGCTGAAAATGACTTGATTACAGAGGCTAAATCTCGTCTTGTTATCGAAGCTGGTATTGAAAAAGTAACTATCCGTTCTGCGTTCACATGTAACACACGACATGGTGTATGTAAGAAATGTTACGGTAAAAACTTGGCAACAGGAACAGAAGTCGAAGTCGGAGAAGCCGTTGGTATTATCGCTGCGCAATCTATCGGGGAACCAGGTACACAGCTTACAATGCGTACGTTCCATACAGGTGGGGTAGCCGGAGACGATATCACGCAAGGTCTTCCACGTATCCAAGAGATTTTTGAAGCACGTAATCCTAAAGGTCAAGCGATTATTACCGAAGTGGAAGGTGAAGTTGTTTCTATTGAAGAAGCACGCGATCGCCAACAAGAAATCGTAATACAAGGTAAAGATGAAGACCGTCGTAGCTACAGTATTCCTTATACTGCCCGCCTTCGTGTCAAAATCGGAGACATTGTTGACCGTGGGGAAGCCCTAACAGAAGGTTCGATCGATCCGAAAGCATTGATTCGCGTTCGTGACGTTCTTTCCGTACAAGAATATCTACTTGCTGAGGTACAAAAAGTTTACCGGATGCAAGGGGTTGAAATCGGCGATAAACACGTTGAAGTTATGGTTCGTCAAATGTTACGTAAAATCCGCGTAATGGACACTGGTGATACAAACATCTTGCCAGGAACATTAATGGATGTACACACATTTACCGAGTCTAACCGTGACGCACTACTTGCCGGCAAACAACCAGCAACTGGACGCCCAGTATTGCTAGGTATTACAAAAGCATCCCTAGAAACAGATTCCTTCCTGTCCGCAGCATCCTTCCAAGAAACAACACGCGTTCTTACAGATGCAGCAATCAAAGGTAAAACCGATGAATTGCTCGGCTTGAAAGAAAATGTTATCCTAGGTAAACTGATCCCAGCCGGTACCGGTATCCACCATTACCGCAAACTGAAATCATCCGTACTAGGAAAAGAACAAGAAGTTGCAGATTTGGAAGAAACGAAGCATATTTAATTAGATGCTGAACGCGCCCGTTCAGCCCTGACAGAGCTTGGAGCCGCCGCAATAAAAGTCCTCCTTTGACTTTTGTGGAGGGGGTGAAAGCTCCGAAGGGTTGGCGCGAGAAGCTTGATAAACCTAGATGTTGAGCGTGCCCGTCAGGACTGAAAAAGTTTGGAGCCGCCGCAGTGAAAATCCGCTTTTGATTTTTGCGTAGGGGGAGAAAACTTCGAAGACCTGGCACGCGAAGCTCGATTGAAACCTAGATGTTGAGCGTGCCCGCTAGGACTGAAAGAACTTGGAGCCGCCGCAGTGAAAATCCGCTTTTGATTTTTGCGTAGGGGGTGAAAGTTCCGAAGGCCTGGCACGCGAAACTCGATTGAAACCTAGATGTTGAGCGTGCCCGCTAGGACTGAAAGAACTTGGAGCCGCCACAATAAAAGTCCTCTTTTGACTTTTGTGGAGGGGGTGAAAGTTCCGAAGACCTGGCACGCGAAACTTGATTGAAACCTAGATGTTGAGCGTGCCCGTCAGGACTGAAAGAACTTGGAGCCGCCGCAGTGAAAATCCGCTTTTGATTTTTGCGGAGGGGGTGAAAGTTCCGAAGGCCTGGCACGCGAAACTTGATTGAAACCTAGATGCTAAGCGTGCCCGCTAGGGCTGAAAAAGTTTGGAGCCGCCACAATAAAAGTCCTCTTTTGACTTTTGTGGAGGGGGTGAAAGTTCCAAAGGCCTGGCACGCGAAACTTGATTGAGAATACTGAGAGTCACCTCCGAATCATTTTTTCGAAGGTGACTTTTTCATTATCAAAAACTAGAGTGAGAAATCGTAAATTACTCTGAACTTTGATATTCAAAAAAATACATACAAGTAGAACACAAGAAGCTACTCCTAAATATCATTTTGGATAGCTACACCAATACTTTTTAATTTACATCACATAGTGTAAAATAGAGAACGACAGGAAAAAAGAGGTGAAAAACTTTGAAAATTGGATTGCGTACAGTGAAAACAGCTGTCGGCGCGACGCTTGCGATACTCATCGCCGAATGGTGGGGTCTCGAATATGCCGTTTCAGCAGGTTTAATCACGGTTCTCAGCATTCAAAACACGAAAAAAGGCTCGATACAACTCGCGATGCAGCGCGTATATTCGACGGTAATCGCGCTAACAATCTCAGCCATATTTTTCATGTTACTAGGCTTCAACGCGATTGCATTCGGCTTTTATCTACTAGTATTCATCCCAATCGCGGTCCGGCTCAAAGTAACGGACGGCATTGTAGTCAGCTCGGTACTCGTGACGCATATTCTGGTGGAGCAGTCGCTCTCGCTATTCTGGTTTACAAACGAGATGCTACTCATGGCAGTCGGCGCGGGAATCGGGATTTTACTGAACTTATACATGCCGAAAATGGACACAGAAATGAAGCAGCAACGCCAAAAAATTGAGTCGGTGATGCGCCAAATTTTCTTCTGTTTCGCGCAGGATTTGAAACGTGAGCCGGTTTATTTGGATGAGAAGAAGCTGATTAAGCAGTTGGCGGAGTACTTGACGGAGGCCAATGACCAGTCGCGGCGTCATTTTGATAACCAGTTATTTGCGGATTCGCGGTATTATATTAAATATATCGATATGCGGACGGTGCAGCTACGCGTGATTAGGCAGATGAATTTGTCGGTGCGCCAGATTGGAATTTTGACGGATCATGCGGGAAAGATGGCGAGTTTGGTTGAAAAAACGGCTTTATCGCTATCAGAGGCGAACCCGGCGGAGGATTTGATTGCGGATGTGAATGTGATGCTGGCTGATTTTCGCAAAAGTGAGTTGCCAAAGACGCGGGAGGAATTTGAAGGGCGGGCGTTGCTTTTCCAGTTTCTCAATGATTTGCGTTATTTGTTAGAATTGAAACGCGATTTCACGAAGCAATTTGAAAAAGGTAAAGAATTAGTAAAGATTAGTGCTGGTTGAGGCATCCTTTGCTATAATAAAGAGGCAGTGAAAACGTGAAACAAAACTGGAGGGAACAAGGTGCGTAGACAAAAGAAGAGTAATAAGAAATGGATTTGGATTAGTCTCATCGTTGTTTTAGTTCTTGCTATTGGAGGGGGCGCGGTTTACTATTTTATGTATAGTAGCGCGAAGCATGAGAAAATGGC
Organism: Paenilisteria rustica; assembly: GCF_013820765.1. Taxonomy (GTDB): domain Bacteria; phylum Bacillota; class Bacilli; order Lactobacillales; family Listeriaceae; genus Listeria_A; species Listeria_A rustica. The sequence goes on from NZ_JABJVM010000023.1 coordinate 36,454, forward strand.
CAACGAGGCGGCGGAGAATTTCACGACGAATATTAAGAATCAGAAATTCACGAAGCTCTCGGATGATGTAACGAAGGAATCGCTTAAGACGAGTGGTTTCACGGCCAAGGAAATGGAAGCGAAATATGATACGGTCTATACTGGCATCGATGCGCGTGATATCAAGGTTTCTGACTTGAAAGTGACGCCGAATGATGGGGATAATAACTATAAATTGGCGTATAGTCTGGAAATGACGACGACGCTTGGTAAGATGGATAAGCAGAAATATACGGCGACGATTTCAAGTGAGGATGATGCTTGGAAAGTGGATTGGCAGCCGAATTTAATTTTTCCAGGAATGGTGAAATCGGATAAGGTTCGCTTGACGACGGATGAAGCGAAACGTGGCCAAATTCAGGACGTGAACGGCAAGGGGCTTGCGATTAATAAAAACGTGAGTGAGGCTGGGATTGTTCCGAATGATCTGGGCGAGGGCGCGGCGAAGACGACGAATTTGGCGGCAATTAGTAAAGAATTCGATATTCCAGTCGCTGATTTGGAGAAGAAATTGTCGCAAAGTTGGGTGCATCCGGATACGTTTGTGCCGATTAAAGTGCTGACGACAGGTTCGCCGGTGCAGATGACGGGTGTTAGTTATGCGACAATTGAAACGCGTTACTACCCGCTAAGTCAGGCTGCGGCGCATTTGATTGGCTATGTTGGTGAAGTGAGCGCGGAAGATATCGAGAAAAATAAACTGCTAAACGCGGGCGACTTGATCGGAAAAGCCGGTTTAGAGCGTTATTATGATAAAGCGTTGCGCGGCGTGAACGGCGGTCGTATACTGATTGTGAACGATGAAACGAAAGAGGAAACTGTTCTGCAGCAAAATGTGAAGAAGGACGGCGACACGATTAAACTTACGATCGATAGCCAAGTGCAGCAAGATGCTTTCAATGCGCTGAAAGGTGAAGTAGGTTCCGTGACGGTTATCAATCCGACAAATGGGAATCTAACGGCGCTAGTCAGCTCACCATCGTACGATACGAACCAAATGGTGGCAGGAATTTCGAGTGAAGATTACAAGAAATACACCGACGATAAAAAACTTCCGTTCCTCGCTCGATACGCGACACGCTACGCACCAGGTTCCACTTTTAAAACAATTACGGCGGCAGTTGGGCTTGAAAATGGAACGACAAAACCAGATAAAGTACGCGAAATCTCCGGTTTACAATGGCAAAAAGATAAATCATGGGGCAAGTATTTCGTGACGCGCGTCCATGATATTCCGAAAGTGAACATGGTTGATGCACTTGTGAACTCCGATAATATTTATTTTGCACAAGAAGGCTTAGCAATGGGCGCAACGAAATTCCAAGATGGCCTGAAAAAATTCGATTTCGGTGAGGAATTTGATTTACCGTTCAATATGGAACCAGCGCAAGTTTCTAACGACGGCATCAAATCAGACATTTTGCTAGCGGATACGGCATATGGACAAGGCGAATTACTGATGTCGCCAATCCAGCAAGCTGTTGCCTACACACCATTCGCGAATAACGGCAAGATGGTTTATCCGAAATTGACAGCAATAGAAGAGACGAAAGCTGCAAAAGATTCGATGAGTGCGGCGACGGCGAACACGGTTAAATCTGCGCTCGTGCAGGCAGTTTCCAAACCAGAAGGAACCGTGCACAAACTCCAAATCGCAGGGCATAATATTGCTGGGAAAACAGGAACCGCGGAACTGAAGCAAAAACAAGGTGAAAGTGGTCTTGAGAATGGATTCTTACTCGCGTTTGATAGCGATAAACCGGATTATCTCGTGCTAGCTATGATCGATGGTGTGAACGGCCGCGGTGGTAGTGGACTCGTGATTGATAAGATGAAACCAGTGATTGAATCGTTTTATAAATAGAAAAAAGCCTGAGAAGTCAATTTGATTTCTCAGGCTTTTTTGCGTTGCATAATCTAAGATCTAGCTAGTCCTTCGACTTCTAGGATACCATCCAACCACGCGACGTCCGTTATAATCCAAGGTTTTTTGGAAGAAAGCAAGATCCCCTTATCTCTTAGTTCCCCCAAAACTGTTGATGTATAGCCTTTAGATGTTCCAGAAAATTCTGCTAATAAATCATATGTCAGAAATGAAGGAAGCTCTATCTGATTTTCTGCTATACGAATTCCTACCTCAGAACATCTTTGCAAAGAAAAGTATATACGGTGTTCCGCGGATAAATAATATTTTTTGGTCATGATGTAAAGATAATAGCCTAGTTGAATGGCGTAGTCTAAGACAATGAAGTTTCTCGGATCTTCCAAAAGAAGCAATTTCCGCAAATACTCTACATCAATCTTCCACCATATTAAATCATTTAAGGCTGTTAGTTCCCCGTGTACTATAAATTGATCTTTAAAAAATGGTAACGAGACAAACCTACCTTGAGGAATAACAAAGAACAGACCTGGTCCAGACTGGCCGATATAATTATACTTAACGAATCCAGCTTCAAGCAGGTAGCAATCTTTTCTATTCTTATCCAATACAACCTTAGTACCTTTCTTTACACGATGCTGCGTGCAATATTTGTTGAAATTCGGGTCTTTCTTCAGAACTCTCATGATGGTGGAAAAAGAAGCCAGTGATGTAAGTTCGTCTTTTTCATACATGTTAATCAATCCCTTCGTCAATTTTTAGCCACAAAGAATTATGAAATCTTGTGACAAGTTCACCATACCTCCAAAAACGTAATATGTATACATAAAATAGCTAGGTCACGATATATTTTTAGCAAATTATAGAGTTAGATGCCTATATTTTTGTGAAATTGATTTTTTAAATTGTTCACGAATTATTCAAGAACACTAATGAGAGCGTGGACAAAAATGAGTGCGGAGCTTAAATTCGGAAATAATAGTTCAGTAACGAAATAAAATTCAATTTTGATTTCAGTAAATGCACAATCATGCAAAATCACTAAATCATGAATCGTTATATACTATTGTTATTCCAAGAGCGAATGAACAACGATATAAACAAAGGAGTGGATGCATGATGGTTAATTCTTCTATTGAGAATCAGTGTACTAGTTTTCAAGAAAGTCAGTTTAAGCAGTATTTACTGGAGGACGAAACATACCCGCTAGACTACGAAATAATAAATTTTGAAGCACAAGAAGAAATCAGCATAGAAAATGAGCCAACCACTTATGTGTATATCGTTGCATCGGGTGTCGTTATGGAACGGCAAGACAACCGAGTCATAAACTTCTTGGGAGAAAACGAGTTTATCGGACTTGGAGGAATTATAGATCGAGTAGCTTCTACAACTACCTTTATCGCATTAACACAAGTGCAGCTCTACAAAATCAGTGCACAAGATATTTCAGTGAAATTAGGTATAAATAGTTACGGAATGGGAATTTTGGCAGACGTATTGAATCAGCGAATCTCTAGACTAACAGAACGACTTACTACTTCCAAAACTAATCATGAGAATGTGCTCGATACTATTGTGAAATTAGTTGCTATGTATGGTGAACAAGATAGCAATCAGATACAAGTGAAGAGCTATTTTACACCAAAAATGATTGCCAGCTATCTTCAAATCAGTTATACATCTGTGTTGGCTGTCTATGAAAAATATCGAAAAGAAGGAATTTTACATGATGAAGGAAACGATATAATCATTAACATGAGTAATATTACGCCTAGATAAGCAGAAGAAATGGCGTTCACAAAATGTTCGCAAAAAGAAGGTAGAGGAATAGCCGAATTTACGAATGTATAAAATTTTACGATGCATTAATCATGGTAAGATACTTTTATCGGGAAAAGGTAGCTATTAGTAAGCACTACTTAAAAAACGATGAGCAAGGAGAAGTGTGTATGCCTTATTTAGACCTATTTGACAAAGCTGTCATTGACGAACATTTCAGCAGTAACCACTTACTCGGTTTACTGCAAGATAATCATGACTATGAAATTGAATGCGAAAAAGTAGAATTAGCAAGGCACGAAGTATTATTTCAGGAAAACCAAATACATGATTATATGTACATCATCGAATCAGGTATTTTTGGAGCATGGAGAGGTAGTCATATTATACATTTTATTGGTAAAGATGGTTTTATTGGAATAGATAGTATATTAGGAAATGAACCAGCTACACTGACGTTAATTTCTTTAACAAAATCCAGTTTGTGGCGCTTTGCAAAAGAAGATGTGATGCGCAAGTTAATGTATATGCAAGAAGGTTTATTTTTTCTCTATAACAATATGAAGGTTACTAATGAATATTTAATCAATAGAAGCATATTACAAGTGACGGATGCGAAAGAAAGAATAAAGATATTCATGACACAACTAGGAAAACTGTATGGAGAAGAAACACCAACTCAATTCATATTACCGAAAATATTTACTAAAAAAATAATTTCGAACTATCTAAATCTTACTTCTACAACTGTGTACTACATTTGTAAAGAGCTAATCAAAGAAGGTTTTTTAGAACCGATGTCGTATCAGCTAATTGTAAATAAAGTCGATTAAGAATACTAAGTTTTAAGGAGGTGTTTATCATGTGAACGAGTCTAAGTTCTATGGTAGGCAAGTGCTTTAAAAAAAAAGTTAAGAAGGAGAAATTATAAATATGAAATTTGAACAAAAAGGACCAATCAATGTCCTATCTATGCAAACATTAAAAAAAGCTACAAAAACATTATTAGTAGCTACAGTAGTCGCGAGTCAAGTATTTACAGTATTACCAACAGGATCATTTGCAGCGGAAAGTACGAATACTGGAACGACAGAAGCGCCGAGTGCAGATTCAGTAGCACAAAAAATCGCACCTGTAAAAACAGTTATGGCTCTAAAAAGTGGGGTTACAGAATCAAGAACACAAGTATCTACATTCGCTGCATTTAAAGCAGCAGCAGAGTCGGGCACATATAACGTTATTGAACTAACTGGTGATTTCCAATTCACAAGTAATGTAACAATCAATAGTAACATGCGTATTGAAGGTAATGGACATACGGTGAGTGTTGCTTCTTATCAAATCTTGATGAAATCAACTTCAATTATCGACCTTCAAGATACAGTATTAACAAATGCAGGGTCATTAGCTATATTTGCAGGATACGATGGTTATGCGACACCTACTCTAAATATTTTAGACAACGTACAAGTACGTGGTTTTGTAATGGGTGGATCTGGTAATCTATCGATGTCTGTTGATGGTTCAAATAACCGTTTCATCAGCGCTCAAAGTAAAGCAATCGATGTTAATAAATTAGAAATTAAGAATGGTGCTAGAATTGAGCAACTAGAAGCATTAAGTACAGCGATTACTATCCGTAGCACAGGGTCAGCGAGCATTGGCGATAACGCTTATGTCAACATGACCTCTAACAATGGCTATGCTTTTGATGCATGGTACAGCTCACTAGTTGTAGGAACAAATGCAGTAATTAAATCATCTTCTAAATACGGCACATTGCGCGCTTCCTCTCTAGTAATTAAAGATGGTGCAGATGTTACATTATCATCAGGTGATTCAGGTTATGGGATATATACAACTGGGAGTATTACAATTGGCAATAACGTGAAATTGAATGCTACTGGTACTGGAACAGCAGTGTATGCATATAATACTGGCGCTGCAATAAATGTAGGTAAAAATGCAGATATTAACATTACAAGTGATAACGGTCATGGTTTTTATACAAATGGAAAAATCACTTTTGGTGATGGATCTTCGCTTCATCTGAAAACACAGTATACAGCTATTTACGCTTTAGGTTCAGGTGGTGTTCAATTTGGTACGGTATCAGCTACACCAAAACCAATTTCAGACCAAGTAACAATTGATCTTAATTCATCAATCGAATATGGTATCTATTCATACGGACCAGCAATATTTGGTGATAATACGAAGCTTACAGTGAAATCATACTATGCTACCATCTATGCGGCTGGCTCGTCTCTTATCGATATTGGAGCGCACACAGACGCAGTATTAAGTTCTTCTTCTGATCGTAGTATCGTTGCAGGTGGACTTAAAATTGGTGACGGATCAAATGTTGATGTCAAGGCATATAGCAATGGTATTGAAATGACAGATCTAAATGGTGATGGCTTAACAACAGGTTCAAATGTTTCACTAAAGGTAAACTCATCTGTAAGAAGTGGGATTATAACTTATAAAACTGCAACATTTGGAGATAATAATACGCTAGAATTCGTCGGATTGGGAAATTCAGGTATTGCGACTTACTACGGATCAGCTGTAAACGTAGGTAAGAACTCTAGCATTTATCTAAATGGTCAGTACGGTGCATACCAAGAAGGTACCTCAGCGGCATTCAATGTTGGACAAGGAACAAGCACAAAAATTGACGCATCTCAAGCAGGTATCCTTACAGCTGGTGGCGCTACTTTTGCAGAAGATACAAAAACGAATATCCGCGCAGCATCAGGATATAGTAACTACCCAGCAATTAAAGCAAACAGCACAGTAACTTTTAATCAAAATTCAATGATTTATGCAGAGACTTTATCAAACACTTCGACATCAGTATTTGATTTAAGTGGTTCACCAAGCTCAAAACTAGTTTTAAATAGTCCTAAATTTATCGATTTCCGTCAAAATAACAAGACTGCGAGCGGTCATATTGTTAGAGGTTACGGTAATGACAGCGAAGCATATCGTTCACGCGTTGAAATGAATAACATGGCTAAAGTGTATGCTTGGAATCAAGATGCAGACTGGTCTAAAACAGCTTCTGGAGAATGGTCCGATGTAGACAATGCTAAAATTCCATTAACATACCAAGCAGGGACTAAATATGTAAGCTATTACGGCGGTGTAGCAACTGGTCAAAACATCGATGGCTTCCAAATTTTTGACTACTCACGCGTATCAACAGAGGGCTCAAGCAGCATTGATCGCCCAGTAGTATCACCAATTTATGAAGGTGCTAAAACAGTTTCAGGAACAGGTGTTGTAGGCGATGATATCGTTGTAACATTCCCAGACGGTAAAACAGCAAAAGCAACGGTTGATGCGGATGGTAAATGGACAGCAAATGTGCCAGCAGGAACTAATTTAGTGAAAGATCAAAGCGTTCAAACATACCAAACAAACGGTGTGAATGACAGCGTGAAAGTAACAACGAAAGTAATAGCAGACACCACCGTCCCAGCAACACCAACAGTATCTCCTATTAAAGCAGGCGACACAACAATTAATGGTGAAGCAGTTCCAGGAAACACAGTAACAGTAAAACTTCCTGATGGAACAACAGCAACAGGTGTAGCAGACGCAGATGGTAAATTTGCGATTACAATTCCAGCTCAAAAAGCAGATGCAGTTATTGATGTAACACAAGCAGGGAAAAATGGTCTTCCAAGTGAAGCAAAATCTGTCATAGTAAAATCTAACGAAAAACCAGTTATTACTGCAAGCGACAAGACGCTTAAAATTGGTGACACATTTAATCCTCTAACAGGCGTAACAGCAACTGACAAAGAAGATGGCAATTTAACATCAGGCATCACAGTTGTAACAAACACTGTAGATACAACAAAAGCAGGAACATACACTGTTAAATACAGCGTAACAGATGCAGATAATAACACAACGACTAAAACAATCACAGTTACAGTCAACACAAATGAAAAACCAGTTATCACAGCGACTAATAAAACAATCAATGTAGGTGACACATTCTCTCCGTTGGCAGACGTAACAGCGACTGACAAAGAAGATGGTGATTTAACTTCAAGCATAACAGTTGTAACGAATACTGTGGATACAACAAAAGCAGGAACATACTCTGTTAAGTACAGCGTAACAGATGCAGACAACAATACAACAACAAAAACAATCACAGTTACAGTGGTTTCCGTAACAGCAGGAAAAGTCGTAGTCACTGCGCCATATTATGTAGGGTATGATACGACTGTTAAAGCAACCGTTTCTGGCGATGCAACGAAAGTATATCTACAAGTTGGCGACACAAAATATACAACGGTTCCAGTAAGTGGAAACTTCACGTATTACGCGAAAGACAAAATCACAACAACAACACAAGACGCGTACATCGTTGCTCTAGACTCAGCAGGTAAAGAATTATCACGTGCCAAAGTAACGTTGAAAGATGGCCAGTTATTAGTAGGAACTGTAACACCAAAAGAATTCATTGTTAGTGCAGATAGCTATGTGACAGGAACATATACAGGTTCTGTTACAAAAGTGGCGATTTCAGTCAACGGAACAGTATATCCAGCCGTTGCGGTAACTGGATCAGGCGCTCTACAATATTACGCAAAAGACAAGATTACAAGCAAAACAGACGTAGTTAAAATGATTGGTTACAACTCAGAAGGCACTATCATTGATACAAAAGACGTATCTGTTGCTGGACCAGAAAGCTTGGTTGGCGCAATCACGATTAACCCAAGTAACTTCGCTATTTCTACCGATTCCTATGTCAAAGGTACATTCACAGGTAATGTGAAAACTGTTGCCCTTGTTGTTAATGGTGTAGAATCTGCAAAAGTAGGCGTGGTTGATGGTACAACATGGCAGTATTACGCAAAAGGTAAAATTTTGGCCCCAACAGATGTTGTTTCTGTCAAAGCATACAACGCTGCAGGTACATTGGTAGATACGAAAACATTGACAGTAACACAAAATCCAGCAGGGGCAAGCACAATCGTACCAGCCACTTTCAAACTTAAAACAGATACAAATGTTAAAGGTACTTTCACTGGAAGCGTGAAATATGTAGCGCTCAAGGTTGGCGATACTGTTTATAGTAAAGTAGCCGTGGTAGATGGCACTAACTGGCAGTACTATGCAAAAGATAAGATTACAGATACTACAACAGCCGTTTCCGTTATCGGTTATGACAGCACAGGAACACAAATTGCAACTGCACCAGTAACGATCACACCTGAAGGTTCATCTACAATAACAGCAGGCACATACTTGTTAGGTGCTAATAATGTGACAGGAACCTATACAGGAGCTGTGAAATATGTTGCTATTAAAATCAATGACACAACATACAGCAAAGTCCCAGTAAATGCAGATGGAAGCTATCAATATTACATCAAAGATAAAGTAGCTAGTAAAGATGATGTTGTAACTGTTCTTGGTTATGATTCCACTGGTGCCGTTGTCGCACAAGACAACGTGACGATTGATCCAGGCGTTGCACCAACAATGAAAGCAGACGATTTCACAATCGGCACAACAAGAAATATCACAGGAACGTTTACAGGCGGCATTAAATATGTCGGCATTAAAGTAGGCGACACAACGTACAGCAAAGTCCCAGTAGCAACAGATGGCACGTACACTTACTATGCGAAAGACAAAATTACAGACGCAACAGCAAAAGTAACCGTTCTAGGCTATGACGCCGTTGGACTTGCTTTAGAAGTTGAAGTAGCAGTTAACTAAAATTTAGATACAACTCGGTGTGATGACTAAACTAGCTTTAGTCATCACACATTTTAAAAATTAACTTTGAAAAAAAGAGCAATTTCATATAAAAACAAGAAAACATAGAGGAGTAATAGGATGCTAAAAAAAGTTATATTAATCGCGATGTCAGGTGCTTGTGCCTTATCACTAGTGGCTTGTTCGGCAACACCAACTAAAGAAGAAACACCAAAAACAACACAAGAAGCAAAAACAGAGAAAGAAAAAACGTATCCAGCTAAAACAGTGAACAATATAGAGATGCAAATCAAAGGTATTGAAACAACAGAGAATGGCAAAGGCGACAAAAACATTATGCAAATAACAATGAGTTTTAAAAATGAAACAGATAGTAAATACGGTATCGGCGGCAATGACTTTATTTTCAAATCTGGTGACAAAACGTACCAAGTGAAAGCAGATGCCAACAATATCGGAACAGAAATCGCAGCTGACAAAACAGTGAGCGGAGCCATCAATTTTGAATTACCGAAAG
>NZ_JABJVM010000024.1 GCF_013820765.1 Paenilisteria rustica
CCAAAATACTAGCCCAACACTTTATCAAAGATTTTGACATCTCTGTAGGTTAAGAAAAGGCACGAGCTATTGACTCCCTAGCTCGCACCTTGATATTTCACCCCAACAATTGACATAGAGCCAAAAAAACAGAAATCCTCATTGGAAATCTGTTTTTCGATCGCTTATTTGGTTTTTTGCTTTGGTATTTGAATCGTAATTTGATAGTACTCATCAGACTCTTCCTCTTCCATCTGTAAATCCATGCCGTTATCCTTTACCATCGTGATGGACTGCTTGATTGTGTTCACAGCAATTCGAACATCACGACTAATTGCTTGGCGCTTCGGTTTTGCTTTTTTAGGTTTTGGCTCGGCGGGAAGTAACGTCTGGATATGTTGCTCCGTCTCTTTCACATTCCACTTGTTCTCGATAATTTTCGCCAAAACATCAAGTTGCTTTTCTTCCGTCTCCAAAACGAGTAAGGACCGACCGTGACGCTCCGAGATTTGCTTGTCTAAAACGGCTTGCTGGGCGGCTTCTGGCAACCTTAGCAAACGCAATTTATTAGCTATCGCGGACTGACTTTTACCAACACGTTGGGCTAATGCTTCTTGCGTCACTTCTTGCATGTCTAGCAAACTTTGATACGCTTTTGCTTCTTCAATTGGTGTTAACTCTTCACGTTGCAGATTTTCAATTAAGGCAATGGATGCTACTTCATCATCTGTAAGATTTTGAACGATAGCAGGAATTGTGTCCCATTCCAATGAAGAAACAGCGCGGAATCGGCGTTCACCAGCGATAATCTCGAATTTTTCGGGCTCATATTCACGCACAACAATTGGCTGAATGACGCCATGAATGCGGATTGTTCTGGCTAATTCTTCAATTTTTGACGCATCAAAGACAGTTCTAGGCTGATAGCGATTCGGAATAATAGCTGCGACAGGAAGTTCCACGATTTGTTGCATGAATTCCTCCACGGTTTCTTCCGTTTCAATCTCAATATATTCCTTATCTTTCTTTCCGAATAAGCGCGAAAAAGGCATTATCAAATCATCCCTTCTAATGTTTGTCGACAAACGCTCATCTCCGTCGTTAAAGTCTGCGCGCCAAGTTCGGCGCATTATCTACGAAAATCGGTTGTTCGATAGTTTGGAATTTCACTTTATCCACTCTGTCCATTTTAGCAGAAATTTGCTGATAAATATACGCTTTTCATTCAATTGGTTGTTTGTTTGGCGTACCAGCTTTGCGAGGATACTTATTTGGCGTCTCTTTTACTTTTTCAATCAAGTACAAATTACGTTCGCTTTCCTCGATTGGCAGTAGAAAATCATAATGATCTTTCACTTTCCCGCCGAGTGTTGCAATCGCTTTGGCACCAATTTTCAGTTCCTGTTCCGCTTGCATTCCCTTCATCGCTAGGAAAAAACCACCCTTTTTGACTAGTGGTAAACAAAGCTCGGTCAATACGCTCATCCTTGCTACGGCACGCGCTGTAACTAAATCAAAGCTCCCGCGGAACGCCTTATTTTGACCAAACTCTTCCGCTCGTGCATGATGAAAATGAACCTTATCCAATTTCAATTCAGCCGCAAGCGCGTCTAAAAAAGTGATCCGTTTCTGCAAGGAATCCACAATCGTAACATCCAAATCAGGAAAACAAATTTTGATTGGAATACTTGGAAAACCTGCACCCGCACCAACATCACAAACCGTTCCCACACCTTTAAAATCAACATAAAAAGTCGCAGTAATCGAGTCATAAAAATGCTTCAAATAAACCTCATCACGCTCTGTAATAGCCGTCAAATTCATTTTTTCATTCCATTCGACAAGCATCTTGAAATACAGATCGAATTGCGCCATTTGCGTATCGGATAACTCAATTCCTTTTTGCAATAATTGCTCTCTAAACTGTTCTGGATTCACGTTTTTCCCTCACTTCGTTTTTGCGATTTTGCCTTGCTCAATATACACTAACAAGATGGAAATATCGGCGGGATTCACACCTGAAATACGGCTAGCCTGCGCGATCGAAAGCGGTTGGATTTTCTTCAATTTCTCCAGTGCCTCCGTTGCCAAACTGCCAATCGCATCATAATCGATGTTTTCCGGAATTTTTTTGCCTTCCATACGCTTCATTTTTTCCACTTGATTCAATGATTTCTCGATATAACCTTCATATTTAATCTGAATTTCAACCTGCTCCTCGATATCTGCGGTTAGCGATGTTTCACGTGGAACAATCTCCATCAAAATATCATACGTAATCTCTGGACGTCTCAAGAAATCCGCCGCTAAAACGCCATCCTTGAGCTCCGTGCTACCCATATCGACCAACATTTTCTGTACAGCCGCAGTCGGTTTAATACGCGTCGTTTTCAATCGTTGTTTTTCAGCCTCAATAGCCTCACGTTTCGCTACAAAACGGGCGTAACGTTCGTCGCTAATTAGACCAATTTCACGGCCAATCTCGGTCAAACGCAAATCCGCATTATCATGGCGTAACAACAAGCGATACTCCGCGCGAGACGTCAACAAGCGATACGGCTCATCGGTTCCCTTCGTCACGAGATCATCAATGAGAACGCCGATATAACCTTGATCGCGTCCAAGCACAACTGGCTCTTTTCCAAAAGCACGGCGCGCCGCATTGATTCCAGCCATTAAACCTTGTCCAGCCGCCTCTTCATAACCACTTGTCCCGTTCAATTGCCCCGCTGTATATAAATTCTCGATTCGTTTCGTTTCAAGCGACGGCCACAATTGCTCCGGCATCACCGCGTCATACTCAATCGCATAACCAACACGCATCATTTCGACATTCTCAAGTCCAGGAATCGTCGACAACATCTCACGCTGCACATCCTCTGGCAAACTCGTCGACAAACCTTGCACGTAAACCTCTTCCGTATTGCGACCCTCAGGCTCTAGGAAAATTTGATGGCGCGGCTTATCGCTAAAACGCACAATCTTATCCTCAATCGACGGACAATAACGCGCACCCGTCCCTTTTTTAGTCGCAGTAAACATCGGCGAACGATGCAAATTTTTCTCAATAATTTGGTGTGTCGCCTCATTTGTATACGTCAACCAACACGGCAACTGATCCATAATGAAATCCACCGTCTCATAACTAAAGGCACGCGGAACATCGTCACCAGGCTGTTCTTCCGTCTGCGAATAATCGATGGAACTCGACTTCACACGCGGTGGTGTCCCCGTTTTAAAACGACGCAACTCAAAACCTAGCTCCTCCAAGTGCTCCGAAAGCTTGATCGATGGCTGCTGATTGTTCGGACCACTAGAATAACGCAGTTCACCAACAATAATCTCACCACGTGAAAATGTCCCCGTTGTCAGCACGACCGTTTTAGCATAATAAATCGCACCGCTGTTCGTGATAACGCCTTTACAAACACCATCTTCTATAACTAACCGATCCACCAAACCCTGGCGTAGCGTGATATTTTCCTCTTTTTCAATCGTGTGCTTCATTTCGTGTTGATAATCCCACTTATCCGATTGCGCACGCAAAGCACGAACGGCAGGGCCTTTTCCAGTGTTAAGCATCCGCATTTGAATATGCGTTTTATCCGTATTTCGACCCATTTCACCGCCGAGCGCATCGATTTCGCGCACAACGACACCTTTTGCAGGTCCGCCAACAGAAGGATTACACGGCATGAACGCCACCATATCTAAATTAATCGTCAACATCAATGTTTTCGCGCCAATTCGACCACTCGCAAGGCCCGCTTCCACGCCCGCATGTCCCGCACCGACCACGATTACATCATAATGTCCCGCATCATAAGTTTGCATATTTCAACACATCACTTTCCTAAACAAAATTGGTTAAATAGCTGATCGAGCAATTCATCTTGCACCGACTCACCGATAATTTCTCCGAGTAAATCCCAAGCCCGCGTCATGTCAATCTGAACGATATCCACTGGCATTCCGGCATCCACGCCATCAATAACCGCCTCAATTGCCCCAATCGCCTCATGTAAAAGCGCAATATGACGCGCATTCGAAACATATGTCGCGTCCCCAGCATCAATTTCTCCCGCGAAAAATAAATCCCGAATCGCGATTTCAAGTTGCGCCAACCCCGCATCATTTACAAGCGACGTCTCGACCACAGGATTATCCCCAGCAAGCTCCCGAACCCGCGCCACATCAATCTTCTGCGCTAAATCCGTCTTATTCAAAACGACTACAAAATTATGTCCCGCGACCGCCTCAAACAACGCCTCATCTTCCACACTCAGCGGCTCATTTTGATTCAACACCAACAAAATAAAATCCGCATCCTGCAAAGCTTTACGCGACCGTTCCACGCCAATTTTTTCAACAATATCTTCCGTCTCGCGAATACCCGCTGTATCAATCAGGCGAAGCGGCACGCCACGAACATTCACATACTCCTCAATAATATCCCGCGTCGTACCCGCAATATCCGTCACGATCGCCTTTTCCTCCTGAATCAACTGGTTCAAAAGCGATGATTTCCCAACATTCGGCCGACCAATAATCGCCGTCGCCAGTCCCTCACGCAAAATCTTGCCCTGTTGCGCCGTCAACAATAACTGCTCCACCGAAGCCCGCACCAATTGCGCCTTCTCCACCAACATCCGCTGCGTCATCTCTTCCACATCGTCATATTCCGGATAATCTATGTTCACTTCGACCTGCGCCAAAGCATCTAAAATTTCCTGTCTTAAATTACGAATTAAGCGCGACAAACTACCGTCCATTTGCTGTAGCGCAACACCCATCGCACGGTCCGTTTTCGCCCGAATCAAGTCCATCACGGCTTCCGCTTGCGACAAATCAATCCGCCCATTCAAAAACGCCCGTTTCGTAAATTCACCAGGTTCCGCCAATTTTGCCCCATTTCGAAGCAATAATTGCAACACCCGATTTACCGAAACTATCCCGCCATGCGCATTAATCTCGACCACATCTTCCCGAGTAAACGTCCGCGGCGCACGCATGACCGTTGCCATGACCTCCTCAACCGTCTCCTTCGTGCTTGGATCCACAATATGACCATAATGAATCGTGTGACTCTCGACCGCGCTAAGCGATTTTTGCGCACAAAAAATGCGATCCGCTATCTGAATCGCCTCATCACCGCTCAAACGAATAATAGCAATGGCTCCCTCGCCCGGCGGTGTTGAGATCGCAGCAATTGTATCAAATTCCATTCTTTACCCTCACCTTTCTAGGAAAAATCAGCTCACAAAGAAGCACGATCTCCTAATCGAATAAATTTTGGCACATGACCTGTGCATATCATCAACATTTGCTCCGCTTTCACCAAAGCTAATAATGATTGGTTTTATATAGTTATCCGAAAAAAGTTATCCACATATCCAGATTTTTAAGATTTTAAAAATATCCTACCCCTTATTTTAACTTATCCACATGTGAATAACAATAGTTTTGGATTAATTTCTGAAGTTATCCACACAACAAAAAAAGCAATAAGCTCAGAATCAAACTTATTGCTCCCATTTACTATTCTTCAGTTCCATCCGTTTCGGTATTTTCTATTGGTGCTTCTTCGGCAGGAGTAACTTCATTTTCGGATACTTCTTCATCCACGAATTCTTCCTCTTCTTCTTTCGGCACTTTTGCAACGGTCGCTACAAATTCATCATCATCCAGACGAATCAGTTTCACACCCATCGCGCTACGGCCAGTCTGAGAAATATCGCCAACGGAGAACCTAATCAGAACGCCGCCGATAGTCATCAGCATCAAGTCTTCCTCACCAGTGACGGTTTTCAGAGCGACAAGATTTCCGTTTTTCTCCGTGATGTTGATGGTTTTAACACCCATACCACCGCGATTACGAAGTGGATACTGTGCAGCGAGCGTTTGCTTTCCATAACCATTCTCCGTCACGACAAGCACTTTCTCGTCGTCTTCAAGGATTTCCATGCCGACAACCTCATCATCTTCACGAAGGCGAATACCACGCACACCAGCCGCTGTACGACCCATGACACGAATATCAGTCTCCTCGAAGTAAATCGATTGGCCGAATTTCGTTCCGATGATGATTTTTTTGCTACCATCTGTCATTTGAACAGAGATCAATTCATCATTTTCACGAAGTTCCACAGCTCGCAAACCACTTTGACGAATCTTCGCGAATTGTGTCAACGTACTACGCTTCACGACGCCAAGTTTCGTTGTAAAGAACAGATACTGATCATCCGTAAAGTCGCGCAGGTTAATCACGGCATTTACTTTTTCCTGGCTCTCGATGCCAAGCAAGTTGATAATCGGAATCCCTTTCGCAGTACGGCTATATTCAGGAATTTCATACCCTTTCGCGCGGTAAACTTTCCCTGTATTCGTAAAGAATAGCAACGTATCATGCGTACTCGTAGCTACAAGATGCTCCACGAAATCATCTTCATGCGTGCCCATTCCTTGCACACCACGGCCACCACGGCGCTGACTACGATAAGTCGAAAGCGGCAGACGCTTGATATAGCCTTTATTCGTAAGCGTAATCGCGACTTCTTCTTCAGGAATTAGATCCTCATCTTCCAAACTTACCAAATCACCCGCCAAAATTTCCGTACGGCGTTTGTCCGCATACTTCTCTTTAATCTCCGTCAATTCTTCACGGATAATTTCTAAAATACGCTCATCATCGCCTAAAATCGCTTTTAAGTCTGTAATCAGAGCCATCAAGCTATTAAACTCATCCTCAATTTTATCGCGTTCCAAACCAGTTAAACGTTGCAAACGCATATCCAAAATCGCTTGAGCTTGTTTATCAGAAAGGCTAAATTGTGTCATCAGACCTTCTTTGGCAATATCTGCCGTTTTTGAAGCCCGAATCAATTTTATAACCGCATCAATGTTATCAAGGGCAATTCGCAAACCTTCTAGAATGTGCGCGCGAGCCTCCGCTTTACGCAGCTCAAATTCCGTACGGCGACGAATAACGATTTTTTGATGCTCTAAATAATGGTATAAAATCTCTTTCAAATTTAACACTTTTGGATGGTTCGCAACAAGTGCCAACATATTAATCCCAAAAGTCGTTTGGAGAGCTGTCATTTTATACAAGTTATTAATAATAACGCTGGCACTAACATCACGACGAACCTCAATGACCATACGCATACCTGTACGGTCAGACTCATCATTGGCAGACGTAATACCATCAATTTTCTTCTCACGAGCAAGCTCAGCAATGCGCTCAAGTAGACGCGCCTTATTGACTTGATACGGCAACTCCGTAATAACGATTGTCTCTTTACCATTACTCTTCGTTTCAATCTCCACACGAGCACGAAGCGTGATCGAACCACGACCCGTTTCATAAGCACGACGAATTCCAGAACGACCCATAATCATCCCAGCAGTAGGGAAATCAGGACCAGGAATATACTCCATCAACTCACGAATCTCGATATCAGGATTGTTACTCAGCGCAAGCACACCGTCAATCACCTCACCAAGATGATGCGTTGGAATATTTGTCGCCATCCCAACCGCAATCCCAGACGAACCATTGACAAGCAAGTTAGGAAAACGCGCTGGCAAAATATTAGGCTCCCGCTCCGAACCGTCATAGTTATCAACATAATCAATCGTATCTTTATTAATATCACGCAAAAGCTCCATCGAAATTTTGGACATTCTGGCTTCCGTATAACGCATCGCAGCCGCCATATCCCCATCGACCGAACCAAAGTTACCGTGCCCATCAACGAGCATATTCCGATAACTAAAATCTTGCGCCATCCGAACCATCGTGAAATAAACCGCCGTATCACCATGCGGATGATACTTACCGATAACTTCGCCGACAATACGCGCCGACTTCTTATAAGCCTTATCAGACGTCATACCAAGATCATTCATCGCATACAAAATACGACGATGCACAGGTTTCAAGCCATCTCTAACATCTGGAAGAGCCCGAGCCACAATAACACTCATCGCATAATCTAAGAAAGAAGTACGCATCTCTTTATTCAAATTGATTTCCGTCACTCTTGACTCTGGTGTTTCTGACATTTTTCAAGAAACCTCCTTCAAATTACAACACATATGATATGTATCTCCCAGAATATTTCCCGGGAAATATTATTATTTATTAAATCTTTAATCCCTTGATCTTGCAGTTTCCCGACTTGAAATGGGAAACCTCAGCGCGCCAGCAAATGCTTAATTCCTAGGCAAAAGCGAGTACCGAAACGGAGCGTACGACTTGTACATCAACTGAAAACAGGGAGGGAGTCTTACCCCCGACCATGTGAGAAGTTATGCGAAGCGTAGCGTAGAAGAGTATCGGAACGGAACTTTTAACGACGGAAGTGAGCGTTTGCTGGTGCGCTGAGAGACTTAGACGTCGAGGTTTTTAACGTACTGTGCATTCTCTTCAATGAATTTACGACGCGGTTCCACGTTATCACCCATAAGCATCTCAAACGTTTCATCCGCCGCAATCGCATCATCAATATTTACTTGGAGCAACGTACGGTGTTCAGGATTCATCGTCGTATCCCATAATTGTTCAGGGTTCATCTCACCCAAACCTTTGTAACGCTGAATACCATATTTCGTATCAGCTTCCAGTGTCGCCAAGTAATCTTCCAATTGGTTATCACTGTAAACATATTCCTGCGTCTTACCGTGTTTAATCTGATAAAGTGGTGGCTGTGCGATATAAATATACCCAGCATCTACCAAAGGACGCATATAACGATAAAATAACGTCAATAACAACGTCCGAATATGCGCACCATCGACGTCGGCATCGGTCATAATAATCAATTTATGGTAACGTGATTTCGCAACGTCAAAATCGCCACCAAAACCGGTTCCCATTGCTGTAAAAATCGTCCGAATTTCCTCGTTCGCTAAAATTTTATCTAAACGCGCTTTTTCTACGTTCAAAATTTTACCACGAATTGGAAGTATCGCTTGGAATAAACGATCACGACCTTGTTTAGCAGAACCACCGGCAGAGTCACCCTCTACGATGTAAAGTTCGCTGATAGCAGGGTTTCGCGAAGAACAATCGGCCAATTTACCTGGTAGGCTCGAAATTTCAAGACCACTGGATTTACGTGCCACTTCACGTGCTCGCTTCGCTGCAAGACGCGCACGGCTCGCCACAACACCCTTGTCAACGATTTTTCTAGCGACCGTAGGGTTTTCCATTAAGAACTTATCTAAAGCCGTAGAGAACAGCTTATCCGTGATTGTACGCGCTTCGGAGTTACCGAGCTTCGTTTTCGTTTGACCTTCAAACTGTGGATCCGGATGCTTGATCGAAATAATCGCTGTCAGACCTTCACGAACATCTTCACCAGACAGATTATCATCACTTTCCTTGAACAACTTGTTACGGCGCGCATAATCATTAATAACACGTGTCAAAGCCGTTTTAAAGCCTGATTCATGCGTTCCACCTTCATACGTATGGATATTATTCGCAAATGAAATCAGATTGCTCGAAAAGCCAGTATTATATTGCATCGAAACTTCCACCATGATGCCATCGCGTTCACCTTCAATGTAAATAGGCTCGTCGTGAATGACCTCTTTAGAACGGTTTAAATGCTCCACATAAGACTTGATTCCGCCTTCATAATGATAATCTTGGCGTTGCTCTTGTCCCTCACGTTTATCTTCAATCGAAATTTGCAAACCACGATTCAAGAAAGCAAGCTCTCGCGTACGCGTTCTAAGCGTGTCATACTCAAAATCCGTCGTTTCTTTAAAAATCTCTGGATCCGGCGTAAAATGAACAATCGTCCCGCGATAATCAGACTCGCCACGTTCTTCCAAGTCCATAACCACATCGCCACGCTCGAAACGTTGGTAATACTGGGTGCCGTCACGGTGAACTTGTACTTCTAGACTCGTTGACAAAGCATTAACAACAGATGCACCAACACCATGCAAACCACCAGAAACCTTGTAACCGCCGCCGCCAAACTTACCACCAGCATGCAATACTGTAAAAATAACCTCAACTGTAGGACGACCTATTTTTTCGTTAATCCCGGTTGGAATTCCACGACCATTATCGCGTACAGTGATACTATTATCTTTTTCAATCGAAATTTCAATTTCCGTACAGAATCCAGCCAATGCCTCATCGATACTATTATCAACAATTTCCCATACCAGATGATGCAAACCACGTTGACTAGTAGAACCAATATACATACCCGGTCTTTTACGAACAGCCTCTAAGCCTTCTAAGACCTGAATCTGATCATCGCTATACTCATCCGCATTTCCTTGCACATTCGTCATATTTTCCTCAGACATCTAATATCCACCGCGCTTTCTTATCCGTTTACAAAACTATATTTTGATACTATTTCTTCGTTACCGTGCCTTTTTCCACCCAAAATGTCGTCGCATCATTCAGCGTTGCATGGTCAATGCCGTCGATACTTGTCGTCGTCACAAACGTCTGCACCTTGCCTTGAATCGCAGCCAACAAATGGGATTGCCTGAAATCATCCAACTCACTGAGCACATCGTCCAGCAATAAAACCGGATATTCGCCCGTTTCCTCAAAAATCAAATCAATTTCTGCAAGTTTCACAGAAAGCGCTGTCGTCCGCTGCTGGCCTTGTGAGCCGAACACCTGTACATTTTGATCATTGACATAAAAGAAGAGATCATCTCGATGTGGGCCAATTAGCGTAACACCTCGATCGATTTCTCTTTGAGCGATTGATTCCATTTTCTTATATAAATTCGCTTGCCACTGCGCCGCATCTGAACCCTCAAGCTCAACAGACGGCTTATATTCTAATTTCAAATGCTCCAACTCGCGTGAAATCTCAAAATGGATTGGAACCGCGAATTGCTCCAACCTTTCGATAAAATCCGCCCGGCGCTTCGTTAATTTCACCGCAACCTCGATAAACTGTTCGGTTAAAATTTGCCACATCGTTGGATCGTGTTTGCGCTTGATCTGCGCTTGCTTTAAAAAATGATTGCGTTGTTGCAAAATGCGTTGATACTGACTCAAATCATGCAAGTAAACCGGCTGCATTTGGCCGATTTCCATGTTGATAAAGCGTCTTCTCACGCCCGGCGCGCCTTTTACGAGTGATAAATCCTCTGGGGCAAACATGACGACATTCAAATTCCCGACATATTGGCTTAGCTTCTTCTGTTCTAAATGGTTAACCTTAGCTTTCTTGCCTTTTTGTGTCAGCGTTAGCTCTAGTGGAACTGATTGCCCATGTTTTTCGACGCGACCTTCAATTTTTGCAGATTCGGCGTCCCAACTGATGAAATCCTTATCATTCGTCGTCCGATGTGATTTCGCAACTGCGAGTAATAAAATTGCTTCCAAAAGATTCGTCTTACCTTGCGCATTCTCGCCTAAAAAAACGTTGACCTTGTTATCAAATGTCAGTTCCTGTTCTTTATAGTTGCGAAACTGGCGCAATACTAGATTCTCTAAATGCATATAATCCCTTAACCTTCTTTGATCAGCCTTGTTGGATCTGGATTTTACCCTCACCAGGAACTAAGACTACATCACCGTTTCGTAACTTACGACCGCGACGATTATCTTCTTCTCCGTTTATATACACCATGTTTTCACTTAAAAAAGCTTTCGCCATGCCGCCGCTCGAGATAACATCCATCATTTGAAGCAGTTGCCCAAGTGTAATATATTCGGTATTAATTTTAATACTTTCCGCCATTTTTTTCACGTCCAATCTTAATAAGCCCTATTCCTCTATTTTACTAGAAAATCAGCCAGAATACAACGAAATTATTTATATATGCGTTTTTTAGCCAATTTTAATAAAACTAATAGGGGGATATTATTTTGGTTTATAAATAAATATGGGGCTTCTCAGCGGGTTTTTGTTCTTAAAGCACAAAACTTCACGATTTTCTTTTTTCCATCCGGCGTCTTTAAATCCAATCGATACAAACAGATTTTTCGCGACCGTGTCCTCTGTGGAAACAGCAACTTTCACTTCAATGCTCTCCGGATTTTTCACAAATACAAAATCAACCAATTGTTCCAAAGCGCGGCGACCTAAACCTTGATGTTGGTAATCTTTATCTATCACAAAACCCGAAATCCAATGATTATCCTTCGATTCATCCTCAAACGTATACAAAATAAAGCCGACTAATTCCTTCTCTGAGTATATGCCATATGGGTTGTAAACCAGCTTCGAATCCTCTGGCTCACCAGCGATGCGCATCAACGAATCAGCAACAGAGTCAACAAATGGCTTCTGCTCACGAAAAACGCTTATTTCTGAAGCCTTTTCCCACATATCCAGAGGTAATTTTCTAATAATCATCTATCTTACTCCTTTATTTTCACTTTCTATTCCTTACTCCCCATTCTACTATAGTTCCTTCTTGATAACAGCTTTTCGCATCCACTTGCCCGATTTATAGCGCCATAGTCCGAGCATCGTCGCGCTGACCCAAGCCGCCGGTGTTGCCCACCACAAGCCCATATAACCTAAAAATTGTGCCAAAATAAAACCGATAGCAAGTCGCGCTACCAATTCAAAAATTCCCATCCAAAGCGGAATAATCGCGTCCCCAGTCCCACGCAATGTTTCGCGCACAACGAATAAAATCCCGACAACGACATAGAATAGCGATACAATTTTCAAATAACCTGTTCCAATTGATAAAGCTTCAGTCGCCGAACTATCCAGAAACAGCGTCAAAAACTGATGCGCGAAAAGCTGTACTAATACAGTTAAGACTAAGCTGACGACAGTCACTACTTTTATCCCGGACCAAAAGCCTTGTTTCACCCGATCAATTTTACCAGCTCCTATATTTTGACCAGCGAACATCGAAGAAGCCGCACCGAATGCAATCCCAGGTTGATATGTCAGCGAATCAATCCTACTGGCTGCCGTATAAGCTGCAACAACTGTCGCGCCAAAACTATTAATCAAGCCTTGAATCGCCATATTTCCAATCGAAATAAACGAACCTTGTAACGCCGAAGGAAACGCAATTCGGAAAATTTCTTTAAAAATCGCGCTATCAAAATGAATATCCTTCTTTTTCAAACGCATGTATGGAATTTTGCGATAGCTATAAATAATGCATAAAATCGCCGAAACGAGTTGACTAAGAACAGTTGCCCAAGCGGCTCCTGCAACACCCATACCAAGTCCCACGACAAAAAGAAAACTTAGCGCAATATTGAGTAGTGACGAAATAATAAGAAAATAAAGTGGCGTAATCGAGTTTCCAAACGCCCTCAAAATCGCCGAAACCCCGTTATAAAGTCCCATTGGTAGTATTCCGATAAATAAAGTCGTCACAAAAAGCACAGAATCATCTAATATTTCTGTTGGTGTTCCTAAAAGCAGCAACAACGGTTTCGCGAGCAAAATTCCGACGATCGTTAATGCCACAGACACCGAAACAATCATAATACTCGCCGTCGCAAGCACTCGTTTCAATCGCTTAAAATCCTGAAAACCGAAATATTGCGCCACAACAACGGAAACACCGCTCATTAATCCAATCACCAACGATAGAAAAAAGAAATTAAGTGCATTCGTCGCCCCAACAGCAGCAAGCGCGTTCACACCAACAAATTTTCCGACAATCATCGCATCCACCATGACATAAAATTGCTGAAATAAGTTTCCAATTAGCATCGGCATCGCGAAATAAAAAATCGTTTTCGTCGGATTTCCAGTAGTCATGTCCTTAATCATACTCTGGCGCCTCCTTTTATGTATTCAAGTACAACACAAAGCCCGCCCAATTTTCACTGAGCAGGCAAGATAATCTTTAGTACGTACGAACCGGCGTGATCAATTGTAAAATTTCATTTGGATTTTCCGCATCTTTTGGTCTAAGTACGAACGGACGCATCGTTCCCGAGAAAGAAATCTGGATATCCGCGCCATCAAAAGCACGCAACGCATCCATCATGTATTTCCCGTTAAATGAAATCTTCAATTCCTCACCAGTAAAGCTTTGACTGAAAACTTTTTCAGAAACATTTCCGACCTCAGGTGAATTAGACGAAACTTCGACCTGACCGTTTTCCAAAGTCATTAATTTAATCACGTTATTACGATTTTCACGAGCAAGTAGGGAAGCACGATCAATCGCCTGTAAAAAGGATTTCGCATTAATAATTAAATCTGATTTCGTTTCCGTCGGGATAAGGCGAGAAGTATCAGGATAACTGCCTTCCAAAAGACGCGAATAGAAAAGTAAATCCTTCAGTTTGAACAAAATTTGATTATTAGCAAGCACCATTTCAATCGAATCCGTACCTTCATCCAAAATTTTATTCAATTCAGATAAACTTTTTCCAGGAATCACGATATTGTATTCCTCATCAATTTCGGTTGCTAGCGGAATTTCGCGTAACGCTAACCGGTGACTATCCGTTGCTACAGCAGTCAAGATATTATTCTTAATAATCCAGTTAACACCAGTCAAAACAGGACGAACCTCAATCGCCGAAACAGCAAAAACAGTCTGTCTAACAATATTTTTGAGGACAGAAATCGGGATTTGAATACTTTTACCAGCAGTCACTTCTGGTAATTTCGGATATTCTGCTGGATCAAGTCCAATCAAGTTAAACGACGCTTGCCCAGAACGAATGTTGGTTTGATAATTCGTCGTCACTTCAAGCTCCACACTGTCATCCGGTAAACGACGAACAATATCACTAAAATAATTCGCCTGCAAAACAATACCACCAAAACTCTCCACTTCCACTAGAATTTCGTCGTTTTCAATAAGAGGTATAAAAGCTTCAATCGAAATATCAGAATCACTACCAGTTAATGTGACACCTTCATCATTCACTGTGATTTTAATACCTGTTAAAATTGGAATAGTAGTCCTTGAAGAAATAGCACGCGTCACTTCATTTACCGCCTGAACAAGACGATTGCGCTGAATTACAAATTTCATGAGAATTCCCCCATTTTTAGTTTCTTTTTCTAAGTATAACATTATATCAAAATATGTTTAATTAATTAATAAAAAATCGTAGTAATAGTAATAGGGCCTGTGGATTTGTGGATAAGTATAGCTGAGCCTATCTCCCGCAAAGTTTTCCACATGTTGATAACTTGTTGGTAAGTATGTTCCACTTATCCACATTATGCACAGCTTTAAAAAATGGAGGATATCATGATTCGGCTCTTTGAAAGCATCAATTGGCTAACCTAGAGCCCAATATATAGTCCTTTAAAATAAACTCTGTGGTTTTCGCAAGTTTTTCTCAATCTCAGCCAAATCATTTTTCAAGTTTTGGTCGATTTTCAATAACTGAGAAATTTTTTCGTGCGCATGAATCACCGTAGTATGATCTCGGCCACCAAATTCTTCTCCAATTTTCGGTAGGGAAGCATCGGTCAGCTCACGAGAAAGATACATCGCGATTTGTCTAGGGTACGCAATACTTTTCGTCCGTTTTTTCGCTTTAAAATCTTCTAAACGAACGTGATAATATTCGCCAACAGCTTCTTGAATATCAGGAATTCGGATCACGTGGGATTTCGAATTTGGAATGATATCTTTCAAAGCCTCCGCAGCAAGATTCGCATTGATATCCTTATTTACGAGGGACGAGTAGGCGACAACACGAATAAGCGCGCCTTCTAGCTCCCGAATATTGGAATCGATTTGGTTCGCAATGTAAAGCATCACTTCATTCGGAATATCCAGTCCGTCAGCTTTTGCTTTTTTACGTAAAATCGCAATCCGAGTTTCTAAATCCGGCGGCGTAATATCGGTAATCAGACCCCATTCAAAGCGCGAACGTAAGCGATCCTCAAGTGTTGGAATCTCTTTTGGCGGGCGATCACTAGAAATAATAATCTGTTTCTGCTCATCATAAAGCGTATTAAACGTATGGAAAAATTCCTCCTGCGTTCCTTCTTTACCAGCTAAAAACTGAATATCATCAATAAGAAGCACATCGACATTACGATATTTATTACGAAATTCTTCGGCTTTATTTTCTCGAATAGAGTTAATGAACTCGTTTGTGAATTTCTCACTAGAAAGATACATGACCTTCGCGTTTGTTTTATGCTCTAAAACATAATGGCCAATTGCGTGCATTAAATGCGTTTTTCCAAGTCCAACACCACCATAAATAAAGAGCGGATTATAGGCTTTGGCCGGCGCTTCAGCTACTGCAAGTGAGGCTGCATGGGCAAAACGGTTGCCCGATCCAATAACAAAAGTATCAAAAACATAACGCGGATTTAGCATGTGTTTGGAGTTCGCTTCGTCCAAGTCCTCATCTAAATTACGCGGTTTTGGTGGAATATAGTTATCAAATACCTCATCTTGTTCCCCATCGATAAATCGAACATCAAAATTTTCTCCCGTAATTTCTTGTAGGATATTAGCGATGAACTGTGAATAACTTTTCTCAAGCCAATCACGAACAAAATTGTTTGGAGCTGTCACGATAAACGTATTTCCTTCAAGTGAATGCGCAGTGGTAGATTTCATCCAAGTATCATAACTTGGCTTACTCATATTTTGCTTGACGATACGTAAGGTTTCTTTCCATATGTCTTCCATTGTTTGCACTATGTTCCCCCCTTTTCATTAAACATAAAAGTTATCCACAGATGGATAGAGCCGTGGATAAAGTTATACAGGGGTTGTTTAGAAGTTATCCACAAAGTAAAAGTTGACTGTGGATAAATAATGTTATCCCCAAATAATTTTCTATTCGACAATTGATATAATATCAGAAAAACATCACAATCGCAAGGGATTTCAAATTCTATCCACAAAGTTATGAAGATGTTGAGAAAAGATGTCCACAGGATATGAGCTTGTGCATAACTTGTGAACTAGGTCGGGATAAAAAAATATCCAAAAAACAGTTATCCACAAGTGATTGTGGTTAACTATCGTAAAATGTGCATAACTTTTCAGTATATTTAAGAGTTATCCACAGAAAAAGTGGGTTTTAGCGTACTTACCTACATTTACTGAGATTATCCACAAGAAAAGAAGGAGTAAAAAGTCTTTGAAAAAATTTTTAAAATAACTATATATCAGTTTGAAAATATGGTATTATGGAAGATAGAGTGTTTATATTCTACTTTGTTCCGAGGTATTATTGACAAATCCGATATATTTCTGTACAATGTCTAAGACTGTCTATACGAGTAAATTTGTAATAGACCCTTACTAGGAGGTGTAATTAATGAAAAGAACATACCAACCAAGCAAGCGTAAAAGAAAAAAAGTACATGGTTTCCGTCAACGTATGAGTTCTAAAAACGGACGTAGAGTTTTAGCTAGTCGTCGCCGTAAAGGAAGAAAAGTTTTATCTGCGTAGACCACTGAAAAAGACTCAGTGGTTTTTTTTAATTTCAGGCAGAGTAACCGTTAATCTATCAGTCACTTCCTATATAGGGAGATCTGATAGGTTAACAAGGGTGCATGTATGAAAGATAATCTGATTAGAAGATGGAGATTTTATGAAAAAAGCATATCGAATAAAAAAAGATGATGAGTTTCAACGCGTATTTAAAAAAGGGAAGTCGTTTGCGAATCGCCAATTTGTCGTTTACATATTAAAAAGGGAAGATTTGGCGCATTTTCGAATAGGACTTTCTGTGAGTAAAAAAATTGGAAACGCTGTCGTACGTAATCGTATTAAACGATGTATTAGGCAATCCTTTCATGAGCTGAATGAGCAAATTGATTCAGGTTATGACTATATTATCATCGCCAGGAAACCGGCGGCCAATATGGATTTTCATGAAATTAAGAAAAGTTTGATGCATGTTTTGAAATTATCAAGAGTTTTGAAGCAGCCTCAGAAAAAGTAGTTTTATGGAAAGAATACAGGCGGAGAGTGGAGGTAGCACTATTTGAAGAAGAAAATGAGTTTGAAAAAGAAGTTGATCTTTGCAGGACTAATGATGGGACTACTAGCAGTTCTAGCGGGGTGTGGTGTTTCAACTGATCCAATCACATCGGAGTCATCAGGATTTTGGAGTCATTACATTGTTTATCCATTATCACAAGTAATTATCTGGTTTGCGGAACTTTTTGGTGGCAACTATGCGATGGGGATTATCATGACAACCGTTGCGATTCGATTACTGATCATGCCATTAATGATTAAACAGCTGAAGAGCCAAAAAGCAATGACAGCGATGCAACCACAAATTAAAGAACTACAAGAAAAGTACAAATCAAAAGATAACGAGACGAAACAAAAATTACAGCAAGAAACAATGCGTTTATATCAAGAAAACAATGCAAATCCAATGATGGGTTGTTTACCATTATTAATCCAAATGCCGATTTTACTTGGATTCTACCAAGCGATTAGTCGGACAGCGGAGATTAAGACGCAAGATTTCTTGTGGATGACACTCGGCGATAAAGATCCATATTTCATTTTGCCAATTTTAGCAGCATTGACGACGTTTATTTCTTCTAAATTGTCGATGATGGGCCAAACGCAGCAAAATAAATCAATGAACATGATTATTTACTTCATGCCGTTGATGATCCTATTTGCGGGTATCAGTTTGCCGTCAGCACTAGCACTTTACTGGGTTGTCGGAAACATATTTACGATTTTCCAAACGATGTTAATTAATAATCCATTCAAGGCTAAACGCGAAGCTGCGGCTTTGGAAGAGGCTAAGAAGGAAGAAGAAAGACTTAAAAAGAAAGCAGCGACAATGTCTGCATCGAAAAAGGGAGGTAAGAAAAGAAAGTGAGAGATATAACTGCGCAAGGCCAAACCGTTGAAGAAGCAATTCAAAACGCGTTGAAGGACTTAGGCACAACGCGGGAAAAAGTAGACGTGGAAATCATGGACGCTGGTAAAAAAGGTATTTTCGGGATTGGTTCAAGGCTTGCGATGGTTAAGGTCATCGAGAAGCATAACCAAATCGAAACGGCTGTCCAGTATGTGATGGATGTGGCTACAAAAATGGGGGCTGAGGTCTCTGTTGATGTCTCTGAAAAAGGTAAGGAAGTCAGCATTCAAGTGTCAGGAAACAACCTAGGCTTGCTGATTGGAAAACATGGTCAAACGTTAAACGCGTTGCAATATTTGACGCAACTGATCGCAAACAAAGATACGACGCAATTCAAAAACGTCGTCGTGAATGTTGGTGATTATCGAGAACGTCGTGATGAAACACTGACTTTATTGGCTAAAAAAATGGCAGATAAAACAGTGAAGACGCGTCGAGTTGTTCATTTGGAGCCAATGCCTTCGTTTGAACGGAAGATCATTCATGCGATTTTGAGCGAAGATAAGCGTGTGGAAACACATTCAGAAGGTCGCGAACCATATCGTTATATTGTCATTAAGCCT
Organism: Paenilisteria rustica; assembly: GCF_013820765.1. Taxonomy (GTDB): domain Bacteria; phylum Bacillota; class Bacilli; order Lactobacillales; family Listeriaceae; genus Listeria_A; species Listeria_A rustica. Next base: position 19,361 of record NZ_JABJVM010000024.1, read on the forward strand.
ATAAAAGGGTGAAAAAAAGAAGCTTCTCCGAGAAAAAGATCGGAAAAGCTTCTTTTTTTGTGTTTCACGTGAAACATTTATAAGCGTGGATCAATGTCTCGTTCTTTCTCAACTTCGAACAATAGGTTTGCTGCAGTTTCATTGAACTGCTGATTTGTCGGTGAGATTTCCGTCCATTTTGTTGCTAGTAATTTGGAACCAAGAGACCATTCATTAATGGAGGTTCGCAGTTTCTTATGGATGCTTTTTTGTTTGATTAGTTTGTTGAATTTGTGTGGGAATTGGAAGTCGTACCCGTAAATGATAGATAGGTAGTCCATATTTCGAACTTTCATATAAGGCGCGATGTGTGGACTTAGTTTTTCTGGTTTTATCACGATACCTTCCATTTTGTTTGTGGTTGTGATGGTTGAAAAATATTGCTCGGCGATGGTGTGATAATCGGGATTCGTGAGATCAAGCGATACGAAAGTGTCATCATTTAGAAAGCTGTACATTTCCGAGGTCGGCCATGCAGGGATATGCTCGGTTCCATCTTGATAGATTATTTTTAGTAAGGAAAAGGCTTTGTAATCAAGATCGGATTCTGCTGCGTAAATGTCTAGTTGCTGTTTGTAAGTGTTTAGAGCTTCTTTGTGCTGCGCTAAATCTGTGTGTATTTGCTTGATTTGATGCAGGGGTTTGTAGTTTTGATAGAGTCGCGAGCTATATTTTTCGTTTAATTCCTTTTTCGTGAGTTGGGTTTGATAGGTTTCGAAATCAGTAGCGTCATATTCGGTGATGAGTTGACCTAGACTCTCGTCAAAACCATGTCTTTGCAAAAAGGCTAGCTCGGTTTCCAGCGCAGTTTGGATCGGCTGGAATTGTTTTTCGATGAGTTCCTTGCCAAGTGCTTGCCATGGAAGGAGTTCGCCATCTAGAATGAGCATTTGAATTTTGTTTTGCTCCATGTATTCTGCAAACCGGGTATGCAAGGCTTGGTAAATTGGTGCCAAGTCAATATGAGTTATTTTGAAGCCATTTCGACTGACTGCGAAACTGTGTTTTGTATTTTTATGCAAGTAGATGTTGCAGCGCGATCCCATATATTTTGGCTGTAGGACAACATGAGAAATACCTTTTTCGGCAAAATAGTGTAGTCCTTTTTCTAAGGATTCCAGATTGTTTGTCGCTAGGTCTTTTGGTGCGGGTGACATGGTTCCAGAGATAAAGTTGATTTTATTTTCGCCGATATAGTGTAATCTTCTCAAGGATTCCGTATCGAGCTCGGAAATCTGAACGGTGTGTTCGCGCTTGAATAGCATTGGAAGTTCTCCAGCGAGTTGTTGATTTTCTGACCGCACGGATTTGAACAGGGGTTTTCGATATTTTAAGGTGACGGCTGTCAATTCATTACCGTGAGCGCATCCAGTATCTAGATGTAATTTGTTTTTTATGCGAAATGCTTGTTTTGCTGCTACATGTCCAAAAATATGGTATGGATAATTATTCACGGCTTCGTTCTCTAAAAAGGCTAACTGTTCTTGAACGGGTCTTGTTCGATCTAGGTGGAAGTTTCGTTGGTGGCGCATGGAGTTTCCGTCAAGTTTGCCGATATATTTATTTTGGCATGGTGAATGTGTGACATAAAAGGATGCTGTTTCTTCGCCAATATAGCGATAAAAGGGTTTTGCTAAGTGGAAAAGTTGTTCGAATTTCGAAAATAGCTCGGGATCCGCGACAAGGTCTGGAATCGAGTCGAAATAGTTATCGACAATTTCTTGATTGGCTCCCTTAATTTCACCCAAAATATATTTATGAACAAAGTTTTCATGGTTTCCGAGTACAAATAGGAAATATTGCTGATTTTCGTGTAGAAATTCAGTGATTTCGCGTGTATTTTTTCCTTTATCAATCCAATCGCCGACAAGAATGATTTTATGAGGACTGTGGGTGATTATATTATTCTCAATTTTGCAACCCAGTTTGTGTAGAAGTGATTTTAGTTCGCTCGTACATTCGTGAACATCGCCAATCATCGTGTAGGTCTCGTTTGTTGGGAGGAGTGTGTCACAGAACTGTGTTTTATTCTGGATGTTGATTGTATAGTTCGTGAAATTTTTAGCTCGAATCCGGTGAATTTGATGGTATTGTTCGCGTGCGATATTAGGTAGAATTTCTTTTTTTAGGCGAGTAATATGTTTGGAAATCAACTTTTTGGAGCGCTCGCTGGCATAATAATCATCGCGATCACGATAGTCAAAAAGAACGACTTCGACATTATAATTGTTATTTTTAGCTGTTTCACGAACTTTTTCACGGAAGTCAGCGGTTAGTCCGGTTGTATCTAAAACTACAAATTCGGCGTTGATTGGGAATTTTGTGACCATATCTAGTTTTTTGAATAAGAGTTCGAACGTTTGATCACTTGCTTCTAGCATAATTTGGGCATATTTATCGTAATCGTGACCAAGGATTTCTTGGCGAATCGTGTCGGAGGACAAATACTGAACGTTTGCTTGGAAATTCTTGTCGGGTTCGGAAAATTGAAGTTGAGGTATCAACGTTTCTTGTGCAAATGTGGATTTTCCGCATTCTGTTGGACCAACAAGCAGGAAAATGGTGTGTAGTTGTGTATTTATTTCCATATTATACCTCCTTCTTTCTTAAAGTGGCGCCTTGGGTTGTATGAATATTATTTACGGCATCACCAATTGCATGGAATTCAACCGTGACCTTTTTTTCGTCAACAATTTCTGTCAACCAAGTCTGGAATTCTGTAGTACTCATTTCCCAATCATGGTCGTCATGTCGGAAGCCTTCCAAACCGTAAAACGTGTTGAACTCGCTGTTTGGAGTTGTGATAATGAATGTATCAAAATCAATATGCTGCATGATTTTTCGAATGAGTTTTTTCGCCATGTTAGTAGGCATGTGTTCAATAACTTCCGTTAGAATCACGTCGACTTTTTCAGCTGGGCTATTTTCTAAGAATAATTCCAGTGAGGAGTAGGTGATAATATTGTCGATCTCTTTTCTCGCAGCTTTCTTGTTTGTAATGAGCAGCATCTCAGGATCAATATCAATCGCATAATAATCGAGCTTTGTTTTCTCAGCAAAGGGGATAGCGTAAAATCCTTCGCCGCAACCTATGTCTACAATGACTTTGTCGAAAGAGAGCTGATTCGCAATGAAATTCCGTCTTTGAAGGGCAGTGCCACCGAAATCAAACTGGATATCATAGCGATTCGTTGTTTCTAATTCCTCTTTGAACTGATTGAATAATTTTCGCGTTGTTAGGAAATTGTGAACGAAAAGATTACGAATATAGAAAGGCGGATCAGTTATTTGGATGCTTTTAATGTATTTGCGCAGTAAATCATCGGTTATATCTAGGTGTTCTTGACTGAAACCAGCGAAAAATAGGCAAAACAGGTTCGAAACATGGATTAAATCATAGAGACTAGACTTGGTGGAAATCGTCACGGCCCAGTTTTTATCAGAAAGATGCTCAACTTCGAAGGTATAGTCTGGCATGTACTTTTGAAAGAATTCGACATAGTGAATCCGGCGAATATAGAGCATATTAATATGAAATTGGTGCGTAAATCCAGGCAAGTCACGCGAGTCGGGTTCCTTTAATGAAAAGAATTCGCCAAGTGCATTTAATGGGAAGATATTCGAATTATAACGAGATAGATTCAGGTATTCAAAATTTTCCTCGCGATATTTTTTATAGGATATCTCATTATCAGCATCTTTGAAATAAACATTGTAAGTATCGGGCGCGGAATACCAGCCATGTGCGATACCTTTACGCATTTGCCGGAGCATCATGCCTGACTCGGGATTCTTCTTAATAAGGAAAGAAAAATCAGGGTTGGTCGATGTTACTTGAATAATTGCCATGTTATTGCTCCTTTACTGTAGGTTAAGATGTTTCACGTGAAACATCTCAGTGTGCCGACAAACAATCATTGTTGGGGGTGTTCGAAATAGAACGAGTTACACCCCCAATATGCAGGAGAACAAAGCTAACCTGTAATCCTTTACGTTAAAAGTTCCGTTCCAGCGCTCTTCTACACTGCGTTTCGCATAACTTCTCACATGGTCGGGGATGGTACTCCCTCCCTGTTTTCAGTCAATGTACTCGAGTATGCTCCGCTCTGGTACTCGCTTTTGCCTAGAAACTAAGCATTTGTCGACACGCTGAGGTTTAGCGGAATGCCATGTAAAGCGTTATTTCTAAAGTCTTACATGATTTTTTGCTAAATTTTAGCATTGTTAGAAATATATTATACAACATAACGTTAAGGTAAGCGCTTCTATTTGTCAATACCGTGAATTTTGTATCCAGTGTGTAAAATATTACATAAATAAAGGTTTACAATTTCATGATTTAGAGGTATATATAATAAGTATGCTATTTTCAAAAGGAGGAGAACACATGAGTAAGAAATTATTTGCTGAATTCATCGGGACTTTTGTTTTGGTATTATTCGGTACAGGTACTGCTGTTTTAGGCGGGGGAATTGAAGGAATTGGAACGCTTGGAATCGCGATGGCATTTGGTTTGTCAATCGTTGCGATGGCGTATAGCATTGGGACTATTTCTGGATGTCACGTAAATCCAGCTGTTTCCGTTGCGATGTTTTTAAACAAGAGAATTTCAGGTGGCGAATTAGTAGGATATGTTGTGGCGCAAGTGGCTGGGGCGATTGTTGGTTCCGTTACATTGCTTTCATTCTTAAATCTTTCTGACATGTCTACTAAAAACTTAGGTCAAAATGGATTTGGCAATATCGGTGCAGGCGGCGCGTTCTTAGTAGAAGCAATTTTAACTTTCGTATTTGTTTTAGTTATTATCGTCGTTACTGGTAAAAAAGGAAATCCTGCTTTTGCTGGTCTAGTTATCGGTTTGACTTTAGTTTTAATTCACTTATTAGGCATTCCGTTGACAGGAACTTCTGTTAACCCGGCTCGTAGTATCGGTCCAGCTCTATTTGCTGGCGGCGAAGCTTTATCTCAATTGTGGGTGTTCATTGTGGCGCCTATCGTTGGTGGTTTAGTGGCTGCGATTGTTGGTAAATTTGCTATGGATAGCGAAAAATAAGAAGTATTCCTGAGATATGATGGTGGCGATTTGCTGTCATCATATCTTTTTTTATGATATAGTTGTCATGACAATTATTTTAAAAAGAGGTGAATGGGGATGCGGGATTTTTATGATGATGTGACATTTCGGACCAATGTAGTGGCGAGAAAAGCGAGTCTTGGTTTGCAGCACGGGTTAGAGCGATTCGATGTAACGCCAGAGCAGTGGTCGGTTTTGAATGTGGTGGATCAAAAAGCGCCAATTTCGCAGCGTCATGTGGCGGAGTTGGTGGAGAAGGATGCGCCGACCGTGAATCGAATTATCGATGTGCTCGTTCGGAAAAATTTGCTTGAAAAAGCGGTCGATGAGAAGGATCGGCGGATTACATTGTTGTCGTTATCTATGGAAGGAAAGCAGAACGTGCAACTGATTCGGAACGTGGTGGAGGAGACGTGTTCGCATTTTTACCTAGGAATATCGGATGCAGAACTTAACGCGTATTTAGATGTTTTAGCACGGATTGAAAATAATTTAGAGTGAGAAGGGATTTTTTGAAGGCGAAGTTGTGGACGAAGGATTATGTGATATTGTTGATTTCGAGTTTGTTTTTATATATTGGATTCCAGATTTTTATGCCAACTTTACCGGCGCAAATTATTAAATTAGGCGGTACGGAAACCCAGGCGAGTTTGGCGGTAGGCTTATTTTCGTTGGTAGCTTTATTTATGCGAGTCATTGCAGGAGGGCTAAATGATCGCTTTGGTGCGAAAATCATGATTTTGGTCGGCTTTTTTGTATTGATTGCGGTTACGGTGAATTTCTATTGGTCAACGGTTGTGTCGGCTTTGCTTGTGTTGCGATTATTTCATGGTGTTGGTTGGGGAATCACGACGACTTCGATTGCGACGGGGGTTTCAACGCTCGTGCCGCCGAATCGGACGGGGGAAGGTATCGGTTTTTATGGATTGACAACGGCGCTTGGGATGTCGCTGGCACCGATTATAGCGATTATTTTGATGAACCAGTTTTCGTTTAATTTTCTGATTGGATTCTCGATTGTGTTGATGGTTTTGGTTTTTCTGTTGGTGACGCGGTTGAAAATACCAAAACAGGAGATTGTCGTGAAGCATAAGATGCAGTTGTTTGATAAGGGGGCGTTGTTGCCGGCGCTATTATGCATGTTGATGGCTTTTCCATTGGGCGGAATTCAAACGTTTATGATGATTTACGGATTGGAATTACATGTGCGGATGGTCTGGATTTTCTTTGTTGGGCAAGCGATTATGGTCTTGGTGAGCCGTGTTTTTGCAGGACGATTGTATGATTTGAAGGGACATCGGGTGGTGATTCTGCCGGGAATCGTGTTGATGGGCATCGGATTGTGGCTCTTATCACTGGCGACGGGAGCTTGGAGTTTATTTGGATCTTCGTTGTTTTTCGGGCTCGGCTACGGAATGGTGCAGCCTTCTTTGCAAGCTTTGGCAGTGGATCGTGCGGCCCCTGACAAAAAGGGAATCGCGAATGGGACGTTCTTGTCGGGGATGGATGTCGGGATGGCACTTGGGAGTTTCGGGCTGAGCTTTATCGCGGCACATTATAATTATGCGATGATGTATCGTTGGTCGATTGTTACGCTAGTGATTTTTCTGGTGATTTATTTGCTTGTTTTTCGGACGAAGCGATTATTACCCGGGAAATAATGTGGGGATTGGCTTTTCGTAAAAAGTTTTTAAAAAGAATGCTGGAAAGTCAGTCTCAAGGTTTTTAGCCAAATGGGGACGCTTTCTTGGTGTTTTTAAATAAAAACCCGCAGAATAAGTTCAATTTGTCTGAAAATATTCGTATTTTCTGATATAATATATCCAAGTGTTAGGAGTAAGTATTCTTTCTTGGGTTTGATTAAACTGTAAATGGGAATGAGATACATATGTGAACTCCAAAATAGGCTTTTCGCGATACTTGTAATGCTTGTCACAGTTTTTGTATTAAGACCAGATGTGAGAAATCGAAGTTGTAGGTTGGAAATACGATTGGAACAGGAGAGATGTTGTGTGGAAAGAGCGTATAATTTTTCAGCAGGACCTGCGATTTTGCCCGTACCAGTTTTAGAAAAGGTGCAGAAGGAGCTACTATCGTACAAAGGTTCAGGAATGTCAGTAATGGAATTAAGTCATCGATCGGATTTATTTGAGGAGATTCTTGGGGAAGCGGAATTGCTATTGCGTGAATTAATGCACATTCCCGAAAATTACAAAATTTTATTCTTACAAGGTGGGGCGAGTCTGCAATTCACGATGGTGCCGATGAATTTGATGGCTGGCAAGAAAGCCTACTTTGTGAATACTGGCTCGTGGTCTGAAAAAGCGATGGAGGAAGCGGCAAAAATTGGCGATATTGAAGTGCTGGCGTCGTCAAAAGATAAGAATTTCAGTTATATTCCAGAGATACCGCGGGTGCCTTCCGATGCGGCTTATTTGCATATTACGACGAATAATACGATTGAAGGTACGGCGATTTTCACACCTCCTGAAACTGGTGAAGTGCCGCTTGTTGCGGATATGTCTTCCAATATTTTGTCGAGTGTGTACGATGTGAGCAAATTTGGTTTGATTTATGCGGGGGCTCAGAAAAACATTGGTCCTGCTGGTCTCACGATCGTTATTGTTCGAGAGGATTTGATTGGAAATGTAGCTGGTTTGCCGGCAATGCTGGATTACGAGGTGCAGGCGAAGAACGGTTCGATGTACAATACGCCAGCAACTTTTGCGATTTATGTGTCGAAGCTGGTTTTTGAATGGATCAAGGAGCAAGGCGGTGTGGCGGGAATCGAGGCGTTAAATAGGAAGAAAGCTGGACTTTTATATGATTATTTGGACGCGTCTTCGATGTTTTCGTCTCCTGTGAACAAGGAGGATCGGTCGCTTACGAATGTGCCGTTTGTGACGGGTTCACCTGAGTTGGATGCGTTATTTATTAAGGAGGCGGGGGAACTTCATTTTGAGAATTTGAAGGGACATCGCTCGGTTGGTGGTATGCGTGCAAGTATCTACAATGCTTTTCCGTACGAGGGTGTCGAAGCGTTGACTGCTCTGATGGAAAAATTTGTAGCGACTCATAAAGGGGGAGAAATACATGTTTAATATTCAGACTTTCAATGCGATTGCTAAAGAAGGATTACGTAAGTTCGATGTGGAGAAATATTTGATTGACGGGAATCAGGCGCCGGATGGTATTTTACTGCGAAGTTATGACCTGCACGATTTTGAGTTCCCTGACAGTGTGAAAGCTGTTGCTAGAGCTGGTGCGGGGGTGAATAATATTCCTGTGGAGGCTTGTGCTGATAAGGGAATCGTAGTTTTTAATACGCCCGGTGCGAATGCGAACGCAGTGAAAGAACTGGTATTAGCGAGTTTATTTATGGGTGCGCGGCCAATTTTGGAAGGCTCGGAATGGGTCAAGACGCTTGATGGCAGCGATATCGGGAAAAAAGTCGAAGCTGGGAAGAAGAAATTTGCGGGCACGGAGCTTGCTGGAAAACGACTTGGTATCATTGGACTCGGTGCGATTGGTGCGCTTGTGGCAAATGATGCGTTGGCGCTCGGTATGGACGTTGTCGGTTATGATCCGTATGTTTCGGTGGATACGGCGTGGCGGATTTCGAAAGAAGTGGAACGCGCGATGACGATTGAGGAAGTTTTGGCGACGTGTGATTATTTGACGGTGCATGTGCCGCTGAAGGATAATACGGCTGGAATGTTCAATCGGGAAACGTTGCAATTGCTGAAACCTGACGCTGTTTTGCTTAACTTTTCACGTGGGGAATTGGTGGAGGAAGGTGCGATGGTTGAGGCGCTGAATGCTGGTCAATTACGCATGTACATCACGGATTTTGCGACGGAAGCGTTTGTGAAGCATCCGCAAGTGGAAGTATTGCCGCATCTGGGGGCTTCGACGGAAGAAGCGGAAACCAATTGTGCTAAAATGGCGGCGAAGGAACTGGCTTACTTTTTAGAGACGGGTAGTATTAAAAATTCGGTGAACTATCCGAATGTGGACATGCCTTACAATGGACATCCGCGTTTGGGGGTATTTCATCATAATGTGCCGAACATGGTTGGGCAGGTCACGACGGAACTTGCGAACGGGTCGATTAATATTTTGGATATGACGAACCGCAGTAAGGGCGATTATGCGTATACGCTGATTGATATGGAAAAAGGCGCGCAAGGTAATTTATCGCTCGTTGTGGACCGTTTGAACGCGATTCCTGGTGTGATTCGGGTGCGCGCGATTGAACCTGCTGGTGTGACGGCTTATTAAGTATAAAAATGAATAGCTGCGATGGATTTTCTGTCGTGGCTATTTTTATAATAATGAGGAGGGATTTTTTGTGGTAAAGATTAGAGCTTTTAAGGGAATTAGACCGAGTGCGAAAGAGGCGGTTTATGTGGCTTCGTTGCCGTATGATGTGTTGAGTACGGAGGAGGCGCGGAAATTGGGCGTTTCGAACCCGATGTCGTTTTTACATATTGATAAGGCGGAGATTGATTTGTCCGCTGATGTGTCGCCGTATGATGACTCGGTGTATAGGAAGGCTACGTCGAATTTGGCGGAGTTTCAGGAGAAGGGCTGGCTTGCGAAGGATGCGAAGCCGGAGTTGTATTTGTATCAATTGGTGATGAACGGGCGGCCGCAGACGGGGCTTGTGACGTGTACGGCGATTGATGATTATGTGAGTGGCGCGATTAAGAAACATGAGTTGACGCGTGAGGAGAAGGAGCTGGATCGGATTCGCCACGTGGATGTGACGGATGCGAATACGAGCCCGATTTTCTTGACGTATCGTTCGGATGAATTGGTGAATGAGGTTGTGGACGCTTGGATTGGTAGTCATAAGCCGGTCTACGATTTTGAGAGCTTTCATGGCGTGAAGCATCGGATTTGGACGGTGGATGACGCGGATGTGGTGCGCGTGCTTACGGAGGCCTTTGAGGCAATTCCAGCGCTTTATATTGCGGACGGACATCATCGCACAGAATCGGCGGTTAAAGTCGGTCTGAAGCGTCGGGAGGAGTTTCCGGATGCTGGCGCGGACGCGGAGTTTAATTTCTTCTTATCTGTGTTATTCCCGCAAGATCAGCTGGAGATTCTGGACTATAATAGGGTCGTTGATGTTCCAATCGCAGCGGATTTCTTAGATCAAGTTGCTTTAAAATTTGATATAGAGAAAGTCGGAAAAGAGGAGTATAAACCGGCGGCGCCGAATACGTTTGGAATGTATTTGGACGGTTCATGGTACGGTTTGAAAGTGAAACCTGAGTTCGCCGGTGATGGCGTTATTGCGAGCCTTGATGTGTCTATTTTGGCGGATCAGGTACTTACACCGTTGTTCGGGATTGAGGATATCAGACGCGATGACCGGATTAATTTTGTTGGTGGGATTCGTGGGCTTGTGGAGTTGGAGCAGCTTGTGGATGCTGGGAAATACACGATTGCATTCTCGATGTATCCGCCGACGATGGATAATTTGCTGGATGTGGCAGATGCTGGCGAGATTATGCCTCCGAAATCGACTTGGTTTGAGCCGAAGTTGTTGAGTGGATTGTTTGTGCATGATTTGGAGAGTAAGTAAAGTTTCACGTGAAACAAACGATGAAATCATTCACATAGTTGAACCAATTTCATAACTCCGCTTTTGTTTTCAGAGGAATAATAACCCATTTCACTTCGAAATAGCGCAGGTAATGAGATTTGAAAACTCTACATCAGTTATTTTATGGTATTTATATGAATGGCATGGGGAGGTAGCCTTTTTTAACGTTCTGAAAGTCACTGTGCCGCAACGCTTTTGAATTATGAAATTGGTTCAGTTTGATATAAATCTTAAAATTAAACATCTCTATGATATTAAAGTTATGTCATTTAGATGTTTTTTTATTTTAATAATTTTTTAGTACACCGCGGTCACAACGTTTTTGGCAAATAATGAATAGAATATGAAAAAAAATCTTAGAAATGGTTTAAATTAGTTGGTGAAGTGGTACCCATAATATTATAGGCAGTTTTGATAGTAGTAGGTGTGATTAAATGCAACAAGTTTAAAACATGAAGGGGTCTATGTGTGCGTTTTTAACATGTAGAGAATCAATACTTGTTTTGCGAGGGAGGTATAATAATCAATGATAGGGAAATCGCATATTCTAAGAACGGCACTAGTTTTTTTGATAGTCGGTTTAATTACTCTTGGATCGGTACGTGGATGGGGTGTAGACGTATCAAATGAGACTGATCGCATAAATCTAACCGCAGATACTGTTAAAGCCAAGGTTGGTCAGTCCGTTACAATCGATTTTACAGACAAGACAAATTCAGAAAATACGAGATCAACTGCGCCATTACAGGTTAAAATTCCAGAAGGACTAAAATTCGATGATCAAAAAACGGCAGATATTAACGGTATTCCAGACGATAATAACCCAGTTAGCTTTGACGACAAAACACGATTAGCAACTATTAATCAAACATTAGATCACCCTATGCGCGATGGAAAATTGGTATTATCGGTAATGAGCGCAGGGGAATTTCGTGTGACCGCTAACAAAATAATAGACAAGCAAGAAATCATCTCAAATGAATTAGAAATCACTGGGATGGAAGAAGCGCAGAATGAGGTTTCAGTCAAGAAACCTGCTGAAGAAAAAGCTGCAATCAAAGACGTTGTTGAATCAAAAACAAAGACTGCAGGTATCGTAGCAGCTGCGGCAGGTGAAGTAGATGTTTATGATAATGCAACATTTCGGGCTGCTTTGAACAATCCAACAATTACTGTGATGAATGTAACTCAAGATTTTGTTGTTACTTCACCTTTATACGAAACGACAGTGTATCCGACAAGACCTAATTTGGTGATTAATGGTAATGGACATGCAATTGATTTTTCTAATTTAAATGCTTATTTTAATGTGAGTTCGAGTGCTCCCATGATTTTAACGGTAAATGATCTTAGTATGTTTGGCCAGAATTATTATGGACCGTTAGGACTTTCTGGAGGCTCTGGAACGGGATACAGTAAAATAGTATATCGGAATATTTCATATACAGGGGCACAATTGTCTGCTGCGTATGGATCTGATATCGATATCGGTGGAGTTGTTCAAACAAAACAGGTGAATAGTTATTTGAACATATTAGGAATTACAATACCAGTTCCACTTGCATCTGGTCAAGCTACTTTTGAAGTTGCGAATATTAATTTCTTACCGGGTTCCACATATACAGGTGAGACTTTGAGTGCAGGATTAATGAAGCTTGGCTATATCGGAAACGTGGATGTAGGGGCTAATGCAACCGTCAATATAACTACATCAGGAAATGGTGGTGAGGCGCCATATGCGGGGATACAGACTGATGGTAGCAATATTTCCGTCCACAGTGGTGCAAAATTGAACATCACAACTGATTCCGCAAGCGGGCGTGGAGGCATAAGGATAGATGGAAGCGCGCCTAAAATATTAGTTGAAACAGGTGCCGAACTAAATGTGAAAACGAATGCTGCTTCGGATAGCGACAAGCACGGTATCTATACAGGCGGGAACGGTAAAATCATTGTCCAAGGCACTGGGAAACTAACGGTGAACTCTCAAGGCTCGGGGACTTCCACTGCAAATGCGCTTAATATGGGAGACAATGCAAGCATCGATATTGGTAACATGTCAACTTTTAATTTATATTCGGACGGTACAGGTAATAAAAGAATTGTAAATCTGGGAAATAATGCGTTATTTAAGATAGCCAATTCAGCTAGTGTGGATCTGAATTTGAATAATTCGAATACAAGCAGTAGGTTAATTTCAATGGCGGGCACAGCTGGAAAATTACAGGCAACGACGCAACGAGTACTTGCTTGGAATAGTGCTGGTTCAAGCGGAAAAACTGGATTTAACTATGAGTGGGTACCGATGTTTAACGCCGCGGTTAGTTATAGTGGTGGGAATGTCACCGCAGTTACAGGGACTTCGTATACGATGGCAACTCAAACAAGCTTTGGTACCAATTTTAGAACGCAAAACTTTAAACGTGTCCTGTTCGACTATATCCCAGACGTAACAGTCACAATAGGTGCTTTAACAAACAATACATCACAAACAAATAGTCATGTTATAACAGGAACGGCAACGCCAAATGCTTATATTATATTCAGTGGTTCATCAGCGATACCAACAGGAACTATCAATTCACCAAATGCCGCAGATACGACTACTAAATATCATGTTCAGGCAGATTCATCCGGAAATTATTCATTTTCTCTGCCAGCGAGTCAGTATTTCTCGGGAGGCCAAACAATTACTGCAACAGCTCTTTTAAACGGAAAAAGTTCTACGGTATCGACTGTGGTTGCCGACAATGTTGCGCCTAATCCACCAACGTTAAGTGCAATCACAGATGAAGCAACGGTTATAACAGGAACGGCAGAAGCAAATTCGGTGGTGAATATTTACAACAACGCAACCAATGTACTCCTAGCTTCAGGAACAGCAAATGGTTCAGGTACTTACTCAGTAGTAGTACCGGTTGGAAGCAGGCCATTAGTTCCGTACACTGTTTATTACGCAACGGCAACAGATGCAGCGGGAAATAGTAGTGGACATTCTAATGATGTTACAGTTACCGATACGACCGCACCGACAGCGAGCGGAATTGTGCAATTTTTCAATGTAGGTGATACATTCACAAGCAACGCCAAGTCTCTTCTGCAAAATATTCAAGATAATGCGGGAAATAGTGATAGTAATCTGACCTTCAGTATTACATCTTTACCAGATTTATCGACAGCAGGATATACAACAGCAGAAGTTAAAATTGCAGATATTGCTGGGAATAATGATACTATTTCGATTCCGGTTTTTGTAAGTGATGATTCGACGGTAAGAAATGGCCAAGCGATGCTACAGGCGCATAACTTCTTGTTGTATAGCTATGAAATTCCAGACACGGATGCCGTATTGAATCAATTGATACTCACGAAATCGCAAGCAAAAGCATGGGAGATTCCAGCAGGAAATGATATTACAGCACAAGTAGTCGTTACTGACAAAGGTGGTTTATCTGCGACACCAGGAACTTATCAAGTCAAACTAAGTGTGCGAGGCCTTGAAAAAACGGTTACTGTAACAGTGGCATCCGGTACATTAGAATTTGAAGATGTGACGGATGAAATCTCGTTTGGGACACACACCATTAGCTCGAAGAAACAAGTGATTGAGCCAGAAAATGATGTGCAATTAGCTGTAACAGATACTCGACCAGTCACTTCCAATTGGCATGTGACAGCAAAACTAATACAAAATTTGTCGACACTAACAGGAGATACGGTGACGGATTCGCTAGTACTTAAACGAGACCAGTTACCAGATATGTATTTAAATGACACAGCAACAACAATCTATGAAGATACGACACCAGCAAATGGGACAACAATTATTGACATGTCAGCTGACCAAGCACAAACTCTCTTATTGAATATAGCACCAGGAACTGTAAAATCGAATGAGGAATATACCGCCCAGATCGAATGGACACTAGAAGACGGACCATGAGAAGGAGGATATCATGATTAAAATAATGTATAAGTTAGCCTCTATTTTATTATTCGGTGCGTTGATGTTCGCCAGTTCCCCAGTTTTTGCGGCCAGTTATGAATCTGATGTCGGTCTTACTTTTGACGGAGCTGAAACGAGTGGTGGTGGAGGGGGCGGAACAACACCGACCGATGACCAAACGGAGCCCAAGACAAACGGTTCTACAGGGACTGCGACTACTACAAATACAGGTACGACAGGAAGTAGCACAGAATTGCCCAAAACAGGTGATGAAGCGGACACGAACGTGGTATGGATTGGTAGCGCACTAATAGTATGCGGAATGAGCTTAATGCTGCGAAAAGCACAAAAGGAGGCCAAAAACAATGAATAAAAATACAATCAAGGGTCTTCTTATTGCGCCACTGGTCTTTGGTATTCTGAGTGTTCATGTAGAGGCCCAAGCAGCGAGTCCGCAAGCGGAGTATGAAACCAAAATGGATCTTTCTCTGGAAAAACGGACAGGTGTAGTCGATCCGCTAGACCCAGAAGATCCAACAAAGCCGTTAGAGCCGACCAAGCCGGGGACATCGGGTGCGCTAAGTATTGATCATATTTCCGATGTCATGTTTGGAACCCACAAGCGCTCCAAAAAAAATACAATCTATTATGCTGAGTTATCACAAATGGTGCAAAAACGTGATGGGAAGAAAATCGAAGTACCCAACTATGTTCAAGTGACCGATGATCGTGGAAACAATAAAGGCTGGCAGCTAAATGTAAGGATGGCTAGTCAATTGAAAAATGGTAATCATATATTAGAGGGCGCTCAATTAAAGCTAAAGAATATGAAGCTCATATCACCCTCACATGGAATTAGGCCTATAGCTAACAAATTAATCGAGTTGAATCCGGTAAGTTTAGACTCTTCTTCGGTTGTAACTGCAGGAGAAAATCAAGGAACAGGGACATGGGTTGCTGCTTTTGGAGGTAGTAAAAAAGATGGCAAGACTAGCATTCAATTGACAGTTCCAGGAAAAACGAAGAAATATGATGGGAATTACACAACGACTCTAATTTGGGAATTAGTTGATTCGCCAAGTTAATTTGGGAAATAAGTAGGGGGTGAAGCGATGAAACGTTGGGTGCCATTAATCGTGATTTTCTTTTTTACACTAGCTGTAGCAGGAACAACGAGTTTGGCGGCAACTACTGAGTCAAATGGAGATATTAATTTGAGGTACAATACAGGAATTAAAAGGCCGATTGAACCGACACAGCCCGAAAAGAAGCTGGGAATTACTGCTACAGATCCGGGTGTTAATCCTGCAACACCAGGTCCGCTCAGCATTGACTATATTTCTAATATCCATTTTGGGGCACAAAAAATCACAGGTAATGATGTTGTCTACTATGCATTAACAGATAAAGTAAGAATAGATGCTTTAAACAAAATAAAGGAGGTGCCTAATTTTATTGAAATAACCGATGATCGAGGTAGTAATTCAGGGTGGAAGCTATCTGTCACACAAAATGGACCGCTTAAAAATGGCGACAGTTCATTGAATGGCGCAACGCTAAAGTTAAACAATGCAAAGTTAGGAACAATTAATTTATCAATGTTGCATACGTATGCGCCTATAGCCAAGTCAATTGTGCTTGATTCTACGGGCACAAATGCATCAGAATTAATTTATGCAGCAGGAAATAAAGGAATGGGAACGTGGATTAATTTATTTGGAACCAGTTTAGCCACGGCGAAAAAGAGTATTGCATTGGAAGTCCCAGGGAGCATACCTAAAAAAGAGGGGCTTTATAAGACGACGTTGACTTGGACACTTACGGATAGTCCAGATTAACAGACGGTATTTTTAATATTAAATATAATCAAAAGGAGTGCATGGAAAATGAATAAATTAGGAAAAGTATTTTTAGCGGGGGTATTTGTAGTAGGGGGAACTTTTACTTATGCAGCGCCAACTTTTGCAGCTACAGTGGGAAGTACAACGTCAACAGGGGACGTTACATTTACGGTTGATAATGGTCCGACAACACCGACTGATCCGACCGATCCAACAACGCCAGTAACACCAACCGACCCAACGACGCCAACCTCAGGACCTTTACGCATAGATTACGTTTCTAATATCCATTTTGGAAATCAGAAAATTTCAGGTAGTGATGTTGTGTATAAAGCGAAATTTGATGCAGTGACGCTGCCAAATTCAACGGTAAAATATGTGCCAAGTTATGTTCAAGTTACTGATAATCGGGGGTCTAATGCTGGTTGGAAGTTGCAAGTTAGCAATACTCAATTTGCATCAGGGAGCAATATGCTGACTGGCGCTGAGTTGAAATTAGTGGATGGGACGCTGAATTCTAGTAACACAAGCGCGATGCCAACAAGTTCAGGAGATGTGACGCTGTCAGGCGATAGCGTGAATCAAGATGTAGTTAATGCTCCGATTAGTAAAGGGATGGGAACGTGGACACACGCATTCGGTACAACGCTAGGAGCAGATACAACTTCTGAAAATAGCAGTGTAACATTGAGTGTTCCAGGTACGACTGCTAAATCACCTACTGCGACATACGCCACAACACTTACATGGACTTTGTCAGATACACCAGACTGAGTTTTTTGAAAAAAGAATGGGGGAAATAAGATGAAAGTAAATAAATTAGTTGTAATGGGAATGGTGGCAGTTGTGTCTTTATCCACAGCGGGATTGTCCACGTACGCTGCGAGTACCACATCGGATGCCAAGGTTTTGTTTGAATCAGATGATAATGGAGTGACGCCACCAGTTGATCCGACAGATCCAGGTACGGACGTAACGCCGACAGACCCCGTTGCGCCAACTACAGGTGCATTACGGATTGATTTTGCTTCTCAATTTAATTTTGGGACACAGACAATCTCGGGTGCGGCAAAAGATTATCATGCTCTTTATTCAGAAATCCAACCACTTGATGCGGGTGGATTAGCGACAGGGCCTAAAAAATATGTTCCACAATACGTACAAGTAACCGATAATCGTGGCTCAAATGCGGGTTGGAATTTGACTGTATCAGGAACAGAGTTTACAAATGCTAGTAGTCAAACATTAGCGGGTGCGACATTAACGCTAGGTGGGGGAACACTGAGCTCGGCAATGCCAAATACATTGACTCCGGGGACGGTTACTCCGAGCGTGACAGTTGGTGCGGCGTCACAAGTGCTTGTTAGTGCGGAGGCGAATAAAGGCATGGGAACGTGGGTGCATTCATTTGGTAGTACAATTGGGGTGACGGCTGCTGATACGAATCCGGATGTTACGTTACATGTTCCTGCCGAAGCGCAAAAAGTAGCGGGGAGTACGTATACTTCGACGTTGACTTGGACGATTAACGATACACCTTGATTGAATAGGTGAAGCCATTTTTATACTAACTATACTTCTAAAAATCATCATCTCTAATTAGGGGTGGTGATTTTCGTTATGTTTCACGTGAAACACTGTAAATACGTTATGATGTGATCGATGATTTATGCGGCGTATGGCGGTTTTTTCACAGGTGCTTTTGTGGGGATGGCGAGTGTGGACTATTCGGGTTACGAGTTGCCAGCAGGTTTTGATTATTTTTCTTATAGGGAGAACTAAAAAGAACGGATCATTACGCCTAGAAACGTGCAGTGGTCCGTTTTAACTTTTAAGATGTTGTTGTAATGTGATATACTTTTTAAAAACGGGAAGCAAGAAGGGACGTATACATATGACGAAGAAAACTGATCAGGATGTTATGAGAGAGAACAATAAGAAATTGGTGTTAAAAACTCTATTTAATGCTGGTCAGACATCAAGGAGTTCGATTGCGAGCACGATTCACCTGCAGAAATCTACAGTATCCTCGATTATTCGGGAGCTGCATGAAGATGGTCTTATTGAGGAGCTTGGCATTGGGGAAGCCTCTAACGCGGGTGGACGTCGGCCGAATTTGATTCAATTTAATTATCGGTATGGTTACGTTTTGGCTTTTGACATGGGGGCTAGGCATTTAAGGTATTCGGTGAACTATTTGAACGGTGAGGTTATTAAAAAGGACTCGCTGCGATTAATAGGCAACAGTGTAAAAGATGTTTTTCAGATGATGCGCGAGGTGATTTCTGGCTTGCAGGCTTTTGATACGATGAAAGGGCTACTGGGCATTGCGGTGTCAACACATGCGCCGGTTCACGAGAATGAGATTCGGTATAGTCCATTTTTGGAGCTCGATTCTTTTGCGTTACTACCCGCGTTGCAAGAAATTGTCGATGTGCCGATTCGCTTTGAAAATGAGGCCAATTTAACGGCGATTTCGATTCGAGATTTTTGGTATTATACTGGTGAAGAGCCGCTTCAAAACTTATTAGCGTTGAATATTCATAATGGGATTGGTGTCGGCACGATTATTAATGAACAGCTTTATTACGGTGTGCAAGGGCTGGCCGGTGAAATTGGGCGTTCTGTGATTTATAAGGATAAGCAAGTGTATCGATTAGAGGAATTATACTCGGAAAAAGCGATTATGGAGAGAATCGCGAAGCACGAAAAGAAGGCGGAGTTAACGGTGGATGAGTTTGCTGCGTTGATAGAGAGTAAGGATGCGTTTGTTTTGGAGGTCGTTGATGAGTGGATTACGGCGATCGCGCAAATGGCTTATAATCTCGTGCAGTACAGCGCGCCGGAAGCGGTATTCCTTTCTTCGAGATCCTTATCGCAATTCCCAGATTTGTTACAGCGGATTTTCGAGGAATACAAGGCGCTCGATCCATTAGGCGAAACGCGAATTGAATTTACGCAACACGATATTTATGATTCCTCGTTACTTGGCGGTGTGGCGCTGATTTCACGGCAGGTTTTGGGACTGGAATCGCAGGATCTTGTTTTTAAGAAGTGAGGAAACCGAAGATGAGAAATGCTGGATGAGTAGAAAAAAGGAGCGGGCATCCTATGTAAGCGGCGTATTAACAATGTCTATCGTCATTTTCTTAGTGCTAAAATTTATCTTTAATGCTACGTGGTTAGAATCGCTCAGCATCTCTTTAGGCGTTTTTTGGATACTATTTATCGTGTCGAAGTATAGATATCGAGGAGATGATAAGGGGACGGAATGAATGCTGAAAAAACGGCGGATCTAGAGAGCGCGATTACTTGTTCAGGCATATCGAATAGACTACAATATAAATGTATGACGGCACTACAAAATTAGGAGGGGAATGATACTATGAAACACATAAAAAAAGAATTCACGCTGGAGTGCGGACCGAAAGAGGCTTGGCAACTAGTCGTCGATCGCAGCAAGTACGAAAAATGGGCAGCAGCGTTCCACGAAGGATCGACCTACACTGGTGAAATGGGACTTAATGAAACCGTTAACTTTGTTGATCCAGATGGAAATGGCCTGGTTTCCAAAGTAGTCGTTTTTGAACCAGAAAAAGAAATCAAATTCGCCTTTTTAGGCGAAATCAATGACGGGAAATACGTCGAAGTCGCTGCATTTGCAGATATGCTGGAACACTACATTTTCGAACCAGTTGGCGACCAGACTAGGATGCTTGTCGATGTTGCGATGGATGATCAGTATTATGATATGATGAATGAGATGTGGGACCGAGCAGGGATGGAGCTTGTGAGGTTGAGTAAGTAGCTGTTTGTTGTTAACATCGCAGCCATAAGAAAAAATATAAAAAATTAACAAGGTGCTTTTCATCGATTATGATGGGAAGCATTTTCAATATGTCTCAAAATATCCGAAATTGGATTTTGAAACATGTTATTAGTGTGATACGTTATTTTACATAGATGATTATTAAGAGCGTCTTGCTGAAATAGATCTTATCCACGGGTAGTATTTTTAATTTTATATTGCACGGTATGCACTAAAAACGTAAAATTAGTGATCTATGTTAGGAGTTGCGTCAGTGCAAAATTGAGCAACTTTTCAATGCAGTTTCTTTGGGAATTAACAAACAAGAATATTCTGGAATTAAGCGTTTACAAATAATATTTTCCGTGGTATCATTTAACAATGGAATAAAATCCATAGTAGATGAAAAGGGGATGAATACATGTCAGGACAAATTAGAATGAGCCCAGCTGAGCTTCGAGATCGTTCAAAAACATACGGTCGTAAGGGTGAGGATATCGAGCAAATCTTAAGAGAACTAGAACAATTACAAGAACAATTACGTGGGGAATGGGAGGGAGCTGCTTTTCAAAAATTTGATGAGCAATTCCAACAATTAAAGCCCAAAGTAAAAGATTTTGCTAACTTGATGGATCAAATCGAGAAACAGCTTAGCGCAACGGCGAATGCAGTCGAAGAAAATGATGCCAATTTATCACGCAATTTTGGATTAAACTAAGGCGAGAGGGCCCCTATTTCTGTTAATAAAGGAGGGGCATACATATGTCAGGGATACAGAGTGGTATGACTGTGTCTAATACAATTGTTTCAGTGACTAAAGAAGTTGCCATACGATGTTTATTTTAAGCAATGACTTTTCTGGATAATACATAAATAATGGAGATGATGGGGAATGGCGGGAGAAATTAAAAGTAGCATGAGCGTGGCTGAAGAGCACGCTACACGATTAAAAAATGCATTAGATGCAATTAATACAAACTGGGAAACCGATAATGATCAGCGAACTACTCTTCAAGGGAATTCTAAGGCGCATAGTGCGAGTCAACAGGAGAAGGTGAATTTGAATAGGCTGATTGGGGTATTTCAACAAGATGTGGATAATATTAAGAGTGTGGCAATTGAGTTTGAAGCATTGGATGCCTGTGTAGTGCCAGATATTGAATTTTAATAAATCTTAGAATATCGGAAGGAGGGGGTTATTCTGACACAGGATTCGCCTGAAAAGATAACTCAGCAAATGTATCAGCTTGAACTTCAACAGGATGCAGTTCGTCATGGAATGCGACAGATTGAAAAGCATGAAGAGTTCATGCATTGGCATTTGAAACAAAAAGATCGGATTTTTAACGAAATGGAATTAATTTGGAAAAAAGGAAAAAGGGCGTATCAGATTAGAGAAAATATAGTGGAAATGAATCGTTATCAAAACAAGTATTTAAATGAAATCGAAGAAAGGCAACTAGAATTGAAGCGTCAGCAACAAACATTAATCGAAAAAGAAGAGGAACTCATACAGAAACGTAAGCGAGCTTGGGAGGAGGAAAGTTTATGAGTGTAGACATGTTTTTAGATTCAGCTCAAAAACAAGCTGAAGACATACAAAAAATGTGTGCATCACATATTAATGGGCTAGAAAATATGCGGACGGCCTTAACAAGCTTTGTAAATGAAACAGATTTAAAAGGAAAAACTTATGATTCAGCCAAGATATATTTTACAGTAATGTATGACCCCATCATAAAGGGTTTGATTTTGATTACAGAGAAACTGAAAGAGGCGTCTAATAATTTGGTGACTCATTATATTCTAGAGGTTGATGAAAATTCACTCCAAGAAGAAGTACTTCGAAGAAAGATTCAAGAACTCAATCAGCAAATTTCGGATCTCATTAATAACCCATTAGAGAATACAGGTTATGTCCTCAGCGATCCAGCGTATTTAGAATGGATGTATCAAGCGCAGCAAGAAGGAATTCAGAATCAACTAGATGATTTATTGGCCTATGATATCACGACAGGTAAACTATTTCAGGAAGTGGAGGAGTTATTGGATTCTGTCGGAAAAGGCTTACTGGAGGTGGAAACAGGGCAATCTTTTCAAAAGGGGGAAGGAATCTTTTTATATAAAAATTTGAATATGGATTGGAGCAATACAATTATTTCGAAATGGGTAAGTAGTTTTGAAGATAAAATTACTACATCTAAGGATGGAACGGTTTCTTTACCCAAAGAAATGGAAAATGAGATAGCAAAGATAAAAAATGATAAAAATCTGACGGAAAAAGAGAAAATAAATGCTATTGTTGGTGTATACGAAAAATATTTGTATCTGAATAATAAAGCAGATTTTGACTATTACGATGCCGTTAGATCTATATATGGTAAAAATTCAGAAGAGGAATTATCAGCTGATGCTACATTGGCTACTCAACTACAACTATCAGGCATTGATATTACAGCCGTTGTGAGAAGTATGGGGGATACCCTAGTTGATGTTTCCGGACGCAATTCAATGGATTACTTGAAATTTATAGATATGGTTGATAGTCACCATCCTTTGGATTTGAAAAATAGAGAAATGGGAGAATCATCTTACTCAATCTGGGGTAGAAGATGGTCTGCAGATATGGAACAAGATTATTTGGGCAACTACCTATTTGGTTATTATGGGCAAGGGACTCTAAAATTTGGGGATGAGGCGCTTAAGGCGGGTGCTGGGGCTGCGCAATTAGTGAGTGATGGAGATTGGAAAATGTGGGCTTATGGTTATGGGTTTAGTACTCCATTTATTTTTGTAGCTGCGCCAATATTTGCGCTTGATGGTTATGGAGATAACTCTGGTGATGGAAAAATGATTCAGGAGGGAATAGATGCATACAAAAAAAATTATTAAAATAGGAATTATAGTTGCTATTACTGTATTAGTAATAGCATTGCTTTTGTTCGTAAACAGGAATCGCATTCCTTTATATTTAGGAGGATCAGAAAAAGAATTTACTGTTACAACAAGTAAAAAAAATAATGAAGCAGGTATTTATATTAATATAGATAAAAACAAACGAGATAAACTTCAAATTATATTAAGTAATGAAAAAGGCGAAGAAATAAAGCCTTATAATATAGCAGATGACAGATATGATACTAATCGTATTAAATATATGTATGATGTAGCTTCTGGAAAATCTTATGTAGTAAAAGTGGAAAATATCACAGAAGAGTTATTCTTCTCGAAAATAGAAATTTCCACTACGAATTAGTGGATAAGCTATAAAAAATTAGATAGTCATATTGAATGTCATTTTTGTATGTTTAAAGCGCGAACTCTTTAAGTTAAATTAATGCATGAATAGTACAGACTTCTTCTCCATTGAGGCTTTCCCTGATGATGAAGCAAAAACAGTGAATGTACTTGTGTTTGGTCATTTTAGGTTGTGGTGTCAAAACTTTATAAGTTTTGGCACTGTTTTGATTGGTAGATATCATCGGAGTGTCACTTTTGGATTTAAATGGCGTAAAATTTCTAAGAAAAATGACGATTACTGATTTATGATCATAGTCAGGAACGATGAAATGAAAATCTGGGTAGTGCTGATTCGCAAGCAGAGAATCTTAGTAACGTTTATCAATGTATCATCGCGACGGAGTTTGGGAATCATATACCTGCAAAATATAGCAGAGGACTAATGGCGGCATACAATAAAGTACAAGCGAATAAGTCATTGCGTATCAAAATGTTGTCATAGTTTTTAAGGTAATACAGAGGGATATGTAGTAAAATGGAAGAAACGTGCTAAAAAGGCATGGAAAATTTAATAGGGGAAAAAGAATTAAATGAAAAAATGGAGGGGGTTGATATATATCATATTGTGAGCGCTTTATATAACAAAGGGGCAATATTACAACTTTAAGAGGATAATCTGTATTAGGGTTTCTTGATATAATATGCAGATGTCCATCAGCTATTAAGGCTGTAAACTAAGGAGGAAGTTATGAAAAAGAAATATCAAGTTTTTATTTCATCTACATATTCTGATTTGATTGATGAAAGGCAAATGGCTGTAGAAGCGGTTTTGAACGCAGGGCATATTCCTGCTGGTATGGAATTATTTAAATCTGGGGATAAGACACAAAAAGAAGTTATCAAAAAATGGATTGAAGATTCAGATGTTTATTTTTTAATCTTAGGTGGTAGATATGGGAGCATAGATTTTGAAACTGGGCTCAGTTACACCCATTGGGAATATGAATATGCAACAACACTTAAAAAACCTATTTTTAGCGTTGTTATCAGTAATCAATACTTAGATAAAAAGGTGAAAAGTATGGGATTGGCAGCAACAGATGGGTATAGAGAGAATTATGAAGAGTTTAGAGATAAGGTGTTATCTAAGGTTAGTCGATTTTTTGATGATTTGAAAGATATAAAAATTACAATACTTGAATCTCTTCAAGAGCTTGCTTCTGATGATAAAGTTGAAGGATGGGTGTCTAGTAAGGAGATTGGGTCATTTGAGAAAATTCAAACAGAAAATAGTAAACTCAAGACTAAACTGCTTAAGGAGGAAGAGAAAAACAAAAAATTAGAAGAAAAACTTAGTACAGTAAAGAGTAATCAAATTGGAGAATTTTCTTATGAGGAAATTAAAGGTGTGCTAAGGCAAACATTTATAGATATCCCTGTTGATGCAGAAGGAAAAGTAGAAAAAATTGATTGTCATAGACTTTTTGTCAATGCTAGTGATAGTTTTAATATAGGAATAGATAATGCTGCTGGTATGGGGGTAGCGGATAAGATACTATTCTTTGAGGTAGCCCCACGATTACTAAATTTTAATTTAATAGCTGTGGACAAATTACCAAATAGAATGCAAAGGGTACGAGCTACAAAAGATGGGCTTAAATATCTCGCGATGACAGAAGTTAGAAAGCTAAAGAAGACAACTACATACTAAACTAAAGTTATTACAGTGTAAAAAACAAAAATGTAGTACTTCGTTCTAAGAGTTAAAAGATTCTTTAGAACATGAGAAAGCGAGGTGCTATTCCTGTTTATATTATATTGTGCGAGTTGTGTAGGCTGAAACTTTTTTTAATGTGTAATGGAGGTGCAACATTTGGTGCGAAGATGTGGGGTAATTGGTGAAGGTGCATTCGTTGTTGTTATAAGGTATAAGGATGATAATGGCCCTGATTTTGCTGTTAAGGAGCTGTTGAGCACGAAAGAAATAGAAAGGTTTACAAGAGAGATTGACATACTGGAAGCGTTAGCGGGATGTCCAAATATTATGCCGTTGCTAAAAAGGAGTCCGGATGGTCACAGTTATTCAATGCCCCTAGCAGATGAAGTATTGGAAAAATACATTAGATGAAGAATCGCGGTGGGATATTATTTTCGCAGTATTAAATGGGGTAGAAAGTGCGCATCAAGAGAGTATACTGCATAGAGACCTAAAACCAAATAATATTTTGATGGTTAATGGAGATTGGGTTGTAGCAGACTTTGGACTTGGAAAAACACAGTCCGGTAGCAGTGGGGTTAATTCATCTGTTTTTGGATATGGAAATGTGACGTTCGCGGCGCCAGAACAAATAGATAAATTGAAAGATGCTACTGTCGAAAGTGATGTGTATTCATTGGGGGCACTGATTCACTTTGTATTCACAGGCGAATATATCAACAGAAGTAACGAAGAGTTTGATACATTTTATGATGGTATTGTGGCAACTGCAATGTCATATTCCTCAAGTAATAGATATAATGATATTTCTGTATTAAGAAGTGAAATTCATAAAGCAATTGAGCAAAAAAAGAAATTAACACAAAGTCCACAAGTGGACAGTATAGCTACGCTGTCAGAATATTATATATATGTAAAAGGACATTGGAATGGCAACCCTTTTTCGAACAAAATTTATAAGGTGTCGATCGATTAATTTTATATCTTAGAAATGAGTTGGTTTTCGGTATCATTCCTAATGGATTTCGCGATGCGAAAACTAACGGGACT
>NZ_JABJVM010000025.1 GCF_013820765.1 Paenilisteria rustica
CATTTGCTTCTTAAATTCCGGTGTAAACGTTCGTTTTGCTCTTTTTGTCATCCTCTATTCCTCCAGTGTGCTTTTCTTTTATTGTACACACCTTATTTTTTCTGTCCAGTTTAGTATAACCTATCCACATAAAGATGAAGTGGGATCAAATGAAAGCTTTATTAATGGGATTTTTCACTGTACTATGGAGGGGAAATTGAAAAGTCACGTGTATTATGACTATATTGATCCATTAATAAAGATATTCAGTGACGGAAGAAACGCAAATATGCTATTTCAATATTTATCAGAAGAAAAAATTGAGGCTTTTATGAGTGAGTTTAAAAATAAAATGGAGGATTGTTTAGGGAGTGTGGGATGGCCATTTAACAAAATGGAGTCGATGGGGTATTTTGTACATGTAATATTCAACTCAGCAACAGACCACAGTAAAAAGAAGATACAATTGATATGTATGGAGATTTTATGGGAATTGGCTGCTGATTGCGACAGGTGGAAAATACAGGACATTGTTGTTTCAATTATAGAAAATAATAAACTGATAGAGAATAATGACATACAACTAGCTTTAATAATTGATGCTTCATCAAAAAAATTTGATAAGCTTCAAAGTATCTCTTCAGAAGGTATAGAATCAGTACCGTTGAGAAATGCAATTTTTGAAAATAGAATGCTAGATGAGAAGGAATGAAATTTATTGAAAAGGGTACACAGAATTAGGAAAATATTTTTTTGTTAGTTATATATATATATTAATCGAGATTGTTAAGAAAGTTTTGCAATGGATGTGGATGGATTATAATTTAATTTTTTCACCAGTATCACACAATGACATTGTGTGATACTAAAAAATAGAAAACGAATCTAACACAATGGTCTTGTGCTAGATTGGATAAAACGATGCGAGACGTTGGGCGAGTGAGAGAAAATGACTTTTTACCCTTTCTTTTTTTTCTTTCGGCTTTTTGAATAGCACATAACATATTCTATAGCAGTATTAAGTGATATTCGATAAAAGATGATATTCTTCCTTATGAATGCACACACACCAAAACTACGAGCCAACCCGCCCGTAGTTTTTATTTACGAAAAAACCAAATGAAACCGCTTTACAAATGAACTCAAAAAAGGTATGATGCTTATATAGTTAGTTCGATGCACCAACCAATTTAAAATAAGGTGCTAAATTCATGAGGAGGCTATATATTATGAGTTATTTTCCACAAGTAGAGAAGATTCAATTTGAAGGTAAGGGAACGAAAAATCGGTTTGCGTTTCGTCATTATAAGGCGGACGAGGTTGTACTAGGAAAACCGATGAAGGAGCATCTGCGTTTTGCTGTGGCGTATTGGCACACAATGACTCAAGATGGTAGTGATCCGTTTGGAATGCCGACGAATGAGCGTACTTGGATCGGCGAAACGGAGATGGATACGGCTAAGAATCGTGTCGAGGCGTTTTTTGAAATCCTTGAAAAACTGGGTGTGGATTATTTCTGTTTCCACGATATCGATGTGGCTCCGGCTGGTAATTCGATTGAGGAGTTTATGAATAATTTGGATGAAATCACGGATCTGATTAAAGTGAAAATGGATCAGACTGGGATCAAATTGCTTTGGAATACGGCGAATATGTTCTCTCATCCGCGTTTTAATAATGGTGCGGGTTCGACAAATGATCCGGAAGTGTTCGCGTATGCGGCGGCGCAAGTGAAGAAGGGTCTGGATATTTCTAAGAAACTGGGCGGCGCGAATTATGTATTCTGGGGCGGTCGTGAGGGTTATGAGACGCTTTTAAATACGGATATGAAATTCGAGCAGGATAATATTGCGCGTTTATTCAAAATGGCGATTGCTTATGGTGAGAAAATTGGTCACAAACCGCAGTTCCTTATTGAGCCGAAGCCGAAAGAGCCGTCAAAACATCAATATGATTTTGATGCAGCGACAACGATGGCGTTCATTAAAAATTATGGTTTAGAGGGTGACTTCAAGCTTAACTTGGAGGCGAATCACGCGACGCTTGCTGGGCATACTTTTGAGCATGAATTGCGTGTGGCTCGTGAATACGGGGCGTTGGGATCGATTGACGCGAACCAAGGGGATATGTTGCTTGGTTGGGATACAGATGAGTTTCCAACGAACGTGATGGATGTGACGCTGGCGATGTATGAAATTTTGCAAAATGGTGGTATTGCTCCGGGTGGTGTGAACTTTGATGCGAAGGTTCGTCGTTCTTCTTTTGCAATGGAGGACTTGATACTTGCGCATATCGCGGGGATGGATACGTTTGCTCGTGGGCTGAAAGTGGCTGCGAAACTGATCGAGGACAAGTTTATTTCGGATCTGCTTGCTGAGCGTTATGGCAAATGGACGAATACGGAGATTGGGAAGTCCATTTTGGCTGGGAAAGAGGATTTGGAGTCGCTTTCTAGCTATGCGTATAAACATGGTGACACGATTGAACTGGAATCTAGCCATATCGAATATGTGAAATCTGTTTTGAATGATTACGTATTTTAAGCGAAGGAGTTTAGACTGATGGGCTATGTATTAGGTATTGATCTTGGAACGAGTTCGTTAAAAGGAATCGTCATGAATAAGGCGGGGCAAGTGATTGCGGAGGTGTCGGCGGAGTATGAGATTGATTCTCCGGCGCCGGGCTTTTCTGAGCAACATCCGGAATATTGGGTGGTTGCTTGTGAAGAGGTGTTGACGAGACTGAATATTGAAGTGGCGGATTTCAACGCGGAGCTTGAGGCTATCAGCTTTTCTGGGCAGATGCATTCGCTCGTGACGCTTGGTGATGAGGATGCGATTGTTTATCCGGCGATTTTGTGGAATGATGTGCGGACGACGAAGCAATGTGAGCAGATTATGGCGGAGTATGGCGATTCGATGATTGAAATTACGAAAAACATTGTGCTGGAAGGCTTTACGTTGCCGAAAATTTTATGGTTGCAGCAGAATAAGCCGGAAGTCTGGGAAAAAGTCCGGAAAATCATGTTGCCAAAGGATTATTTGGCGTTCGTTTTGACGGGGAATATGCATTGTGAGTATTCGGATGCTGCGGGAACGTCGTTATTTGATATCAAAAAGCAGGAC
Organism: Paenilisteria rustica; assembly: GCF_013820765.1. Taxonomy (GTDB): domain Bacteria; phylum Bacillota; class Bacilli; order Lactobacillales; family Listeriaceae; genus Listeria_A; species Listeria_A rustica. Next base: position 3,105 of record NZ_JABJVM010000025.1, read on the forward strand.
TGGTCGGCGGAGATTTGCGGGAAGTTCGGGATTGATATGGCGATTTTGCCGGATGTTGTGTCCTCGATGACGCAAGTTGGTGTGGTGAAAGCGAGTTATGCCAAGCGATTCGGCTTGAAACGGGAAGTGAAGGTATTTGCTGGTGGCGCGGATAATGCGTGTGCTGCGCTCGGGGCGGGTGCAGTGAATGAGGACTATGCGCTCGTTTCGCTGGGTACTAGTGGTGTTTTCAGTTCGTTTGAGGCGGAGATATCGAATTATGAAGGGAAACTGCATTTCTTTAATCATGTGATTCCGGACGCTAATTATTCGATGGGCGTGACGCTTGCCGCGGGAAACTCATTGAATTGGTTTAAGAACACGTTTGGCAAGGGCCTCAGTTTTGCGGAGTTGTTAGCGGACGTCTATACGGTTGCGCCGGGCAGTGAGGGCTTGCTGTTTACGCCGTATATTGTTGGTGAGCGGACGCCGCATATTGATTCGAAAATTCGTGGTAGTTTTGTCGGGATTGATACGCGCCATGAACTGAAGCATTTTGCGCGCGCGGTGCTGGAGGGTATTACGTTTAGCCTGAAGGATGCGCAGATATTGATGGAAGATGCTAAAAATAAGAAATTTAAGCAGATAATTAGTGTTGGCGGCGGTGCTAAAAATGCTGATTGGATGCAGATGCAGGCGGATATTTTCAATGCGGAAATGATTCGGTTAGAGGTGGAACAGGGGCCGGGCGTTGGTGCGTGTATGCTTGCGGCTGTTGGAAGTGGCTGGTTTGAGAATTTTGAGGCTTGCCGTGACGTGTTTGTGCAGTATAAGGACGCGACTTTCACACCTCGAGCGGAAAATGTGGAAAAATACGAGAAACTTTATGAGATTTATACGCAGGTTTATCCGGCTACGAAGAATATTTGTGGTGCGTTGACAGACCTTCAGGAAGTTTGAGGAATGTGTGGGACATAAGCTCAATAAATCGGCGAGAAGCGCTCGCATTCAAGGGGGGTGGCGGACTTCCGGTTCGGCTACGCAATACTTGCTACGCTTAACTTCTTGCATGGTCGAGGAAACTACCCTCTCCCTGCTTTCAGTCATCACATACACCAGTATGCTCCGCTTCCGGCTTCCACCACCCCTCTTGAATACAAACGCTTTCGCTCGATTTGTTTGAAGCAAGATTCACGTCTTACCCGAGAAAAAGGGATTCGTGATATCTTGCTTATTTTTGTGTATCCGGAGGTTTGGTTTCATCCTCTTGTCTTTTTTTGATGTAATTTTTTGTGTAGATATGGTATGATGGGAAAGATTGGGGATGTGATTTTAGTCGCGTTTATGTAAGCGTTTTATATTTTGGCTAACCACATAAAAAATGGTGTTTACTTGGGATAATTACAAACAAAGTGGGAGGAAAAAAGAATGAAAAAGGGAACAAAGCGGATTTTTGGGAGTTTGGTAGTAGTATTGCTCGGTTTATCACTTGTTTTATCAGGGCTACTGGGTGCGCCGAAAGTGGCTGCAGCTGAGTCGAAATCGCCGTATCGGAATGTGATGTATTATGGGGATTGGTCGATTGGGGAGTCGGAGGGTAAGTTTTATCCGAAAGATATTCCGGCGGACAAGTTGACGCATCTGAATTTTGCGTTTATGGATTTTGATAGTGCGGGGAATTTGGAATTCACGGATAAGGATGCGGCGGTGAGTGCGGCTGTTGGGCAGAAGGCTGCGATGGGCGGGATTTTGAACGCGTTACAGGACTTACGAGCGGCAAATCCTAATTTGAAAATTGGTGTTTCATTAGGTGGTTGGACGAAATCTGGTGACTTTTCGGTGATGGCGGCTAATGATGCATCGCGTGCGAATTTTGTGAAGAATGTGTTGAAGTTTGTGAAATATACGAATATGAATTTCGTGGATGTGGATTGGGAGTATCCGAATTCGCCGCGGGATGGGGATTTGTTGGATAGTAAAGAGGATGAGGGGACGCCGAATGCTGGGCCTGCGGATAAGGAGAACTATGTGAAACTTTTGCAGGATTTGCGGACGGGGCTCGATGCGCAGGGCAAGGAGTTGAATCAGAAATATGAGTTGTCGGTGGCTTTGCCGGCTTCCCAATGGACGATGAGTCAGGGGATCGATGTGGAGAAGGTTTTTGAGATTGTTGATTTCGGGAATATGATGACGTATGATATGCATGGTTCTTGGGACGGTGTGACGGGGCATCAGACGGCGCTTTATGACAATCCTAGTGATCCGTATGCGCATTATGGGTTATCGATTGATAGCGTGGCGAAATATTTGAAGGGTAAGGGTGTGCCTTCGGAGAAAATTGTTGTTGGTGCAGCGTTCTATACGCGTGGATGGAATACGGTTGCGGAAGGGGCGGATGCGAGTAAGCCGGGCCTATTTCAGCCAGCGGAGCGCACGAATAAAAATGCGGACGGTTCCACGAGTAATGGTGCGAATAATGAGAAGCCGCTCGTTGCTGGTGATGGCGGCGTGGCAGGCGGAATTTGGGCGTATCGCAGTCTGGATACGTTGAAAGCGATGACGCCGGGCTTGACGGAGTACTGGGATGACGTTGCGAAGGCGCCATATATGTATAGTCGGGAAACGGGTGCATTTTTCACATACGATAATGCGCGCTCGCTGGCAGCTAAGGCGAACTATGTGAAGGCTAATAATTTAGGTGGGATGATTTCGTGGATGCAGTCGCAGGATAAGCCGACAACTTCGACGAAACGTGATGAACTGACTACAGCGATTAAAAATGGGATGTTCGGAACGGGAAAATTGGTTGGAAACGTGTTGCCGTATTGGAATCTGGCAGTTGATGTGACAGTGAAGCCTTACACGAATGATGGTACGGGTTATGAAATTACGATTGTGAATAAAGAAGTGGCGAACGAGACGAGTGATGTGTTGAAAGCTACGGAGATGGCCGCGGAAACGATTAAGCTACCGAGACTTTACATTCCAATTCGCGACGGGGAAAAGTTGATTGCAGCGGATGATAAGGCTGGTATTGTGAAATCGGAAAATGGCTATACGATCGTGGATTTAGCTTCTTCTGATGCGCGACTTATTTCGCAAGGCGAGAGCTATACTTTCCGCTTGAAATCGAATGTTGCGCCTACAGATTTGAAAACGATCACGCTGGCGCAGCGGATGACAGCGTCGGGGCAGGAACTCGGTCAGCAGCTAGTTTATGAAGGTACAGAAGTCCCGCCGAAAGTCGAGGATATCACCGCGCCAAGTGTACCAGGTAATTTGCGCGTGACGAGAGTGACGAGTGACGGAGTGGTTCTGAATTGGGATGCTTCTAAGGATAACGTTGCGGTGACGGGCTACAAAGTTTACCGCGATGGCAAGGAAATTGCAACGGTGACCAAACCAACGTACACAGATAAAAATGTTGTGTCCGGCCAGTCGTATAACTATACTGTCCAAGCGTTCGATGCAGCGGGGAACATCTCGGCTGATAGTAACAAAGTGATAGCGAAAATACCGGTGAATAAAGATCCGAATAAGGTTCCAAATAAAGCACCAATTGCTAGTCCAGTTGGAAATACAGGCACGAAAACACCAGTGAAATCAGAAACAACGGGTAGCTTGCCGCAAACTGGGGATAGTTTCCCGATTGGCTTAGTTCTGTTTGGGAGTATGCTTGCAGGAACAACGGTATTTTATTTGAGAAGACGATAAATGAAGAAATGAGAAGAGGCACGGATGTTACAACGACTCAAAAAGTGTAGCATCCGTGCTTTTTTGACCTGAAAAATTTTATAAATAGGAGAGGTGGGCTATGATAAAATTAGTTGTAGTTATCATGATACTATCACTTTTTTCACTGTTCGGATGTCAGGAAAACAATGAAATCGCGGGGTGATGTCTTGATTGTGGATGTTAACGGGGAAGCGAAAAAATATCTGGCGCTACTTGAGGGATAAACTGCTAACCGCGATATTTTTTGTTATACTGTGTACATAAATGAAAGAGGTGTGCGTGATGAAAGAAAATAAATATGATAATCCTGCTTTTTTTGAGCAGTATAGTAAGATGACTCGCTCGGTGGAAGGCTTGAAGGGTGCAGGGGAATGGCATGAGTTTCAGAAAATGATGCCGGATTTCACGGGCAAACGGGTGCTGGATCTCGGATGTGGTTTTGGGTGGCATTGTCTTTATGCTGTCGAAAATGGCGCAGAGTCAGCGGTTGGCGTGGATATTTCGGAAAATATGCTCGCTGAAGCACGCCGAAAAACGGATTCGGCTCAAATTACGTATATTCAGGCGGCGTTGGAGGATATTGACTTTCCTGCTGCGAATTTTGACGTGGTAATTAGTTCGCTGGCGTTGCATTACATCGAGTCGTTCCAAGCAGTTTGCGAGAAAGTGAATCAGGTTTTGGCGCCGGGTGGGGTGTTTGTATTTTCTGTGGAACATCCTGTGTTTACCGCGCAAGGCACGCAAGATTGGTATTATGACGAGGCTGGAAACAAGCTGCATTGGCCGGTAGACAAGTATTTCACGGAAGGGCTTCGGACGGCGAATTTCCTTGGTGAAGATGTCACGAAATACCACAAAACGGTGACGACTTATGTGAATTCGTTGCTTGAATCTGGTTTTGAGTTGGTGAAATTGGTGGAGCCTGAGCCTGATGCGACGATGTTGGCGAGTCATCCGGATATGCCAGATGAGTTACGCCGACCGATGATGCTACTCGTTTCGGCGCGGAAAAAATAGCATGTTAGTCGTACTTGCATTGAATTTCCTGCAAATATGCGACGAATCCATCATAGAATTCTCCAGGTTTGCAGACGGTGACATGTGTGCCAAGATTCAGCAGAAATCGGTAGCCAACTTCGTGATTTGGCAGTGTCACTTTTGCTGAAAAATAGGACTCGTCTAGCGGTTCAATCGTCGTTACTCCGAAGCGTAGGGCGATTTGTTCGCGGGCTATTTTATCGATAATGAGACGCGCTTCCTTCATCTGAAACGGCGTCGTTGTTGTCGATGCGCGGAACGGTTTCAAGATGAATGGGCGAGCTTCAAACGTTTCGGCGGCTACTTCCAACTCGATAACCCGCGATAGTTTGAACGTGCGAAAGTCTTGGCGCTCTAAGCTGTACCCTTGCAAATACCAAGACCGATTGCGAAAAAGTAAATGGTAAGGCTCGACTCTTCGTATGGTCTGATTTCCATCGCGGTCAATGTATGTTAGCGCGACAAACTGCTGCTTCTTAATGGCCAAATGTAGACGTTCGACGTTTTCATTAAATTCTTGTTTCATCGCCAAATTCGAAAAATCAAGCGAAATGGAACTAGCAGGAAGCTCGTTTTCGTGACCAAGCATATTTTTCATTTTTTGCAGTGTCTTTTTAATATCAGCGGAGGATAACAGCTGTTCAAAGCCGCTTAAACCAGTGATAATTGCGGTTAAATCTTCGACGGTTAGGAGTTTTTTATCCACTTTATAGGTCGGCATAATTCCAATTCCACCCTTCACACCAGGCATTGTATAAACGGGGATATTCGCCATAGAAAGTGTGTCTACATCACGATAAATCGTCCGTTTCGTCACCTCGAACATCGACGCCATTTCTGCAGCACTGACAAGTTCGCGTTGGAGTAGTAACATGATGATTCCGATGAGTCGCTCAATTTTCATTTTATTTTCTCCTTAAAATCCAAATGATGACATACAGCTGTCAACATTCGCGTGATATAGTTACATCATAACAAATTTACAGTAACTTTTGGAGGGAAACAATATGTCATTTGAAATCGTACAATTAAACAAAGAAATTTTTTCTGGAAGCAGAGTTGAAATTCCTGCATTTGATCCGCAAAAAGGTTTTGTTGTGATGAGCGAAATAAAAGAAGCCGCTATAGCAGAGTTTGCAAAAACAGCGACGGACTTTGTGGGTATTAATGCGAATATTGACGGGGTACAAACATACTTGGTGGCTAAATCAGGCGCGGATAATGGTGATACATCATTCGAAATCACAGAAGGTAAATACGCCAAATTTGTGACACAAGCAAAGGAACGTACGGCGATTGATGGTTTTATCGGCCAATCATACGGTGAAGTTATGCAAAGTGACACGGTTACTGTGGCAGGAACATTTAATTTGGAAGATTTAAGAGAAGCAGATTTCACGATTTATATCCCAATAATGGATAAATAAACAAATAGAGCCCTTCGCAAAGCATAACTATCATGCTTTGCGAAGGGCTCTATTTTTTATTGAACGTTTTGGTCGAATTGTAAGTACACGACATGTGTTTGCAGGTATTCTTCGAGGCCGTGTTTTCCGTCAGCGCCACCGATTCCTGATTTGCGGAAGCCGGCGTGGAAGCCTTGCATCGCCTCAAAATTCTCGCGGTTTACATATGTTTCACCGAATTTCAGTTGACGAATCACTTTCATCGCGCGGTCTAGATTCGCTGTATAAACCGAAGAAGTTAAGCCGTAATCGCAATCGTTGGCTAGTTTGATGGCTTCGTCTAGCGTTTTGAATGTCCCAATCGGTGCGACTGGGCCAAATACTTCGTCATGCATGATTTCCATGTCGTTAGTCGCGTCCGCAATGACAGTTGGTTGGAAGAAGAATCCGGTTCCTTCGACGGCTTTCCCACCAGTCAAGACTTTCGCACCTTGCGCAACGGCACGATCAACTTTCGCTTGGACGGATTGTTGGGCGCTCTTATTCACGAGAGGTCCCATATCAAGGTCGCCAGATGCTAGTGGATCGCCATATTGGACGGCTTCCATTGCTTTCACGAATTTTTCAGTGAAGGCATCTTTCACGTCTTCTTGTACGTAAATACGCTCGACACAGTTGCAGACTTGGCCGCTGTTAATGACGCGAGAATCAACAATTGCTTTGACGGCTAAATCTAAATCGGCGTCATTCAGAACGATAGCCGGTGCTTTTCCGCCGAGTTCCAAGTTAACTTTCGTGATATTCTCACTCGCTGCTTGCATCACTTTTTGGCCAGCTGGTTCACTCCCGGTCAAGGAAACTAGGCCAACTTTCGGATTTCCTGCCAACTCATCACCAATTTCCCCGCCGCGCCCGGTTATCATGTTGTAAACGCCTTTTGGTAAGCCGATTTGGTCCACGATTTTCGTGAAAGCAACCGCATTATTTGGCGATTCCGCACTTGGTTTTACTACGATTGTATTCCCGGTAATGAGTGCTGGAGCCATTTTTCGAGCGATTAAGAAGAACGGGAAGTTCCATGGCAAAATGCCAGTCGTGACTCCGATGGCTTTCTTGAATACAAAAATATGTTCATTTGGCCGATCACTTTGCAAAATTTCGCCTTCATATCTACGCGCCCATTCCGCCATATAATCTAAGTAATCAGCGGTGAAATTTACCTCAACCTCAGATAAAGCCAATGTTTTACCGACTTCTTCGGAAATAAGCTTGGCGATTTCTGGTACTTGTTCGCGAATTTTTGCAGCGATTTTATGTAGATAAACGCCACGTTCTACAGCAGGCAAAGCTTCCCACGCGATTTGCGCATCTTCGGCAGCATCGATCGCTCGTGTTGCATCGGCTTTTGTTGCTTTCGGTACTTGTGAGATAACTTCCTCAGTAGATGGATTGATGACATCCAAAAACGCTCCATCGCTAGATAAAACAAATTCCCCATTGATATACATTTTATGTTGATTCATGTGATTTCCTCCTTGTTTTATGTTGTTTCTTGTGTATTATTATAAAGAAACAAACATAAACAAGCAAATATAACGCTTACAAGTGAAGGATATAAATGAAAAGAAGGGAGGTTAACACACCGAATATCATGCTCAGGAAGTTGCCAATCAAATAATATTCCGCAAAAGCTCGGTTGTTTTCCAGTTCTTTGAAGCGCGCTAATGTTTTCAAGGCGATGATGATTGGAATGGCCGAATAAATTTGTAATACCATAAAAATGAGTAGCAGTAAGCGTTCCAGACCACCAATGTAGCGTCCGGCTTTCAACTCTTTATTAGAAACAGCAGGGACATCCTGATTTTTCGTCAAAATAATTTTTCCGTCTTGTTTTGTGACCGATATCGATTTCTTTTCCATGTTGAATCCGGGCATCAGGACTCCGAGTATGTAAGGAATCAGATAACCGACGAAATAGACAATGATTATGACAAGCGATGCTAGTGCGCAGAATTTTGGATAGACGCCGAGTTCTGAGGGAAGCAAGAAGCTCTGCCCACCGAAGACAAGCCAGACACCCAAATAAATCACGACAATATGCAAAATTTGATCGAAAATGTAGCTGAATAGATGAACGATTTGGGTATCACGAAATAGTTTTTCCGCTGGGGACTTGGCTAAATCGACGATAAAATGAAGGATTGTGATGCCTGAAATCATCGCTAATAGTATCCAAAAACTAGTTGTATCATCAAACCAACAATAATACACAAGAATCGCGACGAAATACAGGGAAAAGTGCACGAAAACATGCCATCCCAATATCTGCATTTTATGATAGGAAAAGCGTTCTTTTTTGATGCAGACCATTTTATCAGTTTGCAGTACGAAATCCGCTAGAAAATGGGCTAGAAGTAATGGAAGTAGGAGGTTAACCATGAGTCGTACCTCCCGACATTTTCTGCAAATCGGCTAAAAATGCCACGATATCCAAGCGCACTTTTTTATAAAGAAAATAATCGGAGTTCGCAATCAAGACACTAACGCGGGAAGAAATATCGGCCTTACTAAGCGTGCCATACCCAAGTTCTGTGCCAATTTCGATATTGCTAAAGTCAGGATGATTATCTTTAATACGAAAAAGATCGCGTTGTTTATCACTTTTAATCAACTTCTCAAAAGCTAGGAAGAACATCGCGTTCACTGCGTTACCGAACGATTTTGTCTCCGCGATGCAGTAGAATTTAAAGGGCTGCTTATCAAAAAAATAGTCCTCTCCATTGTGGAGCGCGCTACGTTTTTGATTATGCTGGGATTTCACGATTGTTTTTGCCTTTTCCGAAGCTTCAATCGCGTTGATAATACTACTCCCATTGACGATATTAATATTGCGCAAAGCTTCGTCAGACGAGGTGTCAATATGACCAATTCCAGCTCCAAAATAAAAATTCAGCGCTTCATCCGCGACGACAGGTATGCTACTGAAGCGGTTTTTAAACTCTGGAGAATAATAAATCGTTAGACAGTGATTATAAATCTCAGGTAATAGTTGGAAATCGGCGACGCCGCCAACGATTGCGTCACCATCTTTAATGGTAAAGGGTGTCAAAAGGTGCTCCTGATAGGCATTATTGATAGAATCGGCGAGGTAGGTGAGGATTTTTGTGCCATCATGTAAAGTAGAAAAAACGTGCCGGCTACTACTGATATCAATATACATATAAATAGCTTCGAGTTTTAGCGATTTCATTGAAAGAAGTCCTCCTTTTATATAGTAATAACTATATATTAGCATGTTTATATAGTCATTACTATATATTTTCCCAAAAAGCTGTACACAAAAAAGCCTCAAATCAGAAGAATAGCGGCTAGCAGAAACTCTGCCAAGCATTACTACCCTCGAATTTGAGGCTTCGTTCTATCGCTTATTTTAACGTCATTGTACCATTGTTAATCAAATTAACGTCAACGGCTTGATAAAATGCGTTTCCAGTGTCCGCGATTTCCCAAACGCCAAGAACGACATAGTAGCCGTTGCGGTCAGTTGGAAGCGGCACTTGATGATTCACAGTGGTAGAAGTAGGAACTTCATTATGCGCATCAATCGTAGTCAATAGCTCCAAATCACCGCGAGTTAGAGGGCTATTCGGATTCCAGCCTTTTTTCGTAATGTAATATTTGTATTCTTTTGTTCTATGAAGCGCAGTGAGCGTCCAAGTGAAATTATTTTGTCCACCTAAAAGGTCCACGTGGTGCCAACGATCAGGAGTTTGCACGTCCATTTCGGGGAATTTACCTCCGCCTGCGATAGTACCATCAGAAGGTCCACCAAGTGGGAAGTTTCCCGTCGCTTCAACACTTTGCGGCTCCCATTGAATCGCACCAGCATTTTGATTAATTCCCAATTTAGCCAAATACGCCCGACTTTCTGGTTTTGAAATGTAACCATGCGCAGATGCTCCCGGCGCAAAAGTCGCGAACAACAATGCGAACGCTACCAAAAATAAAACTGATTTCCCTAAAAACTTTTTCAATACTAACACTCCTCTATTTTTATATATGTTTCGATATCTTGTTTACCCCTTGTGTTAGAACGTAATCCCGATATTGTGAAAATGAAGCAATGTACACATGGACTAGACCAATTACCGTTTGAAAGAGTAGATAGAAAGTGCCGACCGCTTGTCAAGAAAGCGCTTTTTCGAACAAACAGACTAGGTAATTTGGTTCTATTTGTAACAAACCATAAAAATCAAAATGAGCCTATTACTCAAGTTGTAAACAAGAAGTATTATTAGTAACGAATTATTTTTAAAAGACATATATGCTCAAATAGTAACGTTTAAGTTTGTGAAAAAAATAACTTGTCTTGATGCTTTGAATATAGATATCAAATAAGCTATAATAGTATACGAGTATGCACATGCAGTTTCAAATTCATAATTTCACGAATCAAAAGTTTGTGATATTGTGAGAAATCTACACAATCTAGTTGGCCATATTTCATTATATTATCAATTAGGGGAGGCTCTTTGGTCGGGAAATCAGAGAGCGGCGTTGTATTTTTGCGCAAAAATACACAGCAACAAAACATCAAAAGGAAAGAAGGGGATTCGGGTGTCAAAAATGCTCAAGTCATTGCTACTTACAGTCTCGCTAGTCTTTGTTGGACTTCTTAGCGGCTGTGGTGATTTGACGGTACTAGATCCAAAAGGTCCAGTAGCGCAAAGTCAAAGCGATCTAATCATTTATTCGATTATTTTCATGCTTATCATTGTACTCACGATCTTCGTGTTATTCGTTATTATGATTACGAAATACCGCGAGAGAAAAGATCATTCCAACTACGAACCAAACATGCACGGTAGTACGAAATTAGAAATTTTATGGACGTTGATTCCGGTTGCGATCGTTATTGCATTAGCTATTCCAACAGTGCAAACGATTTACGCGAACGAAAAAGCGCCAGAGGTTACTTCACACAAGGATCCAATTGTTATTTATGCGACTAGCGCAAACTGGAAATGGTTCTTTAGTTATCCAGATCAGTCGATTGAAACTGTAAACTATGTACATATTCCAACTGATCGACCGGTATTATTCAAGCTTACCGCGGCAGACTCGATGACGAGTTTCTGGGTGCCACAACTTGGTGGACAGAAGTACGCGATGAGTGGTATGACGATGGATTTATACTTGCAAGCTGACGAAACAGGCACGTTTAAAGGCCGTAACTCGAACTTTAACGGAGAAGGTTTTGCCGGACAAGTATTTGATGTTGTCGCACAAAAACCAGCTGATTTCGAAAAATGGGCGTTGAAAACGAAAGCTGATTCGCCGACTTTATCACAAGACCGCTATGATAAATTATTATTACCAGGCAATGTGAAACCACAATCTTATGCAGGCACACATATGGCGTTTGTTGATCCAGCCGCAGATCCAGAATACGTTTTCTATGCGTATAAACGTTTCGGCTTTGAACTAACAAATCCACATGATCCAAATGCAAAAGATACAAGAACGACAAAGCCGATTTTGCCAGCACGTCCGGTTACAATTACGAACCCGCGTTTTGAGCAAATGGATATGGAACCAATGATTATTCCAAATGGCACTGGTTACAAGAAAGACAAGCATTACGATGAAGAAATGAAAAAAATTGGTGACAAAATCAAAACCGATGAAGCAACAGATCACGATCAATCGGGACACTAAAAAGGGGGGTATTTCAACATGAGTTTAGATGAATTTATCATCACCGGCGACCCGCTGATTTTAGGAGCCCAAATTTCGATCGCTCTTGTCAGCATTGGTATCGTCGTGTTACTAACTTATACAAAGAAGTGGAAATGGCTATTCACAGAATGGATTGCAACCGTTGATCATAAACGACTTGGAATTATGTATCTTTTAGCCGCAGTTTTAATGTTTTTCCGTGGTGGAGTAGACGCCCTTATGATGCGTACTCAGCTTGCGATGCCAGGAATGGAATTTCTTGACGCGCAACATTACAATGAGGTATTTACAACACATGGAACAATTATGATTTTATTTATGGCCATGCCGTTCGTTATTGGATTAATGAACATCGCGGTACCGCTTCAAATTGGCGCGCGTGATGTGGCATTCCCATTCTTGAACAACTTGAGTTTCTGGACATTCTTTATGGGGGCAATGTTGTTCAATATTTCCTTCGTAATTGGTGGTAGCCCAGCAGCTGGTTGGACTAACTATGCACCGCTCGCCGAGGAATTTAGTCCAGGTTATGGAATTAACTTCTACTTACTCGGGGTTCAGATCGCCGGTATTGGTACACTGATGACCGGGATCAACTTCATGGTCACGATTCTGCGTATGCGAACGAAAGGCATGACTCTGATGAAAATGCCGATGTTCACGTGGACATCGCTGATCACTTGTTTAATTATTGTATTTGCGTTCCCAGTACTTACTGTGGCGCTAGCTCTTATGACGTTTGACCGCCTATTCGGGACGGCATTCTTCACGCTTGCAAATGGCGGAATTCCGATGATGTGGGCCAACCTGTTCTGGGTTTGGGGACATCCGGAAGTATATATCGTTATTTTGCCAGCATTCGGTATATTCTCCGAGGTTATCTCAACCTTCTCGAAGAAAAAACTATTTGGTTATCCAGCGATGGTCGCGGCAGTTGTCGTGATTTCCTTGCTAAGTTTCCTAGTTTGGGTCCATCACTTCTTCACAATGGGATCCGGAGCAGCAGTTAACTCATTCTTCTCAATTACGACGATGATGATTGCGATACCGACCGGGATCAAGATATTCAACTGGCTCTTTACCATGTACAAAGGGCGAATATCCTTCACCACACCGATGCTTTGGTCACTGGCTTTCATACCGAACTTTGTTATTGGTGGGGTTACAGGGGTTATGCTCGCGATGGCAGCAGCCGATTATCAATATCACAACACATATTTCCTAGTATCGCATTTCCATTACGTTTTAATCGCCGGAACCGTATTCTCCTGTTTCGCAGGTTTGATTTACTGGTATCCGAAGATTATTGGTTATCGTTTGAATGAAAAAATTGGTAAGTGGTTCTTCTGGGTATTTGTGATTGGATTTAACGTATGTTTCTTCCCGCAATATTTCCTAGGACTTGATGGTATGCCACGTCGTATCAGCACATATGTTGAAGGCGACGGCTGGACTACACTTAACTTTATTTCAACAGTAGGCGCATTCTTGATGGGTGCCGCATTCTTAATTCTTTGTTGGAATATTATCTACAGTCATAAAAACTCTAAACGCGAAACAACTGGTGATCCATGGGATGCACGTACGCTTGAGTGGGCAACCTCTTCTGCCGTACCACCAAAATATAATTTCGCTAAATTACCAGAATGGAACGATCTTGACGATTTCTGGGAGAAAAAACAACGCGGTGAAACGTATGATGACGGTAAAGACTACAAACATATCCATATGCCAAGCAATACATTACTTGGCTTTATGATGTCTGTGTGCTTGTTTGTTGCCGGATTTGGACTAGTATTTTATTGGTACTGGTTAGGTATTCTTGGCGGTCTAGGCATGCTCGCGTGTATGGCATATCGTTCGTTCAAGAAAGACGATGGTTATCATGTTGAAGTTGCTGAGATTGTCGCGACAGAAGAACAAGCAGCACGTGAATTTAAAACTGGCATAAAGGAGGGTAACCCATGGAACCTATAAGAGAAAATTCCAGCCTTCCGTTAGAATATCAATCGGAACAAGGTAGTTTAAACATTCTAGGCTTCTGGATTTTCCTAGGCGCCGAGATTGCGTTATTCGGAACATTGTTCGCAACATATTTTGTAATGTATAGTGGTGGCTCCAACGCGGGTCACCCACCGTCCGAGATGTTCGAGTTACCGCTCGTTCTAATCATGACATTCCTACTTTTAACAAGTAGTTTTACGTGTGGTCTTTCTATTGGTGAGATGCGCAAAGGTAACGTCAAGAACATGATGATTTATTCCATCATTACGCTACTTCTTGGTGCAGGATTCGTAGGCTTTGAGATTTATGAGTTTACGCATTATGTGATGGAAGGCGTTACGCTAAAAGTTGGCTCTTACTGGTCCGCGTTCTTCGTTTTACTGGGAACCCATGGTCTCCACGTAACGATTGGTTTATTCTGGATTACGTTTATCTTAATTCAAATAAAAATGCGTGGTCTAACAGCTCAAGCAGCATCAAAAGTATTCATTTCAAGCCTTTATTGGCATTTCCTAGACGTTGTGTGGATTTTCATCTTCACAGGTGTCTATCTGTTAGGGATGGTGAATTAATATGGCGAAAAATAAAGCGAACACGGCACATGTTGAAGAAGGCATTCCGTGGAAACATATCGTTGGTTTTGCCCTATCGATCGCGTTAACATTGCTAGCTGTCTGGGTTGTATTCGAATCTACGTTAAGTAAATCAGTAATCATTACGGTTATCTTCATCTTCGCGTTCATTCAAGCAGCATTGCAACTACTAATGTTCATGCACATGACGGAAGGCCAAAATGGACGTATCCAAGTCGGTAACATTCTTTTTGCAGCATTCATTGCGATTGTTGTAGTTATGGGATCTTATTGGGTGATGGAAATTGGTCACATGAACCACCTCCTATAAGGCTCAGCGAGCCGACAAACGCTCATCTGCGTTGTTAAAGACTGTGTTCCGATGCTCATGTACAAATCGTACATTCCGCTTCGGTACTCGTCTTTGCCTAGCATCTAAGCATTTGTCGGCTCGCTGAAGGTTTGGTGGGATACTTCGGAGCTTTAGAAATTTTTTTAGACCTTTGGAATGGTGGTTTTCGCTGTTCTGGGGGTTTTTTATTCTTGACTTTATATTCATGGTAATCTATATTCAACATAGGTGAGTATTTATGTATGGAGGGTAGAGATGGATTATGTGAGGACTTCGTTGGTGCTTAAGGCTATGGCTGATCCGAATCGGATGAAGATTATTGATTTGCTTTCTAGTGGGTGTTTGTGTGGGTGTGATGTGTTGGAGCATTTTGATTTTACGCAGCCAACGCTTTCTCATCATATGAAGGCGCTGGAGAAGGCAGGGATTGTTTCGGTGACTAAGAAGAGTCAGTGGCATTATTATACGTTGCGTGAGGATTTTGTGAAGGATTTTATGGAAACTATGGCGAAATTGCTTTCTAATGATGGACAGAATGATATGAATAAGGAGATAGTTATTAAATGACATATGCACTGGAGATAACAGGCTTGAAAAAGGTATACGCGACGGGTGTTGAGGCGTTGCGCGGGATTGATTTAGCGGTCGAAGAAGGAGATTTTTATGCCTTGTTGGGGCCAAATGGTGCCGGAAAATCTACGACAATCGGGATTATTACGTCGCTTGTTAATAAGACATCGGGAAAAGTGAAGGTTTTTGATTATGATATTGATACGGATTTAGTGCGTGCGAAACAGCAGATTGGGTTGGTGCCGCAAGAGTTTAACTTTAATCCGTTTGAGACGGTTCAGCAAATTGTTGTGAATCAGGCGGGATATTATGGGGTTTCTCGGAAAGAGGCGTTGAAACGGAGCGAGACGTATTTGAAGCAATCTGGCCTGTGGGAAAAGCGTGATGTGCGTGCGCGGATGCTTTCTGGCGGGATGAAGCGGAGATTGATGATTGCGCGGGCTTTGATGCATAAGCCGCGTTTGCTTATTTTGGATGAGCCGACAGCGGGTGTGGATATTGAGCTGAGACGTGAGATGTGGGATTATCTGCGAGAGTTGAATGCAGGTGGGACAACGATTATCTTGACGACGCATTATCTGGAAGAGGCGGAAATGCTTTGCCGGAATATCGGGATTATTCAGTCGGGTGAGTTGATTGAAAACACGAGTATGAAGACTTTGCTAGGGAAACTGCAATTTGAAACGTTTATTTTTGATTTGGCACCTTTTGATAAAAAACCTGAGATTACGGGATATAAGAGTTGTTTGGAGGATGATCAGACGCTTTCTGTGGAAGTGGAGCGCGATCAGGGAGTTAACGAGTTGTTTGAGAAGCTCACAAAGCAAGGGATACAGGTTCTTTCGATGCGGAATAAATCGAATCGATTGGAAGAACTATTTTTGAAAATCACAGACGAGACACATCAAGCGGAGGGGAAACATGTTTAATCTTTATTTTACAGCCTTAAAAAGCTTAGCTGCTAAAGAAACCAATCGCTATATGCGTATTTGGATTCAAACCTTAGTGCCACCAGTGATTACGACATCGCTATACTTTGTTATTTTTGGGAATTTGATCGGCGGGCGAATCGGTCAGGTCGGCGGATTCTCGTATATGGAATTTATTGTACCCGGACTTATTATGATGTCTGTTATTACTAGTTCTTATTCCAATGTATCTTCCTCGTTCTTCTCGCAGAAGTTCCAGAAAAATATTGAGGAGTTATTGATCGCGCCCGTGCCGACACATGTCATTATTTGGGGCTTTGTTCTCGGCGGAATCGGCAGAAGTATTCTCGTTGGGGCGCTTGTCACGATGGTTTCGCTGTTCTTTGTACCACTGCATGTGCATTCATGGTTATTGGTCATTATTACGCTACTCATGACAGCGATTTTATTCTCGTTAGCGGGGCTATTGAACGGGATTTTCGCGCAGTCTTTTGATGATGTGTCGATTATTCCGACGTTCGTTTTGCAGCCATTAACGTACTTGGGTGGCGTATTTTACGCGATTTCGATGTTACCACCATTTTGGCAAGCCGTTTCAAAAGTCAATCCGATTGTGTATATGATTTCAGGGTTCCGGTTCGGCTTTCTTGGAAAAACGGATATTTCGGTCTTGTGGTCGATGGCGATTTTGATACTATTTATCGTGGTGCTCTATGCGATTTGTTGGTATCTAGTTGAAAAAGGTCGCGGATTGAGAAGTTAATAATTTAAAAAGGACTGTAAACATGGAATCTAGATGTTTACAGTCCTTATTGTTGTTCTCTATACTTTTTTAGTAGCTAGGTAGTATTGAACCGACTTTATGCTCTAGCCTTTTTATTTATTTCAACGCTTGCCTTTTCGCCAGTAGTATACACTATATGCAAGCAATAGGCCTCCTAGAAGCATGCTCCCGTCTGTCGTTTTATCACCGGTGTTAGGTAACGTTTTTCCAGCAGGATAGATCCGATTACCGCTAACTAATTCGTTTCTTGTGCTTGTTTTTCGTAGTACCGTAGAGGGATCAATAACTGGATTGGTCAATTTTCCTTTTGTTTTTGGATCCACAGGAGGTGGAACTACAGCCGTTTTTACTTTGTTCGCTTGATAGAGGTAACTTACCTGTTGAGGCTCCGCGCTGTATGTCCCCATTTCTTGTCCCGTGACGCGAAGGAGGTGGTAGCCAGCGATATCTTTGGCTGTTGTCTGATACGATGCTCCTTCTGCTCCCGTTAAAAGGACGGCTGGGGCGAGTGTTTTTCCATCGGTATCCATATACGAAACGGTGACGGATTGCCCTTGTGTTTGTGCATAGCGATAGATCACGGTTTGTGCTGCTAGTGTAAAGGTTCCGGATGCATTGGCTGGTGCATGTTGCAGTGTATAATGGGCAATCGTTGGCGCTTCTGCTTGATAAGTATCATCAAACGTACCGTCCAACTGCGTCTCTGGCGCAAGAGCTTTGCCTTGTTCATCGACATACTGTACCGTAATAGGCTTGCCAGCTGTCGCTGTATACATAAAGTTTACCGTCTGCGCGGCATCTGTGAAGGAGCCTTGTGCATTCTCAGGCTGTTTTGTTAAAATGTACCCCGGGATTTCTTTAGTTTTTGCGGTGTACGTCGCGTCCAGTTTCCCTGTGAGTGTTTCCGCTGGGGCAAGCGTTTTTCCTGTGCTGCTCGTATAGTGAACGGTGACCGTCGCCGCTTCTGCTTTATCGTAGACGAATGTGACTGTTTGCGCGGTTTCGGCATACGTCCCCGTCGCGTTCTTTGGTGTCTCCGTCAAGGCGTAGGTTGGGATAGCTACTGTTTGGGCTGTGTAGGACGTACCATATTCGCCAGTCAACGTCGTTTCTGGCGCCAACGTATGTCCAGCTGCATCGACGTATTGTACGGTGACAGGCGCTGCTTCCACGATTTCATAAGGTACGGTGACTATCCCGCCGTTACGGAGCGCTCCTTTTTCATCTCGTTCTCGGTAAGAAAAGCTGACAGTTCCCGTTGGTTGCGTAGGGAGGGTCGGCCAGACGAACTGTTGCCCTCCTTCTTGATACGTTCCGCCATCATTAACGGCGTCGGGGGGAAAGGTCGTCCCATGTGTGGACAAAACAGGATTAGGGAGTATCAGTTGCGATTTTCCTGTTTTTTGAACAGGCAGTGTGACCTTTTGACTGTAAGATATAATCGTATTGCTTTCCCAGTCCAACATACTTACATCTAAAATATGATTATTGGTAAGACTTATTGTCGTATTATGAATACTTGCCAAAGGGGAGGCATCCGAGATTTCATTATAATCTAATGTCAAGTCCCGAATACTTGGAGATAGAGTGCTTACAAATTCAGCATTTTGGATCTGATTACGATGTAACTCTAATATTTCTAAATTTTTTAGTGCTGTTAAATCTGGGACTTGTTGGATCGCACATTCATTTCCTCTAAACGTTTTCAGGGCAGTCAGCGTTGATAGTGTATTTATATCCGATAAGTGTGCATTTCCTGCCAAGTAGAGAAAATCAAGCTTCGTTAAATTGGCAAGGGGGCTTATATCCCGTATATCACAGCCACTTCCCCCACTTGCGCTTAAAGTTCTTAAATTCGTCGCATATTGAAGCCCCTCTAAACTGGAAATCCCCCATCCATCCTCAATGCGAAGCCCATTTAATTGTTTCATCATCCCTCGGGTGATAGGTTTGGCGCCTGATTCTAATGTGCTACGGACTGCTATCTCTAAATTCTCGTCAGGGAATACCACGATTTCATTATCCGTTGCCTCTGCCGCTGCTGGTACGGAAGCCATTGGTAACATCGTAGCAGGTATATCTAAGGTAAACGCGACACAACTAACCGTTATCACCACGAGGGCTCTCTTTTTCCACTTCTTCTTTTTCTCCATCCTGTTTCTCCTCCTATGTCATCAATATCTCTTTAAAAAGGTATGTTATCATCTCTTTGCAATCTAATACGCTCTTTTTGTCTATCCTCTTTAGTTTACCATATTACTTTTCGCCAAATGTGTCTAAGTTTAGAATCTTTGCTTTATTTATCTTGTTTTTATGACTGTTTGTTGTAATGGTGCGCCTCTTTTTATGTGTTAGTTTATGTTACAATTAGTTTGCCAAAAATAGCATGCCTGTTTTTGAGTTTAATTAAGGAGGCTTTATGCCTATGTCAAAACTAATTGTTACAACCCCAGTTACATCTTTGGATGAGCTTATAGGCTATACGACGATTCAAGCGCATTCCACGGGAGATATGATCTGGTTAGATGCTCTAGTAAAGATCACAGCCCAAAAAAACAACACTGGTGCATATATCCCGTTGAAAGACATCACCATTGAAAATGTAGTCTTTGATCTTAATAAGAATAGTCATTTCGGACTCAAATTGACAGGTTGTCAACAGGTGACGATTCGCAATTGTATTTTTAGAAACTATACTTTTAATAGGATTAGCGTGACCGAAAATCAAAAAAATGATAGTGCCCTATACTTCAGTGAATGTCAACAAGTCACCATTGAGGGCTGCCATTTTATCAATTTAGATCCAGGTTTACCTATTGGGGATAATGGAAATGATGAGATGGTCTACACTGCTCGTCAATTAAACCGCTGTATCACCATTGAAGGATACACCTCTTCCAATTTCGTGATTCGAAATAATCACTTCGGACCTTCACCAGCAGGGACACCTAAACCGGATATCATAGGTCAAGAAGAGTGGGACCTAGATCAGAAAAAACCGATTGTGCAAGGGATTACTTGTGTTGGTTACGCTTTGAAAGAAAGCGATTTCATCATTAGCGGAAATACCTTTCAAAAGGCGGTAGATAACGGCTTATACCTGACAGCTTGCCATGGCGCCACGATTAAAGACAATACTTTTAATGATATCGAAGAAGCCATTGTATTGTATGGCTCCACCGATACAGCGGATGAGACGAAAGCGACGGGTTCTTTTACGATTCAACAAAACCGATTCTACAACATTACCAATAACATGTTAGTCATCGGAGGCGATATATCAGATAACAAGAATTTCCGATACACTAAAAAAATCGATTTTCGTGAGAACATCATTGATCAGAAATACCAACAAGATGCTTTGTTGCCTGCTCAACAAGGCACGCCTATATTTTTCCGTACGCCTCCTGATGTTCAGAAACAAAAACAAGTATATAAAGTCCTGGAATTCAATGTGAGTAAAAACACATTTTCTTCCCTTAACCGCGCTTTTCACGTTTTTCATCTTGGAAATATTGGACTGTTTCATTTTGACTATAATCAATTTGACGGGGACTTTACAATAGATCCTAGAAGGGCTTTCTTCTTCTGTCGTACCAATCAACCGTTTGCTGCGGGGTCAACCATTCGAAAAAATCAGATTCGGAAAAAGAAAGACCGGTACACACATCAACCAATGTTGCCTTTTGCTTTTCATGAGGAATTTTCAACGAATGTGACACCTACGGAGGTTTTAAAAAACGTTCGGCCGTCGGAAACGTTTGCGACGTATTATCCGTTACACGAGGGAGACACTTTGTTTCAATGGAATGAATGGGACACTTTGAAATGGCGCTCGCTCTATCTTGGCACGACTTCTCTATCACCTTATCCAGTGCATGCTGAACGTTTTGAAACGCAGTTATCCGCGCCGTTAGAAGCGGGACAATCCATTCGCTATTTTTCGACCTATGCGCCATTAAGCGGGATGCCAGCGTTTTATACGGAAGAATATGTGGGGAAAGTCTATGCTAAAGGATTGGAAGCGCAGGATTATACGTGGGGGCAAGATTGGTTATACGGGAAGTGGCTTCGAACGGAAGCGGTGAACACGATTCGTTTAGTCATTGATGGACAGCCGACGCAAGAGGTGGCCGTGACTCGGGATGCGAATGGAGCAGTCCATTTTCAGTATTATATAAAGAATCAGGTGACGGTGAACACGGAGGATGTGCGTCTGCAAGCTTTAGGGAAAAAAGTCAATATTGCCGATGAAGATATGATTTTAGATGAAATTCGTATCCCTATTCTTCAAAGTCAACTACTTACTAGCCGTTCTTACCATCTAGAGGATACTTCTGTTCTAGTCCGCATGTCAGATAATCGAAACCTGGTACATGCGCTACATAGTGTTTTGGATGGCAAACGCGTGGGATCTACGCCGCTATATTCAGATACTTCTTTCTATTATCCAGTTCCTAGCGGGATGACCCGACAAAAGAAATGGACCATCGAAGCGCGAGATATCTATGGGGATCTAGTTGCTAAATGGGTACCACCTGTTTCTACTGCAGAGGTCTGGACAGATATTCCTACCTATTCACTGAGTACAAAAGCGGAAATAAAGATTGGCTATTATGGTGGCAAAATGCAGAGCGCCCAACTCCTAGTCAATCAGGTGGTCGTTGCTACCGTTTCTGCGACGTCGTTAGCACAAACTCCAGGCCAAGCCTCTTTAACGTTGTATCTTCAAAAGTATGTGCAAACGGTGCGCGATCAAGTACAACTCATCGCGCTTGATGCGGAGAAACAGTCCATAGATAGTGTCGATATTCCTGTCCTTTATGCAGGGCTTGCGTTGACAACTGCCCGCCAACAAGCTAATCCAGCTCAGGTCATTATCGAAGGACGTCTCGATCTTACTTCAGTCCCAGAAACAGCCTTTGTACGACCAAAAGATGTTTCTGATCTTTCACAATGGGACAAGGTCTTCCAAGCGAACGCGGATGCCCGCACGTTGCTTATCCGAGTGTTGAAAATGGAACGGCAATTAGGTGTAGCGGGGGAAGTCTACCATGTCACATTACAAGCAGAAGATCCGACGGCGTTGCTTACCATGCCAGCCCAACTGCGCGTCCTTTTACAACAGGAACAAGGGTATCCGCTTATGTTGGCAGAAACACCTATTTATACGGCTATTTTGAAAGACATTCGACCTTTCACCACGCAAAAAGATGACTATATTAAAGGAACTTTCGACCAGACTATTCGTGCGCGCTTTTCTGGGAAAATGGCGTTACACCTGCGTGTGGATGGTGATTTAAAAGGCAATCCTGCTTATTGGGATACCACGCAAATGGACTGGCAACATTTTGCGAAAAGCTTAATTTTATTTTCTGATCAGCGAGTAGAAATTATCGCTTATCACGGGACCACGATTATCGATATTCAACCAGTGCCACTGTATGTAACGAGCATCAAAGACGTGTCTAAAGTGAAGCTTGGAAAAACGCAAAGCCTGACAGTAACCCTAGCAAAATCAGCAGAGCCATTGACCACGTTGACGCTTTATCGAAATGGAAGTGCTCATTCTGGTGCTAGCGGGTATGCCAATTCTGCATCAGAAGAAAAACAAGTGACCTTTTATGTCAATGCGACAGATTTTGCATTGGGGGATGTACTAACGTTGCGCGCCTATGCATCTGGACGGATGTTACACGAGATGCCCTTACAGGTAGAGGTTCCTACTTTCCAATCGGCTGTATTCCCAGTAGATGGCTTTGTAAAGGGGATGTATCAGCTTCATGCCAAACCAGAATGGCAATTGAAATCATTGACGCTTCAAATCAACAACGAATCGTTAAGCAAGGTCGCGCCTTTGACAGAGGAGACTTTTCAATATTACGCAAAAGGGAAGATTTTTGAAACGAGTATCGTGTACGTGTGTGGATATAACGCAAATGGGCAACTTTTACAGATGTTTCCTGTTACTTTGATATAGGGTTAGGGAGGAGGAGAAACAGGATGGAGAAAAAGAAGAAGTGGAAAAAGAGAGCGCTCGTGGTGCTAACGGTTAGTTGTGTCGCGTTTACCTTAGACATACCTGCTACGATGTTGCCAATGGCTTCCGTACCAGCAGCCGCGGAGGCAACGGATAATGAAGCCGTGATATTCCCTGATGAGGATTTAGAAGCAGCGATTAGAGATGCATTGGAAATATACTCAACTCCCATCACACGAGGGAAGATGAAAGAGTTAAAAGGACTTCGTATAGAGTTGGGGAGGAAGGTTTCCAGTTTAGAGGGACTTCAATATGCGACGAATTTAAGAAGTTTAAGCGCCGAGGGTGGCAATAGCGGTTCTGACATACGAGACATAACCCCCCTTGCCAATTTAACGAAGCTTGAATTTCTCTCCCTATCAGGAAATGAAGACTTATCGGATATAAGTACGCTATCAACATTGACCGCTTTAAAAACCTTTAGAGGAGATTGGTGCGCGATTCAACAAGTGCCTGATTTAACGGCTCTAAAAAATTTGGAACTATTGATCTTAGGGCGCAATCAGATCCAAAGTGCCAACTTTGCCTCCACCCTATCCCCCAGCATAAAGGAGTTAGGATTGTCTTATAATGAAATTTCGGATGCCTCCCCTTTGGCAAGTATTCATAATACAACAATAAGTCTTACCAATAATCATATTTTAGATGTAAGTATGTTGGACTGGGAAAGCAATACGATTATATCTTACAGTCAAAAGGTCACACTACCTGTTCAAAAAACAGGGAAATCGCAACTGATACTCCCTAATCCTGTTTTGTCCACACATGGGACGACCTTTCCCCCTGACGCCGTTAATGATGGCGGAACGTATCAAGAAGGAGGGCAACAGTTTGTCTGGCCGACCCTGCCTACGCAACCAACGGGAACTGTCAGCTTTTCTTACCGAGAACGAGATGAAAAAGGAGCACTCCGTAACGGCGGGATAGTCACCGTACCTTATGAAATCGTGGAAGCAGCGCCTGTCACCGTACAATACGTCGATGCAGCTGGACATACGTTGGCACCAGAAACGACGTTGACTGGCGAATATGGTACGTCCTACACAGCCCAAACAGTAGCTATCCCAACCTACGCCTTGACGGAGACACCAAAGAACGCGACGGGGACGTATTCCGAAACCCCGCAAACCATCACATTCGTCTACGATAAAGCAGAAGCGGCGGCGGTCACCGTTCACTATACGAGCAACACAGGAAAAACGCTTGCCCCAGCGGAAACACTCACAGGAAAACTGGATGCGACGTACACCGCAAAAACTAAAGATATCCTGGGGTACATTTTAACAAAACAGCCTGAGAATGCACAAGGCTCCTTCACAGATGCCGCGCAGACGGTAAACTTTATGTATACAGCGACAGCTGGTAAGCCTATTACGGTACAGTACGTCGATGAACAAGGCAAAGCCCTTGCGCCAGAGACGCAGTTGGACGGTACGTTTGATGATACTTATCAAGCAGAAGCGCCAACGATTGCCCATTATACGCTGCAACATACACCAGCCAATGCATCTGGAACCTTTACACTAGCAGCGCAAACCGTGACCTATCGCTATGCACAAACACAAGGGCAAACCGTCACCGTTTCGTATATGGATACCGATGGGAAAACACTCGCCCCAGCCGTTCTTTTAACGGGAGCAGAAGGAGCATCGTATCAGACCACAGCCAAAGATATCGCTGGCTATCACCTCCTTCGCGTCACGGGACAAGAAACAGGGATGTATAGCGAGGAACCCCAACAGGTGACCTACCTCTATCAAGCGGACAAAAAAGGGGAAATCATCGTGGTTCCTCCTGTGGATCCACAACCGGTGGACAAAGTAGTTATCCCACCAACCATTCCGAAGCCAGAGACGATAACGCCAGCCGAAGAATCAGCCAAGCCAGTGATTGCGCCTTCTGCGGTACTCACAAATACAGGTACAACCAACGCATTACCGAGTAGCGATCGCATGTACCCCGCTAGCGAAACATTACCGAATACTGGTGATCAAGCGACAGATTGGAGCGTCGTGCTTGGAGGTATTTTACTCGCATACGGTGTGTATTACTGGCGAAAAGGCAAGCATTGATACAATAAGTATAACAAAAGAGGCTAGCGTGCAGGTGATTTCATAATCATCCTACACGCTAGCCTCTTTTGTTATAAATTTAATGGGAAATCTGTATTGTTAGTAAATCAGCGTTACATCTTTTTCCTTCAAAAACTGTTGCCATTCGTGTGTTGGTTCTTGGTCGGTGATGAGGTAGTCGATTTCTGAAATGTCGACGATTTTGATGAAGGCATTTTTGTCGAATTTGGAGGAATCGGCTACTAGTATCACTTTGTTAGCGCGCTTTAGCATGTGGTTTTTGATTTCGGCTTCGGGCTCGTTGGAATCGGTGATGCCATTTTCCATGGAGAGGCCTTTGCAGCTGATGATCGCATAGTCCACAAAATAGCGGCTGATCGTGTTGGCTGCGTCGGAACCGATGAGTGAGTTGGACTTGGTGCGCAGGGTTCCGCCAGTCAGAATGAGGTGGACTTTGAACTTGGCGAGTAATTCGACTGCCGTGATCGAGTTGGTAATGATGGTGAGATTCTCTTTCTCACGGACGAGTAGGTTCAGCGCCTCGAAAACGGTGGAACTCGTGTCTGCAATGAGGGAATCGCCGGTCTTGATGAGTGATGTTGTTTTTGTTGCGATGTTCTTCTTTTCATCGACGTTGATGACGTTTCTGGTTGCGTATGGCAAATCTTCATTTGTGTGCTGGCTGAGTGTTGCCCCGCCGTAACTGCGGTCCACGATGCCTTCTTTCTCCAATTTGTCTAAATCGCGCCGAATCGTTTCTTCGGATACATTGAAAATTTTGGCTAGTTGGGATACGTGGACTTTCTTGTTTTTCTTTATTTCTGATAGTATTTTGTCTTTTCGCTCGAAAGCAAGCATTTTCATCACATCCTTGTCTATTTCATTGTAAACAATAGCACATTCACAAGCAAGCCTTAATTGAAAACCACATAAAAACAACACAAAACTACAAAATGATAAATAAAAATGTTGACTTAGTGACGGATTCGGTGTATTCTTGGTTTATAAATTAAAAGTGTGAAGGAGGAGGAGCTTTTGAAACATGTGGCTGTGGATGTTGGCGCATCGAGTGGGCGTCTGCTTATGGGCGAGCTAGTGAATGGGAAGATTGAGCTGACAGAGATTCACCGTTTTAAAAATGGTTTCACGGAAGTTGATGGTCAATGTTTATGGGATATTGATCATATTTTCACAAATATATTGATTGGCTTGGAGAAGTTGAAGAAGACTGGTGTCACGAGTTGTACGTTAGGTATTGATACGTGGGCAGTGGACTACTGTTTGCTAGATAAAGAAGGAAAGCGGTTACATGAGGTGGTTAGTTATCGTGATAAGCGAACGGATTTTGCGATGGATGCGGTTGTGGCAAAGGTGCCAGCTGCGGATATTTATGCGAAAACGGGAATTCAATTTTTGCAGTTTAATTCGTTGTATCAGTTGTATGTGGAGGATGCGGGGCTTAAGGCTCGGACGGATACGGTTATGATGGTACCTGATTATTTGGGGTATTTGTTGACTGGTAAGCGTGTGACGGAGGTTACGAATGCTTCTTCTACGCAAATGTTGCATTTACATACGAAACAGTTTGATGTGGATTTGTTGGATTTAGTGGGATTGGATGCTGGGCAGTTTGCGCGGTTTGTGAAGCCGGGTGAGATGTTGGGTAAGGTTTCGTCGGAGTGGCATGAGAAGTATGATTTGCCGGATTGTGATGTGATTGCGGTTGCGACACATGACACGGCTTCGGCAGTGCTTGGAGCGCCTGGTGTTGGTGATGATTGGGCCTTCTTGTCGAGTGGGACATGGTCGCTTCTTGGAGCGGAGTTGGCGAATCCGATTAATAGTGCGGAGGCGTTTGCGGCGAATTACACGAATGAGTGGGGCGCGTATGATACGTTCCGTTTCTTGAAAAACATCATGGGGCTGTGGCTCATTCAAGAGGTCACGCGAATGCAGGATTATGCGTATAGTTATGCAGAACTTGCGGAGTTAGCGGCGCGTGAGGAGCCCTTTGGAGTTTTGATTGGAGTGGATGATTATCGCTTTTTGAACCCAACGGATATGATTGCGGAGATTCAGGCGTATTGTATGGAGACTGGACAGGAAATCCCACAAACACCGGGAAAATTGGCGCGTGTTATTTATGATAGTTTGGCGATTCAGTATGCGATTCAGATTGAGCAGTTGCAGGCGCTAACGGGGCAGGAAATCGGACATCTCCATATTATTGGTGGTGGCGCAAACATTGCGATTTTGAACCAGTTGACGGCAGATTTGACGGGGATTACGGTGCATGCGGGACCTACCGAGGCGACTGGGCTTGGAAATTTGGCAGTGCAGTTGATTGCGAGTGGTGAGGCTCAGGATATATCGGCAGTTCGGGAGCTGATTCGCAGGTCGACACCGATGACTACGTATGCGCCGGGTGATGGTATAAATATGATGGAAATTCGAGCAAAGTACAAAAATATATCTGGGAAACAGGAGGCTTTATAAGATGGGAAACGAGAAATTACAACAACAGTACGCTTGGGCAAAAGAGGAATATGCGAAGTATGGCGTGAATGTGGATGATGTTTTGAAGCGTTTGGCGGATGTGAAAATTTCGATGCATTGTTGGCAAGGTGATGATGTGACTGGGTTTATGAATCCGGATCAAGAGCTGACGGGCGGGATTTCGGTGACGGGAAATTATCCTGGTGCCGCGCATACGCCAGCACAGTTACGCCAAGATTTGGAGAAGGCTTTCTCGCTGATTCCTGGGAAACATAAGGTGAATTTGCACGCGATGTATGTGGATACGGATGAAAAAGTTGATTTGGACGAGATTGAGCCGGCGCATTATGCGAAATGGGTGGATTGGGCGAAGGAGCAAGGTCTTGGTTTGGATTTCAATCCCACATTTTTCTCACATCCTAACTCGGAAGATGGTTTCACGCTGAGTCATCCAGATAAGAAGATTCGTGATTTTTGGATTGAGCATGGGAAACGGGCTAGGAAGGTTGCGGCTTACTTTGGTGAAGAATTAGGGCAAACTTCGGTCAATAATTTTTGGGTTCCTGATGGTTTCAAGGATAATCCAATTGATCGTCTAGCGCCTCGTAAGCGTTTGATGGAGTCGCTCGATACGATTTTTGCGGAGGAGTTGGACCGGAAGTATACGCTGGATGCGGTAGAAAGTAAGTTGTTTGGACTTGGCGCTGAGGCTTATACGGTGGGATCGCACGAGTTTTACATGGGGTATGGAATTACGCGGAATAAGTTGATTTGTATGGACGCGGGGCATTTCCACCCGACGGAAGTGATTTCGAACAAGCTGTCATCGTTATCTTTGTTTAGTGAGGGAATTCTGTTGCATGTTAGTCGTCCGGTGCGTTGGGACAGCGATCATGTCGTGATTATGGATGATGAGTTGCAGGAAATTGGGCGTGAGTTGGTTCGCAATGACTTGCTGGGCAAAACGCATATCGGTTTGGATTTCTTCGATGCAACGATTAATCGTGTGGCTGCGTGGGTTATTGGGACGCGAAACACGTTGAAATCTCTTTTAAAAGCAATGCTTGAGCCGACCGAATATCTTCGCAAAATTGAATTGGATGGCGATTATACGTCACGATTGGCGCTGACTGAGGAATTGAAGGACTTTCCTTTTGCGGCGGTTTGGGATTATTATTGCGAGGCGCAAAACGTGCCTGTTCGCGAGGCTTGGTTAAAAGAAGTGAAGGATTATGAAGAAAATGTTTTGGTAAAACGGTCTGAGGAGGCAATTGGAATTGAGTAAAGATATTGTAGCAGCACCATTTGTACAGGAAATGATGAAAGTAACGGCGAATTTATATCGTCTAGGTTGGGATGAAAGAAATGGCGGAAACATCAGTTATCTGCTTACGGAGGCGGAGGTTGGTGAGTATATTAATCCGAACCAAGTGATTCGCACGATTCCGATGATTTTTGATGCGACGGCGCTTGCGGGGAAATATTTTATCGTGACGGGTTCTGGCAAGTATTTCAAAAATGTCATCGATGCGCCTGATGTGAATCTTGGTATTATCCGAGTTGCCGAGACGGGTAAAAGTGTTGAATTGCTGTGGGGCTTCACGGATGGTGGCGTGCCAACGAGTGAGTTGCCGGCGCATTTCATGAGCCACATCGAACGCTTGAAAATTGATCCGGAGCACCGTATTATTATGCATAATCATGCGACGAATATTATCGCGATGACATTTACGCATTCGCTGGAAGAACGTGATTTTACGCGTACTTTATGGCAAATGTGTACGGAATGTATCGTTGTTTTCCCAGAAGGTGTCGGGATTTTACCTTGGATGGTGCCTGGAACGGACGCGATTGGGATGGCGACGGCTGCGAAAATGCGCGAATTCCGATTGGTTATTTGGCCACATCACGGAATTTTTGGAGCGGGAAGTACGATGGACGAAGTATTTGGTTTGATCGAAACGGCTGAGAAGGCTGCGGAAGTTTATACGTTAGTGCAAGCACAAGGTGGCGCGCGCCAAACGATTACGGATCAACAATTACAAGATTTAGCGGATGCATTTGGTGTCACTGCGAAATCGGGATATTTGCAAGTAGGCGTGAAGTAAACTATGCAGGGGAGCGGCTAGTCTGCGCTCCCTAAATAATAGGAGGAGTCGCAACATGGAAAGAATAGCATCGATTATGTACTTAAAAGACGGTTTTGCGGAGGAATACAAGGCGAGGCACGATGATTTATGGCCAGAAATGGAGCAAGCCCTGAAGGAACATGGCGCGCAGAATTATTCGATTTTTATGGATGATAATACACATGTTTTGTTCGCGTACTTAGAAGTGGAAAATAGAGAAAAATATGACAAAATAGCATCGACTGAAATTTGCAAAAAATGGTGGGCGTACATGGAGCCGTTGATGGAAACAAATGATGACAACAGCCCAGTTTCGAAAAATCTAACATCTGTTTTTTATCTTGCGTAACATAAAGAGGAGGAAAAAGTATGGCGAATGCAGGTAAAGGAAGTTTAAAAGCCACTCTAACTGTGTCGATGTCTAATTTTCTGGAGGCTGGATCGATTGTTGCGGCGGCTGGGGGACTGACATTATGGGTGAATTATTTGAATCTATCGGATGCATCTGTTGGCTTGCTCGGGGCGGTTAGTGCGAACGGATTCGGCTCGGCTGTCGGTGCCTTTATTGGTGGGGCTTTGGTTGATAAATATGGACGGAAATTTATCTATAAATATGATTTAATTGTGTATATGATTGGTGTGCTTTTGATAGCGCTGTCAATGAATTTTGGCATGTTATTGACGGGGTATATTATCACGGGGATAGCGGTCGGAGCAGCGATTCCAGCGGCTTGGACGTATATCGCGGAAGAAGCGCCGGCAAAAGATCGGGCGGCACATGTTGGATATGGGCAGTTGGCTTGGTCGGTAGGGCCTGCAGTAATGCTGTTTTTGGCGGTACTAATGGCGCCACTTGGCTTGTTGGGAAGTCGAATTATTTTTGGAATGCTGTTTGTGATCGCTCTCATTACATGGGTTTTACAACAGCAAATAAATGAGTCGACCGTTTGGGAAGATCAGAAAAAAGAGGATGCAAAAGCCGAGAATGTGGGTAAAAAAGTCTCGATTAAGGAGTTATTTACGATTAAAGCGAACCGAAAAGCGATTACGCTCGTGCTCGGTATCTACTTTTTCTGGAATTTAGTCGCAGGTGTGATGGGTTATTTCATGCCGTATATTTATCAAGTGGTTGGCGGATTGACGTCGGCGCACGCGAACTTGTTGCAAGGAACACTGTGGGTATTCACGATTCTTTCGACGTACTTTGTCTTCATTAAATTGGGCGATAAGATGAACCGCAAGTTGTTATTTGGAATCGGTGCTGTCATGGGAATTGTGGCGTGGATTATCTTGACGTTTGGTTCGATGGGAATGACGGAATTGTTGCTATTCATTATTTTGTGGGGTGTTGCGGCTGGTTTTGGAGCGCAAGCGTTTTACGGATTATGGGCTGGCGAACTTTTCAAAACGCAATATCGGGCAAAAGTGCAAGGGATGATGTTTGGATTGGTACGTGTCGGTGTTGGTTTGATCTCGCTTGTTGTGCCGGCTATGATTACTTTCTTAGGATTCAAAGCGGCGGGCGTCGTGATGATTATTTTCCTTGTGATTCACTTGATTATTGGTCTGATTTTGGCGCCAGAAACGCGTGGTAAGACGCTGAAGGAGATCGAGGAAGAGCGATATGGACCAGAAGAAAACAGCATAATCGAGGAGGAGCAATTAGATGGTTAACAGAATGATTTTGAACCAAACTTCTTATTTTGGCGCTGGTGCGATAGGGAAAATCACGGATGAGGTCCGAAAATCGGCTTTTCAAAAAGCATTTATCGTGACGGATAAGGCTTTGGTTGAGCATGGAATTGTGCAAAAAGTGACGGCGTTATTGGACGTGGAGCAGTTGCCATACGCGGTTTTTGATGGCTCGATTCCGAATCCAACGATCGCGGTTGTGAAAGCTGGGCTCGGCGCGTTTCAACAATCAGGCGCGGATTATATTATCGCGATTGGCGGTGGTTCCCCGATTGATACGGCAAAAGCGATTGGGATTATTGCGACGAATCCAACGTTTAGCGATGTGCGAAGCTTAGAGGGTGAGGCAAATACGACGCAGCCTAGCGTTCCAATTTTTGCAGTACCAACGACTTCGGGAACGGCGGCGGAAGTGACGATAAACTATGTGATCACGGATGAGGAGCAGCAGCGCAAGTTCGTTTGTGTGGACCCGCATGACATTCCGCTCGTGGCATTTGTTGACAGCGATATGATGATGTCAATGCCGAAATCGCTTTGTGCCGCAACGGGTATGGACGCTTTAACGCATGCCATCGAAGGCTATATCACGAATGCGGCTTGGGAATTGACGGATATGCTACACTTAAAAGCGATTAAAATCATCGCGGGATCGCTTCGTTCATCGGTAAAAGGTGACGCAGTAGGACGCGAAAAAATGGCGTTAGGCCAGTACATCGCGGGAATGGGATTCTCAAATGTTGGTTTAGGTCTAGTTCACGGCATGGCGCATCCGCTGGGGGCTTGGTATGACACGCCTCATGGGGTTGCGAATGCGATTATCTTGCCAACTATTATGGAATACAATGCGGCTCATACAGGCGAAAAATATCGCGATATCGCCCAAGCCATGGGTGTTGTTGGCACCGAATCTATGTCGCTTGATGAAGCCCGAAAAGCAGCAGTCAGAGCCGTTTCTGAGCTTTCTAAAGATGTCGGAATTCCGAGTTCACTAAGCGAAGTGGGCGTCAAAGAGCAAGATTTAGAGGCGCTTGCTAAGGACGCCTTAGCCGATGTGTGTACTGGCGGGAATCCACGGCCAACAAATGCGGAAGAAATTCTAGCATTATATAAGAAACTACTTTATTAACAAAAATTTCACATTTTCATCTTAGAAAATTCATGACTGTCCTGTAATATAGATTTTGTAGACAACAACAATTACTTTTTAACTCCCTTTTAGAGTAATTGCACTGTTTCTCACCTTTTTTCATACCTCTCTTAGAAAAACATCGATCCCAACTAACTGGGGTCGGTGTTTTTTGCTTGGTACGATTATTGTGCTAAACTAGAGCTACATGGAGGTGCGGTATATGTTGCAAAATAGAGATATCATCGGCTTGGTTGGTTGTTCTAACGGGCGGGAGAAGGAGCGAGAAAAGGATATTAAACGTGTGGAGGAGCTGCTTTTTAAGCGTTTCGGTATTGGCGTAGTTCGGGCAACGACGATTTTTGAAACGGAAAGTAGGACGCCGAAACAACGCGCAGAATCGCTTTTGAATATGTATCGAAATCCTGAAATCAAGGCGATATTTGATATTTCTGGCGGTGATTTAGCGAATGAAATCTTACCATATCTTGATTTTGAGGTCATTAAGGCGGCGAATAAACCGTTTATCGGATACAGTGATTTGACGGTTATTTTGAATGCGATTTATGCGAAAACGGGTATATGCGGCTACAATTACCAATTACTGCATTTAGCAGGAAACGAGTCCGATCTACAGCTGAACCAGTTTGAAAATACCTTTTTGAAAGGGGAAAAAACAGTAATACCATATGAAACGATACGGGTGGGCGCCAAAATGTCTGGTGAAGTTATCGGTGGAAATATTCGGTGTTTGCTGAAGCTTGCAGGAACGGAATATCTACCCAATCCGACTAGGAAAATTATTCTACTGGAAGCGATGAGTGGCGATCGTAATAAAATCGCGACCTATCTCGCACAACTTGATCAAATCGGCTACTTAAAAGGAGCGAATGGCGTTATATTGGGCACTTTTTCAGAAATGGAGAAGTTGGGACAATGCGAGGAAGTCGTTGAAATGGTGCAGGGATACGCGAAACGATATGGTATATTCCTGTTGAAAACCCCAGCAGTTGGGCACAATGAAGATGCGCAGCCGTTCCCACTTGGACAAAAGCTTGAATTCTAATATAATTCTCATGAAACCCCCGCAAAAATTTCATCAAAGGCCTGTATTATAAAGAGTGTAAAGCAAGGACAGCAATTAGTTTTACCCCCCTTTTTCTAATTGTGGTGTCCCTTTAACAAACTCCCTTTTTGACCAGCTTCCCCGGCTGGTTTTTTTGCGTCTATTTTGAGATAATGGGAATCTGGGAGGGATTTTGATGGAGGTAGATAACAAGGTATATGCGGGAAATCGTGATGAATGGCGAAATTGGCTGGAGCTGAATGGTGAAACGGAGAAATATTGTTGGCTTGTTTTGCCGCGGAAACAGGGTGAATTTACATATATTGATGCTGTGGAGGAGGCGCTGTGCTTTGGTTGGATTGATAGCACGAAAAAAGGAATGGACGAAAAGTACATGGCGCAACGGTTCTCACATCGCGTTCCGAAAAGCAATTGGACGGAATTAAACAAGGAGCGGGCGCGTCGGATGAGGAAGCTAGGTTTGATGACGCAGCACGGGGAAAGCGTTTTGCCGAATCTCGAAATGGAATTTGAAATATTCACAGATATTTTAGCGACGATAGAGCAGGACGCGGTTTTAGCAGAAAATTTTGCAAAACTCCCGGATCTATACGTTCGTATTAAACTTGATAATATTCAGTCCGTTGTTAAGGATCGCGCGTTATTCGATAAGCGGTTGGCGACTTTTTTTGAAAAGACACGAAAAGGCGAATTGTATGGCAAGTGGAATGACGATGGCAGATTAGTGGATTATTAATGGAAGGAGTCGGCATAATATGGCGCTAGAAATGAGTATTACCAATAAGTCGCAGAGCAAATTGACACAGAAGATTTTCATCTACATAGAAGGTCAGCAGAAAACGACGAATATAAAGCAATTGGGAACTGGCGGGGAAGACCGAATTGATATTCCCGTTACAGAAAATGATTTAGGCAAAGATATCATGCTTTCCTATTTGAATACAGACAGCGCAATTATCATTAAAAAAATCGGTCAAATCGAGAATGTGGCTCAAATGGCACGGCTAGAAATCACAGATATAACACGAGAAGGCACGATTAAGTATGATATAACATAAAAAATTGAAAGTTTCATGAAATTCTCATAAAAATCCCTGCAAACTTTCATCGATGCCCTGTAATATAGAGAATGTAAACAGGACAGCAATTAGTTTTACCCCCCTTTTTCTAATTGTTTCAGTCCTTATAACTCCTTTTTTGAACCAGCTCCCCCCTAGCTGGTTCTTTTTTGTTGGTACTGTTACGAACAAAGTGAGTTACAGTACCAATATGCATGAGAGCGAAGCGAGCAGGTAATCCTTCAGCGACTGTTACGAACAAAGTGAGTTACAGTACCAATATGCATGAGAGCGAAGCGAGCAGG
>NZ_JABJVM010000026.1 GCF_013820765.1 Paenilisteria rustica
TTGATGTAGCGATGTGTGACAAACATTGATTAGCGTCGTTAAAAGTTCTGTTCCGGTTTCAGCACATTCCGCTCCGGTACTCGCTTTTGCCTAGCTACTAAGCATTTGTCGGGCCGCTGGAGTTTGGTATTCCAATTCAGGATTTTGCGAGTAGTCGTGTTTTTTTGAGAAAACTTGTGGAATCGCTTGACGTAGGGGCCGAAACATGTTTTAATAAGGGAGTGCCAAAAATGGTGCAGCATGAAAGGTTCCGTGGTGTAGGGGTTAACATGCCTGCCTGTCACGCAGGAGATCGCGGGTTCAAATCCCGTCGGGACCGTCAAATAAGAATCGCGTTTTGTTTAGGAGTTCATTCTCCCAGACAAAACGCGATTTTTTTGGTTATAGATTTCGTTTTACGCTACGACAACCGCAGTCCCAGAAGCCGTCACCATCAACATGCCATTATCCGCGCCAAGCACTTCATAATCGATGTCCACCCCAACAACGGCATTCGCGCCCAGTTTCGCCGCACGCTCTTCCATTTCGCGAATTGCTTCCTCGCGAGCCGTCACCAATTCCTGCTCATACCCTTCTGAGCGTCCACCGAAGAAATTACGCAATCCCGCGCCAATATCCTTCATGAAATTAACCCCAGTAATTACTTCTCCAAAAACGATCTGCTTGTATTCTACAATCTGCTTGCCATCAACACTCGGCGTTGTTGTTGAAATCATGCGCCATTACCTCCTGATTTTTATGATGTTATGACATTAAAATAGCACATTCGGCTAGAAAACACAAAAGAAGCGCCGAATCCAAACGTCAATTTTCCTACTATCACAACGTATAATGAGATTGCTGAACGATAATTTTTTTCAATTGGTCCAAATCTCGCTTAGCGGGTGGCATATGCCATACAAGGACAGGACTGCTATTTGGAGACTCAATTGGAAAATCACTAATAATCAAATCATATTGGCGCCAATGCTCTGTCGGTTGCAATTCCTCACAAAAAATCACTAACTCCTCCGAGTAATATTTCCGAATCTCCATTTTCATATACTCTTCCCACAAAAAGCCATTTTTCGAAATAATTTTCACATGAAGCCGCTTCGTATAATCCGCGTTTAGTAGCGTAATATTAAATAAATCATGCAAATACTTCAAAATCGTGGACTTATTATCTCGTATATTTTTATATCCCGGCTGCCCCTCATATTTCGAAAACACCGTTTCGATAGCTGCAATCTCCACTTTATTAGGCAAATATTTAGTCGAAAAATAGTCGATATCAAGAATCAAGTGCGTCTTATCAATAAAGGCAAAACGAGACAAGTAATCGATGACACTCACTAAAATAACTTCCCTATCAATGGGGCTATCATCCAGAATGGCAATAAGCTCGAGTGCTAACTTAAAACGCTGCGGTCGTAAGTTTTCTTCATAACGGATTCGAAGTTCTATTTGACTGCGTTCGATATAAGTGAAAGAAGTTAAAAAGAAGGTCTTCAGAATAATATAGCGCTCTCCGATTGTTAGAACTGAGCCAAGACAACCCTCTAAATCACTAAAATCGATACCATCAATATCATAAAAAGAGGACAATTCTTTCCAATGTGCAGCATCCTTTTCATCAAACTGCATAGCGAAGCCTTGCTTAGCGCGCGTTAAAGAAACACCAATGGCGATAGCATACTCCAACCGCGAACTGACTGAGAAATAGATATTCGAGTTGTTTTCCAATTTTTTAATAAATGCATGTATATAAGCTATATCAATCTCATCTATCACCCAGCCAGAGTAAGGATAGGTTTTACTAAAAAGGTGAAAATAGAAAAACCGGACATTCATCTCATTTCCTTGGACTTGCAATGGTTCTGTATGCAAGATTAATCGACTCTGCGCCAGAAATGTATCCACCTCTTTCAACTTCAAATAAAGAGAAGCCAGACTGACAAAATGTTCTTCTGCCCACTCAGGCACATTAAGTGTCGTATTCTGAAAAGTAGATAAAGAAAGTTGAAATAAATCGCTATTGCAGATCATGTAGGCTGTTAAATAATCAAAATTTATATTATCCGCAACCATCAGCGATACGAGCCTATCTTTTTCCACAATATATGACATATCTTTCGGAAAAATCTCATTAAGGTGCGCGATATCACTATTTAACGTATTCATGGAAGTTTCAATCGAAGCAAGCAATTCTTTCTTTGATAGTGGCGTAGTAGCAAAAAACAACCTATTTAATAACGTTAGGCGACGATAAGCCGTTGCTGGGACAACATATTTCATAATTAACCTCCTCATATTAGTTACACACAATCTTAAGACTATTACCCATAAAGAGCAAATCGTAAGCGTAGAAATAATGCGATGTCCCCCAAAGTTTCAATAAATCGTTATATTTACGAAAAAATAATCCATTAATGTAGAACAGCGCTAGTAAACTTCCGTGATAGTATCAATATTGTAGTTAGCAAAAGGATGGAAGTGATACGAAATGATGATAAAGCAACAAACGGAAGAGATGCATGTTTTATACAACTCAGAGACAGTAACACAAGAATTCAATGAACATAAATTTTATTATTTTCTGCAAAAAGATATGATGACACCAATAGAAGGCACAGTTAAAAAATTCAAAAAGCATGAGTTCTTGCTGAATGAAAAGGAGATGATTGATGAGATATATTTCATTCAAAGTGGCTGCGTCATGGCGATGAAAAATTATTCGCGAGTGATTGATTTTTATACAGAGGCAGATATTGTGGGCTTTGATTGCTTATTGTTAACAGACTTGGCAGCTCATTCATTCAAAGCGATAACGGATGAAGTGATAATCATGAAATACAAAAAAATGGAAATCATCGAAAAGGTATTGAACGCACAAGAAGGCTACTTATATCATTATGTACACATGCAAAACCAAATAAAACGCCTACTTGCAAAAGAAGAACTGTTACGACTCCCTTCTGAGAAACGCATTGGTTTCGCCTTACTCCAAATCATTAGAGGGTGCGGTGGTAATAGCCAAGAGTATAGCGAGCGTGTGACATTTCCGAAACACATCAATAAAGGCATTTTAGCAAAATACACAAACCTCAATCCAAACACAGTCACCACGGTACTACAAAAATTTCAAGAAGAATCCATCATCCAAGTAACCCAGCGAACCATGCATATCAATGTTTGGAAACTTCAATCCAAAATAAGTTAGCAGCTGACACTCATTCTATAAAATACATTATTCCATGCAGTTATTTAGAATACACCAGTTTTTGCTGAATTAGCTGGTAGAGTGTAAGTAA
The DNA here is from genome assembly GCF_013820765.1 of Paenilisteria rustica. Classification (GTDB taxonomy): domain Bacteria; phylum Bacillota; class Bacilli; order Lactobacillales; family Listeriaceae; genus Listeria_A; species Listeria_A rustica. The sequence continues at coordinate 3,294 of NZ_JABJVM010000026.1, forward strand.
GGCAAGAGTGACACAGAAATTTTTTAGGAGGTAAACAGATGAGAAACAATATCGCAGAGATGCAATTCTTATATAACCAAGAAAGTATTTCCACACAATTCAGCAAAGAAAAGTTTCGCCAGTTTTTACAAGAAGATATGATTTTCCCACTAAAAGGAGTTACAAAAAAGTATCGCAAAAATGATATTATCATCCCAGAAGGCGAAGTGATGAACGAAATCTATTTTATCGAATCTGGTAATGTTGCAGCGATGAAGGACGGAGAAAAAGTCATTGATTTTTACGCTGACAATGACATCATCGGCTTAACGAATCTCCTATTAGATAGTCAATCAGAATACTCGCTCCAAGTCGTATCTAATGAACTTATCACCACGAAATACGATAAAGAAAACATCATTGAAAAAGTAATCAACACGCAAGAAGGCTATTTCTATCATTACGTCCATATGCAAAATCAAGTCAGTCAAATGATGGAGAAAGAAGAACTCCTTCGTTTACCATCAGAGCAGCGCATCAGCTTGGCATTACTAGTTTTAGGCACGAAATTCGGTGAAGAAACGAATGATCCAGGGCTTATCCGTTTCCCGAAGGCCATCAGCAAAGGAATGATTGCACAATACGCCAACCTGAATCCCAACACAATAACAAACGTACTGCAAAAACTAGAGGAAGAGGACATCCTTTTTCCAGCTAGACGGGCATTCCATATCGATATATTCCAACTACAAATCAAGCTAGACGGAGTTTTATAAAAACATGACTAATAATAGTATCTTTAATATCGGAATTTTCAATAAAAATGCTAAAACAGAAAGGATGGAAGTAAATGAAACTATTTAAAAAAAAGCAAGCCGCAGAATCACGCCACAGACGAAAAAAAACAAGCGAGCCACAAAAGCTAATCACGAAATTGAGCCCCAAATCACCGCATTCTGAGCTGTTTCGCTCAATCCGCACCAACATCGAATACTCAAGCGTAGACAAAGCCATCAAATCAATCCTTATCACATCCTCCGAGCCCGATTCAGGGAAATCCATCATCTGCGCAAACTTAGCCGTCGTATTCGCCCAACAAGGTAAAAAAACACTGCTCATCGACGGTGATCTACGCAAACCAACCGTGAAAAAAATATTCCCCGAAGCAAAGACACACGGACTAACAGGTATCCTCACAAATAAAATCACCAGCCATGACGCCATATGCGATACAGATGTCAAGGATCTATACGTACTACCAGCAGGAATCGTCCCACCCAATCCATCCGAGCTCTTAGGTTCTGCAAAAATGCAACAAGTATACGCTGAACTCTACGAACAATTTGACCAAATCATCTTTGACACCCCACCAATCCAGCTCGTTGTCGACGCCCAGCTACTCTGCTCACTCGTTGACGGCTCCATCCTACTTGTCCGCAGCGACCATTCCTCCAAAGAAAATAGCAAAAAAGCCCTTGAAAAACTGCAATCAGGAAAAGCACGCGTACTCGGTAGTATCTTCAACAACAATAAAATGAAAATGGCAGGGTACTATTACGCCGAATGATAGTTTGAGTTCATAAGTTAGAAACAAAATTAGGCTTACAGCTCTATTAATCTAGAAAACAAAAGTCACAAGAGCTGATATTATTAATAATGTAGTACAGATGATGTTTAGTCAGGACCATTAAGTTAAGTCTAAGGATACCATTTGAATAACTCGGGTTTATAAGTTCTCCCGTGCCCACAAAAAACTTAAATGTCAATGCGGAGTGCCCTCAAAGGGTAGGGACTTCAAAATATAAATTAAGAAGGAGCATGATTTAAAAAATAAAGAAGTAAGGAACAGTTATGAATAAAGCAAGCGGTAAGAAATTTTATGATAAATAATCAGAGGAGAGTGTTTTAGAAAATGAAAAAGAACAGTTTATTAAGAAAAGGAAGTAGCGTGGCTTTGGTTGCGACACTTATAGGCAGTCAATTAATCGCTACAGTTCCATTCAATGTATTTGCAACAGAGCAAGAAAATCCAGCAGGAGAAAGTCGGAGTCTAGCCCTTCCGTATATTGGCGTGGAAGTTAGTAACTGGGCAGAACTAAAAGCAGCACTTACAAATGCTACAATCACGGACATTTACTTCAGTAAAGATATTACGATTGGAGAAACAACGATTGTTAAGAGTACCCTCAAAAACATCCATGGAAATGGCTTTACATTAGATGCTAATTTGAAACAAATTAAACTAGATACAGCTAACACTACAGGGCTTATGGAAGATTTGAAAATTAAAAACACAGATATTTATGGATTATTCTGGGGTAGCGCAGCTGATATTAAAGTAACCTATAGAGACATAGAACATAACGGTAGACAAATGATTTATCTACCAGATGGAGAACTTATTATTGAAGGCACGGTTAGCAGTAATTCGACGGTAGAAGAAGTTTTTCAAGGAAAGCAATTAACAATCAAAGATAATGCAAACGTAAATTTCGTTTCAAGTGCAACAGGAAGAACGATTTCACCTATTACTTTCCTATATGCAGACGGTGGATTATATGTTGGTAAAAATGCTACTTTAAAAGTACGCTCTAATGCGGCTACAATATATGGTGGTACTAACTCTACAATTGTCAATTATGGCAACATGGATTTAGAATCTTACAAATTCCAAGCGATTCATTTGGCTTCTAAAGGTGCTATGTATTTCCAACCAGGAAGTGTATTGAAAGCTGTTGCTGGCGATCCAGTGGAAGAGTCGGTACAAGCAAATGACGGCAGCATTTTTGTTGCGGCAGGAGCAACGTTTGAGGTAGAAGGTAATGGAACGCAAGGGGCAGTAATTACTGGAGCAAACTTTACACTAGCGGAAGGATCTAATTTCTCAATCACGAACTTTAATGCAGCAGGTTCGGCACTTGGAACGTATACTGTGCCAACGAATGTTACGATACAATCGCGTCAAGGTGTTAGTACATGGGATCGTGGTAGTATTAGAAATGCTATGCCAACTGCGAGTTACTCAGGTGCTTTGAACGCAAACTTTACACTATCTGGCTATTTAAATAGCGTCAAGCAAACAAACATGTCATCAAATAACGCACAGTTTAGCAGTTTATACAATACCGGGAAAACTGGTAAAATTACAGGTGGTAGTTTTGCTTCAAAAGAAATCAGCCCGATGACTATCGCAAAACTAGACAGTGACGCTACTTTTGTGGTAGGAACAGCGGAAGCAGGTTCGGACGTTGTAATTAAAGTTGGAACGACAATTATTGGTCAAGGAAAAGCTGATGCAGATGGCAAGTTTAATATTGCTATTCCAAAGCAAGCGGCGGGGACCAATGTTACGGCAACAGCTTCATGGAACGGACAAACTTCCAGTGCCACAACAGTTGTTCAACAAGGAACGACCGATCAAGATTTAGCAAGAAAAGCAATTGATGAGTTATTTACAAATACACTTAAAAATGTGATAAAATCCACAACCGATCAAGCGTCAATTAACCACGCGCAAGATTTGTTAGATGCTGTAAAAGACCCAACAATTAAGGCCGCGTTACAAAAAGATCTAGATCATGCACAAGAACTATTAGATGCTAAAAATGCGACAGAAAAGGCACGTCAAGAGGCAGCAGTAAAAGCAGTGAACGAACTATTTAACAATAATAAACCAGCAACAGATGTTATCAAAGATTTAACAACACAATCAGGAATTGATGCAGCCCAAGAATTAGTAGATGCAGTAACAGAGCCAGCTGTGAAAGAAGCATTACAAAAAGACCTAGATCGCGCCCAAGAACTTTTGAATGAGAAAAGTACGGCAGATCAAATGCGTCAAAATGCAGCACGAAAAGCAGTGAATGCCCTGTTTAACAACAATAAGCCAGTAACAGATATTATCAAAGACTTAACAACACAATCAGGAATTGATGCAGCCCAAGAATTAGTAGACACCGTAACAGAACCAGCCGTGCAGGAAGCGTTACAAAAAGACCTAGATCGCGCTCAAGAGCTTTTAAATGCAAAAAATGTAGCAGAAAAAGCACGTCAAGATGCGGCGCGAAAAGCGGTGAACGAACTATTTAATAGCAACAAACCAGCGACAGATGTTATCAAAGATTTAACAACACAAGAAGGAATTAATATAGCGCAAGAATTAGCAGATACAGTGACAGAACCAACCGCCAAATTAGCACTACAAAAGGATATAGATCGTGCCCAAGTACTATTAAATGCAAGAAATGCGGCGGAAAAAGCAGCGCAAGATACAGCGCTAAAAGCAGTGAATGCCCTATTTACAAGCAATAAGCCAGCGTTAGATACAATTAAAGGGACAACAACACAAGAGGCAATTGATGCAGCGCAAGACTTATTAGACGATGTAACGGACCCAACTGTGCAAGCAGCGGCACAAAAAAATCTGGATCGTGCCCAAGAACTTTTAGATGCAAAAAAAGCGGCAGAAAAAGCAGCACAAGATGCGGCGTCAAAAGCGGTAAACGAACTATTTACCAATAATAAGCCATCAGGAGATAAGCTTAAAGAAACGACAACACAAGCAGGGATAGACGCAGCACAAGATGCAGTGGACCAAGTGACAGATTTGATTGCGAAAGCAGAGGCACAAAAAAATCTGGATCGTGCCCAAGAGCTACTAGATGGCAAACTCATGACAGAACAAGCACGTCAAGATGCAGCATTAAAAGCAGTGAATGAACTATTCACTAACAACAAACCAGCAACAGACACGATTAAAGATACAACAATACAAGCAGGAATCGATGTGGCACAGCAAGCGGTAGATAAAGTAGCAGATCCACTTGTGAAAGCAGCCGTGCAAAAAGACTTAGACCGAGCGCAAGAGCTTTTAGATGCAAAAAATGCAGCTGAAAAAGCAAGCAAAGACGCAGCAATAAAAGCAGTCAATGAATTATTTAAGGGTGATACACCAGCAACAGATGTTATCAAAAATGCTACAGTGCAAACTTCTATTGATGCAGCTCAAAAACTAGTGAACGCAGTCGCAGATCCGATAACAAAAGCACAATTACAAAAAGACTTAAACCGCGCCCAAGAATTACTAAACCTACGCGCTACAACAGTCGGAACAATTACACCAGCTGAGTTCTTAATTGGGACTGACAAGTATGTCACAGGAATGGTAACTGGTGATGTGGCTAAAATTTCACTTCTTGTGAATGACAATGTGTATACTGGAGGCCTAGCAAAAGCAGACGGTACATTCACATTTTATGCCAATGACAAAAACCTCAAGAAAACTGACGTAGTATTTGTTGTAGCCTATGATCAGAATGGGAAAGAACTTTCAAGGCAACAAGTGAAATTCGTAGTCGTAACAGAGGGCAAAATAACGCCAGCAACATACAACCTTTCGACGGACAAAAACATCACAGGGACATATACTGGTGATGTAGCAAAAGTGACTGTAACGGTTGGCAGCACAGTATACAAAGGCGGAACAGTGATAAACGGTGCATTAACATTCTATTCAAGTGACAAAATCAAGAATGCAACGGATGTAGTAACAGTTCAAGCGTACGATAAAGCTGGAAAATTACTTGACACGAAAACACTAAAAATCATCGCTAATGAGGTAGTAACTAAAGGAAGTATTACACTAAATGAACTGAAAGTACCTGGTGATAAAAATATTACAGGGACGTACACTGGTGACGTGAATTATATCGTTGTAAGCGTGGATGGCGTAGATTACAAAGGTGGGACATTTACAGATGGCGTGTTGAAGTTCTATAGCTTTGATAAAATTACAAGTGTATCTAAGAATGTGACAATCAAAGCCTACGATAAAGCTGGAAAACTGCTTGATACGGAAACGTTGGAACTTGTAGGTGCAGAAAAACCAGCAACACCTGCAAGCTTAGCACTCAACACACTAATATTAGGCACAGATAAAAACATCACAGGCACATATACGGGTGACGTCAAATCAGTCGAAGTAACGGTAAATACTACTGTGTATAAAGGCGGAACATTTACGGATGGTGAGTTCAAATTCTACTCATTTGACAAAATTAAATCTGTTACAGATGATGTTACTATAAAAGCTTTAGATGCAACTGGCAAAGTTTTAATTACAGAAAAACTACAAATAGTAGTAAAATAAATATTAAAAAGCAGAGTGATATCCATAAAAAAAGGACAATCGCTCTGCTTTTTAATTTGATTCTATTAATAATCTTTCATCGCATCATCCAGCACTTTTTTCAAAGTAGCTGCGGAATTTGCCATTTGTTCTTTCTCTTGATCATTCAACTTCATCTCAACAACGTGGCGCACACCTTTACGGTTCACAACAGCCGGCGCGCCAATATACACGTCGTCCAAACCGTAATGCCCATCCATGTACACAGATAACGGCAAAATCGCATTTTCGTTATTCAAAATCGCTTTTGTAATCCGGGCAAGTGCTGCTGCAATCCCGTAGAACGTTGCGCCTTTTTTGTTGATGATTTCATAAGCCGCGTCACGAACACTCACGAAAATCGTATCCATCGCGCCTTGCTCACTATCATCGATCCATTCCGTAATTGGCAGACCACCAACCGTTGTGTGGCTCCAAGCTGGGAATTCTGTATCGCCATGTTCACCCAAAATGTAGCCATGGACGTTACGCGCATCGACTTTCAAGAAATCCGCAATCGACATCCGGAAACGTGCCGTATCAAGGCTCGTACCAGAACCAATCACGCGTTCTTTTGGCAAACCGGAGAATTTCCAAGTCGCATAAGTAAGAATATCCACTGGGTTCGACGCTACCAAGAAAATACCGTCAAAACCGCTCGCCATAACCTCGTCCACAATCGATTTCATAATACGTATATTCCGGCTCACAAGATCAAGTCTCGTTTCACCAGGTTTTTGCGCCGTACCAGCCGTAACAACAACGATATCCGCATCGTGACAATCACTATAATTCGCTGAGTAAATTTTCTTAGGCGCTGAAAAAGGTACCGCGTGACTTAAATCCATCGCGTCCCCAATCGTTCTATCCTTATCTATATCAATGATTCCGAATTCTTGCCCGATATTTAAGTTCACACAAGCAAAGGCATAACTAGAACCAACCGCTCCGTCGCCAACTAAAATGATTTTTTGATGATCTTTCATTTTAAAATTCCTCCTTCGAAAATACGATCTACTAGTACAGTATAACATGTAATCTTCATTTGTGAAACCTTGAACTACTTGATTTTGAAAAAGTGTTATACTAAAAACATGTAAGCGTTGTGATACAGTTTTTGCTAAAAAGGATTTCTCCTATCTTTAGCCTTAAATAGCGCATTGTAAACCCTTATTGTTTCATTTTTTTTAGGAAAGGGTATATGATGGAGGTGTACAACATAAATTGAATGAGTGGAGTGATTTTTTATGGCAACAACATTAGAGGTCCAGAAAAGAGAAACAAAACCGCATTCGAACATAACGTCTATCCGTAATGCAGGTAGAATTCCAGGTGTTATATATGGTTACAAGGCAGAAAACGTGCCAGTTTCCGTAGACTCTTTAACATTTATTAAAGCAGTTCGAGATAACGGCCGAAATTCCGTATTTTCAGTATCGGTTGACGGAGCAAAATTAAATGTACTATTACATGATTACCAAATAGACCCGTTAAAAGGGGACATCGAGCACATCGATTTACTAGCGGTAAACATGTCTGAAGAAGTAGAAGCAAACGTGACAATCAACCTTGTTGGTGAGTCTAAAGGCGTTAAGCTAAGCGGCGTACTGCAACAAGTTCTTTATGAAATCACAGTTTCTGCAACACCGGACAAATTACCAGAAGTAGTCGAAGTCGATATTACAAATCTTGATATCGGTGATGCGATTACGGTAACAGATATTCCTAAAAATGGCGACTATGACGTGATTACCGAGGGCGAAGAAGTCATTGCGACTGTTTCCGCACCGCGTACCGCTGACGAGCCAGAAACAACAAGTAGCGCAGTAACAGAACCAGAAGCGTTACATGGTTCAGACGAAACTCCTGACAAATAAAATTTAATGCTATTGAACCGAGTAATGAGGGCGAGCGATTCGCCTCCACTACTCGGTTTTTTTGTTGCGTTCACAATTTCGACACATTTGTTCATAATTACACGAAGGTTTACATAAGTTTTGGAACGGGGAAATAGGTTTAAGTAAGTGAATAAGCCATTTATCAAAAATGTAAGGGGAAAAATAGAAGCGCTGAAAATGAGGTTAATTTCACTTTTTTAGAAAATTAGGGGGTAGTGAAGATGAAAAAAAGAATTTTACTGCTTCTCAGTTTTGCGATTGTCGTGCTGGGCGGGTTACTCATCCAAGGCGCAAACGCAAAAGCAGCGACATTAGATCTGAAGCCAGGTACCACAACTGAAATCAAGGCTCATAATACACACGTGCTACAAAACGCTATCAATACGTCCAAAATACCCATAACGATTCCAAAAGGGAATTTTGAAGTAGTAGGAAGTATTATTTTAAAATCAAACGTCACGCTGATTGGGGCGACTGGCAATCCAGCTGATTCTACAATCACGCTCAATGGTGGACCGATGACGACAGAAACCGGTAAGGGCGTTACGACCGTGAATAATCTGCAATTGCGCAATTTCACGCTCCAATACAACGCTAATAAGCCAAAATACGATTTTCAAAAACATAATATTTATGTGTATCAAAGTCATTTACTCGAAATCGGCGCGGTGCCAAAAGCAGAAACAGCCGCAAACTATCATGCTGTATACAAAAAGCCGACAAAAAACAATATTCAGGTTCAAAACATGATTTTAAATGCCAATCAAGTAGGTTCTGCGGCATTAAGTATCGCCAAGGCGACGAATGTGAATATTGCTAATAATCAAATACTTAATTCTGGATTGCAAAGTGGAATCACCGCAAGCTATACAGATGGGTTACGCATCGACGGCAATATCGTGAAGAATTCCGGCCGTTCCGGAATCAGTTTGTACCAAGGAAACGGCTCAGCCAAAGCCCCCGTCTACATCCGCAATAATAAAGTCATCGATTGGATGGAACGGTTTGGCGGTTACCACTATAACGCGGCCAAGGCAGCTAAAATCGCGCCAGACATGATGCTCGACGGCGGAATCGACAGCTATGGCCCAGCGAATAACTACGTTTACATCACTGGAAATAGTGTTTCTTTACAAAAAGAAAACAATAAACGCATTACGGATAACCAAAAAATCGAGCAAAAATGGGGCGTGAAAAACACGCGTTACGTTGGCTACACAGGAATTCGAGGCAGTGGCATCGCGCACGCCGTTTATCAAAATAATACAGTCACGATCAACAGCCCCGACGCGATTTCCTTCATGACCTTCAACTTGCGACTCCGCAACACCTACACAGCACCAAAATACATTTTAGTGGAGAAAAATAAATTTACCGCCCAAAATATCAGTTTTCCGATTCGAATTTTCGGCGGAGCGAGCGACGGCAGTTTGGCATCCGGAATTACTATTCGCCAAAACACGTTCACGATTAATGGAGACATCCCGACTTATTACAAAACGCTAATTGATGTCCGTGAGAAAACCGAGACAATCGGCGGCAAACTGACTTATTTCGGCACATCGCTTGTGACGGTTACCGGAAATAAAATCACCAGCAAAAACGTGAAGCAAATCGTCGCTGGAACCCCGATTCGCAAGCTGCCAGTTGTTGATACGCTATATATCGGCCAAAACACACTAAACACCAAGCCGTTCCAGAAAATCGGAGGCTATCTCGATACCGTTATCCAGCTCCCGACTTACAAAAAAGGAATCATCAGCGGCGGCATCATGTGGTCATTCACCGACACATCTAGCAAGATGATTCAGCTAAAAGATACCACTGGAAAAGCATTGACCAAGCCAATTGCGCTCAAAAAAGGCCCACTAGTGAATTTCACGCTGAAGCCGTTTTACAGTCCAAAACCGAAAGTTCTTTGGATTACGAGCAAAGTCGGAACGAAGAGCGTGACGAAGAAAGTACCATTGTATTTGTTTTAGGAATAAGTTACGGAGAATAGAGCCAGGAATGTGCCGCGATGCATTCCTGGTTTTTTATGTTTTTGGTGGGGGATTGTATGTTAGAATTTGAGAGTAGGGATTTAGAGATGGGGGCGATTAACATGCAAGAAATAAAAGTTGCAATCCGAAAAGCTTTGAAAAACGAGATATCGCATGAGCAATTAATTAATATGGCAGAGGCCTTGTTATTCACAGACCAAGCGCAACAATCGGTTAATGGACAGCTGTCGAAACAAGATAGAGCATTACTAGAAGATATGTCCGCACAGTGGGAACTATACTTGGTGAATACATATACGATAGAAGAACTACAGAATCTTTCCTTGCAACAAGTGAAATTGCCTGAGATCTGGCTTAGAAGGTGGCTCGATAGCAATGACTAGAAATAAGAAAGCAAGTACTCCATTGTTACGCATTTGATGGGAAAATAGCAGTGGTGAGTAAAGGAAATATTGGATATTTATTTCAAACGGATAATATACACAGTAAGGGGTGAAAAAGCAGTGAAGGCTGTGCAAAAAAACTTATTATATTATGTTTTAGAGCGCCATAAGAGAGGTCATTATATAGAAATTATCGAGAGACAAGGGGAAGACGCGCTGGATTCAGAAGCTGTAGAGGATATATTAGATGTTCTATCATCCCTTTTCATGGAGATAGGATTAAAATTGAATGACGAACCGAACCAAATTGGCCTAGATTTAGAAGATTTGATAGATATTATTAATGATGCGGAGTAAGGATAGAGTGATTCTTCATGAAAAGTTATCCACAGAAAAAGGAGTAGCTGTGAATAAAATTTAATTAATAGCAACTAAATAATTCCGTGTTTGCTGCTATATAAAGGTTTGTAGGTGTATTTCTAGGAATAGCAACAATTAAAAACATGTGGATAACCTGTGTATAAGAATAGTGATGAATATCAATATGTCGTAGAGAACGTGTATTCGGACACGAAATGTAGAAACACATGTGGATATATATATTAAAAATGGGGATAACCTGTGCGTAACAACTTAAAAATCTGGGGATAAGTTAAAATGTAATGATTTATAGCTAAAAAACGAAAAATAGAGGATCAAAATATACGAAAAATGGATATTAAATTAAAAATAGATAAATAAAATTGAAAAATTCGAATTAAATCTGAATGCTAGTTGACGCCTAATCAGATTACGCCTATCATAATAAGTATTATAAGTGGATAAACACATACACTCAGTGTGGTTATCCACAGTTTGTGTCATAAGAAAGAAGGAATAGCATTGGAAAAACCGATTTATAGTTGTGAAGAACATATCGAAGAAGCGCTAGATGACTGGGTTTACGGAGTTGAAACGGTTCCAGAGTTCACGCTCGTGGATAAGTCGAAAAATCTGTGGATAACCTGTGGATACTGTGGAAATAGAGCGATATATATGGTAGGGAACGAATGTTCAGACACAAAATATAGAAAGTGATTGTGGATATGTGGATAATTTCTGTGGATAAAATGTGAGTAAGGGGTGGATAAACTATGAATATCCAAATTTTAACGGTGGGTAAACTGAAAGAAAAATATTTGATTCAGGGTATTGCGGAGTATACTAAACGTTTGGGTCCGTATGCTAAGATAACAATTATAGAGGTGCCAGATGAGAAAGCGCCAGAAGTGTTGAGCGATGCCGAAATGGTACAAGTGAAGGATAAAGAAGGGGAACGGATTTTAGCGAAGATTGCGGATGATGTTCATGTGATTGCGCTAGCGATTGACGGAAAGCAGAAGAGTAGTGAGGAATTTGCGGCCGGCTTGGATCGATTGGCTACATATGGAAAGAGCAAGGTAGCGTTTGTGATTGGTGGTTCGCTGGGGTTGAGCGATGCGGTTTTGAAGAGAAGTGATGAGAAATTGTCGTTCGGCAAGCTGACTTTGCCGCACCAGTTAATGCGATTGGTTTTGGTGGAGCAGATTTACCGGGCGTTTCGGATTAATCGTGGGGAACCGTATCACAAATGATGCTATTTTTTTGATGAGAATGGCTTTGTAGAGCGGTTCGTGGAAGTAGGTATTTAGATTCGTTTTTTCAGGGTTAAGTGAGGCTGTATCGGGAGTGATTGGTACGCCTTGTTTTTTGTGTTTTGGATTAAGAGCGGCTATATCGAAAGTGACTGGTACACCTTGTTTTTGGTTTCTTGCACTGTAGTTGTTTCTTTTCTTTCCAATAAAATCAATGGTATAATCAAGGATATGTATGAGAGTATGATCCAATTATTACACAGAAAATCCAACTAGAAAGGAAGCAAAGCGATGTCAAAGAAAATCCAATTACCAAGCGGGCGTTTAGCGGACCATGCCAAAGAAATCGGCAGTAGCGCGAATGACATATCATTCAACCTACAACCAACAATGTCTTATTCGACGAGTTCCGCACGCCAATTGGTACAAAGTAGTATGGACGCAGCGCACATGATACAAGCGATGCCAGAAGCCTTTAACAAGGATGTGCAGAATCTAAAAAATGTCGAGCAGGCATTTGTTGCTTCCGAGAAAGTCATGGCCGATATGTGGAGTAAAGCGCTTCATTTAGACAAATAAAACAGACATGAGGAGTGAAACGTAGGGATGAAACAACAGGAGGAAGCAGTACGAAGGAGTATCGAGAAGCAACGGGAATTAGAAGATGTGGAGCGTGAATTCAGACAGTTAAAACGCCAACAAGATGATTTGCTTTCGCGAATTGGAAATGCATGGCGGGGAAACCACTCGGAGAACAAATTAGGTGCTATTTCCTTAGATTTAGCGCAGGAACAGCGTATGATACAAAAGAAACTCTACAACTTGGATGACCAACTCCAAGCAGAACACAAACAAGCAAAAGCCGACGTCGAACGAGCGAAAGAGGCGGAAGCAGATGCCGCGCATTGATATAGACGAAGTACGTTATTTTGTCGAGCATTTTTTAAGAGAGTCCCAGAAGTTGAAAGAAGCACTAACGAATTACCGAAAAGCAGTAGCGAAAATAATCGCAGATGGGGATATCAAAGGGGATATCGCAGACAGTGCCAAGAACTACTACCAAACGGTGCACTATCCGATTATCGATACAACCAAAGCATGTATGACCGATGCCGAAGAAATTCTCAAAAAATATACCACGGATTTTCATAATCAGGTGGATCCATCGATGAATGCGCGAATTGATTCCGATGAATTACAAGAGCTCCAAGCCGAAGTTCGAAAATGCCAAAATCGATATGAAGACTTATTAGTAAAAATGAAATCGATGGCTGGCGGTTCCTCACTAGGACAGCAAATCGGTATGCAATTAGGGATGCAAACGGCGATGGGGCAACTACAACATGAAATGCAAATCATTGAATGCTATCTCGATTTTGATATGAGCCATCAAAACGTCATGCAAGATGTGCTGAGCAAGTTGTATCAAGTGAAGCAAGGCTTAGCGGAGATTCAGAGCAGTAAAGCATTCAATACCGTTAGTCACACCTTCAACACAAAAGCGCTACATATGGGCTGGCTAGATGGCATGCTAACCGAGAAAAAGCCGAAGCAATATAACTTTGACGACTACACAAAAACGTTGGAGGGCAGTTATTGGGTGCTGAGCAAAAATGGTATCACCGACCAAGAAAGCGCCAAAGCAACCATTGCCTACAACGATGCCATAAAAGATGGTACAATCAAACTAGCCGATGAAGAATCAGGCGACTTTATGACCGATTATATGCTTAATGCGGTTAAAGGTATCAATATGCTGAATCCAGATCAACCATTAACCAAGATGCAAAGTTTCTCCATCATTGCAGGAGTCATGACTGGTATGGTTACGATGAAAAGTCGTGGCATGATCTATAAGAAAAGCAATATTAATAAGGTAGAATCCGAGCTTGAAATTAAAGAATATGGCGAGCGAATTGTTATTAAGAAATCAATTAACAGTGGATTAGTGAGAAGTTACGTTAGAGATGTAGAGCAACAAACTAGTAGAAAAATTGCTAAGGTGCAAATTGATGCGTTGAAGGATGCTCTAAGAAATAATGAATATACTAAGATGTCCCCAGCAGAGACTAAAGCTCACAGAAGATCATTTAATAAAGTGAAAAATTCTTTAATCACTGAATGGGAGCTCAAAACAAAGCAGGTTTGGCCAACGTATTCAGAAGATGTTATTTCTACGAAAACGGGGGCAGCTATTCGAAATAAAGGAGAACTTTACGATGCTCATCACATCATAGAAAATAATTTTGGTGGTAATCATGAATGGTGGAATATTCATCCAGCTAAATTCCCAAATGAACATCAAGCAGGAATACATGGAGCAGGCTCCCCAGGGAATTCGCTCTTTAAAGGAGATAAATAACGATGGAATATAAATTTTTGAAAATAAATAAAGAAAATAAATTTTATCCAGTGACTATCGAATCAATTGAACAAGCACAAGCAGATCTTGGGTTCAAATTTCCGCAAGAACTTATCGATTGCTACACAAATTTAGGATATGGTTTTATCAAAGGATCTAGGCAAAATGTTAACCGATTAATGGACCCGCTATCTGTGAGAGATTTTAGATTAAAACAAAATGATTTTGAATTCTTTCCAGATATAGAACTGTACGATGATTTAGAGGATGAATTGATTTTCTTCGAGGCAAATGAAACAGCTATGATATCCATTAAGTTAGTGGATAGTGAACCAAGTGAAATTTATTATGATGAGTTTAAAATTGCGGATTCTTTAGCTGAATTTCTTCAAAAAATAGTTGTTGACGATATGTATTATATGGACTTGGTAGATTGATGGTTTTTTATAATCAGCACGTCTTTTTGAGGAGAAACTGTAATGAAATATTCATTTTTACTAAACGAAGAAGAAAATAATTTTTATCTATTAAGAGATGGAATGATTGAAGAAGCTCAGGCTGACTTAACGTTTGATTTTCCCAAAGAACTACTTGAATTTTATAATGAAGTAGGCTGTGGTTTTATTAAGGGTTCTAAAGGAAATATAAATCGACTAATGGACCCGATTTCTGTAAGAGATTTTCGTATGAAGGAATATGATTATGAATTTTATCCTGACCTTGATTTATATGATGATTTGGAGGACGAACTCATATTTTTTGAGGTAGATGAGACCGTTTTGATGTCTATAAAAGTGACTGATGAAGATACTAGTCCTATATTTTATAATGAAACGAAAATTGCGAACTCACTATATGAATTTCTCCAATTAATGTCGAACGATGATAATTATTATTTGAAATTGACGAAGTAAGACTGGAGTATTAATTAACTAATAAGTGTTATGGTTAATGCGTATGGAGGAGATTTTAGATGCTTTTGGATATATTAGAACCAATTGCAGAGGAACAAAAACCTTTAGATGAAGAACCCAAGCTGCCTGCAACTGAGACTGAAATTTTGGAATTGAAAAAGTTAATTGCTCATGACTATTCTAGAGACGCCTGGTTCGCTGAATATGTAGCATTCCTTGAAATATGGAATGAAAATGAATGGGAAGATGATTATGTGTTTTTTGGAGACTCTAATATTTCTTGGTATTGCTATAGTAGAATGAAAAATGCTTTTATGGAGCTAGATAAGCCCAGTGGAGATGTCATTAATAAATTCTCATCGTTGGGTGAACTGTTAGAATCAGCTCTAAACAGTGTTTGTGAGTAGTAATAAAAAGTGATGGTATTCGACTTAAAATCAGCTACAGAATATGAGCCATTTCGAATCAATAGCAAGGAGTGAAAAAATAATGCAATTTAAATTTGTGACCAATAATCCTGAAAACAGTTTTTATCCATTGAATCTAAAAGATATTGAACAAGTAGAAAAGGAATTAGGACTAACTTTCCCAAATGAATTAAGACAGTTCTATTTAGAAATAGGCTATGGTTTCTTTAAAGGTTCAGAGTATCAAATAAATAGATTAATGGACCCAGAGTCAGTGAGAGATTTTAGGTTGAGAGCAGATGATTATGAGTTCTATCCAGACATAGAGATTTTTGATGAGGTAGAAGAAGATAAATTAGTCTTTTTTGAAGGTGATGAGAGTACAACAATTCTAATAGGTCTAGGAG
Organism: Paenilisteria rustica; assembly: GCF_013820765.1. Classification (GTDB taxonomy): domain Bacteria; phylum Bacillota; class Bacilli; order Lactobacillales; family Listeriaceae; genus Listeria_A; species Listeria_A rustica. The sequence continues at coordinate 19,426 of NZ_JABJVM010000026.1, forward strand.
AAGGAGAATCAAGTCCGATTTATTTGTTTGATACGTTGATAGCCAATTCTCTTAAAGAGTTTTTGGAAAAAATAATGGAAGACGACCTGTATTATATGAAATGAATCATGATGATTTATTTGGTGAAATAGAATTCGATCTGTACTGGAGTGGAAAAACTTCAATTGTAATGTTTGGAAAAAAACATGAAATCATTTTGAGTATTGATGGGGAAGAAGATGCCAATTTCTCACCAATTCAACGCGAAGCATATACAAATTTCATGACAAACATGGGTGAAATTACGAATGCTGTAGAACTAGGCATTCAAAAATACTATGAAGAAAATGTTGAGGAATATAGAGATATAGAAGAGATTGGTTATGAAGCAGTCATGTTAGCTCTGGAAGAAACGATACCTGAGATAGCAAAAAGCTTCCAATAATTACAAATGACCGCACACGAAATCAGTTTTCTAACCATGCAATACCTACAAGATGACATGGAATATACCGCAAGCATCAGTCAACATCCAGAAACGAATGCTCATGATCTCGTGATTTGGCAAGTGAACGGCAAGGTCGAAGCTATTTTGCGATGGACAACGAAGGGAGAATAAGTGAAAACAGCATCACACGAAACCAAGCTTGACGAGCTTAGAAGCCTTGTTTGACTTGTTGCATGGTGTCATGAAAAATCAAGAGAAACAAGCCCTGAAAGCCATCTATCGGTTGTTCATTGCACGCATTGATTGGAACAAGGCTGAAGATACATTGCACGTTGAACTAAATATAGATCAAGCTACATTCGCTCACTTGTTTGTACAAGAAGAGGAGGTGCGTTCGATTCCAGAGCGCGCCTCCTCTTTGCGTTTGTTGGAAAAAGCATTGCCAATCAGCGTTCGAATCTAGTTTGATTTTGTAGCGCTTGTTTGTAGCTCAGCTAGCAAAAAACAGACGCTAACAGAGATGGTGTGAAAGAGAGATATTCTCTGGAAACCACGCTAATACTGTATTGGAAGGTGGTTTTCCCCTACCTTCGTCCAAACATCCCTACAAAACCACTGTGTGAGAATAGAAACAGGGGGAGAAATAGACAGCTAACATACATTGAAAAGTAAAGAAAGTGCTTGGAAAGAGATAAGAAAATAATAGAAAAACCCCTGTTTCCCCAGTAAAAATAAAATAATATACATGGTAGAATAGCGATCGTCCTATAGCTATATCTTTCATTCATTCGTTCAAAACTGGGGAAACAGGGGGTGTTGTTGGTAGGCAAGGGATTGTGAGGTGGGATATGGAGGGTAGTGCATGGGGAAATCAAAAAGGATGGGGATGAAATAAGGGACTAGCAGTAGCTTTCTACTAGTCCCCATAATTTTTGGTGAGGAGTATCAGCGCTTTCAATATCTGTGAGATTGCTCCTTTTGATGTAATAGAGCTAGTTTATCCTTTTCTGCTAGAATGTCATCAGATTGAGGTGAATTAGGGTTTATCCAAAGTGCTTTCTGCTTTGCCCATGTTAAGTAATCAGCGCTTTTGGTAGCATCACTCTTTTGCAAGTCTGTAATATAGAGCTCAATCCAAGAAGATAGTACAAAGAGTTTGGCATCGTCGACTAGTTGCTGTGTTCTGGCTAGCTCATCCGCATACAATTCCTTTTGGCGCTCTTTTTCCTCACGTTCCCTTTGTCGCTTCTCTTCTTGGATCGCTTGTGCAAGTCGTTGTTGTTTCAAACGCTCTGGAAACTCATTGAACAATGTTAAGAATACCTTTTGTAAGATATGTTGCATGGTTACGGTACTGGTCTCGTGAAAAGCGACTTCATCCCGTGAATAGGAACCGTACCCAATGATGACAGTCAAGATACCAGTGGGGATATATTCAGTATTTCCATACCAATCTGGTTTATCCTTCACAGAGATGCTTTGCTTTCTATACTTCTCTCGAACACGAAAATAAAAGTCATCGTTATTTATAACAAAATAGGTATGCTTGGAGGTTAATTTTAATTGTCCCCCTGCTTTTCCCACGGCTTTAATCAGGGCATCTAAAAAAAGATAGGTTCTCGGTAGTGATTGCTCGGATGTAGAATGGGTATCTAGAGCCTTTCTATAGCAAAAACTAGAACCACGCTCACTAATAATAGATCCATAGCCTATTCTATCACGTTTTATTTGCTTTAATAATTGCTTGTGTTGAGATATAGCGACATGGGGGGAACTTAGACTTTTCTTTATCCGGAGCTCAGAATAGATTTTTGTCAAAAGGACTTGTTGTTCTTTTGTGCAGTAATAAAAAAGAGTACTTTCGTTTTCAATGTTGCTATCCGTTGCACCAGGCACTAAAGAGATTACGTTGGAACTTTCCAATGCGGGGAGTGGGTCTCTAATTAGACCGGTATATCCGTGTTGCAGGCGACCTATATATTGGTTATTGGGGAGTGGGATATTGTATAGCTGGCATTTTTTCCGAATCAGATGGTCTGAAACGGCATACTTTTTAGCGACTTTAGAAACAGAACTAGACCAAATTTCTTCATACAATTGCTCACGTGTTATTTCCATGAAAAGCCCTCCTAAAGAATATTGTTTGCTCATAATATAACATAAAAAATGATGAAGTGGATGAGGAAATATTTAATAATAACAATGGATATATTGGGTTAATCTGCTTAAAAAATAACGCAATTGCTTTATTTGGTTCATTTTGAATCAAAAAATAGACTTATTTGACTTTTTGGGGAGTGTATGGTAAGATGTTGTAAAAGGAGGGAATGTTATGTTTTCAAAATTAATACTGAAAAATTTTAGATCATTAACAGATGTTGAAATTGATTTTACTGAGAAAGCAAATGCTCCTAAGAATATGATTTTCATATATGGTGAGAATGGTTCGGGGAAGTCTAATGTGATTCAAGCATTTTCAATTTTAAAAGAGTCTATCAGTACGCTTAATAAAGTGCAGGATTTTATGAAACTAAAAGTAAAGATTCAAGAAGAGGCTGATGTGACTAGTTTTTCTGATAATAGTGGTGTAATCGCTCAGTTTCTTTCAAATCAATTGAACAGTTTGAATCTAGGTGATTTAATAAAAAATACAAAAACTATTGCGTCAAAAGAGAACATGTTGATAAAATATTACTTCATTTTTAATAAAGTAGAAGGCTCATATGAGCTTGAATTTAATTCTGAGAATAATCTAGTATCCGAGAAGTTATATTATTTAATCGACAAAAGAAGAGGGGACTTATTTTCCATAAGATATGAAGAAGACGTGATTATTACTGAATTCAATAAGAAATTATTTATAGATACGGCCTTGGAAGAAGAGTTAAATAATTTCGTGGAACAGTATTGGGGAAATCATACATTTTTATCTATAGTTAATAACGCTATACATACTAAAAACAATAGCTATATAAATAAAAATATAAATAAAAATCTATTAGAATTTATCTTATTTATAACTGACAGTTCAGTGTGTCATAGAACGGGTAACTATAGCTCTAAGACATCACAGAGAGTACTGAACCCTGTATTCACCAATCTGATTAGTGGAGAAATTGATACAGAAGATATTCAAGATCTTGATGAAGCAGAGGATATAGTGAGGGAGTACCTAATGGCGCTATATTCGGATATTAATAATGTATATTATAAAAGAAGCCAAGGGGAGGAAGATGAAGTTCAATACAAACTGATGTTGAAAAAATTCATAGGTAATAAGGAAAGAGAAATCCCTGGTTCTTTGGAGTCTTCAGGTACTAAAAGTATTTTGGAGTTGTTACCAATGCTTCTCAGTTTAATTTATGGTGGAACAGTGATTATTGATGAGATGGAGTTAGGAATTCATGACGTGCTAATTTCAAAAATTGTAGCACAAATAGCAGGGGAAGCAAAAGGACAATTGATAGTAACTTCTCATAACACGAATACCATGAACAGCTTAAAGCCCTCCAATGTATACACAATAAGAACCGATACTTCGGGACAAAAAACGATTAAATCCATAAATAATTTAACAGGTAAAAGAATTCAGAAGAATAATAACCTTCAAGATATGTTTTTAGCAGGTTTCTTCCACGGTGTCCCGAATCCTGATGATGTAAATTTTAAAGTCATGCTTGAGAAAGTTATTGGGAATTCGAGGGACAGCCTATGAGTATAAAATATGAAAGATCATCACTTGTTTACGCGCCTAGTGAATCTACACGTAGGTTTGTCTCTAAAGTGCAACATAAGCTTAGATTGGCAATAAAAGTTAATGCTCAAGAGAGTGTACCTGAGCGTTCGAACAATCGATATTTGGAGCAAGATTTGGAAAAAGAGGGTGCTTTCTTTAAAGCTAACCCTCAGTTCAGACGGAGAGATAAGAGTCTAATCTTTTTTTGGTTTGAAGATTTCAAAGAAGGGCAATCTGTAGAAAATTCGAAAAATTATGAAGGGATGTGGTTTGAAAAGTTTGTAAAACCAATATATTTTGAAGGAGGTTTCGATAAAATTATGCAAGCAGCTAATCTTGATATTGCAGGGGGAGGTAGGGATAATATATATTTGCCTTTAAATAATATAAGTAGTCCTAAGGAAGAGTTGATTTTACTCAAAAGGGCATTCGAAAATAATAAAGGCACAAATTTATATGAATTTCTGGATTATTGCCATGGATTATGTGAGTAGTAGGGTAACAAATCAAAATTTGCTACCCTAAGTAGTTCTATAAGTTGCCGCTTATAGAGCTGGAAATTAAAACGTACAATTAGCTTTATTCTTCAAAGACTATATTAGCATTTTTTATTGTCTTTGTGAAGCAATATTTGTACGATCTTAAATTAATTAAGGAGTGTACACTTACCATGAAGATTAAAGAAGCCGTAATCGGCAAAACGAATGAAATTATGTCCATTAAACGTATCAGTGAGCTCGATAGTTCAGATGAAAGATTACAAGATTTGTTCTGCCCGAATGAGGGGTGCGTTGCAAGGCTATTATATGTTCCGAAAGGAAAGTATGATGAATATATTAAAACATACAATTTCTATGATCATATTGATAGTTGCGAGAATTTCTTTGAACGAAAGATACTTCTTGAGCAAGTGAAATATAGAAGTGAGACTGCAATACCAATAAGTGAAGAGAAGATAAAAGAGAAGATAGAAAGATACTGTAGAGATTTAAATAAAGAAACTACAGATACACCTCAGAAGTCAACTCGGAAGACTAAGACGAATGGCGTCGTAGGGAATAGTACCAGAAAAAAAGAGGGAACCAGCTACGAAGCAACACTTAGTGGTCAAGGTAAGGTTGATGCAGAAGGTGATGGGAGAAGTGCCACTGTGCGTCGCAAGGAGCTAGACGGTGTATCCCTGAAAGATGTGGGGAAAGCAATATTAACCCATGGTAAAGTTGAGAAAATAGAATTGAATGAAAAGAGCGCGAAATTTGTATTGGTAGAGAAAAAGAAAAGGACCTCTGTGTTTTTTCCAGAAGCATTTTTCGCTACTTCTTCCCAGGGTGTTAAAACTTACTTAGAAATGTTGCAAAATTATGCAGTGAAAAGAGATGTGGATGTTGCACTAATGACAGAGGTGACGTTAATCAATGATGAAATATCTCTTTCTGTAATTATGGAAGAATGTGTTCGTATAAATGCATTGGAAAAGTCTGGGCTTAGTTTAGTAGGGTTTGCGGCTAGATATACAAGAGATGCTACAATGCGAGGTGAAAAAGATAATGGTTAGACATAGTGGAGGAAAGACAGGCAATGCTGGTAAAAAACTTGCAAGTAAGTCAACAACAAAAAAAGAAAAATCAAAGGCGGGGAAAATTCTAAAGAAACATCAAGATAAAAAGCACTAATACAAAAGTAGCTTGGTTGAAGGCTGAGCTACTTTCAAAAGATAGGAAGAAGAAAATAAGAGAAAAATGCGACTAGAATCGTTTTCATGCTATAGTTGCTCAATAATTTGATATTGATTGCATAGGGGGGATATTATTTTATTATGATGGATCAAATAGATAAAAAAGAGGTATTTCAGGAAATTTTTAAAGCTTGTGACTATGGGAATTTAGGAATGTTTGTCGGAGCAGGGTTCTCTAAGGCTGTTATAGGAGAATCCGCTTTGGGATGGTTAGGCATAATAGACGAGGCCAGAAAAAAATTTGAACTCAAAGCTCTAACCGATGAAGAGCTAAAAGGGGCATCTTTACCGGAGCTAGCGACTCAGACGTGTAAAAAAATAGCGGAAAATGAGAACAGTGATTATTCTGAGGCCAAGCAACGATTCAAAGCTGAAATTAGTAATATATCTAATTGGTTACCCAGCATAGAGGCGGGAGAGGAATTTGAAAAGTGGTTTGACAGTATGAAGCCAGCTTGGGTAATAACTACTAATTATGATGCAGTTATGGAGCATATTCTGACAGGTAAAAGTATAAGTATTAGCCCCAAAAAATATTTTTCTGCTCCCAAAAATGTCATACCGATATACCATCTTCATGGTACTAGACAAGAACCAGAAACGATAGTAGTAACACAGGAAGATTATGTTTCTTTACTACGACCCAATGATTATCGGCAAACTAAGCTAGCTATGACAATAAGAGAATCTACAGTATTAGTTTTAGGATACAGCTTAGGGGATATTAATGTTTTATCAGCGATAGATTGGTCTAAAAATATAGGTAGCGGAGATATTGATTATCCACATGGTGTTATCCAAATATTGCGGATTGAAAAGCCTAATATTCCTAAAGAATATGCTTATAGAGATGAAAATGAGAATATAATATTAGAAATCGATGATTTGAGTTCTTTTTTTAAACAATTAACAGAGTATATAAATGACAAACAGGTGGAGGCTGCTCTTAATTCGAAAATACTTGAAGATCTTGCGGAACGACTGAGTAAAGATAATGAAGATTTTATGGAATCATTTATTAATAGTGAAGACACCAGAAGAATATTACTTCAAGCATTGTGGCAGTCCGAATACCTAATGATAATACCATATATACAGTTTTTAAATAACTGCTTAGATAAAGTATGGGAAGGAACTTATGTAAAGGACGCTTTTTATATGTACGAGAAATATTTGGATATTATATTAGATATACTAATTTTCTACCCATATGAAAAAATGCCCCCAAAATTATTCCAGATAACAATGGATGCACTGGACAAAGTTTTAAGGTATGTAGATAAATCTGCTAGTGATAGAACGCCGGGAAATAGTTGGAGTGCAAATGCTTGTTGGCATCGTAGAAAAAAAGACATACCAGAAGCTACAAGGACACAGATATTTCAGTATGCAGAAAAAAATCAACTAAGAACTTTGAATCAATTAATAGATAGTACGGTGAAAGAGGATATATCTGTAGGGGCAACGGAATAGAAAATGAATTTTGAAATGTAGGAGCCACTGGAATGGATGAGTGGCTTTTATCATTTAATAAAAGGTGATTTTTAGCTAGTCAATTTCCAAAAATATCATCGACACATGATACGCAGAACCGTATCATAAATGATGCTATTTTTTTGATGGGAATGGCTTTGTAGAGCGGTTTGTGGAAGTAGGGATTTAGATTCATTTTTTCGGGGTTAATTGAGGCTGTATCGGGAAGTGTTGGTACGCCTCATTTTTAATTTCGTATTAAGAGAGGCTATACAGCTACGAATAGGCTTGATTTCTAGGTATACCATGCATGGTTTAATAAAATAATTTATGGAATACGAAATAAAACGGGAAGGATTGTGCCAGATGATTGAACAAATGACTTTTGCTGACCATATATTACAATTTAATAAAAAGCTTTCTCTTAAATCGCTTGCTTTACCGGATGGATTTCGCGTTATTAATCCATATGGAGGGGATCAAAAAGAGATAGTCAGAAACATAACGACTTCATTTTATCAAAAGTACTATAACGATACTAAACCTCGCCGTATGATATTGGGAAGTTCTCCCGCACGCCGAGGTTCAGCTGTAACAGGAGTTCCTTTTGAAGATGCCAAACACCTCCAAAGCGAAACGGGAATTTTTATTGATAAGTTCTATATAAATCAATCTTCATCTGGCTTTTTATATGATGTTATTAGAGAATACGGAGGTTGTGAGAAGTTTTATACTGATTTTTACATGAATTTTGTCTGTCCTCTAGGGCTCGTCAGGATCAATTCAAAGGGTAATGAAGTTAATTGTAATTACTACGAAAGCAAAAAGTTACAAGAGATCCTGGCTCCTTTTATTATTAGTGCAATACGTAGTCAGATAGGTTTTGGAATAGATACGTCGATATGCTATTGCATTGGAAGCGGAGAGAATTATGATTTTTTATCCAGAATAAATAAAGAACATCATTTTTTTGATACGATTATACCGTTAGAGCATCCACGATTTATTACACAATACAACGCAAAGCACAAGGATGTGTATATGGAGAAATATCTTAACGCTTTAAGCCGTGAATAATAATAGTGTCCATGTCTCGTTATAGAAATTATGCGCTTGCTTTGGCATATCCTGTTTTTGTGTTTCGGATTAAAAGAGGCTGTACACTTGGGGAAATATTGCATATAATAGAAGAATACAGATATGGGAGGGTTTACATGAGCGAAATAAAAAGTAATCTTGGACGGGCGAATCAGGTGGCGACTTCGATGGGACATGCGGGAGATGCGATGCGGCAATCGGGTTCAAAGCAAGTGCAATTGGCGAATCGGACGAGTGTGAAGGTGAGTCATGACGCCAAACAGAGCTCGGATAAAGTCAAGCAATTGATGATGCAATTGGGCGAGAGTTTTGGACGGGATGTGGCGCATATTCGTTCGGTCGCGCAGGAATTTGAACGGGTGGATCGCGAAGTTGGGAACGGGCTTGATTTTTCGGGTACAGCCCCACGTATCGGGAAATGAGGGATGGCAGATGAATGATAAGGACAGAGAAATAGATAGTTGGAATCAGCGGTTGCGGCATGTCGCGGATGACCAGTATGCGAAGGAACGGGAGATTCGAAGGCAGAAGCAGTTGTTGGATGAAGTGGATTTTGTACATAATCGGAACAATCGGTTGTTTCATGAGCTTGGTAGCACGTGGCATCGAGACCGAGAAATGGCGGTATTTTTGGATATACAGCGACATGAATATCAGCGACAACATTTTCATGTGGTGGATGGCATGGAGGAAGAACAAACGAGAATGGAACATGAAAAGCGTGCGTTGATGGACAAGGAATCAGACTATTATGCGGCTCGTCGAAAAGTGGAGTTTGGCGGTGAGCAGGCATGAGTTTAAATGTCTTTTTAGGCGAAATCGAAGCGCAATCGGAGAGCATGGTGGCGTCGTATCATGATATGATAGAGGCGATGGAGGGTTTGATGCGTGCGGTGAATGAGTTCGCGTTTGACCAGGAGTTGCAGGGAAAGACGTATGACAGCGCGAAACAGTATTTTGCGGCAACGTATCGACCACTAGCACAGGGTATGATTTGTTTGTGTGAGGAATTGATACGGCAAAATCAAGCGTTTCCTAGGCAGTTCCAAGCCGATGTGGCGACAACAGATGTGATTGAGGATGAAATTCGGAATCAGATTCGGCAATTGGATGGGCAGATTCAGGATATGGAGAAGTTGAGCAATAATGTGGTTGGGATGGCACTAATCACGCCGATCTTTGTGGATTTGAAGCGGAAATTGCAGGAGAAATTAGAGGCTTTGTATCGATTTGATGCGGAAACTGCGACTTCGTTTGATCGTGCGATGGATTTGACGGCGAATATTGTTCGAGGATTGGCGGAAATTGATACTGATAAAGCCTTCCAAGTCAAAACTGGAACTTTTAATATGATGGGCTTGAATATGGCGTGGCGTTCGGCGTTGCAGAAGCAATGGACGGCGCGAGAAGAAGCGATAGCGAAATTAGCAAAAGATAATGAGACCGCAAGACTTATCAAAGCGGCAGAAAATGGTCCACTACCCGTGATACCAGAAGGCAATCTGGCTGGATTTGTCACGAAAGACGGGAAGCTAGATGGCAAAGCGACCTATGATAATGCGAAATGGCAACAAGCGCACGTGTTAGCTGGGATGAAAAACGCGATTTTCCTCATTGATATGGTAGCGCCAATTTTCGATATCTATCGCTGGAAAACAGGGCTTGACCCAATAACGCAAGAGAAGCTGAGTCCCTTTGAGCAAAACGAGGCAGCAGTATTCACGGCATTGACTTTCGTTCCATTCGGGAAACTAGGAAAAGCGGCAAAAGCCATCAAAGCATCAACGCGAACGGATGAATTTAAGTTTATATTTGAAGGTGTTGGCGAGATTAAACAGGCGGAGAATACGGGTAAAGCCACGAAAATAGCCAAACTCATGAAATTAGATAAAATTGAGGTTACATTTAATCATAATCCAAAGCATGACCCCGCAGAATTCGCCCGACAACTAGCAGACCAAGAAAAAGGCATGAATGAGCTGACTGTGAGTGAATATTTGGCGAATCGGGAGAAGTATTTGGCGCAGGGTAGAGCTTTGGAAGGAAATGCGGCGCAAAAAATTGCTCGAGAAAATCAATATTTAGATAAAGTTAATGAACTAAGGAGAAGTGGAATGACATTGGAGTCTGCTGAAAAAGAAGCCAGTGAGTGGATAAGTGGAAAAGCTGCATTACACAATCCCGATCAAGTTGCAGGTGGAAATCCATTGAAAATTGATGGACTTGGTGACAAACGAATAAATTCTTCCATTGGAGCACAGTGGAAGTATAGAATTGATGCTGTAGATGAGCAGATACTGGAGCTCACAAAAAATATGGACAAGGAAACGAAGGCTAATACGAAGCTGAATGTAAGGCTAAAATTTTAGAGTAGGGAGTTTTAATAGATGGCAATTAAATGTTTCGATGATTTTATTCACGAAGAAAAGATGGCAGAAGAAGTTTGTCAGAAATATAGTGGTAAGATACCTGATGAACTACTGAATGCTTGGCGAGATTATGGAATGGGTAGTCTTTCAAGCAGTTATCTTAAGGTTATCAACCCGGATGATTTTCAAGATATCTTAGAGGAAAGCTATTTTAGAAGCGATGTATCTATTCCCATTTTTGCGACGAGTATGGGAGATATTATTACATGGGAGGAAAATAGATATTTAAGAAAGCTAAATTATAGAATGGGAGTTTTTGAAGGAGTATCGGCAGGATTTGAATTTTTCTTTTCTGATTTAGAAAGTGATTATTTTAAAGAAAAGTATCTAGATTACTCTATATATCAAGAGGCAGTGAAAAATCTAGGAGAACCAGCTTATGATGAATGTTTTGGCTATGTTCCGTTGCTAGCTCTTGGAGGGAGTGACAAAGTTGAGAATTTGAAAAAGGTAAAGCTTAGAGAGCATATTCTTTTGATAACAGCTTTGACAGGAGCAATTGAATAAACGAAATATGCAGGGAGAAAGTAATAAAATGTTGATTCAAAAAGATACACTAGTTTTTCCATTGCCGACGGAAGAGTTATTTAAAAGAAAAGAAGGATTTTGGAGAGTAAGTTTACCTATCGATTTTGTTGAATTTTTAAAAGAGAATAACGGTGGTATTCCAGTAGATGGAGCTTTCGTTTGCAATAATCATGAATATATTATAGATAGGTTTTTATGCTTACTGGATGTACCTAGGGACAATGAATTTGGGATATATGATATAGATGTGACACTGACACAGTTGGAAGATAGGTTGACAGATAATGAGGAGCTAATTGGTGCAGATATTCTTCCCATTGCTGTTTTGTTTGCTGGAGATTTTCTTTGTTTGGATTTTAGAGAGAATAGAGGAAAGCCTGTAGTATGTGTGTGGAACCACGAAGAGTCAAGCGAATTAGATCCAGAGACCTATTTTGTAACAAAGACGTTTGAAGAGTTTCTCAATCTAGGTAGAGGATAACAATCGAGCACTGCTGAAGGGATTTTGGGAGATATTTATGAAGACATACAAAACAGAAATGAAGATGCCCGAGGATACAATGAAAGAATACGAGAAACTAGTGCCGCAGAAAGTAATATCTATTTGGAATGAGTATGGTATAGGTTCAACACTTGATGGGTATCTGGATAGGTTATACTAAACTGGACAGAAAAAATAAGGTGTGTACAATAAAAGAAAAGCACACTGGAGGAATAGAGGATGACAAAAAGAGCAAAACGAACGTTTACACCGGAATTTAAGAAGCAAATG
>NZ_JABJVM010000027.1 GCF_013820765.1 Paenilisteria rustica
CGCAAAAGCTTGTGGACAAAGTAACAGATGCAGACAAGAAAGCGGAACTACAAGCAGAACTAGATAAAGCAAAAACACAACTAGCAGATAGAGAAACACAAGTACAAGCAGAAAAAATTGCCCAAGATAAAGCTCGTGAAGCTATCAATAACTTATTTGAAAATCAAAATCCAAAAGGTGATATTGTAACGGGTTCAACACAAGAAGACATCACAAACGCACAAAACCTTGTGGATCAAGTGACAGAGACTGCGAAAAAAGCAGAGCTTCAAGCTGACCTAAACAAGGCCAAGCAACAATTAGCAGAACGTTTAGCAACATCAGGTAGCCTTACTACAGACGCTTTCACAGTTGGCACAGATAAATATGTCACTGGAACTTATACTGGTGATGTAGCTCGTATCTCCCTTTTCCAAGATGGCGTAGAATACAAAGGCGCGACAGTAAAAAACGGTACATTCAGCTTCTATGCAGCAGACAAAAAAATCAAAAAAGACCAAACAATCATCATGGTAGCGTACGATAAACACGGCAAAGAACTATCTCAAGAGAAAGTAGCATTTGTCGCAGTAACAGAAGGTAAATTGACACCAAATGAAATGACAATTCCAGGCGATAAAAACATCACAGGTACGTATACAGATGACGTGAAGTCGGTAGTTGTAACAATCAATGGAACAGCGTACAAAGGCGGAACTGTAACAAACGGTGAGTTCAAATTCTACAGCCAAGACAAAATCAAAGCCGCAACAGACAAAGTAACAATCCAAGCTTTTGACAGTGTAGGCAAACTGCTTGATACAAAAACAGTGAAAATCAAAGCACCGGTAGTCGTAACAGCAGGAAAAATAACGCTTGACACGTACACAGTTGGTGACAAAAACATCACAGGAACGTACACAGGCGATGTTAAATCCGTAGTTGTTACAGTCAATGGCGTAGCGTACAAAGGCGGCACATTTGATACAGATGGTATATTCAAATTCTATGCATTAGATAAAATTAAATCTGCAGATGGCATCATCACGATCCAAGCATTTGATAAAGCGGGCAAAGTTTTAGACACAAATACAATTGCTGCACAAGCCGTAGCGAAATAATCTGAAAAAGCCAATCTCTGATTCCGAGGTTGGTTTTTTCTTGAGGCTCCGCATCCTTTTTGTAAAAAAATCCAAAAAACATCAAAATTAAAGAAAAACCTAAGTTTTCGCCAAATGCCTGATAAAGGAGAGGTAGGAAGAGAAAACAACTAAAAAACAATAGAAAGAGGATGGTAAAATGAAAAAGCAAAACACGGGTAAAAAATGTTGAGTGTGATGACAATGACGGCAATTATTGGTTCAGGAGTAACAGTAAGTATTACAGCACCGTTCACCACAACGAAAGTCCACGCCTCACAAAATGAAGCAACACCAGAAAAGCCAGCGACACTAGTTTTATCAACAATCATTACCAATGAGACGACAGAAATTACAGGCATAGCTGTTCCAGGTGCTCAAATCCTCGTACAAAATAACAAATACCAAAACATTGCAATATCAACAAACGTATTCGCAGACACGAATGGAAACTTCACCGTGACGATTCCAAAACAAGAGATAGGCAATATCGTCTTGGTTTTCGCGAAAGATACGACAACCAAATCAGTATTAGTAACTATTCAAGCGTAAAAGATGTACAAGTACTTGCGCGGGATACCGTGAATCGATTGTTTGAAAACAGTGACCCAACTGAGAAAATTAAAGCGAATACAGATACGGCAGTGATTATCATGGCACAAGCACAAGTAGATGCTATGACAGATGAAACTTTGAAAGAATTAACACAAAACCATTTAAATCAGGCCAAAGTACAACTAGTTGCAAAACAGCTCTGGAAGCGATGTTTAACGATGGCGATGTGATTGGGACGATTACAGAAGACTTAACACAAGCAGACCTGGCAGCAGCACAAACACACATCGACAGTATCAACAACACGACGGTAAAAGCAGAACTGCAAGCAATATTAGACGAAGCACAAGCGCAATGGGACGCGAAAAATATTATCGTGAAACCAGACACACCAAGATTATCTACAGTCATCACGAACGAGACAACAGAAATCAAAGGTAAAGCAACACCAGGCATGGTAATTCTTGCACAAAACAACAAATATCAAAATATTGCGACGGAAAGCAATATGATTTCAGATGAGAATGGTGACTTCACTATCTCAATTTCGAAACAAGCAGTTGGCGATGTAGTCTTAGTTTTTGCGAGAAATGTCACAACAGGACAAAATAGTATCAGTAACTATTCAAAAGTGAAAGACGCAGAACAATTCATCGGTCGTGTCACACCAAATGATTATTTCATGGGCACAGATCGCTACATTACAGGCGCGTATACAGGTGACATGGCAACAATTACGGTGACGGTTAACGATACAGTATATAAGGGTGGAACGATTACAAATGGTGAATTCAATTTTTACACTCTAGGAAAAATCAAATCGGCGGCAGATGAAGTCATCATCCACGTATACAATAGCGAAGGCAAGCTGACAGACACGAAAACAGTCACAGTACACGCGGCAAACGTAGTTGTAACAAAAGGAACGCTAGCTGCAGAGACATTTACAATCGGCGATAAAAACATCATTGGTACGTTCACAGGAGATGTCGCTTATGCGGTCGTTACAATCGATGGAGTCACTTACAAGGGTGGAACATTTAGCGAAGATGGCACATTCAAGTTCTACGCCATCGACAAAATCAAATCGATAGAATACCCAGTGACGATGCAAGCTTTCAACAAGTCTGGGAAGTTACTGGACACACAAACAGTAAACATTCAAAAATAGAATAAATAAAGGCGAGAAACGGTGTAGCAAAACGCGTAGCTTCTCGCCTTTTTGGTGTGCTATATACAATAAAGTTCGGAAAATGGTAACAAACAGCCCGTTGAATTCTAATCGGGTGGAAAACAAAGATAAATATAGCTGATAAGATTAGAAATAGAGTAGAGGAATATGCGTTTTTACAAATTTGATAAAAAAAATCAATTATCCATAAAATAGCTTATTTGGCGACGCCAGATGATAAGCTAGTAGTAGGTTAAGAACAAGCAATTCCTAAAACAAGAAAGGAAGACTCCATACGATGAAAAAGAAAAAAAGTCTCTTCACATTATTCGCCCTTAGCCTAACCTTGATGATTATTTTAGCAGGATGTGGCGGAAAGACAGCTAGTGATGACATCGGTAAAACAAGAATGGCAAACGATCTCGAAATCACACTTACTAACGTGGAAATGAAAGATAGTAACGACAACAACAAGCAAACAGCCAAAATCGATTTTTCCATTAAAAACACCGGTAAAGAAGAATCAGGAGCTGGTGCAGGCGACTTCGTAATCGAGACAATAGACGGCAAAAAACATCAAGTTTACGGACTAAATGCCAATAACTTTGGTGATGTTATTCCAGCAGGAAAGACACTGAAAGGCTCCGGTTACTACGAAATCCCTGCGAATCAAAAAGAATTCACTGTTTTATACGAACCTTTCACAGAAGTAGCGATGGACAAAATAGCTTGGGAAATCACAGTTCCCTCTAAATAATGAATCCAAATCCATTTAAAATTTAGAAAGGTGGAAATTTATCAATGAAAATTACAGTAGTAGGTCTTGGATATATCGGATTGCCGACAGCGATTCTTTTTGCGAAATATGGTAACACGGTGACGGGTGTCGATTTGTCCCCGATTATGACGGAAAATCTTAACGCTGGTTATCTTCATATTGAAGAGCCAGGTTTAGCTGAGGATTTGCAACAGGCACTCGAACTTGGCAACTTCCATGCAAGTACAACACCGACCAGCGCTGATGCCTATATTATTGCGGTACCGACGCCGAACAAAGATGACCTTTATAAATCATGCGACACAGCCTACATCGAGTCCGCACTGACGAGCATCCTCCCATCTTTGAAGAAAAACGACACGATTATCGTTGAATCCACGATTGCTCCGCGAACCATGGCCGATGTCGTGCAACCATTGATTGAAAACGAAGGCTTTACAGTCGGTGAGGATATCTATCTAGCACATTGCCCAGAGCGTGTTTTGCCTGGAAATATCATGCATGAACTCGTTCACAATCCGCGTATCATTGGTGGTATTACAGAAAAATGTACGGAAAAAGCAGCCGCAGTATATGGCGCATTTGTAGAAGGCGAAATTATCAAAGCGCAAGCAGGCGAAGCAGAACTAAGCAAATTAATGGAAAATACGTATCGTGACGTCAATATCGCGCTCGCTAATGAACTTGCTAAAATTAGTAACCACCTCGGAATCGATGCTCTGCGTGTTATCGAAATGGCGAACAAGCATCCACGTGTGAACTTACACCAACCAGGCCCAGGCGTTGGCGGACATTGTCTAGCAGTTGATCCATATTTTGTTATCGCCGCAGCACCTGAACAATCACCACTGATGCAAACCGCGCGTGAAGTCAACAACAGCATGCCGGCTCATGTCGTATCACAAGTCAAAGCATTGATGGCAGAACAAGACGGCAACCGTGTCACTCTTTTTGGCCTCACATATAAAGGGAACATCGACGACACGCGAGAAAGTCCAGCCATGGAAATCAAAGAAATGCTCATTGAATCAGGATTTGACGTGAAAGCTTTTGATCCCCATGTAGCGTCAGCGATTTTAACAGGTGAAGAAGCTTGTGAAGATAGTTCATTGATTGTCGTTTTAAGCGATCACACTGAGTTCCGCGATATTCCAGCGAGCTATACAGAGCAAATGCGTCACCCGGTCGTATTCGACACGAGAAACATGGTGCAGACAGTAAGCGCAGATGTGGCTTACCTGAATTATGGCAACCTGCACACACGAAAACAAGCAATATCAATCTAAACAAAGGACGTGAATGCAGGTGGAAAAAGTAGATTTCAAAATAGTCCAAACAGCACCACAATATTCAGAACAACGAAAATCGCATGAAAAACCAGTACATGACAAGGTTTGGCGGGTATTTGATTTCATCGCTGCCATCCTTGCGCTCATCATTTCAGCCCCAGTTCTCCTCATTATTGCTACAAGCATCAAACTCGAAAATTGGAAAGCCCCAGTATTTTTCAAGCAAAAACGTGTTGGCAAAGACGGCGAAATTTTTCATATGTACAAATTCCGTTCGATGTATGTCGATGCAGAAGCGCAACTACCCAAACTCCAAGCCCAGAACGAAATGGACGGGCAGATGTTCAAAATGAAAGACGATCCGCGAATCA
This sequence comes from Paenilisteria rustica, assembly GCF_013820765.1. Taxonomy (GTDB): domain Bacteria; phylum Bacillota; class Bacilli; order Lactobacillales; family Listeriaceae; genus Listeria_A; species Listeria_A rustica. Next base: position 5,283 of record NZ_JABJVM010000027.1, read on the forward strand.
CGAAAGTCGGTCGATGGATTCGTAAAACGAGCTTAGATGAATTTCCTCAGTTTATCAACATTTTAAAAGGCGACATGTCCTTCGTTGGACCGCGCCCACCGCTAACGACAGAATACGAAAACTATACAAACTATGAAAAGAAACGCATGCTTGTCACGCCGGGATGTACTGGTTTATGGCAAGTCAGCGGTCGAAATAATGTAAGCTTTCATGAAATGGTGGAATTAGACTTGAAATACATCCAGAAAAGATCTATTTTGCTTAATATCAAGATTTTACTCCTCACATTCAAGGAATTTACCGGCAAAGGAAGCGGAATGTAACCTATCCGTCCGAACTATTGACAAAAAGTATCAATTATCTGGAATATACTAAATGTCAACACATTTCCTGTTACACTTAGAGTACAAGAAAGAACAAGAAAGGATGAACGCGAAATGAGAACCCAGTTGCTTGGCAGTAACTTAGATTGTTTAACTCTGTCAGAAACTTTAAAAGTAATAGAAGGAATAATCAAAAAAGGAATACCGACACAGCATGTGGTTATTAACGCAAACAAAATCAACCTCATGCACGAAGACGCCAAACTAAGAGACATCGTCAACGCATCCCCTCTCATCAACGCGGACGGCTCCTCGATTGTTCTCGCAGGCAAACTACTCGGACACGACATTCCAGAACGCGTGACCGGCATCGATCTATTTGAAGAATTACTCGAAATTTGTAACGACAAAGGATATCGTCCATATTTTCTCGGAGCGACCCAAGAAGTTATTGGAAAAATCGAATCACACTACAAACAAAAATATCCAAATATGTCCTTCGCAGGATTCCGAAATGGTTATTTCCAACCCGAAGAATCAGCAGACATCGCCGACACAATCCGTGAAAGCAAAGCAGACGTCCTATTCCTCGCCTTTTCCAGCCCGCAAAAAGAATACTGGGCAAGCGAGCATCTAGAAAGACTCGACGTACCATTCGTCATGGGTGTAGGCGGTAGCTTTGACGTTATCGCAGGCAAAACAACACGCGCCCCACAATGGATGCAAAAAGCTGGATTAGAATGGTTTTACCGCTTTATCCAAGAACCACGTCGCATGTTCCGCCGTTATTTCCTAGGCAACTTACAATTTTTGAACCATATAAAAAATGAAAAAGTAAAGTCATGGAAAGCCAATCGTTATCACGGAAGGAGAAACAATGAAAGAAACTATTAGTATCAAAGCCATTTTTCAGATCATTAAGCGACATTTGTTGCTTTTAATAAGTACAGCCGTTGTCGGAATCCTCATCGCAGGTGCCGCACTAACGTTCCTCATCACACCGATGTATGAAGCGAAAACGCAAATTCTAGTTACACAAACGGTACAAGATGCAGGTGTAAATAACATCCAAACGTCCGAAGTTCAAGCCAATATCCAGCTCGTGAATACCTATACAGCTCTACTAACAAGCCCGCGAATCCTCGATGATGTGGCGTATAAACTTGGCGGAGACTACACAGCAGGCAAGCTAATGGGGAAAATCACAGTCGGTAGCCAGCACAATTCCCAAGTCATCAATGTCAGCGTACAAGACGAAGATCAAGCCCAAGCAGCCCTGATTGCCAATGCAGTCGCCGAATCTTTCGCAAAAATTACACCGGATGTGATGAACGTCAATAACATCGATATCCTAGCAAAAGCAACGGTTGGAGAAAATCCAAAACCAGTTAGCCCAAGCCCAGTTCTACTCATCGGTGGTGGCGCAGTCGGCGGACTTATGATCGGTTTTGTCATCATGGTTATCCGCGTTATCTTCAACACGAAATTCAAAGACGAAACAGATGTCATCGAAGAACTAGGCATTCCGTTACTTGGAAACATCGCTAAAATCCCAGAAAATCACGAGGAAGGGTGGAAATAAAATGAAAAAATCAAAAAAGAAATCAAAAGCAGAAACTCGCCACAGACGTCAGAAAAGCACAGAGCCGCAAAAATTAGTTGCCAAATTAAGCCCAAAGTCACCACACTCTGAGTTATTCCGATCTGTGCGTACAAATATTGAGTTCTCAAGCGTTGATAAAGTCATGAAATCAATCCTCATCACATCCTCCGAACCCGATTCAGGAAAATCCATCATCTGCGCCAACTTAGCCGTTGTATTTGCTCAACAAGGCAAGAAAACACTACTCATCGATGCCGATTTACGTAAACCAACCGTGAAAAAAATCTTCCCAGGAGCCGCATCACACGGTTTAACAGGAATTTTAACGAATAAAATCACAATTAGCGAAGCGATTTGCGAAACAGATGTAGAGGACTTATACGTTTTACCAGCAGGTGTTGTTCCCCCAAATCCATCTGAGCTACTAGGTTCTGAGAAAATGAAGCAAGTATACGCCGAGCTTTACGAACTATTTGACCAAATCATCTTTGATACACCGCCAATCCAACTCGTTGTTGACGCACAACTTCTCTGCTCTTTCGTTGACGGCTCAATTCTACTCGTTCGTAGCGACCATTCTTCGAGAGAAAACAGCAAAAAAGCATTAGAGAAATTACAAAGTGGAAGCGCCTATGTGATTGGCAGTATTTTCAACAACCAAAAAATGAAAATGGAAGGATACTACTATGCTAACTAAGGTAAATAATGGTGACCTTTTAACAACAGAAATGTTCGAACAACTGAAAAAAATCGAATTGAGCATTTTATTGGATGTGGCGACGCTTTGCGAGAAGCACAACCTGACTTACTACCTTATTGGCGGCACGCTACTCGGCGCAATCAGACATGACGGTTTTATCCCGTGGGACGACGATATCGACATCGCGATGCCACGTAGAGACTTTGAAGCGTTCCAGAAAATCGCGAAAACAGAGCTACCCGAATCTTTGTTTTTACACTACGGAACGACCGATCCGGAATATTACCTCCCAATCATCAAAATCAAGAAAAACGGCACGATATTCGAGGAAGAAAGCGCATCGCCAAATATCAAGCATAAAGGTATTTTCATCGATATTTTCCCACTCGATAACGCCAAAAAGGATGCTGGTTTCCTTTTTCACACGAAAGGACGTATCTTGAAGCAACTCAAGAGCTTACTATTCCTGAAAGTGAACGAAAAAACAACACGACACAGCATTGCGCCGTGGAAAAAAGTGTTGCTAAAGCTACTAAAGCCAGTTCCAACAAGCATGTTTTTCCGATTATTAACGAATGTCATGCAAAGCAACAAAGACGATAGCGCTCCGTATTACGTCAATTATGGCAGCCAATACGGCTACAAAAAGCAAACGATGCTAAAAACAATGTATGACCCAACTGCGACAACCGAGTTCGAAGGTCACACATTCCAAATTCCAGGCAAAACCGATCAACTTTTAGAGCGCATTTACGGAAAAAACTACATGGACTTGCCACCCGTCGAAAAACGTATTACCCACAAACCGAAACGAATCCAATTGAAAGAGGAGATTATCTCATGAAAAAATATAGCGTAGGCCTAACTACCGGCGTGTTTGACTTATTCCATGTCGGCCATTTAAACATCCTAAAAAACGCCAAAGCACAATGTGACATCCTAATCGTTGGCGTGAGTACAGACGAGTTCGTTCAAGCATACAAACACAAGACGCCGGTTATCCCGTTTGCTGACCGTAAAGCGATTGTCGAAGCGTTGCAATACGTTGATCTAGTCGTGCCGCAAACGAGTCACGAAAGCAAACTAAACATGATTGATAACCACAATATCGACGTGATGTTCCACGGTAGCGACTGGAAAGGTAGCCCAACATTCAACAAATTAGAAGCAGAATTCAAGCGCCGCGCCGTTGAAGTTGTCTACTTTGATTACACAGCAGGCGTATCCTCTACAAAACTTGTCGAAACAATCCAACAAGAAACCAGCTTAGTCGTTGGCATCTAACTGTTTAAACTTTTGACAAAACGCATCAAATACTTGGAAAATCCCTGTTTTCAAGCCATTCCCTGATAAACTTAAGGTAACAACTAAAAGAAAGGAAGTGTGACCCGATTGGCAAAAACAAAGACAGCATTCGTTGCTAAAAACCTCCTGATTGGCAGCGGGACACAAGTCATTTTCTTAATTCTAAGCTTCATCAACCGAACCGTATTCATCTACTTCTTAGGAAAAGAATACCTCGGACTCGACGCTTTGTTCACCAACATCCTGATGGTCCTCTCTTTCGCCGAATTAGGCATCGGAAACGCCATCATTTTCAGCCTCTACAAAAGCATGGTAGACAAAAATAAAGCCCGAATCAAAGCCATCATGGCACTCTACGCCAAAGCTTACCGCATCATCGGGCTCACCGTTTTCATCATCGGATTACTCTTAATGCCATTTTTAGATCTATTTATTAAAAATCCTCCGAACATCCCTGAAAACATCTACATTATCTACTTTTTATTCTTGCTAAACACGGCGATCTCCTACATGTTTTCCTACAAAAAAGCGATTTTCTCCGCCGATCAAAAAGAATATGTCATCAATGTGAGCCAACAAATTTTCTTCCTTGTCCAGTCCATCGTGCAACTCACGTACCTATATATCACAAGAGACTACATTGGCTTTATCGTCATCCAGGTGGTTGGAACATTCGGCCTCAACGTTTTCCTAGCAATCTACGCGAACAAGAAATATAGCTATCTCAAAGGAAAAACGACAGAAAAACTCGAAAAAGCAGAAGTCAAAACGATTTTCCAAAACGTCAAAGCACTCGCGATGTATAAATTCGGTTCCATCATCATGAATGGCACGGACAGCATCATCATCGCCGCTTTTCTGGGGCTTAGCGTCGTTGGCATCTACTCCAATTATTTGCTCATCATCGCCGCAGTCGTAACCGTCCTATCTCGCGCACTGAACTCGATCACAGGCAGCATCGGGCACCTCAACAACGCAGATGATGACTCGAAGAAAGAACACGTTTTCAAGCAGTTATTTTTCATCGTCGCGTGGATTTACTTCTTGCTTTCCATCATCTTATTCAACGTTATTAACCCGTTCATCACCCTTTGGATCGGCGAAAGCTTCGTACTCGGAACAGGCACTGTGCTCGCTATCGTCGCCAGCTTCTACGTCAACGGCATGCAGTTCCCAGGTTACACGTACCGCACCACGATGGGGCTTTTCCGCCAAGGTCGCTACGTCCCAATCGCGATGGCCGTTCTAAACATCATCTTATCCATCATCTTCGCCATCCACTTCGGCTTAATCGGTGTCATCGTCGCAACCATCATCTCAAGACTCGCCACGACAACCATCATCGACCCGTACCTCGTCTACCGTTTCGGCTTCAAAAAGAAAGTCGGTAGCTACTTCAAAATGTATCTCGGGTACGCGGTTATCACAGCCATCGCTTTTGCCGCCTCGATCCCAGTCATGAACTGGATTTACCAAGGCACATGGCTCACGCTGATTCTCGGCGCAGGAACACTTTTCATCCTGTTAAATGTCATCTACTTCGCGATTTTCTACCGGAAAGCCGAGTGTCAAGCGATTATCCGCCGCGTCAAAAGCATCATCAAACGCAAACCAACAAGCATCACACCAGAATAAAGAAGAGAGGAAGAAACGCCAAATGAAAAATGTAATCATGATCGGCCCAGCATCCGTATCCAAAGGCGGCATCGCAACGGTCATCGCCAACTTCGAAAAAACATTCACCAGCGAAAACGTCAACATCCACTATATTGCAAGTTGGAAAGAAGGCAGCTCGCTATTCAAAATCTGGATGTTCCTGAAAGCCATCATGCAACTTTGCTACTTGGCAATCATCCAAAACATCGACATCGTGCACATCCACACCTCTCAAAAAGGCAGTCTCTACCGCAAAATGATCTTCATCAACATCGCCAAATTTTTCAGAGCTAAAGTTATACTTCACATGCACGGCTCGAGGTTCGGCATTTTCTACGACAATCAACCAAGCTACCTACAAAAAAGCATCGTGAACCATCTAAACCGCCTCGATCACATCATTGTTCTAAGCGAGGCCTGGAAAACCTACTACGAAAATCTGTGTGAAACCCCCGTTACCGTCATGGAAAACGCGGTGGAAGTCCCATTTAACAATCCATATAACAACACGAGCAAAACGATTGTCACATTCGGCAACGTCAGCCAAGAAAAAGGCAGCTACGACTTACTTCGCGCGATTCAATCACTCGGTGCCGATTACCAAGAATACGAATTCATCTTTTACGGCATTGGCGACATCTCAAGCGCCGAAGCTGAAATCAAACAAAATAAGCTAACCAACGTCACGCTCGGCGGCTGGGTCGAAAGTAAGCAAAAACAAACCATCCTAGAAGGCGCACTACTACACGTGTTACCATCCTACCACGAAGCGCTCCCAATGGCGATTCTCGAAACGATGGCACACGGCATCCCGAATATCAGCACCAATGTCGGGGGAATCCCGCAAATCATCAACAACCAACAAAACGGTCTTCTCATTGAACCCGGAGATGTCCATGAGCTACACGACGCCATCGCAGACTTACTTGATAACCAAGAAACTCGCCAAGAAATGAGTACGAGAGCCCACCAAGCCGTCCAGTCCCAATTTTCGATGGATGCTTGTAATACGAAGTGGGAGCAGCTATACCAATCAATCTGAAATGAAGGAAGGAGTGTGAAACATGGTTGCTTTTTTAATCGCTTTACTACTATCTCTATTCGCAAGTCTTATCCAACAAGTCATTCCGCAAGTCGACTCTGTTGATAAAATTATTGCGGTGATCTTCGCTGTTAGTGCGATTGCCAAACTGACTTACCTCGAAACAAAGCAACGTTTCACACTTCGCCCAAGCGATATCGGGCTATTCGCCATCAGCATCCTTTTCATCATCTACTGTTTCATCCCGAACGCTTTCCACCAACCAAGCAACACGATGTTCCTCCAAATTTACTCGATGTTCTCGATTTTGAAATTCGTCATTGTCTTTTGGAGCGGCCTGTTCCTATTCCGCCACACAAAATTCCAGACAAGTACGCTGTTTTTCAGAAGAATGTCGACCACGCTCACCACGATTTTCCTGATTATCGGTCTTCTCAACATTCCGCTACACTTCCTAGAACCATTCGATATTCGTTTTGGCATCGAGACTGTATCCTTTGGTTTCCGCCACCCAGCCCAATTCGCGGCAACCATCATCGTCATCACAATCGTCCACATCTTCATCACCTGGTCTGAAAAAGGAAAAATGCCATATTACATCATTTTCGCGAACTTCATCCTCATTTTCTTAGCAGGAAGAACAACATCGATTGGCTTCTACCTTTGCTTGATACTACTGATTCTCATTTTCCCATACATCAAACGTATCCCAATCTATGTATACGCGCTAATCGGCGGTGTTTTCTACTGGCTCGGAAGCGACCGTATCAGCAATCAATTCTTAGGAACAGACGGAGAAGCGCGCGGCGTTTTACTCGACACAAGTTTCACGATTGCAAGCGAGCACGCTCCGTTCGGCGCAGGGCTCGGAATGTTTGGCTCTAACGCCTCACGCCTGAACTACTCACCACTTTACGAACAATACGGCATTTCCCGCGTCTGGGGACTCACCCAAGAAAACCCGAACTTTGTCACCGACTCCTACTGGGCCATGATTATCGGCGAACTCGGCTATCTCGGCATGTTTTTCATCATCGTCATCATCGGCTACATTTTCTGGTTACTATATAAAGAAATCGTCGGCAGCACGTACCAAATTAAGTTTCTGATTTTCCTACCTCTCGTATACGCCCTATTCACAAGCCCAATCGACACCGTTTTAGTATCCAACACTAGTATTTTCTTAGTACTCGCAACAATCTATATGGTTGCTTTAAATAATGAATACCGTAGTCAAAAAGAAGACGCAAATCCCGCAGAACAAAAATAGAAATTCAGGAGGCAAAAACAATGGAAAAAACAATTTTAGTCACAGGTGGCGCAGGTTTCATCGGATCTCATCTTTGTGAAATGTATCTTGCAGAAGGTTACAATGTAGTCTGTATCGATAACTTAGTATCCGGAAATATGAATAATCTAGCTGACATTAGCAAGCATCCATCCTTCACGTTTGTACAAGGTGATATCCGTGACGCTGAACTGATGATGCGACTATTCGAAGCGCACAGACCGAACCATATCAACCACCACGCTGCTCAAAAATCCGTTGCTTATTCCGTCGAAAATCCGAGTTACGATCTGGACGTGAATCTTGTCGGCCTGATGACCATTTTGGACTGCGTGAAAGCATATCCGATCGAGAATTTCATCTATGTATCTTCTGGTGGCGCGCTGAGTAAGAAAATTGAAGGCGACGAGAAATCAGCGGAGACAGATACGCCGCAACTCATTTCCCCATATGCCCTAACGAAATTTACAGGTGAAAAATATATCGAAATGTATGCCGCGCAATATGGCTACGACTTCACGGTTGTGCGCTACGCCAATATTTATGGGCCAAGACAAGTGCCAGACGGCGAATGTGGCGTTATTCCGATTTTCCTAAACAACATCTTGGCGGACAAACCATCTGTATTGATGACGTATCCAGACATGCCAAACGGCTGTACGCGTGATTATGTGTATGTAGCAGACGTGGTTGAAATCAATAAATTAGCCAGTGAAAAACCAGCAAATACGGTTGTAAATGTCGGAACTGGTGAAGAAATCGCGATTTTGGATATTTATAAAGAAATTCTAGCGGTTTTTGAGAAAGACGTAGCGATTTTCATTGAAGCACCACGAGCTGGTGATGTGAAACGTTCGGTTTTAGACGCTGGGCGCGCAGCAGATTTACTAGGCTGGAAGAGCGAAGTCGCGTTACATGAAGGTTTAACGAAGCTAAGAGCTCATTTGGAAGTTAAGAAATAGGAGGGCCTCATGGAAAACAGAGAATTATTAGAGCTACTAGATGAGTATTTCCTATCTACAAAAGAGGCGATTGAATACCTCGATGTATCCCGCCAATGCTTCTTTTCCCTAGTGTCCCGGGGAAAAATAAGCAAGATTAAAAAAGGCTCTGTGGTGCTATATTACCGACATGAGATTGAGAATCGGAAGGTAGACGCGGAGATGTTACGGAAGAAGTATAATTATACCGTTTGATACAGAAAAAGAGTATAGGTTACGACAAACTCCAAACGAGATAAAAATCTATTGGGGTAAGAGGAGAATTAAGCTTTACACAAATCGAGCGAAAGCGTTTGTATTCAGGGGATTTGGTGGAAGCCGGAAGCGGAGTGTACGACTGTACATGAGAACCGGAAGTCCATCAAATCCTCTGAATGCGAGCGCTTGTCGCCGATTTATTTGGATTATGCTCCAGACATTTTTTTCGTGAAAATAAGCCATAAGCCTCTTTACTATGTAGTCATTATTATCTGGCGAAAACGCGATTGTTGATTTAATCACATTCTCCCTTGGCAAGCTTTTTTTGAAAGTTCGTTCGAATAGCCTATTTTTGATGGGCGTCTGATTTTTGTTAGAAAAAAAGCTTATGTTGTGTCATAATGAGAATGCAGATACAATATATAGTGTTCGAAGGGAAGCGGAGATAATGTACGTGGAGAAGGAAACGGAACAATTGGTTATTAAAAGGGACGGGCGGAAGGTTGGATTTGACCTGATTAAGATTCGGAATGCGGTGCAGGCGTCGATGGTGAGTTGTGGTGTGGATGATGCGGCGTATTTGGAAGCAGTTCTGGTTGATATTGTGAAAAGTTTACCAAATGATGCGGCGGTGACAATCGATGAGATTCAGCATGTGGTCGAGAATCAGCTGATGAAATCTACATATCCGGATGTGGCGCGGGCTTATATTGAGTATCGGCATGACCGGGATTCGCAGCGGGCGAGTATGACGGACTTGACGACGAGTGTACAAAAGTTGCTGGATCGGGATAAGTCGGTGGTGAACGAGAACGCTAATAAGGATGCGACGGTTTTTAATACGCAGCGGGACTTGACGGCGGGCGCGGTGGCGAAAAGTTATGCGCTGAAATATATGCTGCCTAAACATGTGGCGAACGCTCATTTGAAGGGGGACATTCATTTTCACGATCTGGATTATAGTCCGTATCACGCGATGACGAATTGTTGTTTGATTGATATTGCGGGGATGCTGGCGAACGGTTTCACGATTGGGAACGCGAATGTGGAAAGTCCGAAATCGATTCAGACGGCGACGGCTCAAATAGCGCAAATTATTGCGAATGTGGCGAGTTCGCAGTACGGTGGTTGTTCGGTGGATCGGATTGATGAGGTTTTGGCGGTGTACGCGAAACGGAATTATTTGAAACATGAGGAAGAGGCTGAAAAATGGGTTTTGATGGAGCGTCGGGAGGAGTTTGCGCGGGAACGGACGCGAAAAGATATTTATGACGCGATGCAGAGTTTGGAGTACGAGATTAATACGCTGTACACGAGTAATGGGCAGACGCCTTTCGTGACGCTGGGCTTTGGACTTGGCGAGGACTGGTTTGCGCGCGAGATTCAGATGGCGATTTTGAAGGTTCGGCTTGGCGGGATTGGGAAGGATAAGCAGACGGCGATTTTTCCGAAGCTGGTTTTCTCGATTAAGCGGGGAACGAATTTGGACGCAGCGGACCCGAACTACGATATTAAGCAGTTGGCGCTGGAGTGTTCGGCGAAACGGATGTATCCGGACGTGCTGAATTATGATTCGCTGGTGCGCTTGGCGGGGGATTTCAAGGTGCCGATGGGTTGCCGCTCATTTTTACCGGCGTGGCAAGATGCGGATGGGATGTTTGTGAATGCGGGACGGAATAACTTGGGTGTTGTGACGCTGAATGTGCCGCGGATTGCGATTCAAAGTGGCGGTGACAAGGAACGATTCTGGGAAATTTTCACGGAACGGATGCAGACGGTGAAGGATGCGCTACTTTTCCGATTGGAGCGGGTTCGGGAGGCGAAACCGGAGAATGCGCCGATTTTGTATAAGTATGGGGCGTTCGGGAAGCGGCTGGATGACGGGCAGGACGTAGATCAGCTTTTCAACAAGGAGCGGTCGACGATTTCGATTGGTTATATTGGCTTGTACGAAGCTGCGACGATGTTTTATGGCGGTGAATGGGAGACGAATCCGGAAGCGAAGGCGTTTACTTTGGAAATTTTGAAGGAGTTAAAAGGCTACGCGGATGATTGGAAGGCGGAGTACGGCTATTGGTTTAGTGTGTATTCGACGCCGAGTGAGAGTTTGACGGACCGGTTTAACCGTTTGGACCGGGCTAAATACGGCGATATTAAAGATATTACCGACAAAGAATACTATCAAAATTCGTTCCATTATGATGTCCGCAAAAAAGTGACGCCGTTTGAGAAGCTCGATTTTGAGATGGAATATCCGGAGTATTGTTCGGGTGGTTTTATTCATTATTGTGAATATCCGAAGTTGACGCATAACCTGAAAGCTTTGGAAGCGGTTTGGGATTATGCGTATGATCGCGTCGCTTATTTGGGGACGAATACGCCGATTGATCGTTGTTATGAATGCGATTTTGAAGGGGAATTTGCGCCAACTGCGGAAGGATTTAAGTGTCCGGAATGTGGGAATACGAACCCTGAGACGGCGGATGTGGTGAAGCGGACGTGTGGGTATCTTGGCAATCCGATGAAACGGCCGATGGTGCACGGCAGGCATGAGGAGATTACGCAACGTGTGAAGCATCTGGAGTCGTCCAATGAATAATCCAAAACCGAAAGAATGGTGTGCTGAAGCGTTGTCGGCGAATTATATTGCGGATTATAAACCGTTTAATTTTGTTGATGGAGAGGGCGTTCGTTGTAGTTTGTATGTTTCGGGGTGCCCTTTTCATTGTGAAGGGTGTTATAACAAGGCGGCGCAGTCGTTTCGCTATGGAACGCCGTATTCAGAAGAGCTCGAGGACCGGATTATTGCGGATTTGTGGCATGAAAGTGTGCAGGGATTGACGCTACTTGGTGGGGAGCCATTTTTAAATACTGGTGTATGTTTGCCACTTGTGAAACGGATTCGGGCTCTGTTTGGCGATGCGAAGGATATTTGGTCGTGGACGGGCTATACGTGGGAAGAATTGATGCAGGAAACACCGGATAAATTGGCGTTGCTTTCTTATGTGGATGTCCTTGTCGATGGGCGATTTGAGCAGGATTTATTTGATTCGAATTTGGCGTTTCGTGGCTCGAGTAACCAGCGAATTATTGATGTGAGGGCGTCTTTGAAAACAGACGAAATCGTGATATATAAGTGAACGTGGGAGGCGGTCTGGAAACACGAGGACCGCTTTTTGCATGTAAAAATTTCACATAAATTAGCATCGTATCGTTTTTATGTGTTACTATTGAGATAGCAAGAGGTTGCTGATTTACGCGAGCTTCATTATGTTTTGTTTTATGTTACGCATAGGAAAGGAATGATTGATAGAGGAAAATCTGTACGCCCTTCATTTTTGGAAGTTGTTCGGGTTGATCCATCTAATCGCTATTTGCAGTATATACAACTCGCAGATGGCCGAGTTTCCAGATACCATGCAATATCTCAAACGGATTATTAGTCGGAAAAGTCGGTATAAACAAAAAATACTAGACTAAACGCCTATACCACAAATATAATGGAGGTCAAAAAAATGTTAGAAATGAAGAAAAAGACGATGGGTTTTGTTAATAGTCACAAGGAAAACGAGAAGAGAATTGCTTTGTTGCCTGAACATATCACGACTATTATGAATGCAGATCAGCTTTTTTTCGAAACGGGATATGGTGAGGCATTAGGGATAGCGGATGCGGAATATTTGGCGCTTGGCTGTCATGTCCAGCCACGTGAAGACGTGCTCCGCCAAGCTATTATTTGCGAGCCGAAGATTGGTGATTCCGAATTTCTGAGCGATTTGCAAAAAGGTCAAACGATATTTGGCTGGGTTCATGCGGAACAAAATCAGGATATCGCGGATAAATTAGTAGAATCAGGGGTAAAAGCCTACGCTTGGGAGAATATGGACTACATGAATCGGCATTGCTTCTGGGTGAATAATGAGCTGGCAGGTGAGGGCGCGATTATGCATGCGTACCAACTGATTGGCGAGATGCCGTACAATACAAAAGTGGCAATTTTGGGCAGGGGCAACGTGTCTCATGGTGCACAAAAAATATTGCAAAACCTAGGCGCGGAAGTTCATATTTATAATCGTAATCAAGAAGCGCTATTTCAAGAGGAATTACCACAATATGATGTGATTATAAATGCGATTTTGTGGGATTTGAAACGGACGGATCATATTATGTATCGCAAAGATTTACAGCGTTTGAAGAAGAACGCGATTATTATTGATATTAGCTGCGACCGGGCGGGGGCTATTGAAACGAGCAACCCGACGACGATTGCGAACCCAACGTATATGGTGGACGGGATTTTACATTATGTAGTCGATCATACACCAAGCCTGCTTTACAGAACCGCATCACATTCGATTTCCATAGAAATTGCGAAATATATCGATGACTTGATTGAAAATAGAGCCAATGCAACGCTTGAAGCTAGTGTCGTCGTTGCGATGGATCCAATGTATAAATAGATGCATAAACCCCGATTATAGACCCTGATATTACAAGATGGGCGCTATAGTCGGGGTTTTTGTTGTGTCTGATTAGCTCGCACGGTTAACTTCCTTAGCCATTTTTGCAGGGTCTACGAGTGTTTCGCCAATCGCTGTAATTACTTGCCAGAATTTTTTCATATTCAACAGCTCCTTTCCTAATTCCATTATAGCCTGCGCGCATGGGAGTTTCCTGCTGTTTAAATAACAATTTACTAAGATTATCTTACAGTTTTATCATAATTATTGTAAGGTTGGAAAATTTACATTCAAAAAACCATATCGATACATATTCTCAAACAACGCTTAACATTACTGGGCTAAACTGATGTGGTAAGTGAAATTGAGGGGGATTGAGAAACGGTGAAAAAGTGGAAATCAGGGTTTATTTATTTGTTGGTGGCGCTTATATTGGTTCAAATAGGGGTTAGTTACGTACCATTTGGAAACGTGGTGAAGGCGGAGAGCGTTGCGGGAGATACGTTTATTGCGAAAGAGTCTAGCTGGAAGTATTGGGATCAGGGTACATATCCAGGTGATACGTGGCGTGACGGGATGTTTGACGATACCACTTGGAAATCTGGAAAAGGGGCGCTTGGCTATAATCCAAAAAATACGGACATCAAGATAAATACCACGATTTCTTACGGTGCGGATGAGGACAAGAAATATCCGGTTTCCTTTTTTAGAAAGAATTTTGAGGTGAAGGGTGCGGACAAGTACTTGCGTGCGAATTTGGCGCTGAAAGCTGATGATAGTGCGGTTATTTATGTGAACGGGAAAGAAGTGAAGCGGGTGCGGCTTGCGGATGGTGCGATAAATTTCGCGGATTATTCGGGGCAGCAGAGTTCGGATGCGATGGAATATGAGGGGATTAAGCTCGGCGCGATTCCGCTTGTGGAAGGGACGAATACGATCGCCGTCGCGGTTTTTCAGCAGAAGGGATCGAGCTCGGATGTGACGTTTGATGCGGAATTGACGGGATTTGTGACGCCGGATGAGGTTGTGGCGGACGGGGATTATATGCCAACGAAGATTGCGGTGACGTTCTTCGGAAATACGCAGACGCAAAAAGGTGTGACGTGGCATACGAAATCGGACGCGGGTTCGGATTTGCAATATGTGAAGGCGGTCGGAACGGCGTCTCCGAGTTTTGCAGGAGCGCAGACGGTAACGGGGAAAAGTGAGGCTAATGACGCTGCAATTGGCGGGTTTTCGCATCAAGTCGCGGCGAAATATTTGGATTCGGGCACCACGTATTGGTACCGTGTCGGTGATAAGACGCGAGATAAATGGAGTGAGCCAGCTCAGTTTACGACGCAGAAACGGGATACGAAGGCGTTTGACTTTTTATATGTGACGGATTCGCAGGGTAGTAGTGAGGAGGAGTACAGTTGGACGGACGCGACGCTGAATAAGGGGTTTGCGATGTATCCGAATTCGGAATTCATTTTGCAAACGGGGGATTTGGTGAACACGTCATCGAGCCCGGCTGAATGGGGCTGGCTATTTGGCACATCGCAAAAGTTGCTCAGTAATACGACGATAGCGGCGGCGACGGGGAATCATGATGCGTTCAATAATTCGTTCCGCCAACATTTTTACTATGATCATCCGGCGAATGCGAACAACTTGAATAAAGGCGTGTATTATTCGTTTGACTACGGTCCGGCGCATTTTATGATGCTAAATACGAACGATCAGGATTCGCGAGCGCTTGACCCAACACAGCTTGCTTGGCTGAAAGAGGATGCTAAAAAGGCGCGTGCGGATGGTGCCAAATGGTTAGTTGTCGCGTTTCATAAAGGGATTTATACGGTGGCCAGTCATATGACGGATACGGAAATTGTGACGCTGCGTGATCAATTAGCGCCAGTTTTTGACGAGCTTGGCATCGATATTGTATTGCAAGGCCACGATCACAGCTACTTCCGTTCGCAGCAAATGGATGGCAAGATGCCAATCGCGACGGATACTATCGGCAAAGTCGAGGATGACGGGATTTCGCGCGATGTTGATCCTGGTGGACAGAGTTACCATGTCATTAATACGAGTGGATACAAGTTTTATCAGCCGCAATCGGAGAGCAAGATGAGCGCTGCGGGCGTGTATCCAGCGAAGTATGCTCAACCGATGTTGCAAATGTTTGCCGGGATTAGTTTTACGGAGGATCGCTTCACGTATAACGCCTACACATATGATGCGAAATCGGCTCAGACTGCTCGAGCGACAACAGATGCGACGCTTTTCGACACGTATGGTATTTTGAAAACGGACAAAGCGAAGGCGGTCACAGCGGAAATCGATGCGTTACCAAGCGAGATTGCGCTAACAGACGAGGCGGCCATTTTATCTGCAAAAGCTGCGTATGATAATCTGGATACTACTTTGCAAAAATATGTCATGAATTATGCTACTTTAACTGCAAAAATGGCGGATTTGGAGGCTTTGAAAGTAGAGGAGCCAGAACCGGAGCAGCCGAATCCGGATCCGGAAATTACGAACCCGGAACAGCCCGTGGATCCGGAGCAACCTGAAATCCCAACGTCATCAGAGACATCGCTAACATCAGATCAACCGGCTATCGTGAAGCCATTGCCGAATCAAGATAACGTTGGATCAAAGCCAGTGGAAACGACCGCGGTTGCTGATACGAATACGACTAATTTACCAACCACAGGAGATACAAACACGAGGTGGGCGCTTGTCGCTCTTGGCGGAAGCCTCCTAGTTTTAGGATCTGCTATTTTGTGGCGACGCAAAGTAAAATAAGTGAACATCGAGAGTTAGTGCCAGATTTGGAGCGCTAACTCTTTTTAAATGTCTACAAATAAGCTAATTAATGTCAAAGTAGGTTTAGGGCAAAAGTATAACGGGAAAATCCAGAGTATAAATCAAATTGCCTATATCGATAGTGAGGAAAAGGGAGGAAACAACAATGGTGAACAGCAAACGATTAGTTGACACGTTTATCGAGCTAGTCCAAATCGATTCAGAAACGAAACACGAGGGAAATTTTCAAGCCTTTTTAAAAACACGATTTCAGACGCTAGGTCTTGAGGTAAAAGAAGATGACACGATGTCAAAAACCGGTTTTGGCGCTAATAATTTAGTGTGCCGGCTACCTGCGACTACTGATGCTGACGCGATTTTCTTTTCTTGTCACGTGGATACGGTTACACCCGGTGTTGGTATCAAACCGCAAGTGAAGGATGATATCATTTATTCAGACGGTACGACGATTTTAGCAGCGGATGATAAAGCTGGAATTGCGATTATGCTGGAAACCATTCAGTTAATCAATGAAAACAACACGCCGCATGGAACGCTCGAATTTGTGCTTTCAGTCGGAGAAGAAAGTGGATTAATCGGCATTAAAGCGTTTGATATGAGTGCGCTTACCGCGAATTACGGTTTTGTTTTAGACACGGGTGGTCCAGTTGGTAGCATCACAGTTGGCAGTCCGACGCATGCGGGTCTTGAAATCGAGATTCTTGGAACTGCGGCACACTCCGGAATTGAGCCAGAGAAAGGAATCTCAGCGCTTGAAATTGCCGCGAAAGCAATTTCTCAGATGAAACTAGGCCGTATCGATGTTGAAACGACTGCCAATATTGGTATAATTGAAGGTGGAACTGCGACGAACATCGTGATGGAACACGTGCGGATGGTTGCAGAAGTTAGGTCAATCAACAGCGAGTCTTGCGAGGCACAAATACAGCATATGAAAGGCTTATTCGAAAAAACGACAGCAGAAATGGGTGGCGCGATTACAATAAAAGTAGACATGAAATACGGCGGTTACCACTTTGATGCCGAAACAAACGTAGTCAAAATTGCGACCAAAGCGATGGCAGAACTTGGCATGACGGCAAATCACGAAACAAGCGGTGGTGGCAGTGACGCCAATATTTTTAACGAACAAGGCAAAGAAACAACCAACTTATCAATCGGCTATGAAAAAATCCACACCGTTCACGAATATATTCCAATTCGCGAACTAGAGAAAGCGACGGCATTAGCATACGAAATTGTGAAGCAAGTAGCGTCCGACTAACTTCACAATGCTAAAAATCGCGACAGAAAAGCGGCCCTTCATAGACTGAATCCAAGGTAAGACTAATCAGATTGAAGGTGTTTAAATGAAACATTTAGTGAAACAATTTTTACTCGTAGCAGTCTCTATTACGCTTATCGGCGCCAGTATTAACCTCTTTCTTGCACCGCATCACATTGCAGCAGGTGGCGTGACAGGTATCGGGATTTTAGCGGAGCAAGCACTCGGAATTCCAATCGCGATGACCGTGCTCGTTTTGAACGTTATCATGCTGATCCTAGCTTTTATTTTCCTAGGACGCGCGGTTTTTGTCCGCTCATTCCTTGGAAGTCTACTCCTGCCGCTATCACTCGCAGTTATTCCAGAGGTTATGCTGGCACAAGATCGCCTGCTATCCGTTATTTTCGGAAGTATGATTTTTGCGATTGGGGTTGCGATTTTGTACCGTATCGAAGCTTCTAGTGGCGGGACAACGATTCCACCGCTCATTCTGAAGAAATATTTTAACTTGAACACATCGCTTGGCCTCTTTTTAGTCGATTCGATTATTGTTATTTTCAATATTTTCATATTCGGCGTCGAAGAGTTTCTATTCGCCATACTCTCACTTATTTTAGTTGCCATTATTATGAATTATTTAGAAACAGGCCTCAAGAAACGCAAAGCCGTGATGATTATGAGCGATCACAAAATAGAAGAAATCAAAGAAGGTTTGCTAGAAGAAATGGGGCGTGGTGTCACTGTTTTCAATGTTTCAGGAGGATACAGTGGTAGTGAAAAAACGATGTTGATGGTCGTTCTGGAAACCCGCGAATACCAAACTATCCTGAAAGTCATCAATTCTTTAGACAAAAAAGCTTTTGTCATCGCCTATACAGTATCTGAAGTGCATGGACTTGGCTTCAGTTATCACACAATTGAATAAAAACGAAGCGTACAACAAAACGGGGGGATTAATCATGAATCCAGTGACAGCTTTTACAATTATCATGCTCATTTGGGCGATCAGTGATTTCGTTTCCAAAAAAACCAAGTCGCTCATTTCATCACTACTCGTCGCATCCATCATTTTCTTGGTGGGTTTTAAAACAAATATATTCCCAGAAGACCTACTCAGCAGTTCATCATTACTCGCGCTAGGTCAAACGGTTGTCGGATTTATCATCGTTCACATCGGAACCATGATTAGCCTCGATGAACTAAAAAAACAATGGAAAACCGTTGTTATTGGTGTCGCCGCAGTACTTGGTATCGCTGCATTCCTGTTCCTTATAGGCTCATTTTTCCTTGACGAGAACTTTGTTATTGCAGCAATCGGTGCGATTAGCGGTGGAACCATTTCGGTTATCATTGTACAAGAATCAGCGCTAGCATCAGGTTTACTACTTGTAGCCGTATTCCCAGTTCTAATTGCTGCCTTCCAAGGATTGATCGGCTTCCCGCTGACATCGCTTATTTTGCGCAAAGAAGCTAACCGCATCAAAGGAGAATACCGCGCAGGGAACATTCAAGTGGAAAAAGCAGAAGCCCATCATGATGATGAAGCAAAAACGATGTTGCCAAAAGCGTTACAAACAACGGCAGGAACACTGTTCGTTGTCGGCGTGGTCGTGATGCTGTCGATTTACATTGATACCATCACGAATGGCGTGCTTAACACATTCGTCGTTGCCCTATTATTCGGTATCGCCCTACGTGCATTCGGCGTTATCAAACCAAATATTCTAAGCGGCATCGATGCATACGGTCTCATGATGTTAGCGATTCTAATCATTATTTTCGGTCCATTAGCTACATCTTCCGTCGATGACCTCGTTGCGCTTATTGGCCCACTTTGTATCGCATTCGCAATCGGTGTAAGCGGAAGTGTCGTATTCTCGGCTGTCATGGGTAAAATTCTCGGCTACAGTGTTTCGATGTCGATTGCAATCGGGCTCACGACGCTGTACGGATTCCCAGGAACGATGATTTTGAGCCAAGAAGCCGCGAGAAGTGTTGGTGAAAACGAACAAGAAATCGCGGCAATCGAAGGTCAAATTTTACCGAAAATGATCATTGCAGGTTTTTCAGCAGTAACGATAACGTCGGTTGTGCTAACGAGTATTTTGGCTGAACTAATCCATTAAATTTTTTAGAAACAGAGAGGATATTAGACGCTTCTCTGTTTCTTTGTGTCTATTTTGTGAGGAATAGTATAAATACGTTTGCTGGCAACGAAAAGAGGCTATGGTACGGAGAAGACATTAAAAAGGAGCTGGCTAAACATGGCATTACTTGGTGGGAATAAGAAAGACTCGAAGCACGATGAAATACGGTTATTTTATGGGGAAGGCTTATCCGAACAACCACTTCCGCGTTACGAAATACCAGCAGATACGATGCCAGCTGGGGCCGCGTACGATTTTATTATGGATGAATTACGCGATGAAGGCAGTGCCCGTCAGAATTTAGCTACATTCGTACAAACTTGGATGGAGCCTGAAGCACAACAACTCATCATGAACACGCTAGATAAAAATGCCGTTGATAAATCGGAATATCCACAAACTGCGGAAATAGAAGAGCGTTGCGTTAACATTATCGCGAATCTTTGGAACGCCGATCAACGCGACGAATTTATTGGCACATCGACAGTCGGCTCATCCGAAGCCTGTATGCTGGGCGGAATGGCCGCACTTTTTCGCTGGAAAAAACAAGCGCGCGATCTCGGCTTAGATATGAGTAAACGTCCAAACATGATTATTTCATCGGCGTATCAAGTCGTTTGGGAGAAATTTGGCGTCTATTGGGATATCGAATTACGCGAAGTCCCAGTAACCAAAGAATGCCTGGCGCTTGATCCCGATAAAGCAATCGACCTCATGGATGACTACACCATTTGCGTCGTTGGCATCATGGGATTGACCTACACAGGCCGTTATGATGATATCAAAGCGTTAGACACCGCGATCACGACCTATAACGAAACAAGTAAGGTAAAAGTTTATATTCACGTGGATGCGGCGTCAGGAGGCTTATACACCCCGTTTATGGAACCAGAGTTAGAATGGGATTTCCGTCTGGATAACGTTAAATCAATCAATACATCCGGCCACAAATACGGTCTTGTCTACCCCGGCGTCGGTTGGGTCGTTTGGAAAGACAAAGAGTGGCTGCCAAAAGAACTCGTGTTCAACGTCAGCTATCTGGGCGGCGATATGCCAACCATGGCCATCAATTTTTCCCGTCCCGCCAGTCTCATCGTCGCCCAATACTACCTATTCCTGCGCCTTGGTTTCGAAGGTTTCCGCCAAGTCCACTCCCGCACGCAAAAAGCCGCCAAATACATCACGAGCGAACTCGAAAAACTGGGCATGTTTGAAATAATAAACGGTGCCAATCAACTTCCCGTCGTGGCGTGGACATTGAAAGAAGACACCGATGTTAAATGGGATTTATATGACCTATCCGACTTCCTAAGGATGCGCGGCTGGCAAGTTCCAGCATATCCATTACCCGCAGACTTAGAAGAAATCGTCGTCCTGCGCGCCGTCATAAAAGGCGATTTCAGCTATGACTCCGCACTTCTTTTCGTCCGCGATTTAAAAGCGAGCATCGAAAAATTAGAGAAATCACATATCCTGCCAAGCGCAAACCAGCATCCAAAGAGGTCCCACGGCTTCACCCACTAAGCGGCCAGCGGCCCGACAAACGCTCATTAGCGTCGTTAAAAGTTCCGTTCCGGTGCTCATGTACTTTAGTACATTCCGCTCCGGTACTCGCTTTTGCCTAGCTACTAAGCATTTGTCGGGCCGCTGGGGTGCGGTGTTCTAAATTAGGATTTTACGGGTAGTCGTGTTTTTTTGAGAAAACTTGAAATCTCTTGATGTAGCGATGTGTGACAAACATTGATTAGCGTCGTTAAAAGTTCTGTTCCGGTTTCAGCACATTCCGCTCCGGTACTCGCTTTTGCCTAGCTACTAAGCATTTGTCGGGCCGCTGGAGTTTGGCGTTCTAAATCAGGATTTTGCGGGTAGTCGTGTTTTTTTGAGAAAACTTGAAATCTCTTGATGTAGCGATGTGTGACAAACATTGATTAGCGTCGTTAAAAGTTCTGTTCCGGTTTCAGCACATTCCGCTCCGGTACTCGCTTTTGC
>NZ_JABJVM010000028.1 GCF_013820765.1 Paenilisteria rustica
CCGAGCCAAAATACTAGCACAACACTTTATCAAAGATTTTGACATCTCTGTAGGTTAAGAAAAGGCACGAGCTATTGACTCCCTAGCTCGCACCTTGATATTTCACCCCAACAATTGACATAGAGCCTTTTTACCCTGCTAACAATAGAGAAAACATGTCTGAAATATTACAAAATTCATTACAAAAAAACGACACCACAAAATTGGGCATCGTCTCTCTGTTTAAAACAGGTCTGAAAATTCATCCTGCACTTTATTCACATCGGCAACTTCCACCGAAAATGTCTCTGTCGCATTCACCGCTTCTTGCACCATCGCCTCAAAATCAATAAAGCTCTCATAACGCTCCACCTTATCTAATTTAGGACGCGTTTTCGGAGATGGCGGCGTGAAAATCGTGCAACAATCCTCGAACGGTTGCACAGAAATATCATACGTATCAATCGCTTGGGCAATCTCGATAATCTCATTTTTATCCATCGATACAACAGGACGAATAATCGGTGTTGTCGTCACAGCATTAATTGCGAGCATACTCTCCAATGTCTGACTCGCCACCTGGCCTAGACTCTCACCATTCACAATCGCCAAACCTTCACGACGCCTGCGCAGTTCATCCGTAATCCGCAACATCATCCGACGCGTCACCGTCATCGTGAAGCCTTCTGGAATCTGCTTTTTAATCATTTCTTGAATCGCGGTAAAAGGCACCACATGCATCTGTACCTGTCCACTATACTGCGCTAATTTTCCAGCTAAATCAACAGCCTTCTGCTTCGCGCGCTCACTCGTATACGGCGGACTATGGAAATGCACCGCCTCAATCTCCACGCCACGCTTCATCGCCAAATACCCCGCCACAGGACTATCAATCCCGCCAGAAAGCATCAGCATCGCGCGCCCAGAAGAACTCACCGGCAAACCGCCCGCGCCTTGAATCGTCTGACACGACAGGAAAATCCCTTCGCTGCGAACATCCACAAGTAGCTTCACATCCGGTTTTTTCACATCGACATGCAAATCATCGATATTCTGCAAAATAAACCCGCCAAGCTCGTGGTTAATCCCATTCGTATCCAGCTCAAACGAACGATCCGCCCGCCGCGCATTCACTTTGAAACTGCCGCCCGCTTGATGCATCGCACGAACAAGCGACAATCCAGCCTGCTTCATCTCCTCCAAATCCTGAGGTACCCGAACCGCGGGACTAAACGACTGAATCCCGAAAATCGGACGCAAACGCTCTAAAATAACCTGATCATCTGCCCCATTTAATAGCAAATACATCCGATCACGCTCTCCAAACACTTTCACCTCTGGAAAATCAGCAATTGCACGCTTCACATTATGCGCTAACTTTTTAATAAACTGTTTCCGATTCCGACCTTTTGTTGATAATTCGCCGTACCGAACGACTATACGATCATATTTCATCATTTCACCACTTCATTCAAATTTTTGATAATCTCTTGTATTGCTTCCATAAAACGTTCTGCCTCAGCCATCGTATTTTGGTAAGACAAGCTCACACGAATCGCCCCAACAGCCTCTTCATCCGTCACTCGCATCGCCTTCAATGTACTGCTAGCAAGCTTGGCACGCGAAGAACACGCACTCGTCGTCGAAACATAAATCTCATATTTCTCCAAAGCATGTACCAAAATTTCGCCACGATGTCCAACGACTGAAAAACAGCAAATATGCGGCGCCGCCTGATTTTTATCCGTATGAATCGAAACCTCTGGGATATTCGCGAGCGCGTCCAGCAAATAGTCACGAATCACTTCTAAATCGGTAACATGCGCCTTCTGTTCTTCCAAGCCAATCCGCAAAGCCTTCGCAAAAGCCACGACACCAGCCGTATTTTCCGTTCCGTTTCGCAGACCAAACTCCTGCCCACCACCGTCCAAAAGCGGCATTACCGAAACATGTTTCTTCTTTATTAAAATACCAGTCCCATTCAGACCATGTATCTTATGCCCAGAAATACTCACCAAGTCAACTCCCGCAACATCCAGTGTCACTTTCGTCAATCCTTGCACATGATCCACATGGAAAAATGTCTGCGGTCGCGCCTTCAACACATCCGCAATCGCCTGAATCGGTTGCACAGAGCCAACCTCATTATTCACGTGCATCACCGACACTAAAATTGTATCTTCACGCAGCGCACTTTTCAAATCCTCCACAGAAACAACACCCGCTGCGTCAACCGGCAACCGTGTGATGTCAAACCCTTGCGCCTCTAAGCTATGCATCGTATTTTGAACAGAGGGATGTTCAATAGCTGTTGTAATCACATGCTTTCCGCGATTGCTATAAAATCCCGCCACACCCTTAATCGCCATATTATTACTTTCCGTCCCACCAGAAGTAAAAATAATTTCCTCAGGCAACGTTCCAAGCATTCCCGCCACAAGAGCCCGAGCCTGTTCGTGCAATTCACTGACCTTTGCACCATAACCATGAAGCGAAGACGGGTTCGCAAAATAATTCGTCGCTACTTTTGCATACGTCTCTACACAAGCATCCAGCGGCTTTGTCGTCGCACTATTATCAAAATAAATCATCCAAAAAGCCCCCATGAATTAATTCTCATTCATTATTCTATCATAGAATCGCCAAATGCGCGCGCACCTTTCGAAAAAAAATCCGGCCGCGAACAAAGAAAAATCGTCCCATCCTACTTACTCGGATAAGACGAAATCTCTCGCTTCATTATTCCTCTAATTCATCCACATTTATCTTCATTTCATACGCCTTCTCAATCTTCTTAAACGCACTCGGCTCCACTTTTTCTAAAGCCGTTACCGCAAGTTCCAGCGCTTTCTTATATTGATAATCATCATAAAAGTGGTCTTCGGCTTGGCGCAATGCGATTGCCAAATCTGGTGTCTGCAAACGATAACGGTTGGCATATTGAATCACATGCTCCACTAAATGGGCATTCTCAATCATTTCATCCGCTTTTTCAGTCAGATGCTCTAAATCCTCTTGCGCCACTTGCCACTCATGGTTCACCGATTTCATATTCAGCGGTTTCTCTTCCAATTTCTGCTCTAACTTAGAAATCGACGCCTCCATGTGCTCACACAGCGCCAAATAGTCCTCTGGCTTACCAGGCAGACGCTCACGATCCAATCTACGGTTCAAATTCAGAATCGCCCGGCGCATTCTATCAGCGTCCTCACGCGCCTCTAACTCATCTTTTCGTAGCGAACGCAATTCTTCCGCAAACGCATCTTGCTCTAGAGAAATCGTCGACACAACAGCATCGATCTCCTTCAACGCATCCTCAGCCGCCGAATACGCAATTTTGACCTCAGAAAGTCGTTCCGTGACAGTCGCTAATTGTTCTTTTTGAAGCTCTAACTGGCTTGCAATTTTCAAGTAGCTCGCTAAATCCTCTTCCGTCACATGATACGTCTGTTTTACTTCTTTGATTTGCTCTGCTAACGCGTCCGATACGTCCAGTTGCTTCTCTAATTTCGCTTCCACCACAATGCGATTTTCCTTCACAAAATGGCGCGCCTCCACCTCATGCTCCAACGTATCGTAAAATAAGTTGATTTCCGTGTGCAGTTCCGCCACACCACTTTCCACGGCTTCTAACTCCCCTGCCACAATCTTACCTTTCAAATCCCTCACTCGGCTGCTCATACGATCCAATTCCGCAGCCAATTGCAATTGCTCTAAATAATAGCCTTGTTGCGCCATTTCATCATAACCCGCCTGCAACTTGCTCATTTCATCCGGTAAAATAACATCACTCTCACGCAGCAAAACAGGAACCTTTTCCAATTTCGCGCCTAACTTCTCCAGATCATGTTGGACATTCAACACCGTTTCCCGTGCCTCCAAATAGTCCCCTTGATCCGTAAGCATATCAAACCGATTCAAATTCTCCGCAATCTGATCCAGCTCGCCTTCCACGCTATGTAACGCGTCACCAAGCTTATAACCATTACTCAAAACCTCACGGCGCAACGTCGTGAATTTGTCCTTTGCCATCCGAATATCTTGCGCATTGCGTTCCTCACTAGCAAGCAGTTCCTTCAATCCTCGCAAAATTTGTTTCATTTGCGTATCGATTTCATGAATCACCTGTTCGACCTGATTTTCCATCTGCGTCGCTTGGCGGAATTGATAACGATCCGTATGTTGCTCCGCGCCAAGAATATACTCTTCCAAGTTAGGGAATAATTTCGTCGCAATATCATCCCACGAGTCACGCCATGATTCAAACAAATCCTCTGTCTGCCCCGTAAGCCTCAACTTCTTCACCTTCGTGAGCTCATCAATCACCGGACGCTCCATCAATTCTATCTTCTGCTCCTCAAGCGCATTAATTCGCTGATAATGCTTTTTCTTCATTATGTATCCAACCGCAAAAACAACGGCTACAATGACCACAAAGCCAACTAAATACCAAACAAACATGTCATTTCCTCCTAATATCCCATTATCTCTATTTTTTAAATCACTTCATTAAGTACAAATGCTAAATCCATGCTATACTAATTCATTATACACATACACTATTCTAACACGATTCCGCTGTATTTGCCTTATTTAAAATCAAAAATTATGAAAAAGTGGTGAAAAAAATGATCGAAATTCCAAAATTCACTGGAACAAAAGCAGAAAACTATCAACTATGCGTCAAACAAGTCGAAGCAATGATCGCTGGTGAACCTAATTTCCTAGCCAACATCAGTAACATCTCCGCCCTGTTAAACCAAGCACTAACCGACATTAACTGGGTTGGTTTTTATTTATACGAAGAAGCGAGCAATCAACTTGTCCTTGGTCCGTTCCAAGGCTTGCCTGCGTGTATCCGTATTCCACTTGGTCGTGGCGTTTGCGGATCAGCTGCCTCCGAACAAAAAACCTATCTTATCCAAAACGTCCATGACTTCCCTGGACACATCGCCTGTGATGCGGCATCCAATTCCGAGATCGTTATCCCAATTGTTCATGATGGAAAACTGGTTGGCGTTTTAGACGTCGACAGCCCTTCCTTGAACCGATTTGACGAAACAGACCAACATTACTTAGAGCAAGTAGTCACTATTCTAAAAGCCTCCATACAATAATGTTTGACAAGAGTAGGTAAACTATACTATACTAGAGAGCGTGTAAAATGCAGCTTGAGTGATGATGAATATGACCGTTGTTTATCCCCGATTTTTTCGTGGTGTATCCTGTAACCTGCTGCTGCAAGGGCGAAGATACATGAAGATAAACTGCACGTATTTGGTTGGTCACACTTGTTTGTTTTATGCTAAAACAAATTTAAAGGAGGAGTCAATCAATGGCTCGTTATACAGGTCCAAGCTGGAAGATTTCCCGTCGTTTGGGATTATCACTTTCAGGAACAGGTAAAGAATTAGAACGTCGTCCGTACGCTCCAGGGCAACACGGTCCGACACAACGCAAGAAAATCTCTGAGTACGGTTTACAACAAGCAGAGAAACAAAAATTACGTCACATGTACGGCTTAACTGAACGTCAATTCAAAAACACGTTCGTAAAAGCTGGCAAATTACAAGGTAAACACGGTGAGAACTTCATGATCTTACTAGAACAACGCCTTGACAACGTGGTATACCGTTTAGGTCTTGCGCGCACTCGTCGTGCAGCACGTCAATTAGTAAACCACGGTCACATTTTAGTAGATTCAAAACGCGTAGACATCCCTTCTTACCAAGTATCACCTGGTCAAGTAATCAGTGTTCGCGAAAAATCTCTTAAATTATCAGCAATCGCTGAAAGCTTAGACGTTGCGGCATTCGTGCCTGAATACCTAACTTTCGACGCTGAAAAACTGACAGGTACATTAAGCCGCCTGCCAGAACGTTCGGAACTACATGCTGAAATCAACGAAGCATTTATCGTAGAATTCTATTCACGTTAATAGCCAAAAACCCTCTGATACCAATGATATCAGAGGGTTTTTTATCACAAAAAAGCCCTGACACAGACATGCCAGAGCTTCTTTTCATACGTATTTTCTCATTGTAATATCGACTACTTCAAAACCCATCTTTTTATACACATGCACCGCCCGCTTATTATGCGCAAAGGCATGCAGTGATATCTCCGTAATTCCTCGTTTCTTCGCATTTTCCTCAAGTAAAACTAGCAAATCACTTCCGAGACCTTTATTTTGAAACGCTTCGAAAATCAGAATATCATAGATAAAATACGTTTTTCCTTCTTGAAAAACCCATAACGTCCCAACAAACTCCTTACCTTGCATTACCTCCCAAAGAAAGTGGTCCTTTGTCGCAACGCCATCAGGAAGTAGTTCCATCGTTGTCATTCTCGCTTTAAACAATGCCTCATCGCGTGGCCAAATTCCTGCATCTGCTTGATCTTTTGCATAACCAACACTAAGCGATTCCGCAAAATCAGAAAAATGTTCTTTCGGCATTGCTACTAAGCGTAACTCCTCAGACATAGCGCACCAAGAAATATTTTTTCTTACCGCGACGAACAATGGTAAAACGATCTTCCACACGATCCGCTTTTGTCACGACTTTCTCCAGATCTTGCACACGTTCGCCATTGATATAAATCGCACCATTCCCAATATCCTCACGTGATTGACGCTTCGATGGCTCAATACCGAGATCGACAAGCCAGTCTACAAGCAATTTCTCATCTTGCCCTGCTTCAAATGTTGGAACGTCTTTAAACCCTTGTTCAATCTCATCGGCCGTCAACACTTTCACATCTCCACTAAACAAAGCTTCCGAAATCTTAATCGCTTGATCTAATGCCTCTTGCCCATGAATAAAGCGTGTCATCTCAGCAGCTAAAGAACGCTGTGCCGCACGACGATGCGGTTCTAATTTGACCGCTGCTTCCAAATCACTGATTTCACCTTGATCTAAGAACGTGAAGTATTTCAAGTATTTCACAACATCGCGATCATCCGTGTTAATCCAGAACTGGTAAAACTCATATGGCGTCGTCTTCTCCGGGTTAAGCCAAATCGCGCCGCCTTCTGTTTTACCAAATTTCGTACCATCTGCTTTTGTCAACAACGGGATGGTTAAACCGAACGCTTTTGAGCCCTCACCTTGTTTTTTACGAATTAAATCAAGCCCCGCCGTAATATTCCCCCACTGATCACTACCGCCAATCTGCAAACGACAATTATAATTTTCATACAACTCATTGTAATCCATCGCTTGCAAAATTTGGTACGAGAACTCCGTGAACGAAATCCCCACTTCTAGACGATTCGCTACGATATCCTTCGCTAACATCGTGTTGACATTAAAGTTTTTACCAAAATCACGCAGGAAATCAAGCACCGTCAAATCCTTCGTCCAATCATAGTTATTCACCATAATCGCACCATTATCACCCGCAAAATCAAAAATCGTTTCTAGCTGACCACGCAGGCTTTCCACGTTTTTATTCACTTGTTCAATCGATTGTAATTGGCGCTCTTCCTTCTTACCACTCGGATCGCCAATCGACCCTGTTGCGCCACCAACTAAAATAATTGGACGATGCCCTTTATTTTGAAAACGACGCAAAATCATAAATGGGATCAAATGCCCAATATGCATCGAATCTCCCGTCGGATCGATACCACAGTATAAAGAAATCGATTCCTTCTCCGTTAATTCACGAAGTCCTGCTTCATCGGTTTGTTGATATATCGCGCCACGCCATTCTAATTCATCAATAATATTCATTTCATTCGCTCCTTTTCCTTTATAAAATTTCTCGCAAAACAAAAAAATCCCTTCCGTCTATTGACGAAGGGACGCAAAATATACGTGGTACCACCCAACTTAGGAAAAAATCTTCCTCGCTTCATTAAGATAACGGCAAAAACCGTTTGCAAATGCAAATATGCTCCAGGATGTAATTCGTCCGCCTTATTTGTACTGGTTTGCAGCGACCACCAGCTCTCTTTTCCACAGGGATAAGCGACTACTTCGTCCGTTCATAGCTTTTCGATATGATATTGTACTTCTATTTTTAACATAGCACTAAAAAAATGTCAAGGCTCTCGCGGGTCGCGGGTCGACAAATGATTAGATTCTAGGCAAAAGCGAGTACCGAAGCGGAATGTACGATTTGTACATGAGCATCGGAATGGAGCTTTTAACGACGAAGATAATCGTTTGTCGACCCGCGACGGTTTGGTGGTACGGGAATGTTTTCATTTTAGACTACGAAATTAGAAAAGCCGAGTAAATCTATTTCTAGACTGCTCGGCTTCGTTTCATTTAACGCGTTGTTCCGCGCATTTTTTCGCTATGTGGTAAGATGACCGTTTTTTCTTCTACTTCTTCGTTAGCCATCAATTTTGTTAACAAACGCATCGCTACCGCACCGATATCGTAAAGTGGTTGAACCACCGTTGACAGTTGCGGGCGTGCCATCAATGTCAATTTTGTATTATTGGAAGTCACGATTTCAAGCTCTTCTGGCACTTTCACGCCAGCATCAAGCGCGGCGTTCAAGACACCCATCGCTAGCTCGTCATCCGCCACATAAATCGCATCAGGTGTTGCTTTCAAACTGCTTAACTGCGCCCAAGCTTTGACACCAGCTTCATAATTATAAGCCGCTTCTAACACGTAGTCTTCGTTAAATTTAATCTTGGCTTCTTTAAGCGCTTCACGATATCCGCCTAATTTCAGCTCGCTGTTTACCGGCTCATCTAACGAACCGCTGATGAATGCTACTTTTTTATGTCCGTTTTTCGTGAAGCGTGATACAGCCTCATAACTTGCTTGTTTATAATCGATGTTTACCGATGCAATCTTGTTTGCAGCATCTACAGAACCCGCCAAAACAACTGGCGCCGGCGAACGATCAAATTCCTCTTGTAACTGCTCAGAAATACGCTCACCCATGTAGATAATCCCGTCCACTTGCTTACCAAGTAGCGTATTCAAAACTTGCAATTCCTTATCTTCATTCTCATCCGAATTGCTCAAAATGATATTATACTTATACATTGTCGCGATATCTTCAATCCCACGCGCCAATTCCGCATAAAAAACATTTGAAATATCAGGAATCATCACACCAACCGTCGTTGTCTTCTTACTAGCTAACCCTCTAGCGACCGCATTTGGACGATATCCCAACTGTTTAATAACATCTAATACTTTCTTTCTAGTCACTGGTTTTACATTCGGATTCCCGTTGACAACACGAGAAACTGTCGCCATCGAAACATTTGCCTCACGCGCTACATCATAAATTGTTATATTCATTCATTTCACTCTCCACATTCATTTATTTTAACGGTTAGCCATATGTAACCATTGTAAACGTACACAATCGTGCCTACACTTAATAATACGATAGTTTTTTTCGTTATGCAATTGTTTTCACTTATTATTTACATTACTAAAAATTCAGAAGAAAGCGTTTCATTTGATTATTTAGTTTAAAAAAACAACAAATCCCCTCACAAAGCCAATGTATTCCCTTACAAAAAACATATACTCTCCTACTATCATCCAGTTTCCAAACGTAAAAAAGTGGTTAGGAAATCATTTCCTAACCACTCTCTGCATATGCTTAACTAAAAATCCGACTCCCCACCAAACCTCAGCGCGGCGACAAATGATTAGTTTCTAGGCAAAAGCGAGTACCAGCGCGGAGCGTACTAAAGTATGTGAGGCACTGGAACAGAGCTTTTAACGACGAAAATGATCGTTTGTCGCCACGCTGACGACTTATTGGATGTTGGATGGGACTAGCTTCGATTTCAAAATCTCTTCCCAGAAAGCATCGAACTCTTTCAAATCCATTTGTTGCGCTGAATCAGATAAAGCTACTGCCGGATCTGGATGCACTTCAGCCATAACGCCGTCTGCGCCAATCGCGAGTGCCGCTTTTGCACATGGAAGTAGTAAATCTTTACGTCCTGTAGAATGTGTCACGTCAACCATAACTGGTAAATGCGTCTCTTGTTTCAAAATTGGAACAGCAGAAATATCTAATGTATTACGTGTTGCTTTTTCATATGTGCGGATACCGCGTTCAC
This sequence comes from Paenilisteria rustica, assembly GCF_013820765.1. Taxonomy (GTDB): domain Bacteria; phylum Bacillota; class Bacilli; order Lactobacillales; family Listeriaceae; genus Listeria_A; species Listeria_A rustica. Next base: position 10,034 of record NZ_JABJVM010000028.1, read on the forward strand.
AAAGAATAATTTGATCGTTACCTTGTGCCATGATGTATTCCGCCGCACCAACAAACTCTTCAATCGTTGCAGATAACCCACGTTTTAGAAGGACTGGCTTATCTACTCGTCCAACCGCTTTTAGAAGTTCGAAGTTTTGCATGTTACGTGCACCGATTTGGATCACATCGATATGGTCGAGCGCCACTTCAATGTCACGAGGTGTTACGATTTCGCTAATAACGCCAAGACCGAATTCGTCCGCCACGCGTTTCAGAATTTGTAGACCTTCGACGCCAAGACCTTGGAAATCATACGGGCTAGTACGTGGTTTAAACGCGCCACCGCGAAGTAATTTCAGACCTTTATCACGAACAGCGCCAGCAACAGTAGCTACTTGCTCATAGGATTCCACAGAACACGGACCAAACACGAATGTTGGTACGCCATTTCCGATCGGCACGCCATTTACATTCACAATTGTGTCTTCTTTTTTATTTTTACGGGAAACGAGTAAAGCCTTCGAGTTATCATCTTCTTGCAACTCCAAACCAGCTTTAAAAATCTCTTTAAATAATTTCTCAATTGTGCTATCTTCAAAAGGGCCTTTATTCGCATCTGTAATTGCGTTTAACATTTGTCGTTCGCGAACTGGATCGAAACGAATAACACCTTGCATCCCCTTAATTTTGCCGATTTCTTGTACTAAATTCGCCCGTTTATTAATAGCCTCTAAAACCTCGATATTTAAGCTATCAACTTGTGCTCGTAATTCTTCTAAATTTGGATTTCCCATGATTTTGCCACCTCTCCAATTTCCCTGTATATGATTGTACAGTATATTGTATCATTATAGATGAAAATGATTCATTTGTCACCATGCCACTTTTTCACTTAAGCGCTTTTAAGTGTTAAAGCGAATAATATAATTTAATCCTAACATGCGTGACCCATAAATGCAACCCTATTTTCAAAAATACATAAAAAAGCATGTAGCAACCACCGTAAAAGTGAACCGCTACACGCCATTTTACTCCTTAATTCGTTACTTCCATTTCTAGTTGGTGTACCTCAGACCCTGATGCAGTGTAACCAATAACACTTACGCCATCTGTTGTGCGGATTCGTTTTCCTGTTAAACCGCTAAATGTGTATGTGTGCGTAGCTGGATTTAGCGTCGCAACCTGCACGACTCTTCCTTCTACGATAAGTTTCACAGCAGCTATATCTTCACCATATTTCCCTGAAAAACCATCTTTTTTCAGATTTAATGTATCTGGAGCTGTAATCGAAACGCTTGTTAATGGTTCTTCCATTGCTGCCAGTGCTGGGAATAGATTGCTATACTTTTCTAGCATTTGTGACTTAGCAGGCTCTGATAAAAGTTGAATAGCAATCCAGATATCATCTTTGACCTCTGAGTTTGGTGCATTCAATAGTAATGGATTGGCTTCAACTTTTGCTACTGCTTCTTTAATTTTTACTATTAGGATGTCATCTGGATTATTTTTCAGCGAATCATTGGCTAACCCAGTGCTTGTTATAGTAAAAATATTTGTTTTTTGTGCGGTATCAACAATTTTGGTATCGCCAACTACTAATCGCTCTGATTTATCATCCGCTCGCAAACGCTCTGGCTCCGCGTGATAGATGCGTAACTTGTAACCAACTTTGATAGCTACATCTGCCTTATCAACAACTGTATTCGTCCCCGTCATTGATTTTGTGTATACTACTTTCCCATCCGTATCTAATACTTCTATTTTAGCATATAACGTACTTCCAAAGTAGCTATGCGGGGAAGTAGCGCTCGTATTAACAAATAGCTTGCCTTGTTCTAAATCAACCTTAGCCGAAGAAAATACGTGATCCCCAAGACCTTGGAATCGAATGGTTTGGCTTGCTAAATAGCTTGCCGTTTTCGGTGTATATTTAATTGTACATTTATTGGTAGTATCTTTTACATATAGATAATAGTTATCTAACGCATATTTCGCGCTATTTCCAGTTGGAGCATCGATCGTATAAATACCATTCGGCAATATTCCAAGTTCGATATCTTTATCTGTTATTAGAACTTTCTTCACGACTTCTTTTCCATTCTTAACTGTTAAATACTGACCTTTTATTTGTGAAAAATCATCAATGTCAAGGTGTATTGACGCCGATCCAAACAAGCCCGTATGCTCTAATTGCGTAGTATCAACTAATGTCAGATAAGATTCTAATCCTAGCTCTGCTTGCACTTCGCTAACTTTAGCTGCTGGTACAACATCAACAAGTGCTGCTACCGCTTGATAATTGTTCAGGCGGTTCTCTTCTTTTTGCTCCCTGGACATCACACCTTCGCCTGATTCAATGACAGGTGTAAAGTCAAATCCACTTGCTTGTCCATAATATTTCGAAATAAGATCTAGCAAGTAATGATTAGCCGGAGCAAACCCATCTTCATTCGCAATTTTACGGTATTCTTGGTTGAATACGGTGAGGGCTTTATCCCCTGCTTTTTCTTGAAAATTCATTAGGATTCTTTCTTTACTGCTACCGCCCCAATTATTCATTGGCAGTTTATTTATTTTCCAGTCGCGGTTTAAGTTTGCTTCTCGCCCTGCTCTGCTATCCCCGTACATTGTTCCTTTGGCGTATAGTTCTGAGCCTAGGACTCTTCTTTCAAACGTTGCTGCGTATAGGTTATTCCATACTTCCGCTACACCGAATGAAGGATCTGACATAAAAGCACCTTGATAACCATGCCCGATTTCATGTATTCCTCCCCATCCTTTCATAAGAAAAAATACAGCTAATGTATCATTACTTTGACCCGTATGAGGTTTACCATAATATCCTCCGCCAGGCCCATGCGCATTCGCCTTTATGAAATATCTATTTTCAACATTTTTATCCGTGGCATTCGTTGGGGTAAATGATAATCCAGCTAGTTCATTATATATTTCAAACACTTTATTGTAGTAGTTACATAATTCCTCAACAGTTTTAAAATCTTTCATATTCTTCATGTATGCTTTGTCTTTTTTAGGCACTAACATTTGGAAATATCTAGTTTTAAGCATCGCGAACTCCGCATCATTACTATCCCACTTCTCCAAGAATAGTGTACCATCATCATTTCCCAACATAAAATCCGGTAAAGCTTTCATCTTATCCGTTACCTTATACTCGACGATCGGCGCCTCGCTTGTGAATGTCGTTTCAATCAATGGGACTGCCGTATATGCGTGGCTTACCTTCGTCCAAGATGACGTGATAGTGGCATTTTTTTCTTTTTGTGAATCATCATTGAAAAGTGCCATTGTCAAGCTTCCAGTAAATTTCGGATTCACTTGACGAATTTCTAGTTCTACATTGGCTGGTAAAATAATCCCTAAATCTTGCTTATCGTGTCCAATCCCTTTATCCAATCCAGCCTTACTAAGCCAGGTCGGCGTCTCCAATGTGTATAATTTCTTTGTCTTTACTTCGTCAGCCCTTGCTTGCATGGAAAAACTGACACAGGTGATTCCTAATAAAAGTACTAGGAACACTGCCATTTTTAATTTTTTCATCTCAAAACCCCTTTTAATTTTTTGTATGCATTAGTTGTATAATGAATACGATTCCCAGCTTAGCATATCAAAAGATAATATAAAATACATTTTTTCGGTATTTATTCCAAAAAACCTTATAAATTGTGAAGTTTTTGTGACAAACAGATATTTATAGACAAAACAAAAAAGACTGTAAGCAATGTATGTATATACATCACTCACAGTCTTTCAATATTTAGATGTTATTTTTTAAATTCTTTTTTCGCGTCATCAACAATTTTCTCTGTTTTATCTTTCGCTGTTTTTGAAGCATCTTTCACTTCTTCTTTTGATTTATCGGCCGCATGCTTCACGTCATCGCCAGCTTCTTTTGCTTCGGATTTGAACGTTTCGCCTGCTTTTTGTGCCGCTTGTTTGGTTGCTTCAAGACCTGCTGAAGCTGTTTCTTTTACAGTTTTTGTCTGTTTAGAAACTGTTTCATACAGTTGACCTGACTTGTCTTTTACGACACCAACAAAACCTGATGCAGAGTCAACAAGGGCATCTTTTTTATCTTTGGCTACATTACCAATTTCGATACCTTTTTCGTATGCAACATCTTTCCATTGCGAACCTTTTTCTTTCATCACATCTACGTGCTCGTTTAAGTCGCCGCGTAGTTCTTTACCTGATTTCGGAGCTAAAAGTAGTGCCGTTACTGAACCTACGATACCTCCGATTAAACCACCAATTAGAAAATCTTTTACGTTAATTCCATCTTTTCCAGACATATAGTTTCCCTCCAACTTCATTTTATAAAGTAATTGTTTCTTCTTTCGCTTCCGCCGCAGCTTGTTTGGCAGCTTTATTCGCTTTCATCTTATCACGGAATGATAAAATAGAGTTACTAAATGATACGGCTTGTACGATTTTCGTCTCATTTGTATGGACTTTATTCGTCGCAAGCGTTGCTAATTCACGAACAGACTGACTTAGTCCAAGAAGCGATACGCCGATGTCTCCAACAGCGTCGAATACTGGATCTACTTTTGCAACTTTGCCGTTGATATCTTCGAGAAGATCGTTCGTCTTGCTCATTAATTTCTCGGCCTGATCCGTAATTCCTTTGACTTCACCTGTCATTTCTTCAAGTGATTTAGCTACTTCATCCATTGTTTTTGAGGTTGATTTGAGCGTCATACCCAGATAAACCGCAATGACAAGTAGCGCGATTGCAGCAATTAGAGCCGCAATATATAAAATTATCTCCACCTTCTCTACACCTCCACATATATCTGACACTTTACCCCTAATGCGTCTATGTAAAACGACCATTTTTAAAGAACGGGCTATCTTCATTTTAGCAATATTATGCGGAAAAGGAAAGCGAAAAAGCGTAGCAGTCGACAGATGAATTCTTTTTGGAAGCATATTTGCCAGATTTGGAGTAAACTAAAGGGGTGCCGCGAAACGGTGGAAAAAATGAAATGGAGTGATTTTCTTGAAAGATCCACGTATTGAAAAACTAGCTTATAACTTAATCAATTATTCTGTAAGCCTACAACCAGGCGAAAAAGTACTTATCGAAAACTTTGGCGTACAAAAGGAATTGGTAACATCGCTTGTTGCCCAGGCCTATAAAGCTGGCGGGTTTCCGTTCGTATCCTTGAAAGAACCGCAAATTGACCGGGAAATGATGCTGGGCGCGAATCCAGAACAATATGCGAAAATTGCTGAATTTGAAGGCAATGTTATGAAAGAAATGGATGCGTATATCGGCTTGCGTGCAGGTGATAACATCAACGAATTATCAGATGTTCCTGCTGAAAAACTAAAAATAAACGGCGAAACAGTCGGCAAAATGCACACGAGTATCCGCGTAAAACAAACGAAATGGGTTGTTTTGCGTTATCCAAGCGCTTCGATGGCTCAATTGTCAGGGATGAGCACAGTTGGCTTTGAGGACTTCTATTTCCAAGTCTGTACACTTGATTACAGCAAAATGGGCGAAGCGATGGAAAGCCTTGTCACGCTGATGAATCAAACCGATCGCGTTCGTCTCGTCGGAGAAGGCACAGACCTGCGTTTTTCGATTAAAGACATTCCCGCAATCAAATGTGCTGGCCAATTAAATATTCCTGATGGCGAGGTTTATACGGCTCCTGTGCGCGATTCTATCAATGGTACTATCACATACAACACGCCGTCCCCTTACCAAGGCTTCGTTTTTGAAAATGTTTCCTTTACTTTTGAAAACGGAAAAATCGTGAAGGCTACCGCAAATGACACCGAGCGCATTAACAAAATCTTGGATACAGATGAAGGCGCGCGCTTTATTGGTGAATTCGCGATCGGCGTTAACCCATTCATCCATGAGCCGATGCAAGATATCCTATTTGACGAAAAAATCGAGGGTAGTTTCCATTTCACACCTGGTCAATGCTACGATGAAGCGCCAAACGGCAATAATTCAGCCATTCACTGGGATCTCGTGAATATTCAACGTCCAGAATACGGCGGCGGCGAAATTTACTTTGATGACGTACTTATTCGCAAAGATGGCCGATTCGTTATTCCAGAACTTGAGAAATTAAACCCAGAAAACTTAATTTAATCACCAAAAAGGAATCCCATTTTCAGCATTGGGATTCCTTTTTTATGCATAGAAAAAGAACCGTAAACTAGGAAAAATCCTGATTTACAGCTCTCATTTAATCTGTTAATTTACTGCTCGCTTTTCTTCCATTAATTCCACACCTGCGTCAAGAACACTTTCATATGCTGCTTGGAACTTTTGAACATCTCCAGCTCCCATAAAGAGGATGACTGCATTTGGATACGCTAGTAAGCTTTCCGTGTGTTGCTCTTGAATCACGTGATTTCCTTTGGTTTTCGCTGCTAAATCTTGAATCGTTAGTGTGCCACGATTTTCACGGGCAGAACCGAAAATATCACATAAATATACTTCGTCCGCTAAGTTCAAGCTATCCGCAAAACCTTGTAAAAAGGCTTGTGTTCGCGTAAATGTGTGTGGTTGGAATACCGCTACAACTTTGCGATCAGGGTATTTTTGTCTTGCCGCATTAACTGTCGCTCGTATTTCAGAAGGATGATGCGCATAATCATCGACCAACACCTGGTCTTTTTTCTCCGTAATACTAAAACGACGCTTCACACCTTCAAATGTTCGCAATTCTTTAGCTACATCCGCTGCTGGAATCTTCTCGTATTCGCTGACCGCAATGACACTCAGTGCATTAAGTACGTTATGATCGCCATATGTTGGAATGACAAAATTGCCATATAATTCACCGTTATGATACACGTCGAACGTCGAACCTGTCGTCTCTTTAATAATATTTTTAGCTTGGAACTCATTATCTTCTTCAAAACCGAAGTAAACAATCGGAACATCCAGCTCTAAACGACGCAATTGCTTATCATCACCTAGGGCAAAAACAGCCTTTTTCACTTGTTTTCCGAATGATTCGAATGCACTGAAAACGTCATCCTCGCTCTTGAAATAATCAGGATGATCCCAATCAATGTTCGTCATAATAGCATATGTTGGGGAATACGCTAGGAAATGACGCTGATATTCACACGCCTCTAACGCAAAATATTTAGCATCAGGGTTACCTTTTCCGGTTCCATCGCCAATCAAATAAGACGTTGGGCGCAACTCTTCTAAGACATGAGAAAGAAGACCAGTCGTCGATGTCTTCCCGTGCGAACCAGTGACAGCGATACTCGTGTAACCATCAATTAATTGTCCTAAAAATTTGTGATAACGAATAACAGGTAAACCCATGTCCATCGCTTTCTTAATCTCTGCGTGATCATCCTTAAACGCGTTCCCAGCAATGATCGTCAAGCCTTCATGAATGTTATCCTCGGAAAACGGTAGAATTTCAATACCATCGTCTTCTAGTGCTTTTTGTGTAAAGAAGTATTTCTCAACATCGCTTCCTTGCACACGGAAACCTTTATCAAACATAATTTGAGCCAGTGCACTCATACCTGACCCTTTAATCCCAACAAAATGATACGTCGTCATTAATTGAACCCCCAGAATTTTAATCTTTGAAGAGGTAGCCTAAAAAATAGTGTGTTGCCGATCTAAAAAAGCAGTTTCATTATTTTTATTATTTCTAGACATCTTCTCGTATTACAAGTTTAAACGTGTGTTTGCTGTTCATCTACGTTGTGACCGAAAAATCTCACTAGGTAATTATAGCACTTTCTCGCCTATTAAGAAATCCTTGTAGGAAATTTATATCCAAGGACTTATGTTTTTACGCTTTTATACGCAATAAAGTAGATTTTTATACGCTAATAGAACTACTGATGTATTAATTATCACGTATCTTTTCTAATTGCTCTCTGGTAATAATAACATCCCGAGGCTTAGATCCATTTGTTTCTGAGACAATGCTGTGCTTCTCTAGCGCCTCCATCAATCTCGCGGCACGATTATAGCCAATTCGGAAATGACGTTGCAAAAGCGATGTAGAAGCACCATTTTGTGCCAGTACAAAATCGCACGCTTCATCAAACAAATCATCCTCTTCTTCTTTCGCAATTTCACGCTCTAAAAGCTCTTCTTGTTTAAAAAGATAGTTTGGCTCGGCCTGATTACGCACATGAGCAATGACAGCATCAATTTCTTGATCACCAACATACGTTCCTTGCAGTCGAACAGGTTTAGAAGATCCGCTCGGCAAGAACAGCATGTCCCCTTTTCCAAGTAACTTCTCGGCTCCACCAGTGTCAATAATCGTTCTGGAGTCGATTTGCGAGGATACAGAGAACGAAACACGCGTAGGGATATTTGCCTTGATGAGCCCCGTAATAACGTCTACAGAAGGCCTCTGCGTCGCGACAATCATATGAATCCCGCAGGCTCTGGCTTTCTGTGCAATACGGCTAATCGCTTCCTCTACGTCATTCGGCGCAACCATCATCAAATCAGCCAATTCATCGATGATAATCAAGATATACGGTAATTTTTCGCCGGAATGTTCTGGATGGGAAGAATATTCGTTAAATTTCTCCATATTTCGAACACCTGCATGCGAAAATAACTGATACCTGCGTTCCATCTCTTCTACCGCCCATTTTAGCGCTGCCGTTGCTGCTTTGGCATCTGTAATAACTGGGCTAACAAGATGCGGAATACGATTATAAGGCGCAAGTTCGACCATTTTCGGATCGATAAGCAATAATTTCAGCTCATCCGGCGTAGCTTTATAGAGCAGACTAATAAGCAGCGAATTAATACACACACTCTTACCAGAACCAGTTGCTCCGGCGATTAATCCATGCGGCATCGTTTGCAAATCCGTCACGATTGGCATACCAGAAATATCGAGTCCAAGCGCCGCTGTTAACGGAGACCTACTCGTTTGGAATGCCTGACTATTCATAATTTCTGAAAGCATCACAGGTCGGCTCGTTTCATTCGGAATTTCAATACCAATCGTGCTTTTACCTGGGATTGGCGCCTCGATTCGAATGTCTTTTGCAGCGAGACTTAGCTTGATGTCATCCGTCAAATTCGTGATTTTGCTAACCTTTACGCCTTTTTCTGGCTGCACCTCAAAACGTGTCACCGCAGGACCTTGCGTCACATTAACGACCTTGGCAGATACGTTAAAGTTCTCGAGCGTCTCATTCAAAAGTTCTTCTTGAAACGCCAACCACTCCTCGTCCTCATTTTCAAAGACAGGTGGTTTTAGTAAATCTAAGGATGGGAAATAATAGCCACTTGCATCTTCTCTCAGATGTTGTTCTGTGGGGAAAACAGGAGCTATTTCCGGTTCTTTCACTGCCACTATCGCTGGTTCTTCAACAACTTCTTTTTTCTGCTCAACATGTTGCTTATCTTGATTCACCATCATCACATTAAAAGGGATTCGCGTTTTCGGAGGCGTACGTTCTGGTTCTTCCACCTTTTCAGGCTTCGGCGCCTCGTGAATGAGTTCAATACGTTGCGACACAACCGGAATTTCTTCTTGTTGCAAAATGTCCTCTTCCTCCACGACAGGCGAAATCATCTCTACTTCCTCTGTTTCTTCTAAAACATCAGATGCGTTCTCGACCTCCAAATCCGCTACAAACTCAGATTCAATTTCTTCCTGTTCCGATTCTGCAACCGCTACTAGATCGTCTATCGCATCGTAAACAACATCACTCGTTTCTGGTTCTTTTGTGATATCAAACTCAAAACGACTTGGTCTTTTTTGGAAAGCGAAAACTGGAGAAGGGACATCTGTCGGTCTGAATGGTCGTTTCTTCTCAAATTTCGGCGCCTCGGTGTTCGACGAATGGACTCTCGGTGTTTGGCGCGGTATCGGTGCTTTATGTAGCGCTGGTTTTACCTCTGTTTGTTTTTGTCCATCAGGAATGAGTGGAAAGCGAAACTCACCTTTTGGATATTGGAACATGACTTTGGCGTGGACTTCGCGCTTTTGTTTCGTTGATTGTGTATTTCCACGTGGCACGTTTATCGTTTTCTTTACTTCATTTACAGTTGCTAATTGAACTGGTGGCGCTGTTTCTGCCTCTTTTTTCGGCTTAGCCACCTCTACTTCTTCATACTCCGCATCCCGATCAGCGAAGAAAAATTCTTTGAACCATCCCATTACTTATCACTACCTATTATATTTTTTAACCGTTTCTTAAACTGATTCTAACAGAGAAATTTAGATAAAGCTATCACGAAAGTGCGATACAAAAGAAATTAGATCAAAAAATGGCGAAAAACGGCTGTATACAAGCGTTACCGCGCGCATAACTTAAACTTATATTTCGTTCCACTTCCAATAAAAGAACAATATAATCGCATATTGTATACGATTATCCAAAAAAATAAAACAGCTTTCCGATAAAAAAGCTGTTTTATTTAATATTTAGAAGGAAACAGGAAATGCGGCGCCAATCTCATAATCAGCATCAAGAACCATAATTCCTTTTTCTTCCGGCGCATTCGGTATCGCTAGCTCACGTGCCGCACAGATCATACCAAACGAATCTTCCCCGCGCAGGTTCGACGGTTTAATAATCAAACCACTCGGCATCACTGCGCCAATTTTTGCAACGACTACTTTTTGTCCTGCATCAACATTCGGCGCGCCACATACGATTTGCACTGTTTTATCTCCCAAATCAACTTGGCATACGTTTAACTTGTCCGCATTTGGATGCTTTTCCTTCGACGCCACGTAACCAACGACGAATTTAGGAGAAAGGTCTGCTTCAATCACAAAATCAAAACCATTATCCGCTAACTCCTTGTTGATAAACGCCACATCTTCAAGCGTTAATGCAACCTTGCCATTTGCATCAAACGTGCGCTTTTTCGATACTTCGAAAATATTAATCGCAACCGTTTCGCCAGTTTCCACATCAAAAATACGCGTGACATTTCCTTTTGATTCAAAATCTGTTTTTTCTACATCATTGAGGTGGACTAAAAGCGTGTCCCCTACTCCTTTTTCGTTATAAAATGCATTTACAATCACGTTAACTACTCCTTTGGTCTGTTTTTGGCCATAATAAAGATCGGTTCTAGTTTACCATCATTATACACGAGAGGTAAAGAGGTAATTGGCGCGAGTCCGTCCGCAAAAAACTGCATCGTCATGTGCGCCAACACATCATAGCCTGTATTATTCCTAATATCCGCAATAATTAGCACGTCCTGATGCGGCACAGCAAGAACCATTTCACCTTCGATTCGCGCACGCATTTCCTCTAAAAACGGCTCATTCAAAATTCGACTCGCATCATAACCATCATTTGTTCGCACGAAATAATAATCATTACCACTCACAGAATCTTTTTTCGTCGTCGTCACCCGTGTACGCAGATTCGCAAACGCCGCAAGCCTGACATCGTCCACCGTCACACCCGTGTTTTCCAAACTTTCTTCCTCAATAAAGCGATACGAAGCACCAACATCCACTACGTAAAAAATCGCCGTCTCAGCCGTGTGTTGCTCCGTCAAAAGCGCCTTCCCATCTTTGGTTTTCTGTGGGAATGACGTCGCCCGAATAACCGGATAAACATTCGGCAAACTCGCCTGAATATCCATCTTGTGTTGCGATGCTTTTAGACCTTCTTCGACATAATACACGATTTTCTCAACCGCCACGTCCGCCTGCTCTTCCCAATTCGCAATAATTTGCGGGATAGACAGCGTAATCGAATTGCCCGCTTCCGTCACTTTTAGCGTGTCCTTCTCCCGGTCATAACGAAACGCCCGATCAGCACCAGCAAGCTCTTTTTCAAGTCTTTCCTTCATCTTCATCGTCGTCATTTTCATCGCGTTGCCCTCCCCTCTTCCTTATAAGGCGTCAATAAAATCCGTAATTTCTTCTTTCGTTTTGCGATCCTTGCTTACAAAACGGCCAATCTCCTCACCATCTTCAAACGCTAAGAAACTCGGAATACCGAAAATCGCCAAATCAGCGCAAAGATCAATAAACTGGTCGCGATCCACATGCAAAAATGTAAAATCATCATGTTCTGCCTCAATTTCAGGCATCACCGGCTCGATAAATTTGCAATCCCCACACCAATCCGCACTAAACATAAAAATCGTTTTACCATTATTTTTCAACTCATTAAATTCTTCAACTGTTTCTAAATGTTTCATCACGCACTCGACTCCTTCTTGTTCCTATTCATCTAATCCTAAAGCCCCCGCGAAAATTAGTAAAGAATTACGCTCACAAAAGTTGCTATCTAGCGCATTTTCTTCTATCATAACTAGAAAGGAGGCGTTTTTTGATGGACTATCATATTTATTTAGCAGGTGAAATTCATTCGGATTGGCGCGATCAATTGCGAGCTCATTTAAAAGAAAAACCAGGAATCCACTTCCACTTTTCTGGACCGCAAGAAAATCATGATTTATCCGACGCAATCGGTGAACAAATTCTAGGAGAACAGCCGAACGCCATTTACAAAGATTTACAAGCCTCAAAAATCAACAACTTACGCACCGAACTACATTTGAAAAAAGCAGATTTAGTGATTGCCCTATTTGGCGAGAAATTCAAACAATGGAACACCGCAACAGATGCAGCCACTGCCATCGCGCTCGGCAAACCAACTATTATCATCCGACCAGAATCGCTACATCACCCGTTAAAGGAGCTCTCTGAGAAAGCAAATGTCACCGTAGATACGATTGAACAAGCAGCACAAATTATTGATTACATTTTTGCATAGTTTTTTCATGAAAAAGCACCTCGTTAACGGAGGCGCTTTTTCGCGTTCACTTGATCTTTCCAATACCACATAAAGCCGAATCCCAAGACAAGCACGCCACCGATAAGCGTTGTCAGAATCCACCCGAGCTCTGTTTCTTTCAAATAAGGAATACGCAAGAAGTACCCTACTAAGAAAACAAGCGCCGAGAGGAACATGATGCTCCCCGTCAAAATGACAGGATGCCGCCATATCTTTTTAAGCATTGTCACGAATCGTTTCCCATGTTGTTTTATCAAGCGCACGAACGATCGTTGTAATCATTTCTTTTGCCGCTGCGTAATCATCTATGTGTAAAATCGAGTTAGAAGAATGGATGTAACGCGCTGGAACACCGATAACCGCGCTCGGAATCCCACTATTAGACGTGTGTACTTTCCCAGCATCCGTCCCACCTGGCGAAACGAAATATTGATACGGGATTTTGTTGGACTCCGCTGTATCTAGCAAGAATTCACGCATACCGCGATGCATAATCATCGTCCGATCAAAAACTCGCATTAAGAAACCCTGCCCAATTTGCCCGAACTGCGTCTTATCACCCGTCGTATCATTCGCTGGACTCGCATCAAGCGCAAAAAAGATATCTGGCTGAATCATATGCGCACTAACACCCGCACCACGAAGCCCAACTTCTTCTTGTACATTCGCGCCTGCAAACAGCGTATTTGGCAACTTATCGTCCTTCACTGCTTTTAAAAGTTCAATCGCAAGACCAACGCCGTAGCGGTTATCCCACGCTTTTGCCATAATTTTTTTCGGGTTAGCAAGCGGTGTAAATTCTGCAACTGGAACGATTTGTTGTCCAGGTTTCACGCCAATTGCAATCGCATCTTCACGATCATCTGCTCCAATATCGATTAACAGGTTCTTCGGATCAGTCGGCTTGCTACGTTCCGCTTCCGTCAGTAAATGCGGCGGAACAGACGCTACCACACCAATAACCGGACCATTCGCCGTAATCAATTGGACACGTTGCGCTTGCAAGACTTGCGGGTTCCAGCCACCAAGCGTTTGAAAAGCAATCATTCCATTATCCGTTATCCGCGTAACCATGAAACCAACCTCATCCAAGTGGCCTGCAACAAGTATTCTCGGGCCATCTTCCGCGCCATGACGCACACCAAAAATACCACCCAAACCATCTTGAATGACTTCATCCGAGACAGGCGTAATTTCTTTTCTCACAAAATCCCTTACAAATCGTTCATTCCCAGAAGTACCCGGCAACTCCGTTAATGTTTTAAATAACTCCAACGTTTCTTTTTCCACTTATAATCAGTCCTTTTCGGTGATATCCCTAGCATTATACCACTTTTAGAAACGTTACGTCTAAGAATGTGGCTAGTCAAATCAGCAAACTCCGATGTAAAGGCTTTTATATTTTTAGTTTAGAGGGTATAATAAGACACAGTAAAGCTATAAAAGAGAATACAAGTAAGTTTTAGGGAGGCAAACAATGAACTGGAAAGTATTTATCACAGGTGTTGCAGCAGGAGCAGCCGCGGGTCATCTTATTAACCACTACCTACTAGAGCCAAAGACCATTTCAGGCGATGTAATTCTTGAAAACGTCAAAGAAGCATTCAAAAAAGAGGGGCCAATCGAAGGCTCGTGGATTCAACTAAAAAAACAACATTACAAAAAATTCGCGATGGATACATTCGTGTACCACGGCGGCATCACAGCGATTCGCGACGGCGAGAAGAAGCAGTTCGAATTTATCGCAGATGCGACGACCGGAACTGTTATCGACGTTTACTTAACTTAATAGAACATGCGAAACTGCAGGCCAATTGTGCGCCTGCAGTTTTTTGGCTCTATGTCAATTGTTGGGGTGAAATATCAAGGTGCGAGCTAGGGAGTCAATAGCTCGTGCCTTTTCTTAACCTACAGAGATGTCAAAATCTTTGATAAAGTGTTGTGCTAGTATTTTGGCTCG
>NZ_JABJVM010000029.1 GCF_013820765.1 Paenilisteria rustica
CCGAGCCAAAATACTAGCCCAACACTTTATCAAAGATTTTGACATCTCTGTAGGTTAAGAAAAGGCACGAGCTATTGACTCCCTAGCTCGCACCTTGATATTTCACCCCAACAATTGACATAGAGCCTTTTTTTCTATACTTTCCAGATACATACGAAGTGCGCTTTTTACTTCCTTCGTTCCGCTAAAAAATGAGGCAACTCCGGAATAATAAGCTGATTCACCGCAAGCTCACAAGCGTGGGTCGAACCCGGCACAACAAACAACAAAACATTATCCAAAGTAAATCCCGCAAAAGCCCGAGATAACATCGCCCGCGTCCCGATTTCCTTATAACTCAACATTCTAAACAACTCCCCAAAACCAGGAATCTCCTGCGCCACCTGGTCCCAAAGCGCTTCAAAAGTCACGTCGCGCACCGCAATTCCAGTACCACCGTTTGAAATCACACAATCACATCGCGGCTTTAATTTTGCAAGGCCTTCGTTGATTAAGAAATCGTCGTCCTTCACCACTAGGCGTTCCACAACGGTATGCCCAGCTGTTTCCAAAGCATCGACAAGCAGTAATCCGCTTTTATCCGTCTCCAAATTCCTCGTATCACTAATCGTCAAAATGCCAACTCGCGCTTGAATAAACTCTTTCTGCTCCATATTCGCGCCTCCTCAAATTTCATTAAAAAAGTGTTGATATTGCTTCTTAGCTACAATTAAATCGGCTGTTCCGTGCACCAGAACACGACCATTTTGAAAAACCGTGAAGTCATAATCTTGAAAAGTAAACGTCAAAACAAATCGATTTGCCTGACACGCGATATCTTGATTCTGGAGAACGGTCCGAAACGCGTCAAAATCAACGGTCGAACCGATCTGAAACTGTACCGTATCACGACCACAAAGGAGCACTGGCTGTTTCGAATAAGCAACCTCCGCCGTCTCGCCGCGCACACACACCGAACAATCCGGGTTTCTCGTTACGCCAAAAGCTTGGAACGTCATCTCCCAATTATCCAGCTGATAATACTTCGCACGCCGTTCCCCAAGCAGCAACTTCGTCAAAAGCGAGACCTGAAGCCCTGCCAACATTGGAATCAGCGCCCCATGAACCCCAATAATATCACAACTCGTCTCATTAAATAGCGGCATCTTCTCCATCAAGCAGTGCAAGCACGCCGTCTCGCCCGGAATAATCGGCATCACATTCGCAAACGTCCCCGCGCACGACGCAAAAATCCACGGCACTCGCTGTTCCAAACACCACTGATTCAAAAAACGCCGCGTCGCGAAATTATCCGTACAATCCAAAACCGCGTCGACATTTCCCGCGTAAGGCAACAACGACTGCACATTCGCATCATCCACTAAGAAATCAATCTGAATATCCTGATTAATCGCGCGCAACGCTTTCGCCGCAGCCCAAGCTTTCGCCTCTTTTCGCGCCGCGTCTTCTTCCGTAAATAAAGTCTGCCGTTGCAAATTCGAAAGTTCCACAAAATCCCGATCCACCAAAATCAGCCGTCCAAAACCCATTCGCGCAGCAATCTCCGCGGCGTAAGTTCCAATCGCACCAACTCCGATAATAAGAATTGTACTCGCTTGCAATACTTCCTGACCCGGCTTCCCAATCTGCGCAACTCGCATTTGCCGATCATAACGCTCCATCTGAAACACCCGCTTTCTGCTCTTCCATTTTACCAGAAAAACGCTCGGAAAGCTGTAAAAATGAAAACAATTTAGCAGTAGGGAAGGCCCAGAAAAGACATCAAAAAAAGAGGAGACACGAAAAACTGGTCTCATCCTTTTGAAATGCTATTAATTTTTTCTTAGTAGAAGAATCCCGCTCGCCAATATAATCCAGCCGAAGATAAGCGAATGTTGCGAAGCGTCACCGGTTGCTGGTAGGCGTTGTTCTTTTGCTAGTGACTGTTTCGCAACCTGAGTTTGGATGGAATTCGCGCCACTTTTTGCATGTGATTTTGTAGGTGAAATAGCTGGTTCAATGTCCGCCGCCGTAACATGGACAATCACTTGCACAGGTAAGGCGGAATTTCCAAGCGAATTAACAGCGCCCAAAGTCACCGTATAATCCCCAACAGCGTCTAAATTGACAACTTTCGCAAAGTCAGAAGAAACGACGCCATCATTCGTTGCTACAGCGTGGTCATCAACTAGAAATTGCGAGGCGCTTATATCGGAATATTGTTTATACGTAACCTCACTATTCGCCGAAATCACTGGAACCGCGGAGGAGACAATATTTACAACCACAGGAACTGGTGCAGCGGCATTTCCAGAAGCATCACTCGCTTGCAAAAGAACGGTGTACGTACCTGGAATTTTAAAGTTGACAGCGGTATCGAAATCTGAGGTAATCAGTGAACCATCGTCTGTTTTAGCAGAAATATCATGAAAGAATGTTGCCTCATTTATATTTTGTTCGGCATCATACGTAATTGGGGAATTGGCGGTAATGATTGGCGCGATCGTATCCACAACTTGAACAATAACAGTTACCGGCACCGCCTCGTTTCCAGCGGTATCTGCCGATTGCAAAGTCACCGTGTAATCGCCAGCAACATTCAAATCAACCACCGTTGCGAAATCCGAAGTAACCGCAGAACCATCGTCCGTCGTTGCCTCAATATCTGTTAAAAATTGACTAGGACTCACCGTTTCGCCTTGATTATAAGTATGATTCGTATCTGCCGCGATGACAGGAGGTGTCGTATCAGGGATTAGCGGAACCGTAATCGTGCCATGAAAATCACCTGAATTATCGCCAATCACGATATGTTGTGAGAATGTATAGGTCACTTTTGTTTGTGTCGTTAAGCCTGTCCATGTGATATTAGGAGAGATAAACACGCCTCCATTTGATATAGTATCGGGTGACAACTTGCTGCCATCCATACCGGTTATATCCATCATAGCAACACTTAGCGGATCTATCGTATCCATTGTTGGTAACGTAAATTTTTGTGAATCAAAGCGAAAAATGGAGAGCCCAGTTAAGCCTGCTAATGGACTAATATCACTAATATGATTGTCTACTAGATACAGTTTATATAGTTGCGTCAGGCCACTTAACGGTGTAACATCTGCAATATTATTACCGGTTAGATTCAAATCACCAACTGCTTTCAAGTAATGCATACCGACCAATGACGAGATGCCTTGATTCATGGCGGTGAGCGTCGTAATAGTATTCAGTTCATTTTGCGATACAGTATCGGTCACATTCTTACCTAACTTTGTAGCAATTACTTGCGCTAATGCGGCATCTGGAAAAACGGCATCAATAGCACCGATTGGAACATCATCTGGATCAGTCAGCGGTTGTGTCACGGTACCTTGAAATAACCCTGTTGTGCTACCAACCGTTTGCTGAAACCTAAAAGTAACGGCGGTTTGATTCGTTAAGCTGCCCCATGTAATGTTCGGCGTGCTATAAATTCCGCCATTACTAATACTATTTATCGATGGAATTCCACCCGTATAGCCTGTGATGACACCAGTTAGATCTAGCGTTAAAGGAGCCGTTTTAACACGTGTTGGTAAAGTAATTGTTTGACTATCGAAACGTGCACTATAAATATTGGTTAGTGGCGCTAAAGGTCGCGCATCACTGATATGGTTTCCAACAAGAATTAATTGGCCTAAATTTATTAATCCGCTGAGTGGCTGGATATCGCTAATATTATTACTTGATAGGTTGAGCGTACTGATATTATGTAGATTCTGAATCCCTTCTAAATTAGTAATCCCTTTACTATTCCCCTCCGCACTGGAAATGCTAGTAATGGCATTTAAATCAGCGGCTGTTACGGCGTCCGTTGTCGATTTCCCAAGCTTCGTCGCAATTACTTGAGCAAGCGGGCCGTCTGGAAATATCTCGTTAATCGGTGCAGGTAGAGAGGTATTAACAGGAGCTTCCGCCTGAGCAAAGGTACCCAGGCCAATACTTGCGAGAATAACCAGTAAACATACAATTACCTTAAAACTTCTATTTAGTTGTTTCATCAAGATTCCCCCCTTTTTAATCGCTATTTCTACCATACCCGTAATGAAGAAAAAGATGCGCATACAAAAAAGCAATCCGAGCCTCACAAACAGCTCAAATTGCTTTTATTTTGTCCTATTATTCGTAAATCGTCACGTCTGGTGGCAAATACGATGGATTCTTCTTATTAATATGATCGTAAAACATAATCCCGTTCAAATGATCAATTTCGTGTTGTACAACAATCGCAGGATAATCTTTCAAACGTATTTTTAAGGGTTTCCCGTTCTCATCAAAAGCTTCCACAGTCACACGAGCACTGCGAACGACATAACCTGGAACCTCACGATCAACCGAAAGACAACCTTCTCCGCCACCTAAGCACGCGTTTTCGACAGAATGACTGCGAATTTTAGGGTTGTACAAAACATAGCTGTATAGACGATCATTATCATCATGTACATGGATCGCGATATAGCGCTTAGAAACAGCAATTTGCGGCGCAGCAATACCAACACCACCGCGTAATTCATGTTTTTCAGCAATTTCGGGATCTTGACTATTAATCAGGAATTCTAACATCTTTTGACCAGTTTTCTTATCTTCATCCGATAGGGGAAAAGTGACAGGCTCTGCGACAGCGCGCAAAACAGGGTCACCTTCACGGACTATATCATCCATTGTAAGCATTTTTTTCGCTCCTGTTCTTATAAACTTATCTTCATTTTACCAAAAAAAGCGCGTGTTGTGAATGGATTTTACTTCCGATTACGGTTAGCATAAAAAATAACATCCAAATAAAGCGATAATGAAGGGGAAACGTTGTTGACAAAATAAATTTTATGTTAAAATATAGATAAGAAAAGACGAACGATTAAAATGATACTATAGATATTGTTCGCTATGTTGAACTGTTACATAATTTTATTTGTTTGTGAATTCACAAACAAATAAGCCTGCATTTAAATAAAATTCGAAAGAGCAAGCCTAAGCCATCTTTGCTTTATTATATAACAGTTTGTATTTCAAAACGAGATTTCTAATACAGTTTTTGAAAGCGAATGATTTGATGTGAAGCCTTGTAATTGCAATAAAATAAAGTAAGCTTAAGCTGTTGACGAAACTGGGATGATGGTGTAAATTAAAGAGGAAGATTGGTGTATTAATAATTTGGTGAGCTAAAAATATAACAGCAAAGCACAATTCTTAACAAGGAGCGTGAAGCAAGGTGAATTTGTGAATGTGAAGGTATTTCGTATCTTTTTTCACAAACTCATCCCAAAAGCATGTTTTCAGTTCCTAGAGATGGGAATAAAGAAGAGGATAGAGCATTTTGTTGAAACCATTTTTTGCAAATAGCCGAATAATACACGAATTCAGCTAGGAAATTTGAGGAGCGAACCAGTCATTGTATTGCTTGCTTGACGAGCCCAAATTTTGCTACAGTAGATGTAGTAGAAAATATCAAATGATTGCGCATTCAATTCTTAAAAAATATTTCAAAATCAGAAGGGAAGAGATTACACGATGGCTTCTAAAACAAAGAAGACTGTAGTAGATGTAAAAGAGCAGTTTCAAGCTGTTGCCGATCAATTCGAATTGGTACAAATTTTAAATGAAAAAGGAGAGGTTGTTAATCCTGACTTGATGCCCGACTTAACAGACGAGCAATTAGTAGAATTAATGACACGTATGGTTTGGACTCGTGTGCTTGACCAACGTTCGATTTCCTTGAACCGCCAAGGTCGCCTAGGTTTCTACGCGCCAACAGCTGGACAAGAAGCATCACAACTAGCAAGTCACTACGCGTTAACTAAAGCAGATTACGTACTTCCTGGTTACCGTGACGTTCCACAAATGATCTGGCACGGCCTTCCATTAACGAAAGCTTTCCTATTCTCACGTGGACATTTTGTCGGAAATCAATTCGCAGACGACTTAAACGTTCTATCTCCACAAATCATCATCGGTGCACAAATCGTACAAGCTGCCGGCGTTGCTCTTGGACTTAAGAAACGTAAAAAAGACGCAGTTGTCATCACATATACAGGTGACGGCGGTTCTTCACAAGGTGATTTCTACGAAGGTATGAACTTCGCCGGTGCCTATAAAGCCCCAGCAATCTTCGTTGTTCAAAATAACATGTTCGCGATCTCAACACCACGCGAAAAACAATCAGCAGCAGCAACTCTAGCTCAAAAAGCAGTTGCAGCAGGTATCCCAGGCGTTCAAGTAGACGGCATGGATCCACTAGCAGTATACGCTGTAACGAAATTTGCGCGTGATCGTGCAGTTGCAGGCGATGGCCCAACACTAATCGAAACAATGACTTACCGTTATGGTCCACATACACTTTCAGGTGATGATCCAACGCGTTACCGTACGAAAGAGCTTGATGGCGAATGGGAATTAAAAGATCCAATCGTTCGTTTCCGTACTTTCCTAGAAGCTAAAGGACTTTGGAGCGAAGATAAAGAAAATGAAGTAATCGAACAAGCTAAAGAAGAAATCAAAACATCTATCAAAGAAGCTGACGCTACACCGAAACAAAAAGTATCAGATCTTCTTAAAAATATGTACGAAACACCAACAGCTCCAATCAAAGAGCAATTGGCAATTTTTGAAGCGAAGGAGTCGAAATAATCATGGCGCAAAAAACAATGATTCAAGCGATTACAGATGCGCTTGCAGTAGAACTAAGAAATGACGAGAACGTATTAGTTTTCGGTGAAGATGTAGGTAATAACGGCGGGGTTTTCCGTGCTACTGAAGGACTTCAAGCAGAGTTTGGTGAAGATCGTGTATTCGATACGCCACTTGCAGAATCAGGTATCGGTGGTCTTGCTATCGGTCTTGCGCTAGAAGGTTTCCGCCCAGTTCCTGAAATTCAATTCTTCGGTTTCGTTTTTGAAGTAATGGATTCTGTTGCTGGTCAAATGGCACGTATGCGTTACCGTACTGGTGGCACACGTACTGCACCAATCACAATCCGCGCGCCATTCGGTGGTGGGGTTCATACTCCTGAACTTCACGCGGATAACTTGGAAGGCCTAATGGCACAATCACCAGGTCTAAAAGTTGTTATTCCGTCAACACCATACGATGCAAAAGGTCTTTTGATCTCAGCAATCCGCGATAACGATCCAGTTATTTTCTTAGAGCACATGAAATTATACCGCTCATTCCGTCAAGAAGTTCCAGAAGGCGAGTACACAATCGAAATCGGTAAAGCAGCCGTTCGTCGTGAAGGTACAGACGTTTCTGTTATCACATACGGCGCAATGGTTCAAGAATCTGTGAAAGCAGCAGAAGAACTAGAAAAAGAAGGCGTATCCGTTGAAGTTATCGACCTTCGTACAATTAGCCCATTGGATGTAGACACAATCATCGCTTCCGTTAAGAAAACAAACCGCGTAGTAGTCGTTCAAGAAGCACAAAAACAAGCAGGAATCGCTGCTAACGTTATCGCTGAAATCAACGACCGCGCCATCCTTTCACTAGAAGCACCAGTGATGCGTGTTACAGCACCAGACAGCGTCTTCCCATTCGCACAAGCAGAAACAGTTTGGTTACCAAACCATAACGATATTGTTGAGCGTGTGAAAGAGGTACTTGCTTTCTAAATTAGAAAAGTTGAAAGAGCCCGTTAGCCTCGACAGAAATTGTTAGAGGGCGCAGTGAAAACCCACACTTGGTTTTTGCGGAGGCCACGAAATTTCCGAGAGGCTGGCTGTTGAAACTAGATCCGAAGGCGCCAAATATGAAGAACGCAGTACATGGATTACATGTTCACTGCGTTCTTGGAATTAGATCCGAAAGATACCAAACATGACGAGCGTAGTGCATGGATTACATGCTCACTTTGTTCGCATGCATATTGAGGCTCTAACTTAGCAAAGTACGCTTCGTAAGAGCCACAACAAAAACAGGAGGCTTTTAAAAAATGGCATATTCATTTAAATTACCGGACATTGGTGAAGGTATACATGAAGGAGAAATCGTCAAATGGTTCGTAAAACCGGGCGATAAGATCGAAGAAGACGCGTCCCTTTTTGAAGTTCAAAATGACAAATCTGTTGAAGAAATTACTTCTCCCGTAACAGGAACTGTAAAAGAAATCCTTGTTGGTGAAGGCGTAGTAGCAACAGTTGGACAAGTTTTAATCACGTTTGATGGCGTTGAAGGCCACGAAAATGACGCTGAAGAAGCGCCAGCAGCACCTGCATCTACACCCGCAGCGGCTCCGGCAGCACCAGCAGGCGGAAAAGGCATTTACGAATTCAAATTACCAGACATTGGTGAAGGAATTCATGAAGGCGAAATCGTGAAATGGTTCGTTAAACCAGGCGATCAAATTGAAGAAGATGCAACTATTTTTGAAGTCCAAAACGACAAATCTGTCGAAGAAATTACATCTCCTGTAGCGGGAACTGTAAAAGACATTTTGGTTGGTGAAGGCGTAGTAGCAACGGTTGGTCAAGTGCTAATCACATTCGAGGGCGACTTTGAAGGCGAAGCAACAGCAGATCATTCTTCTACTCCAGAATCTCCAGCTGATACTGCGAAACTCGAAAACAATAACGCAGCACAAGCTCCCGTATCAGGTGGAAACGGTACACCATCATCGCAAAAAGATCCAAACGGTCTAGTTATCGCGATGCCATCTGTACGTAAATATGCACGTGAAAAAGGCATAGACATCCGTCAAGTTGCAGGATCAGGCAAAAACAACCGCGTTCTTAGCGCAGACGTTGATGCATTCTTAAATGGCGACACAGCAGCATTAGCAAGTGAAGCAACTCCAGCAGCGGCATCACAAGAAACGGCAGCGGCGAAACCAGCAGCAAAAGCAGCACCAGTTGTTAGCGGCGGAACATACCCAGAATCGCGCGAGAAATTAACGCCAACTCGTAAAGCTATCGCGAAAGCAATGGTTAACTCGAAACACACAGCGCCACACGTAACGTTGATGGACGAAATCGAAGTTTCTGCTTTGATGGTTCACCGTAAACGTTTCAAAGACGTAGCAGCTGAAAAAGGCATCAAACTTACTTTCCTACCTTACATGGTAAAAGCGCTAGTAAACACATTGCGTGAGTTCCCAGTGCTCAATACGACACTTGACGACGCAACAGACGAACTAGTTTACAAACATTATTTCAATATCGGTATTGCAGCAGATACGGATCACGGTCTTTACGTGCCAGTTATCAAAGACGCTGACAAAAAATCGATTTTTGCAATCTCCAACGAAATTAACGAATTAGCTACAAAAGCACGCGACGGTAAATTGACAGGTGAAGAAATGCGTCACGGTTCTTCTACTATCTCAAATATCGGATCAGCTGGCGGACAATGGTTCACACCAGTTATCAACTACCCTGAAGTTGCTATTTTAGGAGTAGGTCGTATCGCAGAAAAAGCAATCGTTAAAGACGGTGAAATCGTAGCAGCACCAGTACTTGCTCTATCGCTAAGCTTCGACCACCGCGTAATCGACGGCGCAACAGCTCAAAAGGCTATGAACAATATCAAGCGGTTATTAAATGACCCAGAACTTTTACTAATGGAGGCGTAAAAAAATGGTAGTAGGCGATTTTCCAGAAGAAAGAGACACCATCGTAATCGGTGCAGGACCCGGCGGATATGTTGCGGCAATTCGCGCAGCACAATTAGGACAAAAAGTAACAATTATCGAGAAAGAACATTACGGCGGCGTTTGTTTAAACGTTGGTTGTATCCCTTCAAAAGCTTTGATCACAGTAGGTCACCGCTTTGCTGAAGCGAAACATTCCGATAACATGGGTATCACAGCGGATGGCGTGAACCTAGACTTCACAAAAGCGCAAGAATGGAAAGGTTCTGTCGTTAGTAAATTAACAACAGGCGTGAAAGGCTTGCTTAAAAAGAATAAAGTGGAAATGTTAGAAGGAGAAGCTTTCTTCGTTGATGAGCACTCCTTACGTGTTATCCACCCTGAGTCAGCGCAAACTTACACGTTCAACAATGTCATTATCGCAACTGGTTCTCGTCCAATCGAGATTCCAGGATTCAAATTCGGCAAACGTGTTCTTAGCTCAACAGGCGCGCTAGCTCTTACAGAAGTACCGAAAAAACTTGTCGTAATCGGCGGTGGTTACATCGGTACGGAACTTGGTGGCGCATTCGCTAACCTTGGAACAGAGTTAACAATCTTGGAAGGCGGACCAGAAATCTTGCCAACGTACGAAAAAGATATGATTTCCCTTGTAAAACGCAACCTTAAAGGTAAAGGCGTGGAAATCGTAACAAAAGCTTTGGCGAAATCTGCCGAAGAAACTGAAAACGGCGTAAAAGTAACGTACGAAGCTGACGGTGAAACAAAAACTGTTGAAGCAGACTACGTATTAGTAACAGTAGGTCGTCGTCCAAATACAGACGATATCGGCTTAGAACAACTAGGCGTGAAATTAAGCGAACGCGGTTTGATCGAAGTTGACAAACAAGGTCGCACAAATATTTCTAACGTCTATGCTATCGGTGACATCGTTCCTGGTGTTCCACTTGCCCACAAAGCAAGCTACGAAGCAAAAGTTGCCGCTGAAGCAATCGCTGGCGAAGCATCTGAAAATGACTACACAGCTTTACCAGCAGTCGTTTTCAGTGATCCAGAACTCGCAACAGTTGGTTTGACAGAAAAAGAAGCAAAAGAAAAAGGCTTCGACGTAAAAGCTGCTAAATTCCCATTTGGCGGTAACGGTCGTGCCCTATCTCTTGACGCTCCAGAAGGTTTCGTACGTCTAGTAACACGCAAAGAAGACGGACTTATCCTAGGCGCTCAAGTTGCTGGAATGAACGCATCCGATATCATCTCTGAAATCGGACTTGCAATCGAAACAGGCGTAACAGCAGAAGACATCGCGCTTACTATTCACGCTCACCCATCATTAGGCGAGTTGACAATGGAAGCAGCAGAACTAGCGCTAGGTCGCCCAATCCATATGTAAACAGTTATATATTCCTGATAAATCGGCGACAAGCGTTCGCATTCAGGAGATTCAGCGGACTTCCGGTTCTCACGTACAGTCGTACGCTCCGCTTTGTTGAGATTCTTTGAAGCAAAGCGAAGTAGAACCTCAATATGCAAAGGAATGTAATGAGTTTGCCACCCTTTGTTCCACTGAATCTCCTGACTACAAACGCTTTCGCTCGATTTGTTGGAAGCGGAATGTACGTCTTACCCGGTTGAGGGTTTGGCGTTCTTTTGTTTGATGCAATTAACTATTGTGAAATCAAAAACAAAGTAGTATGATATAAATATAAAAAACTAAAGAATCCAGGTGTAAAATTGAAAAAACAGATGGAAAAAATTATCTTCGGTGTTGTCTATAGCTTCTCAGCGATTTTCTTTCTTGGTTTTATTGTTAACATTGTTCACGGTTTTATCATGCATATGCATGAGACCGATAGTTGGCGTGCAGTTTTGCGAATTTTAGCGAGTCCAGTGACAGATCCAGCCATTTTCCAAGTTCACATTGCAAACCCAGTGTGGTCGATGTTCCTAGCGATTATTATCTGTTACGTGATGCCAGCATTTTTCTGCGTTTCTACCTATTTCTTGAAGAAAGATTATCTTGAAACACACGAAAATAGCCGCTTTATTCATTAAAAAGGGCTTTTGTGTGATTTTACATAGCAAAAGGAGTAGAATAGGACAAGAATAGGCATATAAAATACGAGAAGAATTAGGTGAAAAAATGGGGACATGGAAACGCGCGCTGTTTTGGTTGGCATATGTGATATCAGGAATTTGCTTCATACTCACGATTATTGCTTTCATCATCGGATTTTTCCACCATATGCACGATACAGGTGGTATGAAATCCGTGATACAAATTCTAGAAACTCCGATTACCGGTTTTATCAAATTGACGAGCGGAATGATCCAGAAATCAGTGCTGGAAATCATCTTGCTATGCATTGTTAGCTATGTGTTACCAACGTTTTTCTGTATCGCAACACACTATATACGGAAAAATCGGCGCATCGCTTTAGAAAACGAAGAAGAATAGTCTGGGCATTGATTCTGCGCGTTGTAGAGTCGATGCTTTTTTGCAATCACAATATTTCAATCGTCGCGGTTTTCATGATAAAATGAGGAAGACACATGAGAAGAGGGAGCGTGAGGCGGGTTTGGCAATAGATAAGAAAAAAATTGCGATTATCGGGAATAATAAGTTAAGCACTAGTTATGCTTTTGCGATGTTGAACCAACAGCTGAATGTGGAAATGTGCCTTGTTACAGATAAGAAGGCACAGGTTTTGAAAGATATCGGGTACAGCGCTTATTTCAGACCAAAAACAACGCTGACATCGGGTGGTTTTTCGGAGTGCCGGAATGCGGCGGTGATTGTTTTCACGCACGATCCGTTTGCAGAGGCTGAGAATATGCAACAAGCTTCGTCGGTTGTTCGCAAGTTTGTGAACCAGTGGATGGAAACCGGGTTTCAGGGGATTTGTGTTATCGCGACGCCGCAGAGTGAGGTGGTCGCTCATTGGGTGATGAAGTTCTCGGGCCTCGCTGCTGAAAAAATTATTGCGCTTGGAACGATGCTCGATACGGCTTTTCTGCAATGGGAATTGGGACGCCATTTTCAGGTTAACGCCAAAAATGTTCATGCGTATATGATTGGGAGTACACTAGAAAAAGGTGTCCCAGCCTGGAGTCGTGCCTATATCGGTGGCCGTCCGATTTTGAGTTATATTATGGAGGATCCAGAACGCTATTCCTTCGAAAAATGGCAACCAATCGTGACGCAGATGCAGGAGTTGCCGAGTGAGCCATTAGCGGAGAATCGTTTGTTTGACTACAGCATCTCGCTTGCGTTGGTAGAGCTTACACGAATCATTTTGGAAGATGAACGCATGATTTTGACGGTGGGTGTCTATGTGCAGAATCAATTCGGAATGGCAGCTGGTTTCATCAGTATTCCAGCAATCATCGGAGCCGCTGGTGTGAAGACGATCGTTCCATTAACACTTTCAGATTCCGAGCAAAAACAGCTAGCAATCGTTGTCAAAGCGCTAGAAGAAGCTGTGCAAGCAGGATTGCCAAATGAAGGAGGGACGAAACGTGGAGTATAGTTATCCGATTAATTTAGACTGGTCAAAAGACGAGATGGCGACCGTTATTAACTTTTATCAAGCCGTTGAGAAAGCGTATGAAGTTGGCATCGACGCGTCGGAAATAAAAGCGAAATATAGTGATTTTAAGCAAGTCGTACGCTCGATTGGCGAAGAAAAAAGCCTGGGCAAAGAGTTTGAAAAGGCGAGCGGTTATTCGGCCTATCGGGTCATGCAGCTCGTGAAAAACGCAACGACAAGCAAAATCAAAATGCAACCATAAGGAGGAATTTTTAAGATGGATATTAGTGAAATTATTGCAGGTAATGTAGGAACAGAGGCGGGGATTCATATTGGGAAAAGTGACGCGCCGGTGAAAGTGATTTCGTTTGTGAATGTGCGTTGTCCGTTTTGCCGTGAATGGCATGAAAAATCGCGTGATGTGATTAGTCGTTATTTGGATTCTGGTCGGATTGAGCTGATTGTGAAGCCGTTTGATAAGGAGAAAGAGTCGTTGCAACGCGGGAATATTATACATCATTATCTCGATTATGCAGCACCAGAGCAAACGCTTGAGGTTTTAGACGAAGTATACGCGAGACAAGATCTTTGGGGTTCTTTGACGCACGAAGAAGTGGCGAATTTTGCAGAAGATGAGCTGGGCCTTTCTAAGCATGATAACGAAGAACAAGCGGAGAAAATCATAGCTGAAGCAAATGCTGCGAACATCCGCCTGGTACCAACTGTGATTATCGGAGAACATATTTTTGACGAACATATTTCACCAGAAGAGTTGGAGAAATTGATTTTAGAAGAAGCAGGAAAAGAATAAAAAATAAGCGGTGGCCTCCAAATTTGGGGTCGCCGCTTATTTTTATTCGGTAAAGCTTGTCGTGATGTGCACGCCGTCTAGCGGATCAGTGAAATCGCTCACCGTATAATCCGTTTTTCCGTCTTGCCAGCTGATGATATTGCCTTCCGCCTTGTTTGGTGCCGCTTCAAGCTTCATACCGCCAACTTGATGCGGAGCAGGAAGCGTTTCTTCTTCAAGCACGGCGACAACTTTTTTAGCGAGGTCAATCGAATCTTGCGGATCTGCGCTCGTTGTGTTGCGAACGCCCATGCTCCAACGACCTTCCGCCCAATTGAGAAAAGTAGAGCCGGCACCAGCATCCGAATAACCAGTAATACCAGAACCGAGGTCGACGCCGTTCACGCCTGTATTGACGTCATTCATGTGGCCAGTTGCCTCCGCTGCGGCTTCTTCTGTCGCGTACAATTTTCCGGAAACCGTGGCAATCGGGGTCGCTTTAGACGTATCTTTCAAGTCAGAACTATTCACTGAAATAGGAGCTTTCGTTTCGTAAAAAATGACTTGATAGGCGTCTTCGGAATCGCTCGTCTTCGCGCTTAGGTAATGCTTGTCAGAGGAGAGTGGAACCGCTTTTGGAAGCATTACGACAACATCAGAGCTGAGTTTCGATTTTACCGTTGCCAAAACATCTTTTTGCGTGAGTGTTGGTATTTTTGTACTGCCACTCATGTCATTTTTGCTAATATCCTTGGTGGTTGAGCCGTAGTTATTGTTGCTGCTACCGTAAGAATTAGAACTATCCGAACTATCTGAGGAGTAAGAACCGCCACAACTTGCGAGAAGCAGCGCACTAAAAACAACCGGAATAACCAACATTTTAGTATTCATTACTTTCACCTCTTTGCTAAGGGTTTTCCCGATTTTGACATAAGAAAACCACCTTCCGTAGCAGAAAGTGGTTTAAGGTTAGAAAAATTTCCGTTTCCAAAAGACAAAGCCAAGTATCCCAGCGATTCCAAACGAAATACAAATGACGAGTACCCATGCAATAGGAATATCAGATAATGGCAATCTTACGTTCATCCCGTAAAAACTAAACACCATCGTCGGAATCGTCAAAATGATTGTAAATGAGGTCAGGAATTTCATCACGATATTCATGTTGTTCGAAATAATCGACGCATAGGCATCCATCATTCCACTCAGAATATTGGAGTGAACTTCGGCCATCTCAATCCCTTGCCGGTTTTCAATGATAACGTCTTCCAGTAAATCTTGGTCTTCCTCGTACATCTTCACGATATGTTGGCGCATCATTTTGTCGAGCACCAACTTGTTCGATTTGAGGGCGGTCAGGAAGTAAACCAGACTTTTCTCAATCCCCATTAAATCGTAAAGTTGCTTATTCTTCATCGATTCATGTAGCTCTTTCTCAATATCATCCGTTTGGCGACTCATTCGCTTCAAGTGACGGAGGAATTGGGTCGAAATCATATACAATATTTGCAAGGCGAAACGCGTTTTCATGTGCGTAAAAAAGCCTTTTATCCGATTTTTAATGAAGGATTGAATAATCGACGAGTCAATCGTGCAAATCGTGATAAAATAATCCTTCGTCATAATCATCCCAAGCGGAATCGTTTCAAAAGACGCGTAATGAATATCGTCCTCATCTACGATCGGAAAGTCACAAATAATCAGGACGGCTTCGGTATCGTCATCCCGCTCAATCCGCGCACTCTCATCTTTATCTAGTGGATCTTCGAGAAACTCAAGTGGAATCCCGTACTGATCGGCAATCTGATTAATTTCTTCCGATGACGGCGCCACGATGTTAATCCAGCAATTGCGCTCTGGTTTCTCTAATTCTTCTAATTTACCAGCTTCATTCGATTTGAAAATTTGATGCATAGGCGTATTCCTCCTTTTCTAAGGATTCAGCCGCATGGAGTGCTGTTGCAAGCCATGGCGGGAATCCTTGCATGACCTCTGATGCGGATCTGGTTCACTCGGCGCGATACTCGTTTTCATGGTGCTCAACTCCTTTTCTCAAATAATCACAACTTCATCATTATACAGAGATTTAGCCGTTTTGTACATGGTTACTGCTAAATTTCTTGCATTTCAAAACTCATATCGTAAAGTGGCAGCAACAAGTCCACCGTTTTTTCGAGTTCTTTGGTGAACGATGCATCATTTTTCAAGGCAGTATCACCAGGTTTGAAAATACGACCGACCATAAATTCACCTTTCTTCACATCGCGGAATCGCTCTAGAACCTTAGTCAAATCTGTATTTTGGATAAGACTTGTCGGTTTTTCCGTATGATCTGGTGAAATTGAGAAGTTAGCTGGCAAGCTTTCCAACTGATCCAGATTTTCTAGGAAATTATGCACGACGATTTGACGGTTCTCCGTTTCATAGATGAAAGCAAGCCAAATAAAGACGTATTCATCCCAAATCCCCACTTGGAAATGCGGATGTTTTTTGTAGCCGCGTTTATTATTAGCGACCGCAAGCCACGTACTATCAGGCGGATTCACCGAACGGCGGGCATGACGCGCAATATGCAGAAACATCTCCGTTCCTGTTTTAGCACTCAAATAAGTAGCAAGACCTTCGCCGATTTCGCGAAATTTAGGCTGGATCTGTGTTTGAATAGCTTCCATCCGGTCCTCGAGCCCCGGCGTTTGCATCGCTTTAAAATCATTTTTTGTAAAAGTCATTAAGATTCCTCGCTTTCGTAAAAATAGGCGCTTCTTTCATTATAACGTAAAAATGAGTCGTAGAGGCTGTATTTAGCTTGAAATTATGATAAGCTAGGAAAAATAAGAAACAAAACGAAGGAGTGGTGCGAAGATGGTACTGGAGAAAATAGATCAACTAGCGCGAGAATGGTTGGAGGAAGCGGGAAATCGGATTTTTATGGCGCTCGAACAATCTAATATTGAAGTTGAGGCGAAATCAGATCGCAATGATTTGGTGACGAATGTCGATAAAGCAACAGAACATTATTTTGCGGAGAAAATTGCGGCTCATTTCCCGGAACATCGCTTGCTTGGCGAAGAGGGATACGGCGAAGAAATCACGAGTTTAGAAGGCGTTGTTTGGGTGCTTGATCCAATTGATGGCACGGTGAATTTCGTCGAACAGAAACGGAATTTTGCGATATCGCTCGGGATTTACCAAGAAGGCGTCGGGGAACTGGCGTATATATATGATATCGTTGGCGGTGAATTCTACTTTGCTAAGCGCGGAGAAGGTGCTTTCGTGAACGATGTGGAGATTCCGAAACTGAGCGTGGATAACAAACTGGAAGATGCGCTGGTGATTATCAATACGGCATCGGTTCGCAAATTCCCGCACATGCTTCCAGTCATCCAAGCAGCTCGCGGATTGCGTTTATACGGTGCCGCGACACTTGAGTACATGGCAGTGGCAACAGGACGCGCAGACGCTTACGTGAGCGCAAATCTATCGCCATGGGACATTGGTGCTGGAAAAATTATAGCCGAGGAAGTAGGCGCCATCGTGACACGCGTGGACGGCTCTGAGATGGTAATTACTGAAAAAGGCGATTCATTCGTTGCGAGCCCTGGTGTTCATGCCGAGATTTTGCGAGACTATCATTGAGAGCATAGAATTCATTAAATAGACACAAATATAGCGGGAAAATGAGAACGGCGACCATTTTGAAGATGTTTATCATGATAAAATTGAATGCACAAAATAAAAACGTCATTGATATGGCGTTTTTTTGAATACTAATACATAAACCCTTTACATCTAAAAATATTAGGAGGTTAGATTAAATGGTAAATAGGCTTAAAGAAAGTCTTGTCACAATGGAGGAGAGAGCTTCGGAAGATACGGTCATTAAATATTATACGAATGGTAAGCTTGAGTCTAAAGTCTATATAATACCAGCATTGAGCACACCGAAAGAAGTTTCTAGCTATATTGCTGGAAGCTTGAATATCGCGGTGAAAAATAAGTTTACATGCGTTCAATTACCTGCTGGGAAATATGAATTGGACAATACGGTTCATGTTCCGGGTGGGATGACGCTAGAAGGAACGCGAGATGAAAATGGTAATAATTTGACCACGCTTACTGTGCCAATGATGAATGATGCTGGGACTGTTCATCGTTTAAATAAACTGGCACTTGTTACAGCAGATAGTGGCATTGATTCATCAAACACCACTATTAGACGAATAATTTTAGACGGTAGGTGGGATGCGGAATCGAACATATTAATAGATGGGCACCGGGGAATTTTCCTATCGCCTTTTCCTCAATCTAAAAAAAGAGGCGACGGTTATTACAAGGATGCAGAAAGAAAGCATGATATCACGATTGAAGATATGACTATTCGTAATTTTGGTGGTTCTGGAATTTATATGGATTTTGTAAATAATGTAAACATAGGTGAATTGGGGAGTGAACAAAACGAAAAAAGTAATAGAATAGAAAACATAGGTTATGGGGGTGTAATTGGGTATTCAATTGATAATGTGTGTGTATCGAATACATGGATAAGCGACATTGGCTTAGCAGGAAAGCAAGCATATGGAATCGCTGTTAGTTGGCAAAAAGGGACAACCGATGAAAATCAACTTGCCAATAACGATCGTAGTCGTTTCGCTGATACCGCTGAGGGGGAATCTCTTTGGAAAGAGACACCTTATGTAAATGGATACTATCCGAGCAGGAATGTAAAAATTGTTAACAATATAATTATGAACAATGCGAGTTGGGAAGCCTTGGACACGCATTCAGGTAAGAATATTAGTTTCATAGGAAATCGCATTATGGGAGTTAGATTTCCGATAGTCCTTGGTGGAATGGAATATGATGGCGGCGCTATTTCAGCATATCCGCCTGAGGATATCGACATTTCAGAAAATGTTATTAACAATAAGGAAGATATAAAAAAATATAATCCAAAACCAATTCCTTCTGAGCGTGGAATAGCGGCTAACGGGGCACAGTTTAATGATCTTTTAAAAGAAAGTATTGGATTTCTGAAAGGATTAACTATCAAAAAAAACGAAGTGAATAACATACAAGCTGTAAAAAATACGCAAGGTGGTATAGGCATACATGTTACTTTTAGGGCATGTATAATAGGTAACCATATTAATAACACAAAATTTAATGGTTTAGCCTTGTTAAGCTCTAATAAAAAAACGGTTCTTCAAAATAATACAATCACCTCTATACAGGAAGCGAAAGCAAATGAAATGTCTGTATGCATAGGAATTAGAGGATCGCATAACAATGGCAACACATCTAATACTTATTCTTCAGAGCCTCTAACAAGCGAAGGGACGAGCATCATGAATAATAAACTGGATGTGGGAGGGCAAAATAAAAATATTGCTGAAATATATCAAAACCCTGCAAGCATATCTAATATGTTAAATTTTATCTGAAAGAGGCTAGTGTTAAATTAAGGACTTACTAAATGCAAATGATACTCTTAAGTTAAAAAAATCGACTACTCCGGAATAAAAATCGTGCTAAACCCGAGTAAATGTGCTATAATTGGAAAGTTGATTAAAACTAAACGATCCAGAAACGGGGAAAATAAGCCAATTTTCCTCTTTCTTTTGGCTCTGGTAGCTAAGTCGTATTACCATATATGAAGAGCGCTTGACTTTAGTTAGGCCATTTTTGAGCAACTGAGCAGGGTTTCACGTGCCAGTTTCGAGAAGGTAATTTAATATTAGGAGGAAACATTTTGAAATTAAGAGAAGATATTCGTAACGTCGCTATTATTGCCCACGTTGACCATGGTAAAACTACATTGGTGGACCAACTTTTACGTAAGTCAGGAACTTTCAACGATCACGAGCAAGTAGCTGAGCGTGCGATGGATAGCAATGCCATTGAAAAAGAGCGTGGTATTACAATTCTTGCGAAAAATACTGCCATCAATCATAACGGTGTGCATATCAATATTTTAGATACTCCCGGACATGCCGATTTCGGTGGGGAAGTAGAACGTATTATGAAAATGGTTGACGGTGTTGTCCTAGTCGTTGATGCGTATGAAGGTACAATGCCGCAAACGCGTTTCGTACTGAAAAAAGCACTAGAGCAACATTTAACGCCACTTGTAGTAGTAAACAAAATTGACCGCCCATCAGCGCGTCCAGCAGAAGTTGTAGATGAAGTTTTAGAATTATTCATCGAACTTGGTGCAGACGAAGATCAATTGGAATTCCCAGTTGTATACGCTGCGGCAGTTAATGGAACAAGTTCATTAAGCGATAAAGTAGAAGATCAAACAGAAACAATGGATCCGATTTTTGACTTAATCATCAATAATGTACCAGCGCCTGTGGATAACAGCGACGAGCCTTTGCAATTCCAAGTATCTTTACTTGATTACAATGACTACGTTGGTCGTATCGGTATCGGTCGTATCTTCCGTGGAACAATGGAAGTTGGTCAATCGGTTGCCTTGATGAAACTAGACGGTAGCGTGAAGAAATTCCGCGTAACCAAAATGTTCGGTTTCTTAGGTCTTAAACGCGTTGAAATTACACATGCAAAAGCCGGCGATCTAGTTGCCGTTTCCGGAATGGAAGATATCTTCGTTGGGGAAACAGTAACACCAGACGATCACCAAGAAGCCCTGCCAATTTTGCGTATTGACGAGCCTACTTTGCAAATGACTTTCGTAACGAACAACAGTCCGTTCGCTGGTCGTGAAGGTAAACACGTAACAAGCCGTAAAATTGAAGAACGTTTACTATCTGAACTACAAACAGATGTAAGTTTACGTATTGATCCAACTTCTTCACCTGACGCTTGGGTTGTATCTGGCCGTGGTGAGTTGCATCTATCCATTCTAATTGAAAACATGCGTCGTCAAGGTTACGAATTACAAGTATCTAAACCAGAAGTTATCATCCGCGAAATCGATGGCGTGAAATGTGAGCCAATGGAACGCGTACAAATTGATACTCCTGAAGAATATGTTGGTAGCATCATGGAATCTATCGGTTTGCGTAAAGGTGAAATGGCTGATATGGTCAATG
Source organism: Paenilisteria rustica (assembly GCF_013820765.1). Lineage (GTDB taxonomy): Bacteria > Bacillota > Bacilli > Lactobacillales > Listeriaceae > Listeria_A > Listeria_A rustica. Next base: position 20,968 of record NZ_JABJVM010000029.1, read on the forward strand.
ACGGTTCTGGTCAAGTTCGCTTGATTTTCCTAGTACCATCACGTGGACTTATCGGTTACACAACCGAATTCCTATCGATGACTCGTGGTTACGGTATCCTAAATCACACATTCGATTCTTACCAACCAATGCAAAAAGGTCGTGTCGGTGGACGTAGCCGTGGTGTTCTTGTATCGATGGAAACTGGTAAATCAACTACTTACGGAACAATGCAAGTAGAAGATCGCGGCACTATCTTTGTTGAACCAGGTACGGATATTTATGAAGGTATGATCGTTGGGGAAAACAACCGTGACGGCGATATCGCAGTAAATATCGTAAAAGCGAAACAAATGACAAATATTCGTTCAGCGAATAAAGACCAAACAAACGTTATCAAAAAACCTCGTACACTAACACTTGAAGAATCATTAGAATTCCTAAATGATGACGAGTATTGCGAAGTAACGCCAGAAAGCATTCGTTTGCGTAAGAAAATCTTGAACAAAAACGAACGTGAGAAGGCAGCAAAACGTACAAAAGTTTCCGAATAAATCATGGAGAGTCGTCCTTAATTGGGCGGCTTTTTTAGTTGCTGAAATGTTCTGTTGATTAATTATTTTTGTAACATGATTGTAATATGTCAGTTTTTTTGGTATAATTCTTTTAAGGAAAGACGTGAAAGAAGGAGGGATTTGCATGAAGAAATTACTGATGGTAGGCACAATGAGTGTGATGATTTTTGGATTGGCAGCTTGTGGTTCGGGGGCGGACTCGAAAAGCTCAGGGTCGGAGGAGCAAACGCCGAAAACTGAGGAGAAACAAGTAACAAAAGAGACTGATGAGGCAAAACAAGATGTGAATTCTAGTGAGGATACCAAAGAGAAAACAGATGCAAAACAAGATAAAGAAGAAGTAACAACGGAGGAGGATGCGCCGGCGACAGAGGATACACAGGTGAAAGAGGAAGAAGCGACGACTCCTGATCAGAAAGTCGAAACATCAAAAACAGAAATTGCGAAGAAACCCGCAGCAGCAGCCACGACAGCAGCCTTTTCTTTGAGTACAGATGGCTTTAAACAATCCGCAGTAGCACCGAAAACAGGCGGAACGGTATCGTTAGTTTACCTAAATACAACGCCTCAAACAGCTGATTTTGGCCCGTTAAAAGTAACGGTGAAGCAATACAAGTTGGAAAGCGTAACAGGAGCTAATAAAAAAATGGATCCGTATAGCCCGGAATCCTATTTAGCTAATCAAGATGGCTTTGTGGTAACGGCAGACGTGATTGTTGAGAATACGACAGCGAACAACATCAACTATTTAGCAGAGCGTATTCAAATCAATGGTGGCGGCATTTCCAAAGGTGCGAGTCTAGAAAACTTTGTGCCAACAGCTTATCAATTATCTGGCAGCCCGTCAGCGCATAATATATTCCCAGCGAAAACAAAGCGTGAAGGCACGATTACCTACATGCTTAATAAGCAAAACTACTACACGCTTGTGCATCTGACTAAGCTTGTGGTGCCGAATCCGAATGACTTTGCAGAAAAAGCACTGCCAACGAAAACAACGAAAGCTATTGATTTGGACTTCCGGATTACGGAATAAGGTATTTCATATTAGGACGGAAGTAGTTTGACTGCAAACAAAAACCCGCTATTAGTGTTTAGCGGGTTTTTCAATAAAGCTTTTCGTTTTTGGTTTATGAAATTCAAATTTACCAGAATTGATTCGAGCTACCGTTTTTTCAGCAATACGGCCTTCGCATTCAGGGCAAAGATACATACGAATCGGTTTATTGCGGAGTTGTTTCGTTTTAAATTTCTTATCATCTAGTTCATCAATTGTCTCACATAAAATACATTGTGCCTTCATTGCGTTCACCTCGTGATTTTATTATAGCATGAAAAAAATGAAAGATAAACATACAGGAGGTTTTGGGGATGGTGCTAGAGGAAAAAGCGGGGCATAAAGAAATGATAGTTACATTATTTGCATCGTTAGGGGCTTTTTTGTCGTTAATATTCGTGCGGCGAGCGGTGTTTTGGTTTGATAATTTTTATGTGGTATTTAGCATTGCGCTGTTGCTCGTTTTGGGCTACGTGGTGGTTACGCTGATTTTTTTAATTCGCTCATTCAGGCGGCGTTTCCAGTTTTTTGATAAAATAATTATTTATTCCTCCATTCCGCTGAGTCTTTGTTTTGTTGTATATTTGTTTCTATTAACGTCGAAGTGGCTATCTTAAAAAATGTTAGGATATCAGGTTACACGGCGAAAAAAATATGCTATACTAAAGAGGATAAAATTTGCAAAATTATAGTTTCGATGGAAATAGATTAATTAAGCGCATGCAGATGTGTTTTGAATGGGGGGTTCTGTGATGACAAATAAACAAATAGATCACAGGGAAGAGGCAATTACTCTTCTTAAAGAAGATGCGAAAAGAATTTTGCAGTTAATTAAGGTGCAGATGGATAACCTGACTTTACCTCAATGTCCAGCTTACGAAGAAGTTTTGGATACCCAAATGTACGGCTTATCGCGCGAGATAAATTTCGCGGTGAGGCTTGGATTGATTGACAGAGCGGAAGGGAAGAGCTTGTTGAGTACGCTTGAGAAAGAGCTTTCCGTATTACATGAATTGTCGACTAGTAAGTAAATATAGATATGGAACACCCCTCTTGACGTGAGATTGTGATGCGTCGGGAGGGGTGTTGGTTTGTTTGTTGTGGGTCTTATGAAGCGTCCTGTGCTGAATTAGAGCCTCAATATGCATGAGAGCAGAGCGAGCATGTAATCCATCAGAGGGTCTTATGCGGTGAATGTAGAATAAATAGGAAACAGATAAGAAGCCGCAGAACTAAAGAGCCTCAATATGCATGAGAGCAGAGCGAGCATGTAATCCATCAGTAGTGCTTGTGCGGTGGGTTTGGATATAACAGGAAAATATAATAGGGAGTGAGCTAGGTAGATCCTAGGTTTGTATGAAGTCAGATGTAGCATAGACCTGTTTGGCGTCGTGTTTGGCGCCTCCGGGATCCGGCTTCAACGGCTAGCTTCTCGGAAATTTCGTGACCTCCAAAAAAGTCAAAAGAGGACTTTTCTTACGCCCCCTAACAATTTCTGTCGAAGCTGAACGGGCCGTTTCAGCACTTCATCAGAT
>NZ_JABJVM010000002.1 GCF_013820765.1 Paenilisteria rustica
AATATGAATATGGCAGGTATCCTTCTCTATGGAATGCTCGATGAGCTGGACGTTTTTATTTTCTAAACCGATGAGTTGTATGATAAAATGGTCTGGCATGGTAATATCGCTCCTTTGGATTGGGTTTGGTCACTTTTATCTTAAAGGATTTTGATATTACTGTGTATTTTTTTGTCTTGAAATAAGAACAAAAAAATGTTGAGGCAGATTAATTTCTACCCCAACATTTATTATAGAACCGGTAAAAATAAATATAGCCAAGTCAGCGCTTGTGAAAATAATCGTTGGCTTGAAATTGAAGGAGGAATGAATATTATGGTAGACGATAAAGGCAAGAAAGATCAATTAAAAGGTGACGTCAAAGAAAAGACTGGGAAATTGACTGGCGATAAAGAGAAGCAGACAGAGGGCTTTGTGGAGAAAACGAAGGGCAAAGTGAAGGAGGCCGCGTCGGATGCAAAGGACGCAGCTGAAGGCTTGAAAAAAGGTATGAAAAAGGAATCGGATAAAGAGAAATAACAGATATTAGCATGGAAAAGTCGTTCTTATGAGCGGCTTTTTTTGATGGGGTCAAACTAGTATGTGAATCGAATTTGCATAAATTCGATGATAATATACATAAAAAACGTATAAATAAGCTTAATTATTTATAAAAAACCATTTGACATTATAAATATACAGGTTTATAATAAGCTTTATCATAAAAAATAAGAAGGGTGGGAAAATCATGAAAGTTTCAATTATTGGGGCAACAGGTTATGGAGGGCTCGAATTACTTCGACTGTTGCATCAGCATCCGCAAGTCGAGATTGTATCTTTGCATAGTTTCTCCGCCCAAACGGATGATATATCGCGATTTTATCCGCATTTACATACAGTTTACCATCATGAGCTCGCCGAAATTGACGCGGTCAAAATTGCAGAGGAGAGTGAAGCTGTTTTTCTAGCAACGCCGAGTGGTGTCGCGAAGGAGGCTGCGCAGCCGTTTATCGATGTTGGGATGAAGGTCATCGATTTATCTGGGGATTTCCGGTTGACGAAGGAGAAATATGAGAAGTGGTACAACAAGGACGCTGCGCCAGATGCTTACTTGGATCAGGCGGAATATGGCTTGGCAGAATGGCGCGAGAACGTGGATACGACATTTATTTCGAACCCTGGTTGTTACGCGACGGCGACATTGCTTGGGTTAGCGCCGCTTGTGATGCATGGTAAGGTGGAGGCTGATTCAATTATTGTAGATGCGAAATCGGGCATTTCTGGGGCGGGCAAGACGCCGAGTGCGAATACGCATTTTCCGGAGACGAATGAAAACATGACGCTGTATCGGATGAATCAACATCAGCACATTCCGGAGATTATTCGGCAGTTGCGGGTGTGGGATGCGGGGATTGATGCGATCACGTTTTCGACCTCGCTTATCCCGGTGACGCGAGGTATTTTTGCAACGATCTATGTGAAGGCGAAAGGTGCGACATCGACGGATGAGTTGCTTTCGTTATACCGAGAAAGCTATGACGGGAAGCCATTTGTGCGTATTCAGGATAAGGATGTTTATCCGACGCTTAAGCAGGTGACGGCATCGAACTTTTGCGATATTGGGCTTTGTTATAATGAACGAACGAATATGATTACGATTGTTGTGGTGATCGATAATTTGGTCAAAGGGGCCGCGGGACAAGCGATTCAGAATTTGAATTTGATGGCTGGGTTTGATGAAACGGCTGGGCTTGATTTTATACCGGTTTATCCTTGATTTAGGGGGAAGTAAGATGGAAAAGGTATTAGAAAAAAAGGATTGGATAACGGTTGAAAATGGCACGATTGCAACGCCGCTTGGGTTTCACGCGGACGGGAAGCATTGTGGATTAAAGCGTAAAAAGAAGGATATCGGGATTATTTTTTCGGAGGTTCCGGCTGAATCTGCGGCGGTTTATACGATGAATCAAATGCAAGCTGCGCCAATTTTTATAACAAAGGATAGTTTGGCGGCAGACCAGACATTGCAGGCGATTGTGGTCAATAGTGGCGTGGCGAACGCGTGCACTGGGAAGCGGGGGCTGGATGATGGCTTTGCGATGCGGGCGATTACGGCGAAACATTTAGGAATCGCTGAAACAGACATAGCGGTTGCGTCCACTGGCGTTATTGGCGACTATTTACCGATGGAGAAAGTGGAAGCGGGGATTACGTCGCTAGATGCGAAATCAGGTACGAGTGGCGATTTTCATGAGGCGATTTTAACGACGGATACGGTGCAAAAAGAGCTGACATTACAAGCTGAAATTGGTGGGAAAATGATCACGATTTCAGGCGTGGCCAAGGGCTCGGGAATGATTCATCCCAATATGGCGACGATGCTTTCGTTTATTACGACAGATGCTGCAGTTCCAGCTAAACTATTGCAAAAATTGCTAAAACAAAAAGTAGATCAAACGTTCAATCAAATAACGGTGGATGGTGACACGTCAACGAATGATATGGTCGTCGTGATGGCTAATGGCTGTGCGGGAAATACCGCTTTTTCAGAAGGTACATCAGAGTTTGCCAAATTCACAAAGATGTTTTATGCCGTTTGCCAGCATTTAGCGAAAAGTATTGCGAGGGACGGTGAAGGTGCAACGAAACTCATCGAGGCGCAAGTCAAAGGCGCGACGTCAAAAGAAGATGCGAGAATGATTGCTAAGCAGATTGTATCGTCAAGCCTTGTGAAAACTGCTATGTTCGGTGAGGATGCGAATTGGGGCCGAATTATTTGCGCGATTGGCTACAGCGGCGGTCGTTTTTCACCGGATAATATCACGATTAGGATTGGTGAGACGGCAATTTTAGAAAAAAGTGAGACAGCAGCTTATGATCCGGATGTACTGGCTAATTATTTGCAAAAGGAGAATATACGTATCGAAGTGAATTTGCATAGTGGTTTGGAAGAAGGAACCGCGTGGGGATGCGATCTAAGCTATGATTATGTCAAAATAAATGCGTGTTACCGGACATAAAAAAGGGGTGAATGGGATGAGTGGCATTATTGTTGTGAAAATAGGTGGCGTCGCGGGAAGTCATCTTCATGAAAGTTTTTTCAATCAAATAAAAATGTGGCAGGCGGATGGCAAAAAAGTCGTCTTGGTTCACGGTGGCGGCGTTCAGATTAGCAAAATGATGGAGGCGTTGCAGATTCCAGTCGAAACAAAGGCGGGTTTGCGTATTACGACGAAAGAAACGCTCGCGGTTACGAAAATGGTCTTGATTGGGCAAGTGCAACCAGAAATCGTTACAGCGCTCGAGCAGCAGCAAATCTCAGCGGTTGGCTTACATGCGGGCGACGCGGGCTTGATGCAAGCGGAACAATTAACGGACGGCGAGCTCGGTTTTGTTGGGGAAATTACACATGTTAAGACGGACTTGATTGAGAGTTTAATCGCGCAACAAATTGTGCCAGTGATTGCGCCACTAGGTTTGGCGATGTTGACGCAGTGGTTAAATGTCAACGCGGATTTGGCAGCATGCGCGGTGGCGGCAGCGCTCCAAGCCGAAGAATTAATTTTGCTAACAGATGTGGCGGGGGTTCTGGATGCGGGGCAAGTAATGGCGCATATTGATACTGCCGAACTGGATGCGTTGGTCGCGACAAAAATCATCACGGGTGGCATGATTCCAAAGCTTGAAAGTGCGAAAAATGCAGTCGCACAGGGCGTTGGACAAGTGATTATTACGAACGAAATTACGACTAAAGGGACGATAATAAGCGAAGGGGTGAAGGTAGGATGAGTGATTTATTTCCAACATACACTAAATTTCCAATCGAGATTGTGGAAGGAAAAGGGACGGTTGTGAAGGATGCAAATGGGAAAGCGTATCTTGACTTCACCTCGGGCATTGCGGTTTGCAACTTGGGGCATTGCCACGAGACTGTTCTAGCCGCTGTACAGAAGCAACTCGGTCAAATTTGGCACACGTCGAATCTTTTTGAGAGCAGTATCCAAGAACAAGTTGCGACAAAATTAACGGCGGACGAGGATCGTGTTGTTTTTTTCTGTAATAGTGGTGCTGAGGCAAATGAAGCTGCGTTAAAGCTCGCAAAAAAACACACGGGTTGTGATGAGATTATTACGTTTCAGCAATCGTTTCACGGCCGAACTATTGCGACCATGACGGCGACAGGACAAGGAAAAATTCATGATGGTTTCGGTGCGTTACTTCCAGGTTTTACATACTTACCATACAATGATTTGGAAGCATTGAAAAACACAATTTCGGCAAAAACAGCGGCGGTCATGCTGGAAGTTATTCAAGGTGAAGGCGGCGTACTGCCAGCGACAAAAGCGTTTTTAGTTGGTGTTTCTGAGCTATGTGAAAAACATGGCGCGCTACTCATTATCGATGAAGTTCAAACTGGCATGGGGCGCACAGGAAAACGTTTCGCTTTTGAACATGCAGGCATAAAACCAGATATTTTCACCTTAGCAAAAGGGCTCGGAAATGGCTTGCCTGTTGGTGCAATGGTTGGTAAATCAGAGCTTGCTGCAACATTTGGACCAGGTGTTCACGGTTCGACTTTTGGCGGGAATAAGATCGCGATGGCAGCAGCGGATGCGGTTATTGACCTTGTTTTTGATGAAGTATTTCTCGCAGATGTATCGGAAAAAGGCGCCTATTTTCAAGCGTTACTTAGTGAAAAATTAGCGGGGAGCATCGTGGAGATTCGTGGTGAAGGTTTGATACTTGGAATCGAGTTAGAATCAGAGGCGGGAGTAGCAGTTAAAGCGTTGCAAGAGCTAGGCTTACTCACATTAACGGCAGGACCGAATGTGTTGCGTATTTTACCACCATTAACGGTGACAAAAGAGGAATTGGAATGCGCGGCGAATTTGATTGAATCAGTGGTTATAAAACAGGAAGTGGGGATGAAATAATGGTGTATCAAACAGAAACGACTAAAGGGAAAGATATGTTGAGTTTATTAGAATGGAGCAATGAAGAAATTGCAGAATTGGTGCAATTGGCGCTTACGATTAAGACAAATCCAGCGCATTATAGCCATACGTTGAGCGGGCAAATTTTAGGGATGATTTTTGATAAGTCATCGACGCGGACAAGGGTTTCTTTTGAGGCGGGGATTTTGCAATTAGGTGGGCAGGCGATTGTGATGTCGTCCAAGGAGCTACAAATCGGGCGTGGTGAGCCAATTAAGGACACAGCGCACGTGTTGAGTGAATATATAAACGCCGTGATGATCCGGACGTTTAGCCACGAAGGTGTGGAGGAACTTGCCGAACACGCGTCAATTCCGATTATTAATGGCTTGACGGACCTGCATCATCCGTGCCAAGCATTAGCCGATTTATTAACGATTTTTGAAGTGAAAAATACATTTGAAGGTGTAAAACTCGCGTACATCGGGGACGGGAATAATGTCTGCCATTCGCTGCTAATCGCTGCTGCAATGGTTGGCTTAGATATCTCATGCGCGATGCCGGCGGGTTATGAGCCAGATGAAGCTGTTTTAAATAAAGCCTTGGAAATCGCCGCTAAAACCGGTTCGACAATCGAGATCACGACAGATCCCGTTCTTGCTGTTTCTGAAGCTGATTTTGTGTACACAGATGTGTGGACGAGCATGGGGCAAGAGGAGGAGAATGCGAAACGTCTGGCGGATTTCGAAGGATATGCTGTGACGAGTGAACTAGTTTCGTACGCCAAATCGGACTATCATTTCCTACACTGTTTACCAGCACATCGCGAAGAAGAGGTGGCCACGGCTGTCATCGATGGTAAACAGTCACTCGTATATCAGCAAGCAGGAAATAGACTCCATGCGCAGAAAGCTTTATTAGTAATGATATTAGGTTAAAAACGGGAAGAGACTGGAACAAACGGACTATCGGGCAGCGCTTAGCCCATCTGCGGAATACGTGGAAATAACGAAGATATAAGAAGATAATCTCGGGATTGCTAGATATAGTGATACCGAGATTATTTTTTATTCTGGATTAGGCGTATATCTCCGTTACATTTAAGCTACTTTTTAGAGAAAGTGATTCCCGAATTGATATATATATGATAGGATTAGCAGTGTAGAGAATTCAGATATTGGAGTGATAGAAAATGGAGATAAAAGTAAAGTACGCGGCAGATCAGGATGCTAGAATAAATAAAATCGAGCAAGGCGATTGGATCGATTTATATGCAAATGAAGAAGTTCGCCTAGCTTCTGGTGATTATAAACTAATCGACCTTGGTGTGGCGATGGAGCTGCCTAAAGGACACGAAGCCCATGTTGTGCCGCGTTCTAGTACATATAAGCATTTTGGGATTATCCAATCAAATAGTATGGGAGTCATCGATGAGAGCTATTGTGGCGAGAATGATTTCTGGAAGTTCCCGGCGATTGCGATGCGAGATACGCTTATTGAAAAAGGTGATCGGATTTGTCAGTTTAGAATTATGGCCAAAATGCCAGAGGTTCAAATCACCGAAGTTACCACGCTTGGCAACACGGATCGAGGCGGATTTGGATCGACAGGCAAAAAATAAACTAGATGAACTGGTGGGGGAGGCTTTCCAATGATGCGTCGATATTTATCTGTAGTTATGCTCAGTGTGATGGTTCTGATGATAGCAGGTTGTGCTAACGGCAAGGAAAATAGCTCGGAGCCGACGAGCGAGGACGTTCAAGTCTTATTCGAAAAGCGTGATAGTAAAATTGGGGATAATAGCGCAGTCTCGGCAATCGTTCAGCATCTTTATTTGCGAGACTACATTCAAGAAATTCAATTGCAAACAAAGAAAAAGCCGTATGGAGTGACGGTCACTTATGAAATCCCAGATAGTGATGAAACGCCTAATTCCCCAGACATACATGAAAAAAATGCGGCCGTCCTATTTTCCTTGATTCCAAATTTAGATAGCGTTACTTTTATGTTTAATGCGGACAATTCCAGTTTAGGTGGTACTTATTACAGATCCAAAATGGGAAATGTAGTCAAAGAGAATCTAGAAGATATAAGTAAGAGCGAAGAGTCATTATCCCAATTCCTTGATAGTTAGGCGGTAGGTGGAAAATGGAGATTAGTTATTATTGCTTACAAGATAATGGTAATTTAGAACTCGAAATTTTCAAAAGCATTCACAATGATTCGTTCTCAAAAGCTTCTTTTGAGTTTACGGGCGAAGAGATAAAGACATATTTATATATAAAATCAGAATCCGAAATCCCATTTCTAAAAAACAAGTTAGTACACGCCGAGCTAGAAGAAAATGGTTCAAAGATTTTGCCTATTGTGATTGTAAATGGTACGATTGTAAGACGTGGTGGTTTGCTCAATCCAGATGAACTGTCCGAACTTTTAGGGATTGGTATTGCTATCCAGATAGATGATTGTTGAAACAACGGAAAATTTTGCGAAAACGTGAGGCTATCTAGTGACGTCAGAAAGAATCATATGGTACAATAATCCTTGTTAATACTTTAATAGCGAAAGGTTGATTAAATTGGCGGCAAAACGATATACGGATGAATATTTGATAGATGAAGTAAAGCGCATTACGAAAGTACTTGGCAGGCCCCCAATAGGCGCAGCTTCGGAGTTTCCAGGAGTTGGTGCTGCAACTAAAAGTTTTGGTTCGTGGGAGCAGTTTTTGAATGCGGCAGATTTGACGTTAGTAGCTCCTGAGGGTGAAGGAAAAGAGATGAAGGAACGCTATATTAAAGAGGCTAATGAAATCATCCGAATTTTAGGCAGAGCGCCCAAAATGACTGATTTTGATGATTATCGTGTGGTTAAATATTACTTTGGTAGTTGGCAAGAATTTAAGGATTGCTGGAATAAATAAGAATACGCGCTCTGTTCTAGAAACTTGGAATGGAGCTTTTTCACAACAAAAAAGCTTGTTCGTATTGCCAAATCAGGCGGTTACGAACAAGCTTTGTTTGGTTTTTACAAGAAGTTACGCTTCACTTTATCCCAGAATGAATTATTATGCAGTTTGATAATATTCACAAAACGATCGCCAACTTCAAGTTTAATTTCATCAACATGTTGGATGCTAAGCGCTTCGGAATCCATGCCCATAATCGGGAAATCATTCACGCCATTCGCCCGCATATCTAGGCGTAATTTACGTTTCGGACTCAAAATGAACGAGGAGCCGAGCGTACGGAAACGGTTATTATTAATCGAAGCGAGCTCGCTCACTTGCATCGACGGTAATAATGGATCCACAATCGAGCCGTTGATTGATTTATTGTAAGCCGTACTTCCGGTTGGCGTCGAAATAACCATGCCATCACCGCGGAACGTTTCAAACAGGCTGTCATTGATATACACATCGATTTGTAGCGTACGAATGATCGATGAGCGGATATTGAACTCATTTAATACATAAAAAGCTTTCGAATCATTAACCGTACCATAAATCGTCGGGTAACGGCGAACAAGCCAGCGATCTTCTGCAGCTGCCTTAATAATTTCATCGATTTGGTGTACGTGAAAATCGCAATATTGGCCAAGTTGTTCTGTTAATGCGATACCTGCATATAGACAATCGGAACGGAAACCAGTTTCACGCACGGATTTCAAGAATGCGCCGTCTCCACCAATACTAATAATCGCTGTTGCAGCTTCGAAATCATCTGTCACTTCAAAACCGTATTCTTTTGTTACTTTTTTCAGTTCATCCGCATGTTTTTGTAATTCTTCTGTTTTACGATACGAAAAGTAAAAAATTGTTTCAGCCATACTAAAACCTCCAGAGTTCTTAGTTAATTCAATCTCCACCTCATTATAACACGAATGCTCACTACTAATCTTGTAAAAAATAAGAATTTTTCAAGTTTCGCTGTAAAAAGTATCGGTTTTCCGTTATGATAGTTCTATGGTAATAAAAAAGGGGGAAATAATGTGAATGCAAAAAGATGGATTGCGATCGGGATTGTCGCCGCTTTATTAGTAGTGAGCGGGATTACGAAGATCACAAGTACGCTATTGGCAACTGATGACGAGTATGAAATGTCTTGGGTGGACTCGTTGATGGCGGAGGATACAGGCTTGACGGAGATGGTGTTAGAAGAAGGGAATCTAGATAAGCGGATTGCCGTGCTTCATATCGATGGTGCGATTCAGGATACTGGTTCTAGTGACTCACTTCTGGGTGGTAGCGAAGGTTACAGCCATTCTGCTTTTATGGATTTTCTTGAGGATATCCGCGAAGATGACTCGATAGCTGGTGTTCTCCTAAACGTGAATTCACCTGGTGGTGGCGTTGTGGAGTCCGCACAAATTCGCGATAAAATTTTACAAATTAAGAAAGAGAAAACGTTACCAGTCTATGTTTCATTCGGAAGTATGGCGGCATCTGGCGGTTATTACGTTTCCGCGCCAGCCGATAAAATCTACGCGAGTCCTGAAACGCTGACGGGTTCGATTGGTGTTATTATGCAAGGATATGATTTTAGCGAGTTGATGAAGAAAGTCGGAATTTCTGATAATACGATTAAGAGTGGGGAATTCAAGGATATTATGAGTTCGTCGCGCCCAATGACGGCGGAAGAAAAAGCGATTATGCAGTCGATGATTGATGATTCTTACGCTCAATTCGTGAAAGTTGTCGCGGAAGGTCGTCACATGACAGAAGCTGAGGTTCGCAAAATTGCAGATGGCCGGATTTACGATGGCCGACAAGCGAAGGCGAATGGTTTAATTGATGCGTTCGGATATCAAGAAGATGCCCTCAACGCTTTGGAAAAAGAGCAAGATTTGAAAGGTGCACAAGTGTTTGAATACGATACAAGCGGTGGTAGCTTAGCGTCGATATTCTCTACATCTGTCAGCCAAATCGTTGGTCAAAAAAGTGAGGCACATCAGGCATTACAGTTGATGAACATGATGGAAGCTCCGCGTCTGATGTATTTGTATGGAAAATAAAGGAGGAGTTCAAATGGAACAGGAAACGTTGCAACACACGGAGCGTCCAGTGTTTAAATATGAGCCTCCAAAAGATGAAAAAAGCGGTTTTCCAACACAATATTACGCTGGATTCTGGATTCGTTTTATGGCATATATGATTGATTTACTTGTGACGACGGCGATATCAGGGATTTTGATTAGCCCAGTTTTCCGGTTAGCTGATTGGAACATGGATGGTTCCTTTTTCGCGATTTACGGAGCGCTTTTGACACTTGTTTTTCTGGCCTATTTTATCGTGATGACGAAAATTTGGGGCCAAACGCTTGGAAAAATGATTTTTGGAATTCGCGTCGTATCGCTGAAAAAAGAGAAGTTAACATGGGGAACGGTGCTTTTTCGCGAAGGCGCTTTACGCTTTGTCACGTCGGTTGTTTGGATTTTGTACCTTGTCTGTGCATTCACACCGAAAAAGCAAGGAATTGCGGATTTGCTGGAGAGCACAGCGGTTGTACATGAAGGGTATTTGGCGTTAGATAAAGATTGGAAATAATAGGTGATGAGGACTTGCGAGCTTGGCTTGTGAGTTCTTTTTTGAAAGGAGTAGACTTGATGGAAATGAGTGTAGCGATAGACGAACTGGTAGAAAAAGGTGTCTTTATTTCGGAAATAACAACATGGCATTTTTTAAGTGGTGGCACATCTAGTCAGGTAGCGAAGGTTTGCTGCGAGGGCGACTGGGAGTATGTCGTGAAGATCAATGATAGTCGTGTTATACGCGCGGAAGCAAGGTTTTTATGTATTTATGGGGGCCTTTCCATTTTGCCAAGCCCTGTTTACGAAGCAGATGAATATGTCGTATATCCATTTTTAGAAGGCGAGACCTCGGGAATACGGCCAGAAAAGAGACAAATGCTGCAGGAATTAGTTGTAGGACTTATCAATCATTACCGTATGGCAACGCGTGGGAGTGGCTGGTACTCTGATGTTCATTGGCTCCGTTTTTTACAAAAAGAAACAATGGGAGCGAGATCAATTATTGGTAACCAATTATCCGAGGAAGATGCGCTACTGATCGTACGAATTGTTCAAAAGCAACCAATAGAGCCAGCGATGTTATTACATGGAGATTGCGGCGTTCATAATTTTCTATTTCAGGATCAACATTTAAGCGCCATCATAGATCCTATTCCAGTGGATGGTCCGCCAACATACGATCTCATTTTTGCCTTTTTCTCATCACCAGAAGATTTGACAGAGGAGACGCTTACCTATGCGCTACAATTTTTAAAAACACCTATACCAGAAGATTTTTACGGCTCAGTTTTGATTGGGGTGTATATCCGAATCGCGCGCTGTTTATTGCATCATCCGGCTGATTTGGAAAAGTATTTAGAAGCTTGGGAATACTGGAAATTGTGTTATTATAGGCAAAAAAATAGTACATTGCGGGACTCTTCGGTAGAATAGAAGGCGTAGAAGAAATCTAAGGAGGAATTCAAATGGCAGAAGTTACATTTAAGGGAAATCCGATGACATTGATTGGAAAAGAAGTAAAAGTTGGCGACACGGCGCCTGATTTCACAGTGTTGAATCAAGGTCTGGAGCCAGTCACATTAGGTGATTATGATGGTAAAGTGAAAATAATCAGTGTGATCCCGTCGATTGATACAGGTGTGTGCTCTCAGCAGACACGCAAGTTCAATGAGGACGCTTCTGGTTTAGAAAATACGGCTATACTTACCATTTCAGTGGATTTACCTTTCGCACAAAAGAAATGGTGTGCTGCTGAAGGACTTCCGAATGTCATTACCCTTTCTGATCATCGCGATCTTTCGTTTGGTGAAGCATATGGCGTTGTGATGAAGGAATTACGTTTGCTAGCTCGCTCTGTGTTCGTGGTGGATAGCAATAACAAAGTCGTTCATGCAGAATATGTTGGTGAAGGAACGAATCACCCAGATTACGAAACGGCGATTGCGAAGGCAAAAGAAGCTAAATAATAGATAAGAGCTTGTTCAAATGTCGAAATTGGCATCTTGAACAAGCTCTATTTTTTAATTTGTGGTAAATGTTGTGTTGGCTAAAATACTTATTTCAGTGCCGTTAAGCGCTAAAGCCACCGCGTTATCGGAGGTATTTGTGATAGTGGTGGATTCTTGCGTGACTTTAATTTCTAAACGCGAGCCTTTCCAGTAAATCGGGAATTGCAACGCTGTCCATTTTTCTGGTAGGTGGGGGTGGAGATATAGTTTTCCGTCAAGCATGCGAACACCGCCGAAACCGTTTACTACGACTTGCCAAATACCACCGATGGATGCGGCGTGAATACCGGCATCGCTTGATTTCATATTTGGACCAAGATCGATACGGCTTGCTTTTTCAAACATGGAGTAGGCGAGGTCTTTATCACCTAAATCAGATGCTAAAATACTATGGGTAGCTCGACTTAACGATGAATCGTGCAGTGTTTTAGGCTCATAGTAATCCCAATTAGCTTGCTTCACTTCGGGTGAAAACTCATTTTCAAGAAGATATAGGAGAATCATAACGTCGGCTTGCTTTGTAATCTGCATATCGTTTACTTGATCCAGATTGTAGTCTAGAAATAAAGCGCCAACTTGGGAGGCTTCTTTATAAGGCGCAAGGTCAATAATTTTTTTCGATAGGTAGGTGTCGTCTTGTGGAATGACTAGCTCTGTGTTCGGTTGCGGTAGATAAAGTTTTGCCGCTTTTTCCTGCCATTTTTGATAGTTGTTTGGAAGATCCCATTTAGCAGAAAGTGAGGCTAGTAATTCGGGATTTTTTTCTTGTAACAAATCATGGTAATGAATAGCTTTTTCTAGATTCCAATGGGCCATGTAATTCGTGAAGGCGTTATTATCCACATGTTCTTTATACTCGTCAGGGCCGACTACACCAGTTATTTCATATCGATTTCCCTTTTCTTCAAGCCGCGATTGCCAGAAAACGGCGGTGGCGAATAGTAGCTCGTAGCCGTGTTTTTCCATGAAGTCTTGGTCGCCTGTAAACTGGTAATATTGCCAAACAGCGAATGCGATGTCGGCTGTGATGTGTTGTTCGATGAAGCCAGACCAGATTTTTGTAGGTTCGCCTGTAATGATGTCCGCTGCCCCCCAAACTGGCGTCACTTCCCCGTCTTCAAGCCAAGCGGATTCCCATGGGAACATAGCGCCTTCGTAATTGTTATCAATTGCTTTGCGGACTGCCCCAGGAATAGATAGGGAGCGATATTCTAGAAGCTGGCGAGCAATTTTAGGGTTGGATGTTGTGAAAAAGGGCAATACAAAAATTTCGGTATCCCAAAAAGCGTGACCTTTATATCCTTCGCCAGAAAGCCCTTTGGCGCTGATGTTCATGCGATTATCATGCACTGGCGTCATACCGGTAAGATGATAAATCGCGAATCTAATAGCCAACTGATCAAAATCAACACCCTCGATTTGAATCGGATATTGCTCCCAAACTTGGCTTTCCCAAGCGTTGCGGTGTGCTTGGAATAAAGTATCGTAATCGGAGGTGGATGTGAAATTCGCAAGCGCCGTATCGACATCGATCCAATCTTTATCGCGACTTGTGTACACGCCAGATACTTTCTCGATCGTAACGGTTTCGTTCTTCTTGATTATCCCTGGTTCAAATGCTGTGAAAATTTTGCGACGGTCCATGAAAATCGTGTTTTTCGGTGTAAAGTTTATATTTTCTTTTTTGAAGGCATGCTGAGAAAAATGAACAAAATCGATGTTGGATTCTGTCGTATGCGCCTCTAGTTTCATGATTTTTTGGTCGTACAATCGCAAAACGCCTTCTTTAAAATGTTGCGTCCCAGTATTAGTCATTTGGCCGTTGATGCCTGAACGAAGCGTCAAGGTGAGATCGCTAGAAAGAGGTGTAATCGCAACTTTTTGGGCGATGATGTGTTTATTATCTAGGGATACAAAGCGGGTGAAAATAAGCTTGTATTCTGATCCGGATGGGGAGCGCCAATGGATATGACGTGATAGTTCCGCATCTTTAAGGTTTAGTGTACGATCAAAATCTAGAATGTCGCCATCTGTTAATTGGAACGTGTCTCCGTTTAGGGTGAAGATCATTTCAGTCATATCCGCAGCGTTTGGTAGTTCGGTGACTTCTTTATCGCCAAGAAATTTATTGAAGGTTCCAGCAACGAAATTACCGCGTGCTTCGTTGGCATAACGTTCTTCGGTTGTAGAGCGTAAGCCCATGTAGCCGTTTCCTAAACTAAAAACAGCCTCGACTTTGCCGAGCGCCTCTGGTTGAAATTGTGTTTCTGTTATCAACCAATTCTTTGATTTTTCTGTGCCTTTATCGTATTTTAATGACATATTCGTATCCTTTCGTATTGCAAAATAGTAAATGAATGGGTAACGCTTTCTTTAGTTCCATATTTTATACGAAACGTTTTGGTAAGTCAAATATAATTTTTATATTGATTTAATTTATATAATGGTTTAATATGATTTTTAAAGATAAATAACGTTTTGGATGTGAGTAGAAAAATGGGGATAATTGAGCAGTTTCAGCAGAGTTTATTTTTTCAGTGGAAAGCGATTGGAAAATGGAAGGCACAGAGTATTTGGAAATCATTTTTTTATTTGTTATGTTTGGTGTTGCTTTCATCTCTGATTTTGAGTTTTTCTAGCTTTTCGAAGACGTCGAAATTGGATTATGAGGGTTTATTAACGGAAATGCAACCGTTTAATTTGTCCGAGCAGGGGCTTGATTATGAAGGGGAGCCATTGATTGTGCCCATTCCGGTTTTTGATGTGACAATTACGATTGGAGATGTAACGCAGCGGGCGTCGACGGATTACGTGATCGCGTTGCAGCAAGATGGGTTTAAATTCGGAAAAAATGGCTTGATGTCGACGAATAGTACGGCGTATCGCGATTTGCCGATTTGGGGAAGTGAACAGGAATATACAAATGTGGATGTATTGAAGTTGTTGCAGGACAATGAATCACAGTTGAAACAGTTAGCATTTTTTTATCAATATGTGAAGGCGTTTTTACAGGTGCTGATTAGCGTGGTATTCATTTCGATTATTGCATGGGTATCGTTGCCATTTGGACGCAGTGCATCGGTTAGCTACAGGCGACTTTGGATGTTCGGCGCTTACGGCATGACGCTACCGCTAGCGATAAAGACAGTTTTAAAGTTAACGGGATTTTTTATTCCATATTTTGGCATGATATACTGGTTTTCAATTATTATTTTCGTATTTTTAACGGTGAATGCAATAAAGAGGAGCGCTCGCATTTAGGCGCTCCTCTCAGCGTGTCGACAAACGCCTATTTTCGTCGTTAAAAGCTCCGTTCAAGTGCTCACGTACTCCAGTACGCTCCGCGCTGGTACTCGCTTTTGCCTAGTAACTAGGCATTTTTCGACACGCTGAGGTTTGGAGAAACAGCCAGGTTTTGCGTGAAATATAGTTTTTCTACAGTCTGAGAGGAGCGCCCAAATGCGGGCGCTCCTCTTCATTTATATTCTAGGACCGCTTGATTCGCGGACAATTAATTCGTTGTGCAAAATTTGGTGATGCTCTGTAGACGTTTGGTTAATGATTTCTAAAACGAGTGTCGCCGCAGCTTTTCCGAGTTCGAATGGGTTTTGTGCAACCGTGCTAAGGGGTGGACTTACGTAGCGAGTGAGCAAAATGTTATCAAATCCGATGATGGAAAGCTCTCTGGGAACTGGGATTTGGAGTTCGCGAGCGGCTTTTAGAACGCCCAATGCCATGATGTCGCTAGCGCAGAATATCGCGGAAACATTTTGTGTGGTCAGCAAAAAATTAAGCGCAGTCTGATACGCTTTTTCTTCTTCAAAATCGCCGTAACAAAGCAGTTTTTCATCATAGTCGATACCGATTTCAGATAGGGCATCTTGGTATGCTTTGAAGCGAATGCCACTCACGTATGCCTGTTTGTGCCCATTCATGAAGGCGATTTTTCGGTGTCCAAGGCGTGACAAATATTTGATAGCCGTTTTCACACTATCCTCTTGGTCGGAAGTGACATAACCAGTCGAATCGTTTTCAATCGGAATATCTATCAGCACAGTCGGCAGTTGGCTTGCAACGGCTTCTGTTAGGTATGGATCGTCCTTTTTTAAGCCCTGAATCACAACGCCATCAAGGTTTCGTTCGCTTACGACTTGGCCGAATGTTTTGTTACGTTGCTTGGATGTTGTCGTGCTAATTAAAATCATTTCGTAGTCTATCGTTGCCACGTACTCACTTACACCACATAAAACATCGAATACAAAATTATCTTTCACGCTTTCTCTTTTTAGATCGCTTACTAGTAGGCCGATTGTTTTTGATTTCTTTGTAACGAGGCTCTGGGCAAGCATATTTGGGCTGTATTGTAACTTCTGTGCGGAGGCTCTAATAATAGCGCGAGTTTCTTCGTTCACATCGCTATAGCCATTGAGCGCGCGGGAGACAGTCGTTACCGAAAAACCAGTGTCTTTCGCAATATCTTTGATTGTTGCCAAAACGTTATACCTCCAATTCTAACTTCCTATTACCCCTATTTTAGTGGAATTCAGCTAAACTTACAACTCTAAACATCTATTTTTTAGAAAATATGCACTTGACATCCGAAACGTTTTGGAATAGAATAACGTTAAATGAATACGCTTTCTTTAAAGTTAGATAAAAAGAGGAGAGAATGGTTATGAAAAAAGTTTTGAAAACGTTTATGGTTTTAGGCGCAGTTTGTACATTATTGTTCACTGTTGCTTGTGGAAATGGGACGAAAGATGAGGCGGCAGCTGGCGAGAAGACCGTGACATTAGGTGTTTGGAAAGGTACAGAAGCTGAAAAAACAACACGAAAGAAGCTTATTGCTGATTTTGAAAAGGAATCTGGAATTAAGGTAAAAGAGAAAGTTTATAATGATTATGAAACGCAACTTCAGACGGATTTAGTTGGTGGAACAGCGCCCGACGTATTTTATGTGGAGGCATATCTTGCGCCGAGTCTGATTGAAAAAAAGGTTTTAGCTCCACTGGACGATTATATTTCGAAAACGAAAGATTTTGATACAGAGGATTTTTATAAACCTGTGTATAGTGCATTTACTGGTGACGATAAGGTGCAGTATGGTTTGCCGAAAGATTATTCTACACTTGGCATTTATTATAACGAGAAAATGTTTGCGGATGCTGGGATTGATCCGAATACGATTCCGACAACAGTAGATAAAATGGAGCCATTCTTAGAGAATTTGAAAGCGAAGTTGCCGAAAGATGTTGTTCCTAGTGCATTCACGGCCGACCTTGCTCGTCAGATGTACATCGCGCAATCTTCTGGGGAAACTATTTTAGATAAAGATGGTTATTCTAATTTGGATGATCCAAAAATTATTGCGGCATTGCAACCGCTTGTTGATTGGTATCAAAAAGGATTGATTAAACGTCCGGCTGATTTAGGCCAAGACTGGTCGGGAGATTCGTTTGGAGCTGGTAAAGCGGCAATGATGGTTGAGGGGAACTGGGCCATTGCGCATTTAGAGCAGAATTTCCCAGATGTTAAATTTGGAACGAAAGAAGTACCGACGATTGATGGTAAAAAGGGAACGATGGTGTTCACTGTAAGTTATTCAATGAATGCCGCGGCAAAGGATAAAGATGCTGCTTGGGAGTTGATGGAATATATGACCGGGAAGACTGGGATGAAAACATGGGCAGAGGGCGCTTCGGTGTTGCCATCACGCCAATCGGTAGCCAAAGAAATGAATATAGATTCGGATGCGATTTTGCAACCGTTTGTAGCTGGGGCGGAATACGCGACGGCATGGCAAGATGGTACGACACTTTCGATTGTTGCCGATCAATATAAAAACATGTTACCATCCGCGCTTAAAGGTGAGATGACACTGAAAGAAGCGATGACTAAAGCGACGGAAAGTGCGAATAATGATATAAAGACGCAGTTGAAATAGAGAAAAGCTGAGACGGCCCGTTCAGCTCCGACAAAAACTGGAGCGGCCGCAGTAAAAAGCCGTTCTTGCTTTTTGTGGAGGGCGTGAAGTTTTCGAGGAGTTGGCCGTTGAAGCTAGATCCGGAGGCGGGAAACATGATGCCGCGCATGGTAGGACGGGTTTGCCGATTTTGATATTGGTGAACTGGTGATTTGGCGTCATAATATCCACTGATGGATTACCTGTTCACTGCGTTCACATGCATATTGAGGATCTCCGATTTGTAAAGTATTTCTCGAGTTTTGCATTATTCATATTAGGTGTCATAATATCCACTGATGGATTACCTGTTCACTGCGTTCACATGCATATTGAGGATCTAATTCAGCAAGGGATGCTTCATAAGATCCTCAACAAAAAAGGAGCTTAAAAAATGAACTCAAACAAGCCTACACGCAAGGCGAAGGAGGCCGCGCAAGGTATTTCTTTCATGTTACCAACAATCATCATCATGACTGTTTTTACTCTAATACCAATTATCTATGCTTTATTCTTATCTCTGAACAAAGTCAGCCTAGTCGGTGAGTCTAGCTATCAGTTTGTCGGTCTAAAAAATTACACCAACGCGTTCCAAGACGAACGTGTCTGGATTGCGCTTAAAAACACGGTGCGTTATGTTATCATCGTCGTACCTTGCCAAACTATTTTGGCGTTGTTAATGGCGTCTTTACTTAATTCGGGGATTAAATTTCAAAATACATTCCGAACGATTTTCTTCTTACCAACATTGACATCGAGCTCGGCGTTAACAATGATATTCATGTTTTTATTCAGTTTAACTGGTCCTGTGAACAATATTTTAGTCGATTTTGGCATTCTTAGTGAACCGATTAATTTCATTAATGAAACACAATTTGCCCTAGGGACTATTATGGTTATGAATATTTGGTCGACTGTGCCGTTTTTCATGACGATTTATTTAGCTGGGTTACAGGATATTCCGAAAACGATGTACGAGGCAGCGCAAGTGGATGGTGCTAACGCTTGGAAACGCTTGACGCGGATTACGGTTCCGCAGATTGCTCCGATTACGAACTATGTCCTTTTGATGGGGATTATCGGCTGTTTTCAGCTTTTTGACCAAGCCTACATCATTTCGGGTGGGAGTGGTGGTCCGAATAACGCCACATTAACGCTTTCCCTCATTATCTATCAGTATGCGTTTAAATCGTTCGATACGATGGGATATGCTTCGGCTATCGCGATTTTGCTGACCATTATCATTTTCGTCGTGTCGATGCTCGCGAGAAAGCTGAATAAAGAGGATGTCAACGAAGATGGAGGTGAAGCATCATGAAAATGAAGCGTTTTTGGAAAATAATCACGTATACACTCTTGATTGGTTACGGTTTAGTAACGCTGTATCCATTCTTGTGGGCTGTTATGGCCTCGTTCAAACCGTATAGCGAGATCATCGGCGGTGGGCTTTCTTTACTGCCAAAAGCTCCAACTCTTGAGAATTTCAGCTACATTTTCACACGTGATCCGCTCTTTCCAAGATGGATTCTGAACTCATTTATCATCGCTATTTCAGGGACGATCTTGAACATTATTTTTAATAGTATGGCAGGATACGCTTTAGCACGGCTCAGTTTCCCTGGGAGGAAGCAGATTTTCTTGCTGATTTTAGCGGTCATCATGGTGCCGGCGCAGATTCTCTTAATTCCCAATTACTTAATCATGAAATCTATCGGCATTTTGGACACATACAACGCGTTGATTTTGCCAGGTGCGATTAATTTTGGGTATATATTCATGATGCGGCAGTTTTTCGTTAATTTCCCAAGGGAGGTGGAAGAGGCGGCGCAAATGGACGGGCTCAGCCGGACGCAGACATTTTTCCGCATTGTTTTCCCAATGGCTCAAGCGTCGATTGCCACGCAAGGCGTATTTGTGTTCCTCGGTTTGTGGAATGAATTTATGAAACCGTTACTCTACATCACATCACCAGAAAAATATACCTTGACACTTGGTTTACAGTCGTTTCAAACACAAAATGCGACTCAATGGAATTATATTATGGCGGCCTCAGTCGTCTCGATTATTCCGATTCTAATCCTATACATTGTTTTGAATAAGTACTTCATGAAGGGGGTACGCATCGGCGGGGATAAATAGTAAAAGTTTGACGGAGTGCTTCGGCGCTCTTTTTTGTTGACTCTGTTATAGTAAATACACGCTTTAGTACTATAACAACAAACAAAACACTAGGAAAATTAACGAAAATAAAGCGCTTGCTCATTTTGTTACAAATCTTGTTTTTTGATAGTGTAAAATGCTATCATCTTGACTGGAAATGCTGTATAATATTTAATTGGTGTTAGAAATGAAGGAATTCGAGGTGTTCACTTTTGACAAATGCAACAGTTGAGGAATTATTCCGCGTTCTCGATGATACAGCCATTATTATTCAGAATGAGCTCGAAATGAGTTATCTGGAGGCCGTTTATGAGACAGGAGAGAATTTATTTCAGAAAGAGGTACTTCAAAAGGATGAACTTTCTGCTGAGGCGACACTGAATCTGGAAGAGCGGTATGGTTCTGTTCAGTTGGAGGAGTTTGCAAAAGAAGATATCCGTAAGAGTTATCAACTTGCACTCTTAAAAGGTATGAAGCACGGCATTCAAGTCAATCATCAAATGACGCCGGACTCGATTGGGTTTATTATGGGTTATTTGGTAGACAAGGCTTTTGCTGGTAAGAAACAAATCCGTTTGCTTGATCCTGCGTGCGGGACAGGGAACTTAATTGCAACGATTGTTAATCAATTGGAAGGCAAATTGGAGCTCGATGCTACTGGCGTCGATGTTGATGATTTGCTCATTTCGCTTGCTTACGTCGGTGCTGATTTGGAGCGCCAACCAATCCAACTTTTACATCAAGATGGTCTGGGCAACTTGCTTGTTGATCCAGTCGATGTTGTTGTAAGCGACTTGCCGGTTGGGTACTATCCAGATGATACGCGTGCTAAAGAGTTCGAGCTAAGCCGTGATGATGGTCATTCTTTTGCGCATTTCCTATTTATTGAACAAGGTATGCGGTACACGAAAGCAGGAGGATACTTATTTTTCCTAGTACCAAGCGCCATGTTTGGAACGGAAGATTTTGCGAAAGTGGACAGGTTCATCAAAAAACATGGCCACATTCAAGGCATTCTGCAATTGCCGGAGACACTTTTTGCATCTGAGGGAGCTCGGAAAAGTATTTTGATATTGCAAAAAGGGGCAGATGATTTGCAGCCGCCAAAAGAAGTATTGCTCGCGAACCTGCCAAGTTTGACCGATCCAAGAGCGACGGCAAACGTATTGGCGAAAATTGAAGACTGGTTTAACGAAAACAAGTAGTTGAAGGGAATGGATGAAATAAACATGGAAAAAACAATTGCAATTAACGCTGGGAGCTCGTCACTAAAATTCCAACTATATGATATGCCATCAGAAACAGTTATTACGGCAGGGATCGTAGAACGTATTGGTTTGAAAGATTCGATTTTTACAATTTCTGTTGGCGATGAAAAAATTAAAGAAGTAACGGACATTCCGGATCACGAAGTTGCGGTCCAAATGTTGCTCGACAAATTAATCTCGCATAACATCATTAAATCATATGATGAAATCACAGGCGTTGGACATCGTGTTGTTCATGGCGGCGAAAAATTCACAGAATCAGTGTACATTACGGATCAAGTTATCACGGACATTGAGGCACTATCTGAACTTGCGCCACTTCATAATCCAGCGAACGTTACTGGTATCCGCGCATTCCGCAAAGTTTTACCTGATATCGTGGCCGTAGCTGTTTTTGATACAGCTTTCCATCAAACAATGCCACAATCAAGCTACCTTTACAGCTTGCCATACAACTACTATGAAGATTATGGAATTCGTAAATATGGTTTCCATGGTACGAGTCATAAATACGTGACAGAACGTGCGTCTGACTTGCTTGGTCGTCCACAAGAAGAATTGCGTTTGATCACATGTCACTTAGGAAACGGTGCAAGTATCGCTGCAATCGAAGGCGGTAAATCAATGGATACATCGATGGGCTTCACGCCGCTTGCTGGTGTTTCTATGGGAACTCGTTCTGGTAATATCGATCCTGCGCTCGTGCCATTTATTATGGAAAAAACAGGGAAGTCAGCGGAGCAAGTACTTGACGTGTTGAACAAAGAATCAGGTATGCTAGGCGTATCCGGTATTTCAAGTGACCTTCGTGATTTAGAAAGCGAAGCCGCAAAAGGAAATGATCGCGCAGAACTAGCGCTTGACGTTTTCGTTGATGGTATTCATAAATACATCGGTTCGTATGCCGCTCGTATGAACGGTGTCGATGCGATTATCTTCACAGCCGGAATTGGCGAAAACAGTTCGTATATCCGCGAGCGCGTTCTTCGTGGCCTTGAATTCATGGGCGTGTACTGGGATCCAGCTTTAAACCAAGTTCGTGGCGTAGAAGCATTCCTTAATTACCCACATTCTCCAGTTAAAGTTATCATCATCCCGACAAATGAAGAATTGATGATTGCACGTGATGTAGAAGTTATTCGCGCACAAAGATAAATCGTTTAGCAGAAAGTAGCCATCTTGAGTGAGAGATAGTTGCTTTCTGTTTTTTTGATGAGATTTTGGAGAAATAGTTAGTTATAGTTAACTTTGTGGTTGGATTTTATGATATTATACAAGAGTGAATACAAAAATTGTAAAGGCGGCAATGATATGGATAGTGCTCTTTTAGAAGATTTTAAAGTATGGTTGGGGAATGATCCGAAATTAAACGAGGGGATGCAGCATTTAGACGAATTTCGCAGTTTAATGACATGCTACCAATCGGTTATTAGAGAAGTACGCACGAAATTGGACATTTTAAATGACGAGATGGCTCTGAAGGAAGATCGAAACCCGATTCAGTTTATCACATCTAGAATTAAGAAACCTGTCAGTATTGGTACAAAACTAGCCAAAAAAGAGAAAGCGATTTCGGTGTATAATATTCGAGAGACGCTAAACGATGTGGCGGGAATTCGCGTTATTTGTTCCTATACAGATGATATTTATTGGTTAGCAGAAATGTTGACAAAGCAAGATGATGTTTATTTGATCGACACGAAAGATTATATTAAAAATCCGAAAGCTAATGGTTATCGTAGCTTGCATCTCATACTAGAAGTCCCGATTTTCTTATTGGATCGTAAGGAGAGTTACCGGATTGAGGTTCAAATTCGTACAATTGCGATGGATTATTGGGCGAGCCTGGAACATTCATTGCGATACAAAAAAGAAGGTAGCAACGCAGAACTCGGCTTAGAACTCGAGAATTGTGCGCACGAGATAGCAGAAATAGAAGACCGGATGCTCGCGATTCGTGAAAAAATAGATAAATAAAAGAAGCGATTTCCCATCATAGCTCGGGAAATCGCCTCTTTGTATTTTGTTAGTCCTTGTAAACTGGATCTTCATTTCTTACAACAAGAACGTCGCAAGGGGAGTGGCGGATAATATATTCCGAAACACTACCAATAAGTAAGCGTTCTACTGCGTTTAGACCAGTCGCACCACACATGATAAGGTCGGCTTTAAAGGCTTTGGCAGCTTCTTTTGTGATGGCTGTTTTTGGTGAACCGTATTCGATATAGGTTTCGACATTGGTAACACCTTGTTTTAATGCATCATCTTTGTAACCATTCAATAATTCATCCGCATATTCTGTGGCTTTGTCAGCCATGGAAGTGTCGTAGTTAGCGACGGATGAGAAGGCACGTGTATCAATTACGTGAACAAGTCCTAGTGACCCCTCATTTCTTTTGGCAACTTGAATTGCTTTCTGGAATGCGCTTTCTGCTTCTTTAGACCCGTCAACTGCTACTAAAACTCTACTGTATTGTTGTAACATACAAACTCCTCCTAGCCCAGCGTGTCGACAATTATCTATCTTCGTCGTTAAAGTCTGTGCGCCGGTGCTCATGTACACGAGTACATTCCGCTCCAGTGCTCGACTTTGCCTAGAATATAGGCGATTGTCGACGCGCTGGGGGTTGGCGGGACTTTCACGGGAGACAGTTTTTGTGACACTTTGGAAAATCTTTTTATACTATTATTGTACCCTTTTTTTGCGAAAACAACCATTAAAAGCATTGCAAAATTTCTTAACCCGTATTTTTTTACAATTCGGGTCATATGTGTTATTCTTGTTTTGTAAGCGCATACTTTATGGGCTAATTTACTTAAAGGGGAGATTCATATGTTAATTGGAGTTCCAAAAGAAATTAAGAATAATGAAAATCGGGTAGCGATGACGCCGGCCAGTGTTTTATCTTACGTGCATTCAGGTCATAAAGTGCTAGTAGAAACAAATGCGGGCGTAGGTTCAGCTTTTCACGATGAGGATTACGTTGCGGCAGGCGCGACGATCGTGGAAACGGCAGCTGAGGCTTGGGCGGCGGATATGGTTGTGAAAGTGAAGGAACCGATTGCATCTGAATACGGCTATTTCCGTGAAGGATTGCTGTTATTCACATACTTACATTTAGCGAACGAACCAGAACTTGCCAAGGCGCTTACGGAAAATAAAGTGAACAGTATTGCCTATGAAACGGTGGAGCTGGACGATCGCACATTACCATTACTTAGCCCGATGAGTGAGGTCGCTGGTCGTATGGCAGCGCAGATTGGGACGCAATTTTTGCAAAGAAATAATGGCGGTCGCGGTATTTTACTTAGCGGTGTACCAGGCGTGGAGCGTGGTGAAGTGGTGATTATCGGTGGTGGAATGGCAGGAACCAACGCTGCAAAAGTGGCGATTGGACTTGGCGCAAACGTGACGATTCTCGATCTGAACTTGCATCGTTTACGCGAGTTGGATGATATTTTTGGCAATCAAATTACGACGTTGATGAGTAACGCGTTTAATATCGAAACAGCAGTGAAAAAAGCAGATTTGGTTGTTGGTGCGGTGCTGATTCCGGGTGCGCGTGCTCCGAAACTTGTGAAAGAAGCGCTTGTGAAGGAGATGAAACCAGGTGCGGTTATCGTGGATATTGCGATTGACCAAGGTGGTATTTTTGAAACGACAGATCGTGTGACGACGCATGATGACCCGACATATGAAAAATATGGTGTTGTGCATTATGCCGTGGCGAATATGCCGGGTGCCGTGCCACGTACATCGACCATTGCGCTGACGAATGCGACACTACAATTCGGATTAACACTGGCGAATAAAGGGCTTGCTGATGCGGTTCTTGGGAATTTATCGCTGTATAAAGGTGTGAATACGATTGGCGGTTATGTGACGTATAAAGCGGTTGCGGATGATTTGGGTTATGAGTATAAGGCGGTTGAGGAAGCACTGGCTTAAGTTGATAAAAGGAAACGAGCAGCGATCTCTAGTTGAGGTTACTGCTCGTTTTTCGGTGTATATACATAGTTATTATCAGTGTCCATTAGCAGGAGATTACGATTATAAAATTGGCCGTCGCTTTTTAGAATGAGGGCGTTGGATTTGGAGTCGTAGTCGATTTTCAGTTGTTCTTCTAGGAAAACGGCTGTCCAGCGAGCGATTAGGATGGGGCCGAGGTTCGATGAAAACTCGATGTCTTCGGGCGTTGTTTCGGTGACTAATTTTAATGTGAAAATTCCGCTGTTTTCGCAACCGCATCCTTCTGTTAAATAGTAGAGGTAGAGTTTGCCGGGAAGGTCTTGGCAGAGTGCATGGACACGGGAGATAGCTGCTGGTGTGAATGTTAGGTTCATTTTTGGTTCACCTCGTTTTTATTTTTATTGTACGGCGATTATGTGGAGTTGGGAAGTATGTTGCTCAACAGGGGGAAATATTTAATAAATAAAGTTGGTATTCCAAAAAATATACTGTATAATAATATTTGATTGTAAAAAGGGGGATTTAAATGTATAAAAAGAAAATAAAGTTATTATTAAGCACATTATTAATATTTGCTATACTAACTGCATGCGGTAATGAGCCTGAAAAGGAAGCTATGCAAGATGAGCCCAAAGAGGTTACCACTAATGAAGTAGAAGGTGAGATAGAGGATTCATCAAGTTTGGAAGATTACGGAGCTGATGGATGGGGAATTTCAAAATTTGATTGGGATGGAATGCAAGAAGCAGGTGATGGGGATATGGAACAATCTTTAGAAAAAGCTAACACAGTTCTTTCTGTATCATTAAATAAATATTTCGGCTTGCATACAGAAGTTGTTTTGAGCCAACCATCACCTGATCAAAACTTTTTCAATTTAGACATTACGAATAATTCTTTACTTAATGAAACTGAATTAAAGAAATTTAAAGAAAATGCAGAGCAAATGATGTTGGATGCAAAAAATAAGATCGATATAGATTCGTATATGTTTACAGGCAGTGTGAGAGATGTAGAAAAAGCTAGCGATAATAAAACAATGTATTTTCAGACATTTGTATTAGATAATGGTGTTGTCAGTGCTCCGACAGATGGTATGTACAAGTAAACATAGAAATGGTTGGCATTTAAATTTCTAAAATGCCAACCATTTTTTTATTTCACATACGTCAATTCTTTTGGAAACTCGGTCAAAATTTCATAACCATCTTTCGTCACAACGATATCATCTTCAATCCGCACGCCTGCAACGCCTGGGACGTAAATGCCGGGTTCGATAGTGAAGACCATATTTTCTTGTAACGCCATCTCGTTTGTTTCCGTGATCGATGGGAATTCATGGACGCTTGCGCCAAGTCCGTGCCCTAGTCGATGTGGGAAATAGTCGCCGTAGCCTGCATCCTTGATGATGTTACGCGCAGTGAGATCTACTTCTTTTGCGGGAACGCCAGCTTTTACTTTTTCGATGGCTGCGAGTTGCGCTTGTAGTACGGTATTGTAGATTTTTTCTTGTTCTGCGCTGATTTCGCCGTATGCCACGGTGCGCGTGATGTCGGAGCAGTAGCCTTTGTGGACAACGCCTAGGTCAAAGAGGACAAGGTCGCCTTTTTTGATTTTGGTGTCGCCTGGTGTTCCGTGTGGTAGGGCGCCGTTTGTACCGGTTAGGACCATCGTTGCGAAGGACATTGCGGTTACGCCTTTTTTCTTCATTTCGTACTCGATTTTTGCCACGATTTCGGCCTCGGTTTTACCTTCTGCGATTTCGTCAACGCCAACTTGGACGGCGTAATCGGCTAGGAGCGCGGCTTCTTTTAGGATAGCAAGTTCTTCGGGTGTTTTAATGAGGCGGATCATCTGGATCTTCTCTTCAATCGAAATGAACGTCGCATCGGTTAAGTATTTGGATAGGATTTCGAAGCGATCGACACTCATATGGGATTTCTCGATGGCAAATTTTTTCACAGTAGGTGTTCGTTTTGTGATTTCTGTTACGATGATTTCCCATGGGTTTTCGATGTCGCTGTAACCGTATGCATCATATGACCAGTCGCTATTTTTCACGTCTTCTACTTCCAGTCCTGGTGTGAATAGGAATGGCTCTGCTTCGGGAAATACGGCGAGGCCTAGCACGCGTTCGTGTGGGTCGCTATGATAGCCGGTGAAATAGGCGATGTTTTCAGGGTCGGTGATAAACGCAACCTCAGCTCCTTGCTCTTTTAGCCAGTTTTGCAAAATATCGATATTTTTTTCCATCAGTCATCCTTCTTTCCATGTTTCGTCCGCTTTATCATAACACGAAATCGCGCAGAAATTAAATGTTTTGAAATACTGTTATAGTATAGAGTATAATGAAACTAGTACAATACAGAAGGGAAGTCAAAATATGAAAATTTCATTTCATGGTCAATCTTGTATTAAAGTAGTAACGGAGGGCGTGACGATTCTTGTGGATCCGTTTATTTCGGGGAATCCGCAGTGTGATTTGGTGGTTGAGGATGAGAAACCGGATTATATTATTGTGACGCACGGGCATGACGATCACGTTGGGGATACAGTGGCGATTGCGCAAAGAACGGGTGCGACGGTGATTGCGAATGTGGAATTGGCAACGTTTTTGAATATGCAAGGTGTGGAGAATTTGGCACCGCTACATATTGGCGGAAAGCGGCCGTTTGATTTTGGAACGGTGAAATTGACGCAGGCGTTTCATGGCTCGTCCACGGTGCAAGATGGAAAAATTATTAATTTGGGCTTGCCGACGGGATTTGTGTTGACGATTGGCGACAAATCGATTTACCATGCTGGTGATACGGGATTGTTCTCGGATATGAAATTGATTGGGCAGTTGAACGAGCTTGACGTGGCGTTTTTGCCAATTGGTGATAATTTCACGATGGGGCCAGAGGATGCGGCGATTGCGGCGGAATTTTTGCAGGCGAAGGTGGTTGTGCCAATGCATTATAATACGTTTCCGTTGATTGCGCAGGATCCGCACGCGTTTGTGGCAAGTTTGAATACGGAATTGCGCGGGAAAGTGCTGGATATTGGCGCGTCGATGACAATTTAGAGGGAATGGGTGAGTGGCTTGGCGACAAAGCATGAGCAGATTTTGAAATATATTGAAGAGCTTGCGGTTGGTGAGAAAATTTCGGTTCGGAAAATCGCGAAAAACTTGCATGTCAGTGAGGGAACGGCTTACAGGGCGATTAAGGATGCGGAAATTGTCGGCTTTGTTAGCACGATTAAGCGTGTTGGGACGATTCGGATTGAGCGGAAGCAAAAGGATAGTATCGAGAAGCTGACCTATGCGGAGATTGTGAATATGATTGATGGTCAAGTGCTGGGCGGCCGTGCTGGGCTTCATAAATCGCTGAACAAGTTTGTGATTGGTGCGATGACGGTTGAGGCGATGGAACGTTATACGGATGCGGGAAACTTGGTGATTGTTGGGAACCGGGTTGGTGCGCAGGAGTTGGCGCTTGAACGTGGTGCCGCGGTGCTGATTACAGGTGGTTTTGATACGGTGGATTCGGTGAAGAAGTTGGCGGATGAGAAGGAATTGCCAATTTTATCGACGACGTATGATACGTTTACGGTGGCGACGATGATTAACCGGGCGATTTTTGATCAGTTGATTAAGAAGGAAGTCGTGTTTGTGGAAGATATTCTGACGCCGCTTGAGAAGACGGCTTATTTGAGCACATCGGACCGGGTCGAGGATTGGTATAAGAAGGAAACGTCGACGGGACACAGCCGTTTTCCAGTGGTAAATAAAGCGATGCGGTTGTCAGGGATGATTACGAGCAAAGATGTGATTGATAAAAATTTATCGATCTCGATTGAGCGGGCGATGACGAAAAATCCGTTGACGGTCGGTCCGAAAATGAGTGTGGCGTCGGTATCACACATGATGATTTGGGAAGGTATTGAGGTTATCCCAGTCGTGAAGGATGATTTGACGCTGATTGGGATTGTGAGTCGGCAGGATATTTTGAAATCACTGCAAATGATTCAGCGCCAGCCGCAAATTGGAGAGACGATTGACGATACAATTACGAATCAGTTGATTGAAAAAACAACGGATGACGCATCGGAGCTCGATTTTCAATTTACGGTGACGCCGCAGATGACGAATAGTATTGGAACGCTTTCTTATGGCGTTTTTACGCAGATTGTGTGTGATGTTGTGCAACAAAAACTGTTTTCCTTGAAGAAACGCAATGTGGCGATTGAAAATATCTCGATTTATTTTTTGAAACCGGTACAGATGGATGCGACGATTGTGATTAAACCGCGGATTTTGGAGATAGGGCGTAAGGCGGGGAAAATTGATATTGAGCTATATTTGGAAGGTATTTTAGTTGGTAAGGCGATTGTGGCTTGCCAAATGATGGAACGTTAAAGATTGGTGGAAATAGGATGAAAAAAGCGATTTTAGATGTCATTAAGAAATATGAGACGATTATTATTCATCGGCATGTGCGGCCAGATCCAGATGCGTATGGTTCGCAAATGGGACTCGCAGCGGTTTTAGAAGGTAATTTTCCAGATAAGAAGATTTATTGCGTTGGTGAAGGTGAGCCGTCGCTTGATTTTCTTGGGAAAGTGGATATAATTGATGATTCGGTTTACGATGGTGCGCTTGTGATTGTTTGTGATACCGCGAACACGGAACGGATTGATGATGCGCGCTATACGCTTGGCAAGGAGCTTGTGAAGATCGATCACCATCCGAATGATGATGTGTATGGCGATTACAGTTGGGTTGATACGACGGCTTCGTCTTGTAGTGAGATGGTGACGGCATTCGTGGAGGCGTTTCCGAAAGAATTGACGCTGAATGAGAAGGCGGCAAGGTTGTTGTACGCTGGAATTGTCGGGGATACAGGGCGGTTCTTATTCCCAAATACGACACCGAAAACATTGCGTTATGCAGCTGACCTCGTGGTTTTCCCGTTTGATCGCACGGAAATTTTCACAAAAATGTACGAGACACCACTGAATGCGGTCAAATTATCAGGTTATATTTTGCAAAATTTCCAAATGGCAGCAAATGGCGCCGCGCATATTTATATTAATCGTGCCTTGCTGGAGCAGTTTGATGTAACGGCGCGTGATGCGGCGCAGTTGGTGAATCGGATTGATAGCGTTATTGGCATTAAGGCGTGGATATTATTCATAGAAGATGGCGATATTATCCGAGCACGCTTACGTTCCAAAGGCCCAGTCATCAATGGATTGGCAAAAGAATATCGTGGCGGTGGGCATCCTTTGGCATCAGGCGCGACGCTTGAATTGGAGTCAGAAATCCCAGAAATGGTCGCGAAATTAGAAGCATTGTGCGATTAATAAAAAGAGAAGGACACCAAAATTTGGTGTTCTTCTCTTTTTTACGCGTTCAGCCCAATGTAAATCCGAATCGAGCCATCAGGGGCGTATTCTTCGTAGTCAAAATGGTAACTTCGATTGAGTTCGGTATTCCAAATTTCTTGCCACGTTGCGAAAACGTCTTTTTCTACGTTGAAAACCTGATACGGTTGTTCAGGAATCATGATTTTTTTCGTATTCTCGGAATGAGGCATATTGCTCGCAACACTCACCGTGTAATCTCCCATGTAATCAATCTCATAATCGGCATAAATACCATAAAATGTGGCATTCGTTTGCGGTAACTTTTGCGCCTCTGCCCATAAATCACCTATTTTTGTAGCTACGTCGGGATCATTGAAATTATTCGTACGTGTTTCGTTTATCCAATAAATTTCTTGCATTGTTAAAACCTCCTTTTCATCTATAATAACGTACTTGATTGACAGCATTATGTCATATTTAAAATATATGTTAGGATGAAATAAAGAGGAGTGAGCATCGTGAAAATTGATCGTTTATTAGAAATTTTAATCTTATTAATGAATCGAAAACAAGTGCAGGCCAAGGATTTGGTAACCTATTTTGCGGTTTCAGTCCGAACAATCTATCGTGATATCGAAACGCTCTCCCTTGCAGGTATTCCTATCGAGATGACACGCGGGAGACGTGGTGGAATTAGACTGATGCAAGGATTTAGCTTATCTCGAATCCCGATAACGACGAAGGAAAAAGATGTTTTACAGTTAGCGTTGCAAAATCTTTCGACAACGAATTTTCCAGAAGTGGCGCCTTTAATGGAGAAGTTTCAAGCATTATGGGATGCGGTCTAGAAGGATTGGATTGTGATTGATCCAGCTGAATATGGTGCTCCACCTGAACGAAATGAAATTTTTGCGATGATGAAGCAGTGTATTTTGGAAAATCGCAAAGTTTCTTTTATCTATTATAATAGCAATCGACAGAAAACGAGGCGAGAAGTGGCTCCCTTGAAGCTTTGGTATCGCGGGAATGCTTGGTATTTATGGGGATATTGCTATTTGAGGGAGGCGTATCGCTTATTTCATGTGCATCGCATGGTGGAGGCTGTAATCACGGATTATTTTCCACCAAATTTTGAGGAATCTGCTTTTGAAGCGTTTCGTCAGCAAGCCGTGACACCAGCACCGAAATTGGCAGTACATCTCGTGTTTGAGGCGTCGGTCTACTATCGTCTACTAGCCATTTTTCCTGCAGAAATCTTGGAGAGGGTGTCTGATCGTATCGAAGTGAAGACGGAAATTCCGAAAACAGACTGGCTGTATTCCTTCTTACTTTCTTTCGGATCGGACGTTCAAATTATAGCACCTGAATCGCTACGGCTAAAAATAAGGGCAAGTCTGCAAAAAGCTGTCAAAAATTATGAGTAGCCTCGACATGCAGGATAAATAAAAGCGAACATATGGTTTCTTTTTCGGAGGATAACCGATATAATAGAATGGAGAATGTTGTTCGAGAGAGGAGACGTGGATAATGGGATTTGTTCATTTACAAGTAGCTAGCGCGTATGATTTGCTATCGAGTACGGCGGCTATTGACGGGATTATTGAGAAAGCGCAACAATTTCATTATCCAGCAGTCGCGATTACGGACCATAATGTGATGTATGGCGTTATCGAATTTTATCAAAAGTGTCATGCGGCGGGGATTAAACCGCTTATCGGGATGACGATTTCAGTGGAAGGCGTGACGCAACCGCTTGAGACTTACGAACTACTCCTACTCGCGAAAACGACGCAAGGCTACCGTAATTTGCTCAAAATTTCAAGTGCCATCGAAACGCGTGAGGAGCAGAAACTACCTATAAAATGGCTAGAATCATATCGAGACGGCTTGTTGCTATTCTCGCCGGGAGAAGCTGGAGAAATTGAACGCTTGATTCGTCAGGAATTACACGAAGATGCTCGTCTAGTCGTGGCAAAATGGCAGGAAATTGCGGGGGCGTCTGGTTTTTATATGACCTTGCAAAAGGAAAATCCACATTATGAGGCTGTTCATGATTTTTGCGAGGCGGAGCAAATCCCAGCGGTTGCGACGAAAAATGTGCAGTATTTAGAACCAAAAGGTGTTCGCAGTACGGAAATTTTGCGCGCGATTCGAGATAATGAGACTGTATCATGGCACAATTTACCGCTCGCTGGAGGGGCTTATTTTGCGGCACCAGAGGATATGGAAAACTTGTTTACATCGCCTTTTGAGAAGGAAGCATTGGCGTTAACGGCGAAAATTGCTGATATGTGTGACGTAGAAATTGCGATGGATCAACATTTATTGCCTAAGTTCCCGCTGGCAGAAGGCTTTGAAGCAGGACCGGTGTTGAAAGATTTATGTTATGAAGCACTTAGAATCCGTGTTGCGAATCTTGATGGCAGCTATTGGGAGCGCTTGGATTATGAGTTGAAAGTCATTCAGGATATGGGCTTTTCCGACTATTTCCTTATTGTATGGGATGTCATGAAATATTCACGAGAGAATGGGATTCTAACGGGACCAGGGCGAGGATCTGCGGCAGGATCGCTCGTTTCTTACGTCCTGCAAATTACGGATGTGGACCCGATTCAATACCAACTTTTATTTGAGCGATTCCTGAATCCGGAACGTATTAGCATGCCTGATATCGATTTGGATTTCCCGGACAATCGTCGAGATGAGGTCATTTCCTATGTGGTTAGCAAATATGGCACGCAACATGTCGCCCAAATTGGCACGTTCGGAACGCTAGCTGCCAAAGCTGCGGTGCGAGATACAGCGCGGACATTTGGCTTGAATTCTGTCCAATTATCCGACTGGTCAAAGCTTATTTCACGGGAACTTGGTATGACGCTAACCAAGGCGTATGAACAATCTACAGCATTACAACGTCATATCATTAGCTCCGAACAAAACCAACTTATCTGGGAAATTGCGACTGAAATCGAAGGCTTGCCACGCCATATTTCCACACATGCCGCGGGGGTCGTTATTAGTGACGAACCACTCGTGGATCAGATTGCCTTGCAAAAAGGGAGTGGAGATGCACTTCTGACGCAATTTGCAATGGGTGATCTGGAAAAAATCGGACTTCTAAAAATGGATTTCTTAGGTCTTCGAAATTTAACGCTACTCGATCGAACATTGAAAAACGTCAATTATATCCGCGATACAGAGCTGACATTGCAAGATATCCCGCTCGACGATGCTAAAACGCTACAAATTTTCCAAAAAGGGGATACGACTGGTATTTTCCAATTTGAATCAGATGGAATCAGGCGTGTATTAAAGCATTTACGCCCAACTTCTTTTGAAGATATTGTCGCGACTAATGCGCTTTATCGTCCAGGCCCGATGGAACAAATCGATACTTTTATTGCTCGGAAACATGGGAAACAAGAAATTGTTTATCCACATCCCGATTTAGAGCCGATTTTAGGCGTTACGTATGGCATTATCGTCTATCAAGAACAGATAATCCAAGTCGCGTCCGCTATGGCAGGTTTTTCGCTCGGTGAGGCCGATTTACTTCGACGTGCAGTCAGCAAGAAGAAGGCGGATGTCTTAGAAGAAGAACGCATTCATTTTGTGTCTGGTGCGGTCAAAAAAGGCTACACACAAGCGAGCGCGGATGAAGTCTATGATCTGATTGTCCGATTTGCGAACTACGGTTTCAATAGAAGTCACGCGGTAGCCTATTCCAAAATCGCGTTCCAACTTGCCTACTTAAAAGCCAATTATCCAGCCGCA
This sequence comes from Paenilisteria rustica, assembly GCF_013820765.1. Classification (GTDB taxonomy): domain Bacteria; phylum Bacillota; class Bacilli; order Lactobacillales; family Listeriaceae; genus Listeria_A; species Listeria_A rustica. The sequence continues at coordinate 34,434 of NZ_JABJVM010000002.1, forward strand.
TTCATGGCTTCACTTCTTAGCGCGGTCATTGGAAACGACGATAAAATCAGCCAATATATCACGGAAGCAAAAAACTACGGCATCAAAATGCGAGGTCCATCGATTAATCGCAGCTACTATCATTTTCAAGTGGAAGAGGACGCGATTAGGTTCAGTTTGCGCGTGATTCGTAAAGTCCCAAGTAAATTCGTACTTGCGATCGTTAACGAGAGAAAAGGAGCTCCGTTCAAGGATTTCTTTGATTTTTGCGAACGAATGCCTCAAAAGCAGCTAACGAAACAAGTTCTAGAAGCGCTTATTTACGCAGGCTGTTTCGATGAATTTGGCAAAGATCGCGCTACCTATATGGCATCAATGGACGCAGCACTGCAATATGTTAGTTTGCTCGGCGACGATGAAAAAGGAATCAATCTCTTCACGACAGACGATGAATTATTCCGCAAAATGAAACCGAAATATCGCGAAGCTAGTCCACTTCCAATCGATGAAAAACTAGAAAAAGAAAAAGAATACGTCGGGCAATATGTTTCTGCACATCCCGTCACGTTCTATCAAGATAAATTAAAATTACTTGAAATAACGCCCTTATCGCAAATCAAAGTCGGTAAAATTTACAAAATCGCGGCGTATATTCACGATATCAAAACCATCCGTACGAAAAAAGGTGAATCGATGTGTTTCCTTACAATCAGTGATGACAGCCGCGAAATAAGTGCAGTCATGTTCCCTGAAACCTATCGGAAATACACAGAACTAGCCGAAAAAGGACTTATTGTACTGCTACAAGGCAAAGTAGACCAGCGAAATGGGGAATTACAGCTTGTCATCAATAAAGCAGAGAATGTAAAAGACATCGAAGTTCCCAAACGTGCTTTTGTGCGAATTAAAGAAGCAAGCCAGTTGGAACAATTAAAGCCGATTTTATTATCCAATCGTGGGGATATCAGCGTTATTTTGCATGATGAAACAACGAAGAAAACCACACAGTTACAGCCGAAATTTAATATTAATGGAAGCCCAGAAACAGCGAAAGCAATCACAGAACTCCTCGGTGAAGGCAATTTTATCATTCGTTAGCCTTTTAAAAAATAAAAAAAATATGGTATAGTAGTGTGACGGATTAAAGGGTACTAGTTAATTTCGGCATCCCAGTTGTACTCATACAGAGAAATTTAGATAAGACAAATGCGCCAAAAAATGCTACTATGGAAAGTGGACAAAAAATATTTGAAGCGCGGATTAGAAAAGAGATTGTTTCAAAAGGGGGTTCATCCTTTGTTAGGAGATTTATTTACAAAACCAAAGAAAAGGAAATATGCAACGATTCCTTCAGACGGCTCTAAGCCAGATGTTCCAGAGGGTATTATGACTAAATGTCCTTCATGTAAGAAAATTATGTACTCCAAAGAATTACAGAAGAACTTGAAGGTTTGTAGCTATTGTGGCTACCATCATTCGCTCGGAGCTCAAGAAAGAATTGCGTACTTAGTAGACGAGGATTCATTTTCTGAGTTAGACGGCAATTTAACGACTGCAAATCCGCTTGGGTTTGAAGATTATATGGATCGAATTGTAAAAGATAAGAAGAAAACAGATTTGAACGAAGCTATTTTGACTGGAACAGCAACGATTGCGACACTGCCATTTGTGGTGGCTGTGATGGATTCTCGGTTCCGGATGGCAAGTATGGGTTCGGTTGTTGGAGAAAAAATCTTGCGCAGTGTGGAAAAAGCAGACGAATTAGGTGTTCCTTTTGTGATTTTCACGGCATCAGGTGGCGCTCGGATGCAAGAAGGTATGGTTTCATTAATGCAAATGGCTAAAACATCAGCCTCCTTCAAACGTTTTAGCAACCACGGAGGACTCGCGATTTCCATCATGACGCATCCAACAACAGGAGGCGTTTCCGCAAGTTTCGCTTCGTTGGGTGACTACAATTTTGCAGAACCGGGAGCGATGATTGGTTTTGCGGGACGTCGTGTTATTGAGCAAACAGTTCGCGAAGATTTACCAGAGGACTTCCAAACAGCGGAGTTCTTATTGAAGCACGGGCAGCTGGATGAAGTTGTATCACGCTTAGATATGCGCGAAACATTGCGTTTCCTCTTAGATATCCACACGAAAAAGGAGGATTCGGCAAATGGCAAATGAGCTAGAATTTGAAAAACCGATTTTAGAATTACAAACAAAAATTGCCGATCTCAAAGAGTACAATGAGAAGTCGGATGTCGATTTGTCGAAGGAAATTGTGAAGTTAGAAATCCGCCTTGGCAAACTAGAGGACGCAATTTATGGCAATATGTCTGCATGGGATAAATTCCAAGTGGCACGCCATCCAGAACGTCCAACAACATTGGATTATATTCCGTTCGTGTTCGACCAGTTTATGGAATTGCACGGCGATCGTTATTTTGGCGATGATGCAGCGATTGTCGCGGGTGTGGCAACGTTTAACGGCACACCAGTGACGGTTATCGGTCACCAACGCGGGAAAGATACCAAAGATAATCTGCATCGCAATTTCGGAATGCCACATCCGGAAGGCTTCCGTAAAGCGTTGCGATTAATGAAACAAGCCAACAAATTTGGACGTCCAATTATCTGTTTCATCGATACGAAAGGCGCCTATCCAGGTCGTGCCGCAGAAGAACGCGGACAAAGCGAAGCGATTGCGCGTAACCTTTATGAGATGAGTGATATGACCGTGCCAATTATTTCAATCGTTATCGGTGAAGGTGGAAGTGGCGGAGCTTTGGCGCTAGGCGTAGGCAATCAAATCTACATGCTAGAAAATGCGGTTTTCTCCGTTATTTCACCAGAAGGCGCAGCTGCGATTCTCTGGAAGGACGCAAGCCTTGCCAAACAAGCCGCTGAGTCGATGAAAATAACAGCAACGGACCTATTTGAGCTAGGCATCACGGACGGCATCATTCCGGAAATTCGCGGTGGAGCCCATCGCAATGTGGAAGAACAAGCCGCACTTATTTCTGCTGTCATCCGCAAAAGTTTGAATTCGTTATCAGCACTTGACGGCGAACAATTGGCGAATCAACGGTATGAGAAGTTTAAGAAAATCGGTGTTTATGAAGAATTATAAATAATTATGAAAAGTCATGAAAGTATAAGTCGATGGAAGTGTCAGCTTATATCCCAATGGCTTTTTATTTTCTTTGAAGATATCGAAAAGTGGCTTTGTTCCATCGTATACAATGTTTGGTACACTCCATCAACGGGTAATAAACCAGTACCAATTCCTAATAAAAAGCAATTGGTATACACCATTCGTGGATGGAATTAATGAAAAGTTTCACAAAACATGAAAAAAGAACTAGATTCCTGCTTTCATTTTTAGGAAAAGTGATGTAGAATGTAACCATGTGATGAAAAAATATATTCATTGTTTGAGGTGGGATTTTGATGAAACGTATTGCAGTTTTAACAAGTGGTGGAGACGCGCCAGGAATGAACGCTGCGGCTCGTGCCGTTGTTCGTAAAGGTATTTATGAAGGTCTAGAAGTTTATGGTATCGATTACGGCTTTTTAGGTCTAGTAAACGGAGATATTCATAAATTGGATTTAGGCTCTGTAGGAGATCTTTTACATCGCGGAGGAACGTTCCTTTATTCGGCGCGCTATCCTGAATTTGCGACTGAAGAAGGTCAACTAAAAGGTATTGAGCAGTTGAAGAAATTCGGTATTGAAGGCCTTGTTGTTATCGGTGGAGATGGTTCTTACCACGGAGCTGAGGCCCTAACAAAACGTGGCTTCCCGACAGTCGGTATTCCAGGAACAATCGATAATGATATTTCTGGTACTGATTTTACAATTGGTTTTGACACGGCTCTAAACACCGTGCTTGACGCATTGGATAAAATTCGTGACACAGCAACAAGTCATGAACGTACATTTATCATTGAAGTAATGGGCCGTGATGCTGGTGATATCGCGCTTTGGTCTGGTCTAGCAGGAGGCGCGGAAGCTATTATCGTTCCTGAGCATAACTTTGTGATGGAAGATGTTGTCGAACGCCTGAATAAAGGACTTGCTCGTGGTAAAAAACATAGTATTATCGTCGTTGCAGAAGGCGTTATTTCTGGAAACGAATTCGCGAACCAATTAGCTGAGTTTGGCGATTATCATGCTCGTGTAACGGTTCTAGGACATGTTCAACGTGGTGGTAGCCCGACTGCTTTTGACCGCGTATTGGCAAGTCGTCTAGGCGCGCGTGCTGTCGATTTATTAATGGAAAACCGCGGCGGTCTCGCTGTCGGCATCCAAAATAATAAAATCGTCGAAAATGATATCACAGAAGTTTTGAAACAAAAACACGTGATTGATAAAGAAATGTTTGATTTAGCAACAATCCTATCAATTTAATACAACGATAGAGGTTTCTAGTTTTGCATAACTTAGAAGCCTCTTCCTACGGATTAAAATGAAAATAGGCATGAAAACAGGCTACATAAACACGTGCCTAAAAAAGAATGAAAAGTTTGGTCAACATGCACATAAATTCACAAAACCCTTGAACGCTAGTGAAGTTACTGGTAAAATGGGGCGGATGAGTTTATAATAAGTAATGAATGAATAGGTATTCTTAGGAGGAGTATAAAAGATGAAAAAAACTAAAATTGTTTGTACGATTGGACCTGCAAGTGAAACGGTAGAAACATTAGTACAATTAATCGAATCAGGTATGAACGTATGTCGTCTTAATTTTTCACATGGTGATTATGAAGAGCACGGCGCGCGTATCAAAAATATTCGTGAAGCTGTCAAAATTACGGGAACAGAAGTAGCGATTTTACTTGATACAAAAGGCCCTGAAATCCGTACGAACGATATGGAAAACGGTAAATTAGAATTTGCAAAAGGGGACACTGTTCGCGTAGCAATGGAAGAAGTCCTTGGAACAAAAGAAAAATTCTCCGTAACGTACACAGAACTATTTGATGACGTAGAAATCGGTTCAACTATTCTTTTAGATGATGGCTTAATCGGTCTTGAAGTTATCGAAAAAGACGCTGCTAACCGTGAACTAGTAACATATGTTCAAAACCCAGGCGTACTTAAAAACAAAAAAGGCGTGAACGTGCCAAACGTATCGATCAACCTACCTGGTATCACGGAAAAAGATGCAAATGATATCCGTTTTGGTCTAGAACAAGGAATCGACTTTATCGCGGCATCATTCGTTCGTCGCGCAACAGACGTTCTTGAAATCACAAAAATTCTAGAAGAAAACAATGCAACACACGTACAAATCATTCCTAAGATTGAGAACCAAGAGGGCGTTGACAATATCGACGAAATCCTACAAGTATCTCAAGGTCTAATGGTTGCTCGTGGTGACCTAGGCGTTGAAATTCCTGCTGAAGAAGTTCCGATTGTTCAAAAACAACTAATCAAAAAATGTAATAAGCTTGCAAAACCTGTTATTACAGCAACACAAATGTTAGATTCTATGCAACGTAACCCGCGTCCAACTCGCGCAGAAGCAAGTGATGTAGCCAATGCCATTTTTGATGGTACAGACGCAATCATGCTTTCAGGTGAAACAGCAGCTGGGGACTATCCAGTTGAATCCGTACAAATGATGACTAAAATTGCGCTACGTGCCGAAGAAGCACTAGTTGCTCAAGATAAATTTGCACTTAAAGCACACCAAAATTCAGATATGACAGAAGCAATCGGTCAAGCAGTTGGTCACACAGCGCGCAACTTGAACGTACACACAATCGTTGCAACAACGCAAAGTGGTCACACAGCACGCATGATCTCGAAATACCGTCCAAAATCACATATTTTAGCGGTTACTTTCAACGAACGCGTATGTCGCGGACTATCTCTAGTATGGGGCGTATACCCACGTCTAGCAGAACCAATCGCTAATACAGATGACATGTTCGACCTTGCAGTAAAAGAATCCTTAGCATCAGGACTTGCAAAACAAGGCGACCTAATTATCATCACTGCCGGTGTTCCAGTTACAGAATCCGGTACAACCAACCTAATGAAAATCCAATTAATCGGTGACAAAGCAGTATCAGGGCACGGAATTGGTTCGACTTCCGTTATCGGTAAGGCAGTTGTTGCTAAATCGAATAAAGAAGCACTAGACAAAGCTGTAGAAGGCGGCATTCTTGTTGTTAAAACGACAGACAAAGAAATGTTACCAGCATTCGAGAAGAGTGCAGCAGTTGTTGTAGAAGAAGGCGGTCTAACTAGCCACGCAGCCGTTGTTGGAATCACACTAGGAATTCCAGTAATCGTAGGCGCAACAAACGCAACAGACCTTGTCAAAGACGGCGAAACAGTAACCGTCGACGCACGCCAAGGTAATGTTTACAATGGTAAAACGGCTACTCATTAATAGAAGTGCTGAGGAAGCCCGTTAGACCCGAAAAAATTTGTTAGGGGCCGCAGTGAAAACCCGTTCTTGGTTTTTGCGGAGGGCACGAAAATTTCGAGGGTCTGGCTTCCGAAGCTGGATCCGGAGTCGCAAGTCACGACGCAACCCAAGGAAGGTAGCTTCATTGCATTCATCTGCATATTGAGGTTCTAAAAAAGCAAATAACGCTTTTCAAGAACCACAACAAAGCTGGATCCGAAGGCGCCAAACATGTTCTACTCTAAACTAAAAACACAGAACCAGATCACAATCCCTAACCCGGATACTGATCTGGTTTTTCTAATCTTTTTCCGCAACACCATCTTCTTTCTCATTTCTCCAAAACTACGCTATAATAAAAAAGAAACCACACAAAGGAGGTCGCCATTTTGAAAAAAATAATTTACTACTGGGCTGCATACGGCTTATTAGAACTACTCACCTACATCCTCCTGTTCCAATGGATTGGCTTCTGGCCACTATTATTCATCCAAATCGCATCGACAGCATTTGGCATATTCATCGTCAAGCGTTTATGGCGTGGTATCACTCAAAACATGCGCGAAGGAAAAACAATATCCCCGTACTTATTAGACACGATTTGCCTACTCTTAGCGGGAATACTACTCGTCATCCCAGGCATTATCACATCTATCTGCGGATTACTCCTATTCCTACCATTCATACGTTCCTGGATGAAACCGCGCATCAATCGCTGGATAGAACGCCGAATGAGTCAAGGTAACTTCACTTATTTCGATATGAAATAATAGGTCATTGGCTTTTCTTATCTATTTTCAGATATACAATAAGTATCGCTTTACATCAAGGGGTGTAGATGTGTTATAATACAACTAATCTGACGTTTTCTCAGAAGGAAAGGTTTGTTCTTCTTGTTTACAGAAAGTATGCTATTTTTATTACTATTTCTCGGACTTGGGTTACTAGCGAAAAATAACTCGCTTATTATTGCGGTTGCTGTCGTGATTTTGCTGAAACTTTTCCATGTGGATGGTAGGATTATGGAAACGATTCAATCGCGAGGAATAAATTGGGGAGTAACGGTGATTACAGTTGCCATCCTAATTCCAATTGCGACGGGACAAATTGGGTTTAAAGACTTAATAGATTCCTTTAAATCGGCGGCTGGTTGGATTGGCTTGCTGGCGGGGATTGCGGTTTCAATTTTGGCAAAAAAAGGCGTCGGTTATATGGCGGTGGATCCACAAGTGACGGTATCACTTGTTTTTGGTACGATTTTAGCTGTGGTACTATTTCGCGGAGTTGCGGCGGGGCCGGTTATCGCGGCAGGTATTGCCTACGTACTTATGCAAGGTGTCGCTTTATTCAAATAAATTAATAAAAAAGACAACTACATAGCAGATGACGCTAAATTTTATATTGTTAGGGGGAAAAATAATGACGGTTTCAAGAGGTTTGGAGAATGTATATGTTGCGGAGACGTCGATTAGTTCTATTTTAGATGACATGCTGACTTACGTTGGCTATGGTATTGATGATCTGATGGAAAGTAATGCAACATTTGAAGAGGTTATTTATTTACTTTGGCATTTACGCCTGCCGAATGCGGAAGATTTGGCGAAATTTACAGGCGAAATTCGTGAAAATATGGCGGTTTCGGAGACGATTATTACGAGTTTACGTTTGCAACATCACCAGAAATTACATCCGATGAGTGTTTTGCGGACGACGGTTTCGATGCTCGGCGTTTTTGATACGGAAGCGGAGATGGATGACGGGGAAGCTGTTTACCGTAAGGGGATTCGTTTACAAGCGAAGATGCCGACGATTGTGGCAGCATTTTCACGGATTCGTCGCGGCTTGGATCCTATTCCGCCACGCGATGATTTGAGCATGGCCGCGAACTTTTTATACATGTTAACTGGCGAAGATGCTACTTATTTGGAAGTCGAAGCGATGAACAAAGCGCTGGTGCTACATGCGGATCATGAATTCAATGCGTCTACGTTTACTGCTCGTGTTTGTGTGGCGACGTTATCCGATGTTTACTCTGGCGTAACCGCTGCGATTGGTGCGCTTAAAGGGCCGCTTCATGGTGGCGCGAATGAGCGTGTGATTGACATGATTGAAGAAATTAAAGAAAAAGGTCATGCACGCGAATATATCCAAAATAAGATTGATAACAAAGAGAAGATTATGGGCTTTGGACACCGTGTTTATCAAGGTGGCGACCCGCGTGCGATGCATTTGAAAGAAATGGCGCGTAAGCTTACTGAGAAAAAAGGCGAGCCAGAATACTACGATATTTCCGCGGATGTGGAAGAGGCTGTTTGGGAATTTAAACACTTGAAACCGAATGTCGATTTTTATTCGGCGTCTGTCTATCACGCGCTTAATATTGATCACGACTTGTTTACGCTTGTTTTTGCGATGAGTCGCGTATCGGGTTGGTTGGCGCATATCTTTGAACAATACCGTGATAACCGCTTGATTCGTCCACGTGCTATTTATGTGGGGCCGGATTCAAGAGACTATATTCCTGTCACAGAACGGGACTAAAATTTGCGAGGGGGAAATTAATTTGACACAAGGTGAAAAAATTCAAGTAGTAGACGGTGTTTTAAAAACGCCAAATAATCCAGTGATTCCGTTTATCGAAGGCGATGGCACAGGTCCAGATATTTGGCGTGCGTCTAAGCGCGTACTCGATGCGGCTGTTGAAAAAGCATATAACGGTGAGAAAAAAATCGATTGGAAAGAAGTTCTAGCGGGTGAAAAAGCATTCAATCAAACGGGCGAATGGTTACCGCAAGCGACACTTGACACAATCGATGAGTATTTGATCGCGATTAAAGGACCACTTACAACGCCAATCGGTGGTGGGATTCGCTCGTTAAACGTAGCGCTTCGTCAAGAATTAGATTTATACGTATGTCTGCGTCCAGTTCGCTATTTTACAGGGGTTCCATCTCCGGTGAAGCGTCCTGAGGATACGGATATGGTTATTTTCCGTGAGAATACGGAGGATATTTACGCTGGGATTGAGTTTAAAGAAGGTAGCGATGAGGCGAAGAAATTGATTGCTTTCTTGCGTGATGAATTTGGCGTGAATAAAATTCGTTTCCCTGAGACTTCTGGGATTGGTGTGAAGCCTGTTTCTAAAGAAGGAACGGAGCGTTTGGTGCGTGCGGCGATTGAATATGCGATTAGAGAAAACCGCAAATCATTGACGCTTGTGCATAAAGGAAACATTATGAAATTTACAGAAGGCGCGTTCAAAACGTGGGGCTATGACCTTGCAGAACGCGAATTTGGCGATAAAGTTTTCACATGGTCTGAATATGATCGTATCGTGGAGGCAGAAGGTGTCGATGCAGCTAACGCGAAACAAGACGCGGCACTTGCGGCAGGCAAAATCTTAGTCAAAGATTCGATTGCGGACATTTTCTTGCAACAAATTTTGACACGTCCAGCGGAATTCGATGTTGTGGCGACGATGAATTTGAATGGGGATTATATTTCCGACGCGCTTGCGGCTCAGGTTGGCGGCATTGGTATCGCGCCTGGTGCGAATATTAACTATTTGACAGGGCACGCGATTTTTGAGGCGACACATGGTACGGCTCCGAAATACGCGAACCTTGATAAGGTGAATCCATCCTCGGTTATCCTTTCTGGAACGTTGCTACTTGAGCACATCGGATGGGGCGAGGCGGCAGCTTTAATTATTAAATCAATGGAAAAAACAATCGCTGACAAAACGGTTACTTACGACTTCGCACGTTTAATGGATGGCGCGACAGAAGTGAAGTGTTCCGAGTTTGCAGATGCCTTAATTCGCAATTTTTAAGCGATAAAAGATACCGTGTTTTGAAGTGGGAGAGAACGTGTGGCTGCCATTTCAAAACATGGTTTTTTTGTGCGTTCGAATAAAGGCGCGTTCAACGTTTCTATGTTAAAATGGACATAATGAGCGCTAAATTTTGAGGAGGAATCCCTGTGAATAAACTTGTACTAATTGATGGAAATAGTATCGCGAATCGTGCTTTTTATGCGTTGCCACTTTTGAGTAATGATAAAGGTGTGTATACGAATGCGGTGTATGGTTTTGCAATGATGATTATGAATGTGCTGGAAAAAGAGCAACCGGATCATGTGTTGGTGGCTTTCGATGCGGGGAAAACGACTTTTCGCCATAGTCAGTATAAAGAGTATAAAGGTGGACGCCAGAAGACGCCGAGTGAGCTGTCTGAGCAGTTTCCGTTTATTCGTGAGTTGCTGGATGCCTATTCGATTCCACGCTATGAGCTGCCAAATTATGAGGCGGATGATATTATTGGGACAATCACGAAACACGCTGAAAAAGATGGCTTGGAAGTCGTTGTTATTACGGGAGATCGCGATTTAACACAGCTTGCGAGCGATAAGACAACCGTGTATATTACGAAGAAAGGCATCACGGATATGGAAGAAAATACACCGACAAGTTTGAAAGAAAAATATGATCTTACACCTGAGCAAATCATTGATATGAAAGGCTTAATGGGCGATGCTTCCGATAATATTCCTGGGATTCCAGGTGTTGGCGAGAAAACGGCATTAAAACTGCTACATCAATTTGGTACGGTAGAGGAAGTGCTAGCTAACGCAGATCAAATTTCTGGTAAAAAGCTACAAGAAAAAGTAATGGACAACAAGGAATCAGCAATAATGAGTAAAGAATTGGCGACGATTAACACGGATTCACCGCTAGAAATCAAAGTTACGGATCTGAAATACACTGGCTACGATACAGAAAAAGTGGTGCCATTACTGAAAGAACTAGGTTTTGCGACACTTTTGAAAAATATACAAGGGGAATTAAGCGAACCAGAGAAAGAGATGGAGAGTCTGTCTTTTGAAATAATAGAGGAAGTTACGGCAACACATCTGAGCGATAAAACGGCGATTTATGTCGAGTTGGATAACGATAACTACCATACGGCGCCATTTATCGGGATTACTTTTCATTCAGAAGCAGGCACATTTTTTGCGAATGCAGATACGCTTGCCAAGTCTCCGGCGCTTAAAACGTGGCTGGAAGATCCGAAAAAAGAAAAGGTCGTATATGATGCGAAGAAAACGATTGTTGGTCTATCCAAATTTGACATTGCAGTCGATGGCATTGAATTCGATATTATGCTAGCTTCCTACTTGCTCAACCCATCTGATACGATTGGGGACTTTGCGAGTGTAGCGGTCAGCCATGATTTTGATGCGGTGAAAACAGATGAACTAGTATACGGAAAAGGGGCAAAACGAGCGATTCCAGAAGAAGCGATTGTGGCGGAACATCTGGCACGTAAAGTAGTCGCGGTTTCAGAACTAGAAAAGAAAATGCGAGCCGAACTCGAAAATAATGAGCAGTTAGGCTTATTTGAAGACCTCGAATTACCACTATCCAAGGTTTTAGCGAAAATAGAGATGTACGGCGTCAAAGTTGATACGGCGCGTTTAGAAGATATGAAAGTTGAGTTGGCAGGTCGATTAAGCGAACTTGAAAAAACGATTCATGATTATGCAGGCTCTGAATTCAACATCAACTCACCGAAACAACTTGGCGTTATCTTATTCGAAAATCTAGGACTCCCAGCTGAGAAGAAGACGAAAACAGGCTATTCCACATCTGCTGACGTTCTTGAAAAATTGGCGGGCTCACATCCAATCATTGAAAGTATCCTTATGTACCGTCAACTTGGCAAACTTCAATCGACCTATATCGAAGGCTTGCTAAAAGTAACGCATCAAGATACGCAAAAAGTATACACGCGTTTTAACCAAACATTGGCACAAACAGGCCGTTTGAGCTCTGTTGACCCGAACCTGCAAAACATCCCAATTCGTTTGGAAGAAGGCCGCAAAATTCGTCAAGTTTTCGTCCCGTCTGAGCCAGGTTGGAAGATTTTTTCCGCGGATTATTCGCAAGTCGAATTACGCGTTTTGGCACATATTTCAGAAGATGAGAATTTGCAATATGCTTTCCAACACGACTACGATATTCATACAAAAACAGCGATGGATGTTTTTCATGTCGAGCAGGAAGAAGTGGATTCGTTGATGCGCCGCCAAGCGAAGGCTGTTAATTTTGGCATCGTATATGGTATTAGTGACTATGGTTTATCTCAGAATTTAGGAATTACTCGGAAAGATGCGCGTGATTTTATCGATCGTTATTTTGCGAGCTATCCTGGCGTAAAAGAATACATGGAAGATATTGTGCGTTCCGCGAAGGAAAAAGGCTATGTCGAAACAATTTTGCATCGTCGTCGTTATATTCCAGAAATCACGAGCCGCAATTTCAACGTGCGTGGTTTTGCTGAGAGAACCGCGATGAACACACCGATTCAAGGGAGTGCCGCCGATATTATCAAAAAAGCGATGATTCTCATGAATGACCGCCTTATCTCGGAAAAACTAGAAGCGCGTTTGCTACTCCAAGTACACGATGAGCTCATTTTTGAAGCACCAGAGAGCGAAATTGCGAAACTGGAAGAAATCGTTCCAGATGTGATGGAGAATGCTGTAGAACTCTCTGTTCCACTCAAAGTCGATAGCTCTTTCGGAGACACTTGGTACGATGCTAAATAACATAAGTAAGGGGTTAAAATCATGCCAGAATTACCAGAAGTAGAAAATGTTCGGGCAACACTCGCCGAACTTGTTATAGGAAAAGAAATTGATCAAGTTGTCGTCGGCGTTCCAAAGATGATTGTTGGTATGCCGGCGGAACAGTTTGTTGGTAATATGATTGGGCAAACGATTGAAGCTGTTCGCCGTCGTGGCAAGTTTTTGCTGATTGATACAACGGATGGAACGCTGTTATCGCATTTGCGAATGGAGGGGAAATACCGCCTCAATAATGGGACAGATCCAGTCGACAAACACACACATGTCACCTTCCATTTCACAGACGGGACAGAACTGCGCTACCTCGATGTCCGCAAGTTTGGGACGATGGAGCTCGTATTAAAAGGGCAAGAAGGACTTACGAAATCGATTCAAAAACTCGGACCAGAACCGCTTTCTGCAACGTTTGAAAAGAGTGTTTTTGCGACGAAGTTAAAAAAATCTGGTCGTGCCGTCAAAACGGTATTATTGGATCAGAGTCTTGTCGCAGGTATCGGAAATATTTACGCAGACGAGATTTGCTTCCAAGCCAAGGTGCTTCCGGAACGCCCTGCGAACACGCTAAAACCGGCAGAAATCACGCGACTCTATGCCAGCACAAAATCAATCATGGCAGAGGCTGTAGCGCTTGGTGGCTCCACAATTCGCACGTATGTGAACTCGCAAGGAAAGATTGGCGGATATCAAGATAAACTGCAAGTATATGGCGAAAAAGATAATCCGTGTCCGATATGCGGCACGCCAATCGTGAAAATCAAACTGAATGGCAGGGGCACGCATTTTTGCCCGAAATGTCAGAAATAGGTGACTCGGATGGCTTATATTATTGGATTAACAGGTGGAATCGCAAGTGGGAAAAGTACGGTCAGTAAAATGCTTCACGATGCTGGTTTTCCAATCGTTGACGCGGATATTGCTGCTCGAAAAGTTGTCGAGGCAGGGACGGAAGGCGCAAAGCAAATCAGAGCTACTTTTGGTGCGGAGGTTTTTAAAGAGAACGGGGAACTTGACCGACAGAAGCTAGGCAGCATTATTTTTCATGATAGTGAGAAGCGAGCGGCTTTGAATGCAATTGTGCACCCGCTTGTGAGGCGCTGGATGCTGGCTGAGCGGGATCGCTTGCTAGCTGCTGGGCACGACATCATTGTTTTTGATATTCCACTTTTGATAGAGAGTAAACTGCAAGAAATGGTAGATACGGTTGTCGTTGTCTTTGTGGATGAACAGACGCAATTAGAACGCTTGATGCGGCGAAATAATTTGCCGAAAAGCGAGGCGCAAGCTAGAATTTCCAGTCAAATACCGCTATCGGACAAAATAAAGCAGGCAGATATTGTGATTGATAATTCACAGAGTCTAGCCGAAACAGAACATCAAGTACACGCGCTGATTCGCACCTTTTCAAAGTAGAAGCTTTGGCGGTAGTCGTGGTATACTAGGGAAAAGTAATCACATAAAATAGGAGTGGATGACAATGAAATGTCCATCTTGTAAAGGCAATAGCTCACGCGTTGTGGATTCAAGACCGGCGGATGATGGCAATTCCATTCGACGTCGCAGAGAATGCGAAACGTGCGGCTTTCGCTTCACAACATTCGAAAAAGTAGAAGAAAGCCCGCTCATCGTCGTCAAAAAAGATGGTGTTCGCGAAGAATTTGCTAGAGAAAAAATATTGCGTGGACTTATTCGTGCATGTGAAAAACGACCGGTTTCCGTAGAGCAATTGGAAGACGTTGTGAACGCAGTCGAGCGCGAATTACGAAGCATCGGTGAAAGTGAAGTATCTTCGCATTTGATTGGTGAGAAATTAATGGATAAATTGGCTGTTCTAGATGAGGTTGCCTACGTGCGATTCGCCTCTGTATACCGCCAGTTCAAAGATATTAGTGTTTTTGTAGAAGAACTCAAGGATTTAATGAATAAGACAAAACAGGAGTAAGAAAGGTGAAGTAGAGTGGCAGAATTTTGGATGGAGTTACAGCCGGTCGATAGCTATCAAGTGAAGGCGAATGGCGTTTTATCAGAGAAAGACCGCAAAATCATGACTTTTTTATATCAGCCACTAATGGGAGCAGAATGTTTGGCACTCTACGACACGCTTGTCACGGAGGTAGAGGAGAATCGTCTTTGGTCCGAGAGTCATAGCCACACCCAGTTGCTGAACTTGCTCGGAATCAGCTTGGCGAACCTTTTCCAGGCACGATTGAAGTTGGAGGGGCTGGGCTTATTGCGCAGTTTTGTGCAAACGACTGGCGAATCCCGACATTACATATACGAAATGGCAGCACCGCTTTCTCCAGAGCAATTCTTTTCTGATGGATTATTAAATATTTATTTATATAGCAAAATTGGTAACGCACAGTACCAACGATTGCGACGTTTCTTTTCTGATGAGCCGATGTCAGAAGAAGGTTTTGATGAGGTGACGCGTTCGTTTCAAGATGTATTTGAGACATTTAATGGGAGCGAATTGCCGGTGAGTACTGTCGCGAATGGCGAACCGGTAGGGCGCGCGGTATCCCGAGGTGTCACACTTGATGACAAGGCCTTTGATTTTGCGGTGATGCTCCAAAGTTTGTCGCCAACGATGCTATCGCGAAATGCGGTGACGGAAGAAGCTCGTGCTTGTATCTTGAAATTGCATGCGATTTATGCGGTCGAGGAGCTTGATATGGTGCATTATTTGTATCGTTCGGTGCAAGCGGATGGTTCGCTGGATTTAGATTATTTACGCAAAATTGTACGCGATGGTTACCAGTTGCAGAATAATCGCTTGCCGGAATTAAAAGCGAAGGCAGAGCCCAAAGCCGTGTCACAAGAGTCGCAACCACAAGAAAGCGCATCGGACACAGAAGCGTTGGCGTACTATTTAGAAAACGTGACACCGTATCAATTGATGGTCGATATTAGCGATGGAGCAGTGCCGGCAGAAACCGACCTCAAAGTTATTGATGAAGTTTTGGCACAACAGAATTTACCGATTCCAGTTATGAACGTATTGATTGAATATGTCTTACTCCGGTTAGACGGTAAAATTTCTAAAAACTACATGATGACAATCGCAGCCCATTGGAAACGTAAAAAAGTGCAGACGGCCAAAGAAGCGATGGAGATGGCTTGGGCAGAGCATGAAAAATATAAGAAGTTGCAAGAAGAAGGTACGCAAAAAGCGCCGACTAACTATCAAAATAACAAACGTAAATTCAATCAAAATGGACGCAAAGAAGTATTGCCAGATTGGTTCGATAAAGAAGAAGTGAAACCTGTCGAAAAAGAAATGACCGTGCGCGAAAAATCAACACTAGATAAACAAGTGGAAGAGATGAAAAAACGCTTGAAAGAAGGTAGGTGACGAAGATGGACAAAATCGAAAGAACGCTCGGCCAACTATTTCAAGGTCGCGATTTTGAAAAACAATATGAAACATTAAAGCAACAAGTTTTTGCTTATGGACCGGTGAAACAGTTTCTAAAAGAGCACCAATCGGAGCTAAACGAACAGATTATTAATCAGAACTTATCCAAGCTCTATGAATTTATGACGGAACACGAGAAATATCAGCAAAAAGAAGATACATTGATGCCAGGCTATGCGCCGCGCCTCAGTTTGAATGGTGATTATATTACGGTCACATACTACCCGACCGAGGAGAAAATCCAAGCAGACCGCCAACGTGCGATAGAAAAGCGCATCCGTTCTCTTTATATGCCAAAACAGGTGATGGAAGCGACATTGGATGATTTTTCAATCGATAATGAGTCGAGAAGTGCTGCGTTTCTTGCGGCAGGCGAATTTTTAAGTACCTACGAAAAAGGTTCTACAGGTATGCAAAAAGGCCTTTACATCCATGGTAGTTTTGGGACTGGAAAATCGTATTTGCTCGGGGCAATGGCAAAAGATCTCGCGCTAAAGGGTATTTCAACAACGCTCGTTTATTTACCGGAATTTATGCGTGAAATCAAGCAATCGATAGCGGATAATAGCGTAGGTGAAAAAATCCAGTTCGCGAAAGAAACTGACATTTTGATGTTAGACGATATTGGCGCTGAATCGATGACAACATGGACACGTGATGAAGTGCTCGGAGCTATTTTGCAGTTCCGGATGCAAGAAGAATTACCAACGTTTTTCTCATCCAATTATAGTATGGAACACTTGGAAAACCACTTGATGTTCTCCAATAACGGCACGGAAGAGCGCATGAAAGCCCGCCGAATTATGGAGCGGATTCGTTACTTGTCGAAAGAAGTAGAATTAGATGGTAGAAACAGACGCTATTAAATTTTTTACTCTTAAAGCTTGCCATTTCGGTCAATCCGATTTATAATACAGGTAATGATGAAACAAGTATTGATAAGGACAACATTTTACTCGAGTCTGATTCACAGAGAAGGAGGCATTGCTGAGACCCTCCTAATTAGCCAGTAAGGTGACCCCCTTTGAACTTTTCATTCGAAATTGGGTATTCCCATTAGTAGTTTGAGACGGATCACACCGTTAACTGTGACAAGAGTAGAATTTTTCGGAATTCTTGAATCTTGGGTGGAACCACGTGTTGAAAGACTCGTCCCTTGCATAAGCATGGGATGGGTCTTTTTTTGTTCCCCAAAAAGTTAGAATATGCTTGAGAAAGTCCGCGTTTCGTCTGAAAAATTGGAAGAAGGAGTCGAAGAAAATGAAAATTACATTTCCAGATGGTGCAGTCAAAGAATTTGAGGCAGGCGTTTCCACAGCTGATATCGCAGCATCCATCAGCCCAGGCCTTAAGAAAAAGGCGTTAGCAGGTAAAGTGAACGGAACATTGGTCGACTTAGTAACACCGATTCTTGAGGATTCAAAAATCGAAATTGTGACTCCAGATCACGAAGACGCGCTACAAATTTTGCGACATAGTTCCGCACATTTACTAGCTCAAGCCTTAAAACGTTTATATCCAGATGTAACTTTCGGTGTAGGACCAGCTATCGATTCAGGTTTTTACTACGATATCGATACAGAAGTTGCAATCAGCGAAGAAACTTTCCCAGTTATCGAAAAAGAAATGCAGAAAATTATTCGTGAAAACTTGCCGATTACGCGTGAAGAAGTTTCCCGTGAGGAAGCAATCAAACGTTTCAAGGCAATTGGTGACAACTATAAATTAGAACTTATCGAAGCAATCCCGGCAGACGAAACAGTGACTATCTATACACAAGGCGAATTTTTCGATCTATGTCGTGGCGTCCACGTTCCATCTACTGGTAAAATCCAAGTATTCCAATTGCTAAGCGTGGCTGGTGCTTACTGGCGTGGTGATAGCAATAATAAAATGTTACAACGTATTTACGGCACAGCCTTTTTCGATAAAGATGGTTTGAAAGAATTTCTACGTATGCAACAAGAAGCGAAAGAACGCGATCATCGTAAACTTGGTAAAGAGTTGGAGTTATTCGCGAATAGTCAAGAAGTTGGACAAGGCTTGCCGTTATGGCTTCCAAAAGGTGCGACAATCCGCCGCGTAATTGAGCGTTACATTGTTGACAAAGAGGAACGCCTAGGCTACAACCACGTATACACTCCGATTATGGCGAATGTGGAGCTTTACAAAACAAGCGGTCACTGGGATCACTATCATGAAGACATGTTCCCAACAATGAAAATGGACAACGAAGAGCTTGTGCTCCGTCCAATGAACTGTCCGCATCACATGATGATTTACAAAAATGACATTCACAGTTATCGCGAATTACCGATCCGTATTGCTGAACTTGGTATGATGCACCGTTACGAAATGAGTGGCGCGCTATCAGGCTTGCAACGGGTTCGCGGAATGACTCTAAACGACGCGCATGTGTTTGTTCGCCCAGACCAAATTCAAGACGAATTCAAACGTGTCGTTGAGCTTATTTTAGCGGTGTATAAAGATTTCGCGATTACAGATTATAGTTTCCGTCTAAGCTATCGCGATCCGGAAAATACAGAGAAGTATTTCGATGACGATGCGATGTGGGAAAAAGCGCAAGGCATGTTGAAAGATGCAATGGACGATATGGGCTTGGATTACTATGAAGCGGATGGCGAAGCAGCATTTTACGGGCCAAAACTTGATGTTATGGTTAAGACTGCAATCGGCAAAGATGAAACATTGTCTACTGTTCAACTTGATTTCTTACTTCCAGAGCGCTTCGACTTAACTTATATCGGTGAAGATGGCGAAAAACACCGTCCAGTCGTTATTCACCGTGGTGTCGTATCGACAATGGAGCGTTTCGTTGCTTATTTGATTGAGGAATATAAAGGTGCATTCCCAACATGGTTAGCGCCAATTCAAATGGAGCTTATCCCAGTTAGTATCGATGCACACATGGATCACAGCAAAGCGCTCAAAGATAAGTTAATGTACGCTGGTTTCCGCGTGGAAGTTGACGAACGTAACGAAAAACTTGGGTACAAAATTCGCGAAGCACAAACAAAGAAAATCCCGTATGCGCTCGTTATTGGTGACCAAGAAGTAGAAAACAACACAGTCAACGTACGTAAATACGGCGAGAAAGATTCAGAAACATTACCACTAGACGAATTCATCGCACGCGTACAAGCAGAAGTATCACAAATCTAGTTTTTTAAGGAAGGTTCTCCCATCAGCGGAGAGCCTTTTTGCTTAATTTGCCGAATTCCGTTATACTTAAAAAAGATCATTTTAGATAAAGGTGGAAAATATGAATATAAATAATGTAGAGCTAGTCATAAGCGCTGTTTGGAAAGAGCAGTATCCAGAAGGCGGTTTGCCAGAGTTTGCACTCGCAGGTCGTTCCAATGTCGGGAAATCTTCTTTCATTAATACGATGATTCGCCGCAAAAGTATGGCGCGCATCTCACAAAAACCAGGGAAAACGCAAACATTGAACTTTTATAAAATTGAAGATTCCTTTTTCTTCGTTGACGTTCCAGGGTACGGTTTTGCGAAAGTTTCTAAGAAAGAGCGTCAAAAATGGGGCGAAATGATTGAAACGTACATGACGAGTAGAACGCCATTAAAAGCGGTGATTCAAATTGTCGATTTGCGCCATAAGCCAACAGAGGATGACAGGAACATGTATGAATTTTTGAAGTATTATCAAATTCCTACGATTGTTATTGCTACAAAAGCTGACAAAATTCCGCGTAGTAAATGGCATAAAAACATGAAAATCGTCAAAGAAGCGCTAGATTTCGATCCAACAGATGGTTTCGTGATGTTTTCATCGGAAACGAAGATGGGTAAAGAAGAAGCTTGGAAATTAATTGAAGAGGCGATGGCATAACTCATCGTCGTTTTCACAAGCGAACAAGTTGGCGCCTATTCTAAAAAGTGATAAAATAAAGCTTGAATTCATTAATGTAAAGGGGGCTTATTGATGTACATTCTCTCTGTCGGTCTAAATCATACAAGCGCGCCAATCGAAATACGGGAACGGCTAGCTTTTAATCCAGAAGAAGAGGAAATGGCATTGGTTTCCTTGCATCAAGAAAAAAGCATTTTAGAAAATGTAATTATATCAACGTGCAACCGCACTGAAATTTTTGCTGTCGTGGATCAAATTCATACAGGAAGATACTATATCAAGCGTTTCTTAGCTAATTGGTTCCAAATGGATATGCAAATTTTGGAGCCTTATTTGCTGTTTTTTGAAGAAGAAGAAGCTGTGAAACATTTGTACCGCGTCACGAGTGGCTTGGATTCTTTGATTATTGGTGAAACGCAGATTTTGGGGCAGGTCAAAGATGCGTTTACGAGTGCGCAAACGATTGGAACAACGGGAACCATTTTAAATCAATTGTTCCGCGAGTCCCTTCATTTCGCTAAAAACGTACACCACACAATGAAAATCAACGAAAATGCTGTGTCTATCAGCTATGCCGCGGTAGAAGTAGTTAAAAAAGCATGTGCGGATGTTAAGAACAAAAAAACAGTCATTGTCGGCGCTGGAAAAATGGGCGTGCTGGCAATTCAAAATATGCTTGGCGCCAAAATATCTGACGTCACGCTATTAAATAGAACGAGCGCGCGCGCGGAAAACGTGGCGGAAAAGTTAGGTGTTCAGTCGCGTGACTATGCCAGTTTGAGTGAACAATTGAAGTGTGCAGACATTGTTATTACCTCTACATCAGCAACAACGCCGATCATCACGCAACATATGCTAACAGAGACGATGGCTGAGCGTGAAAATGCGCTTGTCATTGTGGACATTGCTTTGCCGCGAAACGTTGAAGCAACATGTGCAGGAATTCCCAATGTGACGTTGTTTGATATTGACGACTTAGGTGGTGTTATTCAAGAAAATACACAACAACGGCAAGCGATGGTAATCGAAATTGAAGAACATATCGAAGCCGCATGCGTGAATTTTTATGAGTGGGAGAAGCAGCTCGGTGTTTTTCCGATTATTAAAGATTTACGTGAAAAAGCACTGGCGTTACAGGCAGAGACAATGCAGAGCCTGTCGAATAAATTGCCAGACCTAACAGATCGTGAACAGGTAATCGTTGGCAAGCACATGAAGAGCATTATCAATCAGCTACTGAAACACCCAATTTCCGAATTAAAAGAAATGGCAACAAGTTCGGACGCTGCGCATGATATCGAAGTATTCCAGAATATATTTGACCTTCAAAAAGCAAAAATGGAAGATACAGCAGAAATAACTAAAGAAAAAGTTGGTGAAAAAGCATGACTCGAAAAATTATTGTTGGTTCAAGACGTAGCCAGCTAGCTTTAACGCAGACAAGATGGGTGATTGCGAAACTTCAAGAACAATTCCCAGAAATAAGTTTTGAAATCGAAGAAATTGTGACGAAAGGCGATCGTATTTTAGATGTCACGTTGAGCAAAGTAGGTGGCAAAGGTCTTTTTGTATCAGAAGTGGAAGATGCGTTGCTAGAAAAGCGGATTGATTTCGCTGTACATAGTATGAAAGATGTCCCATCAGAGCTAGCGGAAGGACTAATGATTGGTGCTATGCCAAAGCGTGAAAACCCGCTGGATTGCCTTATATTTAAGCAAGGCGATAGTTTGGAGAGCTTGGCGGAAGGTGCTGTCGTTGGAACGAGTAGTTTAAGACGAGCCGCGCAATTATTACACATACGCCCAGATTTAACGATCAAACCGATTCGTGGCAACATTGATACGAGACTTAGAAAATTGCAGGAAGAAGATTTTGATGCAATTGTATTAGCAGTTGCTGGATTGAAACGCATGGACTGGCTAGATAAGCTGGAACAAGGCTACATTTTCTTGGATGAATCGATTTGTTTACCAGCTGTTGGACAGGGAGCACTTGCGATTGAATGTCGCGCGGACGATGCTTTTGTCCAAGAAGTGCTTGCAATACTAAACGATGAGGAAACAAATTGTGCGGTGACAGCAGAACGAACACTTTTAAAAGCATTAGATGGTGGTTGTGAAATCCCGATTGCAGGTCACGCGACTTTGAAAGATGGTGTTTTAGAGTTGAAAGGTCTTGTCAGTTCTGTTGACGGTAAGTTATTTTATCAAATTACAGAACAGGGTGAGGACCCTACAGCGCTAGGTTTAAGTGTAGCGAATCGGCTTATCGAGCTTGGCGCCAAGGAGATTATTCAAGGATTAAGAGATAATGCGTAAACACGTTTTATTAACACGTGAAGCTGGGAAAAATGAATCATGGCTGGATTTTTTGGAGAACGCAGGATTCCAAGTTTCTGCAGTTCCGATGATTGAGACTAGGCCTCATCCGTGCGATATGACATTGGAGGAATACGACTGGATTGTGTTTACAAGCGCGAATACAGTTCGTTATTTTTTTGAACAGCAAGAGACAATCCCTGAAAAGATAAAAATAGCAGTGATTGGCGAAAAGACAGCGAAGGCACTCGTATCATATGGCTATTCGCCAAATTTCCAGCCGACATTATTTACCACGGAGATATTTATCGAGGAGTGGCTAGCGCTTGGTTTGACAAAACAACATATTTTTGTGCCTAAAAGTAGCATCGCACGTGATGAAATAGCGAAATGCTTCGCTCAATTTGAGCATATCGTGACAGAATGCGCGATTTATGAAACAGTTTTTCCAGAAGAAGCTACGAATCAGTTGCAATCAGTGATGAATTCCCAATCCATTGATATCGCGGTATTTGCTAGTCCTTCTGCCTGGCGCCATTTTATCAAAAGCTATACTGGGGATATCGAAGCCTTAAAAATCGCATCCATTGGCCCAGTAACGACCGAGGCAATCGCAAACTCAGGTTTCTCGGTAGCGTATGAGCCTGATAACTACACGATGCAACAAATATGTGAATTATTAATCGAAGGAGAGTTATGACTATGAGTTCCAATTTTGATAGACATCGTCGTTTACGGAGCAGTGCGGCAATGCGTGATCTTGTTCGCGAAACAGTTCTACATACCGACGACCTGATTTATCCTATTTTTGTAAAAGAAGGCAAAGAAGCCAAAACAGAAGTGAGCTCTATGCCTGGCGTATTTCAATTTCCTCTACATGAATTGGCAGCGGAAATTACAGAGCTTACCAAGTTGGGTATCAAAGCTATTATTTTGTTCGGTCTTCCTGACGATAAAGATGATGTAGGCACTGGCGCATATCATGATCATGGGATTGTTCAAGAGGCCACGCGATTAGTGAAAAAAATAGCTCCTGACATGCTTGTCATCGCGGATACGTGTCTTTGCGAATTCACTGACCATGGACATTGCGGTGTGATTGAAAATGGCGGAGTAAAGAATGATGCATCGCTAGAATTACTTAAACAAACAGCAGTCAGCCAGGCAAAAGCTGGTGCGGACATCATTGCACCCTCTAATATGATGGATGGCTTTGTTCAAGTAATTCGTGAAGGACTGGATGAAGCTGGATATCAAGATATTCCAATCATGTCCTATGCTGTAAAATATGCTTCTGCTTTTTATGGACCATTTCGGGATGCCGCAAACAGCGCGCCTCAATTTGGCGATCGTAAAACCTATCAAATGGATCCAGCAAACAGGCTTGAAGCGCTTCGGGAAGCAAAGAGCGACGAACGAGAAGGGGCCGATTTTCTAATTGTCAAACCCTCGCTTTCCTATTTAGATATTATCCGAGACGTACGCAATCAAACGAACCTTCCTGTCGTGGCCTATAATGTGAGTGGCGAGTATGCGATGGTGAAAGCAGCCAGCGCCAATGGTTGGATCGATGAAGAGCGTATTGTTATGGAAATGCTGACGAGTATGAAACGTGCAGGTGTAAGTTTGATTATTACGTATTTTGCCAAAGATGTTGCCCTCTATTTAAAAGGAGATGCTTAGATGAATAAATATACAAACTCAATCAAAGCCTTTAAAGAAGCCGAAAAAGTGTTGCCAGGTGGTGTTAATAGCCCAGTTCGTGCCTTTAAATCAGTCAATGCGAATCCTGTTTTTATGGAACATGGAAAAGGGGCATATTTAACGGATATTGACGGCAATAAATATATTGATTATGTCCTATCTTGGGGGCCGTTAATCCTAGGCCACGCAAACGAAGGCGTTATAAAAGCAGTCACCGATGCGGCTATGAAAGGGACAAGTTTTGGAACACCAACGGAAATCGAAACCGAACTTGCAAAACTTGTAGTAGAACGCGTGCCATCTGTAGAAATGGTTCGGATGGTATCCTCGGGAACAGAAGCAACGATGAGTGCTATTCGACTGGCAAGAGGCTACACTAAAAGAAATAAAATCGTGAAATTTGAAGGTAGCTATCATGGGCACGGCGATTCCTTATTAATAAAAGCTGGATCAGGCGTTGCAACACTAGGCCTACCAGATTCTCCGGGAGTAACGCCAGGCCTTGCAGCAGACACGATAGCCGTTCCGTATAATGATTTAGAAAGCGTCAAGTTCGTCTTTGAAAAATATGGTGCGGAAATTGCTGCCGTTATTGTGGAACCGGTGGCAGGGAATATGGGTGTAGTACCTCCAATTGAAGGTTTCCTAGAAGGTCTACGCGAAGTGACGATCCAATATGAAAGCCTACTAATTTTTGATGAAGTCATGACCGGTTTCCGTGTCGATTTTTATAGCGCGCAAGGCCTTTATGTTGTCACGCCTGATATCACTTGTCTCGGAAAAGTAATTGGCGGAGGACTCCCGGTCGGTGCTTATGGTGGAAAAAAAGAAATTATGGAACAAATTGCCCCGGCAGGATCTATTTATCAAGCAGGAACACTGTCAGGAAATCCAGTAGCGATGAATGCCGGCTATGCCACTCTAAAGCAATTAACACCACATCACTATGACGCGTTCAGATCCCTGATAGATCAGCTAGAAGAAGGTCTAGAAGTACTATCTAAACAATACGAAGTTCCACTTTCTATCAACAAAGCTGGTTCCATGTTCGGCTTTTTCTTCACCGATCAGAAAGTAATCAACTACGATACCGCAAAAACATCTGATTTAAACTACTTCTCAAACTACTACCGAGAAATGCTTAATAACGGTATTTTCTTGCCGCCTTCTCAATACGAAGGGTTATTTATTTCAACAGAACACACAGATGTAGAAATCGCGAAAACATTAGAAGCGATAGAAGCATCTATGAAAGCACTACGTTGACGTTTTCATGTTTATTTGATACAATAAATCCAATCTAAATATTCGTAAATGCAAGGATGAGGAAGAGTAAAATATTTTTTCTTAACTATCAGAGAGGAGACGGTTGGTGCGAGTCTCTAAGAAAAGTATTTGAACGTAGCCTCTGAGCAGTATCCCTGAAAAAGAGTAAGGGATATCGGGAAACTTTCTCTCGTTAAATTAATGAAGTGCCGGTTTTGTGTACGGTAAAAAGGTGGTACCGCGGAAAATACTCTTTTCGTCCTTTATGGATGAGAGGAGTTTTTTTGTGCTTCAAAAATGCTGAAAATCAATTTATAGGGGGAAAAATAATGACTGAATTGAATATGCCAACAAAATATAAT
The DNA here is from genome assembly GCF_013820765.1 of Paenilisteria rustica. GTDB lineage: Bacteria > Bacillota > Bacilli > Lactobacillales > Listeriaceae > Listeria_A > Listeria_A rustica. The sequence goes on from NZ_JABJVM010000002.1 coordinate 60,427, forward strand.
CCGCAAGATATCGAAAAAAATAGATACGACTGGTGGATTGAACAAGAATTTTTTAAAGCAGATGGTAAAAATGATAAACCCGCGTACTCCGTCGTCATCCCACCACCCAATGTAACTGGGAAATTGCATTTAGGTCACGCATGGGACACGACATTACAAGATATCTTGACACGTATGAAGCGGATGCAAGGATACGACACACTTTACCTACCAGGAATGGATCACGCTGGTATAGCTACACAAGCGAAAGTCGAAGCTAAGTTGCGCGAAAGCAATATTTCGCGTTATGATCTTGGCCGAGAAAATTTCATATCAAAGGCTTGGGATTGGAAAGAAGAATACGCCACGTTTATTAGAGAACAGTGGAAGAAAATCGGTTTAGGTTTAGACTACTCTAGAGAAAGATTTACGCTAGATGAAGGACTGTCCGATGCTGTCAAAAAAGTCTTTGTTTCATTATACGAAAAAGATTTAATTTATCGTGGCCAATATATTATTAACTGGGATCCTGTCGCTAAGACGGCTCTATCAGATATTGAGGTTATCCATCAAGATGTGGAAGGCCAATTTTATCATTTGAAATATCCACTAACAGATGGTTCAGGTTTCCTTGAGGTTGCAACGACAAGACCAGAAACTATTCCTGGGGACACAGCAGTTGCCGTTCATCCTAAAGACGAGCGCTACCAGTCATTCATCGGAAAAACAATCACATTGCCGATTCTGGAAAGAGAAATTCCAATCGTGGCAGATGACTATGTGGAACGAGAATTCGGCTCAGGGGTTGTAAAAATAACGCCAGCACACGATCCTAATGATTTCGAAGTTGGTAATCGTCATGATTTACCACGCATTATCGTGATGAATGAGGATGCAACAATGAACGAAGCATCTGGAAAGTATAATGGTATGGACCGCTTTGAAGCGAGAAAAGCGATTATCGAGGACTTTAAAGAATTAGGTCTATTCATTAAACAAGAGCCGCATCTGCATTCCGTGGGACACTCAGAACGTACCGGAGCTGTTGTTGAACCTTATTTATCCATGCAATGGTTTGTAAAAATGCAACCACTAGCAGAGCAAGCAGTGAAGTTACAAGAAAATCCAGATGAAAAAGTAAATTTCATTCCCGATCGTTTTGAAAAAACCTATTTATCTTGGATGGAAAATATTCATGATTGGTGTATCTCTCGTCAGTTATGGTGGGGACATAGAATCCCAGCATGGTACCATAAAGAAACTGGTGAACTCTACGTGGGAGAAAGCGCGCCTGCAGATATTGAGAATTGGAATCAAGATGAAGATGTACTTGATACATGGTTTAGTTCGGCGTTGTGGCCGTTCTCAACAATGGGATGGCCCGACGAAGAGAATCCTGATTTCAAGAAGTTTTTCCCAACAAGTACACTGGTAACAGGATATGATATTATCTTCTTCTGGGTATCTAGAATGATCTTCCAATCAGTAGAATTTACGGATACAAGACCTTTTAAAGATACACTGATACACGGTTTAGTTAGAGATGCGGATGGTAAGAAAATGTCTAAATCACTTGGAAATGGTGTTGATCCAATAGAAGTAGTTGAGAAATATGGCGCAGATTCGCTACGTTATACATTATCCACAGGAACAGCGCCAGGACAAGACTTGAAATTCAGTTTTGAGAAAGTAGAATCAACTTGGAATTTCATCAACAAAATTTGGAACGCTTCCCGTTTTGCTTTGATGAATATGGAAGGCATGAAATATGAAGCAATCGACTTATCGAACGTAACAGAAGTGAGTGACAAGTGGATTTTAACACGACTTAATGAAACGATTGAAACGGTGACCAATCTTGCTGAAAAATACGAGTTTGGTGAAGTGGGTCGAACTCTTTACAATTTCATTTGGGATGAGTTCTGTGATTGGTATATTGAAATTGCTAAAATATCCTTATATGGTGACGATTTAGAGGCAAAACAAACGACAAGATCTGTTCTAGCATATGTGTTGGATAATACGATGCGTTTGCTACACCCTTTCATGCCATTTGTAACCGAAGAAATTTGGCAAAACCTACCTCACGAAGGGGCGTCCATCACCATTGCAGATTGGCCTAAAGTCAATAAAGAACAAATCGATAAGGAAGCCGCAGAGTCAATGAAGTTGCTTGTGGAAGTTATTCGAGCAGTTCGTAATATTCGAGCAGAAGTAAACACTCCACTCAGCAAACAAATTGAGTTACAACTGAAACCAAAAACAGAAACACACAAAGCTATTTTGGAGGCGAATATTTCTTATATTGAGCGCTTCTGTAATCCTGAAACAACTACGATCTCTTTTGATATCGAGCCTTCAAAAACTGCAATGACAGCCGTAGTATCTGGAGCAGAGATATACTTGCCACTAGAAGGTCTCATAAACATTGATGAGGAGATTGCGCGATTAGAAAAAGAGCTATCAAAATGGAAAAAAGAAGTTTCGCGCGTGCAAGGCAAATTATCTAATGAAAAATTTATGGCAAAAGCACCAGAAAATGTTATTGAAGAAGAACGAGCAAAAGAAAAAGACTACATGGAGAAAAAACTATTGGTCGAAGAAAGAATTAATTCATTGAAAAACAATTAAATGAACTATTTCAGACCTTCTGTGCACATATTTTTGCAGGAGGTCTGATTTTTAGTATAGAAAGGATGATACATATGAACCTTAAAAGCTATACAGAAGCTCTGGAATGGATTCATGGGACATTACGCATGGGTATTAAACCTGGACTTATGCGAATGGAATGGATGCTTGCTAGGCTTGCTAATCCAGAGACTAAAAATAAGTGGGTACACATCGCTGGTACGAATGGAAAGGGCTCAACATTAACGTTTCTCCGTAATATTCTAGAGCAATCCGGATATAGAGTGGGAACATTTACATCGCCTTATATTGAGACGTTTAACGAACGGATTAGCGTCAATGGCGCACCTATTGATGACGAAAAAATTGTTGTACTCTGTAACAGAATAAAACCTTTAGCTGATGAACTCGCTCAAACAGAGATGGGTCATCCGTCTGAATTTGAAATCATTACGGTTATGATGTTTCTTTACTTTGCTGAGTATGATCACATCGATATTGCCCTTATTGAAGTCGGACTAGGAGGTAGGCTTGATTCCACAAATGTCATTACACCTCTAGTTTCTGTTGTCACAACGATAGGTATGGATCACATGGAGTTTCTAGGTAATTCGCTCGAAAGTATTGCGATGGAGAAAGCGGGTGTGATCAAGAAGCATATACCTATTGTGAGTGGTGTAATACAAACAGAAATACGTATGCTATATGAAGAGAAAGCGAATGAATGTGAATCTCGCCTATATCAACTAGATACTCATTTTTCTATGCAAAAGCAGGTAGAGGGGGTATTTACGTATAGAACAGAAAATCAGGAAATAACAGATATAGAGGTAGGATTGATGGGTGATCATCAGCTATGCAATGCTGCGGTTGCTGTAAGAACAGCAACGTTACTTAAGGAGCAACAATTTGTTATTACCGATGAGAATATTAAAAAGGGCTTAAAAATAGCTAAGTGGCCTGGACGTATGGAGCTGATACGTGATAACCCAATAATATTCTTAGACGGTGCACATAATCTTGAAGGCATAAAGGTATTGGTGCATTCAGCGAAAAAATTCAAAGGCGTTCGTATAAAAGTACTTTTCACAGCCATGAAAGATAAAGAATTTACAGAGATGATATCCTTATTAAATGAGATAGGCGATGTACAAATTTATCTAACCACTTTTGACTATCCTCGAGCACTTGCAAAAAGTGAAATAAAGCAAATTGCTACTGCTAATAATATTACGGCTGTTGAAAACTGGGAAAATAAGTTGAATAACTGGATAGCTAGTGGAGGAGAAGAGATTATTCTAATTACTGGTTCACTTTATTTTATATCGGAAGTTAGAAAGAAATTATTGCAGTATTAATACAATATTTATCCAAGAAGGCTCTAGCTAAAGGGTCTTTTTTTATTATTTTATATGTATTCTTGCTAGATGTAAATTGTGCATAAAAGTATTTTGGGCTTCATTTTCCTTTAGAAATCCTACTTTGCTCTTAGGCAAAATTTGTTTTTAAAGCTACAATTCTATACTAGAAAGCTATTTTGGTAATATGACATTAAAAATTTATCATGCTATATTTGTGTCCAAGAACTTGGAGGTGTAGTATGATTTATTTTATTTTATCTGTGTATAGCTTAGTTTTAGCATCCTTTTTGCATGTTGTAGGGGTAAATTATCCTTTGCGAAAGCCGTTTTTGAGCAGAATATCTTCTGAGTGTGATTATTGTGGGGAGAAACTGACGGCTATTCATATGTTGCCTGTTGTTTCGTTTGTTCTTCTAAAAGGGCGTACAGGATGCTGCAATCAACCTATGAGTTGGAGTTATTTTATTGTGGAGATATTAGCACCTATATTTGTCTGTATTTTATATAGCGTATACGGCCTTGAAAGCCAATTTTATCTATACCTTTTTATATTTTCGCTATTACTGATTCTCTATGTCAGTGATATATTTTATTTGTATATTCCCAATGTGATTTTATTGGTTTATTTTACTGTTTACACTAGTTACTATGGCTATATTGATTTCGCAGTTCTTTTGCAACATATGTATCAATTAACTATTGGTGCGGTGGTGTTTTTAGGAATATATTTATTTGTTAGAAAAGGATTTGGCTTTGGAGATATAAAATTATTGATATTGCTTTGTTTTTTTCTGAGTTTGAAAGAGGCTATATTCATTTTTATCATCGCGGTGTTCTCTGGAGCAATTTTAATGAGTCTGATTGCTATATTTAAGAGAGGAATGGGAAAGAAGCGGATACCATTCGTTCCGTTTATCTTATTTGGTTTTTTACTATGTCCATTTGTCAATGATTTGTTCTGGCAATTTGTTTTATATAAGTGAGAAGGAGGAGAAGCACATGTTTATAAGAGAAATGTCTGACACAGAAAAACCACGGGAACGACTTCAGAAAAAAGGGGTGTCAAGTTTATCTAACATCGAATTATTCGCAATCATCCTTGAAACAGGAAGTAGAACAGAATCTGTTGTAGATTTAGCTAACAAAGTGGTAGCGAGATATTCGGAGATAGCAGATATGAGAGAGATTACATTACAAGAACTAACAGAAATAAATGGGATTGGTCTTGCGAAAGCTGCGAAAGTATTAGCTGCAATTGAGATAAGTAAACGAATAGGGAAACAGAAGGTAAACACTTGCCCAGTAATTAGAGGGCCTCAAGATGGTGCTGATTTAGTTATGCAAGAGATGAGTATGTTGTCTCAGGAACACTTTCACTGCGTTTTTTTAAGTACTAGAAATAGACTGGTTCACCGAGAAACAATATTTATTGGTAGCTTGAATAGCAGTGTCGTCCATCCCAGAGAAATTTTCAAACAAGCAATGAAGTATTCTGCGGCTGGTGTTATGTGTTTTCATAATCATCCTTCTGGCGATGCAAGCCCTTCAAGTCAAGATATTACAGTGACGAAACGGTTAAAAAAAGCAGGGGATTTACTAGGGATTCCTTTAATTGATCATATCATTATTGGTAATAATACTTTCACAAGTTTGAAGCAAGAAGGTTATTTCTAAAGAAAAGATAAATATTTCAAGTATCTCATCAAAAATTAATGTCTGTTCTTCTTAGTTATGTTATAATAAGATGGTTGTTTATGTGTATCTGTTTTTACATAAAGCATCAAGGGATATCAGCATACCTGATTATTAAAAGACAATACTTTGGGGCTGGGAATTTAAGAACTAATAAGTTAATAGAGAGACAGCAATCATGAACAAAGTGATAATTAAGAAGAGAAAAGGAGATTAATAAATGTTTGGATTTGGTAATAAAGATATTGGAATCGACTTAGGAACAGCAAACACTTTAGTATACATGAAAGGTAAGAGTATTGTTTTAAGAGAACCGTCAGTTGTAGCAATGAAGAAAGATACACAAGAAATTGTTGCAGTGGGTAGCGAAGCGAAGAATATGATTGGTAGAACACCAGGAAATATTGTTGCCATTCGTCCAATGAAAGATGGTGTTATTGCTGACTATGATACAACAGCAGCAATGATGAAATATTATATTCAAAAAGCGAGCAAGGGTACGAGCGCAAGTAAGCCACGTGTTATGATTTGCGTTCCGTCAGGTATAACTGGTGTTGAGAAGCGTGCTGTTACGGACGCTACACGCCAAGCTGGTGCAAAAGAAGCATACACAATTGAAGAGCCGTTTGCAGCTGCAATTGGTGCAGGTTTACCAGTGTGGGACCCAACAGGTAGTATGGTTGTAGACATTGGCGGTGGAACGACAGAAGTTGCTGTTATTTCGCTTGGTGGTATTGTAACCAGCCGTTCAGAGAGGACTGCAGGAGACGATATGGATGACGCTATTATTAATTTCATCCGTAAGAAATATAACCTGTTAATTGGGGACCGTACTGCAGAAACAATAAAAATGGAGATTGGCTCAGCGGATCCTGTTAATCTCGGCTTAGAACCATTTAGTATTCGAGGTCGTGATTTAGTGACTGGGTTACCAAAAACAATTGAAATTTCACCTGAAGAAATAAGCGAGGCATTAGCCGATACGGTTGCTTCGATTATTGATGCAGTGAAGAGTACTTTGGAAAGCACTCCTCCTGAGCTTTCTGCGGATATCATGGATAAAGGTATCGTTTTAACTGGTGGTGGCGCGCTTCTTCGTAATTTAGATTCAGCCATTGCAGAAGAAACAAAAATGCCAGTAATTATTGCTGAAAATCCACTTGACTGTGTTGCAATTGGAACAGGTAAATCACTAGAAAATATGGATTTATACAAAAAGAAAAAAATGAATTAATGTAACTTACTTATTTTTTGGTGGATTTTTGGTACCTATTGAACAGTTGTAAAAGAAGAGGATTGACGAGATGAGGTGTTCATTATGCCACAGTTTTTCTTAAATAAACGTTTAATTATCTTGTTGATATCCATTATTGTTTTAGTAGCATTGGTAGGATATTCACTGAGTGGGAAAAGTAAAGCATCATGGCCAGAGCAATTTGTGAAAGATGTTGCGGGGTTTGGAGAAAATATTATCTCCAAACCAGTTGGCTTTGTTGCAGGTTTTTTTGATGGTGCAAAAGACTTAAGAAACACCTACACCGAGAATGAGCATCTAAAAAAACGTTTAGAAGAATTGGCACAACTTGAAAGTAAAGTATCAGATTTAAGTAAAGAAAATGCAGAGCTAAAAAAATCATTAGATATCGAAGCAGATCTTAGCGATTATGAACCAATTAATGCAACGGTCATTTCACGAAATCCGGACAATTGGAATACACAAATTCAAATTGACAAAGGTTCTGTGGATGGCGTGAAACCTAATATGGCTGTCCGTACTCCTGAGGGTATGATCGGAAAGGTCACTAAGACAGGTGCGAAATCTTCGACGGTGAAGTTGCTTAGTTCCACTGATGACAGGAATAGGATTTCTGCGATTGTGCAAGGAAAAGCTGCTGCATACGGTATTATCAATGGTTATGATGCTGAGCAAAGATTGTTAGAAATGAAACAATTACCGGTAGATCAAAAATTTACTAAAGGCGAGAAGGTAGTTACATCTGGTTTAGGTGGGATTTTCCCGTCAGACATTTTTATTGGGACAATTGAAAAAGTTGAAACGGATAAGATGGGATTATCACAGACTGCTCTTGTGAAACCTGGTGCTGATCTATATGATTTAAGTCACGTCATTGTATTGAAACGTACATTGGAAGGTGATGAATCGGAAGGATCTGGCTCCTGATGAATATGAGAAAAGTAGTTGTAATGCCACTTATTGCAATCGCGATTTTTATTTTGGAAGGTGTTTCTAGCATGTTGTTTAGCCAAGCTTTTTTTGGTGAACAACGATTATTTATCCCGCACTTTCTTATTGTAATGCTCGTTTTAATGACCGCTTTTTATAGCAGAAATGCTACATTAATTTATGCTTTTATATTGGGAATGGTCTTTGATATTTATTACACGGGGATTCTAGGAATTTATTTCGCAATTTTCCCCTTGGTTGTATATCTGACGGATAAATTTATGAAGGTTCTGCAGAATAATATCATGTTAGTTGGGCTTGTAGCTATTTTCAATGTGATACTTACGGAGTGTTTAGTATATGGTTTTTATGTCCTTATTGGTGGAACTGATATGGTACTAGCATCCTTTGTAGATCAACGTTTGTGGACAACGATTTTATTAAATTTAGCGTTCTTTTTGATCATGTATTTCCCATTCAAAAGCTTTTTGTTAAAACTAAAGAGAAGCGATGGAAGATAAAATGGAATGAAAGTTGATATCAGTCTGTTTGCTTGTATGTATTTTGAATACATCACCAGTAAGTTGGTTTTACTTACTGGAGAAGGGCTTTACAGACTGATATAATTTTATTATGATGGAGAAGTATCTTTTGAATTCTAGTGTATACTAAATATATAGGCTGTGAGGTGAGGGTAAGTTGAAAAAGTATGTCCAAATAAAAGGGACGAAAGATGGTATAAGCATTTTTTTAAGTGATGTAGCGAGTATTGTCGAACTGGAAGAAGGATTATTGCAACACCTTGAGGAACAGCAGAAAATAGTATCTCAGGATCAAAAGTTGTCTGTTCAAGTACATATAGGAAATCGCCTTTTTACAGAAGATGAGGAACAAAGTATTATGACTATTATCCAGGAAAATAGTGCAATGGAAGTTCGTGGATTTACAAGTAATGTCATGAGTAAACAAGATGCAAAGAAGTGGAAAGAGGAAGAACAGATTTTTTCATTAGCCACAGTCGTGAGGTCTGGTCAAATAATTAATGTGCCAGGCGATTTACTACTTGTTGGAGATGTTAATCCAGGTGGTTCCATTCGAGCAACAGGTAATATTTTTATTCTTGGAAATGTAAAAGGAATTATTCATGCGGGCTTTGAAGGGGATTCGAAAGCGGTTGTTACTGGTAAATTCCAGTATCCATCACAAATTAGAATTGCCGGTGAGATTCGCGGATTCGATGATGAGGAAAATAAAGGTCGGGTGGAAGAGAATATTCTGACTGCATATATAGATGAAAAAGGTAAGCTAGGAATTGATAGTTTACACATTTTAAGAAAAATTAGACCAGAAATTTCTAATTTTCAAGGAGGGCAATAATCATGGGTGAGGCTATAGTTATAACTTCAGGAAAAGGTGGCGTTGGTAAGACGACTACAACGGCCAACCTTGGTACAGCACTTGCATTGCAAGGCAAGAAAGTGTGCTTAGTCGATATGGATATCGGACTTCGAAATCTCGATGTTGTTTTAGGTCTAGAAAATCGCATTATTTATGACCTTGTTGATGTTGTGGAGGGACGTTGTAAGTTGCATCAAGCGGTTATTAAAGATAAACGCTTTGAGGATTTGCTGTTTCTTTTACCTGCAGCACAAACAACAGATAAGAGTGCTGTCACAGGACAACAAATGAAAGAGTTAATCACGCAAATGAAGCCAGACTACGATTTTATTCTTATTGATTGCCCAGCTGGAATTGAGCAAGGGTATAAGAATGCCGTTGCCGGTGCAGATCGTGCCTTGGTAGTAACAACGCCAGAAATATCGGCTGTTCGCGATGCTGATCGGATAATTGGTTTATTGGAGCAAGAGGATATTGAGGCACCTAAGCTGATTATTAATCGTATTCGGACACAAATGATGCGAAATGGTGATGTAATGGATATTGATGAGATTACGACGCATCTATCTATTGAGTTGATTGGTATTATTATTGATGACGATGAGGTTATTCGTTCTTCTAATAGTGGTGAGCCAGTCTCTATGCAAGCTAGTAATAAAGCAAGTATTGGATATAGAAACATCGCTCGTAGACTACTTGGTGAATCTATTCCATTGATGTCAATTGACGAGCAAAAACAAGGCTTCTTTAGCCGCTTAAAAATCTTATTTGGTGGTAATTGATTAGACAGATAATAAAAGTTGGATTTATTAATGGAGACGTTGATGTCTCTTATTAATAACCAGCTTTTTTGCTACAGGAGGAGTTTTTTATGGATGAATGGAAATCAGAGGATACACGTCGTATTATAGAAAAGTATAGAGATAGGAACCCTTTACCTATTGAGAAACAAGAGGAGCAGGCTAGTTTTGAGATCATTAATCATGTGATGAGTAGTGCGGAGGTTTTGTCAGATGATGAAATAAGAGCGGTTGTCGCCACGTCAAATTACATGTTTTTAATGCCTGCAGATAGGCAAAAATTTATGGAAGAGCTGACGAGATCCTACAATGTTAAGAAAGGTGAGATATTGGCCTGGGAGAAAACAATTAGTGATTCGATGGAAGAGTCTACGGGAAATGCAAAACAGGTTGTATTTGATATGCCAGAAGTATGGATGTACTCCCAATTAGCGATTGGACGCTATGACGTTAAGGTGGGAGCAGAGATACAAGCTTTGTTACAGGGCTTTTTTGAGGCATATCCAAGTACGTTCAAAAAAAATGTAGATTATAAGTCGATTATCGGTGCGGCGGAATACGCGGTTATTACAAATCGATATCCAGAGTTAAAGGATTTTGACCAACAAACGCTAGCAGATAAATATGAAGTATCTAGAACATCCCTGGCAGTCTGGTATAGAAATATAAAAAAATATTGTGTCTGGGAGGCATGGCATTGAGAATTATTATTAACGCTATGGGGAAAGAAAAAAGGGTTGCTTTTTTAGAAGAGAAGGTATTAGTGGAGCTGGACATTATCAGACCGACTATGGAGCCGCAAGTATCAGATATCTATTGGGGAACGGTTACAAAAATAAATCAGAAAATCAATGCTGCATTTGTCAACATAGGATACAAAGAGAATGCATTTATCCATTTGCAGGATATTCCTGAGTCGTACAGATTGCACGAGGGATTGAAATTAATGGTGCAGGTGAAGCGGGAAGGGAATGCAACGAAGGCTCCGCTACTTACTGGTATAATTGAGGTATCTTGTGGTTCTGTAGTCTACAGCTACGGGAAAGCATTTTTGGCGATATCTAAGAAAATAAAAGAAGTAGATAAAATTCGATTACAGCAACTCGTGTCACCGTTGTTAGAGGAGACTGAGGGCGTGATTTTAAGATCTGTTGCGGCTGATGTTAGCTCGGCTGAAATAGAGGAAGATATAGTGCAAGCTAGGCGTGAAATGGAAGAGCTTGTGACGCGGGCGAAAGGATCTAATCGGAAAATTCAAGAAGCAATGGTTAGTATTCCGACAATGTTGCAAAGTAATTCTCTTGTGACGGATGAAACGGAGATTATTTGTGATGATGCTGCACTTTATCGTAGTTTGCAAGCGCAATTTCCTAATGTATCGCTTTTTCGTGAAAAGGGTGGGATTTTCTCTGCCTATAATCTTGAAGTTGCAATTAATCGATTGCTACGCCCAACTGTCTTTTTAAAGAATGGCGCATCTATCGTTATTGAGAAGACAGAGGCTATGTGGGTGATTGATGTGAACTCTGGTAATTATAAATCGAAAAGAGAAGTGGATGAGGTGGCGTTTGACATAAACTTGGCGGTGGTGGAAGAAATCGGTCGTCAAATGAAATTACGAAATATGAGTGGCTTTATTTTAGTTGATTTTATCGGTGGAATGAGTCGTGTTCAATTAGATCGTTTACAGGAGCGAGTACAGGAAGTAGCGTCTTTAGATACGACAACGGTTCGTGTGGAGGGGCTTTCTGAGAATGGTTTGATGCAATTGACACGGCGCAAACGACAGAAATCGCTTATCGAGGAAATGCAGTGTGCTTGTCCAACATGTGAGGGTAGTGGGTACGTTTCTTCTGTTCAGACGCTTATTTACCAGATGGAGCGGGAGCTTAGAGGTGTTTTTGCAAGTGATCCATCCTATGTTGCTGTGACGGTGACGATGGATGTTATGGATGCTTTTTTGGATGAAATTTCGTTTGATGGAGATATTGATTGGATGATTGCGGATGAGGTGCGGCCGTTTTATCGAATATCACAAGTGGAGCACTGACAATAGTTGTTGACACAGGCTTTCTTTCTATGGTATCATTCTAATGTTATGTTTGTAGCGCACCATGCTACAACCGCTCAGAATAGGGTCAAGTATTGTTTCTAACAATCCCCTCATGATGGCGAGTCTAAGTATATGAGGAGGTGCAAGTATGTACGCAATTATTGAAACAGGTGGAAAACAAGTTAAAGTTGAAGCTGGCCAAGAGATCTATGTTGAGAAATTAGCAGGTGAAGTTGGTGACGTGGTAACATTTGACAAAGTTATTTTTGTTAGTGGTGACGCTGTTAAAGTTGGGGCTCCATTCGTGGACGGCGCAACAGTTACAGCAAAAGTTGAAAAACAAGGTCGCGCTAAGAAATTGACTGTTTTCAAATATAAGCCTAAAAAGAACTATCACAAAAAACAAGGTCATCGTCAACCTTATACAAAATTAACGATTGATGCAATCAACGCGTAATTTGTAAAGGGGATGATACTTATGATTCATGTAGATTTTATTCGGCATGAAGAACGAATCGTTGCTTTTGAGATGGATGGACATGCGAATTTCGCTGAAGAAGGCGCTGATTTGGTGTGTGCAGGGGCTACATCGATTGCTTTTGGCATGGTAAATGCGATTAGTGAAAGAATGGGAGTCGAACCTGTGATGGAAGATGATGATGGCTATCTTTATTATTCTGTCCCGGAAAAATTAGGGGTTAGTGAGGATGTTCAAATATTGCTGGAAGGCATGGAGCATCAATTGATATCTTTAGCGTATAGCTATCCTGATTATATTACGATTAACTCCAAAAAGTAGGAGGTGGAATTTTCATGTTAAAATTTGATATTCAACATTTTGCCCATAAAAAAGGCGGTGGTTCTACATCCAATGGACGTGACTCCGAGTCGAAACGCTTAGGTGCTAAACGCGCTGATGGCCAATTCGTGACTGGTGGGTCTATCCTTTACCGTCAACGTGGGACAAAAATTTATCCTGGAACTAACGTTGGACGCGGCGGCGACGATACTCTTTTCGCTAAAGCAGACGGCATCGTACGTTTTGAACGTATGGGTCGCGACAAGAAAAAAGTTAGTGTTTATCCAGTAGCACAAGAAGCATAATATGACGAGAGATCCTTCTTTGAGGGGTCTCTTTTGTTGTTGGGGCTGTTTGAACAAAGTGAATTACAGCCCCAATATAAGCGCGAGCAAAGCGAGCGGTTAATCCTTCGTGAGCGTTTGAACAGCCAGATGCCCGGCTTGTAGCCCGAAGCACCTAACTACTCTTCCGTAAATCCTTAAGCAACTCCAAAACCCAATTCTCCACCAAAATCATGTTTACCGGCCGTATCTGTTAGGGTATAGTCCATAGACAAGTGCAATAAAACACAAGCAACCTTATGGGCGAAAGGGTTGACAGCGTTTTCTTGATATGATTTAATAGCTTTAAGTTAATAAATTTGTCAGGAGAAGAGATGACAATCAAAACGTCTATAAGTCTGCTTTTATGCAGTGCTTAGTTTTGGTTGTCATTCTTTTTTTGAAATAAATGAAGAAAAGGTTTACGGGCGATAAGTAACAAGGGGCGTGTTACGTTGCGGTGTCTAGACCAAAAAATCAAAAGGAGTTGGAATAAATGGACACAAGTATTGGCACACAATTTTTAGGAGAATTATTAGGAACGATGATCTTGGTATTATTCGGTGGCGGCGTCGTGGCGGGCGTTTCACTAAAGGGGTCAAAAGCGGAGGCAGGTGGCTGGGTTGTTGTCACGATTGCTTGGGGCTTAGCGGTTACAATGGGTGTTTATGTTTCCGGTTACATGAGTTTGGCGCATTTAAATCCAGCGGTAACAATCGGAATGGCGTTAACTGGTAATTTCCCTTGGGCGGATGTTTTTCCATACATATCTGCGCAGTTTATCGGTGCATTTATCGGTGCAACGCTTGTCTGGCTTCACTATTACCCACATTGGAAAAAAACAGAAGACAAACCTACAAAATTAGGCGTATTCTCAACGGCACCAGCGATTCGTCATTACACATCGAATTTTTTCGGTGAGGCATTAGGTACTTTTGTTCTGGTTTTTGGACTCTTATCGATTGGGGCTAACAGTTTCTCAGATGGTTTAAATCCATTAGTTGTTGGTGGGCTCATCATTGTTATCGGGATGTCACTTGGTGGAACGACTGGTTATGCGATTAATCCGGCGCGTGACCTCGGACCTCGTATTGCGCATTTTGTTTGGCCGATTGCTGGAAAAGGTGGATCGGATTGGTCTTACTCGTGGGTTCCTGTTTTAGGACCGATTGTTGGTGGGGCGCTTGGTGGACTAGGTTATAACGCGATTATTAAAGAGGATTTCGGAATTTGGTTATGGATTTTCCTTGCTGTATTCCTTGTGATTTTACTATTCACGATGCAACTTGATAAAAAGCAAAAAGCGTGACAAAATTTGAAAAAATGACATACTTATTTTGAAGGGGGAATTTTAGATGGAGAAAAAATATATTTTAGCGTTAGATCAAGGTACGACTAGTTCAAGAGCGATGATTGTAGATGAGACGGGCGAAATTATCGGTGTGGAACAGAAGGAATTCGAGCAAATTTTTCCGAAGCCAGGTTGGGTGGAGCATAATGCGAATGAAATCTGGGCGTCGATTTTAGCGGTTATCGCGGGTGTGTTACTGAAAACGAATATTTCATCGAAGGATATTGCGGGGATTGGTATCACGAATCAACGCGAGACGACGGTGGTATGGGAGAAAGAATCGGGAAACCCGGTTTATAATGCGATTGTTTGGCAATCTCGTCAAACGGCGGATATTTGTAATCAGTTGAAAGAGGACGGTTACAATGATATCGTTCGCGACAAAACCGGATTATTGATTGATGCGTACTTTGCGGGAACGAAAGCTCGTTGGATTTTAGATCATGTGGATGGTGCGCAGGAACGCGCGGAAAATGGTGAATTGCTGTTTGGAACCATCGATACGTGGCTAGTTTGGAAGTTGACTGGTGGGAAGGCGCATGTGACGGATTATTCGAATGCTTCGCGGACGCTTTTATACAATATCTATGATTTGCAGTGGGACGATGAATTGCTTGAGATGTTGAATATTCCAAAAGTGATGCTACCAGAAGTTCGTCAATCTTCGGAGGTGTATGGCACGACTGTACCGTATCATTTCTTTGGTGAAG
The DNA here is from genome assembly GCF_013820765.1 of Paenilisteria rustica. Taxonomy (GTDB): domain Bacteria; phylum Bacillota; class Bacilli; order Lactobacillales; family Listeriaceae; genus Listeria_A; species Listeria_A rustica. Next base: position 75,709 of record NZ_JABJVM010000002.1, read on the forward strand.
AGGTTCCGGTTGCGGGGATTGCGGGTGACCAGCAGGCGGCGTTGTTCGGACAAGGTTGCTTTGAAAAAGGCGAGGCAAAAAATACGTATGGCACGGGTTGTTTCTTATTAATGAATACCGGAGACAAAGCGGTTAAATCGGATACGGGATTGCTGACAACACTTGCGTGGGGCATTGATGGAAAAGTAGAATATGCACTGGAAGGTAGTATTTTCGTTGCTGGTTCTGCGATTCAGTGGTTACGTGATGGGATGCGGATGTTGCGCCATTCTGGAGATTCGGAAAATTATGCGTCTCGGATTGAGTCATCGGATGGTGTGTACGTTGTTCCTGCGTTCGTAGGTTTAGGAGCGCCTTATTGGGATTCTGACGTGCGTGGTGCGGTATTTGGCTTGACGCGTGGAACGGAGAAAGAGCAGTTTATTCGTGCGACACTTGAATCCTTGGCTTATCAAACAAAAGATGTGTTGGACGCAATGGAAAAAGATTCAGGCATCGAGTTGAAGTTGCTACATGTGGATGGCGGAGCGTGTGCCAACGATTTCCTTATGCAATTCCAAGCGGATATTCTAGATGTACCAGTAGAACGTCCTGAAAATCGCGAAACAACAGTACTCGGCGCCGCATTCCTAGCAGGCTTAGCAGTGGGCGTTTGGAAAGATAAGAGTGAGATTAAGAAACACTGGAAATTGGATAAGAAATTCGAAGTTAAGATGAAAGAGGAAGAACGAGCAGAATTATATGGCGGTTGGAAGAAAGCAGTGAAAGCGGCGCAAGCTTTTAAATAAGAAGTGCTGAAACGGCCCGTTCAACTCTGACAAAAACTGGAGCGGCCGCAGGAAAAAGCCGCTCTTGCTTTTTGTAGAGGGCGTGAAGTTTTCTAGGAGTTGGCCGTTGAAGCTGGATCCAAAGAAGTGCTGAAACGGCCCGTTAGAATCGAAAAAAATTGTTAGGGGCCGCAGTGAAAACCCGCACTTGGTTTTTGCGGAGGGCACGAAATTTTCGAGAGTCTGGCCGTTGAAGCCGGATCCGGAGGCGCCGAGCATGACTCAGAGCGAGGAACGAATACTCCCCATGTTCGCACTCATATTGAGGCTCTAAGGAAATACAGAACATTTCCTAAGAATCACAACAAAGCTGAAACGGCCCGAGCTAAAGGAAGACAGTTTCACTAGGTTCTACTGCATATTGAGGTTCTAAAAAAGCAAACGACGCTTTCCAAGAACCACACAAGCTAGATCCGAAAAGGCGCCAAATATGACGCCATATACATGAGAGAAGAGTCTAAACCTGTAAAGTGGATTTAGGCTCTTTCGTATGAAAAAATCCACCCAACCATAAAATATTTTCGAAAAAGGATGACTATGCAAGTAAAGTTCGTTATAATGAACAGATGATATAAAATTGGACGGGAGAATGATTATGTTTATAGATCAAGTTAAGATATATGTAAGAGCTGGTGATGGTGGAGATGGAATGGTTGCATTTCGCCGAGAAAAGTTTGTTCCAAATGGTGGACCGGCTGGCGGTGACGGTGGTAATGGTGGCGATGTTGTTTTTGAAGTAGATGAAGGTTTACGTACATTGATCGATTTCCGTTATCAGCGCCGTTTTAAAGCGGAGCGTGGCGAGCATGGTATGAGTAAAAGTATGCATGGACGTGGTGCGGATGATTTAATTATAAAAGTACCACAAGGAACAGTTGTATCGGATGTTGATACAGGCGAAGTTATCGCGGATTTAGTGGCGCATGGTCAACAGGCAGTTATTGCGAAAGCTGGTCGTGGTGGACGTGGAAATAAACGTTTTGCAACGTCGGCGAATCCGGCTCCAGAATTATCGGAGAATGGTGAACCAGGGCAAGAGCGTTCGATCCAATTAGAGTTGAAAGTATTGGCGGATGTTGGCTTAGTAGGTTTCCCAAGTGTTGGTAAATCGACATTGTTATCTGTTGTTTCTGCGGCTCGTCCGAAGATTGCGGCATACCATTTTACAACGATTGTGCCTAATTTAGGGATGGTGGATACGGGGGATAGTCGTAGTTTTGTTATGGCTGATTTGCCTGGTTTGATTGAGGGTGCTAGCCAAGGTGTTGGTCTAGGACATCAATTCTTGCGCCACATTGAGCGGACGCGTGTTATTGTGCATGTGATTGACATGTCGGTGTCAGAAGGTCGCGATCCGTATGATGATTATTTAGCGATTAATAATGAGTTAGAACAATATAATTTACGTTTGATGGAGCGTCCGCAGATTATCGTTGCGAACAAGATGGATGTGGAAGGTGCTGACGAACAGTTAGAAATTTTTAAAGGGAAGCTAAAAGAAGAGATTCCGATTTTCCCGATTTCGGCTGTAACGCAAACGGGTCTGAATCCGTTGTTGCTTACGATTGCGGATAAACTGGAAACGACGGCAGAATTCCCGCTTGATGAGTTGCTTGAAAAAGAAGAAGAGGAAACGGTTCTTTATAAATACCAAGCTGAGGCGCCTGATTTCGAAATTACGCGTGATCCAGATGGTACGTATGTGCTTAGTGGTGAGAAATTAGAACGGCTATTTGCGATGACGAATTTTGAGCGTGATGCTTCGATTCAACGATTCTCTCGTCAACTGCGTGCGATGGGTGTCGATGATGCGCTTCGTAAACGTGGTGCGAAAGATGGCGAAACGATTCGTTTGTTTGATTTCGAGTTTGAATTCATCGATTAATAAAGGGGTGGCATTTTTATGAAGGTTGGTTACTTGGGGCCTGTTGCGACATTCACGCATTCAGCAGCGATTAGCGCTTTTCCAGATGGGGAAGCGGTCGCTTATGCAACGATTCCGGATTGCATTATGGCGATTGAAAAAGGAAAAGTGGATGTGGCGGTTGTTCCGATTGAGAATACGCTTGAAGGAACGGTTAATATTACGCTAGATTATTTATTTCATATTTCGAGCGTGCCGATTGTGGCGGAGATTGTCGTCCCGATTGCGCAACATCTCATGGTTCACCCAAATAATGAAGCTACCTGGAAATCTGTCCAAAAAGTGATGTCGCATCCTCAAGCAATTGCGCAGTGTCATACGTTCTTGCAAACGGAACTGTACGGTGTGGAGCGCGAAACGACCCCTTCAACGGCTTATGCTGCGGAATGGGTAAGCAAACATCCGGATGAGCTAGTTGCGGCTATCGCGCCTTATATGGCGGCTGACGAGTATGGACTTACAATCGTTCAAGAAAATGCGCAGGATATCGAGCTTAATCAGACGCGGTTTGTCGTTTTAAGTCGAAATCCAGTGCGTATCGCTTTGCCTGATCGCGAGGAAGAGAAGACTTCGGTCAGCGTTATTTTACCGAATAACATGCCGGGGGCGCTTCATAAAGTGTTGGCAACGTTCGCTTGGCGCAATATCGATATGAGCAAAATTGAATCCAGACCGTTAAAAACATCGCTGGGAGAGTATTTCTTTTTGATTGATTTACTTTCTGATGGTGAGGCAAAATTAGTCCAGAATGCTCTGGAAGAAATCGCTTTGCTTGGTGGGAAAACGCGGGAGTTGGGAACGTATCATGTCTATCGTCTTCCTGTGAAGATGAAATAATACATTTAGAATCACGCCTAACCAGTTAAAATCGGTTGCGCGTGATTTTTTGCATACCGTTTTCATTGAAGTTTCATGCGAACTAGGCTAGACTTTTAAGTAATAAGTTTAAGGGAGTGTAGTGATTATGGCAGGGCATTCGAAGTGGAAGAATATTCAAGGGCGTAAAAATGCGCAGGACTCTAAACGGGCAAAAGTTTTTCAGAAGTTGGCGAAGGAAATTTTTGTGGCAGCGAAGGGTGGAGCGGATATTGCTACCAATGCGTCGTTGCGGCTTGTGGTGGATAAGGCGAAAGCGGTTAATATGCCGAATGATAACATTAAGCGGGCGATCGACAAGGCGGCTGGAAATACGAGCGGGGAACATTATGATGAGATTACATATGAGGGTTATGGACCTGGCGGAATCGCGGTTTTAGTGCACACGCTGACGGATAATCGGAATCGGACGTCGACGAATGTGCGTGTGGCGTTTAATAAGAATGGTGGTAGCCTTGGCGAGACGGGAAGTGTCGCTTACATGTTTGATCGAAAAGGCTATATTGTGATTGAGCGTGGGGGCTTAGAAGTGGATGAAGATACATTTATGCTAGAGGCGATTGAGGCTGGGGCGGATGATGTGGAGCTGAGTGAGGAAGCTTTTGAGGTTTATACGGAGGCAAGTGCTTTTACAGCTGTGAAGGATGCGCTTAGTGAGGCGGGATATGCGTTTGCTACGGCAGAATTATCGATGATTCCTCAAGTTGTGAATGAAGTTCCTGATGATAAAAAGGAGCAGTTTGAGCGAATGATTGATGCACTAGAGGACGACGATGATGTGCAGGAAGTTTATACGAATGCGGATGGATTTTGAGTAGCTTTACAGCGCTCAGATATTAGTGTAATCTTGTTTTAGAGGCTTGGAGCTTTTAAAATTGTGAATGAGAAGGAGATTTTAATGACTAGAACAGCAGAATTTGTGTTGGGATTAATTGGCGGGATTACGGGTGTGATTGCATCCATAGTAACGATTGTGTTTGGTTTCTTTATGGTTGGTATTGCCGCGATTATGCCAGAAGATGTGTGGAGTGGGCTTTTTAGCTTTGGTATGATGGGCCTGGGTGTGTTAGTATTTTTCATGTCTGGTTTTGCCATTGTTGCGGCCTGTATGATCAAATCGAACCCGAAAGCTTGGGGAATCGGATTGATTATCGTCGGAGGAGTTGGATTTATTCTGATTCAACTGTTATGGATCGTCCCAGGCGCGTTATTACTCATTTCAGGCATTATGTGCGTGTCTCGTAAACCGCCGTATGAAGATTTTTAACTAGCAGAGGCTTATAAAGACTTAGTTTCACACAAAACAAGCAAGATATCGCGAAACTTTAAACCCTTATTTTCGGGTAGGACGTAAATCTTGCGTTACACAAATCGAGCGAAAGCGTTTGTATTCAGGAAGTTTGGTGGAATGAGGATGGCAAACTCATTCCATTTTTTTGCATATTGAGGTTCTAATTCGCTTTGCTTCAAACAACCACAACAAAGCGGAGTGTACGACTTGTACATGATGACTGAAAGTAGGGAGGGAGTCGTATCCCCGACCATGCGAGAAGTTAAGCGTAGCAGAACCATAAAGTTTACCACGGCCTCATTCCAAGTTTCCTGAAGGATCGCCTATTCGCGATGCTCATAGGCATGTTGAGGCTGTAACTCATTTCATTTCGAACAGCCCCAACAATGCGAACGCTTTTCGCCGATTTACTTTTGGTATACTCTAGACTTAGGTTTTTGTGTCAAAATTGTAAGGTGGATGTCATCTGAATCACGGGAAAGCTGATCATTTTATTGGTAAAATGGGTTTATAAATAAGGTGAATGGAGCGGATGAAGATGAAAAAATTAGTTGTGACGGGTACGGTTTTAGGAACTTTATTGTTAGGTTTGAGTGGCTATTTCGTGTATCAAGTGCAGGACGTTGTGGTTGGAACGAGTTCGCCTCAATTGGAAATGTTGCAAACTGTGCAAAAATAGTACGCTGATTACTTTCTTTTCGAGCTGTTTCTGTGTAAAATAAGGGCAAGAATCGTGTGAGGAAGGATTGGTTCATTTGAAACCTAGAAAAGTAATGATTATTGGTGCTGGGAATGTTGGTTCAGCGGCGGCGCATGCTTTTGTGAATCAGAATATTTGTGAGGAATTAATTCTCGTTGACTTGAATACGGAGCGCGTGGAGGGCCATCGTAAGGATTTAGCGGATGCGGCGGCTTTTACGCATGGCATGATGAAAATAAGCGTACGTGAGGCGAAGGACTGCCGTGATATTGATATTGCGGTAATAACGGTGACGGCGGGGGCTTTGAAAGAGGGGCAAACCCGATTGGATGAGCTGAAAAGTACGTCGCGCATTATTGCGAATATTGTTCCCGAAATGATGGGCAATGGTTTTGAGGGGATTTTTTTAGTGGCAGCGAACCCTGTTGATATTATTACGTATCAGGTGTGGCAGCTTTCTGGATTGCCAAGGCATCGGGTGCTCGGTACGGGGGTTTGGTTGGATACGACAAGGTTGCGTCGCTTGTTATCGGAGCAATTGGATGTGGCGCCGCAGAGTATTGATGCGTTTGTGCTCGGGGAACATGGTGATTCGCAATTTCCAGTTTGGTCGCATTCGTCGGTGTACGGGAAGTCGATTAACGCTTATAGTAAAGAGAAGTTTGGAACGGAATTTGATTTGAAGGAAATTGGTGACCGTGCGCGGGATACTGGTTTTGAAATATATCATCAAAAAGGCTGCACGGAATATGGTATTGCTGGAACGATTGTGGAAATTTGTCGCAATATTTTTAGTGGTAGTCATCGTGCCTTGGCGGTTTCTTGTGTGCTCGATGGGGAATACGGAAAACGTGGGATTGCTATCGGAGTGCCAGCTGTTCTAGCGCAGGATGGGGTCAAGGAAATCATTGAGTTATCATTGAATGAATTGGAACAAGAGCAATTTGATGCGTCTGCGGCTGTGATTGCAGAGAATATTACGCATTTGGGGTAAAAAAAGAACGGCTTACAAGCATCTGTCTTTCGCGTTTAGACGGATATTTGTAAGTCGTTTTCTTATTTTTCTTCTTTCTTTAACTGTTTTAGTTTTTGATTGATATGGTGATTGGTCACGGATGTGTTTGCGGGGCTGCCGGTGGATGCGATTATATTTAGTAATTTTTTCAGGGTTGTCGTGATTGTTTTTTCTGACATGGTTATCACCTCGTATACTTATTGTATGCGGTTTCTTGGCTTGAAGCAAGTTGGAACGGGATAAAATGTCGTAAACAATGATTTGTGGTAGTACAAATGTTCTTTTTTATGCTATCATGGAGGGAGTGAATTTATTTTTAGATGGAGGGGCATTTTCTTTGTATGAATATATAAAAGGTACGGTGACGGATATTTCTCCGGAGTATATTGTGATTGAGACGGGTCACATTGGTTATCAAATTATTACTGGGAATCCTTTTTCTTTCTCGAGTTTAGAGGGGAAGGAGACCAAGGTTTATTTATATCAACATGTGCGTGAGGATAATATTTCCTTGTTTGGTTTTCAGACTTCCGAAGAGCGTTATTTATTTAAGAAATTGCTTGGCGTGTCTGGAATTGGGCCGAAAAGTGCGCTGGCGATTATTGCTGCGGGCGATCCTGTTCCACTTATTTCGGCGATTGAAGCGGAAGATGACGTGTATTTGACGAAGTTTCCGAGCGTTGGGAAAAAGACGGCGCGCCAGATTATTTTGGATTTAAAAGGGAAGCTTGCGGATGTGGCGGCAGATCAGATTACGGTTCAAAAGGCGACGAAGGACATTTCCGATGGGCTACCGCCAGCGCTTGAGGAGGCAGTTTTGGCACTCGAGGCACTTGGTTATAGTACGCGGGAACTCAAAAAAGTATTGCCGAAATTGGAAAAAGAAGTGTTGACGAGCAATGATTATATTAAATTGGCGCTTCAGCTCATGACGAAATAAGGATAGGGGGAATGTGATATGGAAGACCGCATCATTTCTGGTGAAAACGTGAATCAAGAAGAAGTTTCCTTCGAGAAAAGTCTCCGCCCACAGACCTTAGCGCAATATATTGGGCAAGAAAAAGTGAAGCATAATTTGGAGGTTTTTATTGAGGCGGCGAAACAGCGGGAAGAGGCGCTGGATCATGTGCTTTTATACGGGCCACCGGGGCTGGGGAAGACGACGCTTGCGATGGTGATTGCGAATGAAATGGGAACAGCGATGCGCACGACGAGTGGTCCTGCGATTGAGCGTCCTGGTGACTTGGCGACGATTTTGACGACGCTTGAACCGGGGGATGTGCTGTTTATTGATGAGATTCATCGATTGAACCGCTCGATTGAGGAGATTCTATATCCAGCGATGGAGGATTATTGTTTGGATATTGTGATTGGGACGGGTCCTACGGCGCGTTCGGTGCGCTTGGATTTACCGCCATTTACATTGATTGGCGCGACGACGCGTGCGGGGCAGTTATCAGCGCCTTTGCGTGACCGGTTTGGCGTGATTGATCATTTGGAATTTTATTCGGAGGAGCAGTTGACGGAAATCGTGACGCGGACGGCGGATATTTTGGATACGGAAGTCGAGAAATATGGCGCGGTGGAGATTGCGAGACGGTCGCGTGGGACACCTCGGATTGCGAACCGGTTGCTAAAACGAGTGCGTGATTTTGCGCAAGTTCGTAGTGATGGCTTGGTGACGGAAAGTTTGGCGCGTGAGGCGTTGACGCTGCTCCAAGTGGATCCGCGTGGTTTGGATACGATTGATCAGCGTTTGCTGGCGACTATTATTGGCTCGTTTCGTGGTGGGCCGGTTGGCTTGGATACGATTGCGGCGAGTATTGGCGAGGAACGTGAAACGATTGAAGATATGCAAGAACCATATTTGTTACAGATTGGCTTTTTGCAGCGGACGCCACGTGGGAGACTGGTGACGGATGCAGCTTATGAGCATTTAGGATTAACGAAAAGTGAATGAAAAGGTGTGTCGGAATGAGAGTAGAGGATTTTGATTTTGAATTACCAGAGGAATTAATCGCGCAGACGCCATTGCTTGATCGGACGTCTAGTCGCTTGATGTTATTGAATAAGGAAACGGGTGTTATCGAGGACAAGCATTTTCCTGCGATTTTGGAGCATTTGGATGCGGGTGATGCGCTTGTTTTGAACGATACGCGTGTGTTGCCGGCTCGACTCCACGGGGAAAAAGCGGAAACAGGTGCGCATATCGAAGTTTTACTGTTGAAACAGACAGAAGGCGATGCTTGGGAAACGCTTGTGAAACCGGCAAAACGGATTCGTAAAGGGATGCGTATTGTGTTTGGCGATGGCGAACTTTCGGCGGTTTGTTTGGAAGAATTGGAACACGGTGGCCGTATTTTGCAATTTGAGTATAGCGGTATTTTCTATGAGATTTTAGAACGTTTGGGCGAGATGCCTTTGCCTCCGTATATCAAGGAGCAATTGGCTGACCAAGATCGTTACCAAACTGTTTTTGCGCGTGAAAATGGTTCTGCGGCGGCGCCAACAGCTGGGTTGCATTTCACGGAAGACTTGCTTGATCAGGTGCGTGCAAAAGGTGTGAAAGTGGTATTTTTGACGCTTCATGTTGGGTTGGGAACGTTCCGGCCAGTGGATGTGGAAGATACGGCTAATCACAAAATGCATTCGGAATTTTACTGTTTGACGGTGGAAGCTGCGCAGGAATTAAATGATGTGAAAGCGGCTGGTGGCAAGGTGGTAGCTGTGGGAACGACATCGATTCGGACATTGGAAACCATTGCGTCAAAATTTGATGGGAAACTGCAAGAAGACAGTGGTTGGACGGAGATTTTTATTTCGCCAGGCTACACGTTTAAAGCGGTGGATGCCTTGATTACGAATTTCCATTTGCCGAAGTCGACGCTTATCATGTTGGTTAGTGCGCTTGCGGATCGCGAAAAAATTATGACGGCTTATGAACACGCGGTTGCGCAGAAATATCGCTTCTTTAGTTTCGGCGATGCGATGTTTATTTATGCTTAATTTATTTTTTTGCTAGAAAAGACTTGTTTTTCGGTGCTTTTTTAGATATGCTATGATTTGGATATCACAAATAGAAAGAGGTAGAAAATGGCTGCGATTACCTATGAACTAATAAAAACTGATAAGCAAACAGGCGCCCGTCTAGGCAAAATTCATACGCCGCACGGTTCTTTTGATACGCCTATGTTTATGCCGGTGGGGACGCTTGCGACAGTTAAAACGATGTCTCCAGAGGAACTAAAAGCAATGGGCTCAGGCATTATTTTGAGCAATACGTATCACTTATGGCTACGACCTGGTGAGGATTTGATTGAGGAAGCTGGTGGTCTTCACAAATTTATGAACTGGGATCAGGCGATTTTGACGGATTCTGGCGGTTACCAAGTGTTTAGCTTGAGCGATATGCGTGATATTAAGGAAGAAGGCGTGCATTTCCGCAATCATTTGAACGGAGATAAGCTGTTCCTTTCACCTGAAAAAGCGATTCAAATTCAAAACTCGTTAGGGTCGGACATTATGATGTCGTTTGACGAATGTCCGCCATATCCAGCAACACATGACTACATGAAGAAATCGATTGAAAGGACGTCTCGTTGGGCTGAACGTGGTTTGAAAGCGCACGCTCGTCCGCATGACCAAGGTCTTTTTGGAATTGTGCAAGGTGGTTCGTATAAAGATTTACGTGAGCAAAGTGCGCGTGATCTTGTATCAATGGATTTTCCTGGTTATTCGATTGGCGGATTGTCTGTTGGTGAGCCAAAAGATATTATGAATGAAGTGTTGGAGTATACGACGCCATTATTACCGGCGAATAAACCGCGTTATTTGATGGGTGTAGGTTCGCCTGACGCGCTGATTGACGGCGTGATTCGTGGGATTGATATGTTTGATTGCGTGCTTCCAACGCGTATTGCGAGAAATGGTACATGTATGACAAGTAAAGGTCGGTTAGTTGTTCGAAACGCCAAATTTGCGCGTGATTTCCGTCCGATTGATGAAGCTTGTGATTGCTACACATGCAAAAATTACTCGCGTGCCTACATTCGACATTTGATTCGTTGTGATGAAACTTTTGGAATTAGGCTTACTACTTATCATAATCTACATTTTCTGTTAAACTTAATGGAGCAGGTTCGTGGCGCAATTATGAACGACCGACTTGCTGATTTCCGGGAAGAATTTTTTGAGCAGTATGGCCTTAATGGTCCGAATGCGAAAAATTTCTAATATAGAATAAAAATGAAAGGAGCTGAATAAACACATGGCAATGTTAATACCGTTATTATTAATGATCGTATTGTTCTACTTCTTGCTTATCCGTCCACAACAAAAACGTCAAAAAGAAGTAACATCAATGCAAAGTGGTCTATCTAAAGGCGATAAAATCATTACTATCGGAGGATTGCACGGAACAGTCGTAGCAATTGAAGATGGCAATATTGTACTTGATTGTGCTGGTAGTGAACTAACTTTTGATCGCAATGCAGTTCGTACTGTTTTAGCGAAAGCAGACGCAGTTGAGGAAGAAGTAGTGGAAGCGGAAGTTGAAGAAGTAACAACAACGGAAGTGGATACTGAGAAAAAATAAGTTTACTTTTTGAAAAAAACAAGCCGTGGATTAAATTCCTTGTAGCGGCTTGTTTTTTCTTGTAGATATATGGGTATATAGAAATATCGCCAAGCAAGAAAAGTTACATTTTATAGGTTCAATATAATCGTTTTGTGAGTAGGCTGGAAATAAAGATTTGGCTTTTTTGGAGATTATGCTTCCCATTTACTTCATAATTAGATAAAATGAATCTATGTTGTTTGAAAAAGAAGGTGTGAGAATGAGGATGGGATCCGACAAAGAATGGTATGACCAGTTAGAAACAGCAATTTTAATTCGCGTAGAAGATTTTCAATTGATGGGTTACCGCGAAATCAAAGCGGAACATATTTGGTCTTTTTTGGTTGAAGTTGTTTGGAAGGATCAAGAGGACCCGCGTTTGCATCAGCGCATTCACGACATTTTACAAATGAAGATAGCATCATTAATGGACTTTATTACCATGGGACCACCGGGTGAAGCGAAGAAGGAAGATACTTCATTGCAACTAACGGAGGGTCAAGAGTAGCATTCTACATAGCGTAATGGCGCCTACAAAGGTGTCTGTTGTTAGTAGATGAGGGAGGAATTAGAAAGAAATGATAAAGAAAAGTAAAATAATTACATTTTTCCTGATTGTAGCAATTATTTTTGGAACGGTTATTTTTACTGTAAAACCTGTTCTAGATAAGATTAATCTCGGTCTAGATTTGCAAGGTGGTTTCGAGGTTCTCTACCAAGTGAAACCTGCTGATGGAAAAAGTAAAGTAACAGATGACGTAATGAAAGAAACCGTGGCAACGCTCGATCAGCGGATTAATGCCTTGGGTGTAAACGAGCCGGTCATCACGATTGAAAGTGGTAATCGTATTCGTGTACAACTAGCGGGTGTAACCGATCAAAATGAAGCACGAAAAATTCTATCTACACAAGCAGTCTTATCGTTCCGTGATGCTAACGATAAACTGATGATGGATGGTAGTGATCTTGTACCTGGCAGCGCGAAAGCTGTCACAAACGACAAAAACCAAGCAATTGTTACATTGGAACTAAAAAGCAAAGATAAATTTGCGAATGTAACGAAAACAATTGCAGCGAAAGCGCCTGATAACCAGTTAGTCATTTGGCTAGATTGGAAAGAAGGCTTGAAGTACAAAACAGAGCGTGTGAAAGAAAATCCAGCATACTTATCTGCTCCAAACGTAGATCGTGAGTTGGATACGAAGAAAGTTGAGATTTCCGGTAGTTTTACGATGGATTCTGCGAAAGAACTTGCGAATCTATTAAATTCTGGTGCGCTACCTGTTAAATTGACAGAAGTTTATTCTACATCGGTTGGCGCGCAATTTGGTCAAGATGCGTTGTCTGAAACTGTTTTAGCTGGATTAATCGGTGTTATTGCTATCTTTATCTTCATGATGGCTGTATATCGTTTACCAGGTATTATTGCCTCTATTACGCTTGTGGCATACACATATATCGTATTGCTTATTCTAGGATTGTTAAATGCAACCCTTACACTACCAGGTATTGCCGGGTTAATTCTTGGTATTGGTATGGCGGTAGATGCCAATGTTATTACCTACGAGCGGATAAGGGAAGAACTCAAGGTTGGTAAATCCACGAAGACAGCCTTCGATACAGGTGGGAAAGAATCTTTCAGAGCTATCTTTGATGGAAACATTTCGACGCTGATCGTTGCTGGGGTTCTTTTCTACTTCGGAACAAGTTCTATTAAAGGTTTCGCGACGGTTCTGATTATTAGTATCTTGGTAAGTTTCTTGACTGCTGTTTGGGGTTCAAGAGCGCTTATGGGACTTCTAGTAAGCAGTAACGCGTTGAATAATAAGCCTGGTTTGTTTGCTGTTCGACGTAAAGATATTCATGATTTACATGAAGGTAAGCAGACATTTGATTTGAAAACGCATTTTGATAAGTATGATTTTGTGAAACATCATCGTGCTTTCCTAACCACGTTCACAGTTATTGTGGTAGTTGGGATAGTGATATTATCGATATTCAAGCTAAATCTAGGTATTGATTTTGCGAGTGGTACGCGTGCGGAGGTCACTTCGAAGCAACCGCTAACGGAGCAAATGATTGACAAAGATTTGAAAGAAATCGATATGCCTTCTGAGGATGTCACGTTCCAAAATAATAATAAGACCGCTGTTATCAGCTATAAAGGAGCGCTAACGCAAGACGAAGTGGCTAAATTTAAAACACACTTCACGAAAGCGTATGGTGAGGAACCTAATATTAGTACGGTAACGCCGACTGTTGGACAGGAACTTGCGAAGGATGGATTATGGGCGCTTGCCATTGCCTCGATACTGATTGTGGTTTATATCGCTTTTCGTTTCGAGTTGTCAATGGGTGTCGCGACGATTCTGTCGTTACTATTTGACGCTTTCATGATCTTCATCTTCTTTAGTATCTTCCAGCTGGAGGTCGATCTGACATTTATTGCGGCGGTGCTGACCGTTATCGGTTACTCCATCAATGATACGATTGTTACGGCGGATAGGATTCGAGACGTTTCCTTCAAAATGGGACGCTTCAAAAAACCGGAAGATATCGCTTTTGCGGTTAACCATGGTTTACGTCAAACATTCATCCGTTCCATCAATACGATATTAACTGTATTATTCACGGTTATCGCGCTTATTATCTTTGGTAATGAGTCGATCCTGAACTTCTCGATTGCGCTATTAGTTGGATTAGTATCTAGTGTGTTCTCATCCATCTTCATGGCAATGCAATTGTGGTTCGTATTCAAGAAACGTGAGTTAAAGAAAAAAGGCGTTATTAATACGCAGAAGAAAAAGAAACGCGCAAGAACAGACCAACCAGTCGTATAATCTGTGGTAAGCGGATTTTCGGCAAGACTTAGCTAACGCGTCTAATGCCGAATGTTTATCTTATCTGAGATGTAAAAAATCAGGTGAGGTAGGCATTCGGCATTTTTTATTGAGAATAAGGAGTACGATGGGAACATGATTTGGCAGATAGTTGTGATAGCGATCGGTGTGGTGCTTTTTGTGCTCGGGTTGTTATATTCGAAGGACTGGCATAATGGTTGGTTAGATGGTGGTTGGCCTAGTTTTGATGGTTGGGATTCGTTTTTCTTTTCTATCATTGCAGGTGCGGTTGCGCTAATGTTGATGATTTTGCCATGGTATGTCATGAAGTCGCTACTTATTACTGGTGGTTTGGCGCTAGTCTATTGTGCGATTTGGGTATTTTCGTTTTAGGGGGATTTAGAATGCACAGAAGAAAGTATGTTAAGAAATAGGAAAATCGCTCGTCCTCAGATGATTTGAAAGAAATGAGGAGATTTTGATGGACAGAGAGATTTTATGTCGTGTGTTGAAAAATGCGATGAAAGCACAGACGATTTTGTATATTTATAATGATGCGACGAGTAAAGATGGACGGTATGGCGGTTTTGTCCAGTTGGTAACGAAGGATTACTTGGTGTTGCGGGTTGTTTCATCGCAGGCAAGAGCGGCTGGGTATTTGATTGCTAAACTAGATTTGATTTTTCGTGTCGATGCTGGTGGGCAGGATGATAAGCGAGCGGAGCGGTTGTATTATCTGAATCAGGAAAAGCATGATGATTTTGAGCTGAGTACGTTTGGGAATTTATTGGTGAATGTGCTGACATTGGCGATGGATCAGAAAATAGCGATTGCGGTGTTTTTGGATCAGGATGATGAGCGTGAGACGTTGAATGGTTATGTGCGCCATGTTGTGAAGGAACACATCGTGATGGATGATTTGGATAATGACGCGGAGTCTTACGGCGAGGTTCATTTTGAGTTGTCGGCGATTATTGATATACAGGTTGGTTCGCGTGATTTAGAGAATTTGATGTTGCTTTATGGGCAGCCGAAATGGGATTAAGGAGGAGATTTTAAGATGAAAGTACAATGGCAAGTAATTGTTGGGATTGTGTTGGCGATTGTGATTGCGATTTTTGCGGTGATAAATGTGGATGATGTGAAGGTGAATTTCTTGTTTGCTTATGTGGAGTGGCCGCTGATTTTAGTTATTTTGGGATCGGTTTTGATTGGCGGTTTGATTTTCTTCTGTCTGAATATTGTTCGTACGAATTCGATGAAGAAGCAAGTCAAGACGCTTGAAGCTGCGAAAAAGGAATTAGAACGTTCCCTAGCTGCGGAAAAATCGCGTAAAGTAAAAGTTTCGGAAGTAGAAGTTCCAGACAATGCGCCGAAACCGACTGTATGATGGAAATTAAATGAAGGCTGCCTAATTAGGTGGTCTTTTTTATGTTTTTTGGGTATAATGGGTAGGTTGAGGGGTGGTAAATCATGATTCATTCTAAATATAAATGGCAAGTGGAGACGGCGGATGCGGCGGCGATGCAACAGGTGGCTGATGAGCTGAAATGTACGCTACCGATGGCGGAATTATTTGCGCGTCGCAAGGTCACGACTGCTGGTCAATTGGATAAATTTTTAAATCCGGATAAGTATGAAGCGTATGATCCGTTTTTGTTTGCAGAGATGGGGCTTGCGGTCGACCGGATTAAGCAGGCGATTGAGGCCGAGGAGCAGATTCTTGTTTATGGGGATTATGACGCGGATGGTGTGACGAGTGTAACGGTGTTGTTGAAAACGTTGCGTAAACTTGGCGCGAATGCTGATTTTTATATTCCGAATCGCTTTACGGAAGGCTATGGACCGAATGTGGCGGCTTTTACGCAGGCGAAGGATTCGGGCGTGGATTTGTTGATTACGGTGGATAATGGGATTTCGGCGCTTGATGTGATGGCGCATGCGAAGGAGATTGGTCTAGATGTAATTGTGACGGATCATCATGAGGCGAAGGAAACGATGCCTGAGGCGGTCGCTGTGATTCATCCACGTCATCCGGAGTCTAATTACCCATTTCCTGATTTAGCGGGTGTTGGGGTGGCTTACAAGCTGGCTCACGCGTTGTTAGGCGAGGAACCGACGGAATTGCTGGACTTAGTGGCGATTGGGACGGTGGCGGATTTGGTTTCGCTGACGGATGAGAACCGGTTATTTGTGCAAAAAGGACTGCGAATTCTGCGGGAGAATGCGAATATCGGTGTGTCTGCTTTGGCAAAACTGGCTAGCGCGAAACTTCCTGAGGCGAATGAGGAGACGATTGGTTTCGTGATTGCGCCACGTTTGAATGCAGTTGGTCGTTTAGGCCCTGCGGATCCGGCGGCTGATTTATTGCTTACGGAAGATCCGGAAGAGGCGGTTTTCTTGGCGGAGGAAATTGATGAGGCAAATAAAGAACGGCAAACGATTGTGGCACAGATTGCTGAGGAAGCGATTGCGATGATTGAAGCGGAGTTTCTTGGTGAAGGGAATGAAGTGCTTGTCATCGGGAAAGCGGGCTGGAATCCTGGTGTTGTTGGGATTGTGGCTTCGCGTTTGGTGGATCGTTACGCGCGACCTGTGATTGTGCTTGGTTTTGATGAGGTGACGGGAATCGCGAAAGGTTCTGGGCGGAGTATCGAGGCGTTTCATTTATACCAAGCGCTTGATGCGAACCAGGAGCTTTTAAAAGCGTTTGGTGGACATCCAATGGCGGCTGGTATGACGCTTGATGTAGCGGATGTGGCGACGTTGCGGGCCAATTTATCGAAGCTGGCTCGGGAAACGTTGTCGCCGGATGATTTTGTGTCGATTTTGCGTGTGGAAGAGGCGATTCCAGTTGAGACGGTGACGATTGATTTTATCACGCAGTTGAACAAGTTGGCGCCTTTTGGTACGGATAATCCCAAACCAGTTTTTGCGTTGGAAGGTGTTCGGTTGAGCGGTACGAAGCGGATTGGCGCGGACAAGAACCATCTGAAAACGGCGATTACAGCAGATTCAGGTGCTTCGGTTGATGCAGTTGGATTTGGAACTGGCGAGCTCGTTGAAAAAATTTCTCCGATGGCAAAAGTGGATGTGGTCGGCGAATTATCGATCAATGAATGGAATAATATGCGTAAACCGCAACTCCGCATCGTGGATTTGAAAATTGGACATTGGCAATTGTTTGATGTCAGAAGTCGCGCGGAATGGGAAAAGTTGCTGCAAACGGATGGTATGGCGGATAAAGTTTTCGTGTGTTTCCAAGACGGAACTAAGGAAAAATTGTTAGCGTCTAATGCGAATCTTGTTTGTGCGCAGATTCAGTCGATCGAGGACTGCGTGGATGCTGCGACGAAAGACCTTATTTTTGCGGATATGCCGGATGATGTGGCTTTGCTTGAGGCATTGGTTACGAACACGGCGGCGGATCGGATCTATTTGCATGTCGAAGCCGAAAATGGGAATGCGATTGCATCGATGCCTAGTCGGCAACATTTCGCGCAACTCTATGCGGTACTAAAAAAACATCAACCTTTCCCGCTCGCTCAAAATATGTCGCGTCTTTGTAAACAATTTAGCTGGACGGATGATCAAGTTGATTTTATGTCACGCGTGTTTTTTGATCTAAATTTTGCTACAATAGAGGATGGCGTGATTAGATTGAATGAAATTGGGGAAAAACGTAATCTGGAGGACTCGGCCGTTTATAAAGCTCGAGAATACCGTATTGCGATGGAACAGAAATTACTCTACTCCAATTACAACGAACTGTACGATTGGATGGAGAAGCTGATGAATTCGAAGGGGAATTCAATTTTGGAGGAAATAGTGAAATGAACTTAGAAGAATTGAGAAGTTATGTAGCGATTGTTAATGATTGGCCGAAAGAAGGAATTGTTTTTAAAGATATTACGCCATTGATGAGTCATGGTGAGGCTTACAAGTTTGCGACGGATCAAATTGTAGAATATGCAAAAAAATTAAGTGTGGATGTCATTGTTGGACCTGAAGCGCGTGGTTTTATTATCGGATGTCCGGTGGCTTATTCGCTTGGAATTGGCTTTGCACCAGTTCGTAAACCGAATAAATTGCCGCGTGAAACGGTGGATATGGAATACGATTTAGAGTATGGCACGAATAAATTATCGATGCATAAAGATGCGATTCAACCTGGACAACGGGTGCTTATTACGGATGATTTGTTAGCGACTGGTGGCACGATTGAGGCGACGATTAAACTTGTCGAAGAACTCGGCGGCGTTGTGGCTGGCTGTGCTTTCTTAATCGAACTAACAGAGCTTGAAGGCCATAAAAAATTAGAAGGATATGACCGCCTAATTTTGATGGATTTCTAAGGCTATTTTCAAAAAAAGTGTTTTTTCAGGCTCAAGCAACAAAATTACTTTGTGAGTCGTCTAAAACATGTTATAATATCAAATAAGAATTATTTTAAAAAGCACTCATTCGTGGGTGCTTTTACATACTTTATAGATAGCGTGGATGAAAAGGGTGTGGGGACATTATGGCTAAAGAACAAAATTTAACAGCGGATCAAGTAATTGAAATGGCTTCTCATTACATGAATGAGGAGCATCTTGCGGTTGTCAAAAAGGCGTGTGACTATGCACGTGAGGCGCACAAGGATCAATTCCGTAAATCGGGGGAACCTTACATTATTCACCCTATCCAAGTGGCAGGAATTTTGGTGGAGCTGGAGATGGATCCGGCTACTGTTGCTTCTGGATTTTTGCACGATGTTGTAGAAGATACGCCAATTACATTGCAGGATTTAGAAGAGGCGTTTAGCCCAGAAATTGCGATGATTGTCGATGGCGTTACGAAACTTGGAAAAATTAAATACAAATCGCATGAGGAGCAACAAGCGGAGAATCACCGTAAAATGTTCATCGCGATGGCGCAGGATATTCGCGTTATGCTCGTGAAATTGGCAGATAGACTGCACAATATGCGGACATTGAAACATTTACCGGTGGAGAAACAGCGCCGTATTGCGAATGAGACGTTAGAAATTTTCGCACCGATTGCGCATCGTTTGGGGATTTCCCGTGTAAAATGGGAGCTTGAGGACACCGCGTTACGTTATTTGAATCCGCAACAATATTACCGCATTGTGCATTTGATGAAGCAGAAGCGGGAAGAGCGGGAACGTTATTTGCGAGATGTGATTGATGGCGTGAATGAGAATTTGGATGAGTTAAATATCAAGGCGGATATTTCTGGTCGCCCGAAACATATTTATTCGATTTACCGCAAAATGTCGGAGCAACACAAGCAGTTTAACGAAATCTATGATCTGCTAGCGGTTCGGATTTTAGTGGATAGCATCAAGGATTGTTACGCGGTTCTTGGTATCATCCATACGCGTTGGAAGCCGATGCCGGGCCGTTTTAAAGATTATATTGCGATGCCGAAATCAAACATGTATCAGTCGCTTCATACGACGGTGATTGGTCCGCAAGGCGAGCCGTTAGAGGTGCAAATTCGGACGCTGGAAATGCACCAAATCGCAGAGTACGGGGTTGCGGCGCATTGGGCTTACAAAGAGGGGAAAGTCATCAATTCGAAGACTTCCTTCGACAACAAAATGAGCTGGTTCCGCGAAATTATTGAATATCAAAATGAGTCGGAAAACGCCGAGGAATTCATGGAATCGCTGAAACTGGACTTGTTCACCGATGTCGTCTATGTTTTTACACCAAAAGGAGATGTGTTCGAGCTGCCAAACGGTTCTGTACCGCTTGATTTTGCTTATCGAATCCATACCGAAATTGGGAACAAGACGATAGGCGCCAAAATCAATGGCAAAATTGTCACGCTTGATTATAAGCTGAAAACAGGCGATATCATTGAAATTTTGACGTCGAAACATTCGTATGGACCAAGTCGTGATTGGCTGAAACTCGTGCAGACGTCGCAAGCGAAAAATAAGATTCGTCAGTTCTTCAAACGTCAAGCGAAGGAAGAGAACGTCGAAAAAGGCCGCGATATGGTTGAAAAAGAGTTGCGCCAACTTGACTTTGATCCGAAGAAAGTAATGACAACGGAAAATATGAATAAGCTTGGAGAACGCCTGAATTTTAGTCATGAAGATGATTTGTTTGCGGCGGTAGGTTATAACGGTATTACAGCGCTTCAAGTTGCGAATCGTTTGACGGAGAAAGAGCGCCGCATACGGGAATTGGAAGAGCAAGCAGAAATGCTAACAAATAAAATTGAAGCGAAGCCGAAACACACGACGGACAGCAATAACGAGCGGCTTAAAATCAAGCATAATGCAGGCGTGGTTGTGCAAGGTGTTGGTAATTTACTCATCCGTTTATCGCGCTGTTGTAATCCAGTTCCGGGTGACGAAATCGTTGGTTATATCACAAAAGGCCGCGGTATTTCGATTCACCGGAAAGATTGTCCGAATGTCACTGGTCCAGATACTGAGCGTTTGATCGATGTTGATTGGGAAGACGCGGATATGACGGCTAAAACGGACTACAACGTCGATATTGAGGTGTTTGGCTATAATCGTAATGGTATGCTGAATGATATCTTACAAGTCGTGAACAGCCTTACAAGCAATATTAACGGCGTCAATGCAAAAGTTGATAATAACAAAATGGCGACGCTCGTTCTGACGCTTCAGATTCATAATATTAATCATTTGCAACGCGTTGTCGATAAGATCAAGCAAGTTCCTGATGTCTACACGGTTAGACGTTTAATGAATTGAGGCTGACTGGGGGAATTTAGTATGCGAGTTGTGGCGCAACGCTGTTATGAAGCAAGTGTAACGATTGATGATGAAAATGTGGGAGAAATCGCTGGTGGGCTTTGTCTGCTAGTTGGTTTCACGCATGGCGATACAGAAGAAGACGTAACGTATATTGTGAATAAAATTGTCGGATTGCGTATTTTTGAAGACGATGAGGATAAAATGAATTTGTCGATTCGAGATTTTGGCGGGGCAATTCTTAGTGTTTCTCAGTTCACTTTATATGCCGATGTGAAAAAGGGGCGCCGTCCGAGTTTTACGAATTCGGCGGCTCCTGATGCGGCATCGGATTTGTATGATTTGTTTAACAAACTGCTTGCGGCTGAAGGGATTGTCGTTGAGACTGGGGTTTTCGGTGCGATGATGGATGTGCGGATTGTGAACCATGGTCCGGTGACGATTATTTTGGACTCGCAGGAGTTGTTGGGGAAATAGGGTTGTGGGTTAGGTAATGAAAAAATGCTAGGACAAGATTTGGAATCTTGTCCTAGCATTTTTTGTGTTTTATTTTGTTTTGGGAAATGTTTGGGCGTCTTTGTTTCGCGTCTCCGAATCGGGTCTCACGGGCTAGCTCCTCGAAATTTTCGTGCCCTCCACAAAAACCAAGTGCGGGTTTTGCGTCTCCGAATCGGACTTCAAGAGCCAGACTCTCGGAAATTGTTGATACTCTTAGGAATCGTATTTTGGTTCCTTAGAGTATCAATATGAGTGCGAGCAAAGGGAGCATTCTATCCCTGCTGCCTCTAACAATTTCTGTCGAGTCTAACGGGCTCTTTCAGTACCTAATTTTTAAAATACCCGCTCAACCCCTCAAAAATTGAATCGGCGACGTCTTCGCGGAAGCTGTTGGAGTTCATTTTTTCTTCGTCGATGCTTGAGCTTAGGTAACCTAGTTCTAGCAACACGGATGGTTGGGTGTTTTCGCGTAGTACATAGAAGTCGCCGGAGCGTGTGCCGCGATTTTTGCTTGATAGGTTACTTGCTAGGCTCGCGTTGATGCTTTCGGCTAAGCTTTGGTCTTTGTTTTTATAGTAGTACGTTGTTTGTCCGTTGACACTTGCGTCGCTTGCGTCTTCTACGGAATCAAAATGAAGCGAGATGAAGGCGTCTGCGTTGTATTTTTCTGCTTTTCGAGCGCGATCTTTCAGGGAAACATATTCATCGCTATCCCTTGTTAAAATAACTTTTGCACCGCTTTGTTCTAGGCGTTTAGCTACCGATTTGGCTGTTTTTAAGGTTGCTTTCTTTTCTACGGTACCATTCTGACCTTGTGCGCCTGGATCGTTTCCTCCGTGACCTGGATCAATAACGATGGTTGCCTCGGCGAGTGATGTTGTTTTGGATTTTGGTGCGCTTTTGGTTTTGGATGTTGAGACGTCGACAACCCAGTTTGCGACGTAACCTTGTGCGCCAGATGATGTTGTTATTTGATACCAATCACCTTGCACGCCGTCAATATTATAGACGGTTCCGGCATCGGCTTTCTCAATCGTGTTATTGTTGCGACCTGGACCTGAACGGATATTCGTGCCGTTAGATCGGATGGTGACGGTTTGCAAATTGCTTTTCGATTCTTTGGTTGCTGATTCTTGCATCTTAATGTATGTCGAGTTCACCCACGCTGTTTGACCTTGGTACTGGATTTGCGTCCAACCATTGGATTGACTTGTGACGGTGATTTGATCGCCGCCTTTCAAGTTTCCGAGGATGGTACTGTTTGTGGATGGTTTGCTACGAACATTCAGACCGCCGTCACTTGTAACGGTAGCGAGACTGTTACTGGAAGCACTGACATCGATATTTTTAACGAGCCAGCTTGCCACGTAACCACTTTGCCCGTTTTCGAGGCGAACTTTGTACCACTTATTTTCCTCATCGATCACGTTTAGAATTTCATTTTTTCTGACTTGAGATGTGACGTCGAATGCGAGTCCTGGTCCGCTTCTGACGTTTAGAACCTCTGCTTTTACTTGCACCGTGTTTGCATTTGCCATCGCGATTGTAGACAAGATGCCGGCTCCAATAAGCAAGAACGAGAGCACGGTTATAAACAGGAACTTATTTTTCATCAATGGACACCACCTATACCCCTAAATAAATATCTACTATAAAAAGATTATCACAAAACAAGGTATTATGAAACAGTAAACCCACAAATTCGCGATTATTTTTCAAAACGTTGTTGACTTTTGAGCCAAATTCTAGTAGTCTTAAGGGTAATTAATAGATGACCGATGACGGAGAAAAGTATAACAAGCATTTGCTGGTAAAGAGAGACGGGTTCCTAGGCTGTAAAACCTGTCGCAGTTAAATTGTTAGAAAGACACTCCAGAGGCTTCTTGCTGAAAGGCACATGATGCTTAGTAAGTAAGAACGTTGACAGGCGTTAACTGTTTTGAGTGGAGGGATTTTTTTGTTCCTCAATTTAGGGTGGTACCACGGGTTAACTCTCGTCCCTTGTTTTATTTAGTTAAGACAGGGGCGGGAGTTTTTTGTGTTCCCATGGAAACACAAAAAACGCCAAAGCCAACGATACTATCGTAATTTTTAGGAGGGATAAGGCATGCAGATGAAATTGCCAAGAGGAACACGCGATATTTTACCAGGAGAAGTAGAGAAATGGCATTATGTAGAGCGCGTTTTTCAATCGATTTGTGAGAGATTTCAATATGAAGAAATTCGGACACCGATTTTTGAGCATACAGAATTATTCCAACGCGGCGTAGGAGATACAACGGACATCGTTTCAAAAGAGATGTACACGTTTCAAGATAAGAAAAATAGAAGTTTAACATTGCGCCCAGAAGGCACGGCATCCGTTGTGCGTGCGTTTGTAGAACATAAATTATTCGGACAAGTGAATCAACCAGTAAAGTTATATTACACAGGCCCGATGTTCCGCTACGAACGTCCGCAAGGCGCGAGACAACGCCAGTTCACTCAAATGGGGCTGGAGGCGCTTGGAAGTAATGATCCTGCGATTGATGCGGAGATTATTTCACTCGCAATGTCCTTCTATAAAGAATTGGGACTACAAAATATTGAACTCGTGATTAATAGTTTGGGCGATAAAGAAAGCCGTTTGAAGCATAAAGATGCATTAGTTGCGCATTTTGAGCCACAAATCGATGAGTTTTGCGCGGATTGTCAAGTGCGTCTGCATAAAAATCCATTGCGCATTCTAGATTGTAAAGTCGATCATGCCCACCCGCTCATTGCGACGGCGCCATCGATTTTGGAGTTTTTGAATGAGGAATCAACTGCTTATTTTGCAAAAGTGAAGACATATTTGGATGCATTAGGCATTGCTTATACAGTTGATCCGACGCTTGTTCGTGGCTTGGATTATTACAATCATACGACATTTGAAATTATGAGTACGGCGGAAGGTTTTGGCGCAAAATCCACACTTTGTGGCGGCGGTCGTTATCACGGTTTGGTGCAAGAATTTGATGGACCGGAAACGCCGGGTGTTGGTTTCGGTCTAGGCGTGGAGCGTTTATTCGCTGCGTTGGATGTAGAAGGAATCGAACTTCCTGTGGCGCGCGAGCTTGACTGCTATGTTATTACAGCGACGGAAACGGCTGAGGTGAAGGCTGTGGCGATTGTTAACGAGCTACGTTTAAACGGTTTTAGCGTGGAGAAAGACTACATGGCCCGCAAAATGAAAGGCCAATTAAAAGATGCAGATCGCAAAAATGCGCGGTTTACGATGATTTTAGGCGATACAGAACTTGAAAGTGGTACCTGCAAGTTGAAAAATATGAAAACAGGTGAGCAAACGGAAATCAATTTAGCGGCTGTGGTGGCTGGTTTACAGGCCGCACGCGAGCAAATAGAGGGGGAAAACAAATGAAGAAAAGAACGTTGTATTGTGGCGATGTCACGGAGAAACATATCGGGGAAAAAGTAACGCTACACGGCTGGGTACAAAAACGTCGTGATTTGGGAGGACTTATTTTTATCGATTTGCGCGATCGTGAAGGAATCGTCCAAGTAGTTTTTAATCCAGATTTTTCAGCAGAGGCGCTATCCATTGCCGAATCGGTTCGTAATGAGTTTGTGGTAACGGTTGTTGGGACGGTAGCTGCGAGAAGCGAAGGCGCGATCAACGATAAATTAGCGACAGGTCGGATTGAAGTTTTAGCAGAGGAAATTGAAGTGTTGAATGCTTCGAAAACACCGCCATTCTATATTGAAGATGGTGTGAATGTATCGGATGAATTGCGTTTGAAATATCGTTATTTGGATTTGCGTCGTCCTGAGATGAATCAAATTTTTCAGATGCGCCATACGGCCACGAAAACATTCCGCCAAAAATTAGATCAAATGGGCTTTTTCGATATTGAAACACCGTATTTGACGAAGAGTACGCCAGAAGGTGCGCGTGATTATTTGGTACCGAGTCGTGTGTATCCAGGTAATTTCTATGCGCTGCCACAATCGCCGCAAATTTTGAAGCAGTTGTTGATGTCTGCTGGTTTTGATAAATATTACCAAGTGGTGCGTTGTTTCCGTGATGAAGATTTGCGTGGGGATCGTCAACCGGAGTTTACCCAAATCGATTTAGAGACGAGTTTCCTGACGAAAGAGGAGATTCAAGAAATTACCGAAGAAATGTTGGTAGCAGTTGTTGAGGCGACGAAGGGAATTAAAATCGAGAAACCGTTCCCGCACATGACATACGCTGAGGCGATGGATCGTTTTGGTAGCGATAAACCAGATGTACGTTTCGGCTTAGAACTGAAAAATATGGCAGAAGCAGTAGCGAATGTTGATTTCAAAGTGTTTACGAACGCGATCGAAAGCGGTGGCGAAGTAAAAGCAATCAATGCAAAAGGCGCAGCGGCGAACTATTCGCGTAAAGATATCGATGCGTTAGGCGAATTCGTTGGTAGATACGGCGCGAAAGGCCTTGCTTGGATGAAAGTAGAAGAGGATGGCTTCAAAGGGCCGATTGCCAAATTCTTCACACCGGAAAATCAGGAGGCAGTTGCAGGTGTTTTAGATGCGGAAGTTGGCGATTTATTACTATTTGTTGCGGATAAAGCAGAAGTAGTCGCGGCGTCACTTGGTGCGTTACGCTCGAAACTTGGGGAAGAGCTGGATTTGATTGATCGAAACGAATTGGCGTTTTTATGGGTGACAGATTGGCCGTTGTTCGAATACGATGAAGAAGCTGGCCGTTTCGTGTCCGCTCACCATCCATTCACGATGCCACAAGACGCGTCATTGCTTGAAACCGCGCCAGAAAAAGCGATGGCAGAAGCGTATGATATCGTGTTAAACGGCTATGAAATTGGTGGAGGCTCACTCCGTATTTATAAAAAAGAAATGCAACAACAAATGTTCCGCGCGCTTGGATTTACCGATGAAGAGGCAACAAATCAATTTGGTTTCTTGCTAGAAGCGTTGGAATATGGAACACCGCCACATGGTGGAATTGCGCTTGGCTTGGACCGGATTATCATGATTCTTGCTGGCAGAAATAATTTACGCGACACGATTGCGTTCCCTAAAACAGGAAGTGCAGCAGATCCGTTGACGAATGCGCCAAGTGAAGTTAGCGCGGCACAACTGGCCGAGCTAGAACTTGCGATTGAGGCGAAGAAAGCAGAATAAAGTAATGAAAACAGGATTCTCCACGTCGTTTATGTGGGGAATCCTATTTTTGTGTTTGAAAAAACCATAGGCATTACTTTGCCTACGGTTCTAATTCAATTAGCTGAGGACGTATCAATCATTGTGACCTCCACGTCATTCGCTAAGATTCCGGTGTTGGTTTCATTCGACCAAAACGGACCTTCTAATGTTTTCTTTTCCTTGCTGCTCACGTCATGCTTGTCGTAAAATCTAGCCTCTATAGCATAGCGATTACCGACTTTCACCGAATCCCATTGTGACTCGTCAAGGTCTAACTTAATCTTTTTGCTACCTGCTCCTTCGATGTTTCCTGAAACGGAATTGTCCTCATTCTTCTGTGTGACTAGAAAATTAAAAGAAACATCTATTGGAGAAGCGGAGTTTTGCAGAAAATAATAACCTCCTGCTAAAAAAACAATCGCGATAATTGTAAAAAAGGGGATCTTTCGCATCTTTGTCTATCTCTCCTTCATATATAAAAAACATCCAATTTAGCTACTTCTTCATTATAAGCTCTGTTTTTCATTTCGGGAAGGGGAAAACGCGATTTCTCATTGTATTTTTAGAATTACTTCCGTTTTATTTATACGCATCTCATTTTAAAGGCTATTTTTCTTTAGGATGATCTTGCAAAGCATCGACGCCACGCTCGCCGGTGCTGATTTTAATGACTTCGGCAACGGGATAGATGAAAACTTTGCCATCGCCGGGTTCACCAGTGCGTAACGTGTTTTTTACGACTTCTAAAACGGCTTCAACAGGAACCGTGCTGACAACAATCTCGATCTTCATGCGTTCATGCACATTGTTTTCCTTCTTTTTGCCGCGATATAGTTCGATTAAGCCTTTTTCCAGACCGGTTCCGAGCGCCTTCGTGACAGTGAGTCCGCTAACTCCGATTTCTGCGAGTGCTTTTTGGAATTCGTAAAAACGATTTGGACGTGTAATAATTTCGATTTTTGTTAAGTTTGACAATAGAACCACCCCTTAATCATGATAGGCTTTTTCGCCGTGAAGCGTTAAATCAAGCCCTTTGTATTCTTGGTCTTCATCCACTCTGATAGGTAGGAATATTTTGATAACATAGATAATGATGATGGTAGCAATTGCAACGAAAACGACCGTGGAACCAATAGCGATGAGTTGTTTACCGAGTAGGCTTGCATTTCCGTAAAAAAGACCGTCCGCGCCGAGCTTGTTAATTTTTGTAGTAGCAAAAAGGCCTGTCGCAATGCCGCCCCAAATACCGCCAATACCGTGCAAACCGAAAGCGTCAAGTGCATCGTCGTATTTCAGTTTACCTTTCAACCAGAATACTGCCCAGAAACAAATTGCGCCACCGAGAAAGCCGATGAGCAAAGCACTGCCAACCGTGACGAATCCAGCTGCGGGCGTGATCGAGACAAGGCCTGCGATCGCGCCTGAAATCGTACCGAGCATCGTCGGTTTTTTGTTAATCAGCCATTCAACGGCGACCCATCCGATAATACCAGCTGCAGCGGCCGAATTAGTGTTAACGAACGCCGCCATTGCGACATGATCGATCGTCAGCGCGCTACCAACATTGAATCCATACCAACCGAACCAGACTAATATACCACCAATTAAAGCGAGTGGCAAATTATGTGGGGAGGAATTCTCAGCCTCTTTACGTCTGCCAAGTACAATTGCGAGCACAAGCCCCGTAATACCAGAACTAATATGAACCACATTCCCACCGGCAAAATCAAGCGCTCCGAGTTCGCGCAACCAACCGCCGTCGCCCCAAACCCAATGAGCAACCGGTGAATAAACAAGTAATGACCATAAAATAATGAAAATTAAGTATGCCGCAAAATTCATCCGTTCCGCAAAAGCACCAGAAATGATAGCTACTGTCAAAATAGCGAATGTCATTTGGAACATCATGAATAAAGTATGTGGAATCGCGTCGGAGTATGTCGCATTGGCATCAAAACCAACGCTATGCAAGAAAGTCCAGTCAAAACTGCCGATAAAAGCATTTCCTGGTGCAAAAGCGAGAGAATAACCAACGAAAACCCATAGAATAGAAATAATCGCCATCGAGCTAAAGCTATACATCGCAGTGCTTAGTACGTTTTTACGGCGAACCATCCCTCCATAGAATAAAGCAATCCCAGGTGTCATCAGCCAAACTAACAAGGTACAAAAAAACATAAATACTGCTTCCATGTGACACTCTCCTTTTTGTTAGATAATCTAACATTTGTTTTTTGTTTATGTGATAATAATACTGCAAACTGAAAATAAAGCAAGCTATTTTATCTGAAAATTATAATTTTGTTAGATTATCTAACATATAGCGCTTTCTTTAAATGATTTTTGCGGATTTTGGAGTTTTAGTTTAAATATTCTTTTTATTTGAAGTTAATTTTTTGCGAGAAAATAGATGACATATGGATGTGAAAAAGGAATTTTGAATAAGGCTAAATGGGCGAAAGAAAAAACTACTCACGTTGAAATGTAAGTAGTTTTTCGGTTTAAATATAAAACATGTAGCCGTCGAGTAGTGGATCGTCGCCATGGCTCGCTAAATCTTCTAATGTTGTGCTGTCTAATACTTCTTTGACGGCATTACGAATTCGGAGCCAAAGTTCGCGCTGTGCTGCTTCCTCATCCTCGATACTTTCGACAAGAACAATAGGGCCTTCCAAGGTGCGGATGATGTCGCCAGCTGTTATTTTTGCGGGTTCATCACCTAGAATATAGCCACCGTGTGCACCGCGGATACTTTTGACAATACCTGCGTTACGAAGTGGACCAATCAATTGTTCTAAGTAGTGTTCGGATAACCCTTTTTTTTCGGCGATGGAACGGAGGGAAATGGGACCTTGTCCAAAACATCGCGTTAATTCTAGTACAATAGTTAAGCCATAGCGGCCTTTTGTTGTGATTTTCATAATAACCTCCAAATAATGTCGCGATTTTCTGATATAATTAGGAAGAATCGCCTCCGTACGATTAGTTGAAACTTGTCTAATCGTGATACCAGAATAATTATATAGTATATGGCGCCAAGAAGCTAATGAAATAGATATTTTTCGCAACAGAACATACGCTCTTATGGTATAATTGATGAAAGATTATTAGAGGGGGAGAGATATGGCTATTCAACCGCTTGCTTACCGAATGAGGCCGAAGTCGCTAGATGATATTGTTGGGCAGACGCATCTTGTTGGTAAGGATAAAGTTATTTATCGGATGGTAAAGGCAAAACAGTTGTCTTCCATGATTTTATATGGACCGCCTGGCATTGGGAAAACGTCGATTGCGAGTGCGATTGCAGGCAGCACGAAATATGCGTTTCGGATGCTGAACGCGGTGACGAATAATAAGAAGGATTTAGAAATTGTAGCAGCAGAGGCAAAAATGAGCGGGACGGTTATCTTGCTTTTGGATGAGGTACACCGCTTGGATAAGCCGAAGCAGGATTTTTTGTTGCCGCATTTAGAGAGTGGCCAAATTATTTTGATCGGGGCGACGACGAGTAATCCGTATATTGCGATTAACCCGGCCATTAGGAGTCGGACGCAGATTTTTGAATTGAAGCCGTTATCGGTGGCGGATATCGAGCTGACGATGGACCGGGCGCTAGCGGATTCAGAGCGTGGACTTGGAACATACGATGTTGTGCTGGATGAGGATGCGAAGACCCATTTGGCGACGGCGAGTAATGGCGATGTCAGGAGCGCGCTCAATGCATTGGAGTTGGCGGTTATTTCTTCGGAGCCTGCCGATGACGGAAAAGTTCGTGTGACGTTGGAAGTCGCTGAGGAATGCTTGCAGCGGAAGAGCTTGGCGCACGATAAAGACGGCGATGCACATTACGATGTTTTGAGTGCGTTCCAGAAATCGGTGCGAGGCAGTGATGTGAACGCGGCGCTCCATTATATGGGTCGGTTGATTGAAGCGGGCGATTTGGTGAGTATAAGCCGGCGTATGCTTGTGATGGCGTATGAAGATGTCGGTCTCGCGAACCCGCAGGCCGCGACACATACCTTGTCTGCGATACAAACTGCTGAAAAAATTGGCTTTCCAGAGGCGCGAATTCCGTTGGCGAATGCGGTTATTGAGCTATGTTTGTCACCGAAATCCAATTCTGCGATTATGGCGATTGATAGCGCGCTGGCAGACATTCGAGCTGGAAAAAGTGGCGAAGTTCCAGATCATTTGCGTGATGGCCATTATTCAGGTGCGAAAGAGCTTGGTCGGGCGCTTGATTATAAATACCCACACAGTTATGAAAATGCATGGGTGGATCAGCAGTATTTGCCGGATCGACTGTTAAAAGCGAAGTATTACGAACCGAAGTTGACGTCTAAGTATGAGCAGACGATTGCTGGGGTTTATGAGAAGATTAATCAGAATAAGAAATAAGCTATCAAAGCTAACCGTTTACATGTTATCTTGTTGCTAAGTAAGAAAAGATACATCTTTTTCTGTTAATTAAGTGCTCCAAATTGAAATCTGCAAAATTTTGTGGTATTCTTAGGTCAATAAAGAAACCCTAATGTATTCGTTATGGTACCTATATTATTGAACCGAACAATTTGATCTACCTAGGGAGCCCAAGTTCGGGCGCAGCGCACATGCCTTTTCACGAGGACTTGTAAACCGTCAGACAGAGCACCCACCTGCTGTTAATAGCGGGTTCAAACAATGGTATTAAAGACGGTACGATTGGGGTTTCTTTATTATTAAATTGAGATTTGAGCGCTTCATTTGTGAACGGGATTTTGACGTTTTGCTGAATGGGGCGCTTTTTGTTGTGCGCGTAAGAAAGCGTATTTTGCTTTCCTGCGCGCTCAATATGCATGCGAACGTAGTGAGCAGGTAATCCATCAGGTGCTTTTAAACGCAAAACTCGGAATGAACTCAAAATAAATATAACCCACCTGCACACTCTGAAATACAGTAGAGTACAGATAAGCAGCGAAACTAAACGCGCTTTCATCCAAAAATCATCTTGGTTCTTTGCTTTCAGCGCCGTTTCTTGCTAAAATAGGGTAGGTTATAAAAACATTTTTTAAAGGCTAATTGTTAGTTTTTAATATAGAAAGAAGCGATTTTATGGTAGAACGTGTGTATTTGGATCATGCTGCGACTAGTCCAATTCATCCAGAGGTTGTGCAGGCGATGTTGGCTAGTTTTACGAATAATTATGGGAATCCTTCTAGTATTCATTATGCTGGGAGAGAGGCTCGGAAGGCGCTAGATGAGGCGCGTGCTATTGTGGCGCGTAGTATCGGGGCGGATGAACGTGAGATTGTGTTTACAAGTGGCGGTACGGAGGGTGATAATGTGGCGCTAATTGGAGCGGCCTATGCGAATCGTGCGCACGGTAAACATATTATTACAACGGCGATTGAGCATCCGGCGGTTTTGGAGACGTGTGTGTTTCTGGAAACGAAAGGGTTTAATGTGACGTATTTGCCGGTGGACAAGACGGGTGTTATTTCGTTGGAGGATTTCGATGCGGCGCTTACGGACGAGACGATTTTGGTTTCGATTATGTATGGGAATAACGAGATTGGTTCGGTGCAACCGGTTCGGGCGATTGGCGAGCGGTTGACGGGGCACCAGGCGTTGTTTCATACGGATGCGGTGCAGGCTTTTGGGATGTTCGAGATGGATGTCGCGGAGCTTGGCGTGGATATGTTGACAGTGACGGCGCATAAGATTAATGGACCGCGCGGGATTGGCTTTTTGTATGTGAAAAATGGGACGAATTTGCAGTATCCTTTTCACGGCGGGGAGCAGGAGCGTAAGCGGCGAGCTGGCACGGAGAATTTGCCGGGAATTTGCGGTATGGCGGAGGCTGTGCGGATTTCTTTGGAGTCGCGAAAACAGAAACGTTCGGATTTTGCAGAGTATAAGCAGGTTTTAGTGGATACTTTTGCGGAGAGTGGTGTTCTTTTTGAGGTGAATGGTTCGCTTGAAAAAGGGTTGCCGCAGGTGTTGAATGTTCGCTTTCCGGGTGTGTCGGTGGAGCAGTTGTTGATGAATTTAGATATGGAAGGAATCGCGGTTTCTAGTGGTTCGGCTTGTACGGCTGGCACGGTGGATCCGTCGCATGTGTTGGTGGCGCTGTTTGGTGCGGAACATCCGGCTGTGCGCGAATCGATTCGGATTAGTTTTGGACTTGGTAATTCCTACGAGGAGATGGAGAGTGCAGCAAGTGAGATTGTAAAAGTGGTACAGCGACTTTGTAAATAAATGTGAGGAGTAGTTAAAATGGATAATAGTAAGACGCGGGTAGTTGTTGGTATGTCTGGCGGCGTGGACTCGTCGGTAACGGCTTATTTGCTGAAAGAGCAGGGCTATGATGTTATCGGAATCTTTATGAAAAACTGGGATGATACAGATGAATTTGGTATGTGCACGGCGACGGAGGATTATGAGGATGTAATTCGTGTCGCGAATCAGATTGGGATTCCGTATTATGCTGTTAATTTTGAAAAGGAATATTGGGACAAGGTGTTCACATATTTCTTGGATGAGTATAAATTGGGGCGGACGCCGAACCCGGACGTAATGTGTAATAAGGAAATTAAGTTTAAGGCGTTTTTGGAGCATGCGGAAAGCTTGGGTGCTGATTTTGTGGCAACGGGGCATTATGCGCGTGTGGAAACGATTGATAATGAGGTTAAAATGTTGCGTGGTGTGGATCGGAATAAGGATCAGACGTACTTTTTGAACCAATTATCGCAAGCGCAAATTCAGAAGGTGATGTTCCCGCTTGGTGGGATGGAAAAACCGGAAGTGCGCCGGATTGCGGAAGAAGCAGGGCTTGCGACGGCTGGCAAGAAGGATAGCACGGGAATTTGTTTTATCGGAGAACGCAATTTCAAGCAATTTTTGAGTGAGTATTTGCCAGCGCAACCTGGTGATATGAAGACGCTTGATGGCAAAGTGATGGGCAAGCATGATGGGTTAATGTACCATACGATTGGGCAGCGTCATGGCTTGGGCATTGGTGGCGACGGTGATCCGTGGTTTGTTGTTGGGAAGGATTTGGCGAATAATGTCTTGTTCGTGGAGCAAGGTTTCCATCACGATAGTCTGTATTCGGATTCGCTTGTAGCAACGGATATGAGTTTTGTATCGGATCGTCCTGTTGACGCGGTTTTCCATTGTACGGCGAAATTCCGTTATCGCCAAGAAGATGTTGGTGTGACCGTGCATTTGTTGGATGGAAATAAAGCACATGTGGTGTTTGATGAACCAGCTCGTGCGGTGACGCCGGGTCAAGCGCTCGTTCTCTATGATGGGGATGTTTGCTTAGGCGGCGGAACGATTGACGAGATTTATAAGCAAGATGCACAGTTGCAATATGTAGGGTAATTCGCATGAAAAAGGGTTTGGGATGGGATGATTTCCTGAACTCTTTTTTTGATAAATGATGAGAAGAGGATTCGCATGAAAAAAACGTTATGGATTGTGTTGGCTGTGCTGGTTTTGATTGTTGGGGGCGCTTATTTTTACTTTAACACGTCACCGAGTCAGTTTGCGGAAGAGGCTGGGAATTCGACGAAAAAAGTGGATGTCGTGGATGATAGTGGTTTTCTGATGTTCACACCGATGAACCAGGATGTGAAGGAAAGTGTGATTTTCTATCCAGGCGCTTTTATTGATACGCTGAGTTATGCTCCGATGGCGAAAGGATTGGCGAATGCTGGATATAAAGTTTATATTGCGGAAATGCCGCTCGATTTGGCTGTTTTTGGGCAAAATAAGGCTGCTGATATTATTGATAGTCATGAGGACGAGCATTTTGTAATTGGTGGACATTCACTTGGTGGTGCGATGGCAGCGCGCTTTGCTCACGAAAATATGGATGATTTGGACGGTATTTTCTTTTTAGCGAGTTATGCGGATGAGAAGGGAACGCTTGCAAAAGCTCCATTTTCGGCGTTGTCAATTACGGCAACAAAGGATGGTGTGCTAAATTGGGATACATACGAAAAAGACAAGAAATACTTGCCTGAGAACACGACTTTTGTATCAATTAAAGGTGGGAATCACGCACAATTTGGCGCTTACGGAAAGCAGAATGGTGATAATGATGCCACGATTAGTGTGGAAGAACAGACAAAGGAAACGGTGACGGCACTGAAAACTTGGCTCGCTGTTGCGGTAAAATAGGAGGATAAGGACATGATGGATAAAAATGCACAAGGTATTGAAGCGATGCAAAAAAATGATTTAGAGACAGCGGTACGTCTTTTTACGGAGGTCATCGAGGAACATCCGAATGATCCGGTAGGCTTTATTAATTTCGGAAATGTGTTGCTTTCGATGGATGATTTTGAGCGGGCGGAGCGCTTTTTTGAGCGTGGGATTGAGCTTGATAGCAAGGCCTCAGCGGCGTATTATAGTTTAGGAAATTTGTATTATGTGTTGGAGCGTTATCAGGACGCGGCGAAGCAATTTGAGAAGGCGATTGCGAATGGACTTGATTCGGCGGATGTTTATTTCATGATTGGGATGAGTTTTGCGCAAATGGATGAGAATTTGTTGGCGATTCCATATTTGCTTCGTTCGGTGGAATTGGCGCCGGATGACGTGGAGGCGGCGTTCCAGTACGGGATTGCACTCGCGAAATCGGACATGTTTGAAGAGGCAATCGGGGCGTTGGAGCGTGTGTTGATGCTGAAGCCAGATGATGCAGATGCGTTTTACAATATTGGTGCGGCATACTTAGCTTGGCAAGGCGATCTAGTGATTGGAAAAACGTATTTTGAAAAGGCTGTGGCGAGTGATGAGAATCATGAATTGGCGGCAAATGCGCTTGCGGCGATTCAAGATTTAGAAGCGAGCGGCGAATAAAAAATGGCATAAAAGACGAGGAGGTGGGGAAATGGACACGCAAGAAACGTTGGGGCTGCTCGGTGAGAACGAGGAATTATACATGAAGGGAACCGTGATGTCGACGATTTTTCACAATAGTGAGAACTTGTTTTCTGTGGTGCGGATTCAGGTGCAAGATACGAATACGACGTGGGACGAGAAGGATATCGTTGTGACGGGTTTTTTTCCTGCCCTTCATGAGCAAGAGGTATACATATTTCACGGGAAATTGATGGATCATGCCAAGTTTGGACAACAGTTTAAAGCGGATCGGTTCAAAAAAGAGATGCCGCAGACGAAGCAAGGTTTGGTGCAGTATTTATCTGGGGAACTTTTTAAAGGAATCGGGAAAAAGACGGCGGAACGTGTGGTGGAGACGCTTGGTGAGGATGCGATTAGTCGGATTTTGTCGGACCGGTCGCTACTTCAAGAGGTGCCGCGATTGCCGCTTGCGACGGCGGAAAGTTTGCTGGAATCGCTGCGTGAGAATCAAGGTTTGGAACATATTATGGTGAGTTTGAATGAGTATGGATTTGGTCCGCAGCTCTCGATGAAAATTTTCCAGGCGTATAAGCAGGATACGCTGAATGTGCTGGAGGGCAATCCATATAAGCTGATTGAAGATGTGAAGGGGATTGGTTTTAATCGTGCGGATGAGCTGGGACGCAAGCTTGGTCTTGGTGGGAATCATTATTCGCGGTTGCAGGCGGCGATTTTGTACATGTTGGAGCAGGAGTCGTTGCAACAGGGGAATGTTTTTATGGAGCGGGAGGTGTTGCTGGAGACGGTGACGCAGCTGCTTGAGAATAGTGAGCCGATTCGGATTGAGCAGGAGCAGTTGACGAAGCAGTTGTTGGCGCTTGAGGAAGATCAGAAGGTGATGACGGAGAACACGCGGGTGTATGTGCCATCGCTTTATTTCGCGGAGGCTGGATTTGCGGCGCATGTGAAACGGATGATGCGACAAAAGGAATACGAGGAACTATTTCCGAAATCGGAGTTTTATATCGCGCTTGGTGAGTTGGAGGATCGGATTGGTGTTTCTTATGGGGAGACGCAGAAATTGGCGCTTGAGCAGGCTTTGATGTCGCCGATGCTGATTCTGACTGGTGGACCGGGTACGGGGAAAACAACGGTTATTAAGGGAATCGTGGAACTTTACGCGGAATTAAATGGTGTGAATTTGGACCCGATGTCGTATAAGGATGGGCAGAAATTGCCGATTTTACTGGCGGCTCCGACGGGACGTGCGGCGAAACGGATGACGGAATCGACGGGATTGCCTGCGATGACGATTCACCGCTTGTTGGGAATGAACGGGCAGGAGCAGTTGGACGATGATAATGAGCGTTCGATTGAAGGGAAATTGTTGATTATTGACGAGATGTCGATGGTCGATATTTGGCTTGCGAATCAGTTATTCCGAGCCTTGCCAGCGCATATGCAAGTGATTTTAGTGGGAGATCAGGATCAGTTGCCATCTGTTGGACCGGGCCAAGTTTTGAAGGATATGTTGCGATCGAACGAGATTCCAACGGTGGAGTTGACGGATATTTATCGGCAGGAAGACGGGTCGTCGATTATTGAGTTGGCGCATGATATTCGGCAAGGATTTTTACCAGCGACGTTCACGAAAAACAGCACGGATCGATCGTTTTTCCATTGTACGGTGAATCAGATTGCGGAAGTCGTGGAGAAGGTCGTGGAAAACGCGAAGAAAAAAGGTTTTCGCGCGAAGGATATCCAAGTTTTGGCGCCTATGTACCGTGGACCTGCGGGAATTGATATTTTAAATCGCAAAATGCAGGAGATTTTCAATGCGAATCCGGACGGTAAGCGTAAAGAAGTGAAGTTTGGCGATATCGTGTTTCGGATTGGAGATCGGGTATTACAACTTGTGAATCAGCCGGAGAAGAACGTTTTTAATGGCGATTTTGGCGAGATTGTCTCGATTATTTATGCGAAGGAAAATACGGAGAAACAGGATATGGTTGTGGTACAGTTTGATCAGACGGAGGTCGAGTATTTTCGGCAGGAATTTGGCCAGTTGACGCATGCGTATTGTTGTTCGATTCATAAAGCGCAGGGCAGCGAGTTTCCGATTGTGATTATGCCGGTGGTGCGGAGTTATTACCGGATGTTGCGGCGCGATATTTTGTATACGGCGGTGACTCGGAGCAAGCAGTTTCTGATTATTTGCGGGGAAGAGGACGCGTTTCGGATGGGCGTCGAGCGGATTGATGAGGAGAAGCGGAATACGACGCTGTATGAACGGCTGCTGAGTGAGGAAGATATGCTGGCGACGGTGAGTAATCGGAAGTTGTTGACGGAGGAGAACTGGATGCATATTAATCCGATGATTGGGATGGATGACATCACGCCGTACCAGTTTATGCGCGCTTAGGAAGGAACATGAAAATGGAGATTCAGAAATTGGAAAATGTTGGTATTGCTCGGGTTAAGAGCGGTGAGGTTATAATAAAAGATACGGCATCGATGTTAGACTTTGTGATGAGTGTGCAATACGAAACGACGTATCATAAAATTATCATTGATAAAGTCGCTGTTTTAGAGGATTTTTTCGATCTCAAAACAGGATTGTTAGGCGATGCTTTTCAAAAATTGGTGACATATCAGCTGAAAATGGCGATAATTGGTGATTTTTCGATGTATAGTGAGAATTTTAAGGATTATATGTATGAGAGTAATAAGGGGAGTCATGTTTATTTTGTTGCTACGGAGGAAGAAGCGGTTGATAAATTGAGATAGAAAAAGACGGTATGACAGCGAATCTCGCTGTGCATACCGTCTTTTCTTGTGCAGCCACTTTATTCATTATCCGCAAAAAACGGCAATTTAATCGTAAATGTAGTTCCTTCGCCAGCCACGCTGTGCACGCTGACTTCACCGTCATGATAGCTAATCAACTGCTTCACAATCGACAGCCCAATGCCAGATTCACCAAACTTCGTGCTCGTCCGCGACATGTCGGCTTTGTAGAAGCGATCCCAAATCTGCTCGACTTCGGATTCATCCATGCCAATTCCTGTGTCGCTAATTTCGAAAATCGTTTCTTTATATTCCTGCCTTGCGGAAAGGGTAATCGTGCCGTTCTCTGTAAACTGAATGCTGTTTTTCACGATATTAATGAAAACTTGCATCAATCGATCATAGTCTGCAAAAATTTGGACGGAATCTCGGGTGTCCACAATAATTTGGTCGCCTCTATTTTCAGCAGTCAATTGTAGCTGATCCTTGATAATATCTAAAAATTCATTCGCGGCGAAAGTCGTTTTATGCAGCTGAATCTGATTCGAACGAATACGCTCATAGTCGAGATTCTCATTCACAAGCCGTGCCAAGCGCCGTGCCTCTGTATCAATCAACGCAATACAGCGATCTGTCTCACTTTTTGGAATAATATCGTTGACTAAACCTTCTGTCAAACCGCTAATCGTCGTGAGTGGTGTCCGCATTTCATGGGAAACATCGGCGATAAACTGACGGCGACGCTTTTCTTGGCGCTCAATCTCAATCGCGGATTCTTCCAACGTCTGCGTCATTTTGTTAAAATCACCGGCGAGCGCACCAATCTCATCAAACGAACTCTCCTTCAAACGCACGCTATAATTGCCCTTAATCACTTCTTTCGTCGCTGAACTTAGCTTGCGGAAGCGGTTTACTTGTAGTTTTGCGATAATCGCGCTCAAAATTAGAGCAATCGTAATCGAAATGAGAATCGTGTAGAAAACGTACCAATTAATTTTCCCGATGACTTTCTCGGTGCCGCTAATCGGTGATGTAAGCATGATTCCACCGGCAAATTCGCCGTCTTTCTCAATCGGAATACTCACGCGCGTCAGTTGATCGCTGAATCGTGTATCCATCAACGTCGAAACTGTCTTGCCTTCTTGCAATTCCTTCCATTCATCGGTTTTCAAATGGAAATCAGGCGGAAGCGGGCGGTTCGTTTGCGGATAAACAATCGCGGCGGTATCATCGAAAATCACATAATGGATGTTTTTCACGCCTAAAATTTGCTGATACGTCTGCAAAATCGGACTTCCCGTTTCCCGGTCCGACATATTCTGCACATCTTTCGCGATTTCTTCCCCATATGCCGTCAAATCCGAAACTTGCGTCTGATACAAATAATCTTTCATAAAATGCGAAATCAGCAGACCAATCATCAAACAGGCGATAAACAAAATAATAAATTGTGTCAAAAAAAGTTGGTAAAAGTATTTAAATTTCATGCGAATCATTCCGTTTCATCGAATTTGTAGCCGACGCCCCATATCGTATGAAGAAACGGATGCGCTTCGGTCGCGATTTTCTGCCGCAATCGTTTAATATGCACGTCCACCGTACGCTCATCTCCATAAAATTGGTAACCCCAAACCTGTTCTAACAACTGCTCCCGCGAGAAAACTTGGCGTGGATGCTGCATCAAAAAGTACAACAAATCAAATTCTTTCGGCGTCAAAGCCTCGAGTAATTGCCCCTCAAAATACATTTCCCGCGTTTTTTTACTAATTTTGAAATACTTCGTTTCTAAAATGTCGTCGTCCGCAGGTTTTGCCGTCGCGTCCACAGCTTGACCTTTACGACGCGTCACAGCTTTAATCCGTGCCATCAACGTCAGCGGACTGAACGGTTTCGTCACATAATCATCCGCACCAATTTCAAGACCCAACACCTGATCTGACTCCGATTCCTTCGCCGTCAAAATAATAATCGGCACATCGCTCGTCTCGCGAATTTTATGACAAATCGTCATGCCGTCCATCCCTGGCAACATCAAATCGATAATCACAATATCCCAATCTTCCTTACCAAATGTCTCAAAACCCTCCAAGCCATCATGCACAAACGTGGCGTCTATCTTTTCCTTCATAAAAAACATCTCGATCATCGTACAAACACTGACGTTATCTTCAATCATTAATAATTTCATCATTTTTGCCTCTCTCTCATTAAAGCTCTCCCTTAAAATTAGACTATATTCGCCACGAAATCAAGCTAAATAATGTTTTTCGCAAAAGTT
The DNA here is from genome assembly GCF_013820765.1 of Paenilisteria rustica. Taxonomy (GTDB): domain Bacteria; phylum Bacillota; class Bacilli; order Lactobacillales; family Listeriaceae; genus Listeria_A; species Listeria_A rustica. The sequence goes on from NZ_JABJVM010000002.1 coordinate 116,142, forward strand.
TAAAACACCGCTCACAGTTTGTTCATATTTTTTTCACACCTTACGTCTAATCTATAGAAAGAGCAAGACGAAATGGAGGAAACGATATGAATTTTATCAAACGAGCATTACTCAGCATGAAAGCACGAAAAGGAAGAACAATCCTGCAATTATTTATTTTTACAATCGTATGCGTACTTATTCTTTCCGGATTCACGATTCAATCCGCGGCAAATAAAGCAAGCGAACTAGCACGGCAAGAACTCGGTGGGGACGTGACCTTAAGCGTCGACCGCGAAAAACAGATGGAGGCGCAGCAAAAAGAGTCGTCATCAAGCGCAAACAGTAGCACAACTGGGCGACGGATGTTCGAATCTACACCAGTATCCGTTGCGGCAGCGAAGAAATTAGCAGAACTTGACCACGTATCAGGTTACAATCTCTATTCCAACACACAAGCGCTAGCATCAGGATTTGAGCCAATTGCTTCATCGAGCGACACATCTCAATCCGACGATTCCAGCACATCTTCAACGACTGAACAGCAAGGCCCAGGCGGAGATAGCAGTGATTCCAACCGCCCACAAATGGTGCAGGCAGACTTGAGCGTGTCAGGCGTTCTTGATTCAGCAACCGCAACAAAATTCAAAGCAGGAACTGACAAACTCACATCTGGAAAAGCAATCACAGCAAGCGATGTCGGTAAAAACGTCGTCATGATTGAAAAAACACTAGCCGAAGAAAACGACCTCAAAGTCGGCGATAAAATCAAAATCCAATCCAGCGACGAAGCAACAACCGTCGAACTAACGATTAAAGGTATTTATGAGTCAACCGATTCAGGAAGTGACGCAGCAGCTAACTTCTCGTTCTTAAATCCATATAACACCATTTACGTACCATACACCGTTGCCAACACAATCAAAGGCAGCGATTCAAAAGACACGGTCGATTCCGCGATTTACTTCATGGATGACGCAGCAAACATCAGTGCCTTCGAGACAGCGGCGAAAAAAGTAACGGCTGTTGATTGGGACACGTTCAAATTAGACGCCAATGACGCGACTTACCAACAAATGATCGGACCAATCAACAATGTAGCGGCTTTTTCTAAAAATGTTGTCTATATCGTATCGATTGCGGGCGCATTGATTTTAGGACTACTCGTGATGATGCAAATTCGGGAACGTAAATATGAAATGGGTGTTTTACTCGCCATTGGTGAAAAACGTTCCAAACTCGTCGGCCAGTTCCTCGTTGAAATTTTAGTAGTAGCCATTCTATCGTTCGGAATTGCCGCGGTGAGCAGTCATTACGTAGCGCAAGTCGTTGGAAATCAGCTGTTAACCCAACAAAACGCAACTGCCTCCGAGTCGACATCATCGACTAGCAACCAAAGAGGACCAGGCGGAAACGGTGGCGGCCCAGGTGGCGGAGGTCCAGGATTTGGCTCATCGCTAACAGCAAACACAGCGGAAATCAAATCACTCGACATCCAAGTAAGCCTAGAAGACATGCTGAAAATGGGCGGAATCGGCGTTGGCATTGCCTTCATTTCCGTATTACTCCCATCCATCCTAGTACTACGCATGAATCCAAAAACAATCTTAACCAAACAAGAATAGGAGCGTGACTTTTATGACAAAAATTCTCGAATTCAAAGACGTAAGCTATGCCTACAAACAAAATGACAATCCAATTTTGGATAAAATAAACTATGACTTTGCAACCGGCGTTTTCTATACGGTCGTAGGCAGCTCAGGATCGGGAAAAACCACCTTCCTGTCCTTGGCTGGTGGCCTCGATTCGCAACAAGACGGCGACATCTTCTACAAAGGCTTATCATTGAAAAAAATCGGACTAAACAAATATCGGAATCAATATGTTTCCATCGTGTTCCAGAGCTATAACTTATTAACCTACATGACTGCGCTCCAAAACGTGACAACCGCAATGGAAATCACGCACGTAGATCAACAAGACAAGCGCCAATTCGCCCTCGATATGCTAGCAAAAGTCGGTATTGACGAAAAAATGGCTCGGCAAAAAGTCTTGACATTGAGCGGCGGACAACAACAACGGGTTTCAATCGCCCGCGCGCTATGTTGCGAAACAGACTTAATTGTGGCAGATGAGCCGACTGGGAACCTGGATGAACGCACAAGTAAAGAAGTTGTGACACTATTCCAAGACTTGGCGCATAAAGAAGGGAAATGCGTTATTATGGTGACACACGATCCGGAAATTGCTAAAGTATCGGATGTTAAAATCACGATGAAGAATGGTAAGTTTGATGTGAAGGAACAGATGGTAGTAACTGCATAAAAAAATGGAACGGTAGGCTAATTTTCATCACCAGCCTACCGTTCCATTTTCCATTATAAAAAGGTCAAAAATCGCTCATCCCAAATTGCTTCATGATGCGCCATAATCGTTTTTGCATCGATTAAATCACTATCCATAGTCGTATGCAATCCACGAACCATGTAACAATCAAATCCCAATCCATGCGCAAATCGAACGGTCGTATCTACACAATATTCCGTCTGCGCACCGCAAAACTCGAGTTTCTGAGCATCTAACCCAGCAAGAATCGCCGGTAAATCCGTCTTATAAAACGAATTCGCATGCGTCTTATTCACATAAATATCATCTTGTCGACTGTCCATTTCCGGCATCAACGCCCACGCATCACTGCCAATCACCAATTCCTCATCCGCATGCTGCACAAAAATAACCGGTTTCCCAGCATCCCGATAACTCGCAATCCGCTGATTCACACCAGCCAACACGCGCTCCAAATGAACTAACGGATACTCCGCCGAATGCACACCATTTTGCAAATCAATCACAACCAAAACATCACTCATCATCCCGCGAACCTCCCTTATGATTCATATTTCATCGGCAAACCCATCTGCTCAGCAAGCAACAAAAAGAAATCCTTATCAATCTCAAAATGGCCGTAACGAAGGGAAGCGCGATATTTCTGCCAAGCTTCTAGCTGTGACACCGCGCTGAGCGGCACTTGTTTTGCATCTGGAAAAAAATCAATATCTTTACGATAGGGCACAAACGTCTCACTCATCGCAAATGGATAAATATCCTCCCCCTTTACCCGTCCAATCGCCGTAAAACACTGGCATTTCTCATCTTTACCAAGCGTTTGTTTCGGACTATAATAAACTAGCCAATCCCCAGGTTTCATCCGTTTTAGCGGCGCCTCTTTACCGTGACACAACTGCGAAAAGCCACCATCCACGCCTAGTTCAACATGATCTAAGGAAGCCACACCAATCCAATATTTTGTCATTTTAGTCATCTTCTTTCATTATCTGTTTTCCATATACACACCTATTATAAAGGATATAACGATATTGTCCATTGATTAATCGTTGACACAACCCGCCACATCCTTTATAATTTCAAGTATCATACAACTAAAAATAGTGTGAGCTTAAAGAAACACGACCGTTTGCAAGAGAAATGTTCCTATGGCTGGAAGAACATAAACGAGACAGCGATTTCTGTGCTACCTCACATCAGTTGAACTATTTTTCGTCTTATTCCGCGTTAAGGATACTAAAGAGGTAATGATCAAGTCTTATATCATTGCAAACAGGGTGGTACCGCGAACATATTCGTCCCTGTATTGCGAGATGATATGAGGCTTTTTGTTTTGTATCCATACTCGCGCAATCAAAAAGGAGGAAATAAAATGAAACAATTAACAAGTGCTGAAGTAAGACAAATGTTCCTTGATTTTTTCCAGGAAAAAGGCCATAAAGTGGAGCCAAGTGCGCCGCTCGTACCAATTAACGATGCATCTTTGCTATGGATTAATAGTGGGGTTGCAACATTGAAAAAATATTTCGACGGTAGCGTGATTCCAGACAACCCACGTATTGTAAACGCACAAAAATCAATCCGTACAAATGACATCGAAAACGTAGGGAAAACAGCGCGCCATCATACATTTTTCGAGATGCTCGGTAATTTTTCCATTGGTGAATATTTCAAAGAAGAAGCCATCGTTTGGGCGTGGGAATTTCTAACTAGTCCGCAATGGGTTGGCTTTGATCCGGATAAATTATACGTAACGGTTTATCCAGAAGACGAAGAAGCGAAGACGATTTGGAAAGAAAAAGTTGGCTTGACGGATGATCATATCGTGCCGATTGAGGACAATTTCTGGGATATCGGCGAAGGTCCAAGTGGTCCGGATAGTGAGATTTTTTACGATCGTGGCGAGGCTTATGGCAACGATGCGACAGATCCAGAACTATATCCAGGCGGCGAAAATGAACGTTATTTGGAAATTTGGAACCTTGTATTTTCGCAATTTAATCACAATGCAGATGGCACGTATACGCCACTTCCAAAGAAAAACATCGATACAGGGATGGGCCTCGAACGGATGGTTTCAATCATTCAAGACGCGCCTACAAACTTCGAAACCGACCTATTCATGCCAATTATTCGCGAAGTAGAAGCGATTTCGGGTGAAAAATATGGTCAAAATCCTGCAACAGATACAGCATTTAAAGTTATCGCAGACCACGTGCGTACTGTAGCTTTTGCAATCGGTGACAGCGCATTACCATCCAATGAAGGTCGTGGCTATGTGTTGCGTCGCTTGTTACGCCGTGCCGTTCGTTACGCGAAAAACCTCAATATTAACGAACCATTTATGTATAAATTAGTACCTGTGGTCGGCAAAATTATGAATAGCTACTATCCAGAAGTAGAAAAACAAACCGATTTCATCCAAAAAATTGTGCGCACCGAGGAAGAACGTTTCCACGAGACGCTAAATGAAGGTTTGGCAATTTTAGAAGAAATGATGGCGGCTGCAAAAGACTCTGGTCAAATGAACGGTGCAGACATTTTCAAATTATACGACACATTTGGATTCCCAGTTGAGCTGACGGAAGAGTATGCAGAGGATAACGGTTTAACAGTTGATCACGCTGGTTTTGAAGCAGAAATGACGAAACAACGCGATCGGGCACGTAACGCACGTGCTGACGTTAAATCGATGAGCGTCCAAACAGAGCTACTAACAAGTTTGACAGAGAAAAGTGAGTTTGTTGGCTATGAAACGACAAGTGTTGCGACCGAAGTGCTGTACATTATCAAATCAGGCAGCTTAGCAGAAAGCGCATCACGCGGCGATAAAGTGCAAGTCATCTTCAAAGAAACACCATTTTATGCAGAGAGCGGCGGACAAATTGCGGATCAAGGAACCATTAAAAAATCCGGTTTCACAGCAGCTGTTCTAAACGTTCAAAAAACACCAAATAAGCAAAATATCCATGAAGTACGCATCGAAGAAGGAAGTCTAAACAAAGGCGATCATGTAACGCTTGAAGTGGATAAAGCAACCCGCCGCGGCATCGTGAAGAACCACACCGCAACGCATTTGCTTCACCGCGCGCTAAAAGATGTACTCGGCGATCACGTCAACCAAGCAGGATCACTCGTAGAATCGAATCGTTTACGCTTTGACTTCTCTCATTTTGGCCAAATTACCGACGCAGAACTTCAAAAAATGGAGCATATCGTCAATCGCAAAATTTGGGAACAAATCGCAGTCAGCATCAAAGAAATGCCAATTGCAGAAGCAAAAGAACTCGGCGCGATGGCACTATTCGGCGAGAAATATGGTGACGTTGTGCGCGTTGTCCGTATTGGCGACTACAGCATTGAACTTTGTGGTGGTATCCACGTCAAAAATACGTCTGAAATCGGACTTTTCAACATCATTTCCGAAAGTGGCATTGGGGCAGGAACTCGCCGTATCGAGGCAGTAACAGGTGAATCCGCATACCGCTTCCTAAATCAACAAGAGCATTATCTAAAAGCAGCAGCAAATCTGCTTAAAACATCACCACAAGAAACGCCACAAAAAATCGAACAATTACATCAAGAAATGCGCGAATTAAAACGTGAAAACGATTCTTTACTTGCGAAACTATCCAATGCAGCAAGCGCAGATATTTTTAGCAATCCAGAAGATGTTGGCGGTGTTGCTGTTATCGCGAAACAAGTCAATGCGAAAGATATGAACCAATTACGCCAATATCTAGATAATTGGAAAGAAACAAAAGCAAGCGGCATCCTCGTTCTAGGTGCAGCACATGATGATAAAGTCAGCTTAATTTCTGCTGTTTCCGAAGATTTAATTAAAGAAGGTTATCACGCTGGTAAATTGCTGAAAGAAGTGGCAACTCGTTGCGGCGGTAATGGTGGCGGACGCCCTGATACAGCTCAAGCAGGCGGGAAAGACCCAGAAAAACTAGAAGGCGCATTAGCTTATGTAAAAGAGTGGGTTGCGCAACAATCCTAAACTGTACAACAAGATAGCAAGTATTTATTAGCAATTGGATTAGCATCTTCTTTGTTATTTTTCGAGACTTAGTGTAAAATGAAATGTGGACAATAGCGATAACAATGGGAAAGAGGTGCTGATCAAAATGGCTTCTGATAAAACAATGTTTTATAGTTTTGGCGACGATTCGATTGAAGAAGATGTCAAAATTCTGATGGGGAAAGTGTATGTTGCCCTAGAGGAAAAAGGATATAACCCGATTAATCAGATTGTTGGTTATTTGCTCTCTGGTGATCCAGCTTATATTCCGCGCCACAATGATGCTCGTAATTTGATCCGCCGTCTAGAGCGTGATGAGATTATCGAAGAATTAGTAAAGGCGTACCTAAAAAACAATAAGATTGGTGACAAATGAGAACAATGGGATTAGATGTTGGCTCGGTGACTGTTGGTGTAGCCATTAGTGATGAGCTAGGCTGGACCGCACAAGGTATTGAGACCATCACGATAAACGAACGCGCGAAACAATTTGGTTACGATCGCGTGAAAGAACTTGCCGCAGAATACGATGTTAATAAAATCGTTGTTGGCTGGCCCAAAAATATGAATAATACGGTTGGTGAACGTGCAGAAGCATCTGAAAAGTATGCGGAAGTATTGGAAAGCCGCACTGGGATTCCTGTTGTTTTATGGGATGAGCGCTTGACCACTGCCGCAGCGGAACGGACATTGCTTGAAGCTGATGTTAGCCGTAAGAAGCGTAAGAAAGTCATTGATAAGCTTGCAGCCGTTATGATATTGCAGTCTTATTTAGATTCAAATAATTAATTAAAAAGAGGTGTCCATTATGACAGAAAATCACGAACATGATCACGAACATATCACAGTAGTAGACGAGGATGGTAATGAGGAGCTTTACGCAGTATTATTCTCGTTTAACTCTGATGAGTTTGAGAAATCTTACGTACTTTATTATCCAGAAAGTGCAGAAGACGAGGAAGAAATCGAATTACAAGCGTCTTCTTTCATCGAAAATGAAGATGGCACACAAGGTGAGTTAAAGCCTGTGGAAACAGAAGAAGAATGGGACATGATCGAAGAGGTCCTTGCGACGTTCTTAGAAGACGAAGACGCCGAATAAGTCGCTCAGAGAGCGTACAAACGCGCATCTGCGTCGTTAAAACCTGTGCTCCGATGCTCACGTATAAATATACGTTCCGCTTCGGTGCTCGGTTTTGCCTAGCATCTACCCATTTGTACGCTCTCTGAGGTTTTGCGATTTCATAGAAATAGTTCGAAGAACTTGGTTTTGCGTACGAAGTACGGTTTTTCATTTAAAGGAAAGAAGCTGAGAGTTAGCACAAATAAGTGCCTAACTCCCAGCTTCTTCTTTTTTATGCAGTTGGTTTGCGTTTTTTCACTATTTTCACGATTAAGTACACAACAATCACGACTAGGAGCGCTAGCATGGCATAGCTGATTGGGCGGGTGTATTTTTCGACAACGCTCCAATTGGCGCCTAACTTGTAGCCTAAGTAGGTTAAGAAAATGTTCCATGGAATGCAGCCTAGGATAGTGTACGTGATGAATTTCCAAATGTTCATTTTTGCAATACCGGCTGGTAGTGATATGAAAGTACGGATAACGGGCAAAATGCGACCGAAGAACACTGCTGATGCGCCGTATTTTTGAAACCAGTTTTCTGCTAGGTCAAGATGTCCGACATTTAAAAAGATGTATTTTCCGAATTTTAGAACGAGGGCTCGGCCACCGAATTTGCCGATATAGTAGGCGATTAAGGAGCCTACAAGGTTTCCTGCGATACCTGCTGTGACCACAAGCCAAAAATTTAGGTCACCTGCTTCGGCCATGAAACCACCGAACAGCATGACAACTTCGCTTGGAAGCGGGATACAGACGCTTTCGATGACCATCGCCCAGAAGATGCCCCAGTGCCCAAATAGGTCGATTAAGGTCATGACGAAATTTTGCAATGCTTCAATAATGGAATGTAACATGGATAGCCTTCTTTCGTTTGGATTGAACCGTTTAACGATGCTTCCTTATTATAGCTAAATTTGTCGAAAACGTCACGAATTTATATTTTTTGCCGAATGTGGTTGAACTATGGTAGTGATTACCGTTATAATAGATAAAGAAATGTTTTGCATAGACGAATGAAAGAGGTTTAGAGATGAAAAAATCCAAAAGCAAAATGATCACGATTATTATTTCAAGTATCGCCGTGGTGCTGGTCGCGCTAACTGTTGGAGGCTATTTCTATGTGGATTCGCAACTCCAAGCTGTCAATGCATCGAGTAAGGAATCGATTGTTGTAGATATTCCTAAAGGCTCCAAAGTGTCAGAAATTGGCGACATTCTTCAAGAAAATAACGTCATTAATAGTAGTATGATTTTTACGTACTATGTGAAATATAAAAATGAGACGAACTTAAAAGCTGGAAAATATAAATTGAGTCCATCGATGACTGTGGAACAAGTGGTTAATGAATTGAAAAAAGGCCAGGTGATTGCTCCGTCTAGACTCGTTATTCCGGAAGGCTATTCCTTAGATCAAATCGCGGATCGGATGGTTGCTTACAAACCTGAATTGAAGAAAGCAGATATTTTAAAAGTGATGGACGACAAGGCGTTTGTGAATGAATTGATGAAGGCATATCCAGATACGGTCACAAAAGACGTGTTGGCGGCAAATATCAAGCATCCGCTAGAAGGCTATTTGTACCCAGCGACGTATGAGTTTACAGGCAAAACGGATATTAAAGCAATGGTGAGCGACATGGTCAAAGCAACGGATGACAACATTGCCAAGTACAAACCGGAACTCACGAAGCAGAAACTGACGGTGCATCATTTCTTAACGATGTCATCCCTCATTGAAAAAGAAGCAACCGCAAATGTCGATCGCAGTAAAATTTCGAGTGTTTTTTATAATCGCTTGAAAGAGGGTATGCCGCTACAGACAGATCCGACGGTGCTTTACGCGCTTGGCAAACATAAATCGCGTACGATGTATGAAGATTTGAAAGTAGATTCGCCGTATAATACGTACAAAAATAAAGGTTTACCGCCAGGTCCGATTTCGAATAGTGGAGAAACATCGATGGAAGCCACGTTACATCCAGAAAAAACGGATTATCTTTACTTTTTAGCGAATACAAAAACTGGTCAGGTTTATTTTTCTAAGACGCTAGAAGAGCACAACAAATTAAAAGAAGAACATATTACAAATAATCAATAAATAGACACGATAAGCGTTTGTTTTTGGCCTTAGAGGCTTGAGAACAGGCGCTTATCATTAGTCTGTTAAAGGGGATTTAGAGCAGTGAATGATACGTTAATTCATAATTACTTGCTTTCACACATTCCAGAGCGCAAGCCGTTCTTCATGGAATTGGAAGCTTATGCCGAGCAACACGAAGTACCAATCATGGAAGTAGACTCGATGCATTTTATGTTACAAATTATGCAAATTCAACAACCAAAGCGAATTTTGGAAATTGGAACAGCGATTGGCTATTCCGCTTTACGGATGGCAGACGCGTTGCCAGATGTACATATTGTCACGATGGAGCGAGACGAAGTGCGTTATGACCGAGCTTGGCACAATGTTCACGCATTTGGAGCAGAGGATAGAATTGAGGTTCTTCTCATGGACGCCTTGGAAGATAGCTCGATTGTGCTAGAAAAAGAGAATTTCGACGCGATTTTCATTGATGCCGCAAAAGCTCAGTATGCTAAGTTTTTCAACGTTTATATCGATAAATTGGCTCCGGGTGGCGTGATTTACAGCGATAATGTGCTTTTTAAAGGGTTGGCGTTACATGACTCGCCGCGAGCGCAACAAAAGCAACGCGTGTCGAGAAAAATGCGGGAATTCAATGATTGGCTTTTGCAAAATCCAGATTTCATTACGACGACTGTTCCTTTAGGGGATGGCCTTGCGATTAGTCGCAGAAAGGAAGGCGCAAAGTGACGAAGAAAAAGCCGATAGTAGTAGGCGTGACGGGCGGTAGTGGTTCAGGGAAAACGAGTGTGAGTAAGGCGATTTATGATCACTTCACGGGGCATTCGATTTTGATGTTAGAGCAGGATTTTTATTATAAAGACCAAGCAGAAATGGCTTTTGAAGAGCGTCTAAAAACGAATTATGATCATCCTTTGGCGTTTGATACGGACCTTTTGATTCGTCATATTAAGCAGTTACTGCGCTACGAGCCAATCGATAAACCAGTATACGATTATGAGCTTTATACACGTTCTAGCGAGATTATTCACCAAGAACCGAAAGAAGTCATCATTTTAGAAGGCATTCTAATTTTGGAAGATCCGAAGTTGCGTGACCTCATGGATATCAAGGTTTATGTCGACACAGATGATGATATTCGGATTTTGCGACGGATGGTGCGCGATGTCAATGAACGTGGCCGGACAATGGAATCGGTGATCGAACAATATTTAGGCGTGGTTAAGCCGATGTATCAAAAATTTATCGAACCAACGAAAAAATACGCCGACATTATCATCCCAGAAGGCGGCGAGAACAAGGTTGCCATCGATTTAATGACGACAAAAGTGGCGACAATACTCGAAATGAACCGATAATGCAACGCTACGACTTGTAATTACACGCGAATTAAGATAAAATTTCACTATTGGACAAAAATTTGCTGGACATTCCCTGAGAATCGTGTTACTCTTTCAGGCGTAAAGTAAATACATGTTGAGGCGCGGAAAAGAACAAACTTCCGTGCTTTTCAAATAACATAAAGATGAAGGAGAGAAAGAATTTGGCTACAGAAAAAGTATTCCCAATGACATTAGAAGGTAAAGCGAAATTAGAAAATGAACTAAATGATTTAAAAACTGTCAAACGTAAAGAAGTAGTAGAACGTATTAAAATTGCCCGTAGTTTCGGCGATCTTTCGGAAAACTCCGAGTATGATTCTGCAAAAGATGAGCAAGCTTTCGTAGAGGGCCGCATTACAACCCTTGAAAACATGATTCGCAATGCGCAAATCATCGATGCTAGCGCTATGAGTGGTGAAGTAGCACTAGGAAATACAGTTACTTTTAAAGAGCTTCCAAACGGCGACGAAGAAAGCTATACAATCGTGGGAAGCGCCGAAGCAGACCCATTTGAAGGCCTAATTTCCAATGACTCACCAATCGCCAAAGCCCTACTTGGCTGCAAAGAAGGCGACGAAGTAACGATCCAAACACCAGGCGGCGAAATGAACGTCAAAATCACAAAAATCAGCGCCTAATATATCGAAATGAATAAACACAACACAAGAAAATAACACAAAATCCGAGTGAAGCGAGACCGGTTCATGTTCTAGGCAAAGATGAGTACCAGGTGCGGAGCATACTTGCGTACGAGAGCACTGGAACGGAATCTTTAACGACGAAGATGGACCGAACGAAACCTTGAATAAATGCAAGACAAGAAAATAACGCAAAACCTCAGCGAAGCGAGAACGGTTTATGTTCTAGACAAAGATGAGTACCAGGTGCGGAGCGTACTTGCGTACGAGAGCACTGGAACGGAATCTTTAACGACGAAGATGGACCGTTCTCGCTTCGCTGACCTAGGTAAGGTGGTGGCATATATGGACAAGAAAACACAAAAGGAAGAGCAGCGACGCAGTGCCCAAAATCATGTGGAAGCATCACGCTCTGAGCAAAATAGTAAACATAAAAGAACGAGTATTACTTTGAACGTTTTAATCATACTGATGAGCTTGGCAATTGTTGGCGTTTTATGGCTTGTTTTTTTTTTAACGGCTGATGATTCGGCGGATAAAGTAGAAACAAAGCCAAAAACGGAGCAAACGCAAAAGGCGGATGAGACGAAAAAGGATGACTCGAAAGCAAAGGACACCGAGAAGCCGAAAGAGCAAACGACGGAAACCAGCGATGATCCTAATGTGTCAGAAGTCATTACAAAAGATTGGAAAGCTGTTGGGACGGAACAAAAGGGTGATCACGTGAACTCCTATGAAATGGATAGCGAGGATTGGGAAGAAAAAGTGAACGCATTTTCTGAGGCGACAGGTATTGATAATGGTGACATGACGATTTGGTACGTCGGTCGCGGTGATGAGCCTGCAACGCAATCTATTGGAACGATTTCAACAAAATCTGATCCGGATAAAGCTTTCCGAGTATATATTACTTGGGTCGATGGGGCTGGATGGCAACCAACGAAAGTAGAAGTACTCAAAACGAATGATAAAAGAAATTGATAAGACTGTGTTTCGGATGGTTTATCCACTTCGAACACAGTTTTTTTAAGGAAGGGATGATTGAGAATGGGAAAAATAGCAATTATCGGTGCGATGGAAGAAGAAGTGATAATTTTACGAGAGCAAATGGTGGGGCTTGAGGAAACGACGATAGCGGGAGCTGTTTTCTACACAGGATCATTGGCTGGGAAAGAGATCGTTTTGCTGAAATCTGGCATTGGCAAGGTAAATGCGGCTTTATCAACAACGCTTTTATGCGATCATTATGATATTTCTTTAATTATTAATACTGGCTCAGCTGGCGGAATTGGCGCGGAATTGGAAGTTGGAGATGTAATTATTTCAGATCATTTAGCGTATGGGGATGTGGATGCAACGGTTTTTGGTTATACATATGGTCAAGTACCTCAAATGCCGGCACTCTATCAGGGCGATGAAGAGGCGATGCGTTTGGCACAGCAAATCTACCAAGAAAACTTCTCAGAGGGGAACAAGGCGGTCTACGGGCTTGTGGTGACGACGGATTCGTTTATTCACCGACCAGATCAACGGGAATTGATTACGACTTTCTTCCCAGAGGTAAAAGCTGTAGAAATGGAAGCCTGCGCGATTGCACAGGTTGCGTATCAGTTTGACGTGCCTTTTTTAATTATCCGAGCGCTTTCAGACGTGGCAGATAGTGAGGCTAGCGTTTCTTTTGATGAGTTTTTAGTAACGGCAGCAAAAAATTCGTCGGCTTGTGTTGTGAAAATGGTAGAACAATTATCATGAAAGCGTGTCGACAAACGCCTATTTTCGTCGTTAAAAGCTCCGTTCCAGTACTCTCGTGCGCTCCGTGCTGGTACTCGCTTTTGCCTAGAAACTAGGCATTTAAGGATGGCGGATAAATGATATCTTTCTGCATATTGGAGTACTAACTCATTTCATGTCGAAGAACTCCAACAACACGGCTGAAGTTTGTAGAAATATCATGCAAGGAAGTTTTTTCAACAGAGGAACGCCCGCTTGTAATTAGCGGGCGTTATTGTTACACTAAATCATTTGTTAAATTCAGGAACTCTTCGACGTCGCCGACTGCAATCTCCAGCGCGCTTCCCCAGAAATCTGGTTTTGTTAAATCGATGCCAAGATGTTTTTGGGCAAGTTGTTCGGTTGTCATGGCTCCGGTGTCTTGTAGCAGGGCGATGTACTTGTCTTCGTAGCCGCTTCCTTCTGCAAGCGCTTGGTGATAAATGCCTAATGAGAACAGGTAGCCGAATGTGTATGGGAAGTTGTAAAATGGTACGTCGGCGATATAAAAATGTAATTTAGAAGACCAGAATTGTGGATGATACTCGGATAGGGCGTCTTGGAAGGCTTCTCGTTGCGCTTCTTCCATTAATGTATTTAGACGATCTGCAGAAACGAGACCTTCTTTACGAGCTTCATAAAAGCGGGTTTCGAATAAGAATCGAGCGCGTATGTCCATGAAAAAAGCGATGCTACGACCAATCTTATCTTCTAATAGAATGATTTTTTCTTCTTTTGTCGCAGCTTCTTTAACGGAAGCATCCGCGATAATCATTTCAGCAAAAGTTGATGCGGTTTCAGCTACGTTCATCGCATAATTCGTATTTTCGAAGGGTTCATCGCGAATAACATGAGAGTGGAAGGCGTGGCCGAGTTCGTGTGCAAGCGTTGCAACCGTTCCAGGAGCGCCGTCATACGTCATGAAAATCCGACTTTCTTTTTCTAGTGGAATGTCGGTACAAAAACCACCAGGACGTTTGTTATCACGATCTTCAGCCTCAATCCATTGCTGTTCGAATGCGTGCTTTGCAAAACTAGCCATTTTCGGGCTGAATTTTGCAAACTGTGTCAGAATGAAATCTGCGCCTTCTTGGTACGTATATTTTTTCGGCTCAGAATCAAGCGTCAGGGGTGCGAAAACATCATGGAAGCTTAATTTATCAATGCCAAACAGTTGTGCTTTGCGATTTAAGAATGAAACGAACGTTGCTTTATGTTTTTCGATGACTTCCCACATTGTTGCCAGTGTTTTTTCGTCTAAGCGATTGATTGCAAGTGGTTCCGCGAGTACATTGTCCCATTTACGCGTCCGATAAACGGCGAGGCGGAAACCTGCCAAATGGTTTAGCGTATCGCTGAATAGTTGTGATTTTTCCTGCCATGCTTTTCCATAGGCTTCAAATACAGCGACACGCACAGCGCGATCTGGATGGCTCAATAAATTCAGGGCTTGACCGGCGGATACTAATTTCTCCTCGCCATCAACAACAACAGGTACGCGAATCGTTGCTACAACTGTATCGTAATGATCCGACCAGCCACGGTAGCCGTCCACATTTAGTGCATTGATAACTGCTTCTTCTTCACGCGTTCCTTTTTTCTTGCGATTGTCGCGTGCTTCATTTAGTACGAAGGCTATCTCGCTCAAGCCGTTCTCTGTGAGTAGGGAAGCCCATAATGCATCTGGAACTAAGGCGAATTTCTCATGCCACTCATTTTCGATCGTTTCAAGTTCTGCCAATTGTTGGTATACGCCGCCAGTTAATTCGACAGCTTTCAAATCACGCGTGTCGGCCGAGGATAAACATTCCAGAAAAGCCGCTGCATTCATGAGTTGTTTCGTTATATCTGCATTTTGATTGATTAAAAGTAGAAACTCGCTGACATCGTCTTTATTTTCTGGAACGGGCCAATCTTGCACGGCTTGCTTAAATGACGCGATATCTTTCGTCGTCTCAGAAAGCGCAGTAGCTAAAGCCTCAGAGCCACTTCCGCCAGAATAAATCGAATCCAAATCCCATATTAACGCATAGTTTTTTGACATCATAATCCCCCTATAATTTCCGTATTTTCCACTTCATTATAGCACTTATCTCAGATTTTTTTGTAAAATAAGCAGAAAGATGTTAAAATTTATAAGGATTACATGCAAAGCGTGATTGTTGGGCATTATAAACGATGATGTCATGACACTTTGAAACTAATTAAATAAAAAGAGGTGCCTATTTTGCTAAAAAATTTCTCACCGGATAAAATGTTAACATCGCCATTTGGTATTACCGCGGACCAATTGCGAAAAATGGGGAAAACGACGGTATTAACAGATCTAGACAATACGTTACTTGCTTGGGATCAGTTGGATGCGACCGACGAAATTTACAACTGGTTTCGGATTCTAGAAGAAGAGGGCATCAAGGTGATGATCGTATCAAATAATAATGAAGAGCGCGTGAAGCGTGTGGCGGTTGCAACGAAAATTCCATACTTGGCCAAGGCCAAAAAACCGCTAGCTGCCGCGTTTCAGAAAGCGCTGGCTGATCTTGGTTCGACACCAGAAGAAACGGTGATGATTGGCGATCAAATCATGACGGACATCTTCGGAGGTAACCGCCAAAAATTAACGACTGTTTTTGTGCGCCCAGTCAAAGATACGGATGGCTTTGCGACGAAGTTTAACCGATTTATGGAACGCATTATTTTAAAAAGACTAGCTAAAAAATCAGAATTAAAATGGGAGGATTCTCTGTGACCGAAGAACTAAGATGTATTGGCTGTGGAGCCGTTATTCAAACAACTGATAAAACCCAACCTGGCTATGCGCCAGAGTCTAGCTTAGAAAAAGAAGATATTATTTGCCAGCGTTGTTTCCGCTTGAAGCATTATAATGAAATTCAAGATGTTCCGCTGACGGATGATGATTTCTTGAAAATTTTGAACCAATTAGGTACAAAACAGGCGTTAATCGTCTATGTTGTTGATATTTTTGACTTCGATGGCAGTTGGTTGCCAGGTTTGCATCGCTTTGTCGGTAATAATCCGGTACTACTTGTCGGAAATAAAGCCGATTTGCTACCAAAATCATTGAAACGCGAACGCTTGACACAGTGGATGCGCGGTCGTGCCCGTGAACTCGGACTAGCACCAACCGATTGCGTATTAGTAAGCGCTGAAAAAGGACAATCCTTTGATGTGTTACTTGAAAAAATTGAAGAAGAGCGCGCAGGTCGTGACGTATTTGTCGTAGGCTGTACAAACGTAGGTAAATCAACTCTTATCAACCGGATTATTAAAGTGGCAACTGGTGAAAATGACGTTATCACAACATCTCAATTCCCAGGCACAACGCTTGATAAAATTGAAATTCCACTTTCAGATGGTAGCGTTCTTGTCGATACGCCAGGAATTATCAATCATCACCAAATCGCGCACGTTATCGATGCTAAGACGCTCAAACTTGTCTCTCCGAAAAAAGAAATCAAACCAGTGACGTACCAATTAAACGAGGAACAAACGCTATTCTTTGGCGCATTGGCTCGATTTGATTACACGAGTGGTGGTAGACGATCGTTCGTCGTTTATACATCGAACAACTTGATGATTCACCGCACGAAGCTTGAAAAAGCCGATAATCTATACGAAACACAAGCCGGAAAACTACTACAACCACCAGGCGAAGCGGATATCGAAACATTACCGAAATTAGTGCCGTATCAATTTTCAGTTAAGGAAAAGGCGGACATCGTATTCTCAGGACTGGGTTGGATTACTGTTTTAGAAGGTGGCGCAAAAGTGACTGCTTGGGTTCCAGAAGGCGTAAGCGTAACTATTCGCCGCTCAATCGTGTAACTAGGAGGCGAACTTCTGAATGAAAGAGTTATATTGCGTTATCGGCAATCCAATCGCACACTCGCTTTCTCCAGTAATGCACACTGCTTTACTGGAGCAGAACCATCTAGATGCAAGCTATGTTCCGTTTTTGATAGAAAAACAGGAGTTTACTACAGCGATAGAAGGTTTGAAAGCGTTAGGAATTAGTGGATGCAACGTCACGAGTCCATTTAAAGAGGATATCTTGCCGTTTCTAGATGCGCTAGATTCCGAGGCCAAAGCATGTGGTGCCGTGAATACGATTGTTGCAAGAAATGGGCGTTGGACTGGCTACAACACGGATGGTATCGGTTATCTACAGGGTTTAGAGAGCATTCGAACTATCAATGAAACCGATCAGATTTTGATTGTTGGTGCAGGCGGCGCGAGTAAGGCGATTTTTCACGCTCTTATACACCATACTGATGCGTCGGTGACCGTTGCCAATCGAACACTTGAAAAAGCTGTTAAAATGGTTGCAGGGACGGCACATAGGGCTATTAGTTTAGCCGAAGCCGAGTCGCAACTTGCGGATTTCACCATCGTCATTCAAACCACATCATCTGGGCTTACAAAAGAAAATGCAGCTTTACCAATCAGGTTACACGATTTAACCGCTAGGACTATCGTTTCTGACATTATCTACAATCCCGCCGAAACGCCATTTTTAAAAGAGGCGAAAGCACACGGAGCTATCACGCAAAACGGCTTACCAATGTTTATTAACCAGGCGGCGATTGCGTTCGAATTATGGACAGGGATAGAAGCAGATCGCGATCTCATGCGAAATATTGTATTGAAACAAGTAGGAGGAAAATAATGCTAACAAATGTACAAAAACGTTTTTTACGTAAAGAAGCTCACGATATCGACGCCATTTTTCAAGTTGGAAAAGGTGGTGTGTCGCCGAATTTAATTAAGCACGTGGCAGAAGCCATTGAAGTTCGCGAGCTCATCAAGATTTCGATTTTACAAAATTGCGATCAACCAAAAGAAGAAGTTGCAGAAATGATTAGTTCACGTTCGGGGTCAGAGCTTGTGCAAGTTATTGGCCGCACAATCATTCTTTACAAAGAGTCACAAAATAAGAAACAAATCCAATTGCCGTAAGAAGGTGTATCTGATTTGAAAGCAAAAATCGGTATTTTAGGTGGTACATTTGATCCGCCACACCATGCCCATTTAATCATTGCCAACGAAGCGCGCATTCAACTTGGGCTTGAAAAAATTATTTTCTTGCCTAATGCCGCTCCCCCTCATAAGAAAGAAAGTGGCCTGACGAGTAATGCAGATCGCCTAAAAATGATCGAGCTTGCTATTACAGGCAATCCTTTTTTTGAAGTGGACGACCGTGAAATGCATCGCACTGGCAAGTCTTACACGTATGATACGATGATTGAAATGACAAAGGAGTTTCCAAATGCCGCTTTTTCCTTTATAATTGGCGGAGACATGGTTGAATATTTGCCAAAGTGGTATCATATTAATGAACTGATAAAGCTTGTGAACTTTGTTGGCGTCAATCGACCGCATTACGATGAGGGAGCGCCTTACGATATAGAAGAAATAGAGGTTCCAGCACTGGACATCTCGTCTTCCATGTTGCGAGAACGTTTGGCAGCAGGATCGCCAATCGATTATTACGTTCCAAACAAGGTAAGTGAGTATATAAAGGAGCATCATTTATATGAATAGAGAAGAAATTTTGGAAGCAGTCAAAGAAGCGATGCCGGAAAAACGTTTTATTCACACACTTGGCGTTGAAAAAACTGCACTTGAGCTTGCCGATCATTATAAAGTAGACCGAGATCAAGTGAGTCTTGCGGCGCTGTTACATGATTACGCGAAATATGCGGATAAAGAAGCTATGATGGCAGTCATGGTCGAGCAAAAAATGGATCCAAAACTATTCACCTACAATCAAGAACTATGGCACGCTCCCGTAGGCGCCTATTTTGCAGAAAGCAAGTTTGGCGTGACTGATGAACCGGTTTTGAAAGCCATTGCTTGCCATACAACAGGAAATGCCGCGATGAGCACGATGGATAAAATCATCTACCTGGCCGACTACACAGAGCCAAATCGTTCTTTTCCAGGTGTATACAAGGCTCGCCGTCTATCCTTTGACTCTTTAGATAAGGCCATGTTATTTGCCCTGTCAAACACAATCACGTTTTTAATTACGAAGAGACAACCTATTTTTCCAGATACATTCGATGCTTACAACTATTTTGCACGTTTACAAATTGAAGGTGAGGTATAACTATTGAAAAGTCATGATTTATTAATGTTAACCGTAAAAGCAGCGGACGATAAACGCGCAGAGGACATTCTAGCGCTGAATATGGAAGGACTATCCGCATTTGCCGATTATTTCGTCATTTGCCATGGTAACTCCGACAAACAAGTACAAGCCATTGCCCAAGAAATCAAAGAACAAGCGCACAAAAACGAGGTAGAAGTGAAACGATTAGAAGGCTTCGATGCTGCCAAATGGATCTTAATCGATTTAGGTGACGTCATCGTTCACGTTTTCCACAAAGATGAGCGCAGTTACTACAATCTTGAAAAACTATGGGGAGACGCGCCGTTAGAAGACGTACGCGCCGCCTTCACTGTATAAAAGTAAAGAGGGGCTTTCATAGGCTCCTTTTTTCGTGGGAAGAGGGATAAAATTATGAGTTATGAATATTTTCCGAATTTCTATGACGCTCTCATGGACGAGGAGCTGTACGACAACTGGTTTTCTTTTGCAACGCCCTATTTACCGAATAAAGGCGGAAAAGTGCTTGACGTCGCTTGTGGGACCGCTGAGCTGGCTGTCCGCTTGGCTAAACGTGGCTTTGAAGTCACCGGTGTCGATTTATCAGAAGAAATGTTGACCGTGGCCAGCGAAAAAGCGTTCCATGAAGAAGTTTCACTATTATTATTACAACAAGACATGTCAGAAATGGAGAAGTTAGATACGTTTGATCTGGTCACATGCTTTTGCGATTCGCTTAATTATTTAGAAACAGAAGAAGCGGTGCACGGGACATTACGCAGCGTCTACGAAAACTTGAAAACAGATGGTGTATTCCTATTCGATGTCCATTCTGTTTACAAAATTGATGAGCTTTTCAAGGATTACAGCTATGGCGATAGTGATGAAGAAATTTCATGCATTTGGAATTCCTTTGAAGGTGAATTTCCGCATTCTGTAGAACACGAATTAACCTTCTTTAAACAAGGCTCAGACGGCAGTTACGATCGTTATGATGAGCTGCATAAAGAACGGACTTATCCAATTGATTGGTACAAAAAAGCGATACAGGCAGCAGGATTTCGTAAAATAAAAATTTGCGCTGATTTTACGGATTTTGAGCCTACTAAAACTAGTGAAAGAATCTTTTTCATATGCGAGAAATGACTTTTTATCGTCATTTCTCTTTTTTTATGTTTTTGAGGTAGCAGAAGAGATAAAGGAAAAAGAACAAAGGGGGCGAATACTAATACTAAAGGCAGGTGATGAGCATGTTAGAAAAATGGCAAGCATATAAGAAATACATTATTGGCGCGGCGATTTTACTCATAGCCATAGGTTTCTTCTTTGTTACACAAAATCAAGAAGAAGCAGTTATTCCAACAACTGCGGCTGCGAAAGAAGAACCAGTGAAGAGCGCTACCAAAGAGCAAGAAATAGTCTCGACTAAATCCCTCATAGTGGATGTGAAAGGTGCAGTTAACAAGCCTGGTGTCTATGAACTAGCGCCTGACAGCCGTGTGAAAGATGCGATTTTAAAAGCAGGAGGACTCGCGCTGGAAGCTGATGTGAAATTGCTTAATATGGCGCAAAAAGTGACAGATGAGATGGTTATTTATGCTGGGAAAGTAGGCGAGGAAGGCTTAGCGCCAGTCACAACAGCAAGTGCGGAGACAGGAAGTGCCGACAATGCGAAGGTTAACATCAATACAGCGGATGGGACGATGTTACAAACCATTCCTGGAATAGGAGCCGTGAAAGCCCAAGCCATTGTGGATTATCGTGAAAAGGAGGGGTTATTTACAACCGTTGCCGACCTGTCCAAAGTATCAGGAATTGGTGCTAAAACCGTAGAACGACTAAGTGAACATATTACAGTGGAGTAATAAGCTATTGACGAAGCGAATTCGAAAAGCATATACTAAAAGCATCAACTTCTTAAAAGGAGCGACAAATATGCAAAGAATAGCTTGGGATCAGTTTTTTTTGGCGCAAAGCCATTTAATATCTTCTAGGAGTACATGTACTCGCCTCATGGTAGGCGCAACGATTGTTCGGGATAAACGTATTATTGCAGGCGGCTATAACGGTTCCATTGCAGGTGGTGACCATTGTGATGAAGAAGGCTGCTATGTTGTAGAAGGACACTGTATACGTACGATTCATGCCGAAATGAATGCGATTTTACAGTGTGCCAAGTTTGGAGCTTCCACAGATAATGCTGAAATGTATGTCACTCATTTCCCGTGTATCGCATGCTGTAAATCGATTATTCAAGCGGGAATTAAAGCGGTCTATTATGCGAAGGATTATAAAAATCATCCTTATGCGATGGAGCTTTTTGAACGTGCAGATGTGATTATCAAGAAAGTTCCTTTTGATGAACACGTACTGAATAACACGGCTCAAATCGAACAAACAGTGATACAAACGGTGCAAGAAGTGCTCCAACAAGAAGCCGTATCAGAGGAAACCATTGCCCACCTAGAAGATAAATTACGACAACAGTTTTTAAAATAAAGTGAGGTGAGGACTATAGAGCGTCTGTTTTTGACGATTACTGTAGCCATTATTCTCGCTGTAATATGTGTCTTTATTTCAATGAAGATCTTCCTGTTACTTGGCATCTTACTTATTGTATCGTTCTTATTTAAGCGAACCCAATTTGTAGTTTTTTTTAGTCTGACCATTGTAGCAGGAGTTTTTTTCTGGTTCTTTGATGACCAAAACCACTCCGTATTCCAAACTGGTGAAATAGATGGAACGGTTATCTTAAATGATGGTATCGTAATCGACGGAGATGCTTTTCGAGCGCAAGTTTTATATCAAGGAGAACGTTTTCAATTAAGTTATAAACTTGCGAGCGAACAAGAACAGAAACAATTTATGAGCTTAAATTATGGAGATAAATTAAGCGTAAGTGGTGAGTTAATAGCACCAGAGAAGAATCGCAATACAGACCAATTTAATTACCAAGATTTTTTGTATCGAAAACAAGTGCATTGGCTAATGAAGGCAAGTTCTGTGCAGTCATTACCAGAAAAAAACGCTACGTGGTTGCATAGTTTAAAGAATTTCCGGAAATCTCAACTAAAAAAAATTGATACACTAATGGATTCGCAAATTGCGCCATATGTGGCTTCGTTGATTTATGGAGATCGTACATCTGTAGAGACTTCGGTTTATGAAAGCTATCAGCGCTTAGGTGTGGTTCATTTACTAGCCATATCAGGTCTACATGTTAATCTCATTATCTCTGGCTTTTTGATACTGTTCAGGCGTCTAGGATTTCAAATCGAGAAAACAGCTATAGTCATGATTTGTTTATTGCCACTTTATTGTCTGATGACCGGAGCAAATGCACCAGTAGTTCGAGCCGCTATCATGACAATCTGCCTAATGGTAGGTAGGCTATCCCCAATACGTGTGACATCGCTCCAAGCCCTCTGTTTTAGCTTTATTTTTGTATTTCTTTTCAATCCTTATTGTGTCCTCGAAATAGGATTTCAACTCTCTTATGCTGTCTCCTTTTCTATCATCCTATCTGGGCGGAAAATCATGCGAAAAGTAACCTCTAATTTATTAAGCTCTCTCTATATTTCACTCATATCAACTGTTTCAGGCATTGCAGTTATGAGCTATCACTTCTATGAATTTTCCGTTGTCGGTGTGTTTTTAAACGTTATTTATGTACCGCTGTTTACGTTTATATTGTTGCCATTAAGTTTTGTATCTATCTTTTTCTTAAACCTAGCACCAGTCCTTTTATTCATCCCGTCGATGGTTATGAAAGTAGCCGTAAATATTTCAGAATCACTGGCGTCGTTATTGCAGGAAATACCGTTTACAACATGGGTAACAGGAAGGCCAGCCCCGATTTTATTGGGGATCATTCTTTTATTTACTCTTTATTTTTTCAATCGTTGGGAGAAAACAGGAAAAATCTATCGTTACTTGATTCCAATTTGTCTATGCTTGGTTATAGGAACAATCAATTTCACTGGGAAAGTATCTATGATTGATGTGGGGCAAGGCGACAGCATCCTCATTCAGCTACCTTGGAATAAAGGGACTTATTTAATTGATGTCGGCGGACAAATGGCTTTCGACAAAGAAAAATGGGCAGAGCGTAAAGCGCCGTTTTCTGTGGGGAAGAATATCGTGACGCCTGTTTTAAAAGCCAAGGGTATTTCAAAGGTGGACAAACTAATTGTGACGCATAGCGACGCCGATCATATGGAGGGTCTGATAGATGTCGGCAAAGCGATTAAAATCAAAGAGCTCATTTATGCAGAAGGCGGCGAAACAAAAAACATCATGAAAAAAGCGTTGCAAGCTCTGCCAAACGTGCCAACAAAAGTTATAGTTGCTGGTTATAGCTGGGCAAAAGGCAATGCTACTTTCCAAGTCCTTAGTCCAACCGAAAGAGGAGAGGGCGGCAACAATGATTCTATCGTTATTTCTGCTGTACTGGATCAGAAAAAGTGGTTATTTACAGGAGATATTGAGAAAGAAGCGGAGCAGGCCTTGCTCGAAAATCCACTGATAGAAGCAGATATTCTAAAAGTCGGGCATCACGGTAGTAAAACCTCTACAATACCTGCATTTATAGACAAGGTTCAACCTGTTATATCGCTTATTTCTTGTGGGGTTGATAATCGTTTTGGGCATCCTCGAAAAGAAACGCTGGCTACTTTAGAGACCGCAGACAGCACGATTTATCGCACCGATCAGAACGGAGAGATAATCTATACCTTTTCAAAAGGATTTACCTTTGGGCTAGAATGATATTTCCACTTGCGCAAAGCTCGTTCTTGATTTACGATAGGGTAGAGATATGTCGGAAGGTGAGGGCGATTCATGATTTCAGAATGGAAAAAAATAGAGAAGAAGCAATTTGCACCGATTTACCTGATTATCGGGACAGAGGACTATATTATCAACGAGACCAAGAAGAGGCTTGTTGCTGGGATTTTAGATACAGAGGACACGGATTTTAATTATGCGAATTTTGATTTGGAAGAAACGGCGATTGAGCAAGTTGTAGAGGAGGCAGAAACGATTCCATTCTTCGGCGACCGTCGACTCATTATCGCCTCCAATCCAACTTTTTTAACAACAGAGAAAACCAAAAGTAAAATTGAACATCGGACAGTACGTCTAGAAGATTACCTAAACGAGCCTGTGGACTACTCTATTTTAGTTTTTATAGCGAGAGTAGAGAAATTAGATGAACGAAAAAAACTGACCAAGCTTATAAAGAAACAGGCGACGATAATCGATGCAAAGCGTCCAAATGAAGCGGAACTACGGAAATGGTTACAAGGCGTGAGTAATATCAATGAGTTTCAAATGGACAATGCGGCAACAGACAGATTAATAGAATTAACAGGCGGGCAACTAACAACAGCCATGAATGAATTAGACAAGCTGATGCTCTACAAATTAGAAGAGCGAGCAATCTATACATCGGACGTGGAGAGCCTTGTAGTGCGCTCATTAGAACAAAATATATTCTTGTTACTAGATAAAATGATAGCTCTAGATATCAGTGGCGCGTTAAGCATTTACTACGATTTACTTAAACAAAAAGAAGAACCAATCAAAATATTGGCTCTCATCGCGAGTCAGTTCCGTCTACTGACTCAAATTAAATTACTGGAAAAACAAGGATTCAGTCAACAACAAGTAGCTCAAAAATTAAAAGTCCATCCATTCCGAGTTAAAGTTGGCGCTAGACAAGCCAAAAGCTTCTCCTACCATGAACTAACGATGACCCTAGAAAAACTAGCCCAAATGGATTTCGAAATGAAAACAGGCTACGGAGACAAAGCCCAAAAACTAGAATGGTTCCTTTTCTCGCTACAAGATCAAAGAAAAATACAACGAATGAATTAAATGAAGCAATTTCATAATTTGAAATGGAGTGCCTCCCGATGAATAGGATGAGGTTTCGACTTGTGAAATTGATTCATACACTCATTTATCCTGCTATGATGCCTGAAAGTAGGGAGATGTAGTTTTTCGACGATGCAAGAAGTTAAGCGTAGCCGAGCCAGAGACGGATTACATGCTCGCTTCACTCTCGTTCATATTGGGGCTGTAACTCATTTCATTTCGAACAGCTCCAATAATGCGAGCTCTTACTGCCAGTTTACTATGCGTAAAATCTATCTAAAAAGATACAAAAAAACATCACACGGGGTGTGATGTTTCTGCGATTAAGAATTGTATTATTTAGCTAATTTTTTAGCTAAGCGAGATTTATTGCGTGCTGCATTGTTTTTGTGAAGTAGACCTTTGCTTACCGCACTATCCAATTTTTTGCTAGCTGCAACATATAATTCTTGCGCGTTGTCTGCATTGTTTTCTGCAGCTTGTTCGAATTTTTTAACAGCTGTACGCATTGCAGTACGTTGAGATGTGTTACGGCTATTGCGAGTTTCAGTTGTTTTTACACGTTTGATTGCTGATTTAATATTTGGCATTTCATTCACCTCCGCCCAAAATTATGAGGTAGTATCTTTTATATATACCATACCCTTCAAAATTACACTAGAACAAATGTTATTATACCTAAACACAGCGGATATTGCAATATTACTTTACTAATTTATTTATTTTTTCACGAAAAAAGTCGGAAGTGATTGAAAATAGCGAGCTCTACTGATATAATCTATCTTAGCTTGCCATCGTTTTAATAAGATGAGTTCGAATTCGGGAGCTGGAGAAATGAAGAAAGAAGAAATGCTAGGAAGACAAAAGAAAATAAGGAATTTTTCGATAATAGCGCATATTGACCATGGTAAATCAACGCTTGCCGATCGTATCCTCGAAATGACGAATGCATTGACGCATCGTGAAATGAAGGCGCAATTGCTTGATTCGATGGATTTGGAGCGTGAGCGTGGTATTACTATCAAGCTGAACGCTGTGGAATTATCGTATACTGCCAAAGATGGCGAAACATATATTTTTCACTTGATTGATACGCCGGGACATGTCGATTTCACGTATGAAGTTTCGCGTAGTTTAGCGGCTTGTGAAGGCGCTATTCTAGTTGTGGATGCGGCGCAAGGTATTGAGGCGCAGACGCTTGCCAATGTTTACTTGGCGCTAGATAATGATTTGGAAATTATGCCGGTTATTAATAAAATTGATCTTCCAGCAGCGGAACCGGAGCGTGTTCGTGCTGAAATTGAGGATGTTATCGGATTGGATGCATCAGATGCGGTACTTGCTTCTGCAAAATCTGGTATTGGGATTGAGGATATTCTAGAACAAGTGGTTGCGAAGATTCCTGCGCCAACTGGGGATATCGATGCTCCATTACAAGCGCTTATTTTTGATTCTGTCTTTGATGCATACCGAGGTGTTATTGCAAACATTCGGATTATGCAAGGATCGGTTAAAGCGGGAGACAAGATTCGAATGATGGCCAATGGTCGTGAATTTGAGGTGACAGAAGTTGGTGTGTTTACGCCAAAATCGACACCTAGAGATCAGCTTATGGTTGGAGATGTTGGCTATTTAACTGCTGCGATTAAAAATGTGAGTGATACAAGTGTTGGGGATACGATTACACTTGCGAATAATCCTGCATCGGAAGCTTTACCTGGATATCGTAAGCTAAATCCAATGGTTTATTGTGGTTTATACCCGATTGATTCGGCGAAATACAATGATTTGCGTGATGCACTTGAAAAGCTGGAATTGAATGATTCTGCACTTCAATATGAGGCGGAGACTTCACAGGCTCTTGGTTTTGGTTTCCGTTGTGGGTTCCTTGGGTTGCTTCATATGGAAATTATTCAGGAACGTATCGAACGGGAATTTAATATTGATTTGATTACGACTGCGCCGAGTGTTATCTATCATGTTAATTTGACAGATGGTTCTAAAGTGGTAGTTGATAATCCTGCTGAAATGCCAGAACAAGGTGTTATTGATTCTGTTGAGGAGCCTTATGTGAAAGCGACAATTATGGTGCCTAACGATTACGTGGGGGCTGTCATGGAGCTTGCGCAAAATAAACGTGGGAACTTCATGACCATGGAGTATCTAGATGATATTCGTGTGAGTGTTATTTATGAAATGCCGCTTTCAGAGATTGTCTATGACTTTTTTGATCAGTTGAAATCGGGTACGAAGGGTTATGCTTCGTTTGATTATGAATTAATTGGTTATCGTGAATCGAAACTTGTGAAGATGGATATCGTGTTAAATAATGAGAAAGTCGATGCCCTTAGCTTTATTGTCCATCGTGATTTCTCTTATGAACGTGGAAAAATTATCGTAGAAAAACTGAAAGAATTGATTCCAAGACAACAGTTTGAAGTGCCAATCCAAGCTGCAATTAGTACGAAGATTGTCGCGCGTTCAACGATTAAAGCGCTTCGGAAAAACGTACTTGCTAAGTGTTATGGTGGGGACGTGTCTCGGAAACGGAAACTTTTAGAGAAGCAAAAAGAAGGTAAGAAACGTATGAAGTCCATCGGTTCGGTAGACGTGCCGCAAGAAGCTTTCATGGCAATCTTGAAAATGGATGATAAATAAAGAATTGGTGGGAAAAGCGACTTTATCTTGTTGATTGTGGACAGGAGAAGCTCGCTTTTTCTCCTTAAGGAAATGAGTGTATAAGAATGACTGCGATATATATTCACATCCCGTTTTGCGAACATATTTGCTACTACTGTGATTTTAATAAAGTGTTTCTGGAAGGGCAGCCAGTCGATGAGTATGTAGATTTGCTTATCAAAGAAATGGAAATGGTAACGGCGAAGCATACAATGGAGCCGGTGGAGACTGTTTTTGTTGGTGGTGGAACGCCGACGACATTGACGGAAGCCCAGTTGGCAAAGTTGTGTTCAGCAGTTCAGCATCTTTTTCCGATCGCGGAGAATGCTGAATTTAGTTTTGAGGCCAATCCTGGTGACTTGTCGCTGAGCAAGTTGCAAGTGATGAAAGATCATGGGGTGAATCGTTTGAGCATGGGAGTCCAGAGCTTTAACAACGAATTGTTGAAGAAAATTGGTCGGATACATACGGTGGATGATGTGTATCAATCGGTGAATAATGCGAAACAGGTTGGATTTGAGAATGTGAGCATCGATTTAATTTTCAGTTTACCGGGTCAGACGGAAGCGGATTTTGAGGATACATTGACGAAAGCTTTGGATCTGGATTTACCACATTACTCTGCGTATTCGCTTATCATTGAGCCGAAGACAATTTTCTACAATTTAATGCAAAAAGGGAAGTTGTTGCTTCCTGGTGAAGATGCTGAGGCTAATATGTATGAGAAACTAATGACGACAATGGAGCAACATGGGCGTAAACAATATGAAATTAGTAATTTCGCTAAGCCTGGTTTTGAAAGTAGGCATAATATCGTTTATTGGAGTAATGAGCATTATTTTGGCTTTGGTGCGGGGGCTCATGGGTATGTCGGCGAGACGCGATATGCGAATTATGGTCCGTTAAAAAAATATATGCAACCGCTCGAAAAGAACGAATTACCAACTTTCCAACAAAAAGAGCTGACATTGAAAGAAAAGATGGAAGAAGAAATGTTTCTCGGATTGCGAAAAGTAGCGGGTGTCGATAAGGCGCATTTTCAAGCTAAATTTGGTCAGCCGCTCGATACGACATTTGCGCGTGCGATTGATAAGACGGTTGAAAAAGGCTGGTTAGAATCTACGCCAGAAAGTGTTCGACTCACGCGGCGTGGGCGCTTCCTAGGGAATAATGTTTTCCAAGAATTTTTATAGAAGCACTGGATTTCGGCTAATTACTACTTTAGTCTGAAATCGAGTGTTTTTTGTTGACAGTAGACGGTCATAGTGGTAAATTTATAATTGTATTTAGCACTTAAACCTATCGAGTGCTAAAAAGAGGTGATAGATATGTTAACCGAGAGGCAATTGCTAATCTTTCGTGCCATTATCGACCATTTCATTGAGACTGTGCAACCAGTTGGATCTAAGAATTTGCTGAAGGAGAACAACTTGCCATTTAGTTCAGCGACGATCCGCAATGAGATGAGTGTTCTGGAAGAGTACGGATTTATTGAAAAAACGCATTCTTCATCAGGACGCATTCCTTCTGAGAAAGGTTATCGTTTCTACGTGGATTATTTACTCGAACCGCAGAAATTGAAGAAGCAGGATATTATGTCCATTCAGTCGCTTTTTTCGGAGACGTACTTTGAAATGGAGCAGCTTATTCAAAAGTCAGCGCTCATGTTGTCGGATTTGACGAATTATACATCGATTTTACTTGGTCCGGCTTCCAAACAGAACCGGTTAAGTGGTTTCCGTTTTGTGCCAATTAACAGGAATCAGGCGATGTTGATTCTGATTACGGATCAAGGTCACATTGATAATCATGTGGTGACGATTCCGGAAACGATGACGCCGAGTGATATGGAGCGGGTTGTCAATATTCTAAATGAGCGCTTGGTTGGTCTTCCGATTGATCAGATGAATTCGATGATTCCGGCAGAAGTGTCCGATCTACTACGAAGCAATGTGGTAAATCACGAATTAATGCTTTCGATTTTGAAGGATTCGTTCCAACAAGTTAGTAAGGAAAAAGTGTATTTTGGTGGCAAAACGAACATTTTGAATCAGCCGGAATTCCACGATTTTGCCAAAGTTCGCGAGTTGCTGCGGTTGATGGATCAGGAAAAGGATGTTTATCAGCTCTTTTCTGATATACCTCAAGGCCTTCATGTTAAGATTGGTACGGAGATTAATAACCATTTGATGGATGATTGTAGTATTATTACTGCGACGTACAGCATTGCCAATGAGCATGTGGGGGGCATTGTCCTCCTTGGCCCGACACGGATGGAATACGACCGCATGATGGGCTTGGTTGATCTAGTAAGTCGGGATTTAACAACTGTATTAACAAGGCTTTATCATGATAATCAAAAATAGAAGAGGTGACAAACGTGTCTGAACAAAAAAATAAAAAAGAAAAAGTAGAGCAAGAGATTGAAAAAGAAGCGGCGGAAGATTTGAACGTCGTGGAAGAAGAGATGGAAGCTCACAATGAAGAAGTAGAAAAAGAATTAACAGAAAATGAGAAGCGTTTGCTTGAGTTAGAAGAAAAATTAGCATCATCTGAGGATCGTTACTTGCGTTTGCAGGCCGATTTTGAGAATGTGAAGAAACGCAATATCGCAGAGCGTTCAGCGAATCAGAAATATCGTTCGCAATCGATTGCGGAGGAACTTTTGCCAGCGCTGGATGGTTTCCAAAAAGCACTTGACACGCAAAGCGACTCGGAACAAATGGAAGCACTTTTGACGGGCATGAAAATGGTCTATGGTCAAATTATGACGGCGCTCGAAAAGGAAGGTGTGGAAGAAATTCCGGCACTCGGCGAGCAATTCGATCCGAACTTCCACCAAGCGGTTATGCAAGATAGTGACGATTCAAAAGAAAGCAATGAAATCACGATGGAATTGCAAAAAGGATACAAGTTGAAAGACCGCGTTATCCGTCCATCGATGGTAAAAGTAAACCAATAAAACAAGAATCCGGTTGCGAGAATGTGATCGGTAACAATAGGAGGAAATAAAATTATGAGTAAAATTATCGGTATTGACTTAGGAACTACAAACTCTGCAGTGGCAGTATTAGAAGGCGGAGAGGCAAAAATTATTCCAAATCCAGAGGGCGCGCGCACAACACCATCTGTTGTCGGCTTCAAAAACGGCGAACGTCAAGTTGGGGAAGTTGCGAAACGTGCAGCAATCACAAACCCAAATACGGTGGCATCTATCAAACGCCACATGGGTACAGATTACAAAGAAACAGTGGAAGATAAAGACTATTCACCACAAGAAATCAGCGCGATCATTTTGCAATACTTAAAAGGTTACGCAGAAGATTATCTTGGTGAAAAAGTTGATAAAGCGGTTATTACAGTACCTGCTTATTTCAATGATGCGCAACGTCAAGCAACAAAAGACGCTGGTAAAATCGCAGGACTTGAAGTAGAACGTATCATCAATGAGCCTACTGCAGCAGCACTTGCTTACGGTATGGACAAAATTGACAAAGACCAAACAATCCTCGTTTTTGACTTAGGTGGCGGTACTTTTGACGTATCTATTCTAGAACTTGGTGATGGCGTATTCGAAGTTCACTCAACAGCCGGCGATAACTTGCTAGGTGGGGATGACTTTGACCAAAAAATTATTGATTTCCTAGTTGCTGAATTCAAACGCGACAACGGAATTGACCTTTCTAAAGATAAAATGGCGTTACAACGTTTGAAAGACGTTGCTGAAAAAGCGAAAAAAGATCTTTCTGGTGTGACTAGCACGCAAATTTCCCTACCATTTATCACAGCTGGAGAAGCTGGCCCACTTCACTTAGAAGTAACGCTTACTCGTGCTAAATTTGATGAATTGACACACGATTTAGTAGATCGCACAATTGCTCCAACTCGTCAAGCGTTGAAAGATGCGGGACTATCGGCTAAAGATATCGACGAAGTTATCTTAGTTGGTGGATCAACTCGTATTCCAGCAGTTCAAGAAGCAATCAAAAAAGAATTAGGAAAAGAGCCGCATAAAGGTGTAAACCCGGATGAAGTTGTAGCGATGGGTGCTGCGATTCAAGGTGGCGTAATCACTGGTGACGTGAAAGACGTTGTACTTCTAGACGTAACACCACTTTCTCTAGGAATTGAAACAATGGGTGGCGTAATGACTCCACTTATCGAACGTAATACAACAATTCCAACGTCGAAATCACAAACATTCTCGACAGCGGCTGACAATCAACCAGCAGTAGATATTCACGTATTGCAAGGCGAGCGTCCAATGTCGAAAGATAACAAAACGCTTGGTCGTTTCCAATTAACAGATTTACCACCAGCACCACGTGGCATTCCGCAAATCGAAGTTTCTTTTGATATCGATAAAAATGGTATTGTAACGGTTCGCGCGAAAGATCTTGGAACTGGTAAAGAACAAAACATCGTAATCAAATCTTCTTCAGGCTTAACAGACGAAGAGATTGAAAAAATGGTGAAAGATGCTGAATTGAATGCAGAAGAAGATAAGAAAAACAAAGAAAACGCAGAACTTCGCAACAATGCTGATCAATTAGTGTTCACTGTTGATAAAACATTAAAAGAACTAGAAGGCAAAGTGGACGAAGAAGAAGTGAAAAAAGCAGAAGCGGCTCGCGATGAGTTATCAGAAGCGCTCAAAGGTGAAGATTTTGACGTAATTAAAGAAAAAACAGACGCGTTAAATGAAATTGTTCAGGCTCTTTCCGTGAAATTGTACGAGCAAGCAGCGGCAGAACAACAAGCAGCGCAAGGTGAAAATCCTGAAGGCGGCGCAGCGAATGATGATGTTGTAGACGCTGAGTTTGAAGAAGTAAACGACGACGATCAAGAGAAAAAATAAGAATGGATGCGGGAAAAGAGTCAAAGTCTAACTGGCTTTGGCTTTTTCTCGGTTTTTGAGAGAAATCATTGTTTTACTTCGCTAAAACATGTGTTACAATACGTTAAGAGAAATACGAGAGAACAAGGAGTGAGACGCAAAAAATGGCAAAACGTGATTATTATGAAGTGCTTGGCGTTTCCAAAGGCGCCTCGGCTGATGAGATAAAAAAAGCATATCGCAAATTATCGAAGCAATTTCATCCTGATATCAATAAAGATGCTGGCGCTGATGAGAAATTCAAAGAAATATCCGAAGCATACGAAATTCTAAGCGATGAATCGAAACGCGCGCAATATGACCAATACGGACATGTCGATCCAAACCAAGGATTTGGCGGTGGTGGTTCATACGGAGGCGGCGGTTTTGGTGGCCAGGGTTTCGGTGGATTTGAAGATATTTTTGATACGTTCTTTGGTGGAGGCGGTTCGGCTCGTCAAGATCCAAATGCTCCGCGTCAAGGTAGTGATTTGCAATACAGAATGCAGTTGAAATTCAAGGAAGCTATTTTTGGTAAGGATGCTGAAATTGAAATCCCGCGTGAAGAAAGTTGTGATACGTGTGATGGAAGTGGCGCGAAACCAGGAACGCATCCTGAAAAATGTTCGCATTGTGGTGGTAAAGGTTCGATGAATGTCGAGCAAAATACGCCATTCGGCCGAATTGTTAACAAACGTACGTGTCAATACTGTAACGGTACTGGAAAAGAAATCAAGGAAAAATGTGACACGTGTCATGGGTCAGGTCGCGTCACAAAAACGAAGAAAATCAAGCTAAAAGTACCTGCTGGTGTCGATGATGGTCAACAAATGCGGGTTGCTGGTGAAGGTGAAGGCGGCGTGAACGGTGGACCAAACGGCGATCTATATGTTGTATTCTCCGTTGCGCATGATGAATTCTTTGAGCGTGAAGGCACCGATATTTATGTCGAAGTTCCGCTAACATTCGTTCAGGCCGCGCTTGGCGATGAGATTGACGTTCCGACAGTCCACGGCAAAATTCGCTTAAAAATCCCTGCCGGTACGCAAACTGGCACGACTTTCCGTTTACGCAACAAAGGTGTTCCGCATCTTCGTGGCAACGGAACAGGAGATCAGCATGTTATCGTAAAAATCATCGTTCCGAAAAAACTGGACGAGAAACAAAAAGACATTCTGCGTGAATTCGCGACAACAACTGGTGATAAAGTAGATGAGAATAGTGAAGGTTTCTTTGATAAAATGAAACGCGCGTTTAAAGGATAATAAAATAGGAAGAGGCTCAGGAATTGTATTTTTAGACATACTGAGCCTTCTTTATTGAGAAATGAGGCGGAAAAAATGAAATGGTCAGAGATTGAGATTCATTCTATAAATGAGGCAGTAGAGCCAATTACATATGCCCTGAACGATTCAGGAGCAAGCGGTGTTTCGATTGAGGATTCTGCTGATTTAACGCGCGAACATGAAGATCGTTTTGGTGAAATTTATGATTTGCAGGCAGCGGATTATCCAGCAGAAGGTGTGATTATTAAGGCGTACTTCTTAACGACGGATGATTTTTTGAAAATGGTTCCGGAGATTGAGGCGCGGATTCGTGGTTTGGTGCAGTTCGATATTCCGCTTGGTGATTTAACTTTTCAGGTCAATGAGGTGAATGATGAGGAATGGGCGACGGCTTGGAAAAAATATTATCATCCGGTTAAAATCACGGATCGGATTACAGTCGTTCCAACATGGGAGGACTATACGCCAGAAAACGAGGATGAAATGATTATCGAGCTGGATCCTGGTATGGCATTCGGAACGGGGACGCACCCAACGACACAATTGTGTGTACAGGCGCTTGAAAAAATCGTGAAACCTGGCGACGAAGTCATCGATGTTGGAACTGGCTCTGGTGTGCTCAGTATTGCAAGTGCGAAACTCGGGGCGAAAAGTGTCTTGGCAACGGATTTGGATGAAGTAGCGGTTCGTGCTGCTCGTGAGAATATCGCGCAAAACCATTGTGAGGACGTCGTGACGATTCAGCAGAATGATTTATTAAAAGGCATCGATCAAAAAGCGGATGTCATTGTAGCAAACATTTTAGCGGAGGTTATCCTGATGTTTCCAAAAGATGTGCATGCGGCGTTAAAACCAAATGGTATTTTCATCGCGTCGGGAATTATTGAACCGAAGCGAGAAATCGTGAAAGAAGCGCTGATTGAAGCTGGTTTGACGGTATATCACATCGAACAAATAACGGATTGGGTAGCTATTTACGCCAAGCGAGGTGAATAAGAAGGATGCAGCGATATTTTATTGATGAAGTCAAAGGTGAAACGGCAATTATAACGGGTGATAATTTTCATCATATCGTGCGGGTGA
Organism: Paenilisteria rustica; assembly: GCF_013820765.1. Taxonomy (GTDB): domain Bacteria; phylum Bacillota; class Bacilli; order Lactobacillales; family Listeriaceae; genus Listeria_A; species Listeria_A rustica. The sequence goes on from NZ_JABJVM010000002.1 coordinate 151,441, forward strand.
TGCGGATGAAGCTGGATGATCAAGTTTACCTCGTCACACCAGACGAGCGTACGGCGATTGCTGGGATTAGCGAACTAGGTGATGACTTTGTACGTTTAACTGTTTTATCGTGGAAGAGCGAGTCGACAGAGCTTCCTATCAACATCACGATTGCTAGCGGCTTACCAAAAGGCGACAAACTGGAACTGATTACGCAAAAAGGGACGGAACTGGGAGCGAAACATTTCTTATCTTTTCCTGCAAAACGTTCGATTTCTAAATGGGATGGCAAAAAGGCGAAGAAAAAAGTGGAGCGTCTAGATAAGATTGCTTTGGAAGCGGCGGAACAATCGCATCGTAGTTTTGTGCCGCATTTTCAACATTTAGAATCTTTCCAAGCCTTAATTCAGTCGCTTACTCAGTATGATTATGTCGTGGTTGCCTACGAAGAGAGTGCCAAAGAGGGTGAAACCGCCGCATTGGCCACAGTTTTCAACCAGATGAAACCAGGCGAATCGGTCCTTGCCATTTTTGGACCAGAGGGTGGTTTTTCGGTGGAAGAGATTGATAAATTGGAAGCGAATAAAGCGCTCAAAGTGGGGCTGGGACCGCGAATTTTGCGTACAGAAACGGCGCCATTTTATTTACTAGCAGCAGCCTCTTATGCGTTTGAACTTTCCTGAAATGGGTATAGGAGAATAAATCGCCAACTGCTCGCAAAAATAAATAGTGAAAGTTAGCGATTTCATGTTGACTCGCCCAGCGGATTAGTTTATAATTTTTAGTGAGTGAATGCAAATAGTATGTGCATTACTTTGGAATCATTCACAGGCTAGTCTTGTGCGAGGTTTCCAAATAGCTTAGGGCATCCTTGTCCATTTAAGTGTCGGAGGGAGGGAAAGAGAGATGTCAAAAACAGTAGTTCGTAAAAACGAATCGCTTGAAGATGCTCTTCGTCGCTTTAAACGTACTGTTTCCAAAACAGGTACAATGCAAGAAGTTAGAAAGCGCGAATTTTATGAAAAACCAAGCGTAAAACGTAAAAAGAAATCAGAAGCAGCAAGAAAACGCAAATTCTAATCGAAGGGACGAAATGAAGCATGAGTCTCCTTGACCAACTGAATGAGGATATGAAACAAGCGATGCGCGCGAAAGAGAAAGAAAAACTTTCCGTTATCCGCATGTTGAAAGCGGCTTTGCAAAATGAAGCCATTCGTCTAGGTACAGATGATATATCTCCTGAAGACGAAATTACCATTCTTTCCCGTGAAATGAAGCAACGTCGTGATTCTTTGACTGAATTCAAGAAGGCAGATCGAGCTGACCTTGTTGAGAAGTTAGAAGATGAGATGGTGATCGTGCAAAGTTATTTGCCGAAGCAACTTTCCGAGGAAGAAGTCGCTGAAATTGTAAAAGTTACGATCGATGAAGTTGGTGCAACATCCCCAGCCGATTTTGGTAAGGTGATGACCGCTGTGATGCCTAAAGTAAAAGGTAAAACAGACGGTAATGTGGTTAACAAATTCGTGAAACAATATCTTTCATAAACAAGATCAAAAGAGTCAGTTCGCTGGCTCTTTTTTTGCTGGTATCGAGCAATGGAGTATTACTATCTGAACAAGGTGCTTTTGAACGTTGGTAGACTTAATCAATCCGTCACACATACGGAAACAAAAAACGAATCACTGTTAACTATTCCCCGTACATAGGCACGCCGAATAGTACCAAAATCCTGCGCTTTCGTGTATAATGTAGACACACGAAGTTAATTTTAGAGTGAAGGGGTTATTTGGATGCCAACAGATCATGAGAATATAAAAATGGACTTGGCGGAAGGTTTTGACGCTAGGGAACTGTTTGGGAATAACGATGCACATATTACTTTAATTGAAGACGCGTTCGAATTGCAGATTATCACTCGCGGGGAATCGATAACGCTACAAGGGACAGAGATAAACGAGGCACACGGAGCAGCTGTTTTGGAAGCGCTAATCAGTGTCATTTTAAAAGATATCCATGTGGACGAACGGGATGTTACACAAGCGATAAAAATGGAACAAAACGGGACTGTAGAATACTTTTCTAGTCTCTATGATGAAGAAATTACGGTGAATGCGAAAGGTAAAATGATTCGCCCTAAAACATTTGGACAACGCAAATATGTGCGTACGATTGATAAATATGATGTGGTATTTGGAATTGGGCCTGCCGGAACAGGGAAAACGTATCTAGCTGTAGTAAAAGCAGTTGCAGCCTGGAAAAAGGGAACTGTGAATAAGATTATTTTAACGCGCCCTGCTGTAGAGGCTGGCGAAAGTCTAGGTTTCTTGCCGGGTGACTTGAAGGAGAAGGTAGATCCTTACTTACGCCCAGTATACGATGCTTTATATGATATTTTTGGTGTGGAGCACACAACGCGATTAATGGATCGTGGCGTGATTGAGATTGCGCCCCTTGCTTATATGCGTGGACGGACGCTCGATAATGCGTTTGTCATTCTGGATGAAGCGCAGAACACAACAGTGGCGCAGATGAAGATGTTTTTAACGCGTCTTGGCTTTGAATCTAAGATGATTGTGAATGGGGATACAACGCAAATTGATTTACCTAAAGGGGCAACGAGTGGACTTGTGAATGCAGAGACAGTTTTGCGCGATGTGAAAAATATCGGTTTTGTGTATTTTGAGCATTTCGATGTGGTGCGTCATCCGCTTGTTGCTGAAATTATTAAAGCCTATGAAGGTAAGTTGAAGTGAGAAGAATGTAAACGAAAAGGGGGTACATATGAAGCCTACGAAAAAATGGACAGATTGGTATTATAGAACGGGAAAAAGGTATGTAACACCAGTCATTTTAATCGTCTTTTTCATTGTTGCCTTCGTGCTTATTTGTCAAATGGTGAAGCCGGAATCGTATAATGTGAAATTGTTCGAAGTGGCTCAAAAAACGATTCGTTCGCCCCAAACAATTGAAGATACACAAAAAACGGCGGAAGAGCAGGCAAAAGCTGCGACTGATGTCGATGATGTGTTTGTTTTCAACCGGGAGACGGCACAGAATCGGGAATCGCTTGTTAGTTCACTGTTCGCATATGTGACGGAAGTGAACCGTGAAGCAGCGATAAATGATGCCAAAAATGATAAAATGACATCGCTCGATCAGAAATTGGCTTCTTTAAAAGGGAAGTTATCAAAAGATGTATCAGAGGATATTACGGACGGTGTCAATGCGGCAATGCTTGCAACGCTACTCCAAATGAACGTGAAAGATTTGCAAACGGTCGAAAAAGAAGTGGTTAATGCTCTGGATGTGGCGATGGATCAAAGTGTGCGTAAAGATAATTTGACGGATACGAAAGTCAGCGCGCGCGATACGATTGAGTTGTCTAATTTGCCAGCGAGTTATAAAGGGGTTGCCAAAGCGATTCTGTCTTACGCGATTGTACCTAATGAAGTATACAATGCCGCGCAGACGGAAGATCGGCGTAAAGAGGCCTCGGCTAACGTGATTCCGGTTAAAATTTTGCAAGGGCAGGTTATTGTGCAGGAAGGTCAGATTATCGACCGGGAAATATATCGACAGCTGGCATTATTGCATTTGTTGGATCAGAAAATGCCGATTAAGCAGTATGCCGGATTTGGGCTGTTGTTGCTGTCACTCGGTGTGATGCTTTACTTCTTCACGAACAAGCAGAAAAATCTAGATAAAGAGCGGAAAAACCAATATGTACTTGTATTTTCATCGGTGTATATTGCGATATTGCTCATGTTGATGATTATTCGCTTTTTGGAAGGCGTGGACATTAGCAATATTTCATTCTTGTTTCCAGCAGCATTCGGCCCGATGATTATCAAGATTCTGCTCAATGAGAAGTTTGCTTTCATGATGACGATTTTTACTTCGGTGACGAGTTTCTTTGTTTTTCAGAGTGATGCGACGGCTGCGGTAAATGTGACGGTTTCGACCTTTATTTTACTTAGTGGACTGGCGAGTATTGTTGTTTTAAGGGATTACAGTCGCCGTTCTGCAATTCTACTATCTGGATTTGTGGTGGGACTTGCGAATATGGCTTTTGTTTTCTTGCTATTATTAATTAGTAATACAGGACTGCTCACACTTGCATTTTGGGTACCAGTTGGCTATGCTTTTCTAGGCGGCATTGGCTCGTTTGTGCTTGGCATTGGTGTGATTCCTCTATTTGAAACAGTATTTGGCATGCTTACAACGAGTCGTTTGGTGGAACTAGCGAATCCGAATCATCCTCTATTGAAAAAAATTATGATGAAAGCACCAGGAACCTATCACCACAGTTTGATGGTGGCTAATCTTGCAGAGGCTTGTACGGATGCGATTGGTGGCAATAGTTTGCTCGTTCGGGTAGGGTGTTTTTATCATGATATCGGTAAGACGATTCGCCCTCCTTATTTTGTAGAGAATCAGTTGCACGGGATTAATCCGCATGACCGACTAACGCCAGAACAGAGTCGTGATATTATTATCGCGCATACGACGGATGGCGCCGCGATTTTGCGAGATAATCATTTTCCGCAGCCGATTATCGATATTGCGTTACAACACCATGGGACAACGCTTGTGAAGTATTTTTATTACAAGGCGAAGGAGAATAATCCAGAGGTCGCAGAGGCTGATTTCCGTTATCCTGGGCCAAAACCGCAAACGAAAGAAATTGCGATTATTAATATTTCAGATAGTGTGGAGGCGGCTGTCCGCTCGTGTGATGCGCCAACCAAGGAAAAAATTAAAGCGATTGTAGATAGCATTATTGAGGATAGGATGCAAGATAAGCAGTTTGTGGCGTGTGATATTACGTTTCGGGAAATAGAGATCGTTCGTGCAACACTATGTTCGACACTCAATGGAATTTATCATCAACGTATTCAATATCCTGATGATAAGTAAGGAGGAAGACAATGACTTTAGAGCTGGATTTAATAGATGAAACCGAAGGATTGGAGCCAGATGCGCTGGACTTGGTCGAGGGTTTATTACAGTTCGCGGCAAAGCGACTGGAGATTCAAGAAGATAGTGAATTGGTTGTAACTTTCGTTGATAATGCGCGGATTCAAGAGATTAATCGTGATTATCGCGATAAAGATCAACCAACCGATGTGATTTCGTTCGCGCTAGAGGAAATGGGTGATGGCGAAACCGAGATTGCTTGGGACGAGGATATGGAGGCGCCGCGTATTTTAGGAGATATCATTATTTCCACGGAGCGGGCGTTAGAACAAGCGGACGAGTACGGGCATGGATTCGATCGCGAATTAGGTTTCTTGGCGTTACACGGGCTTCTGCATCTCCTGGGATACGACCATATTGAACCAGAGGATGAAGACGTGATGTTTTCATTACAAAGAGAAGTGTTGAATGCTTATGGACTCGAAAGATAAAGTAAAGGTCACGAGCAATCGACGCTTCAGGAAATCATTTATCCATGCCGTTACAGGTGTTAAAACAGCGATTTTAGAAGAACGCCACATGCGCGTCCATATTACTGCTGGGATGATTGTCATTATTTGTGGTGTTTTTTTCAAAGTAACAAAGATAGAGTGGTTATTTCTAATTTTCTCGATTTTCAACGTTTTGACATTTGAGATGATTAATACAGCGATTGAACGCGCAGTGGATGTGGCGACAGAAGACTTCCATCCCTATGCTAAAAAAGCGAAAGACGTCGCAGCAGGAGCCGTTTTGCTAGCTTCAATTTGTTCGGCGGTTATTGGACTCTTTATTTTTATACCAAAATTATTTTAAAAGGAGTTTTTTAGGATGAAAGAAAATAATTTAATTGACCTGGCAAAACGAGCACGTGAAAACGCGTATGTGCCATATTCTAAATTCAAAGTTGGCGCGGCTTTAGTGACGACGGAAGATGAGGTCGTGCTTGGCTGCAACATCGAGAATGCTTCTTACGGTTTGACGAATTGTGCGGAGAGAACGGCGATTTTCAAAGCAGTTTCAGAAGGCAAGCATCACTTCAAAAAATTAGTGATTGTGGCAGATACAGAAGGTCCAGTGGCTCCATGTGGCGCGTGCCGTCAAGTGATTAGCGAGTTCTGTGCACCAGAAATGCCAGTAGTTTTAACAAATATGAAGGGTGATACTGTGGAAGTAACCGTTGGGGAACTACTGCCAGGAGCCTTTACACCGGGGGATCTTAAAAAATGAGTGACGTTTTCAAATCAGGTTTTGTGGCGATTGTCGGCCGTCCAAATGTAGGTAAATCGACTTTATTGAACCAAATTATCGGGCAAAAAATCGCAATCATGAGTGATAAAGCCCAAACAACGCGGAATAAAATCCAAGGTGTGTATACGACAAATGATGCGCAAGTTGTGTTCATCGATACACCTGGAATTCATAAACCGAAACATAAATTAGGCGATTTCATGGTGAAAGTAGCGCTAAATACGTTTCGAGAAGTGGACATGATTTTCTTCGTGATTGATGCGGACGCTGGTTACGGTCGTGGCGATGAGTTTATTATTGAAAAACTGAAAAGAGTAGAGGAGACACCGGTTTTCCTATTGATTAATAAAATTGACTTAGTAGAGCCAGAAGCGTTGCTAGACTTGATTGCGAAGTACAGTGAAATGCTTGATTTTGAGGAGATTATTCCAATTTCGGCACTTCAAGGGAATAACTTGGGGACGTTGCTCGAAGAAACGACGAAGCATTTACAAGAAGGTCCGATGTATTATCCAGCAGATCAAGTAACAGATCATCCCGAGCGATTCATTATTTCTGAATTGATTCGTGAACAAGTGTTAAAGTTCACACATGAAGAAGTGCCGCATTCCGTTGCTGTTGTTATCGAAGGGATTGAAGTGAATCCTGAGACGCATAAACTGCATATTATGGCACAGATTATTGTGGAACGAAGCACGCAAAAAGGCATTTTGATTGGAAAACAAGGCCAAATGCTGAAACAAATCGGTATGCGTGCACGTAAGGAAATCGAACTTTTGCTAGGATCGAAAGTATATCTAGAAATTTGGGTAAAAGTGCAAAAAGGCTGGCGTGATAAGGAACATTTCTTGAATGATTATGGCTTTGACCACGACGAGTATTAATAGAGAAAAAAAACAGAACGGACTCTAAAAAGTCCGTTCTGTTTTTTTGTCTATAATCCCTACTTTACCATCCCACTCCACGACACATCATAACAGACAATATGAAACGGACCATCACCGTAAACGTCGAAATAAATATCCTTGGTGACTTTGGTTCCAGGTTTCACCACGACACGCCAATCTTCTTTATACGCGTTATCGCCCTCTAGTCCATCATTATCATAAATCAAGAAATCATCAGCATAGTAAGTAGTCGAACGAACATCTTTATTTTCAATTGTCACGGTTGCTTTTACATAGTAACCAGCCATCGGACTATGGAACTCTTTGTCACCAGCCCATTTCTCGATTTTCGTGACATTCACAAATACGTTAGCGTCTACCTCTGCGGCTTGTCCCACTTTATACTCGGTATATTCGTCTGAAAAATAATCGTAATCCTCATCGTAATATTCCTCAGAGTCATCGTAAGGATCATCCTCGCCGTCTGTATCGTCATAGGTCGACCCATCCATTAAATCATCGTACATCATCGATTGGTTACCCATCATCGAATCACTGGCGTAACTCCCACTAAAAATAAAGCTAATTGCAAACACGCCACAAAAAATAATTCCAAGAAAAGTTGCAGAAGAAGTCATAATCGCTCCTGGCATCTTATTCTTTCTAACAATAAGTAAAATAATACCGACAATCAGACCGACCAAACATAGAAATAAGAAGAATCCGGCAAATAAAATCAATGCTACCATCATATGAAAAACGCTCCCTTTTATCGTAATACATTCATTGTACAATAGCTCAAGCATTAAATAAACGAAAATCTGCCTTTTTTTCAAATTGGTGTTGTATAATGTAGTATAAGGAGTGAATCGAGATGGAAAAATGTGAAGGAATCGTCATTCGAACGACCAATTACCGTGAATCTGATAAAATCGTTGTCATTTATTCGAAGGAGTATGGCAAAATTGGTTTAGTCGCTCGCGGTGCGAAAAAAACAAAGAGTCGGCTGGCTGCTGTGACGCAATTATTCACAAACGGCGTCTTCACTTTTTACCCGAATCGTGGGTTAGGAACATTGCAGCAAGGGGAAGCGATTACTTCTTTTTCATCGATCCAGACAGATATTTTTCTGACGGCCTATGCGACATATGCGTGTGAATTGCTCGATAAGGCGACGGAGGAACAGCAGGCGAATGGTCCGCTTTACAACCTGTTTTATCAAATTATTCACCATATTGATGAAGGATATGATCCTCAGGTATTGACGCAGATTTTTGAGATGAAGATGCTTTCGGTGTTAGGTTTGTATCCGACGATGGATCGATGCGCGATATGTGGGCAAACGGAAGGTCGATTTGATTTTTCGGCGTATGCGAATGGAATTGTGTGTCATCGCTGTTTTGAGCGGGATAAATACCGACTGCATATGACGGAAAAATCGGTGAAATTGATGCGTTTATTTTATATTTTTCAGTTGGATCGGCTTGGGAATATTGATGTGAAACAGGAGACGAAAGAAGAGGTCCAGCGCGCGATTGACACGTACTATGAGCAGTATTCCGGCTTGTATTTGAAGAGCAAGAAGTTCCTTAATAATATGAAGAACTGGGACGAACTTTTAAAAGACCCAACGAAAAAAGAAGATGACGATTGACTTTCTGTTCAAAATGCGGTAAATTTTAATGTATATACAATAGGTGCAACGACGGAAAAATAGTATTAAAAAGCTCTTTTCTAAGCGAGTTCGGAGATGGTGTGAGCCGAGCGTCAAACTTTTTAAGAAGGCCTTCCCGAGCACGAACGAAATCAAGGTGGGATTTGAGAATACTCTTTCGCGAAGTAAAGCCAAACCGATTTTTGTATTAAAAATGGGTAGGATGTAGAACATGGCTTTACACAAATCGAGCGCTTGTCGCCGATTTATATCGGGTATAATCTGTCCAAATAGGGTGGAACCGCGTGAGTTTAGCTCTCGTCCCTATGCTTTTCTTTTTAGGAGGCATAGAGACGAGGGTTTTTATATGCCTAATTTTATGGAGGTGGATTTGATGAATTTACAAACGATGATCCGAACGTTACAAGATTATTGGTCTGAACAAGGTTGTATTATGTTGCAATCCTATGATGTGGAAAAAGGTGCGGGAACAATGAGTCCGTATACATTTTTAAAAGCGATTGGTCCTGAGCCGTGGAAAGCGGGTTATGTGGAGCCTTCGCGTCGTCCTGCTGATGGTCGTTATGGGGAAAATCCGAACCGTTTATTTCAGCATCACCAATTTCAAGTTGTGATGAAACCGTCACCTGATAATATTCAAGAGCTGTATTTGGGATCGCTTGAAAAGCTTGGAATTAACGCGTTGGAGCATGATATTCGCTTTGTTGAGGATAACTGGGAAAATCCGTCGCTTGGTTGCGCGGGTCTTGGTTGGGAAGTTTGGCTTGATGGGATGGAAATCACGCAGTTTACGTACTTCCAACAGGTCGGTGGATTGGAATGTTCGCCAGTGACATCGGAAATTACGTATGGCTTGGAGCGATTGGCTTCTTATATTCAAGAAAAAGAGAACGTGTTTGATTTGGAATGGACGGACGGCATTTCGTATCGTGATATTTTTTATCAAGCGGAATTTGAGAACTCGAAGTATGCCTTTGAAACGTCTAGCGGCGACATGTTGTTATCGCTTTTTGATACGTATGAGCGTGAGGCTGGGCGTCAAATGGAAGAGGGACTGGTTTTTCCCGCGTATGATTATGTGCTGAAATGTTCGCATACTTTTAACTTGCTCGATGCAAAAGGTGTGGTTTCGGTGACGGAACGCGCGCAATATATCGCTAGAATTCGGAATTTAGCGCGTCGTATTGCGAAAACTTTCTATAATGAACGTGAAAAACTTGGATTCCCACTGTTGAAAGAAAAGGAGGGCGCAGATCATGAGTAAAGATTTTCTATTGGAAATTGGTTTAGAGGAGATGCCAGCGAAATACATTACTGCGTCAGTGAAACAATTACAAGAACGTGTTGAAAAATGGCTTGCAGAGAATGATTTGGAATATAAAACGACGGAAGTTTACTCAAGTCCTCGCCGTTTGTCAGTGATCGTGAAAGATCTAGCTGAAAAACAAGCGGACCGTGTGGAAGAGTCGAAAGGGCCAGCTAAAAAAATCGCGAAAGATGCGGATGGTAACTGGTCAAAAGCGGCGCAAGGCTTTGCGAGAGGTCAAGGTGTTGATCCTGAAACGTTGGAATTCCGCGAAATTAATGGTGTGGAATATATTTATTTGGAGAAGGAAGTAAAAGGTGCAGCGACGATTGACTTATTGCCTGAGATGCGCCAAATCATTACTTCGATGACGTTCCCGGTTAGTATGCACTGGGCGGCCTATGATTTGAAATATATTCGTCCGATTAAATGGTTAATCGCGCTGTTTGGAGATCAAGTGATTCCATTTGAAATTACGAATGTGACGACTGGAAATGAAACGCGTGGACATCGCTTCTTGGGCGGTTCTGTGACGGTTGCTAATCCAGCTGAGTATGAAGAAGCACTTTTGAGCCAGTTTGTAGTGGCGGATGCAGCAAAACGAAAAGCGGCAATTGTGAGCCAAATTGAGGAAATTGAAGCGGTAGAGAACTGGAAGATTCCTGTTGACGAGGATCTTTTGGAAGAGGTTAATAATTTAGTAGAATATCCGACGGTCCTGCACGCTACTTTTGACGAGGCGTATTTGGAGTTACCGGAGGAAGTTCTGATTACAACGATGAAGGAGCACCAACGTTATTTCCCTGTGGTTGACGAGGCTGGCAAATTGCGACCGTACTTTATCACGGTTCGAAACGGAAATCATGAGCATCTGGAAACTGTTGCGAAAGGGAATGAAAAAGTCTTGCGCGCGCGTTTATCTGATGCAGATTTCTTCTATCAAGAAGATTTGAAAATCACGATTGACGAAGCCGTTGCGAAACTAAATAACATCGTTTTCCATGAGAAATTAGGAACGTTGACGGAAAAAATGATACGTGTGAAAAAAGTGGCGCTAATTATTGCGGAACAATTACACATGACCGATGCGCAAAAAGTGAAAATTGCGCGTGCTGCGGATATTTACAAATTTGACTTAGTGACGAACTTAGTCGGTGAATTCCCTGAATTACAAGGAATCATGGGTGAAAAATATGCGTTATTACAAGGCGAAGATGCAGAAGTGGCGACGGCGATTCGGGAGCACTACATGCCAACATCGGCGGACGGTGAATTGCCACAAAGCGATATCGGTGCGTTACTCGCAGTTGCGGATAAACTGGAAACATTGACTGGATTTTTCTGTGTGAATATCGTGCCTACTGGTTCGGCGGATCCGTTTAGTTTACGTCGTAGTGCGCTAGGAATTATGCGTATTATTCAAGCGAAGAACTGGGATATAAAGCTGCTTAGCGTATTAGCAGATACGGTAGAAATCGAGCGAGCAGAAGGTCTGAATACAATCCCAAGTGAAGAAGTTTTCGAGCAGGTAGAATTATTCTTGCAAAATCGATTACGCGCGATCCTTTCTGACCAACAAATTCGTCATGATATTATTGATGCGGTGGTTAGTGCTGGCAGTAATGTTGTACCGGAGTTGATCGAGCGCGCGGAGTTGCTGAATAAGAATCGCGATGCGGAGTGGTTCCGTCCAACAATGGAAGCTCTAGCACGTGTTGTCAATATTTCTAAAAAGCATCAAGGCGGCGAGGTTATTATCGACCCAAGTCTTTTTGAAAACGATTCGGAGCAACAGTTATTTGATGCTGTTCAGAAGTTGAAGCAAGACTATCCAACACTGATAATAGTAGACAGATTGCGAGCTTTTGCAGCATTACGTACAGCGATTGATGCCTATTTTGAGAATACGCTTGTCATGAGTGACGATGAAGCGGTTCGAAATAACCGTTTGGCGCTATTGTTTGAACTAGCGAGCTTCATTAAGGAATTTGCCCAAATTGAAGAAATCAACGTGAAATAAGAACGAGAAGCTTTTTAATGAAAGGAGCTAATGGCTATGACACAACCAGCAGTATATGTCGTTTCGGATTCGACAGGGGAAACGGCAGAACTAGTGACGCGCGCGGCTTTGATGCAGTTTGGTAAGAGCCCGCAGTTTATTCACCGTTTTCATCATGTAGATACACCGGATATGATTGAGGAAATTGTTGATTTAGTGGCCGTGAATAACGGAATCATCGTGCATACAATCGTTGTCGAGGAAGTGCGTGAAGAGTTAAATAAAACCGCGAAAAGCTTTGGTGTACCGATAATCGATATTTTTGGACCGCTTCTGGCACAGTTGGAAGAAACGTACCAAATTAAGCCGCTTTCGGAGCCTGGTATGGTGCGATCGCTTGATGAAGCTTACTTCCGAAAAGTTGCGGCGATTGAATTTGCGGTGGAAAATGACGACGGCCGGAATCCACGCGGGCTGTTGCAAGCGGACTACGTATTAATTGGAATTTCTCGAACTTCAAAAACGCCACTTTCGCAATATTTGGCGCTCAAAGGCTTGAAAGTAGCGAATGTACCGATTGTTCCAGAAGCACAAGTTCCAGAAGAATTGTTCGAAATCGATCCAAATAAGATTATTGGCTTAAAAATCAGCAAGGAAAAATTGAATCAGATTCGTGAAAAACGGTTGGCTTCGATTGGACTTAGTGGGGTTGGTAATTATGCGAGCCATGATCGGATTGACGCGGAGCTGGAGATTTTTACGGAACTCACGAATAAGCTTGGATGTTACGTCTTAGATGTTACAAATAAAGCGATTGAAGAGACGGCAAATGATATTTTAATGCATATTGGTGAAATTGTTGATGAAAATTTAGAATTATAGAAGGAAAATAAGATTTTATGGCGAATATATATATTATAGCGATTAAAACGGTGGAAATTCTTGTTTTGATCGCCTATAATATATTTTTGTGTGTGGGTTATGTGTTTTCTCCAAATATAAGAGTGAATTAGATATGAGGAGGGAGAAACATGAAGATTTTTATCGATGCAGATGCTTGTCCTGTGAAGGATGAGATACGTGAACTAGCGAAGAAATATGATTTGCCAATGACTTTTGTGGCGTCATATAATCACTTCTCTGTGAATTTGCCAGCAGGTGAGGTATGGGTTTTTGTTGATACGGATAAGGAATCTGCGGACATGCGTATACTTAATCTAGCGAAGAGCGGCGATATCGTGGTGACTCAAGATATTGGGCTTGCCAGCATGTTGATTGCGAAAGACGTCGCTACTTTTTCTAATCGCGGGGAGGAATATCGCGAAAGTGAGATGGCAATGATGCTTGATATGCGGTATTTGCACGCAAAAGAACGTAGACAAGGCAAGTATAGTAAGGGCCCACGAGCGATGAGTTTTCAAGATAATGAGAATTTTCTACAGAAGCTGGATACGTTTATAAAAGCGAGGTTATAATAGAAGATGCAACGGATTCCAGAAGAAAAAATTGATGAGATACGTTCCCAAGCAGACATTGTGGACGTGGTTGGAAGTTATGTTCAGCTTAAGAAGCAAGGGCGTAATTACACGGGGCTTTGTCCTTTTCATGGCGAGAAAACACCATCCTTTTCGGTATCACCTGAGAAACAGATTTTCCATTGTTTTGGGTGTGGTAAGGGAGGCAATGTTTTTTCATTTTTAATGCAGATTGATGGGCTTTCGTTTGTCGAGTCAGTGAAGAAAGTGGCTGACATGGCGCATATTCCGTTAGATATTGAGATATCTTCTGGTGACAGAACGCCTGCAAATCGGCCTGATAGTCAAGAAGGTAAGATGATTGAAATCCATCAATTGACGAGTAAGTTGTATCATTATTTGTTGATGGAAACCGAGGAAGGGCAAGAGGCTTTACAATACTTGCTCGATCGGGGCATGTCGGAACAGGAACTAGATCATTTTGAGATTGGTTTTGCACCGGCAGATGTGTTAACGGTAACTACTTTTTTGAAGAAACGCGAGATTGATTTGCCGCTCGCGGTGGAATGTGGCTTGCTTACGGAGCGCGATGATGGTAACATAGTAGACCGGTTCCGAAATCGGATTATGTTTCCGATTAAGAATGATCGCGGTCAATTGGTTGGTTTTTCGGGGCGCCTTTTTAATCAAGACGATGGTCCGAAATATTTGAACAGTCCGGAGACGCCGATTTTTAATAAACGAAATATCCTATATCATTTTTCTGATGCGAGACAGGAGATTCGTAAAAAAGAGGAAATCCTGTTGCTAGAAGGCTATATGGATGTTATTTCTGGTGTTTCGGCGGAGTTTCAAAATGGCGTGGCCTCGATGGGGACCTCGCTAACGGAGGAACATGTGCAGATGATTCGGCGTGTCACGAACCGAGCTGTTATTTGTTATGATGGCGATCGCGCTGGTATTGAGGCAAGTTTTAAAGCTGGGACACTACTGGCGGAACAACATCGGTTAGAAGTTTTTGTGTTGCAATTGCCGAATGGGAAAGATCCGGATGACTTTATTCGTTCAGAAGGGGCAGAGAAATTTGCAGAGGTTTATGCGCATCAACGCTTGAGTTGGACGGCTTTTAAACTGCAATTTTTGAGACGGAATCGTAATCTCCAGAATGAAACGGAGAAGATTGCCTATTTGGGTGAAGCGCTCGTTGAAATCGGGAAACTGGATCAGGCTGTGGAGCGGGAGCTTTATTTGAAACAGTTGGGCTCGGAATTTGAGTTGTCGATGGATGCGTTGAAACAGCAGTTACAGCAATCTGTTGCGACCACAGTGAAGCCAAAGACGCGTGATTATGGTGGGCCTCCGCCAGAGGATTTTGGAGAGTACCCAGTATATGATAGCGGTGGTGGACCTGTTCACGAGGAGTTTCATTTTCAGCAACCGAATCAAGCGCCATCTGCTGGACTGACCTCAGAGAAACGTCTGTTGAAATACATGCTGGAAGATCGTGATGCGTTTATTCAGATTCGGAATATGATGCAGGAGCAGGAAATTGATTTTTATCATGATAATTATCAAGCATTGTATACGCATCTAATTGGCTTTTACGCTTCTGGAAATGATGCTAATCCGCTTGCTTTAATGGATCAGCTTCCAAATGAGGTGTCGCGAAATTTAGTCAGTGAACTCGAAATGATGGTTGTGAATTCAGATGTGACCAATGAAGAGTATCAAGATTATATTTTTAGCTTAAAAAAAGCAGGTATTGAGCGAGACATTAAAGAAAAAGAACAACAGTTATTAGTAGCCTCGCAACAGGGGGAGATGGCGCTGGCATTAGAACTAGCCAGAACTATCACGACGATGCGGGCTGATTTAAAACGTAATATTTAAGGTAAAACAATTCACTAGAAAGATGTTACAACAGGCATACCTACAAATATAGAAGCATGCACTAGCGCAATATTTGGCTCTCTAAGTATGAGTCAGGGCGCGTCAAGTGTTTAGAAACTGGGCAATGAGGTAAGGTATATCATTGACGGTTATTTTGGAAGGAGGACATGGCAGACTATGGCTAAAAAACCGCAAGAAACGAAACCAGAAGATTTGAACCTAGATAAAGCAAAAGAATTATTAATTGAAGATGGCAAGAAGAAGGGGTCTTTAACGTACGCCGAGATCGCTGCCAAACTTGCGCCATTTACTTTAGATAGCGACCAAATGGACGAATTTTTAGAGTTGCTTACAGTATTAACGATTGAGGTTTCGGACGATGACGAGGAAGATGATCCGAATGAAGCGGAATTAATCAAAGAAGAGACTGCTGAAATTGACTTGAATGATTTGAGCGTACCTCCGGGTGTTAAAATTAATGACCCTGTGCGGATGTACTTAAAGGAAATCGGTCGTGTGAATCTACTTTCCGCGGATGAAGAGATTGCCTTAGCGAAGCGTATCGAACAAGGCGATGTTGAGGCAAAAGGACGTTTGGCAGAAGCTAACTTACGTCTCGTTGTTAGTATCGCGAAACGTTACGTTGGTCGTGGTATGTTATTCCTTGATTTGATTCAAGAAGGTAACATGGGATTAATGAAAGCAGTTGAGAAGTTTGACTTTAACAAAGGGTTCAAATTTAGTACGTATGCGACATGGTGGATTCGTCAAGCGATTACCCGCGCTATTGCCGATCAAGCGCGCACGATTCGTATCCCGGTTCACATGGTTGAAACGATTAACAAATTGATCCGTGTCCAACGTTCCTTACTCCAAGATTTAGGACGTGACCCATCACCTGAAGAAATCGGTGAAGAAATGGATTTACCGACAGAAAAAGTTCGTGAAATCCTAAAAATTGCGCAAGAACCAGTATCCCTTGAAACGCCAATTGGTGAAGAGGATGATTCGCACCTTGGTGATTTCATTGAAGACCAAGAAGCAACATCACCATCGGATCATGCGGCATATGAATTGCTAAAAGAGCAGTTGGAAGATGTGCTTGATACGCTAACGGATCGTGAAGAGAACGTACTTCGGTTGCGTTTTGGTCTAGATGATGGTCGTACGCGCACGCTTGAAGAGGTTGGTCGTGTATTTGGCGTTACTCGTGAGCGTATTCGTCAAATCGAAGCAAAAGCGCTACGCAAATTAAGACATCCAAGCCGTAGCAAACAGTTAAAAGATTTCTTAGAATAAAAATTTCAGAGGAGAGTGCGTAACAATCGCGCTCTCTTTTTTACAAAGGATGATTTTTTTGAACGAACAACAATTATCAGAACGATTAGAAAAAGTGGTATCTTATGTACCGGTAGGGTCGCGGATTGCAGATATTGGCAGTGATCATGCATATTTGCCATGCTATGCGGTTCAACAAGGTCAAGTGGAGTTCGCGATTGCGGGTGAGGTAGTGGAAGGCCCGTTTCAGTCAGCAACGAAGCAAGTGCGGAGCTTGGGATTGACTGAGGAAATAGCTGTTCGTAAGGGGGACGGTTTGGCGGTTATGGAACCAGAAGACGCAATTGAGACAATCGTTATTGCAGGAATGGGCGGGGCGCTTATTCGTTCGATTTTGGAGGCAGATGCAGCGAAATTAGTAGGTGTGAAGCGTGTAGTCTTGCAACCGAATATTGCGGCGCATCAGTTACGTGAATGGGGCGAAGTCAATCAGTGGGCGCTCACGGCAGAAGCAATTTTGCGCGAAGATAATAAGATTTATGAGATATTAGTCTTGGAACCGAGTGAGAATAAGGTTGTTTATTCGGATGCAGAGCGCTTGTTGGGGCCATTTTTGATGCGAGAAAAGTCAGCCGTTTTTCAAACTAAATGGGAGCATGAGTTGAGCAACTGGAAAGGAATTCAGGCTAAGATTGATGCTAGTAATGTGAAAAATGCAGCGAAATTGGCGGAATTGGATGCGAAAATAAGGATAATAGAGGATGTGTTACGATGAAAGTAGCAAATGGTTACGAATACGTCGCTATTTTAGAAGGCATTGCACCGAAGAAATACGCGATGGAAGGTGATCCAATTGGGCTTCAAATTGGTGATTTGGCGCGTAAAGTCCGCAAACTTATGTTTACACTAGATGTGTTGGAGAATGTGGTAGATGAGGCGATTGAAAAAGGTGTGGACATGATTATCGCGCATCATCCGTTGCTTTTTAGACCGCTTAAAAAGATTGATTTCGCGACGCCTCAAGGTAGAATCGTGAAGAAGTTAATCAAACATGATATCATCGTTTACGCGGCGCATACGAATTTGGACATTGCAAATGGTGGTGTGAATGATGCGATAAGTGAGTTGCTAGGCCTGGGCGATACTGAAATCATTGTTCCTACATATACAGAAACTTATAGCAAAATGGCGGTTTATACGCCTGATTTTGCAGAGGAATCGATTCGTTTGGCTTTGGTGAATAATGGTGCTGGACGATTCTCAAATCGCTACTCGGAGTGTACTTTTTCGGTGGAAGGAACCGGTCGTTTCTTGCCGAATGACAAAGCGAATCCGACGATAGGGAAACCTGGGGATCTTGAAACAGTGCAGGAAGTGAAGATTGAAGCGATTTTTCCGCGTTCTGAAATGGATCGAATTGTGAAAGCGGTGAAATTATCACATCCATATGAGGTTCCGGTGATTGACATCTATCCATTGGAGAATGTGACGTCAAAAATGGGACTTGGTCGAATCGGGAACCTGCCTAAACCAATGGATTTGAAGGCGTTTATTGGTTTTGTGAAGGAAAAGCTCTCGATTGAGAATGTGCGAGTAATCGGGGACGCGACTCGTTCTGTGCGCAAGATTGGAATTATTGGTGGAGATGGTAACAAGTTTATTCATGATGTAAAGCGGGCAGGAGCAGATGTCTATATTACAGGGGATATTTACTACCATACAGGTCATGATTTATTGGCGATTGACTTGCCGACGATTGATGCGGGCCACTACATCGAAAAAGTCATGAAAGCTAGTCTTTTGAAGCAATTTGATGAGGTATGCCAAGGCTATGGTCTCGATATCGATTTGATTGTGTCGGAGAGAAATACGAATCCATTTACATTTTATTAGGAGGAAGTAGCATAACGTTTACTTATCTTAGTGTAGCCCTAACTGCACATAGAAAAAGACTAGAGCCACATCACCGCTCTAGTCTTTTTCTCATTTACCGCCGTTTTTTAAGTGTTCTAAACGGGCAGCGCGTTGTTTTTCGATATTTTTCTTGCGGGCACGTGGCAAAATACTGATTGGATCGACATCATGTTTACGCTCCCATGTAGTGGAATCTTCTGGATCGTAGGCGTCTAGGAACACGAGGACTTCACGGATAATTTGGGTTGGTGTACTCGCCCCAGCTGTTACCGCTACTTTCTTCGCATCTTTAATCCAATCTAAGTCCAATTCTTCAATGTTTGCAATCCGATGTGCCGGAACGCCAGCTTTTTCTTCGGATACCTGTGCTAAACGATTGCTGTTGTTACTCCTTGGATCACCGACAACAATCGTCACATCCGCACCTTTAGCTTGTTTGGCAACGGCTTCTTGACGAACTTGTGTCGCCATACAAATTTCTTGATGTTGCTCGGCTTGCGGATAGACCGACTGGATATAATCCATCAAATCCATCACGTCCCACTGGCTCATCGTCGTTTGATTCGTCACGAAAACCTTCTCGTCAGTAAGTGGTAGGGCATCGACATCTTCCATATTTTCAACGAGATGCACGATATCCGGTGCGACACCAACCGCACCTTCTGGCTCTGGATGGCCTTTTTTACCGATATAAATGACATGAAAACCTTCATGCTTTTTCTCTAAAATTAAATCGTATGTTCGCGTCACATCTGGACACGTGGCATCAAGCGTTGTCAGACCTTTCGCTTTGGCGCGCTCTTTCACGGCCGGAGAAACACCATGTGCTGTAAAAATGACGGTACCACTATCGATTTGGTCTAAAATAGCTTCTCGATTTGGACCATCAAGTGTGACAATCCCAACATCTTCAAAAGCTTCTGTGACATGTTGATTATGAACGATCATGCCGAGTATATGAATAGGGCGAGGCAGGTTCGGATCGAGTGAAGCATTACGCGCAATCACCATCGCATCCACCACGCCGTAACAATAACCACGAGGGGCAATCTTTATAATTTCCAATGTTAAACCTCCTAAATTTCTCAAGGTGTAGCAATAGTTAGGCAGGACAACAAAAATGCCGACTACTTATCTATTATAAGCCAGATTTCGGATGGTTTCAACTGGCGGAGTTCTACTGGATGAAAAACGTCTAAATTCCCCTTGTACAATTATTTTTTTTATGCTACAATGAATCGTTTTTATGGTCATTTTCGACTATAGAGGCAAATTATAATGAGGAGTGGAAAAGATGAAGAAATTAGTATTAATAATGGCATTGCTTTTAACTTTAACGGTTGGTACAGGTAAAGTTAACGCGGCCGAGGTAACGGATTGGTCGAACACAACTTGGAATGTCTTGGGTGATAGCTTGACAGATCCAAATAATACAACGGCAACTAAAAGATATTTTGACTACATTCAGGAAACTATGAAGATTAAAAAGGTCAATAACTATGGTAAAGGTGGCTCTACGGTATCGAATCTCTCTTTACCAATGAGTGAACGTTACATATCTATGGATGATAGTGCGAATTTGATCACTGTTTTTGGAGGTCTTAATGACTATGGCAGAAATGTGGAGCTCGGTACGCTAAATGATACTGCGAATAATACGTATTACGGTGGGCTCGATACGCTTCTAAAAGGATTGGTTAAAAAATATCCTAATAAAAAAATCGGCTTTATATCGATGTACAGCCGAACCTTCTTCCCATCCGTAAATCGTATCGGTATCCCAGATTATGCGTATGTTAATGCGGAGATCGATGTTTGTGATCGCTATAATATTAAGCATTTGAACTTATATGAAATTGATTCGCTTAACTTGGGTAGCTCTGAAGGTAGGCAGTATAGTACTCCGGATGGCGTTCATTTGAATACGCAAGGGCATCAGCATCTTGCAGAAATAATGGAGCCATTTATTAAAAGTTTATAATGGGTCCAAGTTTACTGAATGAATATGAAAGTATAGAGTCTTCTCAACAAGTTAGGAAATTTGTCTAACTTTTGAGAAGGCTTTTTGAGTTAGATAGGTTGAAGCGGTGCTATGAAGTAGATTCTCTAACTTTACTAGTGACTGTATACCCTATTGTGTGCTATACTAACGTTTAGGAACAGAACGGAGTGGAAAAATGAACAAAAAAACAAGGTTTGATCAATTTCATTTTCAACCTTTTATTCAGCTTGCCATTGATAAATTAGGTTTTTATGAACCAACAGAGGTACAACAGAAACTAATACCGGCGATTATGAAAGGCGAAAGCGTTGTGGGGCAATCTCAAACGGGAACTGGGAAGACGCATACTTTCTTACTGCCAATCATCAACAAAATTAGAGCGGACAAAGATAGTGTGCAGGCAGTTATTACAGCACCAAGTCGTGAGCTCGCAACACAGATTCACAATGAAATCAAAAAACTCATCAAATATAGCGATGACGAAATTCGTTCGCTGCTCGTTATTGGTGGTACGGATAAACAAAGAACGATTGATCGTTTGAAGAAGCAACAGCCACATATTGTTGTTGGTACGCCTGGTCGAATTAATGATTTAATTCGTGAAACAGCGCTACTCGTTCACACAACGCAGGTCTTTGTTATCGATGAAGCGGATATGACGCTTGATATGGGATTCTTGATGGATGTCGATCAAATTGCGAGCAAAATGCCTGAGAACTTGCAAATGCTTGTTTTCTCAGCAACAATCCCGCAAAAATTGAAACCTTTCTTGAAAAAATACATGGAAAATCCGCGTTATGAGCATATTCAGCCTCAAGCGTTGGCGAATACGGATGTGGCGCATCAACTCATTGCTCGCCGTAGTAAGAATAAAATCGATATTCTAAAAGACGCGCTCGTAGCTTATCAACCATATTTGGCAGTCGTTTTCACAAACACGAAAGCAATGGCGGATGAAGTGGCGAAAGGCTTGACAGAACGTGGTTTGAAAGTGGCTAAGATTCATGGCGGCGTCGAGGCCCGCGAGCGTAAACGTACAATGAAGCAGTTGGAAAGCTTGGAGTACCAATACGTTGTGGCGACTGATTTAGCGGCGCGTGGTATTGATATTCAAGGCATCAGCCATATCATTAACTACGAGTTACCAAGCGATCTTGATTTTTACATCCATAGAACGGGTCGTACAGGTCGTGCCGGACATTCTGGTATCGCGCTTACGATTTACGAACCATCGGATGAAGATGCACTGAACCAATTGGAAAAAATGAATATCGAATTCAAACACGTCGATCTTAAAAATGGCGAATTTGTCGATGCGGATGACCGTAATCGTCGTCAAAAACGTGAAGCGAAGCGCGAAGCAGCGGATCCACGCGAAATCGGTATGCGTAAAAAAGCCAAAGAAAAAGGCAAACCAAACTACAAAAAGAAATTGAACTACAAAATGAATGAGATTAAACGTCGCGAAAGAAAAATGAACAAACGCGGGAGGTAATTAGCATGTTAAGATTAGGCTCACATGTTTCGATGAGCGGTAAAGATATGATGCTTGCCGCAAGTCAGGAAGCAGCGTCTTATGGATCGAATACATTCATGATCTACACAGGCGCGCCACAAAATACACGACGCAAACCGATTGAAGACTTGAACATTGAAGCGGGACTTGCACATATGAAAGAGCATGACATCACGGATATCGTGGTGCATGCGCCTTACATTATTAATATTGGAAATGCCGTGAAACCAGAAACATTTGAAATCGGCGTGACTTTCTTGCAGTCAGAAGTGGAACGTACGGCGGCTCTTGGCGCGAAACAAATCGTTCTTCATCCTGGCGCACATGTTGGTGAAGGCGCAGAAACGGGCATTAAGCAGATTATTAAAGGCTTGAATGAATCGTTGAAACCGGATCAGAACGTGCAAGTTGCTCTGGAGACGATGGCTGGAAAAGGTACAGAGATTGGTCGCACATTTGAAGAAATCGCTGCGATTATGGATGGTGTGACGCATAATGAGTTGCTTTCTGTGACATTTGATACGTGTCACGTGCATGATGCTGGTTATGATATTGTGAACGATTTTGACGGCGTTTTGAACCAGTTTGATAAAATTATTGGTTTGGATCGCTTGAAGGTGTTACATATCAATGATAGTAAGAATGAACGAGGCGCGCATAAGGATCGTCACGCAAATATTGGCTTCGGTCATATTGGTTTTGACGCGTTGAATTATATCGTGCATCATCCGCAGCTGGACGACATTTCTAAAATTTTGGAAACGCCGTATGTTGGGGAAGATAAGAAGAATAAGAAGGCTCCGTATAAGCATGAAATTGCGATGCTTCGTAGCCAGACATTTGATCCAGACCTGTTAACGAAAATCATGGCGACCGAATAAGGCGCTAATAAAGGAGATAAAAACATGACAAAATCACTCGTTTTTGGACATAAAAACCCGGATACAGATACAATTTGTTCGGCGATTGCCTATGCTGAATTAAAGAAAGCGCAAGGTCAAGATATCGAAGCAGTGCGTCTTGGCGAAATCAATAGTGAGACGGCTTTCGTCCTTGATTATTTCAAAGTAGAAGCGCCGCGCCTTGTTGAAACGGTTGCGAATGAAGTAAAAACGGTTAGCTTAGTAGATCATAATGAGAAGCAACAAAGCGTAGCTGATATTGAAGATGTTACCGTGGTTGAAGTTATCGATCATCATCGTATCGCGAATTTCGAAACGGCAGATCCTTTGTATTACCGCGCGGAGCCAGTTGGTTGTACAGCGACAATTCTTTTCAAAATGTTCCGGGAAAAAGGCATCGAAATTTCGAAAACGACGGCGGGTCTTATGCTTTCGGCGATTATTTCCGATACTTTGTTGTACCAATCACCAACGTGTACACCTGAAGATAAGGAAGTCGCTGAAAAATTGGCAACTATCGCAGGTGTTGAAACAGCTGCATATGGCTTGGACATGTTAAAAGCTGGTGCAGATGTGACGACTAAAACGGTTCCTGAACTATTGCTGGACGCCAAAGAATTCGAAATGGGCGGTTCGAAAGTAGAAATCGCGCAAATCAATGTTGTCGATGAAAAAGATGTATTGGTGCGCCAAACAGAAGTGGAAGCAGAAATGAGCAAACGGATCGCTGATAAAGGTCTTGATTTGTATTTGTTTGTCATCACGAATATTTTGACGAATGATTCTGTAGCCATTGCGCTTGGTAGCAAAACCGATAAAGTCGAAGCGGCATATGGCGTTGTTTTTGCGGCGAATGTAGCACCACTAGCTGGTGTTGTCTCGCGTAAGAAACAAGTCGTGCCAATTTTGACAGAGATTTTTGCGAAATAACACCAGATGAGAAGCAGCTTAGTTGTATAGGCTGTTTCTTTTTCTATAGGAAGGGGCGATTAAATTGAAGATAGATCGTTTGGATAGTCTATCATTGGTGGAGCAGGTGGCGCTATGGAATGAGGCATTCGCAGATTATCTCGTACCAGCCGCTATGACCGAAGCGAGCTTCACTGCGAGAATGGAGAAATTGCAACAATCACCACACGAGTCGTTAATCGCAAAAGTGGACGGCGAGGCGGCGGCGATTATATTGACGGGAACGCGCGACTTTACAAATACTAGAATGGCGTGGATTGGCGGACTTGCGGTTGTGCCGAGATTCAGGAAAATGGGGATATCGAATCAACTTTTGGAGCGGCTTTTTGTGAGTTACCAAGAGCAGGGTGTGGATGAGTCGCGTTTAGAGGTGATTTCAGAGAATATTCCTGCGCTTCGACTTTATCAAAAGTTAGGCTATACGCAGATAAATGAATTGATTTATCTTACTGGGACTTTGCAGGATCATGGTGTGGCGAGTTATCGCTTGAAAGAAGTGAACGATCCGAACGATTACATAGCGCTAGAAGAGGACGTGTTACCGTGGCAAAATCGGATTGCGGCGCATCATAAAATCGCGACTATTTGGCGGAATGATGAGCAGTTAGGGTATATTGTTTATGGGATTTCGGATGAGAATCTGATTCTTTTGCAAGTGAGATTAAATAATGCGCCAAATCAAATTCTAGGATTATTACAGGCGTTTCACGATATGTACGGCAGTATTTCTTGTGCGGTTTTTAATGAGGTCGTGACAAGCGAATATCTCCCTGTTTTATTGGACAGAGGCTTTGAAAAAGTAGCGAAACAAATCCAGATGCGAAAAAAAATCTAGCAAAAAGCGTTTTCCCGAGTGGAAAACGCTTTTTTAACACCTATGTTCTCCGACGAATCGGAATGAAGTTTGCCAGGAACAGTACAATAGCCAGAATCAGCGCTGTGTAGGAAACGACGGCGTTCCAGTCCAGTACACGAATGTAAATCCCAACGAATGCCCAGACAAAGACAAGTGGCGCGATCCAATCGTTTTCGCGGGCTCGGAAAGTATAAGCGATAAGCGTTGCAACAATGAGTAGTAAAATCGTCCAAACGACTTCGCCAAGCCCTAAGAAGCTGGTGATCTCTCGCCACGTGAGGTAATAACAAATATTCGCGATAGTTGCCACGCTTACCCAACCTAAGTAGAGACTGATTGGCGCCCTCCAAATAAGCGATTTTGTCACGGCTTGTTGTGCTTTGTAAAGCGTGATGAGTCCAATTAAGAGTAAGAGCATGACGATTACGGAGCCTAGAAAATACCCATAATGCCAGCAAACAATCCATAAACCGTTTAATAAAGACGTTATCGAGAATGAAAAGGCGAGCGCTTTCGTCACATTTTTTCGATTGAAAGTCAGTGCGATGAGCCATAGGAACAGGCTGACGTAAATCACGCCCCAAATAATAAATACGTATCCCGCTGGTGTAAATAAAACATCGAGTCGATTGGAGATTTCCCCAGTATTCACGCCATTCAGCGGTAAAATATTGGCTAATGCATTCATGCCAACCATGATCACAAAGCACAGATACATCCAGATTAATTTCATTTTAAGCACCTCCATAGTTGTGTTTTCCCTTTATCGGCCTTCATTAATCATCTGATAAACGAATAAAAATGATAAATAGGAGTGATTACGATTTACAGGTTCCCTATTTTTATGTATACTAGGTAAAGTAGTGATTTTTAAGTATAGAAGGAGTTTTTTCAAGGTATGGATGAGATATTAAAGGTAGCGAACATTTCCTACCATTATGATAAAGAAGAAGTGCTCCAGAGAATCAACTTATCAATCAAAAAAGGCAGCTTCACGGGGATTATTGGGCCGAATGGTTCTGGGAAATCGACGTTGCTGAAACTGATTTTAGGTCTTCTAAAAACGCAGCAAGGCGAGATTACCTTGTTCGGGAAGCCACATGCAGACTTTAAGGATTGGTCTAAAATTGGCTTCGTATCGCAAAAGTCGAATGCGTTTAACGGGGCTTTTCCTGCGACCGTGAAAGAAGTCGTGTCTAGTGGTTTGGTGAAGAAGAAAGGGATGTTTCGCCGCTTGAACCGCCATGATTTTGAAGCGGTCTACGAGGCGCTGGATATTGTGGATATGAGACGGTTCGCGGGGCGGAATATTGGCGAGCTTTCTGGTGGGCAGCAGCAACGTGTTTTTATCGCCCGGGCGCTTGTGAGTAAGCCGGAAATGCTGATTTTGGATGAGCCCACGGTTGGGATTGATGCGCAGAATGTGGCTTCTTTTTACGAGTTGTTGAAAGAGCTGAATGCGAAAGAGGACATTACGATGTTGCTCGTGACGCATGATATTTTAGCGGTGAATTCGTATGTGGATCATATTGTCAGCATGAATACGAAGGTGCTTTTTGACGGAACCGCGGTTGATTATCAGCTGTATTTAGAGGAACGAGAACTTGAGGCGCTTGAGGCGAGTCGGATTGGAGTGACACATTGTGATTGCGAACCTGTTTGAATATGATTTTATCCGAAATACATTTATCGTCGGCATCGTGATTGGGATTGTGGCACCGCTTTTAGGAAGTTTTATCGTAGTTCGGCGGCTTTCATTGATGGCTGACGCGTTAAGTCACGTCAGTTTGGCCGGCATCGCGGTGAGTCTCTATTTGAGCAAGATGTATTTACCACTCGTGGCGCTTAATCCGCTTTATCTCGGCTTTGGATTTGCAGTTGGCGGGTCCTTATTAATGGAAAAACTGCGCAATGTGTATAAGCAATTCCAAGAACTGGCGATACCGATTATCATGTCGGCGGGGATGGGATTCAGTGTTATTTTTATATCACTTGCTAATGGCTTTAATACCGACTTGTTCAGCTACTTATTCGGAAGTGTCAGCGCCGTGAGTACCTCGGATATGTGGACGATTTTGGCGACTGCTTTTGTTGTATTAGTCACTGTATTTTTCTTGTATAAAGAACTATTTTTGCTATCATTTGACGAAGAGTACGCGAATGCATCAGGAATTCCTGCAAAAGTGGTAGACGTGATTTTCATGCTTTTAGTAGCGCTCGTAATTGCATCCAGCATGCGTATCGTTGGGATTCTACTCGTGTCGTCCTTGATGACATTGCCTGTAGCAGCCGCAATTCGTATCGCTAAAGGCTTTAAACAGACAATTGCTTATGCGATTCTATTCGGGGAAATATCGGTTATAGGCGGCCTTGTGAGTGCCTTTTACCTCGACCTAGCTCCGGGTGGTTCGATTGTTATTATCTCTGTGCTCATTTTAGTTATAACGATTAGTGTTCAAAAAGTGAAACAAAAACTGGCGATAGCCGAAAGAAGTGATTCGAATGTCTCTAACAGCTAATGAAGCGTTGCAATTAATGAAACGAAAAGGATACAAACATACGGATAAGCGCGAATTTCTAATCAATCTTTTTGCGCGAAAAAATCGTTACATGACGGCAAAAGAAGTTTTGGAGTGCATGAAAGAGGATTTTCCAGGGATTAGTTTCGATACGATTTACCGTAATTTGTCTTTATTTGTAGAATTGGATTTGTTTGAGGAAACCGAGTTGTCGAGTGAGAAACATTTCCGATTATCGTGTGCACATGAAGA
Source organism: Paenilisteria rustica (assembly GCF_013820765.1). Lineage (GTDB taxonomy): Bacteria > Bacillota > Bacilli > Lactobacillales > Listeriaceae > Listeria_A > Listeria_A rustica. The sequence goes on from NZ_JABJVM010000002.1 coordinate 179,070, forward strand.
ACATCATCATCATTTTATTTGTATGGAATGTGGAAAAACGCGTGAAATTCGGATGTGCCCGATGGATTTTCTGGAAGAAGCATTGCCGGGATATCAAGTGGAAGGCCATAAGTTTGAAGTGTATGGAAAATGCCCAGATTGCTTAGCGAAAGTTGGATGAACACACGAAAACGCGCCCCATTAACGGGAACGCGTTTTTTTCTTGGTTACAAAATTAGTACCATTTATTTGTCCAAACTGATAACCAATCGAATCGACTAACTCGGGAATCGTGTTTACTTGCTGGATATTGGCGAGTTCACACACGATATCAGCCGCAACGATGGAATCTTCCAACGCGTGGTGATGCTCAAATGTGATACCAAAATAGTCAGCAACAAGATTTAATTTATGCGAACGTAACGGCAATATTTTTTGTGATAACACGCAGGAACAGAAGTACAAATTTGCGGGTAATGGCAAACCGTATTTCTCTGTTGTAGCGCGGAAAACATTGATATCAAACGTTGCAAAATGCGCAGCAACGGGTAAATCCCCGATAAATTTCATAATACTCGGATAGACTTCCAACCAGTTTGGCGATTCCCACACATCTTCTGGATAAATCCCATGAATTCGAATGTTCGATGCGTAGAAATCTTCTTCAGGATTGATTAATTGATAGTATTCGGAATGCTTTTCGCCGTTCAGATATTTGACCATCCCAATGGAGCAAGGACTAGTCCGCGAACCATTCGCAGTTTCAAAATCAAGAACGACATAGTTTAAATCTTTCATCTTGTCTTCACTCCTTCTCGTCCATCATACCTCTAAGAATTTGACTTGCGCAAGGATTTTGGTTTGATATAGAGGCCAAGGTCGCGCCGTTCTTTTCGCAGTGCTTTGGACAGTGAGAGCATCATCAAAAGCATGATAAACGAAAACGGTAGGGCGACGATGATAAGCATATTTTGCAAGCCTTCTAAACCCCCACTGAAAAGTAGAATCGATGCGATCAGCGACTGGATAATGCCCCAAATAAATTTGACACGATTGGCAGGGTTCATCACGCCATTCATCGTTTGCATGCCGAGCACGTACGTCGCAGAGTCAGCCGATGTGATGAAAAATACGCCAATCAAGAAAATCGCGATCACAGATAATAGTGAGCCAAGGGGCATATGATTGAATGTCCCGAACAGGACTTCCTCGGTTTTCAGTTGCGTTAAGTCGAAGCCAGCACGTTGCACGGATGTAGAGGCGGTTCCAAAAACGGAGAACCAAACGATACTAAGTAACGTTGGTAATAAAATAACGCCAGCTAAAAATTCACGGATTCGGCGACCTTTGGAAACACGCGCGATAAAAATACCGACAAACGGTGACCAAGAAATAAACCAAGCCCAATAAAAAATCGTCCAGTTATTAATCCACTCACGACCCGCCGCATCAACTGGCGAAGTCCGGAAGCTCATGCCGACAAAATTTTGCATATAAGCACCTGTAGCATCGGTCATCATGTTCAGTGTCAGCAGGGTTGGGCCAACGATAATGACGATAATCATCAGCAGAACCGCCAACACCATATTCGTATTACTGAGCCACTTCATACCGCGACCAAGCCCACTCATGGCAGAGGTTAAAAACAGGACGGTAACGATCGCAATGATTATAATCTGTACTTTAAAACTAACTGGAATATCGAATAAGAAGGATAAACCACCGTTGATTTGTGTTGCACCAAAGCCAAGCGTCGTTGCGACACCAACAATCGTCGCGAATACCGCGATTACATCAATTGTCACACGGACAGAAGGCTTCATCCATTTTCCGAGAAGTGGATCAAGCGTTGCGCTAATTAATCCAGCCTTATCATGTCTAAACTGGAAATAGGCCAGCGTTAAGCCAACGAAAGCGTAAATCGCCCAAGCATGAATTCCCCAATGGAAAAAGGAGAAACGGAACGCGTCCATTAACGCCTGATTCGTTCCAGGTTCTGCCTCAGGACTCGAAATCGCATAATGAGATAATGGCTCTGTCGCGCCCCAAAACACAAGCCCAACGCCCATTCCAGCGCTAAACAGCATACCGAACCAAGAAATAGTTGAATATTTCGGTTTTTCTCCAGCTTTACCGAGTTTGATCGATCCAATCGGACTGAAAATCAAGTAAAAACAGAAAATAACGATGACTGAAACGAAAATTAAGTAGTACCAGCCAAATGTTGTCGTAATAAAATTTTGAATGTTCGCGGTTACGCTAGCTAAGCCTGTTGGCGTTAGAATGCCGATTGTAACGAAGATAAGCGTGATGGCCAGCGTGATCCAAAACACATTTGTAATTTTGTGCGAAGTTTCCTTTTTTGTTCCCATAATTCCTCACTTTCATTGCCAGATAAATTTCTGTGTAGAATCTAGCAAATAAACAAGAACGAAACGGTGAAATAGTTCCATTCGGGTTTGTATTATAGTTGACCTTAACTATGGTAACAAAGATTGACGGTGAAAGCAAATGAGCTTCCTATATACAAATAACTCGTTTAGTAACTTTGTTAAGAATAGGAACACGGCACCAGAAAATGATTTTTTAGTTCATTTTATTGATAATCGGATGAAATAAAATTGCATTTTGGCAATAATGTAGTATAATTAGGAGGTTGATGGAAATATAAGTGATGGATGAGTTTATCTCGATTGAAAAGCTTGTCTTTCTCCAACAAGAATGAAAACGATTACTAAAAAGGGAGATGGTAGTTATGAAGAGATTGCTGGGTAGTGCTATGGTAGGAATATTGGTATTAGGATTAGTCTTCACTGTTGGTCAAGTAAAAACGAAGGCTGAGCAAAGAGATGAAATTGTACCTCCTGAAGTTACACCCACTATTGAAGTTAGGCATGTTTTTGAGGATATCCCAGATTTTCCGCACATACCGTATCGTAATGGTATTGGGATGCCAGAAGGTGTTGTATTACACTCGACTGGGGACACAAGTAGGACATTAGAAGAATGGATTCAATATGAACAAGATACATGGAATAATGCATTTGTACATGCTTTTGCCGATGAAAATAGTGTCGTTGAAATTGCGGATACAGATTATATTGCATGGGGAGCAGGATCTGTTGCAAATCAACGTTTTATTCACATCGAATTAGTAGAGTACCCAGAAGGAACAGAGAGAGAAGTTGTATTGAAATCGATTGAACAATACGCAAATTATGTAGCGACCATGTTACATAAATATAATTTAGGATTACCTGATTTTATGGATGAAGATGGGGAGGGAAATGTTATCACGCACCAGGGAGTAACAACTTGGTTGGGAGGAACAACGCATACAGATCCTTATAATTATTTACCCAATTGGGATATCTCAATGGATTACGTGATTGATAGAATTAATTACTATTACAATTTAAATAGTTAAACCAAAAATAAAACGTCGATGCTACCTATGAGCATCGACGTTTTTGTTGTGTTTATTTTGCAGCTTCGGCTTCCTCAGCAGCTTTTTTTGCGAAATATTCATCGGCTAGGATATCGATCTCTTTCTTCAATTCCTCAACCATTGTTTCCTCAGGTACTTTACGAACGATTTTACCGTGACGGAAGAGAAGTCCTTCACCACGAGCACCGGCGATTCCGATATCTGCTTCACGAGCTTCACCAGGACCGTTTACGGCGCAACCGAGCACGGCGACTTTAATCGGTGCTTTGATTGTGGAAATGTATTCTTCTACTTCATTTGCAATACTGATTAAATCGATTTCGATACGACCACATGTTGGACAAGAGATAAGTGTCGCAGCATTGGACGAAAGACCGAATGATTTCAACACTTCACGCGCTACTTTGATCTCCTCTACAGGATCAGCAGACAGGGAGACACGAAGCGTATTTCCGATGCCTTTGCTAAGAATCGCACCAAGACCGACGGCACTTTTGATACCTCCGGCGAATTGTGTACCTGATTCTGTGATACCTAAATGTAGCGGATAATCGAATGCTTTCGACGCCAAATCGTACGCTTCAATTGCCAAGTTCACATCGGATGCTTTAAGCGAGACGATGATATCATGGAAATCGAGGTCTTCTAGAATTTTGATATGATCGAGGGCGCTTTCTACCATACCTTCTGCAGTCGGATAGCCGTATTTCTCGATGAATTTCTTCTCAAGACTACCAGCGTTGACCCCAATACGAATCGGAATCCCTTTTGCTTTGGCCGCGTTCACGACTTTAACAACACGATCACGACGACCGATATTTCCTGGATTAATCCGGATTTTGTCGACACCAGCATCGATTGCTTTTAAAGCTAAGCGATAATCGAAATGAATATCAGCTACGAGTGGAATCGAAATTCTGCTTTTTATTTCTGCAAGGGCATCCGCCGCGCGCTCATCAGGGACGGCGACACGAACAATTTGGCACCCAGCTTCTTCGAGACGATGAATTTCAGCAACTGTTGCCTCTACATCGTGCGTTTTCGTTGTGGCCATACTCTGGATAAATAACTCATTACTACCGCCTATGGTCAAATTACCAACCTTTACGGGCCGTGTATTTGATCTATGTGTTCTTTCTGTCAAAGCGATTCGCTCCTTATAATCCTAACTTGCAGGATTTGTTATTATTAATGCATTACTAATCATACCACTATTCGTGTGAAAAATCATCCATCTTGTTTATTAGAAATTGGTGAGAAAATGGCATTGTGTCACCATTATAAGAATTTGAAAAGGCTAAAAAAGGAAACTTTAACACCAATTATTATACATTGTATCAAATGGAAAGACTATATCCAGTCGCGCCAGATACAGTCTTTTCCGATTGAACTATTTGACAGGTTGCTTCTGGTCTGTCGGTGGAATTTGCCGTATAACTAGGAAAATAATGAAGAAGCTAACGGCCATGTTGATAGTGGAGAGGTACGGAACCGCGATTTGGAACCAATACATAATCATCGTGAACACAGCAGCAAGCGTCATACTGTACGCCGCAATATTCCAGTTGTTGAAATAGCTGATTCCCATACGACCAAATCCGCTCATAATGTAGCCGAATAGGGCATAGAGTGCGACTTTGAAGAAGGATACAAGAATCATCGCGATTAAAATAATACCGAGTAAAATCGGGATAAAGTATTTTGACAAGTCTTCCATTGACTGGTAGAAACTCACCAAATCATCTTTGGATTTAATTCCCGCAGTCGCATAACTTACAGATTGGTCCACACCAGGCGCTTTAATATAAATTTTGTCCGATAAAAAAGCAATCGCGCTGTCGGCAGAACCAAGTTGGTTGTCGACTTGATCTGTGGTCAAACTATCTGTCGAGTCGAAGTAGAAAAATACGCTACCTTGGTCGATGGTAATTGGTTTGTCCGCATCAGAAACGAGTTTTCCATCCTCCACCGTGAAATCAGGGATGTCATTTTTAATCGTATCCGCGCCAACTTTCATGGCATCATTTGCAGCAGTCGCTGTGTGGTAGCCGATTGGTAAAAAAATCAGAATCGAAATGAGAATTATGTAAAGAATCGATTTCCATATTTTATCCGCTCGAAATGTGGCAATGTCTTCTGGGGAGTAGATACTTTTTGCAAAACGTTTGAAAATATTCATTTGTTTGTGATGCACCTCATTCTTGGTTTATTTATATAGTAGAAAACGTAAAATCTTAGTTCTTTTCTATAATAGCTTGAAATAGGAGAGATTGCAATTGTTGAGGGTATTATTTGTGTAGGAATCATACTATAATGAACGGGAAGGAAGGTGATTATATGGCAATATACACGCGAGAAATTCCAAAAGTGACTGGCAAAGATGCAGAGCTATTTTTAGCTAAGATGGCACACTCGGAGAAAAGGAAACAACGTGCTTTGGAACGTAAACACCTTCAAGACATTGCCGTATATGGCGAGCATGTGGCAAGAGAGCTTAACAACAAAACTGATAACTGAGTTTAGCGCTAGAGATATAAGAGAGAACTTCTATAGTTTTAATTGTGATAATTCTTCGTTATCCAGTTATTTATATAGAAGTTCTTATTTCGATTCTCTAAATTTTGTTAACTCTACTTCAGTGTTAGTTAATGAAGTTGGAACGGTTAGGGGCTATTTCACACTCAAACAAGATAAACTTAGAGTACAGGATTTGGAATATGCAGCGCTCCGGATTGAAAGATTTGCAGTCTGTGAAACTATCCAATTAAATGGTCTAGGTAGGGTGATGATGAAGGAAAGTGAAACGTATGCTAGAGCTACAAGTCTAAGATTTCTAATGTTAGAGACGTTGCATGAAAGTAGGAATTTCTATTACAAGACTGGCTTTTCGAAACTTGTTGTTATGCTAAGAAATCGTATTTTGATTTCTTAGCATAATAATATAAGTGAGAGCACAGTGAGCATTCGTACATTGGCCTAACAAATTTTTTGGAAACTGACGAGCCCGCTCAGCTTTTCAGATAAGCATTTAAATTGCAACCGTCGTCTTGTAGTGATAACCTTGTACTTGTAGGGAAAAGTGGACTAAGTATCTCATTTGGAAGTGCTTGCTTTTTCGAAAAACATATATCAAGGAGGAGTTTTTATTATGACATACGAATTACCTAAATTAGCTTACACATACGATGCTTTGGAGCCGAATTTTGATAAAGAAACAATGGAGATTCACTATTCGAAACATCATCAAACATACGTAACGAAATTAAATGATGCATTAAAAGGACATGACGATTTAGCTGCTAAATCTATCGAGGACTTGGTTGCTGATTTAAATAGTGTTCCTGAAAACATCCGTACTGCTGTTCGTAACAATGGCGGCGGACATGCGAACCACACATTCTTCTGGGAAATTCTTAGCCCACAAGGTGGCGGCGAACCATCTGGCGCGTTAGCAGATGCGATCAACGCAACATTCGGTAGCTTCGAGGATTTCAAAACGAAATTCGCTGATTCAGGCGTTGCACGTTTCGGTTCTGGTTGGGCGTGGCTAGTAGTGAAAGATGGCAAATTGTCTATCATTTCTACAGCAAACCAAGATTCACCGTTAACAGAAGGCTACACACCAGTTATCGGTCTTGACGTTTGGGAGCACGCATATTACTTGAAATTCCAAAACGTTCGTCCAGAATACATCAAAACTTTCTGGAACGTAGTAGATTGGAACAAAGCTGGCGAGAATTTCGACGCAGCAAAATAATCTAAAATAAGAGCCGTGTGCGTGAAAATGCATGCGGCTTTTTTGCGTGGAATTTGGAATGGCGACCAAAGTTAAAGATGCCTTTAACTTTTCTTAATGATTTTCTCATCAAACTCTAGTGGTAATCTCGCCAAAATTCAGATACAATAGAGAATAGATGAGTGCTGAAAAAAGGAAGGATTGTGACACGTGAAAAATAGATTTATTAAAAAGACCGACAAACCGAAGAAGAAAAGGCAAGTGATTCCGCTACGCTTGAACATCCTATTTTTCGTGATTTTTATATTATTCTCAGCCTTGATTTTGCGCCTTGGTGTGGTTCAAATCGTTCAAGGGGAAACATATAAGCGTCAATTAGAGGAAACGGATGATGTCAGCGTGACGAAAAATGTGCCGCGTGGCGTTATTTATGACCGGAATTATAACCTATTAGTGGGGAATTCAGCCGTGAAATCGATTACGTATACGCGTAGTCAGAAAACACAAGCGACAGAGATGATTGCTGTTGCGAAGAAGTTGGATAAACTAGTCGCAATTACGCCCGAGAAATTGACGGAACGCGATTTGCAAGATTATTGGATTTTGACGCATCAGAAAGAATCCATCGCACGCCTTAGCAAAGCCGACCAAACTTTGGACGGCGGAAAAGTATATAAGAAACAAATTGCAGGCGTGACGCCAGATGATTTGGCTAGTCTGACTGACGAGGACAAACGTATCGCGACGATATACAAAAAGATGACGGCAGGTTATGCGTTATCACAAGTAGCGCTGAAAAGTAAAGGCGTGACAGATGAGGAAATCGCGAAGGTAAGTGAGAATTTAGAAAGCTTGCCAGGCGTTGATACGACAACAGACTGGAATCGTTTTTATACGTATGACGAAACATTGCGTTCGATTTTAGGCAGCGTATCGACGGAGAAACAAGGTATCCCGAGTGACAAAGTGGATTATTACTTAGCACAAGGTTACAGCCGGAATGACCGCGTTGGCCGGAGTTATTTGGAAGCACAGTATGAATCTGTGTTAGCTGGTCAGAAATCGAAGTCTAATAGTGTCCTGGATAGTAGTGGGAATATTATTGAGACCGTTGAGAAGTATGAAGGGTCGAAAGGTAAGGATTTGGTCTTGTCTGTAGATGTTGAGTTGCAGAAGAAGATTGAAGAGATTTTGAAGAAGAATATGAAGATTGGTAAAGCTTCTGGAGGGTCTGATTTGTTTGACCGTGCATTTGCAGTGGCGATGGATCCATATACTGGTCAAGTTTTGGCATTAGCTGGACAACAGATTAATGATAAAGGTGAGTATGAGGATTATTCACTTGGAAACTTTACTTCAGCATACAATATGGGATCTGCTGTAAAAGGTGCGACTGTATTAGGTGGGATAATGGATGGAGCTATCTCTGAGAACACTGTATTTGTAGATAAACCAATAGAATTTAAAGGTACAGATAAAAAAAGTTCATGGTTTAACCGTAATGGAGAGCGTTCATTATCACTGGATCCAGTCGGGGCTTTGGAGATTTCGTCCAACTCTTACATGTATCAGACTTCAATGAAGATGGCGGGGGCAAATTATGTTTATAAAGGTCCGTTCCGAGCATCACCAGATACATTTAATAAGATGAGATATTATTATAATCAGTTTGGCTTAGGAGTAAAGACTGGTATTGACCTTCCAGGAGAACAAATCGGCTTCAAAGGGGATGATAAGACGATGGGTAAAATTCTCGACTTTTCTATTGGTCAGTATGACTCATATACACCATTACAATTAGCTCAATATGGAGCTACTATTGCAAATGGTGGTTCTCGAATCGAACCAACGATGCTGAAAGAAATTCGTGATCCAAGCACAAATGGAGATACTGTCGGAAAGGTAGCAACAGAAATCGAACCAAAAATCTTAAATCAAGTTGGCGCTCCAACGTCAGCGATTAAAGAGGTTCAAAAAGGTTTTTATGAAGTTACTCATGGCGGAAATGGTACAGGGAATAAATATTTTAATGACGTTCCCGTTGAAGTTGCAGGTAAAACAGGTACGGCTCAAGCATTTTATGATGGTCCTAAAAAAGGAAATGCAATGGCGAGTGTTTGGAATACAACGTTTGTTGGATATGCTCCAGCTGAGAAGCCAGAGATATCTATTGCTGTAGTAGTTCCTTGGGGGTACAGGGATAATGGAAGTACAGACCCTAAGGTTAACATGAAAATTTCTGAGGAAATATTTGAAGCATACTATGATTTGAAAAAGGAAAGAGCAGAGGCTGGTAAAGATTCATCAAAAGTTGATCAACCAATTAATAATAAGGCCGCAGCTGCAGCTGCACAATCTAAATTGAACGATTAGTATTTTGCTAGGGAGTTCGATTCTATTTATCTTAGTAGATGGATACTAAGATGTAATGAAAATAGGTTGGTAGGACTCTGTTAACTTTGGAGTCCTACCAACCTATAAATAATTCTACCTCTGCACGTTTAAATAATTTGTTAATTCGGAATGATATCTTTGTGGTCCCCAATATGTGTCAACATGAACATCGTATTTCCCTGCTGAAAGCCCTTTTAGTGAAAATGAAACTTTGTAATTTCCATATTTGAAGGTTTCAATTTGCTTTATTGGTGTGTTATTTCCTTTTTTGTACAACATTACAAGTACTCCGTTTGAAGTTGGGCTTACTCCAGTCACGACGATGGATGTTGCATTTTTAGAGTAATTATTGGCATCTGTTTGAAACTTTAAATTTGAAGATCCTTTTGACCCCATTGCAAATGCTTCAGTCGATGAAACCCCTAATACCCCCGCGAATACCAACCCTACAATCAATAAAAATGGTAAAAATTTTTTTCTAAAACTCATTACATTCTCTCCCATCAATATTTTTTTGAACTACTCCCTAATCAACAATATTAATATGTATATAGCAAATAGAACTATACTTATCATACTGTTAATTGGTGATAGATACAACTATAATCTATATAAGACCTATATTATTTCCAAGAATAATATGGGTGAATTTGTTATAATCGCATGGATGGGATATCTTTATTCCCAATTTTGATACAAAGTAACTTTACTTGGCTAATTTGCTATTTTAAAATTTTTTTGCATAATGGGTCGAAATTATTCATTATTTATACTAAATAGGGTCAATTCCACTCACCCAATTCACTCGCAACCATCTGAATAATACGATTTTGCATGTTATATGCAGTTCGACGGCTTACGTGGATTTTTTGTGCGATGCCTTCCATTGTTGTGTTGGAGTTGGTGCGCCAATATCGTAGTTTAATGAATTCTTGGTATGGATCACCGAGCGAATTCAGATTACGGATGACATTTTCTATACATCGGACTACGGTTGAAAGCCTTTCAATCCTAATATCCAGATGAAGCGTGTTATGGGAAGGGGATTGCGGATTTTTGTCGTGTGTTAAGTATTGTGTTAACTCATTGATACGCTCTATCATTTGGGGATAATTAATAATCTCATGCTCGATATAACGATAAATTTCTTTCGGCATGGTTTTAGTTGCTGTTGTCATATTATGACCTCCATTCATCTTTAATATAGGTTTATTATACAACGGATTTCATCTCTAAACCTGTCTGAAATCGCCCATCTTTATTTTTATTTTGGACAGTAAAAAAGCATCGAAAAACGCTATTATATCAACGTTTTTCGATGCTTTTATTTAGAAATCGATCACTGCATTTTGTAATTCTTTTAGGTAACGTTTTTTTAGAATGACTTCGATGACTTGGACGATTCGATCATATTTTCGTCTGCGGTGAGTTAGTATTGAATGGGTTAGGAGTGGTACCTGCACTCTAAGCAAAATATGCTCTATCAATATTCCTAACAATAAGCCAAATGCAATCGCGATAATTTTAATGTTTCCTTGGTATAGATAAACAAAGTACACAAGTAAGCCGCCCAAGAAAGAGTAGATGACAATAAACCTAAGCATGAAAAATAGGCTGATCGACATACTACCAGAAAGATAGGCTTTTAAACGCTCTAAATCATTTAAAGATAATTTGTCTAAGGTTTCATTTAGAGTAGCTTCATCATCAGCAACATCTACTGTAGTAGAAAGTAGTTGGGCAAATTCTTTACGATTTGAATTTGATATTTTCAAGGGATGTCCCTCCTATAAACTATCTTTTAGGGGTTTAATGTCTTCGGATGGAGCAAATTTTTCTAGTGTGTTCTTTAACTCATCTTCATAGCGCTTGTTTAGTATAATATCAGTGATTGTAATAATGCGATCATATTTCGTTCTATTAAATGCAAGAGATATGTGTTTATGGATCGGTTTTCTAGCCAGTAGCAAACGAAGAAACTCTAAAACACAAGTAACAGAAAATAGTGCCCAAAAAAAGAAAACAATCAAATTAGACTGATACGTACTGAAAAGGAAAATTAACATTCCAGAAAGAAATGAACCGATTATTATTTCTCTTTGCCTAATTGCTACAACGCGTGTAGCAGAACCTGAAAAATATGTTTTTACTTTTTCTAGCTCTTCAAGAGGAAGCCTATTTAGAGCGTAGCAAAGTGACTCGATATTATCGGACTGCTCAATTAACCCTGTTACAAGATTTGAAAAATTTTCAAGCTCTATCTTTGTTATTTTCAATGGTGAACCTCCTTATACGATAAAATAAATCTACATCCATTATACAACGAATGTAGATTTATTAGTACTATTTACTGGATGAATTATCTAATACCACTTTAATAAGTAATATTAATCCAGCTATTGATAACGCTAAAGGTGCAGCAACGACAGTCCCTATTGTAGAAACAGCATAGGCACAGTAAAGCAAGCCACCTACAACAGAGGTTTTTAATGAACCGGTGAGTACAGCTTCGGATACTGCATTCATTTGTGTGTCAAGTTCTCGGTTTTTATTATCAAATATTAGCGAAACGCTCATGGAGGCATTAGTTTTATAGTTATTCGTGACTTCAATTTCTGGAACATTTGCTGTAATTGTAACTGTCAATACATCCTTAGCGGGCATCCATTTTACAGTAATATCGCCTACCACTACTTTGGTTGCTAAATCAGCCACAACTTTTTTTGCATTTCCAGCATCTTCTGTTGATAGGGAGCCGGTCCAATTTGCTAATTCTTGTTGAAATGAAGCGTTGACTTTCCCATCTTTTATAGAGATGGTAGTTCCTCCACTACCTGAGTTCACTAATTTTGCACTTGCAGTAAATGCAACGGTTAAATTTGGTGATATTACTCGTACATTAGTTTTCTCCATCTCTAACTCAAACGTAACTTTATCATCAACCAATGTAGCTAAGCTAGGTGTTCCATACAAAACATCACGAATCCTCATCAAACGCGCACGATTAATCGCTGCGGAATTCGGTGTATCGCTTACTGGTGGTGGCGTCACAACTGAAACGCCTTTATCCACGCCGGAATAGGTTACTTTATCAATGTCTAATTTCCCGTTTCCTGTGCCGATTGACATTTCGAAATATTGGTCGAATGCCCAGTCATCAGGCATTGGGAAGCCGAGGTTGCCGCTGAATCCTGTGGACATATCGGCAACGAAGACGTTATCGACAAGGCCGGCGTTTTTCAGACGGCTACATACATTGCGGGCGCCGTAAACGCCGATTTGGTAAGAACGCAAATCTTGATTTTGCTTAAAAGCGGCGCGTAGATTTTGGAAGTAGGGCGTGATTAAATCTGTAATTTGGTAATCGTATGCGTCGAGATCTACCGCGAAATAAATCGTTGTTCCTGCTGGGAAACCAAGGTTGTATGCGGCATCAATAGCTTTATAGCCGTCGCTAATACCTTGAAGTGGAACCTCGAAATACGGAATTTCATAGCCGCCGTCTTGATAGATTGGGAAGATTTTCAGGCCTTTTTTCAGGATTGCGGCGATTTCTGTCGGATTCATCGCTTTCGGAACTCGAGTGCCACCGCGGATGACATTCCCTGTTAAATAGCGGCCAACGTAGCGGTAACCGGCATTCCATAGGGTATCAATCTGGTCAGTATTCAGGACGTAAGAAGTATCGCAGGCAGTCGCGCTTCGGTTCGTATCGCCAGAACTCGACAGCAGCGCTTTGAACGTGCCCATATTAATCGCGCCAGTCGTGATGCTCATTTTCATAAATTCTTGATAGCGCTTCACCAGATTCGTTGTTTCCGCGTCATACGTACCGCTAAATTGATTGATCGGCAGACCGTTACACGCAAGGCTGTATTGCAAAAGTAGAACGAGCGCTTTGTTCGATGTGAACGTTGGAATCAGATTGGTCAGACTTGTCGTCGTCCCTGGTCCAAAATTGCCGTTTGCCGTCGTGCGCGCCATTCCTTCTTCTTTCTGCAGGGCGTAAATCAGCGCGGTATTCGTATCACGACCGTATAAACCGTCACATGGAACAAGTGTACCAATCCAAGCGCTGTAATCTCGATTTAGATTCTGCTGGACGGTCCGAACGGCGATATTGCCACCGCTTACTGTCTGGAACGCGCTCATATTGAGCAGGGATTTCATAATAATCGCTGATACAACACCATCTTGTGTCGCGAGTCCGGCGTCTTTTTGAAACATTTTAACGGCGATTTGCGTTTGTCCACCGAACGTTCCTGTAAACCCACCAGGACTGTAGCCTTTACAATAGAACGCGCCTTGCAAAATATAGTTGATGTTGCTTGGTTTGGCTTCGCTTGCTCCGATTGTCAGTGGTTTGAATGCTTTCTCCGTTCCCGGTCCGAAATTATCGGCGGTAGGTGAGATGCCAAGCTCGATTTGAAGGGCGCGCGTTAGGGCATACACCGTCGTCCATCCTGTTTTCCCGTTCTCAGGAATCGTTTGATAATCGCCTTTTGCGACATAACCTTGATACGTTTTGTTCAACCAACTCTGTACTGTTTTTACCATTTCATCCATTGTTGTCAACTCCAATTCTCTATTTATGTTGTCTTACAAGAACTATTTTATAATGAAAAAACGTGTTCAAAATGCAGAAAAAATGCAAACAGGTTTTCAGCTACGATAAAAATTTTCAATTTCTCCTCAAAATCCCATGCAAAAACCTGATAATTACCGCCTTTTATGGTATGATAAGTTAAATGTAAAAAAACAGATTAGGATTATATTCAATGGAAATCGGCGACAAGCGCTCGCATTCAGGAGATTCGGCAGACTTCCGGTTCTCACATACACGAGTATGCTCCGCTTCCGGCTTCCACCAAATCTCCTGAATACAAACGCTTTCGCTCGATTTTGAGTAAAGCAGAAATTACGTCTTACTCGAAAATTATTGGTGTTGAGGATAGTTCTAGATTTATAGTAATGATTTTCACACCCGATATTTTCGACAAAATATATCAAAATCTAGGGGGAAATAGAATGACAAAAAGTTATCATGTAGCCGTTGTTGGTGCGACTGGCGCTGTTGGGACTCAAATGATTCAATTACTGGAAGATGTGACGTTTCCGATAAAGGAAGTTTCGTTTTTATCTTCGGCGCGTTCGGCAGGTAAGAAATTAACGTTCCGCGGGGAAGAAGTTGTCATTAAAGAAGCAACGCCGGATAGTTTTGCAGGTGTGGATATTGCTTTGTTTAGTGCTGGCGGTTCTATTTCTGAGCGTTTTGCCAAAGATGCTGTGGCTCATGGTGCGATTGTGATTGATAATACGAGTGCGTTCCGGATGCATCCTGATGTGCCGCTTGTTGTTCCTGAGGTGAATCCAGAGGCTTTGCGTGATCATAAAGGCATTATCGCGAACCCGAACTGTTCGACGATTCAAATGGTCGCGGCGCTTCAACCGATTCGTGCGGCTTATGGCCTAAACCGGATCATTGTTTCGACGTACCAAGCCGTTTCTGGTTCTGGCATTCAAGCGATTGAGGAGTTGCAAACGCAGTCTCAAGCTATTTTGAGTGGGGAAGAGTTTACGCCTGCTGTGATGCCGGTGAAAGGGGACAAGAAACATTTCCAAATCGCGTTTAATGCGTTGCCACAAATTGATGTTTTCACGGATAATGACTATACATACGAAGAGATGAAGATGGTCAATGAAACGAAGAAAATCATGAGTGATGCGTCGATGAAAGTGGCGGCAACATGTGTGCGTATTCCAGTTATCACGGGCCACTCGGAGTCTGTTTATATTGAAGTGGAGCAGGATAATGTGAAGGTTTCTGAAATTCAAGAGCTACTGCGCAATGCTCCTGGTGTTGTTTTGGAAGATGATACCGCGAACCAAGTTTACCCACATGCGGCGAGTTCTGCTGGCAAAAAAGAGGTTTTCGTGGGGCGCGTTCGTCACGACTTAGACGATTCGAAAGGGTTCCACATGTGGATCGTATCGGACAATTTGTTAAAAGGCGCTGCTTGGAATTCGATTCAAATTGCTGAATCATTAATCGAACAAGAAATCATCTGAAAACGCGAAATAATTGAGGTGTAACGAATGAAAATTATCGTGCAAAAATTTGGTGGGACTTCCGTTCAGAACGAGGAGTCCCGCCAGCTTGCATTTAATCATTTACAGAATTCGATCGATCAAGGCTATAAAGTGGTCGTCGTTGTTTCGGCGATTGGCCGAATAGGTGATCCATATGCGACGGACACATTGCTTGAGCTCATCGGCGCGAAGGAAACGCGGTTGTCGTTACGCGAGCAAGACATGTTGCTTTCTGTCGGCGAAACGATTTCTACCGCAGTATTCACAAACATGCTTTTGGAAGCTGATATCAAAGCAACGGCGTTTTCAGGCGCGCAAGCTGGTATCAGGACATCCGGCGAATATACGGCTGGCAAAATTTCCGAGGTTGATGTGACGCGTTTACGTGAAACATTGGAAACGGTGGATATCGTTGTCGTTGCTGGTTTCCAAGGAAGCGCGCCAAATGGTGATATCACAACGCTTGGTCGTGGTGGAAGCGATACATCTGCCGCAGCGCTTGGCGTCGCACTTGCCGCCGAACGGGTCGATATTTTTACGGATGTCGATGGCATGTATACGGCTGATCCGCGAATCGTGAAAAACGCGCGTTCATTACCGACTGTGAGCTATAATGAAGTTAGTAATATGGCGTATCAAGGTGCCAAAGTGATTCATCCGCGTGCCGTTGAGATCGCGATGCAAGCCAAGATTCCGCTTCGCATTCGCTCGACCTATTTGAAGGGTGAGGGGACGCTTGTCACATCGCAAACTGAGGTCAGTGGTCGTTTTGACGTGAAAGAACGCCTCGTCACTGGTATCGCGCATGTGACGAACTTGACGCAGCTTCGTGTTAAAACGGATAGTGTGCATACGCAACAGAAAGCTTTCGCTATTTTAGCTGAGGCAAGTATCAGTTTAGATTTTATCAATATATCGACAAACGAAATCGTGTTCACTGTGCCAGAACGAAAGCGTGAGCATGTGTTGACACTTTTAAAAGAAGTATCCTACGTGGCAGAAACGACCGAGAACTGCGCGAAAGTCTCTATTGTTGGGGCTGGCATCGCCGGTGTCCCAGGAGTTACCGCCAAAATCGTGTCCGCCTTATCCGCGAAAAACATCGCTATTTTGCAATCCGCAGATAGTCATACCACCGTTTGGATTCTAGTGGAAGAAATGGATTTAATCGCCGCCGTGAACGCACTTCATGACGAATTTTGCATTGAAAATGAGTTGGAGGAGGAATAACATAATGGATTTTGGAAAAGTAGTGACAGCAATGGTGACGCCGTACAATTCCGAGAAAGATAAAGTGTGTAAAAAAAGGATTCATCGCTTAGTCAACCACCTCATTGAAAACGGATCGGATGGGCTTGTAGTGGCAGGTACGACCGGGGAATCACCAACGATTTCGCATGATGAAAAAATCAAGCTTTTCAAACAAGTCGTGGAAACAAATCAAGGTCGCGCGAAAATTATTGCGGGGACGGGTTCGAATAATACAGCAGAAACGATTGCCTTCACGAAAGAAGTAGAAGAAATCGGTGGGATTGACGCGGTTTTGATTGTGGCACCGTACTATAATAAGCCTAATCAAGCTGGCCTTTACGCTCATTTTGCGGCAATTGCAGAGGCGACGACGCTACCAGTGATCATTTATAACATTCCGAGCCGTTCGATTGTGAATATCGAGCCGGAAACGATTATCGAGCTTTCAAAAATCGAGAACATCGTTGCGGTCAAAGAATCTAGCGGTAATTTTGACAATATCACAAAAATTATTGCAGAAACTGGTGATGATTTCGCGGTGTATAGTGGTGATGACAGCTTTACTTTGCCAATCTATGCGCTTGGAGGAGTCGGCGTTATTTCGGTTGCGAGCCACATTATTGGGCCTGAAATGCAGACGATGCTTCGTGCTTTTGATGAAGGCGATACGAAAAAAGCCGCGCAGATTCATGGCAAACTCGTACCGTTAATGAATACGTTATTCATCGCGCCAAATCCAACTCCAGTGAAACATATGGTCAACAAACTCGGCGTTGACGTTGGGCACGTAAGATTGCCACTCGCGCCGTTAACAGAAACAGAGATAACAACTATCGAAACAGTATTCAAAAATTATTTAAAATAAGAGGAAGGAGGAATAACTTTGACAATTAAAAAAGCAAAACACATTAAGATTATCCCACTTGGCGGTGTAGACGAAAGTGGAAAGAATTTATACGTTGCAGAAGTGGATGAATCTATTTATATTATGGATGCAGGTTTGATGTTCCCAGAAGACGAACTATTGGGCATCGACGTCGTTATTCCAGACATTAAATACTTAGAGGACAACCAAGATCGGATCGAGGCGATTTTCCTAACGCACGGTCACGAAGACGCAATTGGAGCTTTGCCTTATGTACTTGCAAAGATTAAAGTGCCAGTTTACGGGACAGAGCTGACAATCGCTCTTGCCAAAGCGGCATTAAAAGAACATAAAAAAGTACGCTTCAACGATTTCCGTATTGTTGATGGCCAAACGAAATTATCATTTCCAAATGTGGATGTAGAGTTTTTCCGCACAACGCACTCGATTCCTGATTCTGTAGGGATTGTTCTGAACACATGTGAAGGCGCGATTGTCTATACAGGCGATTTCAAATTCGATCAATCAGCAAAATTAGGTTATGAAACAAGCCTAGGTCGCATCGCTGAAATCGGCGAAAAAGGCGTACTTGCTTTACTATCCGATAGCTCAGAAGCAGAACATGCTGGTGCTACATCCAGTGACAGCCTTATTGACGAAGAGATTCGCCACGCTTTCCATTCCGCGCCAGGTCGCGTTATCGTTGCGTGTGTCGCATCTAATTTGGTTCGTTTACAACAAGTTCTGGATGCATCGTTCGCGACAAACCGCAAAGTAGCAATTGTTGGGAAAGAACTAGAACGCGTTTTTGACATCTCTGTGAAATTAAACAAGATTCAATTACAAAGCGAAGATCTCGTTATTCCACTAAAAGAAGCGAAGAAATTACCACAAGACAAGCTAGTTATCATTGAAACAGGTAATCTCGGCGAACCAATTCAATCATTACAATTGATGACACAAGGCAAGCATCCAAAAGTAAACGTCGAAAAAGGCGATACAGTTTACATCACAACAACGCCATCGCCATCATCAGAAACTATTTTGTCGAAAACGATTGATATGCTTTATAAAGCTGATGCAACCGTATTAACGATGAACCGCGATTTATTCGTATCCGGTCACGGTAGCCAAGACGATTTAAAACTAATGCTAAACTTAATGAAACCAAAATACTTCATCCCAGTTCACGGCGAATACCGCATGTTGATTGCCCACGCTAAATTGGCATATCAAGTCGGCATCCCGAAATCAAACGTATTCGTAGCTGGAAAAGGCGAAGTTATCGAATATAAAAATGGCCGTATGACTGCTGGAAACCGCGTGTTTGCAGGTAATACACTAATTGATGGACTTGGCGTAGGAGATGTGGGTAATATCGTATTACGCGATCGTAAACTACTATCAGAAGACGGTATTTTCATCGTTGTTATCACGCTAAACCGTAAATCTAAAGCAATTATTTCCGGACCAGAAATTATCTCACGTGGATTTATCTATGTTCGCGAATCCGAGCATTTGCTTGAGAAATCTTCTGAAGTCGTGACGAAAATTGTTGAGAAGAATTTACAAGACAAAGAATTCGAGTGGGCGAAATTAAAACAAGATATCCGCGATCAGCTGAATCGTTACTTGTTTGAACAAACGAAGCGTCGCCCGATGATATTGCCGATTATAATGGAAGTATAGAGAAAAGCTGAAACGGCCCGTTCAGCTCCGAAAAAAACTGGAGCGGCCGCAATAAAAATCCACACTTGGTTTTTGTGGAGGGCGTGAAGTTTTCGAGGAGTTGGCCCTTGAAGCTAGATCTAGTGAAAAGCTGAAAGAGCCCGTTTAGCCTCGACAGAAATTGTTAGGGGCGCAGTGAAAGTACTCTTTTGACTTTTACGGAGGCTCCGAAATTTCCGAGAGGCTGGCCCTTGAAGCTAGATCTGGAAACGATGATACGTCAAAAAACGGAGCGTTCCCGCAACCCGTGATTGCTAGGTTGGGAATAACTACTGAATTATTATTAGTCTGGCTCTTGAAGCTAGATCGAAGGCGTGAAACATGACGTTGCGCATGATTAGATGCTTTAAAACATGGAGTTTCAATATTTGAGTTGTGATGATTCAGAGCTCGGCGTATAAGAGCCACGGGTGGATTACATGCTCGCTGCGCTCTCATGCATATTGCGGCTCTAAATCGGCAAATGATGCCTCATAAGAGCCGCAACAACAAACTGCATATCGACAGAAAACGTCGCTTTAACTCCAAATTCCAAGGAGCTAAGGCGACGTTTTCCATGAATAAAATCCTGCAAAGATTAATTCAGCAAAAGATGCTTTATAAGAACTTCAACATGTGGTATAGTACAAGAATAACAATCAAGCAAGGAGAGTTAAAACATGGCCATTTGGTTAACATTATTGGGTTTTGCATTTCTAGCGTTCATCGTTGGACTTATCTTGTTATTCGCCCAATCCAAACGCAAAATTGGAATTTACGTCGTGAGTGGCGCCAGTCTTATTATTATCGCCTCTATTATTGGCGTATTTATCTCATTTGGCAACTACAATAAGTTGCAGCAACAAGTCGCAAGTTACACTTCTGATAGCAAGACAGGAAACTCAAAATCAGAGGGCAAGGAAACATACAATGTGAACTGGCACAATAACGCTGACGGAATGGACAAGAAAATTTCAACCGTCACCGTCGAGAAAAAAGTCGTCCACTCAACGATGGAAGACAAGGATATGCCAGGTACATTAACAATCGCCATTGAAATTAAAAATAACACAAAAAACGAATTACTAAGCTACCCGTTGCAAGGTGAGTTAACGACAGTCAATGGTCAGCAATTGGCAGCTGATATTATTTTATCAGATCTTATCGATGGCAAAATGAAGCCAGGAGCGACAATTAAAGGCACTATCGTGTTCCCGCTTGATAAGCTGGATAAAGTATCAGATATCGAATGGTTCCAATTTTCATGGTCAACGTATAATAAGGATAAGCTGATTAAGAGTGATACAGGACGACTTAATTTGAAAAAATAATGAATAGCACTTCCTAAATCAGGGAGTGTTTTTTGTTTGGGAGGAAAAAATGTATAGGATTCGTTTAGCAGAAATAGGTGATGCCAGACAGCTATCTGAAATTCGCTTACAAATCGATGGGGAAACGGAAAATTTGGATAGGCAGCGAGGCGAGGATTTCATTGATGAAGCAGGTTTTCGAGAAATCATCCAGTTTGATAAAGCATCGTTGAAGAATCTATTTTTAGTCGCAGAAATAGGAGGGGATATCGTTGGTTTTTCAAGGTGTGAGGGGAATGTCCTCAGCCGTTCTAGTCATAAGGTGATCTTTGGTGTGGCAATTCTAAAGGCGCAATGGGGGAATGACATCGGCTCAGAACTATTGGCGAAATCAATACAATGGGCAGATAATCACGATATCAGGAAAATGACGTTATCGGTTATAGAGACGAATAAAAAAGCCATTGATTTATACGGAAAATTCGGTTTTGAAATCGAAGGGTGTTTGAAAGCGGATAAAAAACTGGCCGATGGGAAATATTACGATACGTATATCATGAGCAAAAACACAAAAGAAAAGCAGTAGAAAAGCCATTTTAGAGGCCGTTCTACTGCTTTTTAAGGATTTATCTTATTCTGTCACATTCAATGCTTCAGCAAGATACTCATCATATGAAATTTCTTTATTGTAGAACTGATCTTTCGAAAGGTTGACGATACGAGTCGCGACACTTTGTAAGAACTGGTGATCATGTGATGCGAAAATCATCGCGCCTTTAAACTGAATCATACCGTTATTTAACGCAGTAATCGATTCTAAGTCTAAATGGTTGGTAGGCTCGTCCATAAGGAGTACGTTTGCGCCAGAAAGCATGTTTTTCGATAGCATACAACGAACTTTCTCACCACCGGAAAGAACACGAACTTTCTTCAACACTTCATCACCACTAAACAGCATACGACCAAGGAAACCGCGAAGGAATGCTTCACTATCGTCTTGTGGAGAATATTGACGCAACCATTCTACAAGATTCAAATCATTTTCCTCGAAGAATTCTGAGTTATCTTTCGGGAAATAGCTTTGTGTTGTTGTTACACCCCATTTATATTCACCTTCATCCGGTTCCATTTCACCAGCAAGGATTTGGAAGAATACGGTTTTTGCAACTTCATCGTCACCAACAAGGGCAACTTTGTCATTACGATTAATAATAAAGCTAACGTTATCAAGCACTTTCACGCCATCAATCGTCTTAGAAAGATTCGTTACAGTAAGGAGATCATTCCCAACTTCGCGGTCAGGATTGAACTGTACGAACGGATAGCGACGACTAGAAGGTTGGATGTCCTCCAGCGTGATTTTATCGAGCATTTTCTTACGGCTGGTCGCTTGCTTAGATTTCGAAGCGTTGGCCGAGAAACGTGCGATAAAGGCTTCCAATTCCTTGATTTTCTCCTCTTTCTTTTTGTTGCGATCGCCCATCATTGTTTGGGCTAGCTGGCTAGACTCATACCAGAAATCATAGTTACCAACATAGAGCTTAATTTTGCTGAAATCAAGATCGGCAATATGCGTACAAACTTTATTTAAGAAGTGACGGTCATGGGAAACAACGATAACCGTGTTTTCAAAGTTAATCAAGAATTCTTCTAACCAATGAATCGCTTTAATATCCAGATGGTTGGTAGGCTCATCTAGAAGTAAGATATCAGGTTTGCCAAACAGCGCTTGTGCTAGCAAAACTTTCACTTTGTCGCCACCGGTAAGGTCTTTCATTAGTTTATCATGTAAATCGGTCGTAATTCCAAGACCGCTAAGTAGAACTGCTGCTTCTGGTTCTGCGTCCCAACCATCAAGCTCTGCAAATTCACCTTCAAGTTCTGCAGCACGAATACCATCTGCATCACTGAAATCTTCTTTTGAATAAATCGCATCTTTTTCTTCCATGATTTTAAATAACTTCTCATGTCCACGAATAACGGTTTTTAGAACAACTTCCTCATCATATTGGAAATGATCTTGCTTCAAAACCGTCAAACGTACACCAGCAGGAATATGCACGTTACCACTTTGTGAATCAAGCTCACCAGAAAGTACTTTTAAGAAAGTAGATTTACCAGCGCCGTTCGCACCAATAAGACCATAACAATTTCCTGGTGTAAATTTAATAGAAACATCTTCAAATAATTTTTTATCGCCAAAACGTAAAGATACATTATTTACAGTTAACATTTTCGTCCTCCCAAATTCGCGCGTTTTCAACTGAAATTTTCATATTGAATGCCAAAAACGCAATTACTCCTATTCTATCATGAATAAGCACGCATTGAAAGAGCAGGGAACTGGACTTTCTAAAAAATGCTGTTATAATAAAAACCAGATAAACAAATAAGTCGCCGAGATTACAAATCAAGGTTGGTTTATTTGCAAATCCATGATTAGAAATTATTCTATTGAACGATAGACCGCAAAACTACTGTTATCACGTAGGAGCTGTCTTCGCTTTAAACAAATTGAGCGAAAGCGTTTGTATTTCACTAGTTCCGTGGAAGCCGGAAGCGGAGTGTACGACTGTACATGAGAACCGGAAGTCCGCGGAACTAGTGAAATACGAGCGCTTGTCGCCAATTTATCTAGAGTATGATCTATTTCATGAATAGGACGTTACCACAGGGGGGGCTTTGGCTGAGATTGATTCCTGATTTTTAGGATTCTGACCCTTTGAACCTGTTCGTTAATACGAGCGTAGGGATTGTGGCGAATGAAGTGGTATCTGATACATAATTTGACGATATGACTCCTTTCTTCTGCGGTACGTTTTTTTACCAAAAAAAGAGAGGGGTATTTTTTATGCGTAATACGCGATTATTAACGATGTTGGAATGTGCTATTTTCGCAGCACTAGCAATGGTTCTCAGTTTTATTCCGCTTGATATTGGATCATCTTTTTCGATATCGCTTGGTATGATTCCGATGTATATCATTGCGATTAGACGTGGCTTTTGGGCTGCTGGTTTTTCTGGGTTATTGTGGGGGTTACTTCATTTTGTGACTGGAAAAGCCTATATTTTGAGTCCGTTACAAGGATTTATCGAGTATATCGTGGCTTTTGCGTTCATCGCTTTTGCAGGTGTTTTCGCGGTACAAGTTCGTGGCTATTTGAAAGAGGAGAAATTAGGTAAAGCGATTGGCTGGGCTTGGGGCACGATGGTTGTCGGTGGTTTGGCAAAGTATTTCTGGCATTATCTTGCAGGTGTTTTGTTTTGGGGAGCATACGCATTCAAAGGTTGGTCCGCACAAATATTCTCGCTTGTGATGAATGGCGCCAGCTGTATCGCGACGATTATTGTAGCTGGAATCATTGTTTCCGTCCTGATGAAAATTTCACCGAAGCTATTCTTACCTAAATAATTATGGTACTAAAAAAATGGCTTTATACAGCGATGCTAATTGCGATTTCTTTTATAGGAAGTAGTCTTATAGCTGTACCAGTCGGATTTGCTAAAATTGCTCCCGTGCAACATTTGGTAAATTTGATTAGCGCTGTGATGCTTGGGCCTGGATATGCTGTTGTGCAAGCATTTGGAACCTCTGTGTTGCGGAATCTCTTTGGAACTGGTACTGTTTTTGCGTTTCCTGGGAGTATGGTCGGTGCGTTATGCGCAGGTGTGCTTTACAAGTATACGAAAAAGCTTTGGCTGGCAGCTGTTGGCGAAATTGTCGGAACGGGGATTCTCGGTGCTTTGATATGCTACCCGATTGCGCGATTATTTCTAACGCAGCAAATGACGATGTGGGTCTTTATTCCATCTTTCTTTTTGAGTTCTCTCGTTGGAGCGCTGATTGGCTATGCTATCTTAAGGAGAATTGATACTAGATTGAAACTTACGAATCGATTTTAGGAAAAATAGTGTACGATGGTTTTTTCCATGTTTCAATGAAGACAGGAGAAGATGAGTATAGTATTACCTAGAATTGGAGCCATTTTTCGATTTTGCGAATTCAAGTCCATATCCATATCCGAATAAAAAGCCTCCAATTTCAAACACAAATCCTCATTTTTATAAGAAATTTCAAAAGTTCCCTAAGTGCCTATGAGTAGTGCATTTGGTGGAGCTTTTTTCTATCTGAATAGGCATATATGAGGCAGGAGGGTTCGCTTTTTGATTTTGGTTACGTTATAATGAGGTTTAGAAAGGGCTGTGTTATTTGGAATAGAATCAACATTTTGATTTCTTACTCGCTATAACTGTGTTCTAAATTATACAACCAGTTAAAAGTTGAGAAGCGCTAATTCCCAACTTTTATTTCTTTTTATTGATAAGTTTTTCCATCATATTCTTTTGTTCTATGAAATGTTTCGTTATAGGCAGGGATGGGAATACATACGTCGTGGATCAATGGGTTCGTTGATTCAAAGCTTTCACACTAGCGATATGCTAGCTAATTAAACTCGGAGGTGTCTAGATTGCTAAGATTTGAGCATGTTTCAAAAATTTACAAGGGCGGTAAAACGGCGGTCAATGATCTAAACTTAGATATTGATCGTGGCGAATTTATTTGTTTTATCGGGCCAAGTGGTTGCGGGAAGACAACAACGATGAAGATGATTAACCGCTTGATTGAGCCAACAAATGGCCAAATTTTTATTAACGACAAAGATATTATGAAGGAAGATCCGGTGAAATTGCGCCGTTCGATTGGGTATGTGATTCAGCAAATTGGACTGATGCCACATATGACGATTCGTGAAAATATTGTACTTGTTCCGAAACTTTTGAAATGGTCAGAAGAGAAGAAGAATGAGCGGGCGTTGGAATTGATTAAATTGGTCGATTTGCCTGAAGAGTATTTAGATCGTTATCCGTATGAGTTAAGTGGTGGGCAACAGCAACGGATTGGTGTGCTTCGTGCGCTTGCTGCGGAACAGAATTTGATTTTGATGGATGAGCCTTTTGGTGCGCTTGATCCAATTACGCGTGATTCTTTGCAAGAGGAATTCAAGAGTTTGCAACGAGAACTTGGAAAGACGATTATTTTCGTTACGCATGACATGGATGAGGCTATCAAACTTGCGGATCGGATTGTGATTATGCGAGGTGGCGAGGTCGTTCAATTTGATACGCCAGATGAAATTTTGCGAAATCCAGCTGATAAATTTGTGGAAGACTTTATTGGGAAGGATCGCTTGATTGAGGCGCGTCCAAACGTGACGAATGTAGAACAAATCATGAATAATACGCCTGTTTCGATTACGGCGGATAAATCGCTTCAAGCGGCGATTCAATTGATGAAAGAGCGTCGTGTTGATACGCTACTTGTGACGGATGACCAGAATGTGTTGAAAGGGATCATTGATGTCGAAGCAATCGAGCATAATCGCCGGACTGCGACATCGGTTGTTGATATTTTGGATAAAAATGTTTTCTACGTTCGAAAAGATGCGCTATTACGCGATACGATGCAACGGATTCTAAAACGTGGATTTAAGTATGTCCCTGTTGTAGATGAGAAAAACCGTTTAGTTGGGATTGTGACGCGCGCAAGTCTTGTAGATATTGTATATGATTCGATTTGGGGCGATTTAGAAGAAGCTGCCGCAGAGCATGCTGAGGTAACGAAAGAACTTGAAAAAGAAGAAGTGCACGAATAAAATAGGAGGTTATTTTTAATGGACGCGATTACGCAATTTTTCCAAGACAACGGCCATGACCTGCTAGTAAAAACGTGGGAACATCTCTATATTTCGCTATCTGCGGTAATTTTGGGGATTGTTGTGGCTGTACCGGTGGGCATTCTGTTAACACGCTCGCCAAAAATCGCTAATTTTGTGATCGGGATTGTTAGTGTGTTACAAACAGTGCCGTCACTTGCAATCTTGGCTTTTATTATTCCAATTCTAGGCGTTGGTAAAATACCGGCGATTGTGGCGCTATTTATCTATTCTGTGCTGCCAATTATGCGAAACACATTTATCGGTGTTCGTGGTGTTGATAAAAACTTGATTGAATCAGGACGTGGAATGGGGATGACATCTTGGCAACTCGTCAAAAATGTCGAACTTCCTAACTCGATTTCGGTTATTATGGCTGGTATTCGTTTATCCGCTGTCTACATCATTGCGTGGGCAACGCTTGCCTCATACATTGGCGCTGGTGGACTCGGTGACTTTATCTTTAATGGGTTGAACTTATATCGTCCAGATTTAATTCTTGGCGGTGCGATTCCGGTTACGATTTTGGCACTATTAGTAGAATTTTTCCTAGGCAAATTGGAAGTTCGGATTACACCAAAAGCAATTCGTGCTGCAAAAGAGAATATGTAAGGAGGGGCAGTAAAAATGATGAAGAAACAACTCAAACTTGCTACTGTTATCCTGCTTGGCGTGTCTCTTTTATCGGCGTGTGCCTTGCCAGGACTTGGTGGTAGCACAGATGGTACGATTAAAGTGGGGACTATGTCGACAACAGAATCACAGATAGTAGGAAATATCGTGAAGCAAATGATTGAGCACGATACAGATTTAAAAGTAGAAATGGTAAACAATCTCGGTTCTTCTGTCGTGCAACACCAAGCGATGGTAAACGGTGATATTGATATTTCGGCAACGCGTTACACTGGAACGGATTTAGTAGGACCGCTCGGTGAAGAGCCATTAAAAGATCCTGAAGAAGCATTGAAAGCCGTACAAAAAGGGTTTTCTGAGCGTTTCGATCAATATTGGTTCGATTCATATGGTTTTGCGAATACGTATGCCTTTATGGTGCGTCAAGATACCGCGAAAAAATACAATTTGAAGACAATTAGCGATATGCGTCCGGTAGAAGACCAACTTGTAGCGGGTGTTGATAACTCTTGGATGGAGCGTGCCGGTGACGGTTATAAAGCCTTCTCCAAAGAATATGACATCACATTCAAGAAAATTTTCCCAATGCAGATTGGTTTGATTTACACGGCTTTGAAAAATGATCAAATGGACGTCGCGCTCGGTTATTCAACAGACGGCCGAATTCCAACGTACAATTTGGTTGTATTAAAAGATGATAAGCAGTTTTTCCCGCCGTATGACGCGTCACCAATGGCGACAGATGCTATTTTAAAAGAACATCCAGAGCTTAAAACAACGATTAACAAATTGGTCGGCACGATTTCAACGGAAGAAATGCAAAAGCTGAACTATCAAGCAGATGGCGAATTGAAAGAACCGTCGATTGTTGCAGAAGAATTTCTAAAAAAACATAATTACTTTGAAGATAAATAAGGAGGTGTCGACAAAATGGATACATTTTCACAACTCATTGACTATTATCAAAACAATGCAACATACGTGATGGAAGCATTCTGGCGGCATTTCTTGATGAGTGCTTACGGCGTTATTTTTGCAGCAATTGTTGCGATTCCACTGGGGATTTATATTGCTCGCAAGAAGAAATTAGCGGGCTGGGTCATCCAAACCGCGAATGTGATTCAAACGATTCCGGCTCTGGCCTTACTTGCGATGCTGATGCTCGTAATGGGACTTGGGACAAATACGGTTGTACTTTCCTTATTCCTCTATTCCATTTTACCGATTCTAAAAAACACCTACACGGGTATTCAAAACGTAGACGGTGCGCTACTTGAATCAGGAAAAGCGATGGGAATGACGAAATGGCAAGTTTTGCGTATGATCGAAATACCATTGGCGCTCTCCGTTATTATGGCAGGGATTAGAAACGCCCTTGTTATTGCCATCGGGGTAGCAGCAATCGGAACATTTGTTGGCGCAGGCGGACTTGGCGATATTATCGTCCGTGGAACCAATGCAACAAATGGGACCGCGATTATTCTAGCAGGAGCGATTCCAACCGCATTGATGGCCGTTATGGCTGATGTGTTACTTGGCTGGGTCGAACGCAAATTAAACCCCGTGAAGAATAAAAAGAAGAAATTTGTAGAAGTACTATAGCGACAAGCGGACTACTGCCCTTAGCGGGTGGTAGTTCGTTTTTGATTAGAAATGTATAGGAGGATCCTGATGGAAACAAAACTAATTATTATTCGTGGAAACTCAGGAAGCGGCAAAACAACTATTGCCAACGAATTACAAAAAAGGCTAGGCCCAGGAACGCTACTCGTTTCACAAGACATGGTACGTCGTGACATGCTACACGTAAAAGATCGCCAGGGAAATCCAAGTATCGACCTTATTCGAATCATTGCCGAATACGGAAAAGGCAGATCTGAATACGTTATCGTGGAAGGCATTTTAGGCAAATCAATATACCAAAAGATGCTGCGAGCACTTATCCGGTTTTTCGATTGTAAAGCAGATGTCTATTATTTCGATCTCCCATTTTCAGAGACTGTAAAAAGACACCAAACAAAAGCAAATACACACGAATTCGGAGTCGAAAAATTAGAAGAATGGTGGCTTGCAGACGATTACTTAGGAGCGCCAAACGAAATTATGCTGCATGAAAAACTATCCAAAGAAGCGATACTCGATCTTATTTTAAAAAGCTGCCAAACAAAAAGTTGACATGGTACCATATGGTGTCGTATAATAAACATGACAACAAAAGGTGTCCTATTTTTAAAAAGAGAAAAGGTGGTGTGTATGCTTAGCGAAAAAGGCCAAGTGAGGGATGTCTATGATGCTGTTGCCGATCCAACGCGGCGAAAGATACTTCAAATGCTGACAGATGTGGAAGAACTACCCTTATACGAGATAACGGTTCATTTTCAAATGGGCCGCACAGCCGTCTCTAAGCATTTGGCTATTTTGAAAGAAGCCGATCTTGTAGTGGCGCGAAAAGTTGGTCGTGAAACCAGATACCGGTTAAATGCCAAGCCGCTGAAAGAAATTCAAGATTGGGTATCGTTTTATGAAGGATTTTGGAAAGAACGTATGTTAAAACTAAATCAATTATTGGAGGAAGAAAAATGAAACCAGATGTATCATTAGATTTTCAATTCACAAGCTCAGTAGAAAAAGTATGGCATGCACTAACAGACTCGGATATGCTTGCAAAATGGATTTGGAATAACGATTTTAAAGCGATTGTTGGACACAAATTCCAATTCCGT
The DNA here is from genome assembly GCF_013820765.1 of Paenilisteria rustica. GTDB lineage: Bacteria > Bacillota > Bacilli > Lactobacillales > Listeriaceae > Listeria_A > Listeria_A rustica. The sequence goes on from NZ_JABJVM010000002.1 coordinate 208,920, forward strand.
GCAGAACCATCCGAATGGTGGGACGGCATTGTGGATTGTGAAGTGCTGAATATCGACGAGCCAAACTCCATCACATACACGTGGGCAAGCGCTGGCGAAACCACAACAGTAACGTGGACATTGACAAAAAATGCCGATAATACAGTACAGTTGAAGCTAGATCAAAGCGGTTTCAGCGAAGAAACAAAAGCGCGTCCAGGTGCAATCGAAGGCGCGACGTATGCATGGACTGAAATGGGTAATAAACTTAAATCAGTTTTAGCATAAAAATGGCAGACATAGTTTGGGACAAAACTTAAACTAGATGAAGAGTTATAACAAAATCGAGCGAAAGCTTTTGTATTCAGAAAATTTGGTGGAAAAGAGGAAGGCAGACTCACTGCGTTCCTCTTCATATTGAGGTTCTAATTCGTTTAGAACCACAATAAAGTTGAAGTTACATAGCCAGTTGTGCGATAATTAGGGTTCAGCGTATGACTAGATTGAAAGAATGGGGAAGATACCACTATGAAAATAAATCAATTAATTGCGAACAATATTAATCATCTGGATACTGTATTACCACCAGATAAATCACTGGGGATCGCTGGCTTGTCTGGATCAGGGAAAACAACTTTCTGCCAAACGATTGGTGAGGAATCCAAGAAGCGTCTCGTTTCATTGCTACCGAAAGCAGAATATCAATATTTATTTCCTGAGATTATGGATACGAATTTCAGCGCAATCAAAATGGAAGAAATGCCGCTTGTTCTGTTTCTTGGGAAGTCTTCTATTTCCTCGAATCCGCGCTCAACAATTGGGACGCATACCGGTGTTTTTAAGGAAATTCGTGTGACAATGGCAGAAAAATTCGACTTATCGCCAGAACTATTTTCGTTTAATAATGTGCTAGGTTGGTGTACGGGATGTAAAGGGCGCGGTAGTAATAGTAACGTGACGTGTAAAAAATGTGATGGTAAGCGGTTTAATCCCGAAGTTGAGACATATAAAATCGAGTTATTAGGCAAAGAACATAGTATTTCTGAGGTTAATAATTTGAGCATGGAAACACTACTCTCGCTTAAAGACGAATTAAACCTTAGCGAAGGCAAACAGCATATCTTGCAAAATATTATCAATATGAATATCGGCTACTTAACGCTGAATCGTATCATGGGAACTCTCTCAGGTGGTGAATTAACGCGACTTTATCTGGCGGAATTCATGGCAACGAGTGAAAATACCGTGATTATTATCGATGAAATATCGGTCGGTCTCGATCACCAAACCTTATTAAAGATTCTAGAACAAATTAAACAACTAGGCTACAAAAATCAGATTTGGTTGATTGATCACTCAGATACCGTACTCGACGCAACCGATGAGCAGCTATTTTTCGGTCCAGGTAGTGGAAAATATGGTGGTAAAATTGTAGAAGAGTCGCCGCGACCAGCTCCAGTTCTTGTTGGGACGAATCAAGAAGCGCCAGCGGAATACTATCAATTTAAGGATTTACACTGTCGTAATATTCAAATGGCAGAAATCCAAATCCCGAAAAACAGACTTGTCACTTTTACGGGAGAATCAGGATGCGGAAAATCGACGCTTGTAAACGAATGTATCGCAAAAGATTTTCTGAAACGCTATCCGAAAGATAAACTAGTTATGGTTGGCCAAAACCGCAATCAATCGATCACGAGTCGTTCGACTGTCGCGACATTCCTTGATATCAAGAAAAAACTGACGAAATATAGCGATGACATTGACGCTATTTTTGAACGTTCGATTGAAGATATTATTGAGGAGTTACCGAAGCAAGATCTTGCGCACAAACGCTTGAGTTTATTAATAAAATTAGGACTTGGCTATTTGACGTTAGAAAGAAAAACGCAGACGCTTTCCACAGGGGAATTTCAATGTGTGCATCTCGTTTCGGAACTTTTTTCAGGGGCTAAAAATCCGCATACGTTATTCATTTTTGATGAACCATCCAAAGGTTTGTCGCAAAATATTTTAAATCAGTTTATTGATAGTATCCGCGTCATTTTAGAAGATGATTCTGTTTCTATGGTGATGATTGAACATAATGATTACATGCTGGAAGCTTCGGATTTCATAGTTGATTTCGGCAAACGGCAAACCGCACCAGTCGAAAAATTGGATATCGTAACGAATGAGGATTTCTACCGTCAAAAAAGCGGAGAAGTGAGCGTAAAGCCAGCGCCGATTTCTTCTACGCTCAAGTCGCAAACTGGTGTTCATTATTTAGAAGAGAATCATATTGACTACTTCAAAAACGCAGAAAATGTCTATAAAGGTGGTATTTTGAAGAGCTTGTCATCTATGGCTCGCTTGATTTATGGCGAATTCGAATCAGAGAAAATTGCGCCAGTTGTTGCGATAGATTTGGAACGACATTTGTACAGTCAATATAGTTTTCTTTTTGAAATGGGTGGACTTATTAATCATATCGTGGCGTCCCATCCTACGAATAAAGATACGAGAAGTTTCGATTTTTATTCAGCAGATAATCATTGCCCGTATTGTTCAGGCCGTCGCGTGATTGAAGAATTTGATTTCGACGTGGTGATTCAGGACAAAGATGCGCCATTCTGGGAAGGTATGCTGCACCCAGAGGTTATGAAAGTATTAGAGTTTTTCCAATTCCAGAAAATCGAGTTTTTGTTTGAGGAAATTAAGAATGAGCTGGGTCAGGATTTGAGTAAACCTTATAGCAAGCTGACCGAAGCTGAAAAACATACATTCTTATACGGTTATTGGGAGAAATCGTTCTATGATAAAGCGGGCAAAGCAACGAGAACTTGGCAAGGTTTTAACCAAATTATCGGTCGCTATATCGTTATTTCCAAATCGATTATTAAAGAACAAATGAAGGAAACTAGAAAAGCGGTGACATGTCCGATTTGCGAGGGTAGCGTTCTTGGTCACCACAAAAAATTAACATTTGGCGAAACAGATATTCGTGAGCTAATTCAACAACCTGTAAACCAAGTGATAGCAACAGTAGGCGAGTTACCAGAGCTCTTGAAAATCAAAGAAATTGTTGGTGGAGAAATGCCGCTTACAGAAGATGTATCCTTACTTCCAAGAGTAAAGCAAGTCCCTCTAAAAATGCTAGAACTAGAGCAAGCAAGCTTTGTCGGTTATGAAATGGTGTTGCAAAATGCTGTTCCATTCTGGGATCAAATCGAAGCCAATATCACGGCAATCAGTCATAAAAACCAAGTCACGATTTGTGATTTCCCGAATATCAAAGAGACAAGGGAAACCATCATTGATGCCTATTTTGTCAATGGGAAATACAAAAAGCTGACATACGTATACGAAGCATTTGGCTATAAAAAAATCGTCACGCAAATCAATAAAGTGAAGAAAGCCCAGCCGTGCCCGTTCTGCAAAGGTAAGAAAGTAATCTCAGAAGATGGTCTGCATGATGGCGTTCAAAAATTATCGATACCATGCGTGACATGTTCTGCAACGGGAATTAACGAGGATGGCTTGAAGGAAACGGTGGAAGATATTGCGGTCGGCACTTGGTTGACGGGGAAAGTAAGCGATGTGGTCGCGGAAAGTTCGTTAACAGAAGAAGTAGCTGATATTCTCATTTTCAATCGTATCCGTGAGTTGAATAAACAAGAAATGATGGCAGTTTATGCATGCTTAGAACAAAATAACTAATACAACCAAAAAGCCCAGTGTCTCCGAATTCCAACGGGTAGACACTGGGCTTTGATTCTTTTTAAAATAAGGTGATAAAGTAGACGATGATATAAATAACGCCGATAATAGCCGGGATAATCGAAGCCATCATCAGGAAAATTTGATACATCGGTTTGCGCTTCATCTGCATTCCTTTAATGCTCAAATAAAACCCTAGACAACCAGAAGCTCCCATTAGAATCGCGACAATAAATAATAAACTCTCTGGCCATTTGACATTATACATAAGATACAAACAAATATAACCGAATAAAATAAGTAAAATATTAATATCAACGAGCGCTTTCCATTTCTCATTTTTAGGCATGCGTGTTCCAACTCCTTACACAAGCAAGTATAGCTAAAATCGCGCGGGTATGCAAGTCGTGACGCGTAATGACTCTTTATTAAAAAGCTTTTCTATGCTACGATGGAAGGGCTCAGATTCATTTATACGAGTAAAAAAAGTTGGGGGTTTCAAGGATGTTATTTAGTTTACGAAAAAATGAGTGGTTTGGTAACATACGAGGGGACATTTTATCTGGCATAGTCGTTGCTTTTGCGCTCATTCCTGAAGCCATCGCTTTCTCTATTATTGCAGGTGTGGATCCAATGGTAGGTCTCTATGCCTCCTTTACAATGGCTGTTGTTATCGCATTTATCGGCGGACGACCTGCCATGATTTCAGCAGCTACTGGGGCCATGGCGCTTTTAGTAGTCGATTTGGTAAAGGATCATGGTTTGCAGTATTTATTAGCTGCTACTATTTTGACGGGGATTATCCAGTTGCTGTTTGGCTATCTAGGCGTCGCCAAACTTATGCGCTTTATTCCTCGCTCCGTGATGATTGGGTTCGTGAACGCGCTCGCTATTTTAATTTTTATGGCGCAGTTAAAACAGTTGCAAGCGGCTAACTGGGTGATGTATGCCATGGTTGGTGTGTCTTTGCTTATATTGTACGGCTTGCCTAAATTTTTCAAAGCGATTCCAGCAGCACTTATTGCGATTATTGCCATGACATTCGTTAGTGTCATATTCCACTTGGATGTAAAAACTGTTGGGGATATGGGCGCACTTTCTAGTTCATTGCCTGTTTTTTTGTTTCCATCGATTCCATTTACGCTTGAAACGTTTGGGATTATCTTGCCGACAGCCATTGGACTTAGCGTCGTTGGTTTATTAGAATCGCTCTTAACAGCCACAATCATAGATGACATGACCGAGACAGAAAGCAATAAAACGAGAGAGGCGAAAGGTCAAGGAATCGCGAATATTGTTACTGGTTTTTTTGGCGGTATGCCCGGATGTGCCATGATTGGTCAGTCGATGATTAACGTGAGTTCTGGTGGTCGCAAACGATTGTCTACTTTTACGGCAGGCGTATTTTTAATGTTTCTCATTCTAGTTCTAGGTAATTGGGTTGTTCAAATTCCCATGGCTGTGCTCATTGCCGTCATGATTACCGTTTGTATCGGCACGTTCGATTGGCACAGCTTTGAATATATCAAAAAAGGACATTACACGGATACGGCGGTTATGATTATCACAGTGCTGACAGTCGTATTCACACATAATTTAGCGATAGGCGTCATTACCGGCGTGGTTCTTAGCGCAGTCTTATTTATGGTCAAAATTTCAAAAGTGAAAGTGGACATTATTCCAAAAGAAGATGACAAGGTTGTGTACCGAGTGAAGGGTCAACTTTTCTTCGCTTCTGTTGATAATTTCGTCAATGCTCTTTCTATAAAGACTGAGAATAAGCGCGTGTTATTGGATTTAAGTGAGCTTCATATATGGGATGACTCAGGTGTTGAGGCTATTTATAAAGTAATCATGCAATTTGAAAACGATGGTAGCACAGTAAGAATGGTCGGTTTAGACAAGGAAAGCCGGCGAATGATGCGCCAATTAAGAACGTATCTAAAAAATAGTTCCCGTTAAGGGGGAGGAGAGAGTCGGATGAAAAATATTTTACTTGCTGCCGATGGTTCCGTGCATGCGGTGAATGCAACGGAGGAAATAGTTAAACTTAGTAAAGGATTTCCTGATGTACACGTGACGGTCATAAGTGTCATCGATTCTAGTGAGTCTAAATCAGCGGCTCTAGACTTGAAATCTAATAAGGATTTACTACACATGAGACGATTGAAAAAAATGGAGGACACACTAAATAAGTTAGAGAAGGCTAAAATCGAGTACCAAGTCGAGTTGTTACACGGAGATCCCGGACCAAGTATCATAAAATATGCGTCCGAGCACGAAATCGATTTACTCGTTTTAGGTAGTCGCGGCTTAAACTCCTTACAAGAAATGGTGATGGGAAGCGTCAGTCACAAAATAGTGAAGCAGGTAGCATGCCCAGTTTTAGTTGTTAAATAGAAAATGTTTCCGGATGACAATAATATAATTATGTAAACAAGGAAGCTTTAAAAACTTTTCCCTGACATTTGAGCCATTTTCATTTATAATAGAAGATAGAAACAGAATTGCTGATTGAAGGTGATATGGATGGTAAATAAGAATCCCAAAGTATATAAAAAAATGTTAGAGAACAATCATACACTGCCGTATAAAGTTCGCGTAGATGGGCAATTTTTCGAAGTGATTGTTTATTCGATGCTCGGAAAAATCGCGGGTGTTATTGTTGCTGATCCTAATGGCCTGACAGTAGACCGTGAAACAGCGGAAAAAGTGATTATTGAGGTTCAGAAATATAGTTTTTACTTTGATTACTTGAAAAAACGAGCGCAGTTAGTCAAAGAACGTGATAGCATTACTGCCGAGCGAATTGAAGGTGTTCAGCGCATTTTGAATGAAAAAGGGTTGTTTGGTCAGAAACTGCAGTCCGAGATGGATGAGCTGAATTTAGCACTGGAAGTTTACAAACAGCAGCAACGCAAATTAGATATTTACCAAGAAGACATTACGCTTTTGAATGAAAAAGTGGAGTCGCAACAGGAAATTTATGAAGAAGACTGGAATAATGCGGAGGACTTGTCGTTAGCATATGCCATGGCCGCGTATGGACAAAGTCTCTATTTAGAGAAAACACGCGATACCCGTAAGAAAATGCTGAAATGGACGCAAATGCACGGGAAAATGTTACCACCTGAACAACGTCGTGCGCTGTCGAAACTAGCATTTGTTCTAAGCGAAGCCCAAGCGGGTCATATTTTTGATCAAATTATTTCACTGATACCGATGCTTGAGAATGGTTTGAATTTAAATCGAAATCAAGCAATTCCGGCGCGTGTGAAGGATTATGGTAAGGCATATGAGGCGTATTGTCGTGTGTATGAACCACCGATGGACACAATCGGCTCTTTGATTCGAAATAAGAAAGCCTAAGAATGGCGGTAGAAAGGTAAGGCGTATGTATACAACTCAAACGATGGAACAATTAAAACAAGCAATTCCGACACTTATTATAAAAACAGAAGAAGATTTAGCGGCGTACACATTTACAAAAACTGGCGGGAAAGCCGATCTGTTTGTCATGCCTACGAGTCACGATTTAGCGGCAAAGACAATTGCCTTTGCTCATACGAATCGGATCCCGTTAACCATACTCGGAAATGGCTCGAACTTGATTATTAAAGATGGCGGTATTCGTGGTATTGTGATGTATTTAGATGCCTTACATGCAATCAAGCGAGAAGGTACACGTATTGTTGCTGGTTGTGGCGCTAAGATTATCGATGTGTCCAGGTTTGCGCTAGAGGAATCTCTCAGCGGTTTAGAGTTCGCATGCGGTATCCCTGGTTCTGTCGGGGGTGCGCTGTACATGAACGCAGGTGCATACGGCGGCGAAATATCCGACGTCCTAATCGAAGCAACTGTACTAACAGCGACCGGTGAACTCTTGCATCTGCAAAAAGATCAACTAGAAGCCAGATATCGCAAAAGCTCCATCGCGGACAAGCATTATATTGTGCTAGAAGCCGTCTTTGAACTGGAACTCGCCGATAAAGAAAAAATCCGTCTAAAAATGGACGAACTAACAGAAATGCGCGAATCAAAACAACCACTAGAATATCCGTCATGCGGTAGTGTTTTCAAACGGCCACCTGACCATTTTGCTGGGAAATTGATTCAAGAAGCTGGGCTGCAAGGATACCAAATCGGTGGTGCGCAAGTATCAACAAAGCATGCCGGTTTTATCGTTAATATTGACCAAGCAACAGCGACGGACTATATGGAATTAATCGAACACGTTCAGAAAACAGTTTTTGAACAATCCGGTATTTTACTGGAAACAGAAGTGAAAATTATCGGAGAAGATAAGTAATATAGAAATCTTTCTAGTCTGTGAGAATTTGCAGGCTAGAAAGATTTTTTTATTTTCAGGTTAAGGTATGCATGGCAACGCTTTTTTTGATACAATAGAGGGAGTCAGAAACTAGAGGAGGATGTCATTTTGGACGCTTGGACCAAATTATTTTACAATCGCAGTTTTCGGCGTGTGCTTGTATTTCTTTTAATCGCCGTTATTCTGTATTTACTTAGAAGCATGATTGATATTATCTTGCTGACGTTCATTTTCTCTTTCCTCATTAATCGCTTGGAGAATTTTATTTTAAAGCGTATTTCCATTTATCGAAAAATTATCGTGATTATTCTGTATGCGTTTATCGCGCTGGGTATTACGTTATTGATAGTGAAATATATTCCAATGTTAATCGAGCAAATGGATCAACTTATCCGTTCCATCAACCATTTCTATACGAAGCCAAGCAATAATGAGACGGTGAATTACATCATGTCTCTCGCGAAAGAGTTCGAAATAACGAAATACGCGAATGATGGCATTCAGTTCTTATTCACCTACTTAGCTAATATTGGTGTGGTCGCGATGAACACGTTCATTGCCTTGATTCTAAGTCTGTTCTTCTCACTTGGAAAAGAGCAACTTATTCTATTCACCAGCAAGTTTGGCCAAAGTAAGGTCGCATTCATTTATGACGAAGTGAAGTATTTCGGTAGTAAATTTAATGAGACATTCGGTAAAGTTATTGAAGCACAGTTCATGATTGCCTTAGTCAACTGCGTTCTCACAACGATCGCGCTTTGGATTATGGGTTTCCCGCAATTGTTCTCACTCGCTATTATGGTTTTTCTGCTAGGTTTAATTCCGGTAGCCGGGGTTATTATTTCGATGATCCCTTTAACGATTATCGCATACACTATAGGTGGCGTGAACTACGTCCTGATTATTTTGGTGCTCGTTGTGGTAATTCATGCGCTAGAATCATACGTTTTGAACCCGAAATTAATGTCCGCTAAAACAGATTTGCCAGTTTTCTACACGTTCATCGTCTTGATTTTCTCCGAGCATTTCTTCGGCATTTGGGGATTAATCGTTGGGATACCAGTCTTTATGTTCTTCCTAGACGTGTTGGGTGTTATTAACAAAGACGAGGTGCTCGTTCATCCAGATCACAAAACAACAGATAAGTAAGCTAGAACTGAGAAAGTTGATCATGCAATTTTCTCAGTTTTTCTAATGGGAGGACATAAAAAGATGAGTCGCTATTTAATCATTATTTCATTGGATGCGTTAGGCGCCGCGGATTTAGAGGATCTCACCGGGTTGCCAACGCTCGCTTTTTTGAAAAATAACGGGGCGCATGTGGATACGTTAACGATTTATCCATCGTTAACGTATCCAGCGCACACGACCATCGTGACAGGTCATTACCCGAGAACGCACGGTATTGTGAATAATACAAAAATCCAGCCTGAAAAAGTGTCACCAGATTGGTTTTGGTTTCGTGAAGCAATCAAGGTTCCAACACTATACGATACGGCAAAATTGGCCGGACTCACCACGTCGGCTTTTTTATGGCCAGTGGCGGCGCGAAGTTCGATTGATTACAACATCGCGGAAATTTTCCCAAACCGTTTTTGGTTGAATCAGGTGATGGTCTCCCTATGGGGCAGTTCGCCGGGATTTTTAATGGATATGAACCGACGATTTGGCAAATTGCGCCGAGGAATTGCGCAGCCGGAACTGGATGACTTTTTGATTGCGGCAGTAGAGGATACGATTTTGCGGAAGAAGCCGAATTTGATGTTGGCTCATTTTGTGGATATGGATAGCATGCGACATGCGCACGGTGTGAGGTCGCAGGAGGCCGTGGATGCGTTGAAACGGCATGACGCACGTTTGGCGAGGATTATCGATGCAACGAAGCAGAATGGTACATATGAGGATACGACGTTCATTGTGCTGGGCGATCATTATCAAATCGATGTCCATTCGGTGATTCAGCTCAATGTTTTGTTTGTGGAACAAGGCTGGCTAACATTACAGCAAAATAAAATCGTTGCATGGGAAGTCTACGCGAAAAGTTGCGATGGCTCGTGTTACATTTACGCGAAAGATACCACCAATATAGAGGCGATTCGGGGGTTGATTGAAAACTGCGAAGGTATCGAAAAAATTTATCAGCAAGATGAGGCAACAGAATTTGGCGCAGACGATACGTGCGCGCTCATGGTTGAAGCCATTGCTGGATATTATTTTAAAGATCAGGCATTTGGTGAAGTCGTTCAAAAAGTGACTCCAGAGGATATTGGAAATCCGGATTTTTATCAAGCAGTCCATGGCTATTCCCCGCAAAAACCGAATTATGCAACAACAATGATTGCGTTCGGCAAGGGAATTAAATCAGGCGCTGTGATTCCGAAAGCACGACTTATTGATGAAGCACCAACATTTGCGGCGATTTTGAATCTCGATTTGCCTGATACAGAGGGAACGGTAATCGAAGGTATTTTTGATTAAGTAAAGGAGATACGTCTAGATGAAACTGACAAAACAAGAGAAGAGCTGGGTTTTTCAAGATTGGGGTAATTCGGTTTATTCGATCATGATTACGACGGCGATTTTGCCAATTTATTTTAAAGGAATGGCGAGTAACGCAGGGATTGCAGACCATGTATCGACCGCTTATTGGGGTTACGCGAATTCTTTAGGAACGCTATTAATCTCCTTACTGGCGCCAATTCTAGGAACGATTGCCGATTATCAATTTTTCAAAAAACGGTTTTTCAGCTTATTTACATGGCTAGGAATCGCATTTACAGTCGCTTTCGTATTTGTTCCGAGCGATCAGTGGATGCTACTACTCATTTTTTACATGCTCTCACTCATAGGCTTTTCCGGCGCAAATATATTTTACGATTCCTTCCTAGTCGATGTCACCACCAACGATCGCATGGATAAAATCTCATCTTACGGTTACGCATTCGGTTACTTAGGCAGCTGTATCCCGTTTGTCGCCTTTATCTTTTTTCAAGCAACCGGGATTCTGCCGATTAGTCAAACAATGTTGCTAAATGGGGCATTCTTGTTGACGGCGGTTTGGTGGGCCGTCTTTACAATCCCACTATGGCGCAACGTTCATCAAGTCTACTTTATTCCGCATGATAAAAAGCCGGTACGCAGCAGCTTTCTCAGATTAGGCACAACACTTAAAAATATCAAGCAATACCGCAATATTGTTCTGTTTCTCGTCGCATATTTCTTTTATATAGACGGCGTGGATACTATTTTTCGAATGGCATCTTCCTATGGCATTGACCTCGGGATTTCCGATACGACACTTATCATCGTTTTACTAGTCACGCAAATCGTCGCCTTTCCGTTCACAATCATATACGGGCAACTAGCCAAGCGTTTTGGAGGGAAATCTTTGATACTTACAGCAATTTCCGTCTATATAGTTATCTGTATTTACGCTATTTTCATGAAAACCGCTACAGACTTCTGGATTTTGGCGATGCTAGTTGGAACATCACAAGGCGGTATTCAGGCACTAAGTCGATCCTACTTCGGCAAAATTATTCCAAAAGAACGATCCAATGAATTTTACGGATTCTACAATATTTTCGGCAAATTCTCAGCAATTATAGGCCCCGCTTTAATGGGAATCATCGCCCAAGTCACCGGCCACACACAATACGGCGTAGCAAGCCTCGTTGTTTTATTTATCGTCGGAGGTGTGTTATTGTTGTTTGTGAAACCTGAAAAGCTGAACCAGCCCGTTTAGCTTCGACAGAAATTGTTAGGGGGCGCAGTGAAAACCTTCTTTTGGTTTTTGCGGAGGCCACGAAATTTTCGAGGGACTGGGAATGGGAAGGCAGTTTCACTACATTCAACTGCATATTGAGGTTCTAAAAAAGCAAACGATGCTTTTCAAGAACCACAACAAAGCCGGATCCGGAGACGCAAGGCAAGGAACGAATGCTCACTTTGCTCGCCCTCATATGGAGGCTCTAAATCGGCAAATGATGCCTCACAAGAACCACAACAAAACATAAGGAGTGAATACAATGCAAGAAAAATATCAAAAAATCACAGATACATCGGGTATTATGACATTCGAATTAGAACTAGATAGTAAAATCGCTAGAGTATGGGAGCTCATCGCCACAACGAAAGGTTTCGCTCAATGGTTTCCTGAGCTAAGCGTCGGCGAGTCTGGCGTTGATGGGTTAATTTTATTCGATTTCGGAAATGGCGAGTACGAAGAAATGACAATCACCGTGTATGAACCGAAGTCTATTTTGGAATACACATGGGATAAGAACATGGTGCGGTTCGAATTAATGGATCAAGGCGAGAAAACAACACTTCGCTTCACAGAAGAAATCAACGAACTTACAACGCATACGCCACGTGACATCTCAGGCTGGCACATGTGTTTGCAGAAAATCCAAGGTATTTTAGAAAACAAGGACGTGTCGTTTACAGAAGACGAATTTCTAGCCTTATTTGATAAATACCAAGCGTTGATGAACTAACTAGAGGAGCGAACAGATGCCAATCATTATCACGATACTCATACTTATCTATTTTATTTACCAACAATTTGAATATGAAAAAATCCGCAGAATTACGTATGTCGCGATTCCAATTTTTGCGATCTACCAAATAACGCAAACCTTACCAGATATGAAAAGTGGTACGCCTATTTTCATTGTGATCCTCGTTTTTATTTTAGGCGCAGGAATCGGCTTATTTCAAGCTAGTAAGGCGCAGGTAAAAAAGGCAAGAGCTCAGATTGGATTTGCGGAAGTGGCGGGTGAAGAAGTTCCCGTTTATAAGAAGCAAGTATTGGTAAAAGGTGGCGCGCGGTATCTTATTGGCTGGGCGGCAATCATTCTTGCTAAGTTTTTGCTAGCGCTCTTGCTGCATTTACACATCCATGAGAGCCTAATCGACGCCTTCGTACAAGATGCCTTAAAAGATATGTTCTTCTTCCTATCCTTCGCACAAAAAGAGGGCGCAACAGCGTGGATGGACTGGACACTAATCGGTATTTCGAGCGCCGTCTACACATTGCGATTAATGCAAAAACATCCTTTAGTAAAAGCCAAATTAATTAGAAAAAAAGAACACAATTGAAAAATAGGAAAGCACGCTGTAAAACTCTGATTCGTCAGATGTCCTTTTGCAGTTTGTGCTTTCTTTTTATGTTGGGAGGGTTTTGTCTTGACTTGAAGTGAACTCCAAGGTGTAAGGTTGTGGAGTAGTGAAATTCAACATAAAGAACGGAGAATGTATATGTCGGGCAAAGTAATCGTTATTACAGGAGCATCAAGTGGAATTGGAGAAGCTACTGCAAAACTTCTCGCTAAAAAAGGGCATAAAATCGTACTTGGAGCGCGACGGGAAGAGCGTTTAAAAGAAATAGTAGAGGATATCGAGAAAGACGAAGGTTCAGCGGTGTATCAAGTGACAGATGTCACGAAACATGATAGTGTGGAAGCATTAGCAAAACGTGCATTAGATACGTACGGTAAAATCGATGTTTGGCTAAATAATGCTGGATTAATGCCGCATTCGACTTTTGATAAAAGGAAAGTGGTGGAGTGGGACCAAATGGTGGACGTTAATATCAAAGGCGTACTGTATGGAATCGCAGCTGCATTACCAACTATGCGTGAACAAAAGAGCGGTCATTTTATAAATATTTCATCAATAGCAGGGCATCAAACACATCCAGGAGGAGGCGTTTATAGCGGAACTAAATATGCTGTTAGAGCAATCAGTGAATCATTGCGCCAAGAAGAGGCCATAGCTAAAAGCAATGTTCGCGTAACAATAATTTCACCAGGTGCCGTTGCTACGGAGTTAACGCATACAATTACAGATGAGGATTTGAAACCGGGAATTGAGCAATTATACAAAGAGGTGGCGATTAGTCCAGAGCGGGTGGCAGAAACGATTCTGTTTGCTATGGATGCCCCAGCGGATACAGCAATGAACGAAATTTTGCTACGCCCCACGAGCCAACAAGTTTAAAAGAGGAAGGGGAGGTACGAATGAATATCAAAGTAGTGAGTGAGGAGACCCAGATTTCTGCGGACACGATTCGCTATTATGAACGAATTGGACTTATTCCACCGGTGCGGCGAAATGAGAACGGTGTCCGTAAATTTGACGAAGAAGATTTGCGTTGGCTTTTATTCAGTCGTCATATGCGAAATGCCGGGCTCTCCATTGAGTCGCTGATTGAATATTTGAGTCTTTTCCGCGAGGGTGATGCTACGATTCCAGCACGCGTGGAACTTTTAAAAGAACAACGCAATGAATTGCAGGATCGAATTGACACCATGCAAAGCGCGCTAGAACGATTAGATTTTAAAATTGAGAACTACGGCAGCCACGTGTTACCGACCGAGAAGAAGTTAAAAGAATTCTAAAAGGAGCTGATAGTATGTCTGCTATTTTCAAAAAAGGTGAAGTGATTACGAACGATTATTTTACAGGGATTGCATATTTAGAAATGCTCGTACCAGAGGGAACGGAATACAATTGTCCGATTGGGAATGTTACATTTGAACCCGGAGCGCGAAATAATTGGCATACCCACGATGGTGGTCAGATTCTATTAGTAACAAGCGGCGAAGGTTACTACCAAGAAGAAGGGAAGCCAGCACAAAAATTGCAAGCCGGTGATGTTATAACAATCCCAGCTAATCTGAAACATTGGCACGGTGCAACCAGAGATAGCGAATTTGTCCATCTTGCTATTACTACAAACCCTCAAAAAGGCGGTACGAATTGGCTAGAACCAGTGAGTGATACACAGTATAATGCGCTGTAGAAATCACAAATAAAGCATGTTAGCTATTTTGGGGCTAACATGCTTTATTCTTTAGTCAGGATGATATTCTAATAAATCTCCAGGCTGGCAATCCAGCGCAACGCATATAGCTTCCAATGTGGAGAAGCGAATTGCTTTTGCCTTACCGTTTTTCAGTATTGAAATATTTGCCATCGTTATACCGACTTTTTCGGATAGCTCGGTGACACTCATTTTCTTTTTGGCCAGTTGCACATCAACATTAATTATAATCGCCATATATCATTCACCTCAGACCGTCAAGTCGTTTTCAGATTTAATATCAATCGCTTCTTGCAAAAGTTTCTGAAGAACCGCAGCAAACGTAGCAACGACAACAGAAGCAAAAGTAAGAATAAGCCCAATGACCACAATTCCAGGAGCATCATCTTGCTGCGCTAAACAATAGAAAAGCGGTAAACTAAGGAGATACAGTGCACTGATGATGATCGCACAATATTTCACCCGTTTTATAGCTCGTACAGATAGCCCTGAGAAAGCCATCTTTTTATCAATGTAAATCAGAACTCTAAATGCTTGGTATAACCCAACAAAAAAAGGTACGGCAGCAATATACATCGTAATCAAAATTGGATAAAGCCATTTTGCAAAATCCGGGTCATTTTTGCGAGCTTCTTCGGCAATCGCTGGTAGGGCAAAAATACATAGGGCAAGAATAACAAGCCCGATAAAAAGCACAGCCAGTTTCAAGAGAATGGTCGATCCACGTTCCATAAAAAACACCTCATTTAGTAGTATATATTGATTATAAACTAAAACTTATCGTTTTACAATAAAAATATATTGTTTCATTTTTACAATAACCCCAGAACTGTATATGATATAATAAATATGGAGGTGATCATATACAGGAATTAGAAAAGTATATCCGTTTATTGCAATCAAAATCACGAGCAAAGTCGACAATTGAGCAGTCGAAAAGAATCATTCGGAACTATATACAACGATTCGGTTCGTTGGAAGTTCCTCAAAAAGAAATCTATCTGTACTATACTGAGTTAGAAAAAAATTTAGCCAAATCGACTCTTTATACTTATCGCAAGACATTACGACATTTTTATCATTTTGTTTCTAGTGAGAATCCTCATATTAAAAATCCATTTGCTCGATTTAAACCTAGAGCGCCGGTCCGCAATTTTGTTCGTGTGTTGTACGAGAAAGAAATCGATCAAATATATGTTCAAATGCTGGAGAGTAATCGAATATCAGCTTATCAATGTTTCTTGTTCGATTTTATTTACGACACGGGAATGAAACCTTCTGAAATGAGGAGATTAGTTTTATCTGATTTTGATTTCATGGCTAGGAGTATCGTTGTAACAGGCAATAACGGTAAACAGCGCTATACTTTCTATAGCAAGAGTTTAGAAACTTCGCTACTCAGTCACTTAGAAAGGCGTCAACAACTGTTGGAGCAACGGCATCTGTATCACTCCTATTTGTTCATAGATTGGAAAACGGGTTGTACGATTGATGAATATATGATTTGTCAAGCAATCACAGCAATTGGTGAAGAATTAGGTATTAAGCTAAAACCATTCATTTTACGACATTCGTTTGCCATTGCATTATTGGAAAACGGTTGTGATATCAGGTATGTACAGGCGTTGCTAGGCCATGTATCGATATCAACGACACAAATTTATGAAAAAGTTAAAATCTGTTCGAAACAAAATACCATTCAAAAATATCATCCGCGTGGTTAGAAATCACAGAAAGGCGTGAAAATCATGTTTTATGAAAATGATATCGTAATAAAACAAAAACTTATTGGTGACTTCAATAAATATGTCATGTCCCAAAAGCAAGTTGCAGAATTTCTAGGAATGTCAAAATCGAATCTGTCTGTCGTTATTAACAAGGATAGACTTAAGCCGCTGTATGTATTTGATCACAATAGTTCTAGAAAAATGGCATTTTTTTATAGAAAAGATGTAGAAAACTACTCGAAAAATAGACGTACAAGAAAAAGCAGTAATTAATAGAACATTGTTATATAAAATGAAATAGTAAACTAGAAAAGACAATACAGAAAGTAAGGGAAGAGAACGTTTTTCCGCTTATTTCATATTGTCTTTTCTAGTTTACATAATATATATTATAGGAAGTAACAACTTGATAATAAAAGAATGGAATTCCACAATAAAAAGCATCATTTCTCTCTTTTAAAAGAAAAACAATGCTTTTCAATCATAAACCAGGATCTTTTTTGAAGTTTTCGTGCAAAGTTTCGTTCTCATGATATGCTTGGAACATATACCCTTTGTCACGTAGCATTTTAATCACTTTTGGTAATGCATCCAATGTGTTTTTACGTTCGTGGAACAGAATAACTAATGGTTCGTCACTACCTTCATATGCATTTACTTGAGACAGCACATTTTGATACACAGCACCTGAATTACCCGGACCATAACGCCAATCATTACTATCAATATTCCAATCAACTAATCGGAAATCGTTTTGCTTCGTTTGCTCAACTTGATTCTTTGTGAGATACGTACTGCCATAAGGTGCTCGAATCAAGTTAGTACGAATTCCACTAATTTTTTCGAAATCATCACGCTCACGACTCATTTCACTAATAAACGTAGGATCCTTTTTGCGGTATAGTTTCTTCGAATTATGTGTGTAGCTATGTAATCCAATTACAAAACCACTATCAATCATGCGTTGATATGTTTCTTTATCAGCATTTGCAAACTCGTTTCCAACGAAGAAAAAAGATGCAGGAGCTTTCTCTTTTTCAAGAACTTCTAAAAATTGCTTCAAATGTATACTTGGTCCATCATCGAATGTTAAGTAAACAACTTTTTTTCCTGCTGCTGGCCCTGGCGGATCTTTCGGCACAGAACTAATGCTTTTTTGCTTAGGCGGTACTTTCCAGTGTTGTACAGAAACGGCTTCCGCTTTTAGTACGAGTAATTCTTTAGATGAAGCGCTATTTGTAAATACATTATTTGTTAAGGCTAAGCCCCCAATGGTTAATACAACTGTCGCTAAAACAATAGCAATAAGCCACTTAAATTTTGATGACTTACTGTTTCTTGCCGTTCTGGAGCTTCTATTTTTTCTCATTCATCATGGCCTCCTTTTTATTTCATATTATAATTTAAACATAGTTTACGCTATAATTCAAGGATTAATAGTCGCAAAAGTAATTTTTTTGACACATAAAAATCCTTTTTGTAATCTTTAGGTAACAAAAGAGCGCAAAATGTCATTTGCGCTCGGAATTTTATCAATTATATTTTTGTGTTTCTAAAATCGTATTTGCCATCTTAACAACATCATCTTCAGGGGCTTCAATGCCTTCGAGCGGGTAACGGATGCCAAGACTCTCCCACTTGTATACACCCATCGTATGATAAGGTAATACTTCTACGCGCTCTACATTCGGTAGCTGCGTAATAAATTCATGCAACTTCGTTAAATCTTCTGGATCATCCGTTTTTGTTGGGATTAACACATGACGAATCCAAATCGGTTGTTCTTTATCAGCAAGATATTGCGCAAAATCCAGAATCGGCGCATTTGGACGCGTTGTTAATTTTAAATGTTTCTCAGGATTGATTTGCTTAATATCTAATAAAATTAAATCCGTAACTTCCATTAAGCGATCTAGTTTTTCGATAAACTCAGGATCTCTTGTAAAGCAACCACCACAAGAATCAATTGTCGTATGAATTCCAGCTTTTTTACAAAGCGTAAAGAGTTCAATAAGGAAATCCACTTGTAGCAAGGGTTCTCCCCCACTAACCGTAATTCCTCCACCTGAAGCATCCATGAAAGCCTTATACTTATAAGCCTCCTCGAAAACATCTTGAGCGGTTCTTTCCTCCCCAATTCCTATCTTCCACGTATCCGGATTATGACAAAATTGGCAACGCAATAAACAGCCCTGCATAAAAACAATAAAGCGAATACCAGGACCATCAACAGTCCCCATTGTTTCTACGGAATGAACACGACCAATAACTTCAGACATTTGACTCCTCTTCCTTTCAGGTAATAAATTTACAACAGACAGGGATTGCAACAAACACAATCCCTAAGCCCAATGTTCTTCTCGGAGAACTTCAAAGTCCCCGCCTCACCAGGTTCCTCTGCATATTTAGGCTCTAATTCGCTTTGTGCTTAAAGAGCCTAAACAAAGCGGAGTGTACGACCGTACATGAGCATCGGAACACCGCTTTTAACGACGGAGATCAATGTTTCTCGGTTCGATGAATGACTTACATAGATTCGTGCATGGTACGATGTATTACATCCAATTGTTGCTCACGCGTTAATTTAATGAAGTTAACAGCATAACCAGATACACGAATTGTTAATTGTGGATATTCTTCTGGGTGATCCATCGCGTCAAGCAATGTGTCACGATTGAAGACGTTGATATTTAAATGGTGACCCATCTTCGTTGAGTAACCATCAAGCATAGCTACAAGATTGTTAATTTGTGATTCATCTTCGCGACCTAATGCTTTTGGCACGATAGAGAATGTATTCGAAATACCATCTTGTCCATATTCATATGGAAGTTTTGCAACGGATGATAAGGAAGCTAAAGCGCCTTTTGTATCGCGGCCATGCATTGGATTTGCCCCAGGTGCGAATGGTTCGCCAGCGCGACGTCCGTCTGGTGTGTTACCAGTTTTCTTACCGTATACAACGTTTGATGTGATAGTAAGAACAGATGTTGTATGAACAGAATCACGGTATGTTTTATGTTTTCTTACTTTCGTCATGAACGCTTTTAGAAGTTCAACAGCGATTTCATCTACGCGATCATCGTTGTTTCCGTATTTAGGATAGTCACCGATGATTTCGAAATCAATAGCGATACCATTTTCATCACGGATTGGTTTTACTTGCGCATGTTTGATAGCACTTAGAGAATCGGCTGCAACAGAAAGTCCAGCGATACCAGTTGCCATTGTACGTAATACATGTGTATCATGGAGCGCCATTTCAAGGCGTTCGTACGCATATTTATCGTGCATGTAGTGGATAACATTTAATGTGTTTAGGTATAATTCTGCAATCCATTCCATCATTTCGTCAAATTTAACCATAACTTCTTCATAGTCGAGTACCTCGGATATAATCGGTTGGAAAGCTGGTCCAACTTGTGCTTTTGATTTCTCATCCACACCACCGTTGATTGCATAAAGTAAAGTTTTCGCAAGGTTGGCACGTGCGCCAAAGAATTGCATTTGTTTACCGATACGCATTGCGGATACACAACATGCGATTCCGTAGTCGTCGCCCCATTTAGGACGCATAACATCATCGTTTTCATATTGGATAGCGCTTGTTTTGATAGACATTTTAGCACAGAATTTCTTGAATCCTGATGGTAATTGAGTCGACCAAAGTACGGTTAAGTTTGGCTCAGGAGCTGGTCCTAAGTTGTTTAGTGTGTGCAAGAAACGGAAGGAGTTCTTCGTTACAAGCGGTAGGCCATCTTCTGAAATACCACCAATTGATTCTGTTACCCATGTTGGATCCCCAGAGAATAATTCGTTGTAGTCAGGTGTACGAGCAAATTTCACAAGGCGTAGTTTCATAATGAAATGATCCACGATTTCTTGTGCTTCTACTTCTGTTAACGTACCATTGCGAAGATCGCGTTCTACGAAGATATCAAGGAATGTAGACGTACGACCTAAACTCATTGCTGCTCCGTTTTGTTCTTTAATCGCTGCAAGATAACCGAAGTATAACCATTGGAAAGCTTCTTGCGCTGTTGTTGCTGGTTTAGAGATATCAAAACCGTGTTGCGCTCCCAATTGTTTTAATTCAGCTAATGCGCGGATTTGTTCGTTTAACTCTTCACGTAAGCGAATAATATCATCACTCATTGTGCGAAGTCCTGTGTTTTTCAAATCACTTTTCTTATCTTCAATCAAGCGATCCACACCGTATAAAGCGACACGACGGTAGTCACCAATGATGCGTCCACGGCCGTATGCATCTGGAAGTCCAGTAATAATACCAGATTTACGAGCGGCACGCATTTCATCATTATAAGCATCAAAAACACCTTGGTTATGCGTCTTGCGCCAATCTCTGAAAATGCTTGAGATTTCTTTGTCTACTTCATATCCGTAAGCTTCACATGCAAGCTCTGCCATACGGATTCCGCCGAATGGTTGTAATGAGCGTTTGAAAGGTACATCTGTTTGTACGCCTACTACTGTTTCTAAATCTTTGTTTAAGTATCCAGGATCATGTGATGTGATAGTCGATACGATTTTTGTATCCATATCTAGCACGCCGCCGTTTTCCCTTTCTTGCTTTGTTAAATCCATAACTTGATCCCATAATTGCGATGTTGCATCTGTAGGACCTACTAGGAAAGTATCGTCACCTTCATACAATCTGTAGTTCTTCATAATAAAGTCTCTTACGTCAATTTCGTTTTCCCAGTTACCACCTGTAAATTCAAACCATTGTTCTTTCATCACGGAAACCTCCTACGTTTCATTGTTCGTTTATGAGCGTTAAAAATTGAGCAAAGCTACCCAAGTAACTTCTATACTGTTATCATACCACAAATAAAAAATAATGCTACAGTTTTCACATAAAAAAATTAGCGCTTTTTTATCAAATTTAAGTGCTTCCATTCCTTTTTCAACGCTAAGTGATTGGTATCACATAATTTCCTAGATTGTTATGATTATTAAGTAAGTACAAAAATAATTTAGTTGCAACATTGTAACATTCCTGTACTATTCGAAATTCAGCTTTCTGTTATAATACAGATTTGTTTTCAGGGGCTCTGTATCAAATCAGCTATTGTTGTCGCGTAATCTCTTGATAATATTAAAAAAACTAACCTCTACTTTTCGAGATTAGCTTCTATATCTTTTAAAAATGGCATCCCAGCTTGAGCTCCGATTTTTGTGGTACTTTGTGCCGCTGCTTGATTAGCAAAACGAACAGCGGCATGCAATGACTTTCCATTAGTAATAGCAACCGCGAAAGCACCGTTAAACGTATCCCCTGCCCCGGTAGAATCCTTGACTTCGACATCTATTGTAGCAATATCCACGTTTCCATCAGCCTCGCATACCCGAACCCCATTTTTTCCTCGAGTTACAAGTAGTGCTTTCGTATTCCCATGCAAAATATCCTCTGGTAGCTGCTTGAATTCCGTCTCATTTGGCGTCAAGTAGGTTATCTTCTGCAAAAAAGCAACCGGAAAACGATCTACAGGCGCAGGGTCAAACACAGTTGGTATCCCGTGATCCATCGCAATATCCACCGCGCGCTCAACCACCCAAAAAGGAATCTCATTTTGTAACAATACAATCGAAGCCTCTGCAATAATCTCCTCGAGCAGCAAGTCATCCGACCAAGCATTGTTCGCCCCAGGAGCAACGATAATTCGATTATCTCCGCGTTCCCGCAAAATCATCGCCAAACCAGTCGTCACATCGACACTGCGCACATGCGTCACATCGATACAATAGGAATTCAGATTCGCCAGAGCATCCGCTCCAAACGCATCGTTTCCAATCATACCGACCATCACGACATCGCCACCGAGTTTTGCAGCAGCCACCGCTTGATTCGCGCCCTTTCCTCCTAGTGAAATCACTGCATCCTGCCCTTTCACTGTTTCCCCAAGCTCCGGCATTCCAGCCAGTTCCGTCGCAATATCCATATTAATACTTCCAATAACAACAATCTTTCCCATCTTCCTAATCCCTCATTTCCAAAGTGATTTTTGAGATGTCGTGATAGCCGTTGCTTTCGCTGCTAAAATTTCGTCGACTTGTGCCTGCGTTGTAATCAAGCCACCCGCGATGACAGGAATGTGAAGCAGCTCCGTCATTTGTTCCACCATCGTAGGCAAAATTCCAGGCAATAATTCAATATAGTCCGGTTTTATTTTCTGAACTAGCGCCGTTCCTTTCGTAAATGCGCTCGAATCCAGCATGAATAATCGCTGAATTGCGAGCACTTTATGTTGTTTCGCTTTTAAAATGACATTTCCTCTTGTTGAAATAATGCCTGCTGGACGAACATCTTGACACAAGAAGTCCACCGCATATTCATCATTTTTTAAACCGTGAATTAAATCGGCGTGTAAGATGACTTTTTTACCACCAGAAGCGGCCAAATTTACGAGCGATTTCAGTTGCCCAACCTGTGTTTCTAACATCACCATATATTCCGCATCCAAGCTGAGAATTTTCTCAACATCCCGATGATTATGTGCGGCAGGTATGACTGTTTGACCTTTAAACGACATGCGATTCTCTCCTTTAAAATTTTACATAATACGCTTAAACATTTTTTCGAGTTCATACGTCGAATAAGAAATGATAACAGGTCGGCCATGTGGGCAGGTGAACGGATCGTTTGCCTCACGTAATGTATCCAGCAACTTTTCCATATCCGCCTGCGTTAAATAATGATTCGCTTTAATCGATTTCTTGCAACTCATCATAATCGCCGCATCCTCACGCAATTTGTGAATACTAACCTGTGGCTTCGTGAGCGCCTCGTCTAAAATATCACGCAACGTACTCTCTTCCTCGCCCTTAGGCAACCACGTCGGATGCTCCCGAATAATAAAGCTATTTTGCCCAAAATTCTCGAGAAAAACACCAACCTCTTCTAATTTCGCTTTTTGATCCCGTAATTTAATAAACTCATCCGTCGAAAAATCAAGAACAATCGGAACGAGTAACTGCTGCAATTCCCGATCCACTTCGCCAATCTTTTCCCGATAAAACTCATA
Organism: Paenilisteria rustica; assembly: GCF_013820765.1. Taxonomy (GTDB): domain Bacteria; phylum Bacillota; class Bacilli; order Lactobacillales; family Listeriaceae; genus Listeria_A; species Listeria_A rustica. The sequence continues at coordinate 232,530 of NZ_JABJVM010000002.1, forward strand.
CTTAATCCGTTCTTGCGCTGCGTGCTGATCAATTAAGTACATCCCCGTCTCGTTTTGCGCCACAATATAGGTTGCATGAACTTGACCAACAGGGTACATTTTTGGCATCCGTTCTTTGACTTCAGCTGGTTTAGCCTCTTCCATGCTAGGTGTTGCATCATATTCCGCAAATGCTTCGTTAATAAAGAGCGGTGGTTCATCCGGTAACGCGTCACTCGTTGGCAATTCTGTTTGAGTTGTAGGTGCAGTTGAATAGGTCGGAGTTGCACTCTCTTTTGGCAATTCCACCACATCCTCTTCCGCCTCTTTATCAAAGTTTATCGCTAACTGCTCCGAGGCTAACTTTTGCCGTTTCGAAGGCGCGGCATCAGGAATCAACTGCTCCTTATGAAACGCGGCTTTCAACGTGCTCGCGATAAACTGCCCCAGCTCACCTTCCTTACTCAAACGAACCTCCAATTTGGCAGGATGCACATTCACATCCACAATCAATGGATCCATTTCAATCTGCAAAACTAAAATTGGAAAGCGACCAATCGGAAGCAGCGTATGATACCCATCCTGGATTGCCCGAACAAGCGCATAGTTCTTAATAAAACGGCCATTTACGATCGTCGAAATATAGTTACGGTTGGAGCGATTAACCTCAGGCAAAGCCGCATATCCCTTCAATTTAAAATCCAGCGACTCCGCTTGAATCGGAATCATTTTTTTCGCCACAGCAAGTCCATAAATCGAAGCCATCACCTGCTGCAAGTCGCCATTCCCATTCGTTTTCAGCAAACTTTTCCCATTATGCGAGAAACGAAAGCTAATCTCCGGATGCGACAAAGCTAACCGATTCATAATATCCGTAATATTCCCAAGCTCCGTATGCAAACTCTTCAAGTACTTCAAACGTGCTGGCGTATTGAAAAATAGATTAGAAACCTGAATCTCTGTCCCTTTTCTAGCTTGGGCACTATGTTTCTCAACTTCTTTCCCGCCTTCTACAACAATCTTGGTCCCCGCACCATCACCCGTCGCAGTCGTCATCTCTAAAAATGAGACCGAGGCAATACTCGGCAAAGCTTCCCCGCGAAAGCCTAGCGTATGCACGCGAAACAAATCATGTTCATTCTTAATCTTACTCGTAGCATGGCGCTTAAAGGCAACGGAGACCTCTTCCGCGCGAATCCCGACACCATTATCGATAATTGTAATCTTATTCAGACCGCCTTCTTCCACAAGCACATCAATAACGGTGCTTTTAGCGTCAATCGCGTTTTCAACGAGTTCCTTCACGACAGAAGCAGGGCGTTCGACTACTTCACCAGCCGCTATTTTATTCGATAAGGCATCGGTTAATTCGATAATGTGAGCCATCTAAACTTCACCTTGCTTTCTTATTGTTTCGCCTTTTTCTGTAAATCATAGAGCGTCGACATCGCGTCCATCGGCGTCATATGCATCAAATCAATATTTTTAATGACTTTTATTAAAGACTGTTCTTGCTTCGTCCGCACCGTTTTTTCTTCAATCGGGAACATCGATAACTGCACTTCCTCATGTGTTTCAGGCGCACTCACAGCAGTTTCGGCAGGCACGATAATCTTCTCCTCCGAACTCTCCAACTGCTCTAAAATATGACGCGCCCGACCAATCAATTTTTGTGGAAGGTTGGCAAGCTCGGCAACATGAATCCCGTAACTCTTATCTGCTGGACCATCCTCAATTTTGTGAAGAAACACGACTTTCCCATCCTCTTCTACGGCGCTAACATGCACATTATGCATATGAGGTAACGTCTCATCCAAAACGGTCAACTCGTGATAATGCGTGGAAAACAATGTCTTAGCATGCACTTCCTCGTGGATATACTCGATAATCGCTTGCGCCAGAGCCATTCCATCATACGTCGCCGTCCCACGCCCAATCTCATCAAACAGAATCAGACTATCCGCCGTTGCATTCACAATCGCATTACGCGCCTCCAACATCTCCACCATAAACGTACTCTGCCCAGCAATCAAGTCATCCGCAGCACCAATCCGTGTGAAAATTTGATCGAAAACTGGCAACGTCGCTTGTTCCGCAGGGATATAACAACCGACCTGCGCCATAATCGCCGTAAGCGCAATCTGACGCATATACGTACTTTTACCAGACATATTCGGTCCAGTTATCAATAACATACCACGCGACTCGTTCATCACACAGTCGTTCGCTACATAGCTCTGCGTCCCCATCACTTTTTCCACCACAGGATGGCGTCCTTGAATGATTTCCAAATGCCCCGTCTTATTCATAGCCGGCTTCACAAAATGATTGTTCTCACTAATATTAGCAAAACTCTGCAGGCAGTCAATTTCACTGATCACCTTCGCCAATTTTTGCAGACGTTCAATATATTCCTTCACCGTTTCGCGAACCGCAATAAACAGTGAATATTCCAGCTCAATACTTTTTTCTTCTGCATCCAAAATCAGGCGTTCTTTTTCCTTCAAATCAGGCGTGATATAACGCTCCGCATTCGTCAACGTTTGCTTGCGTTCATATCGATTTTCCGGCAATGCCGCAATGTTTGCCTTCGTAACCTCAATATAATAGCCAAATACCCGATTAAAGCCCACTTTTAGCGATTTAATCCCAGTCAATTCGCGCTCTTGGCGTTCCAATTCCGCAATCCATGTTTTCCCGTTACGACTGGCATCCCGATATGTATCTAACTCCGCGTTATAGCCATCCTTGATAATCCCACCCTCGCGAATCGAAATTGGAGGCGACTCATTAATCGAGCGTTCCAACACATCAGCAAGCGCATCACACGGATCAATCTCATCAATAATTCGCGTCAAATTCGGCTGATTCATCGCTTTAAGCGTTTCCTTCACAAGCGGCACCTGATACAGCGAATTCTTCAACTGAATCAAATCACGCGCATTCACATTTCCATAAGCTACACGCCCAGCCAAACGCTCCAAATCATAGACCTGTTTCAACAAGTCCATCAATTCCATCCGTTCAAAATAATGGTTGATAAAACTGTTCACATCCTGTTGGCGCGCCTCAATCGCATCCAGGTGAATAAGCGGACGATCAATCCACTGCTTCAACAAACGCCCACCCATCGCGGTCTTCGTTTGATCCAGCAACCACAATAACGTCCCTTGCTTACCCTTCCCACGAATCGACTCCGACAGCTCCAAATTGCGCTTCGAATAATAGTCCATTTTCATATATTGACTCGTCTCATAGTGAACCGTCTTCTGCAAATGCGACAAATCACGTTTTTGCGTATCAATAAAATAATTCAGCAATTTCGCAATCGCTTTTTTCTCAATCGGATGAATCGTGTTCGTGACCAAACTTTCGTATCCGCTCGGCAAATCATTATTATTCTCATACGAAATAAAGAGTCCCAGCTGCTCACGAACCGCTTCCGGAAACGCCTCACTAAACTCAATCCCCACGACCATTTCCTTCGCAGACAACGTCGTCAACTCATTAATCAGGCGATCCTCACCCATCGCAAGCACCGTCGATTTTAGCTCACCTGTTGAAAGATCACAATAAGCAAAGCCATATTCCTTCTCGTCATGCTGAAAAACCGCCGCAATAAAATTGTTCTCCTTCTCCTTCAAGCCCTTCGACTCCATCATCGTCCCCGGAGAAATCAGCTGAACTACTTCACGTTTCACCATACCTTTGGCAAACTTCGCGTCTTCCACCTGTTCGCAAATTGCCACCTTGTAACCTTTATCAATCAACGTATCTATGTAACCCGCAGCCGCATGATAAGGCACGCCGCACATTGGAATCGGATTATCCGAATTACCAGCACGAGCCGTCAACGTTATTTCCAAAATTTGTGACGCTTGTATCGCATCTTCAAAAAACATCTCATAGAAATCCCCTAATCGGAAAAACAGAAATGCATCTTTATAATTTTCCTTAATCGCTAAGTATTGTTTCATCATCGGCGTCACTTCTACAGCCATTCCAACCAACCCTTTTTCTCTTTGTTTAAAAGTTATTTTGTCCCTCTATTATAACACAATCAAGCTATATCATGAAGAAAAGACGAGTTTTGAACAGAAAGAAACGATGTAGTAATCAAGCACCACATCGTTTCATCCTTATTCCTGTAACTGAGAAGTCACCTTATAGCTAATTTCGTGTGTGATGGCTTGCAACAAATCATTCGCTTCCTCTTGGGAACGCCTGAATTCCTGCACAATTGGCAAATGGTCGATTTCAGCTGTTAATGCATCGATGCCGTCCTCGGTTTGCTTTACCGCTCCGAATTTCTGATAATGTTCTAAATTGACCGCTTCCTTTTGTAATTTCTTGATGTCACCAACTTTGGCGGCCACTTTTTGATTCGTATTAATTTTCGCTTCCGCCGCACGGTAAAATGCAACAGCCTCCGTTGCTTGGAGCGCTGTTTTTAACTCCTGCGCCTTGGCGATTATTTCTTCTTTTTGGTAGGTCAACGTGTGACACCTCCTTTAATCAAAGCGTGAACGGATGGTCCTCGTTAATCAAAATCCGCTCAATTTTAGTAGCGCGCCCAGTCGTATCATTAATGCTAATCATACATCCCGATAAAACAGCGCGCCCAGTCTTAGGAACTTCAAAACGAGAAGGCATAGCAGTCAAGAATCGACGCAAGCTGGCCTCTTTATCCATACCTAAAATACCGTCATAAGGCCCGGTCATGCCAACATCTGTCAAATACGCCGTTCCTTGTGGCAAAATCCGATTATCCGATGTCTGCACGTGCGTATGCGTCCCGACAATCGCGGTTACACGACCATCCACGTACCAGCCCATCGCCTGTTTTTCACTCGTCGTCTCCGCATGGAAATCCACAAAAATAATATTCGTACGTTTCGAGGCTCCCTCGATCAGCTCATCCATTTTGCGGAAGGGATCATCTAAATCCGACATAAAGACACGACCTTGCATATTAATCACCGCAACCTCCAGCTGGTTACTTTTTATAAAAACCAGTCCAGTTCCAGGCGTCGTCTCCTCTGGAAAATTGGCCGGGCGCACCAAATACTTCGCGTCATCGATAAACTCAAAAATATCCCGATTATCCCAAGCATGGTTACCAAGCGTCACCGCATTAGCCCCTTGCTCTAAAAACTGTTTGTAAATTTTCTCCGTAATTCCACGTCCAGCTGCGGCATTCTCTCCGTTAATCACCGTAACCGTCGGACGATACGCCTTCTTTAATTGCGGTAGATACTCGGTAATCATATCACGACCGATAGAGCCTACAACATCCCCAATAAATAATAATTCCATATGCTAATTCCTCACTCTCTATATGTAACCTATTATAACTCGAAACGCGTCAAAATGCCCGTCCTATTTTCCTGTGATCTCACTTCTACGTTCCAACAAAGCAACATCCCGAAAAACGCCATCCATTTCGCCCAGTTTTTCATGCACACAAAGCGTTTTAAATCCGAATTTTTTATGTAACGCAATGCTCGCCGTATTTTCAGGGAAAACCAAGGATTGTAGCGTCCAAAATCCTGCTTTCTCGCTTTCACTCACGATATGAGCCATCAACGCCGTCCCGATTCCTTTTCCAGCCGCCGCGGGATCGATATAAATACTCAGTTCCGCCACACCGCGATAAGAAGGCATGCCGGAAAATGGCAATAATGCAGCCCATCCAATAGCTACCCCGTCCTCCATCACAACGAAGCGACAAACATCCAGATACTTCTGCTCCCAAGCCTCCAATGTCGGCACCTCTTTTTGAAACGTTGCATTGCGCCCCTCAATTCCCATCTGGTAAATACGAGCAACATCCGAATAATTCTCTTTTTTAAAATTTCTGATTTCCCAGTTTTGCATGATATCAAACCCCCATCGTAGATTACTGCATATTATAGCCTTGTTTTTTTGCATCGCGCAAGGAAATTGCTTACCTGTAAACAATAAAACACGTAGCTCCAATGAGGAAACTACGTGTTTTATGTGATTACTTCGCGTACTCTACAGCACGCGTTTCACGGATAACAGTCACTTTTATATGACCAGGGTATTCGAGTTCTTCTTCAATTCGTTTTCTAATGTCTCGTGCTAGGCGATAAGAAGCTAAATCATCGATAGAATCAGGTTCTACGATAATCCGAACTTCGCGTCCAGCTTGAATGGCATAAGATTTCTCTACACCTTCGTAAGACTCGGAAATCTCTTCTAATTTCTCTAAGCGGCGAATGTAATTCTCTAATGTTTCACTACGAGCACCAGGTCTTGCAGCTGATAAGGCGTCTGCTGCTGCCACTAGAACAGCGATAACAGATGTTGCCTCTGTGTCACCATGGTGAGAAGCGATACTATTAATAACAATATCATTTTCCTTGTATTTCGTAGCAAGTTCGACACCGATTTCGACGTGACTACCTTCAATTTCATGGTCAATTGCTTTACCGATATCATGAAGGAGTCCGGCACGTTTAGCCATCGTTACATCTTCACCAAGCTCACTAGCCAGAATTCCAGCTAATTTCGCTACTTCTAACGAGTGATTCAAGACGTTTTGCCCGTAACTTGTACGGTAGCGTAAACGACCAAGAATCTTGATTAAATCTGGGTGTATTGAATGAATACCAACTTCGAATGTCGCTTGTTCTCCAACTTCGCGGATATGTTCATCAACCTCTTTACGAGCTTTGTCGACCATTTCTTCAATCCGTGCTGGGTGAATTCGTCCATCTTGTACGAGTTTCTCCAAAGCGATTCGCGCGATTTCACGGCGAACAGGATCAAATCCGGAAAGGATAACTGCTTCTGGTGTATCATCGATAATTAAATCAATACCAGTGAGCGTTTCCAGTGTACGAATATTACGGCCTTCACGACCAATAATTCGACCTTTCATCTCATCATTCGGTAGAGTTACAACACTTACTGTCGTTTCAGCAACATGATCCGCTGCTGAGCGTTGTATAGCTAAAGAAAGAATATTTTTTGCTTTCTTATCTGCTTCTTCCTTCGCACGAGTTTCAGATTCTTTCACCATCACTGCTGTATCGTGTGTTAGTTCCTCTTCTACTTGGCTCAAGATAACGTTCTTAGCCTCATCCTTGGTAAGGGCAGATATTCTTTCTAACTCTACTTGTTGTTTCCTGCTCATCTCTTCAACTTTGCTTTCTTTTTCTTCAATTTGTTGTTGACGTTTACTGATACTCTCCTCTTTTCTTTCAAGAGTTGCTTCCCTTTTACTTAAAGAAGTATCTTTTCTGTCGAGGTTTTCCTCCCTTTGCAATAAGCGATTTTCTGATTTTTGTAATTCCCCTCTTCGCCCACGAAGTTCATTTTCGATTTCAGTACGTAACTTATGATTCTCTTCTTTTCCTTCAAGTAATGCTTCTTTCTTCAAGGTTTCTGCTTCTTTTTTAGCGTCTTCCATGATTAATTCAGCCGTTCCTCTAGCAGCGGCAAGTTTCCGCTCAGAGCTTGATTTATAAATTAGAGAACCAACAACCAGACCGACGATCAAGAAAAGCAAGCTGGAGATGATTGTGATTACGAGTTCCATCCTTACACCTCCTTTGCTATTCAATTCTTTTTAATGGTTATGTCGGTTGTCAGAAATGTTCCTGACACGCGTGTATTTTTTCATTTTTAAATGTAAAATATACAATCTAATTCTATCTGTCAATCCATGTATTGTCAAGGAAAGCGCAAAGATGTAAACGGAATCAAAAAAATCCTCATAAAAAAAGGAATTTATAGCAAGTGGAGGGTATTAAAAACAAAGATAATGGGCTGGGGCATAACTTGAAATCTAGCTCTAAAAACGCAAAAAAAAAAGAAAAACAGGAAATCCTGCATGGAGCCATTATAAAAATGGTTCTATACGAGATTCCTGCTTATGATTAATCTTCATCAAGTAGATTAATTTCTTCTGGTAAAGCTTCTTCTGATAAGTTAGGTTTTACGTCGATTTCGTATTCTTGACGTACGCGTTTTGAGATTTCATCGCGAATTTCTGGATGTTCTTTCAGATATTGTTTCGCATTCTCACGACCTTGGCCGATACGCTCTTCGTTGTAAGAATACCATGAACCACTCTTATTGATAACGTCAATTTCAGACGCCATATCAACAAGTTCACCTTCACGTGAAATACCGAAACCATACATAACGTCTACTTCAGCAACACGGAATGGTGGCGCAACTTTGTTTTTTACGACTTTAATTTTTGTTTTGTTCCCAATAACGTCTGTCCCTTGTTTTAGTTGTTCTGCACGTCTTACTTCTAAACGAACAGTAGAGTAAAACTTAAGGGCACGTCCACCTGGAGTTATCTCAGGATTACCGAACATAACGCCTACTTTTTCACGAATTTGGTTGATGAAAATTGCGATTGTCTTGGATTTATTAATTGCACCAGATAATTTACGCAAAGCTTGGGACATAAGACGGGCTTGTAAACCAACGTGAGAGTCTCCCATTTCGCCTTCGATTTCGGCACGTGGTACAAGTGCTGCTACGGAGTCAATAACCAAAATATCGACAGCACCACTACGAACTAAGGCTTCGGCGATTTCCAATGCCTGTTCCCCAGTGTCTGGCTGTGACAGCAATAGCTCATCAATGTTAACGCCAAGATTCTTCGCATAGGCTGGATCTAATGCGTGCTCCGCATCGATAAATGCTGCTGTTCCACCTTGTGCTTGTACTTCTGCAATAGCGTGTAAAGCAACGGTTGTTTTACCTGAGCTCTCTGGTCCGTATACTTCGATGATTCTTCCTCGTGGATAACCACCGACTCCAAGTGCGATATCGAGAGCTAAAGAGCCACTTGATATCGTAGAAATATTATGATCTGATTGTTCCCCTAACTTCATAATGGAACCTTTACCAAATTGTTTCTCGATTTGTTTTAACGCCTGATCTAAGGCCGCTTGACGATCACTCACATTATTGCCTCCTAGTCTTTATATATATCTAATTTCATGTAAAAACATTGCTTACCATATACAATTTAGTGGTTGTTTTTACTGCCTATAGATACTATACCTTATTTTTTGAAGATATACAAGCAAAAAGCGAATATTTGTTCGTATTTTTTCTGCGCACGATATTTTTCTCTGTCCGCGGTAACATTCCCTTCCTAACCGTGCCTTTATTATAGCCGTTTTGTAAGTATTCGTCTAACCTTTTTTTAAGGCTGTTTGCGTTGATTTTGCACCCTTATTTCTCTTTTTTATCGAATTTCTCGTCCAAAAAAGCTTTAATCAGCGCAAAACCTTCTTTTACAGCTCGGCGGCGATTATAATTACGGTCGCGATTGAAGATATAACGGTAAGCTAACGTAGGATTACCAACAACGCTGAGGCCAATCCATACAGTCCCAACAGGATTTCCTTCTAGCGATTCAGGACCAGCAACACCAGTAAAACTTATTCCCATATCTGTTTTGCAGAGTTTGCGAATGTTATCTGCCATTTCTATCGCACAAGCTTGGCTGACAACGCCTTCTTGTTCAATCGTTTCATTGGAGACGTGTAACAATTCGTGCTTTATCTCTGAACTATATGTGACCATGCCACCTTTGAAAATTTTAGATATTCCCGTCGTGCCCCCGAATTCTGCTTGAAATAAGCCTGCTGTGAGGCTCTCTGCGGCGGAAATAGTCATGTTGGCTTCCATGAGTTGTTGGATGACTAAATCGACGAGTGTGACGTCCCCTGAGCCGTATATGTAAGCCCCGTCGCGCTTAATAATTTCTTCTTCTGTCTCCGCAATCAACCGCAACGCTTCTTCTCTTGTTGTTGCGGAAGCAGTAAGTCGGATGACAACTTCATTTTCCCCGGCATAGGTCGCAATGGTCGGGTTGGTTTGTGATGCAATCATATCTTTTAAATCGTCCGCTAATTTCGACTCGCCAATGCCGAAAAAACGTATTATTTTGGATTCTAATATAATTTCGCGTTCGCTATTTTTAAGTAACAAAGGTTTGGCATATTTCGTGAACATCGGTTGCATTTCTGACGGTGGACCAGGAAGTAAAATATAGGTATGCGCCTTTTCTTCTAAAAACATCCCTGCGGCAAAGCCAAAATCATTGGATAAAACGTGCGAACCTGCGATGATTTCTGCTTGACGTTTGTTATTTTCGGACATTTTATCTTTTCTCGCTGCAAAAAAACTTTCTATTTTCGTCAGATGTTCCGCATCATAAATAATACCTTTCGCCAGGTACCCAGCGAGAACTTGTTTGGTAATATCGTCTTCTGTGGGTCCTAATCCACCAGAAAAGATCAAGATATCGCTGCGTTTCTCGGCAATTTCAATGACTTTTTTCAAGCGTTCGGGGTTATCTCCAACAACGGTATGATGGTATACATAAACGCCACATTCGGCAAGCTCTTTTGAGATGAAGGCGGCATTAGAATTCACGATTTGTCCTAACAATAGTTCGGTTCCAACTGCAATAATTTCTGCACTACGCATAAAAACACGTCCTTTCTACTTCTTATATATTACAACTTCCTATTTGAAAGACAAGAAAAACGACCTATCCTAGTGATAGATCGCTTTTAAATTACATAGAACCTTTAAAGATATTCCGGTTTTTGTAGAAATAATCCCAGCCTGACCAGACAGTGAAGAAGGCACAAACATATAGGAATACAAGATCAATGCGAATACCAGTCCATTCGAACGGCCAGTTGTGGAGCAGCAATAATGGGATTGCAATCATTTGTGTAAATGTCTTGATTTTACCCAGTTGCCCAGCTGCCATTACTTCGCCGCCTTCTACAAGGAGTAATCGCAAGCCTGTTACCGCAAACTCGCGGCTGATGATGATAATGATAACCCAAGATGGTGCAAGATGTTGTTCTACTAAAATGATAAAAGCCGCAGCGACAAGCAATTTATCGGCTAACGGATCGGCAAATTTACCGAAGTTTGTAATTAGGTTATACTTCCTCGCTAAATGGCCGTCAAACCAGTCTGTTAACGCGGCTACAATAAAAATAATTGCAGCGATAATGTTAGAAACAGGAATAGTAGAATCAAGCCATGTGACTGTTCCAAGTCCTAGCGGAGCTACGCATAATACGACAAAAATTGGTATCAAAATGATGCGGGCTACCGTTATTTTATTAGGTAAGTTCATCTTTTTTCATCCCCTCTTAAAGTAAAAATATGTAATAACGCAGCGTGGCAATAAACGCTTATTTTCATGCTTGATGCAAGAGGAGTAAGCATTTATCGCCACGCTGTCATAAAAAATCTGTTATTCCGCGCTACTGTCTGAACTAGTATCAGACGAATCGGAAGTTGTTCCAGTATCTGTACTTGCAGCCAGATTAATCGTTAATTTTTGCGTAATGGAATCTTTAGCTAATTCCGCCGCTTGATCATTGATTTTCATTGTTACTGGTGTGGCATTTCCGACGGTTATCTTGGCAGATTTACTGCTTGCCAAATCGAATGTTTTCGTTTCACCGTCAGCGATAATACCGCCAAAGATGCTTGAATCAGCGTCGTCGGTTACTTGAATCCAACTTTCGCCACCAGATAAGGTGAAAGTTACAGAAAGCTTGTCTGCGTTAGAAACGGTGTATGTCGTTGCATTTCCAGACGTTTCAGCTTTAATTTCTGTTTTCTTTGGTTCTTCTTTTTTCTCAGGTGTTGTATCTTTTTTAGTATCTTCTTTTTTGGTTGTTGTGTCTTTCTTGGTGTCGGAATCACTCTTCGTTCCGTCGTCCACTTTGATTGTTGAATCCCCAGTGCTCGTGTTTTTTACTTCATTACCTGACCCGCCAGCGTTGTAGAAGGCGAAATACCAAATTACGAAGCCGATAACGACGATGAATAGGGCAATCAGAATTTTTGGAACGAGTCCGAATACGGAATGTGTTGTATGCGGATTGTCATTGCCCGGTTGACTTGCAGCCAGTGGAGCGCGACGTTGCTGCGCTCGTGTGATTTGCTCGTTTACAACAGCTTCTTGACTCGTAGCTGGAACTTCATTCTCAAATTCTTGAAAAAGTTCTTCGCTATTTAAATCAACAGCCTCTGCGTACTGCTTAATAAACGCGCGTGCATAAAATTTACCTGGCATTACAGCATAATTGCCTTCTTCAATTGCGACAAGATAGCGCTTTTGAATCTTTGTTATTTGTTGTAGATCATCAAGACTGAGACCTTTTGTTCGCCTTGCATTTTTGAGTTTCTCACCTAGTTCGGTCAATTTTAAACACCTACCATTACATAAAATCTTTTTCTTACCTCATAAACCATCCACCATCTAGACGCATCGTTTGTCCAGTTATATAACTTGCGCGCTCGCTTGCTAAAAAGACGACCACTTCCCCAACCTCACTCGGTTTTGCAAATCGGTGCATCGGGATATCCGTTAATAGAGCTGTCTTCTCTTCCTCGTCAAAAAGGGGATTCATTTTTGTATCTACCATTCCTGGAGATACTACATTGACAGTTGTGCCTGATGCGGCTACTTCTTGAGCCAACGCTTTACAAAAAGCAATCTGAGCTCCTTTTACGGCCGAATAAGCCACTTCCATCGCAGCCCCAACTTCTCCCCAGATAGAACTAATAAAAATAATTCGTCCAGCGTCACTTCGTTGCAACTTCGGAATCCATTTTTGCAATAATTGCATCGGAAAATGAACATGGATATCCCATAAATTCTTTATCTCCTGGTCAGGCATGTCTTGGAATAAGCCATAATAGCTATTTCCAGCAGCGTGAACAAATACATCTAATTGAAAAATTGATTCTTGCAACCGTGATATGGCATCAGAATTAGTAAAATCAGCTTGAATCGGGATAACATCTACCTCAAAAAGAACTAACTCTTCTCGCAGTAGTGCAATCGCCTTCTCGTTACGATAATAATGTAAATATAGGTGAAATCCCTGTTTTGCAAGCGCAATCGCGATTTCTCTTCCTATGTCTCCACTCGCTCCAGTAACTAGCGCGTATTTCGTATCTTCTCTCAAAGCCGATTATTCCCTTCTATCTATTTCTTTCATCATAGCATGACTCGTCTCAAAATACCATTTTTTTTATCAAGTTAAAGAAATCTTAAAGATTCTCAGCATGGTGGAAGTCATGTGAAGCAGTTTGTCAGGGGTCCGCCACAGGCTTTCACTCAGGAACAATTTGGAATGTTGTTATACGATCCTCTATATAAATTCGTTTCAAGAAAGCTTCTACATCCGCTACCGTAACAGCTTCAATGGCAGGTAAGATGTCAAATAAAGATGCTTCTTCAAAAATATATTGCGAAAACTGGTTTGCGATAAATTCCGGTGAATTCAACGAGCGCAGGAATTGCCCCATTTTTTTGCGTTTTAGAAGTTCCAAATCGGTTTCTTTAAATCCAGTTTTTAAGGCTTTTTCGAACGTTTCCTTAATTTTTTGTTCCTGTAAATCTGGGTCTTTTGCGTCGCCACCAACTAGAACAAAGGAGAAGCTGTCTTGTAAACTATAATCAAATCCGAACGTGTCGTCAATAATACCTTGGTCGTATAATTCTAAATAGGCGTCTGATGTCGTGCCAAACATTAATTCCAGCAAGATATCTGCGGTCATTTCATGTTGCACAGCCTCTTTTCCACGCAACAAACCGATATCCTCTTTAATCGCTACGAGATTTTTCGCGATTTGAACGGGGAATTTCAATGTTTTTTTTGCAACAGCTACAGATTTCGGTTCATCTGGGAAATGGCGCTTCACAGGTTTTGCCGGTGCAAATGATTTTTTCGCTTGGTTATTGCGGACTTGTTCAATCGCTTGTTCCGGATCCACGTTGCCAACGATAAATAGAATCATGTTGCTTGGGTGGTAAAACGTGTTGTAGCAAAGATATAGCAAGTCTTTGTCGATTTCTGCGATCGATTCGACGGTACCTGCGATGTCAATTTTTACAGGATGATGATGGTACATGTTTTCAATTGCGCCGAAATAAACACGGAAATCCGCATCGTCATCGTACATTTGGATTTCTTGCCCAATAATGCCTTTTTCCTTTTCAACAGTTTCTTCTGTAAAATAAGGTTCTTGCACAAAATCGACAAGTGTTTCTAGGTTTTCTTCGACGTTAGATGTGCTTGAGAAGAGGTATGCCGTTCGTGTGAATGATGTGAAAGCATTGGTAAAAGCGCCTTTTTCGCCGAATTTGAAAAACACATCGCCATCTTCTTTTTCGAAAAGTTTATGCTCTAAAAAATGCGCAATACCGTCTGGAACGCGCGTGAATGCTTCTTGACCTAGTGGCACGAATTCATTGTCAATCGAACCGTAATTCGTGGTGAAAATCGCGAAAGTCTTGCTAAAACCGTGTTTTGGCAGAACATATACTTGTAAACCATTATCTAACGTTTCATAATAAACAGCTTCTTTTAATTGATCGTAGCTTTTTTTATTCATTTGAATCGGCTCCTTTGCTTAGGAAATAGATCGTGTCGAGTTCAAACGATTCTGCGGCAGCAACTACTTCTTCTTTTGTAACCTCGGAAATACGTTTTAACCAGTTTGTTAGGTCAAGGTTTGCTTTTTTCAATGTGTTATTATAGGCAAGTTCAATCAGGCCTTGCGCTTGGTCATTAGCCTCTAGTAATTGATTCGATAGCATCGCTTTCGTCTGAGATAACTCTTCTTCTGTGAAATCACCAGCTTGCATCGCCCCCACTTGTTCTTTGATGATTGTCAGCGCTTGATCATAATTTTTCTCATCAATACCTGCAGAAATCAGCATGAAACCGTGGAACGAATCAATTCGACTGCTCGCATAATATGCCAAACTTGCTTTTTCACGAACATTAATAAAAATTTTCGAGTTAGCAAAGCCACCAAGTAAACCGTTGGCGAGCTGTAATGGCACATAGGCATCTTCGCCAAACAAAATATTTGTGCGATACCCAAGAACCAGTTTTCCTTGATTGATCGGTTGATTTTCTTTTATGGTGTTAATATTTTGAGGATGAATCGGCGCTATGACATCCAAATCGCGGTATTCCCGGTTTGCAAATGGAAGCTCTTTAATAAGCGGAATAACGTCCTCTTTCTGTACATCACCACAAATGAATAAATCAATCGTATCTTCAGCTAAAAATTGTTGGTAATAGTCATATAAATCAGCACTCGTGATGTTTGGAATGTCTTCCAATACGCCAGCTGCTCCGTATTTGTAGTTCTCGTCGGCGAACATAATCTCGGTTAAGCGTTTGTTGGCATAACGAATCTTATCATCGTATACACTTTCCAAGCGTTGTGCCAAATTCTCTTTTTCACGGGCAACGGTTGCATCATGGAAGCTACCATTTGTCACGTTAGGGTTGAAAATGATTTCCTGAATAAGCGTGAAAGCTTGTTGGAGCAACGTGTCGCCATTAGGCACGAATTGGCCATCAACCATATCGAGAACGGCCGTAATAATATGCTCATTCCCTTTTTTGTCTACGGATGCATAAAAATTAGCGCCGTATAAACTCGCTAGTTCTTTACGGAAAGCAGTTTGTGTCGGGTATTTCTTCGTATTTGTTTCGATTAATGCCGCGATTAATGCGCGTTTTGTTGTTGTAGCACGGTTGAGTGGTGCTCTGAATTTAAATACAATTTTATTGGATTTATATTTGTCAGAAGGAATAAGCGTTAACTGAATGGCGCCAACTTGTTCTTTATATTCCTGTTTTTGAGTTGTCATAAAAAAATCCCTCCTTATTTGGCTAAGCACTGTTTATTGTACCTTATAATCCCTCGCTAAACAAATGCTATAGACTAAAAAACACCCAATTTCGCGAATACTGACGAAATCGGGTGTTTCTTGTTATTTTCCTTTGATATAGTTGACGCCATCTGCTTTAGGTGCTTCGGATTTACCGATAAGGCCAACTAGAGCAAGAATCGTTAATACGTATGGTGCAACTTGCAAGTAGACATCTGGAATTCCGCTGAAGAATGGTAGTTGCCCACTGATAATGCTCAGACACTGCGCAAATCCGAAGAAAATCGCAGCTCCCATGGCACCAAGCGGATTCCATTTACCAAAAATCATCGCGGCCAGGGCCATATAACCTTGCCCAGAAATCGTCGCATGTCCGAAATCAAGCGTAAAGGATTGGGCATAAACTGCGCCACCTAATCCACCTAGAATACCAGAAATGATGACACCTTGGTATCTCATCCAACGAACTTTGATTCCCATTGTGTCTGCTGCTAGTGGATGTTCCCCAACTGAGCGAAGACGCAAGCCAAATCGTGTTTTATAGATGACAAACCAAGATATAATCGCTACAAGAATGGCGACATAACTCATGACTGGGACGTTTTTGAAGAAAATATCGCCAATCACTGGAATATCTTTTAAAACTGGGATATCTGGTTTTCCGAAATAGTGTTTAATTTGATCGGTTTGCCCTTTGTCATAGATAACTTTGACAAGAAATAGGGAGATACCGAGTGCTAAAAAGTTAATCGCGACACCACTGATAACATGGTCAGCACGGAAATTAATCGTTGCTACGGCATGTACGAGTGAGAAAACACCACCGACAAACATACCGGCCAAAAGCGCAACCCAAGGCGTCCAGTCACCGAAAACATCAGCAAACGTTAAGTTAAAGACGATGGATGAAAAGGCCCCCATAATCATCATACCTTCGAGACCGATATTGACAACCCCGCCTCGTTCAGAGAAAACGCCACCGAGCGCTGTGAAAATGAGTGGTCCAGCCATCAATAATGTACTAGAGACAATAATCGCTAAAGTCGAAATCATTTTGTTTTCGCCCCCTTCGCAAATTTATCCATTGCCCAGCGGATAATATAACTGGATGCAACGAAGAAGATAATAAGCGCGATAACCACGTTTACTAGCTCATTTGGAACTCCAGCGACAGCAGGCATGTTTAGCGATCCTACTTTTAGCGCTCCGAATAGAATGGCGGAGAAAATAATACCGATTGGTGAGTTACCACCAAGTAACGCAACAGCAATACCATCAAATCCAGTACCAGGAGATGTCGGCAATACATAAGCCGTACCATAGTTTCCAAGGCCTTCCATTGCGCCTGCAAGTCCGGCAAGTCCACCTGCGATAATCATCGAGATGACAATCGTTTTCGCGACGCTCATCCCTGCATATTTAGAGGCATTTTGGTTGAATCCGACTGATTTCAGCTCATAACCAAATGTCGTTTTATTGATGACAAGCCACATAATAAGTGCGCAACCGACCGCAATCAAGATTCCCCAGTGAAGTGACGAGTATTGCGTCATTTCTTGTAAGAACGGTGATTGCAACGAAGCGGATGCTGGAACTTCTTTTGTTTTGTCCATTTGTTTCGTGAGCACGTTTTGCACGATATAGTTGAAAATATAAAGCGCCGTATAGTTTAACATGATGGTGACGATAACTTCATTCACTTTTAGCGTGGCTTTTAGAATCCCGGGAATAAAAGCCCAGAAAGCACCACAGATGATACCAGCTAAAAGAGCAAGTGGTAAGTGAATCCATTTATCTAAGCCGTCGAATGTTAAGCCAACCGCAACGGCACCAATCCACCCCATTAGGAGCTGACCTTCTGCCCCAATGTTGAAAAGTCCGGCTTTGAAGGCAATCGCGATGGATAGACCGACTAAGATATAAGGCGTTGCTTGGCGGATTGTTTCTCCGAGATAGAAGGAATCGCCGAATGCACCTTGGAATAGGGCAATATAGGCATCTACTGGATTATATCCGAAAAGTAACATGATGAGGGCTCCGAAAAGTAAGCCAAGGATAACAGCTGTAATCGGGATGACGAGGGCTTGTATTTTCTTAGACATGTGTTTTCTCCCCCGTTTCCGCTTTTGCTGATCCAGCCATTAGAAGGCCGAGTTCTTGCTCTGTCGTTTCTTCCGGTTTCACGATAGCTACGATTTTACCTTCGTAAATGACAGCAATTCGATCGCTCACATTCATGATTTCGTCGAGTTCAAAGGACATTAACAAAATCGCTTTTCCTTCGTCCCGTTGCTCGATAAGACGTCTATGAATAAATTCAATCGCCCCAACATCAAGGCCACGCGTAGGTTGTGCCGCAATGAGAAAATCAGGATTTCGGCTAATTTCACGGGCAATAATCGCTTTTTGCTGATTCCCACCGGAAAGTGCTTTAGCCGCAACGTATTCGCTACTTGTACGAACGTCGTATTCTTCAATAAGCTTGCGAGCAAAGTCATACATTTCTTTATGATTCAAGAAACCTTTGTTAGAGATTGGTTTTTGATAATAGGTTTGTAAGGCGATATTTTCGCCAAGTGACATTTCTAGAACAAGACCATGTTTATGACGATCTTCTGGAATGTGACCGAGGCCTGATTCCGTGATGCGACGCGGTTTCTTGTTTTCGATATGCTCCCCTTTTAGTAGAATCGAGCCATTTGTTGTTTTTGTTAATCCGGAAATAGCTTGGATAAGTTCGCTTTGACCATTTCCATCGACCCCAGCGATACCAACGATTTCACCAGCACGCACGGTAAGATTTAGGCCACGAACGCTTTCGACGCCACGACTTTCTTTTACGACAAGGTCTTTTACTTCAAGTACATCTTGACCAGGATTAGCAGGCGTTTTCTCAGTTGTAAAGACGACTTCACGACCAACCATGAGATTTGCCAGCGCTTGTGGACTTGTTTCAGGAACATTGACGGTTCCCATGCCCTTACCACGACGAATAACGGTGACACGATCGCAAACGTCCATAATCTCTTTTAATTTATGTGTGATGAGAATAATCGATTTACCCTCTTTAATAAGTGTGCGCATAATAGAGATAAGTTCTTTAATCTCTTGCGGCGTCAGAACAGCAGTCGGTTCATCAAAAATAAGAATATCTGCGCCACGATATAACGTCTTTAAAATTTCAACACGTTGTTGCATACCAATCGAGATATCACTTATTTTAGCGTTTGGATCTACTTTCAAGCCGTAGCGATCTGAGATGGCACGGATTTCTTCAATGGCCTTCTTCTTTTCGATTACGCCAAACTTGCTTGGTTCTTTCCCTAAAATAATATTTTCGGCTACAGTAAATTTATCGACAAGCATAAAATGTTGATGCACCATACCGATTCCGAGGTCATTAGCTTTGTTGGGGCTATTAATTGCCTCTACGCTTCCGTTGACACGAATTTCGCCACCATCTGGTTCATAAAGTCCGAACAAAACATTCATCAGTGTTGATTTCCCAGCACCATTCTCACCTAGCAGCGCGTGAATTTCGCCACGCTTTAGCTGTAAGGTAATGTTATCGTTTGCTACAAACCCAGAAAATTCCTTTCTGATCCCTAACATTTCAATAACATAATCCACTGTCTCACTCCCTTTATAATAGCTGATATCCACTTTTTTACGTGAATGGATTGATTTCTTTTTTGATGTAAACCGTTTTACAAGATCTGCATGTATGTAAAAAAGTTCTCTCTTAATTCGTGAATAAAGCGAAGTATGTAATCTTCCAAAAAAGTCATCACCTTATTCTATTTCTAAATGCGCCACATTGCAATTCCTTTTTCGCAAAAAAGCATAAAAATAGACGATATTTTATAAAAATATGCTTTTTGACCTAAGATTAGAGAATATAATCCAACATTTTATAGGTTAAAACGCTTACAATGCGAACGAAAAATAAAAATCATTTAACATTATTAATAAAAAGCCGGCGTAATACCGGCTTTTTAACTTAATAGGCAATTATCAAGGTTTTTGTGGAACTTTAATGTCGCCATCAATGATTTTTTGTTTATATTCGTCGACTTTAGCTAGAACTTCTTTTGATAGGTTATCTTGGCTTTCAGAAAGACCTACAGCATTTTTATCAAGACCGTATTCGATCTTCTCGCCACCTGGGAAGTCCCCTGCTTTTGTACGAGTTGCTAAATCATCAACCGCGATATCAACACGTTTGATTTCAGATGTTAGCGTTACGTTATATTCTTTGCCGTCGTTTGCTGTGACAGCACCTTCGTCCCATTGGTCACGGTCAACACCGATTACCCATACGGCACGAGCTGGATCTTTTTTCTTCAAGTTTTTAGCTTCCGCGAACACACCGTTACCGGTTGCACCAGCTGCGTGGAAAATAATATCTACGCCACCGTTATACATACCAGCTGCGATTTGTTGTCCTTTATCTGCTTTTGCAAAATCATTTGCGTATTGTACTTTTACTTCTGCTTTCGGGTTTACAGCCTTTACGCCTTCTGTGAATCCAGCTTCAAAGCGATCGATAACCGCGCCTTTTACACCACCGACAAATCCAACTTTGTTTGTCTTAGTCGTTAAACCAGCAACAACACCGACAAGGAATGAACCGTCTTGATCTGCGAATCCGATACTTACAACATTATCGCGATCTGTAATCGTGTCATCAACAAGCGCAAATTTGTTTTTTGGTTGTTGTTTAGAGACATCTTCAATAGCGTCTTTTAGTTTGTAGCCAATACCATAGATAAGACTGAAATCATTACGAACGGCTGTGTTTAGGTTTGTTTTGAAATCGGCTTCTGATGCAGATTGCAAGTAGTTATAGCCATTTGTTCCTTTTTCAAGGCCATTAGCTTTCCCAAACTTTTGTAAACCTTCCCACGCTGATTGGTTAAATGAACGGTCATCTACCCCACCAGTGTCTGTTACCATTGCTACAGTAAAATTATCCTTGTCGCCACTACTCTTCTTGCTGTCATCTGATGATCCACATGCACCAAGCACAACGCCTGTTGCCATAATCATGGATAGTGCTAAAGCAAATGTACGCTTTTTCACCTTAAAACCCCTCCCGAGAGATAAAATTATAGTTATTAGCATCCCAAGTGCGAACGATTAGAAAATATGTATGATTTTAGTTCCCCTTTTGCTGAATCTAACGACATTCCTTGAAAACGGATACTCTAACTCTTTTTAATATACCATGGAATATCAAATAAATAAATATCGAAGCTCAAAGTAAGTATTCCAAATATATTCTGAATAGTATTTCTTTTCGTAGTGTAAAAGGCTTGCAAGTGTCGCCAAAGATTTGCATAATAGGTATATGCTTGGAATAGAAAGCATAATTCTAAAATAGAGACGAGATGATTAGCGTGAAAGTTGGATTTATTGGTTACGGTAGTATGGCGGATTTGTTGACGCGCCAGTTTTTAGCACACGCAGATATTGCGCCTAAAGATTTGATTATTTATACACGTTCCGAAAATGCGAAATTACAAGAAATTCATGAGTTATTCCCTGAGATTACGATTTCCAAGACGAGTCTGGAAGTTTTCGAACAAGCAGAGCATACATTTGTTTGTGTGCTGCCACTTGGTGTATTGCCTGTTTTGCTGGAGAATAAAGAGGCTCTTTCTAGTGACAAACATGTGATTTCGATTGCAGCTGGGGTTTCTGTAGAGGATTTAAAACAAGTGACGACGAATGCGCAGTATAGTAAAGTGATTCCTTCTCTGACAACATCAGTAGGGATTGGAACTAGTTTAGTGAATCATGATATGGCTGTTTCTGCTACAAATCAAGCGTGGCTGAATCATGCATTAGGAACTTTTAGTACAGTGCAAGAAGTTGCGGAAGAAAATATTGATCTGGCCAGTGATTTGACGAGTTCCTCTCCAGGGTTTATCGCCGCTATTTTTGAGCAGTTTGTACAAGCTGCCGTTCGCAAGTCGAGTCTGACGGAACCAGAAGTTTTCCAAATGATAAGTAACTCCTTAGCGGGGACTTCTAAATTATTGGCAGAGCAAGGCTATACGTTCGATTCATTGATTAAACGAGTGGCGACAAAAGGTGGTATCACAGCAGAAGGCGTTGAGCTTAGTCAAGACAAGTTACCTGCGTTCTTCGATGAATTATTACAACGAACAGAAGCAAAATACGACGATCACCATGCTGAAATAAAAGAGCAATTGAAAGAATTATTTTAATAAAAAGGCGCAGGATGAAAAATTGCCCTGCGCCTTTTTTAATATGAAAAATTATTCTTCGTATTCCGGGATGTCACCAATATTCACACGGCGTGGCTTACTGCCTTCATGTGGACCGACAACGCCGCGTTGTTCCATTTCATCTATGATTCGAGCTGCGCGATTGTAACCGATTCTGAATTTGCGTTGTAGCATGGAGACAGACGCGGTTTGCATTTCACGGACCAGTTCCACTGCTTCGTTATAAAGCTCATCTTCTGCTTCTACGGCAACATCAGGAACTTCATCAGGGATCATATCTTCGTTATACTGCGCTTTTTGCTGGGCAACGACGAAGGATACGATGTCCTCTACTTCTTGATCGGAAAGGAACGCCCCTTGAATACGTACAGGTTTGCTAGCACCAACTGGAAGAAATAGCATATCCCCGCGTCCAAGTAGTTTCTCAGCGCCTCCCATATCTAAAATCGTACGAGAGTCAATCGAACTCGACACAGCAAATGCAATTCGTGATGGAATGTTTGCTTTGATAACACCAGTAATGACGTCAACAGAAGGACGCTGCGTCGCGATGATTAAATGAATTCCTGCTGCACGAGCCATTTGGGCCAATCGTGTAATCGCATCTTCCACATCATTGGAAGCGACCATCATTAAGTCGGCTAACTCATCGACAATCACGACAATAAACGGTAATTCCGCTTGTTTGGCTTCATTTTGCTCATTATGTTGACGGACATGTGAATTATATCCAGCCATATTTCGTGTTCCTGTATGTGAAAATAGATCGTAACGCCGCTCCATCTCTGAAACTACTTTTTGAAGGGCTTGCGCGGCTTTTTTAGGATTGGTGACCACTGGTGCGAGCAAATGAGGAATCCCATTATACACATTTAATTCGACCATTTTTGGATCGATCATCATCATCTTCACTTCATGCGGCTTGGCCCGTAGCAATATACTGGTAATGATACCATTGATACATACTGACTTCCCACTTCCTGTAGCTCCTGCAACAAGCAAATGCGGCATTTTATCGAGGTGGGCAACAATGGCGTCTCCCGAAATATCGCGTCCTAAGGCAATCTGTAATTTCTCATCAGGGCGATCACTCGGATTGTTTTCCAAAACTTCACGCAGTGCGACCATGGCCACTGTTTGATTCGCAACTTCGATACCAATGGCTGATTTGCCTGGTATCGGTGCCTCGATTCGAATGTCTTTTGCCGCGAGTGCCAAGGCAATGTCGTCGCTCAGTCCCACAATCTTACTTACTTTCACACCAACAGAGGGCTGTACCTCGTATTTTGTGACAGCTGGGCCTAAATGAACCTGTGTTATTTTGGCTTTGACACCGAAACTCTCGAAGGTCGATTCTAGCTTTTGTGCATTTGCCTTAATTTGATCGTATTCCTCGCTCTGGTCGGTTGGTTCTGCTGGTGTTAGTAAATCAATGGGTGGTAGTTGATAAATTTCGTTTTCAAAGGATTCTTGTTGAAAAGTAATTGGTGCTACTTCTTCGCTAGAGTCTGATTTTTGTTCCGACGCTTGCTTCTCCGCGTCTTGTTTTTTCTGAAAATTGGAGATGATCGGTGGTAATTTTGGTTCCACTTTTTCAGTCTCGACCTCAAGAACTGGCTCAGCTTCTATCAATGGTTTTTGCTTTGGTTTAGGTTTCGTCACCTTTTTAGGTTTACGTTTGCGATTTTTGCGATCTTCAAAAAACTGGTTTAGTTTGTCGAATACACGATGAAGGAACGTTGCTATTTTGGTAAATGCCGTTTTTAGTGGGATCCCTGTTACCAAAGATAATCCGTACAATACTAAAATCGTGGCGATAATGTTTGTGCCGATTCGATCAACCAAAAAATATGTAATCGCTACTATACCAGATCCGATAATCCCGCCGCCGACCTGGTCAATCTGACTCGGATGCCATATGTTCTGACTTAAAAGTTTCCACATCGAACCAAATACCGTGGCCCCATCTGCGAGCACGTGCGTCACATACCACATCTCGAAAAACGTTAGCAATCCAATGAAAATGAGATAACATCCGTTCAATCGTTTTGTAAATAGATTTGGAACTTTCCCTTTAAAAATAAAATATATGCCTAGAATAGCTAATCCGATGAGAAGGACGATGGCTAGTTCGCCTGCAATAAATTCACCAAGCGCATAGACTAATCGGCCAATAAAGCCAAGTTGAAATAAGCCTATCAAGCTTAACCCTGCTAAAATAACACCACTTATCTCAAAAGAGTAAGATTTTGCTGTTTGCTTCTTTTTTCGCGTCGCTTTCTTTGAGCGAGACGATTTTTTCTTTGTTTGATTTGCCAAATTCCCCACCCTATCCTCTTTTTCGCTTTTCGTATTCTAGCATTATAGCACAGAACATGAAGATAATCCTCCAACTTTAGTACGAAATACGAAAATACGTTCTTATTTTTTCGTAAAAAAGATGCTCCCAATAGAGAACATCTTCATAGTCTATAAGTGCGGCGTTTTCTTATTCATCATTTTGCCACCGCGAACTTCCGACATATTGTTTCCAACCGCAAGAAAAGCGCCGGGATCAATGTCATCCAGAATAGAAATCAACTTAGGTTCTTCAAAGCGAGAGATAATAACGAAAACTACTTTTTTTATGTCACCAGAATATCCACCTGTAGCATCGATGTATGTCACACCTTTGCCGAGTTGATCGATGATTTCTGCGCCAATTTTTTCGTAATGATGGCTGATAATAAAAGCACTTTTCGATTCGTCTAAACCGCTAATGACGATATCGATAACTTTATAGGCTAAAAAATACGTAATCAGGGAATACATGGCACGATCCCAATTGAAAACAAGCCCTGCTACTAAGAAAATCACAATATTGATTGCCATAATGATTTGTCCGGTCGAAAATGGTGTTTTTCCGTTAATGATAATTGAGACAATCTCTGTGCCATCAAGCGCACCACCATTTCGGATAACGATACCAACACCTAAGCCGAGTGTAACGCCGCCAAACACCGTTGCGAGTAGTAAATCATCGGTGACGGGTTCTAAATCATGTAATACGAGTGTTACCGCTGACATGACTGCGATTCCATATAGTGTGAAAAGTGCGAAACTCTTGCCTATTTTACGATATCCAATAATGAAGAATGGGATATTTAACACAAAAGTCAAAACACCAAGTGGCGCTGGCGTTAATTGTGAAATAATGATGGAAATCCCTACAATTCCACCGTCGAGAATGCGGTTATTTACTAGAAAGAGCTCTAGACCAACCCCCATTAAAATAGCGCCGAGTGTGATGAATAATATTTTGTAGATGAACCACTTTGTTTTATTACGCTTTTTCACGAATACATCTTGTACGATTGTTTCTTCTAGCGGTGTTTCTCCTGACTGCAATACGAACCACTCCCATACTCTCAAGTTCTCTTTATCTAACTATTATAAATTATATCATACAATGATGGTGGGTTAAATAATTATTTCATATATTGAACTATTTTCATTTCGAATTGTCCCGTTAACCCTTGCATAATTAGCCATAAATATAGTATCATAGACAATGCGCAAACTAGGAAATTCATTTTTCCAATAAAATTAATTAAGGGTGGTTAGAACATGAGCAACTATCAAGTGTTGTTATATTACAAATACACAACGATTGATAATCCTGAACAATTCGCAGCCGAACATCTCGCTATGTGCAAGGAAATCGGTCTTAAGGGGCGGATTTTAGTGGCAGAGGAAGGCATTAATGGCACTGTTTCAGGAACTATTGAGGAAACGGAGAAATATATCGAAGCAATGCATGCAGACGCACGTTTTGCGGACATGGTATTCAAAATTGACGCGGCAGACAAGCACGCATTCCAAAAAATGCACGTACGTCCGCGCCCAGAAATTGTTTCCCTTTCACTTGAAAATGACGTCAATCCTTTAGAAATTACAGGGAATTATATGGAGCCAGAAGAGTTCCGTGAGGCCCTAAAAGATGAAAATACAGTGGTTTTAGATGCTCGAAACGACTATGAATTTGATTTAGGTCATTTCCGTGGTGCGATTCGTCCAGATATTGAGACATTCCGCGATCTACCAGAATGGGTGGAAGAAAACCGTGAGATGTTTGAAGATAAAAAAGTAGTCACTTATTGTACAGGCGGTATCCGTTGCGAGAAATTCTCTGGTTGGTTGAAAACAGCTGGCTTCGAGGATGTTTCACAACTACATGGTGGTATCGCGACATACGGTAAAGATGAGACTGTCAAAGGCGATCTTTGGGATGGTATGATGTATGTATTTGATGAGCGCATCGCCGTTCCGATTAACCGTGTGGATCATACAATTGTTGGTAAGGATTACTTCGATGGTACACCTTGCGAACGTTATATCAATTGTGCGAATCCGTATTGTAATAAACAAATCCTTGCTTCTGTCGAGAACGAGGAAAAATATTTACGCAGCTGTTCCCATGAATGTCGGACACATCCTGCAAACCTGTATGTAAAAAAACATGCGCTTAGCCCAGAAGATTTGGAAGCCCGTTTAGCTAGTGTCAAATAACTAAAAAGAGGAGTTGTTTACCACGTTTGGTAACGACTCCTCTTCTTTATGTCCGGTTGGCAAGATAATCAATATTAACATGCCTTAGTGTGGCAAATTGGTGCAGTTTCCCTTGAATGAGTAGCGATTTCTGTGTTAATTCTGGTACTGATTTAGCGCCAAGTAGTGTCATGACGCTTCTCAGCTCACTTTTCCAATCAAGCAACATCTGGCTGGTCTGCTCCACATCTGTTTTTTTCAATTGATGCAACACAGCGCCGGCAACACCTACAGATTTAGCTCCGAGGGCAAGGGACTTCACAATATCGAGTGGTGTTTTAATGCCGCCAGATGCCAGAATTTCGACAGAACTATTTTGGCAATCGAGCAAGGATTCAGCGGTTGTAAAACCCCAATCTTCCAAGAATTGATAGGCTTCGTCGCGCCTGCGATCTGATTCGATTTTTGCGAAATTAGTTCCACCTTTACCGCCGATGTCAATAGTTTTTACACCGGTATCTTGCAGTTGTTCCATCACTTCCCGACTCATTCCGAAGCCGACTTCTTTCACGATGACTGGGAATTCCTGAATTGCGACTATTTTTTCAATAGCCTGTAGCCAGTTAGAAAAGTCACGATCACCCTCCTTCATCACCAATTCCTGCGCAACATTAATATGTAGTTGTAAAGCATTCGCACCGAGCATGTCGACGGCTCGACGGGCATTATCCACGGAACTATCCGCACTCAAATTCGCAAAAATAGGGCCATCTGGATTCTCCGTTCGAACGATGCTGTATGTACTGATTAGATCGGCATCATGTAGCGCCGCAGATTGCGAGCCGACTGCCATTGCCAAACCAGTTTCACGCGCAATAATTGCCAATTGCTGATTCAATTGTTTTGTTCTAGCGCTGCCACCGGTCATCGCATTAATGTAAAACGGTGCATCAAACTGCTGTTCCGCAAAATGAGTCTGTAGCGACACGTCTTCTTTATGAAAATTGGGTAGGCTTTGCGGTGCGAATCGAATATCCTGAAATGCCGTCGAATGATCATCATACTGCCCGTAAGCGAGCGTGATATGCTCATCTTTACGTCGTGATCGTTGTTGTTCCTCCATTTTTTGTATCCCCCCTCCCATCAAAAAAACACCTAAAAATCAGGCGTCCTTTGACAAATTTAGTTTTTCTTCAAAAGAAAAATAGGTTACCAGTTCGTCTGATGTTGGCTCATATACACGTTCATCGGCAAACAAAATCAATCCGTGGAATGTTTGAATGTCATCGTCGCATTCCTCGCAATATTGTGTTTCATCCTCCGACCAAGTCGCCAGTAAAACATTTTTTTTGACTGCTTTATTCGGATAAGTTGTCATTAGCTCTTCAGCCAGTGCCTGATATTGAAGCATCGCGTCATTTTTCTCTGTATACACAAACGATGATTCGATATCCTTTTGCCAGTCTTCAAAAAACCACCAAGGTTCGTATTCTCCTTTTGTCACAATGACTTGAAATTTCGCCATCTTCCAACACCTTACTTTCATTCTCTTCATAATATGTAAAACTATTATAGCACAAGGCTTGTGAAACTCACTGTAACTTGCTTTTGACTATGTTATTTTTTGAAAAATACGCGAAAAAAAGGTACACTTGGGGTACTAATAAAAAAGGATAGGTGATTAGACTTATGGTTCGTAAAACCGTTATTATGCGCGTCACTGGAATGGTTCAAGGCGTTGGTTTCCGTTATACCACAAAGCATCTGGCTTACAAGATGAACATCAGCGGCATCGTCAAAAATTTGCAGGATGGTTCTGTTGAAATTCAAGCGATTGCAGAAGAAGAAGATTTAGAAAAATTCATTGAAGCAGTTAAAAAAGGGCCCTCTCCAGCAGCACGAATAGGTGAAGTCTATATTTATAAGGACGCTCCTGTTGAAGAACGTAAGACATTTGATATTGAATACTGATAAAGGCGCTTAGGTTGTGGTTTCCGCTAAACTTATGCGTGCGGAGCTTGTCTTTCTGATTGATTTCAATTATAGTTAAGGCTGTACTTATTTTAGATTGGAAGGAGTGATTGCGTGTGTTTGAAACTTTAATCCAGATGGCGCTCGGACCAGAGTATGTTTCGTTATATGTGACCTTTTTCATGACGATGGCCGTGTTCCGGTATTGGCCAGTTCTGGCAATGGTGAAACCTACGATGGTATTGCATACGAAACATCTATGCATCACGCCACTTCCTGTTATTCATTGGAAACCTGCGGAAACGCACCTAGCTAGCTTTATTATCGTATGGCTCGTCCAAGCAATAACACGTTTTTCAAATACAGACGATGAATATTCTTTGTCTTTTTCCTGAGTAACCGATACGAAAGAACTTAGATTTAGGAGGAAATAAGACATTGAAAAAGAAAAATATATTATTACTCATTATGATTGCAGCGCTGTTTTTTGCGTTGGCGGGTTGTAGCATGGACCCTTCTCAAAATACGGATGGCTTTTTCTACGTGTATC
Source organism: Paenilisteria rustica (assembly GCF_013820765.1). Taxonomy (GTDB): domain Bacteria; phylum Bacillota; class Bacilli; order Lactobacillales; family Listeriaceae; genus Listeria_A; species Listeria_A rustica. Next base: position 261,550 of record NZ_JABJVM010000002.1, read on the forward strand.
TCATTAAGCCATTTACAAGCGTGATTGAGTGGATTGCTTCGATATTCGGTGGAAATTATGGTATCGCGATTATCGTAACAACATTGGCGATTCGTGCCTTGATTATGCCACTAAACTTGCGCACGGCTAAAGCACAGATGGGTATGCAGTCCAAAATGGCTGTTGCCAAACCAGAAATTGATGAAATCCAAGCACGATTAAAAAGAGCGACTTCAAAGGAAGAACAACAAAAAATTCAGCAAGAAATGACGGCCGTTTATTCCAAATATAATATCAATCCGCTACAAATGGGTTGTTTGCCACTTCTGATTCAAATGCCAATTTTGATGGCGTTCTACTATGCGATTCGTGGATCTTCTGATATTGCACATCACGAATTCCTTTGGTTCAGCCTAGGTAGTCCGGATATGATTATGGCGATTATCGCCGGCGCTGTGTATTTACTACAGTATTTCGTTTCCTTGATTGGCTATACACCCGAGCAAAAGAAACAGATGAAGATTATGGGACTTATTTCGCCAGTCATGATTCTCTTCGTCTCCCTCTCCGCACCAGCAGCTCTTGCATTGTACTGGGCGGTCGGCGGACTTTTCCTAGCAGGTCAAACGCTCCTAACGAAAAAACTATACATGAAAAAACATCCAGAAGTAGAAATGATGGAAAAAGAAGAAAAAGAAATCGAGAAATTAGAACACGAGCAAAATAAAAAATAGCAAAAAAGACGTTTTCAAGACTTGTTCGTGAGAGTTCTGGAAACGTCTTTTTTTGCTATTCTGCTTTATCCTCAGTTTGCTCAATTAGTGGGAGCGCGATGGTAATGGTTGTACCAACATGATCCACACTCTCGGCATGAATGGAACCAAGATAGCCACTGACTAACTCTTTAGCAATCGCGAGTCCAAGGCCATTACCGCCAACTTCACGACTCCGCGCTTTATCGACACGATAGAAACGGTTGAAAATCTTATCAATTTCATCTGCTGAAATACCGACGCCATAGTCTTTAATAGAAACTTTGATTTTATCTGCCTCTTTATAGATATGCATATCAACTTGTTTGCCATCACCAGAGTATTTCACGGCATTATCTGCAATAATAATCAAAATTTGCTCTAAATGATTGTGCTGGATCATTGCGTGTAAATCCTTATCATCTTCGGCTAAAGTAAAGGTGAAATCTTCGTACATGACTTCAAAATTACGTCTCACCTGCTCGAGGACATCATTTACGCACACAAGTTGTAGTTCTTTTGTTTGTGAAATCTGCTCTGCCCGCGATAAGTCAAGCATTTCTTGTACGAGTTTTTTCATTCGTTCTAGCTCAGTTAACGAAGCATTAAGTGATTCGTCGAGCACTTCAGGATCATCCTTACCCCAACGATTCAGTAGTTTTAAATGCCCTTCCATGATTTGTACCGGCGTTCGTAATTCATGCGAGGCATCTTCCACAAATTGCTTCTGTTGCTCAAAACTACGTTCGATTTGTACCATCATATCGTTGAAAACGATAGTTAATTCACCGATTTCATCTTTTGTAATAACGGTTGGTTCGATTCGCTTTTGGAAGCCGTTATTGCGAATATCGTTCATGGTTTTTGCCATTTTTGTTAGTGGATTTAAGAAGTTTTGCGCGAGTAGATAGCCGAGCATACCACTAATAAATAAGGCTACAGCACCAAGTAAGAACATCGTTGCGAGTAGTTTACCCATCATGCTGTTGTAGGATGTCATCGGATTGATAACTTGAATGTACCCGATAATACTGGCATTGTCTGCTTTATCGATAATAGGAATTTGATACATAACCATTTGTTGGCCCTGAACGGTAGGTTTAGACAACGCTGGAGTTGGTTGCTTCACTAAATAATTGCTATAATCATTTTTTGCGTAGGCTTTATCGTTATTCTGGCCTGCCGTATATTGTTCAATTAGTTTTCCATCTTTATCGTAAAAAACCAGAACTTGATCCTCCAGGCGGGATCTTAATTCTATATTGTCCTTTACGATTGGTCCAATATTTTCGCTGGTAATATTCTCTGCTGCGCCAGTTAATTCGGCATTATATATGGCAGCAGATGCCGCATACGCCGCCGATTTCACAGTGTCATCCTTCTCGTCTAGAAGCATGCTACCGATACCTTGATAAATGGCAAAGGAGAATAGGAAAAACGTTAAAAATATAGCAGCACTTGCTCCAAACGTCCATTTAAATTTTAGTGACCGGCTCTTTAATGAAAATGTATTTGGTGTTGTCATGTACGCATCACATACCCCGTGCCACGCACTGTTTGAATGTAACTCTCGTCATCATTTTTATTATCGATTTTGTTTCGTAAATATCGCACGTACACATCCACGACATTCGTTTCAACTTCGGTTTCATAACCCCATACTTTATTTAAAAGTACTTCACGCGTCAATACGATATTTATGTTCTCCATCAAGGTTAGCAATAATTCGTATTCACGTTTCGTCAAATCGATAATATCTTCACCACGTTTCACGATACGGCTTTCTTTCTCAACAACGATATCACGGTATTCCAATGTGGTTTGCTTCGTTTCGTTCTCGCTCGTTTCGATACGTCGTAGTAAAGCTCGAAGCCTCGCTAATAACTCCTCGATAGCAAACGGTTTGACAATATAATCATCCGCACCATGGTCAAGACCTGAAACGCGGTCAATAACAGAATCACGCGCGGTAATCATAATAATCGGCGTTTCTTTGACTTGACGAACACGCCTGCAGACCTCCACACCATTTAGCTGTGGTAGCATTAAATCAAGTAGGATTGCGTCCCATTCTTCCGTAATCGCAAGCTCTAGACCTGCACGGCCATCATTGGCAACAGCGGTCTCATAACCTTCATGTTGCAACTCTAGTTCTATGAAGCGAGCTAAATTCTTTTCATCTTCTACAATAAGTATTCTATTCATCAACTATCCCCACCTTCAAAAACCAGATATCTTCCTATTACCATTGTAACTAAAATCGCGGTAAAAACAACTAATAACAGTCTGTTTAGGGAATTTCTTTGTAGATTTTCATGGGATTCTCATTGTTTAGGTTTTTATGAAGCGTTTTGTGCTGAATTAGAACCTAAATATGCATGAAAGCGGAGCGAGCAGGTAATCCCATCAGTGGATTTTATGCGCCGAACCTAGGAACAACTAATGGTACGAATAAGGATTAGTGAGCTTAGTAGTGTTTGGAGCTGATAAACTTTAGAAAAGGCTGGGAAATATGAAAAAAGAATGGTGGCTTATCTCCAAATTAGAGATAAGCCACCATTCTTTTAAGTGCTGAATCTGAGGAGGCGTTGTGGTTGACGCCTCCGGATCCGGCTTCAAGAGCAGCCTCTCGGAAATTTCGTGGCCTCCGTAAAAGTCAAAAGAGGACTTTTACTGCGCCCCCTAACAATTTCTGTCGAGGCTAACGGTCTCTTTCAGCACTTCTATTCATCAATCTCCGGCCACTCTGTATGGAATACTCCTGCTTTATCCACGCGTTCATACGTGTGGGCGCCGAAGTAATCGCGTTGGGCTTGGATTAGGTTTGCGGATAGTACTTCTGAGCGGTAGCTATCGTAATAACTAATCGCTGCTGTGAATGTTGGTACTGGAATTCCTGCTTTTACAGATTCAGCTACCACTTCACGCAATGCATCTTGGTAGTTATGTGCAATATCTTTGAAATATGGATCTAATAATAAGTTGTTTAAGTTCTTATTATTATTGTATGCATCTGTGATTTTTTGCAAGAAACGAGCGCGGATAATACAACCAGCGCGGAAAATTTTCGCGATTTCGCCGTATTGTAAATCCCATTCGTATTCATCAGATGCAGCTTTCATTTGCGCAAAACCTTGTGCGTAAGACGCGATTTTACTGAAATACAACGCGCGACGTACGGATTCTATGAAGGCTTTTTTATCGCCATTGAAGGAATAATTGCTTGGTCCAGATAAAACAGTACTTGCGTGTACGCGTTCGTCTTTTAACGCAGAGATGTAACGTGCAAATACGGATTCTGTGATAAGGGAAAGCGGTACACCAAGGTCTAGAGCGCTTTGACTTGTCCATTTACCTGTTCCTTTTTGGCCTGCTTTATCAAGAATAACATCAACAATTGGCTTACCTGTTTCAGGGTCTTTTGTTTTCACGATGTTTTTCGTGATTTGGATTAAGTAACTATCGAGTTCTCCGTCATTCCATTCTGTGAATACATCCGCAAGCTCGTCATTCGTTAAGCCGCCGATTTGTTTTAGGATCGTGTAAGCTTCAGCAATTAGCTGCATGTCGCCGTACTCGATACCATTATGCACCATTTTCACATAGTGTCCAGCGCCGTCTGGGCCGATGTAAGTCACACAAGGTTCGCCGTCTGCAATAGCCGCAATCTCTTGCAAAATTGGAGCGACTAAATCGTAGGCTTTGCGTTGACCACCAGGCATGATAGAAGGTCCTTTTAATGCGCCTTCTTCCCCACCAGAAACACCAGTTCCGATAAAATTAAATCCTTCTTCGCTTAGCGTTTTGTTGCGGCGGATCGTGTCTTTAAAGAACGTATTCCCACCATCAATTAAAATATCGCCCTGGCTTAGGAAAGGCTTGACTGCATCAATCATCATATCAGTCGCCGCACCTGCTTGTACCATTAATAGAATACGACGAGGTACTTCGATGGAGTTAACAAACTCCTCTAAGTTATACGTAGGAACCAATTTTTTGTCGCTATGTGCTTCTGCGACTGCTTTCGTTTTTTCGCTAGAGCGGTTAAAAATCGATACACTGTAACCACGACTTTCAATATTTAAGGCCAAGTTGCGACCCATTACGCCCATTCCGATAACGCCAATTTCTTGTTTTGCCATTTTTCACATTCGTCCCTTCTCATTCGAGTCATTCGTTATAATGAATGCTGCCATTTTCTCAACACTCATAACTATATCAAAACTTTGGCGCTACGGCAACGAAACGAACCCGAATTTAGCGAATTTATTGTTAGTTTGGCGTGATTTTTATTATTTCTAGAAGGAGCTTCACGAGTTTTTCTAGTTCTGTAACCGCAATCCGTTCGCTTGTCGTGTGTGGATTTTCAAAGCCAGCCGCAAGGACGAGAAATGGAATGCCCCGATCATTGAAAACATTCGCATCCGTGCCCCCTTCAAGCTGTAGCGCTCTTTGAGGAATACCAAGTTCCTGCATAGCAATGGACGCAACCTTGCAGATGTGGCTCGTTTCTGGAAGGCTGAAATGATGATAGCTCATATGCGTCACATCTTGCACATCAGCCTTATATGTAACGCCAGTCTCAATGAATATTTGCTTAATCTGCTCAACAAACGGTAAACAATTTTCAAGTGGAAAGTCTGCCGAAAACTCCGAGAGAATCGTTACCTTTTCATTGCCATTTTCTAAAACTTCACCACCAAAATGATAAACTTGCCAAATAACCCCTGTATCCAGTGTGAAATTTTGGCGAATTTTCTTCATCGCATCACGAGCAATTTGGATGGCTGATTTTTCGTGGGGCACACTGACTTCAATCCAAAAATCCAATTGCAGATGCGTTTTACTTGTGCGAATCATGCCACCAACGGCTCCTGGTGCGTCTAAACAATAGCCATACGCGGCGTCGACAAGGTCGAGATCAAATAATTTTGCGCCGGTCAGTCCCTCTTCCTCTTTTGTTGTAAAAATAAATTCGACTTGACCATGTGGTTCAGCGCTTTTGGCAAGGGCATCCGCCGCGGCAAGCATCGCTGCTACACCGCTTTTATCATCGGCGCCCAGGATAGCACGATTTGCTGTTTCAACATAACCGTTTGCGATAATAACTTCTGGCGGGACCTGCGATGTGGCGGTATCCAAGTGCGCTGAAAATGCGATAACAGGTGCTTGTTCTAGAGCTTCGTTAGTTGCTGGAATCGTTGCTACTAGACCTGATTGCTGTTTGCTGAGTTGCACGGAAGCACCGATTTGTTTAAAAAATGTCTGGATGTAAGTCATGATTTCTTGCTCTTGACCGGAATTGGACGGAATTGCAACTAATTCGAGAAAAAGGTCTTGTACATTAGTTTGTGTCATTTTATTCACCTCCATCTTGTTTCTTAAAAAATATTAGCTATTTCCTACTAATTTCACTTGAAATTCTCACATAAAGTAAGTATGATAGAGATATCGACATTTTATTTGGAAGGAGCCGTCTCATTTTATGTCTAATAAAAAAGTTGCTAAAGTTATCGTGATTTTGATGCTTGTTGCGATTGTAGCCTCTTCTGTTTTAACAGGGGTATTGATGTTCCTATAATTGGTGATTGAATATGCGATTGAAAGGCCACATGGATATGTGGTTTTTTTGTTGTGCGGTGTGTTCAATGGATTAAACGCTCGCTTTGCTCGCTCTTATATTGGGGTTATAATTCGCTTTGCTCATAACAACCCCAACAAAAAAGAGCGATAGCGTATTTAAACGTACCACTCAAGACATCTAGGGAGTTTAGGGGTATGGATCTAGATGTATTATTTTTATACCCGCTGTTATTTTTGTTAAACATTGGGTATTTCAAATTTATTTACCCCTATTATCTCCTATTTATTTTCAGTAGATTGGTGTGTTTTCTTTGGTGATTGTTTCGATATTTTCTTTCACTTTACTTAGGAATCTACCAGCTACCAAGCCATCTAAAATACGATGATCGATGGATAGGCAGAGATTTACCATGTTTCGAATAGCAATCATATCGTCAATCACGACGGGACGTTTCACGATGGACTCCACTTGCAGAATGGCTGCTTGTGGGTGGTTGATAATTCCCATCGATTGTACAGAGCCGAATGATCCAGTACTGTTAACTGTGAATGTCCCACCTGACATATCATCCTGTGTTAATTTTCCAGCGCGTGCTTTTGCTGCTAATTCTGTGATTTCGCGGGCAATGCCTTTAATTGACTTCTCGTCTGCATGTTTGATAACTGGAACGAAAAGGTGATTATCGGTAGCTACGGCGATGGAAATGTTAATATCTGCACGTTCGATGATTTTGTCACCAGCCCATGTGCTATTTAAAATAGGATACTCTTTCAACGCCTGTGCAACGGCTTTAACGAAAAAGGCGAAATAAGTGAGTGAATAACCTTCTTCGGCTTTAAATTTGTTTTTTAGGGCATCGCGATGGCGTACTAGGCCTGTTGCGTCTGCTTCGACCATCATCCAAGCGTGTGGAATTTCATGTTTGCTCGATACCATATGTTTGGCGATTGCTTTTCGAATGCCATCTACTGGGATTTCTCGATCACCAACTTGACTTGTTGGCATTGGTGCACTTGGCTGTTGTTGTGGTGCCGTTTTTACTTCTGATACTTCTGGTTTTGGAGCTACCGGAGCACCATTTTCGACATAAGCAAGGACATCTTTGCGCGTAATTCGACCATCACGGCCAGTTCCGCTGACATTGCTCAAATCGATACCGTGTTCTGCTGCTAGAGTTAAGACGGCAGGCGAGAATCGACCTGTCGCGGCACTTTGTTTAACGGGTGCTTTTTTCGGCGTGTTCACAGCAGGTTCTGATTTTGGAGCCACTTCTGCTGCTGGTGCTTCCGCAGATTCCGAGCCGCCTTCTGTTTCTATCATACAAATAACGGCGCCAACATCGAGTGTTTCGTCTTCTGCTGCAATCAATTCTTTAATCGTTCCAGTGAAGGAAGACGGGATTTCAGCAGTTACTTTATCGGTCAATACTTCCGCTAAGGCATCGTATTTATTTACGTGGTCACCAGGTGCGACTAACCATTGACTAATCGTACCTTCTGTTACGCTTTCACCAAGTTGTGGCATTGTAATTTTTTCAAGTGCCATTATTTTTCCACTCCTTTAAAATTCCGCTAAATCACGCATCGCTTTTTCTACTTTGTCGGGGTTGATCATGAAATATTTCTCCATCGTTGGTGCAAAAGGCATCGCTGGTGTGTCAGGCCCCGCTAGGCGCTTAATTGGTGCGTCTAAATCGAATAAGCAGTGCTCCGCGATGGTTGCAGCCACTTCACCGATAATGCTACCTTCTTTATTATCTTCGGTAACCAGGAGAACTTTCCCCGTTTTCTTGGCCGCTTCGATAATCGCCTCTTTATCTAATGGATAAATCGTTCTTAAATCTAAAATTTCCGTTTCGATACCGTCGCTCGCTAATTTTTCAGCAGCTTGTTGGGCAAAATGAACAGCTAAACCGTACGTAATAACCGTTAAATCATCGCCTTCACGAACCACATTTGCTTTTCCAATTGGAACGGTATAATCTGTGTCTGGCACTTCACCTTTAATCAGGCGATACGCGCGTTTGTGCTCTAAAAATAGAACGGGATCGTTGTCGCGAATCGCGGCTTTTAAAAGTCCTTTTGCATCATATGGACTTGATGGCATCACGATTTTCAGACCAGGTTGCCCCGCGAAAACTTTCTCGATGGATTGGGAATGGTAAAGAGCCCCATGCACACCACCACCATAAGGCGCGCGGAAAACAATCGGACAGCTCCAATCATTGTTGGAACGATAACGAATCCGCGAAGCCTCCGAGATAATCTGATTCACGGCAGGCATGATAAAATCGGCAAATTGCATCTCAGCGACGGGACGCATGCCATACATCGCAGCACCGATTCCAACACCAGCAATTGCTGATTCTGCGAGCGGTGTATCCAGCACGCGATCTTCGCCAAATTGGTCGTAAAGTCCAGCAGTTGCTTTAAAAACGCCGCCTTTTTTCCCGACATCTTCTCCTAAAATAAATACGTTCTCATCGCGCTCCATCTCTTCACGAAGCGCAGCCGTAATAGCATCAATATATGAAATGACAGGCATTTTTATTCCTCCTAATTCGAAAGGGCCTAAACAATTTCCCTAACGTAAATAAATCGCTTATTGTTCTTCGTAAACGTGTAATAGCGCGGACTCTGGATCAGCATAACTTGCATTTTCTGCATAGTCTGTTGCCTCGTTGACTAGTGCCATTACGTCTTTTTCGAAGGCTTCTTTTTTGGCGTCATCCAGCAAGCCGAGTTCTTCCAATTCTTTCGTATAAACAGCGAGTGGATCGCGTTCTTTCGCTTTATTTACTTCTTCCAAGGTACGGTAACTTCTATCGTCATCGTCTGAGGAATGTGGCGTGAAGCGATATGTCATCGTTTCAATCAAAGTTGGGCCTTCTCCGCGACGAGCGCGATCTGTGGCTTCCTTAAACGCTAAGTAAACTTCCGTCATGTTATTACCGTCGACACGAACGCCTGGGATACCGTAACCTAAAGCACGATCGGATAGTTTTTCAGCGGCATATTGCTTTTCAACTGGGACAGAAATCGCGTACTGGTTGTTATGAATAACGAAGACAACTGGCAACTTATGAACACTTGCAAAGTTGATACCTTCGTGAAAATCGCCTTGGTTGGATGATCCTTCACCAGTTGATGCATAAGCAACGATTGGATCTTTCTTCATTTTAGCGGCAAGTCCGATTCCGGCTGCATGCGGAAATTGGGTAGTTACCGGTGAACTTTGCGTTACAATACGATTCGCTTTTTGACCGAAATGGGCTGGCATTTGACGTCCGCCAGAGTTCGGATCTTCGGCTTTAGCAAACGCACTTAGCATAATATCGCGCGCCGTCATGCCGAATGAAAGAACGACAGCTAAGTCACGATAGTACGGTAGGCAATAGTCTTTTTCTAAGTCAAACGCAAAAGCCGCCCCAATTTGAGCGATTTCTTGCCCTTGTCCTGATATTGTGAACGGTATTTTTCCAGAGCGGTTGAGAAGCCATAAACGCTCGTCAATACGTCGTGTTAATAATAGTTTTTGGTACATTTCTAATAAGGTTTCATCTGATAAACCTGTTTCTCTTAATCCCATTGCCAAATTTCCTCCTTATTTGTTATCCATGAATAGCAAGGCCGTCAACTGCTAGAGCAGCTTCGCCAAACGCTTCTGCAAGTGTTGGATGCGGGTGAATCGTGCTACCAATCTCAAATGGTGTCGCGTCTAATACGTGAGCTAGCGCCGCTTCTGAAATCATGTCTGTCACGTGAGGTCCAATCATAAATACACCGAGCAAATCATTTGTTTTCTTGTCAGCCACTACCTTGATGAAACCGTCTGATTCGCCGTAGACAAGCGCTTTGCCGATACCACGGAAGAAGAACTTCCCAGTTTTCACTTCAAATCCTTGCTCTTTTGCCTGTTCTTCGGTGATTCCAACGCTAGCAATTTCTGGCGACGTATACGTACAACGCGGTACATGATTGTAATTAATCGCGGGTTGCGGGTTGCCACTAATGTCTTCTGCGGCAATAATGCCCTCTTCCATTGCGACATGTGCAAGTTGCATACCGCCGATGCAATCACCAACCGCGTATATGTGACTTTCCTTCGTTTGGAAATTGCTCGCGACTTGAATCACGCCTTTTTCGACAATTATATCTGTATTTTCTAAGCCGATATTTTCGACATTTGCGCTTCGACCCACAGAAACGAACATTTTTGAAGCGGTAAACGTCTGTTCTTGCCCTTTGACAACTGCTTTTATTTCAACGCCATCTGCTGTTTTTTTGTACGTGTCCGCCTGTACTTCAGCGCTAGTCACGATATTTATTTTTTTCTTTTTGTATAGTCGATGTAATTCTTTTGAGATATCCTTGTCTTCGGTTGGGAGAATGCGGTCGCTGTATTCAATGACGGTTACTTCTACACCGAAATCGTGTAACATCGAAGCCCATTCCATTCCAATCACGCCGCCACCAACGATAATGATCGATTCCGGCAGAGTTTCCAATTGCAAAGCACCGTCAGAGGATAAGACGAATTCTTCATCAAACGCCAAACCTTTGAGCGCGCGCGGCTTAGAACCAGTTGCGATAATCAGGTTTTTCGGAATAAGCATTTCATTTTCGCTACCATCCGCAAATTCCACAGAAATCGTGCCTGCAGTTGGCGAGAAAATCGATGGCCCGAGAATTGTCCCCTTGCCCTCATACAAATCAATCTTTCCTTTTTTGAAAAGTTGCTGAATCCCGCTTTCCAATTGGTCGACGATACCTTGCTTGCGTTCTTGCGCTTTGATAAAACTAAATGTTGGTTCCGGAGTTTCAATGCCAAATTCAGCGGCTTTTCTCACGGTTTGCAGTACTTCTGCCGAACGTAGTAGCGCTTTACTCGGGATACAACCACGATGTAAGCACGTGCCGCCAAGTCTGTCTTTTTCGACAACAGCAACGGTCAATCCTTTTTGCGAGGCGCGAATCGCAGCAACATAGCCACCCGTTCCACCGCCTAATACTACTACATCATACTCTTTTGCCATTTCTATTCCTCCCCTTGGTAAACTTTCGCTTCTTCTATTCCTTGTAAAATTCGCTGTGCTCCTTCGTTAAGCGCGGCCATCTCATCTTCGCCAGGCTCGGTCCTAATCGGTGCTATCCAGTGAATATATTGGCTGATTTCTTTCACAAACGCGGCACTTCTTGCTAGACCACCCGTCAAAATAATGGCGTCCATTTGTCCTTTTAGAACCGCGGCATTAGCGCCGATTTCTTTAGCGACTTGATACGCCATCGCTTCAAAAAGTTCCTGCGCTTCTTTATCTCCATCTAGTATTTGCCGCTCGATATCGCGTAAATCATTCGTCCCTTTGTAAGAAACGAGTCCGCCACGACCGACAATTTCGTTATGTAAAGCCTCTTTTGTGATTTCACCTGAAAAAGCCCAATCAAGAAAACTAGCCATTGGGAGTGAGCCAGAACGTTCTGGGCTCATTGGTCCATCGCCATCTAGCGCATTGTTGACATCGATTACGCGCCCCATTTTATGAGCACCCACAGAAATACCACCACCCAGATGTGCCACAATAAAGCTAGACTCCGCGTAAGCTTTACCAAGTTTATTCGCTACATTTCTGGCTACCGCTTTCTGATTCAATGCATGAAAAATACTTTGTCGCTCGATATGTGCGTTTCCAGAAATTCGTGCGACAGATTCTAATTCATCAACGACAACGGGATCCACAATATAAGCAGGAATAACGTAATCATCTGCTATTTTTCGTGCCAGTAGTCCACCTAAATTGGAAGCATGTTGTCCAGAAACACCAATTTCTAAATCTCGTTGCATTGCCTCGTTCACATCATATGTGCCACCAGCGATTGGTCGAAGTAAACCGCCACGCCCCACAACAGCTGCCAATTGCGTCAAGTCCGCCGTTGCAATCGCTTCTTTTACGAGCTGATAACGAAATTCGAATTGTGCCATCATATTTTCAAACGTTGCGATTGTCTCGCGCGGATGTGATATTTCTTCCGTCAAAATAACAGCATCGCCTTGGAATAAAGCGACCTTTGTCGATGTTGATCCTGGATTAATTGCTAAAACCAGAAATGCCATGTCCTTTTACCCCCATGTGAATTGATTTATCCTTCTCCGACCTATTGTAACATGCGCCCATCACAAACTGAAAAAGCTTTGCACCCCAACACTTGAAATCGTTTTATTCAAAGTTTTGTATCATTTTCCGATCATTCCAACTGTTAGTATTAATGAGGCAAGTTTGTTATCTGCCGAGTCGCTTCTAGAGGCGATAACAACAGGGACTTTCACACCAGCAATAATGCCGCCGACTCTAGCTCCTGCAAAGTAAACAAGGGATTTATATAGGATATTTCCAGCTTCAATCGAAGGGACAATCAAAATATCGGCATCACCAGCAACATCACTGACAATGTTTTTATGCAACGCGGCCGTTTTAGAAATCGCATTGTCAAACGCAAGCGGACCTTCCACAGATGCATCACTATCAGGAAATGCTTTGAAATACGCGGCAACTTGAGCGGCTTGGACAGAAGAATGCATTTTAGGATTTTCTTTCTCTACAGCGCTCAAAATCGCCACTTTCGGCTTCTCAATGCCTAGTTTGCGCGCTACTTCAATCGCATTGTGTGTGATTTGAATCTGTTCTTCCTCATTCGGCGCAATATTCATCGCGACATCAGAGACAATTAATGGCTTATCATACGCCGGAATTTCAAACACCGAAACATGCGATAACAACTCTTTAGCGCGTAGCTGATATTCGCGCTTTAAAATCGTTTTCAAAATGAGTCCAGTTGGTAGATTCCCTTTCATCAGGATATCAGCTTCCTTGTTAACTACGGCCTTGGCAGCTTTTTCTGCAGCTTCTTGCTCCGATGTCGTTGCGACAATTCGTACATTTGGTGATTCAGTTGGAATAGATTCTGCTTGTCCAAATAATAAAAAGTCAGCAATACCGAGTTCTAGCGCTTGCTCCACGACTTCTAAAATAACAGGATCATCCGCCCCAGCAATAGCAATGGTCACATTTCTGCGCGGTTTTACAGGATCAAATATTGATTTTTTTGTCATAAAAAGCCTCCAAATTTGAGATTTTCACAGAAAAAAACCTACATCTCAAATTAGTAGTTGTTTTTATGACCAGGTGATAAAAAATACTACCTCATCATTGTAAGCAAATTTCTTTTGAGATGCAAGCTATTTAATTCATTTTTAGGTTACGTTTGCTTTTGTGCTTTGATTTTCATCGCTTGCGTAAGCATTTCATTCGCGTGTTGTTTCGTCACATCCGTCACTTCAATTCCCGCAATCATGCGACTAATTTCCTCAATTTTTTCATCGCCAGAAAGTGACATAACAGAAGTCATCGTGCGGTTTTCCGTTGTTGCTTTAGAAATATAGAAATGATGATCGGCCATCGCAGCAACTTGCGGTAAATGAGAAATACAGAGTACTTGCGAACCAATGGCTACAGCGTAAATCTTCTCAGCAATCGCTTGTGCCACGCGTCCACTAACACCTGTATCAACCTCATCGAAAATAATCGATGTAATACCTTGATGCCTCGAAAAAATGGTTTTAAGTGCCAACATCATACGCGAAAGCTCACCGCCAGATGCAACTTTAGAAAGGGCTTTTAGCGGTTCACCTGGGTTGGTACTCATATAAAATGCGACTTTGTCAACACCGTTTTCTGTGAATTCATTGGTTTGCGTGGCGAAATTGACTTGGAAAATCGCTTTTTCCATATAGAGTTGATTCAGTTCATTTTTAATCTGCTTTCCGAGTTGTGTTGCTGCTTTTTGTCGAATTGCAGTTAGTTCAGATGCTAATTCACTTAAACGATTCTTCGCTTTCTCTAAATCTTGTTCGAGTTGACCAAGATGTGTTTCGCGATCCGATAATTCTAGAATTTCCTGGTCGATTTCTTCGTTATATTGAATAATCGCCTCAACCGTTTTGCCGTATTTTCGTTTCAATTGGCTTAATTCATTTAGCCGCGTTTCAATTGTATCCAGTTCATCTGGTTGGAATTCTAACTTATCAAGTTGTTGCCGAATTTGCATGGCGCTTTCTTCCAATAAATAAAAACTAGATGCGACAGATTCACTAAGCGCCTTGTATTCTGGCAAAATATCGCTAGCTGTTTCCACATGACGCATCGCCTCAGAGATGAATTCGAGACCTCGTTCTTCCCCTTGAAGCGCCGTATAGGCATTTTGCAGACTTTCGTTGATTTTCTCGAAATTTGCCAGAACGTGCTTTTGCTCAACTAAGCCTTCTTCTTCACCTAACCGCAGATTTGCGCTCGCAATTTCATCTTGTTGGAAACGAAGCATATCCAAACGTTGCGCAAGTTCTTGTTCGTTTTTTGTCCAATTGCGCCACTTTGTCTTCATTTCCGTATAAGCGGCATACTCAGTCTGATAACTCGCAAGTGTAGGTTCGATATCTTTCCAAGCAAACCGGTCTAAGAGCTGCAAATGAAACTCATCGTTCATCAATTCCTGATGCTCATGTTGACTATGAATATCAATAAGCCGCGACCCAATTTCGCGCAAAACGACTGTTGTTGCCAGTTTTCCGTTAATTCGGCACGTATTTTTGCCACTTTGAAATAGCATGCGTTCCAAAACAACCATACCATCACTTGCGTCGATTCCGTTGTTTTCTAGAGCTTCTAAGCAACCTTTATTTTGCCGATTAATCGTGAACAAGCCTTGAATTTCCAGCTTTTCTTCTCCATGTCTAATAAAATCAACAGAACCTCTACCACCAACAAGAAGACCAAGCGCATCAATAATAATCGATTTTCCAGCGCCGGTCTCCCCTGTCAGAACAGTCATACCTTCTTGAAAAGATAGATTTAAAGATTCGATGATAGCAAAATTTCTAATCGTTAGTTCTTGTAACAAATCTATTCACCTCAAATTTAGAGCATCTCAATAAAACGCTCGGCTAATACTTTCGCTTCGGCTTCACTTCTGCAAATAATTAAACACGTATCATCTCCGCACAAAGAGCCAACCTTTTCTTCCCAATTCAAATTATCAATCAAGGCTCCAATCGCATTTGCGTTACCAGGCATGACTTTTAAAATGAGCATAAATTGTACGGTTTCCACACTGATAAATGCGTCCACAAGGGATCGTTTCAACTTTTGATGTGGATTAAAACGATTATCAGCGGGTAGACTGTACTTGTAGTTTCCAGTTTGTGTCGGAACTTTCACCAGGTGCAATTCTTTAATATCGCGGGAAATCGTGGCTTGGGTGACTTTGACGTCTCTTTTTAGCAATAACTCAACAAGATCTTCTTGCGTTTCGATTTCATTGGATGTTACGAGTTCTCGAATAATAATATGACGATGACCTTTATTCATTATTTCTCACCTCACGAACTTTTTCTCTCTTACATCTTAGCCCAAAACGAGCGTAAAGTCACGGATTTAACTTGAAAAAAGTTTCTAAACAGTCGTATGCATGTGAAAAAGCTAAAATAAGGGCTGAAAATGCGCAAAAAGTGGCTTGAAATATAAAAAGTCGAGCTATCTGTAGAAGACAACTCGACATGTATAATTATTCTAATTTCGTATGAGCTTTTGTCACAATTTCCGCTAGTTCAGTCGCAGATAAATGATTTTCGCCTTTATTATCCCATTTTAGATGAGCGATAAATTCGATGTTACCTTCGCCGCCGGTAATCGGAGAAAAGTCCACAGCAAGGACAGAGTAGCCTTCCGCAATCGCAAAAGTTGTGATTTTCTCGATAACTTCTAGGTGAATTTTCGCATCACGGATAATTCCTTTTTTCCCGACTTGTTCTTTTCCAGCCTCGAATTGCGGCTTTATTAAACACATGACTTCCCCACCACTAACCAAAACGGTTTTCAGAACAGGTAAGATTAATTTTAGCGAGATAAAAGAAACATCAATCGTCGCAAAATCTGCTAAACCTTGTTCAAAATCAGCGGGCGTTACGTAACGGAAATTCGTGCGCTCCATGACTGTCACGCGCGGATCATTGCGCAGTTTCCATGCCAACTGATTATAGCCGACATCGAGCGCGTACGAATGCTTGGCGCCATTTTGAAGGGCACAGTCCGTAAATCCACCTGTCGAAGAACCAATATCTAGCAACAGCTTGTCTTTTACATCCAAATCAAATACTTGGAGCGCCTTCTCTAATTTCAGGCCGCCACGACTTACATATGGCATCACTTTTCCCTTCACCTGAAAAACGGCTTCCACAGGGAATTTTTCGCCGGGTTTATCAACGCGTTCTTCTTTTAAATACACTAAGCCAGCCATCACAGACCGTTTCGCTTTTTCGCGTGTTTCAAATAAGCCTTGTTCTACTAATAATACGTCTACACGTTCTTTTTTTATCGCCATCTCTACGCCCTTATCTGTTTTTCTGGTAATATTTTTTGAATCGTACTTAAAATACCAAGCGCTGAAATACCGTGCTCTGCCAATATCATATCGACCGAACCGTGGCTAATAAACGTGTCAGGAAGTCCAATTCGTCTGACAACCGCTTGATCATAGCCGTGTTCCTCAGCAAACTCGAGCACCGCCGTACCAAATCCGCCTTTTAAAAGGGATTCTTCGACCGTAATAATCGGAACGCCGCGTTTCATCAAATCATGCAACATCGCCTTATCTAGCGGCTTAATGAAGCGTGCATTGATAACACCAGCCTGAATACCTTGACGTTTCAATTCCATCGCCGCCTCGACAGCCATCGGGATCGTCGTCCCAAATGTCAAAATAGCTACATCGGCAGGCTCACTAAGCGCTTCCCACGAACCAATTGGAACAGCTTTCATCTCAGCGTCAATTTTCACGCCGATTCCATTTCCACGCGGATAGCGAATCGCAATCGGTCCAGCATCGTATTCATGCGCCGTTTTCACAAGATGCCGCGCTTCATTTTCATCCTTTGGCATCATAATCGTCATATTTGGAATCCCGCGTAAAAAGCCAATGTCAAAAATACCTTGATGCGTCTCACCATCGGCACCGACTAAGCCAGCGCGGTCAATCCCAATCATCACATTCAGTTCTTGCCGGCAAATATCATGTACCACTTGATCATACGCGCGCTGTAAAAACGTCGAATAGATCGCTAAAAACGGTTTCATGTCAAGTGCCGCAAGCCCCGCTGCCATTGTTGTTGCATGCTGTTCCGCAATCCCAACATCAAAAAAGCGATCAGGGAAAGCAGTAGCGAATTTCTCAAGTTTTGAACCAACAGGCATGGCAGGCGTAATCGCAACAACGCGTTCATCGCCCTGTGCCAGTTCCAATACCGCATCACTAATAACAGCACTCCATGCAGGGGGACCACCAACAGGCTTGATAAAATCACCGGTTTCGATTTTATAAGGACCAGTGCCGTGCCAGTTTCCAATACGATCAGATTCAGCAGGTTGATAGCCTTTTCCTTTCGTCGTCACCACATGCATCAGAACAGGCCCCTTCACTTTCTTAGCAAACTCCATGTTCGTAATCAGATCATTGTAATCGTGACCATTCACAGGGCCGAGATACGTATAACCCATCTCTTCAAAAAAAGTACCCTGCACAAGTAGATATTTAATACTATCTTTAATTCGTTCCGCAGCGCCAGCAATCTTATCACCAGCCGTCGGAATTTTTTTCATCGCCGCTTCGATATCCTTTTTCGCACGTTTAAATTTACCTGACGTACGCAGTTTACCAAGAACATTATGCATCGCTCCAACGTTCGGCGCAATCGACATGTTGTTATCATTTAAAACCACAATCACATTTTTCTTCATATCACCAATATGATTCAGTGCTTCAAGCGCCATACCGCCAGTCAATGCCCCGTCACCAATAATCGGCAAAACGTGATATTTCTGTTTGCGGATATCCCGTGCAATCGCCATTCCTGCTGCTGCTGACAACGAAGTAGAACTATGGCCAGTTTCCCAAACATCATGCTCTGACTCTTTGCGCTTCGGAAAACCGTCTAAACCATCATGCTGTCGTAATGTATCAAATCTATTTGCTCTACCAGTTAAAATCTTGTGTACGTAGGATTGGTGCCCGACATCCCATAAAAACTTATCTTCAGGGCTATCAAAACAATGGTGAAGTGCTACCGTCAGCTCAACAACACCAAGATTCGGTCCGATATGCCCGCCCGTTTTGGAAGTCGATTGAATCAGGAACTCGCGAATATCCGCACTGAGCGCTTCCATTTGCGCTACGTCCAAGTCTTTCACGAACGCAGGATCCGTAATTTTCAATAAATCCAAACAAAACAACTCACTTTCTAGGATTTCTCCATCAATATCGTTTGGTGCACGCCAATTCATGCTACCTTAAATGTTTCCATTGGTCTCATTATAAACCAGTTACGGGAAATTTACTATTAAATTGTTGGCTAACGTCGTATAAATTATGACTCTAAACAAAAAAGATGGTGGGTGCTAGGAGCTTGTCCTGACCCATCCATCGATAAAACCGCTTATTTTTCTTGCATTTCTAAATAAAGTTGGTAGTTTTTATTTCCACCAGATAAATTATAAACCGTAGTAAAACCATTATTTTTTAATATGTTCTGAGCAGCATTACCTGTCACACCTTTATTGCAGTATGTTACTGTAGGTAAAGTAGAATCAAGGCAATGGATACGTTCTCGAAGTTCCGCCAAAGGAATGTGGATCGCGCCTTTAACGGCAGATGCTTCAAACTGTTTTTTTGAGCGCGTATCAATAATCTGCAACATTTCCCCCGATTTTCGTCTTTTCTCTAACTCAGCAGGTGTGATTAGTGGATTATCGTGGATTGCATTATCTAACGCCATCCCAGTATATAAAATGGGATCTTTTGTCGTTGAGAATGGTGGCGCATAAGCCAAATCTAAATGAAATAAATCCGCAGCAGTAGCTTTAAAAGTAATTGCCGTAGCCAACACATCGATTCGTTTATCCACACCACTCGATCCTGTTATTTGGGCTCCAAGAATTCGCGCGGTTTTCTTATCAGCAATCGCTTTTATCGTTATTTCTTTACCGCCTAAATAATCAGCCTTATCAGGTTTAATATTGTATAATACTTCTATTTCGAATCCAGCTTCGCGCGCTTCTTGCTCATTCAATCCCGTATAAGCAACCGTCATATCAAAAATCCGCACAATGCCCGTACCAAGAATCCCCCGATACGTCAAAGTACCACCTGTTAAAGCATCACCTGAAATCCGCCCCATCTTGTTTGCTGTAGAACCCAATGGTCGATATAAAGGCTGACCAGTAATCAATGAGTAGCTTTCTGCAACATCCCCTACGGCTGAAATAGTTGGTATGTTCGTTCGCATTGTCTTATCCACTGAAATAGCCCCTGTTTGCCCGATAGAAATACTTGTACCATCTAATATGTCGGTACTCGGCGCAACACCAGTAGCTAAAATAATCATATCTGTATCGTATTTATTTCCATGGCTATCTAGAATTGATAAAACACTGTTATCTTCGTCTAAATAATCCACTTCTTCAACAGTTGTATTTAACTTAACCTGAACGTTTTGTTTTTCGAGCTCTTTTTGAACACGAAAAGCCATATCTTGATCAAGGTGTTTCATCACTTGATTACCGCGTTGCATCACCGTAACAGCTATACCTATTTGTTTTAGTTGCTCCGCCATCTCCATACCGATAAAACCTGCACCAACAATCAATGCTTTTCTTGGCTTTTTCTGACGTATAAATTGGTCTATATTAGCTGCATCTTGTATATTTCTAACATGGAAGACATTTTGAGCGTGTGGATAGGCTGTGAAAGTGTCTGGTATAATAGGTTTCGCCCCCGTTGCAATCACTAATTCATCATAGGAGTCTTCGAATATTACACCTGTTCTAAGATTCAAAACGTCGATTGTTTGCTTCTCGGGATGAATTTTTAAAACGTGATGTTCTGTATGAATGGTCACGTTATATCTTTTTTGAAACCATGCGGCATTTCTAGGGGTTAGCGTGTCAATCGATGAGACTTCGCGCCCGATAAAATAAGGGATACCGCAGACAGAATACGATATATCCATCCCCTTATCATAGACAACAATCGCTTCTTTTTCCGTATTTCTTCTAGCTTTTGCGGCGACGCTTGTTCCTGCAGCCACCGAACCGATAATAATGATTTTCATACAACTACCTCCATTAATTCCAAATAAGTAATGATATATATAAACCAATGAGTGTTACAAATAGGACTGGAAGCGTAATAACAATACCAATTTTAAAATAGGTACCCCAGCTTATTTTCATATTTTTTTGAGCTAATACGTGCAGCCATAGAAGTGTCGCTAAAGAACCAATCGGCGTTATTTTTGGACCTAAGTCAGAACCTATCACATTCGCATAAATGAGCGCTTGTTTTATGATGCCTGTAAATGGCGTGTGATCGATGGCTAACGCGTTTATCATCACAGTTGGCATATTATTCATAATAGAAGATAGGAAAGCGGCGATGAATCCCATCCCGATGGTTCCAGCAAACAAGCCATAATGAGCCACATGCTCAACTACATTGGCTAACAACTTCGTAATACCCGCGTTTTGTAAACCATAGACAACCACATACATGCCAATAGAGAAAAATACAATATTCCAAGGCGCCCCTTTTAAAATGGCTTTGCTGCGGACCGCTTTACTCCTTTTAGCAAGTAATAAAAAGATGAAGGCAACAGTCAGCGCGATAAATGAAACGGGAATCTCTAACAAGCTACTTGAAAAATAGCCTACTAAAAGAATCGCGAGCACATACCATGAAATATGGAACATTCTAACATCTTTTATCGCAGTAGCTGGCGCGGTAAGATCTGCAGTACTGTACTTTTTGGGCAAGGCTTTTCGGAAATAAATATACAGAATAGAAATGCTTGCAATAAGAGAAAATAAATTAGGAATCCACATAACCAAAGCATAGCGTGAGAATGTAATCCCGAAAAAGTCAGCTGAGACAATATTCACCAAATTACTCACGACCAATGGCAAAGAGGTTGTATCCGCGATAAATCCACTTGCAATAATAAACGGAAAAACCTTCTTCTCATCAAATTTAAGCGCACGAACCATCGCCAATACAATAGGCGTCAAAATAAGTGCCGCACCGTCGTTGGCAAAAAAAGCAGCGACAAGCGCTCCTAAAATGGATATAAGAACGAACATAAGTATGCCATTCCCCTTAGCCAACCGTGCCATATGTAGTGCCGCCCATTCGAAAAAACCAATTTCATCTAGGACTAGCGAAATGATAATGATGGCAATAAAGGCTAATGTAGCATTCCAAACAATTCCAGTCACTGTCACAATATCCGTTAACGTTACAACACCTAAAAGCAATGCAATAATAGCTCCACCACATGCAGACCAGCCGATTGATAAATTTTTAGGCTGCCAAATGACAAAAATAAGTGTTAAGGTGAAGACTAATATAGCTAATGTTATTTGCATAATATACCTCCTTTTTAGAAATCATTAATAGCTTTGAAAAACTGGGCGTTGTCTATATCATTCACACCTATATATAGATATCAGTCTATGTAGAGGCGTGAATGATAAACATTCTAAACGCCGCGCAGGTACATTTAGAATGTTTATCATTTCTACTGACTAGAAATCACGTAAAGCAATCAAATCCGTCAATCCTAACAAATACGTAGCATCAATATCTAGCATTCCTAGCGCATGTTTTGCGGCAGTGGTATGCTCTGTCAAGGCTTGTTTCGCGCCTTCTAAAGACAATAATGCAGGATACGTGCTTTTCTGTAAATCAAAATCAGCACCCGTTTTTTTGCCCATTTTGACCGCATCACCAATCACATCTAAAATATCATCACAGATTTGAAAGGCAATGCCTATATGCTCTGAAAATTTCATCAGCGTTTCCTGCTCCGCTTTCGTTGCATCTGCAATAATAGCGCCACTTAGTACAGAAGCCGTTAACAAAGCGCCCGTTTTACGCTGGTGAATCGATTCCAGTTCTTCAAGCGTTAACGTTTTATTTTCGCCAAGAATATCCGCCTGTTGACCGCCTACCATACCAGCTACACCAGCATTTTTTGCAAAAAGTTGTACGAGTTCGATTTTTGTCGTAGCGGGTAAATTAATATCATTTGCGATGATTTCAAAGGCTTTTGTGAGTAGTGCATCTCCAGCCAAAATTGCTGTAGCATCGCCGTACACCTTATGGTTGGTCAGTTTTCCTCGTCTGTAGTCATCATTATCCATCGCCGGTAAGTCGTCATGAATCAAGCTATATGTATGAATCATTTCCATCGCGGCAGCTGTTTCATAGCCCAGTTTAGGATCTTTTCCATAAGCAATCAGAGTCGCTAGCACAAGGAGTGGTCGAATACGTTTTCCACCAGCTTCCAGCGAGTACATCATCGACTGCTCTAGTTTTTGATCAGAACTAGTTGCACTAATAGTTCGCTTCATGCACGCTTCTATTTCTTGCTTATAGTGTTCCATAAATTGCTCAAATGTCATTATTTCTTACCTTCTTCTGCCTGAAATGGTTCTTCCTCATCTGATTCAGTAACCACTTTCGCTAATTTATCTTCCGCCGCAGCTAGTTTTTCTTGGCATAATTTTGTCAATTCAATACCACGTTGGTACATCTCCAGAGAATCTTCTAAGGAAACATTGCCTTCTTCTAACATTTGAACGATACCTTCAAGTTCCTTCATCGCTTCTTCATAACTAATTTTTTTCGTTGCCATAATTAGTTGCCCTCCTTTTCTGTGATTTTTGCCCGAATTTTTCCATCTGCCATTGTCACTTTAATTTCATCGCCAACTTCCAGATTCGTGCTCGATGATAGGATTTCATTCTCCTTATAAACAACGCTATAACCTCGCTGTAGCAAACCAAGTGGGCTCAAATGTTCTAGGGCTTCTATTTTTTGCAAGAAATCTCGTCGCTTTGTTGTGACAAGATGACTCATTTGTTGATTCAAGTCTTTGCTAACATTCGCCAACATCTGCTTTTGTTGCACTATTTCACGATCTAATCCAGTGTGCGACAAACGAAAGGATAGCCGTTCAAACGCATGTTGATTCAGGATGAGGTGTTGCTTTAATCCGCGCGCTAGACGTTCGATAAAATAGTCCGTACGTTCTTGATACTGCTCTATTTGGCGCTTAGGTCCATGCATAAATAAACGTTCTTGTTGCCTAGACACGTGTTGTTTAGAAACATCTACTCGTTGTTTCATTGCCTGAATCAGACGAAAACGACGTTCTGCTATGCGTTCTAATAGATCTCGATAATCCGGAACGGCCAATTCTGCAGCGGCTGTTGGTGTTGCTGCCCGAACATCTGCTACATAATCCGTCAATGTTGTATCTGTCTCATGCCCCACCGCAGAAATAATTGGGATAGCAGAATCAGCCACAGCCCGCACCACAATTTCCTCGTTAAACGCCCATAAATCCTCAATAGAACCGCCACCACGACCAATAATTAAAACATCAATATCATTCCGAAAATTGGCTCGTTCAATATTCCGAACAATATTTGGAGCAGCCGTATCCCCTTGCACAATCGTTGGGAATAGCAAAATTTCGGTCGAAGGCATGCGTCGTTTCATCGTCGTTATCATATCCCGAATTGCGGCACCTGTTTTCGACGTAATTATTCCTACTTTTGCAGGAAAAGAAGGAAGCGCCTGTTTGCGATTTTGCGCAAAAAGCCCCTCCTTGTCCAATTGTTTCTTTAATTGCTCTAGCTTAATGTAGAGGCTACCAATCCCGTCAGGCTCCATCCATTCTGCATACAGTTGATAGCGTCCGCCTTTACTAAAGGCACTCACGCGACCAGTCAACATGATCTGCATGCCATCCTCCGGTTTAAAACCAAGTTTAGCAGCCGATTTTTGGAACATAACGCAACGAAGCTCAGCACCTTCATCTTTCAGCGTAAAATACATATGACCACTGACAGGCTGTTTAAAATTCGAAATTTCCCCTTTTACATAGACATTTTTCAAATAAGGATCGACTTCAAATTTCTTCTCAATATATTTAGTTAGCGCCTCAACACTGAGGTATTTGTCTTGCTCCATCACCACACAACCTAACAATAAAAAAATTTATAAATCTGGCGTATACTCCATGTAAATCAGCGACAAGCGCTCGCATTGTTGGGGCTGTTCGAAATGAAATGAGTTACAGCCCCAATATGCCTATGAGCATCGCGAATAGGCGTTCCTTCAGGATATTTAAAATAAGGACGCGGTACATCTCTATGGTTCGGCTACGCAATACTTGCTACGCTTAACTTCTTGCATGGTCGGGGAAACTACTCCCTACCTGAAAAAATAGGAGGGCGCTTTTGCTTTATATTGAGTTTGTCCCAGCTTCTCTATGCAGGTCTCGTTAGTACGCAACCTAGTTTCAATAAATTCTACTTTATTTCGTTTGTAATTGTGTATCCCAAATGCGTTTTGCTGCTTTTAGCGTGTTTGCAAGTAGCATTGTAATCGTCATGGGACCTACACCACCAGGAACCGGTGTGATATAGCCGGCAGTATCTTTGACATCATCAAAGTCAACATCGCCACACAATTTATTATTTTCATCGCGATCCATGCCTACATCAATGACTACTGCGCCAGGCTTAATTGCTTCTTTTTTTATGAATTTAGCGAGTCCGGTGGCAACAACTAAAATATCTGCTGTGCGTGCAACGGCTGTTAAGTCTTTCGTGCGGCTGTGTGCGATTGTTACCGTCGCATTCTCTTGCAATAATAGTTGAGCGACAGGTTTTCCGACAATATTACTGCGTCCGATAACGACTGCTTGTTTGCCTTCAATAGAAACTCCAGTTGATTTAATCAGCTCAATGATTCCAGCTGGTGTACAAGGAACAAACGCTTCTTTCCCAACGTAAAGGTTCCCAACATTAATTGGATGGAAGCCATCGACATCTTTTTCAGGAATAATCGTGTCAATCACTTTGTCCTCAGAAATATGCTTTGGAAGCGGTAACTGTACTAAAATACCATGAATCGTCACGTCATTATTTAAGTCTTCTACGGTCTCTAACAATTTAGCTTCTGAGATGTCTTCTGGTAACTCGATTAAAACGGATTTCATACCTGCTTCTTCTGTGCGCTTCTGCTTATTTCTTACATATGTACGGCTCGCCTGATTATCGCCAACAAGCACAACCGCAAGTCCTGGTTGTAAATTTTGTTTCGCGAGTTCAGCCACCTCATTTGTTACGTTCTCTTGAATCTTTTTCGCCAGTTGTTTACCATCAATAATTTGTCCCATCAAAAAAGCCCCCTTAATTTTTATCTGAAACCTGATAATTCCGAGGCCCGAAAAGCGCCCCGAAACAGGTAACATTACTCATTCGTCGAAACTTTTGTAAATTAAAAATGACACTGCGTAAAAATATTTAATCTATATCGTCATCTTTCGCGATATTAGCTAAAACACCATTGATAAACTTACTTGACTTCTCATCGCTGAAAATTTTGGCGATTTCGAGTGATTCGTTCAAGCTTACTCTGTCGGGTATATCTTCACAATAAACCATTTCAAATACACTCACTCGTAGGATAGCAAGGTCGACTTTATTCAATCGATCCATACTCCAATTGTCCAAATTCCCTGCAATCAGCTCGTCAATCGCTGTCTTATTGGCAACGACGCCTTCTACTAACTTATCAACATAGGCATCGCTCTGGTCTTCCATCACGTTGGCTATCGCTTGATCCAAATGCATCTCGTTAAGTTCCATTTGAAACAATATTTGAAGAGCCTTTTCTCGTGCTTCTCGTCTTTTCATTAAAAGCTCTACTCCTTAGTTCAGTAAGGTTCCGCCTTACTTATTAAATTTCTATTTCATCAAATGACATCGTTTCTTGCCGTTCGAATTGGACACCAACAATATGGATATTCACTTCAACGACTTCTAGGCCAGTCATATTTAGAATAGTTTCACGGATGCTATCTTGAATGTTCTGTGCTAAAAGTGGAATGGTTGCTCCAAATTGAATATAGCAATAAACATCAATCACAATACCATCTTCCGTTAAATCAATTTTTACACCTTTACTATGGTTTACTGCGCCACCAAGACGTTCGCGCATTTCATTAGTAAATGAACCTTGCATACCAGCCACATTTTCAACTTCTGCCGCAGCAAGGCCTGCAATAACGCCAATAACTTCGGGTGCTATTTCGATTTTCCCAAGTGTTTCCTCGTTTTTATTTTTTGTTAATGCCATGATTATCTCTCCTCACGATTGATTCATTACATCATACTTTTCAAGGAATTTCGTATTGAAGTCCCCTGAAATAAAGACTTCGTGGTCTAACACGCGTAAATGGAACGGAATCGTTGTTGGAATTCCTTCGACTGCAAATTCGCCCAACGCTCGTTTCATTTTAGCGATTGCTTCATCACGCGTTTCACCATAACAAATCACTTTTGCTACCATGGAATCGTAATATGGGGGGATTTTGTAGTTCGGATATGCCGCAGAATCGACGCGAACACCATTGCCACCTGGTGGGAGGTAAAACTTGATTTCTCCTGGTGCTGGCATGAAATTCTTCTCTGGGTTTTCTGCATTAATACGGCATTCGATTGCCCAACCAGTTAATTTCACGTCTTCTTGTTTGATGGTCAAGCGTTCACCAGATGCAACGAGAATTTGTTGTTTCACGATGTCAATACCAGTAATCCACTCTGTCACGGGATGTTCCACCTGTACACGCGTATTCATTTCCATGAAATAAAATGTTTTTTCGTGTGGTTCATAAATAAATTCGATGGTTCCAGCGCCAGAATATTTTACGGCTTTCGCTGCTTTTACAGCTGCTTTCCCCATTTTCTGACGCATTTTTTCGTCTAGGGCCGGTGATGGTGCTTCTTCAATTAGTTTTTGAAGGCGACGTTGAATAGAGCAGTCACGTTCACCTAAGTGAATGGCATTACCATAATTGTCCGCCATGACTTGGATTTCAACGTGACGGAAATCTTGAATGAATTTCTCAATGTACACGCCGGAATCGCCAAATGCTGCTTCGGCTTCTTGTTGCGTCGTTTGCAAGCCGGAAACGAGTTTTTCTTCATCTTCAGCGACACGAATTCCTTTACCGCCGCCACCAGCTGTTGCTTTGATGATGACAGGATAGCCGATTTTCTTCGCCAATTTCTTCGCTTCTTCTACATCTTGAATGATTCCTGTAGAGCCTGGAACGACTGGGACTCCTGCTTTTTTCATTGTTTCGCGGGCGACATCTTTTGTTCCCATTTGCGAAATCGCGTCGGCACTCGGACCGATGAAAATAATATTGCAGTCTTGACAAAGCTCTGCAAAATCAGCGTTTTCCGCTAAAAAGCCATAACCTGGGTGAATCGCGTCACAATTCGTCAATACGGCAACGCTAATAATATTCGACATGTTAAGATAGCTTTCTTTCGAAGGTGCAGGTCCG
The DNA here is from genome assembly GCF_013820765.1 of Paenilisteria rustica. Lineage (GTDB taxonomy): Bacteria > Bacillota > Bacilli > Lactobacillales > Listeriaceae > Listeria_A > Listeria_A rustica. The sequence goes on from NZ_JABJVM010000002.1 coordinate 289,390, forward strand.
ACACAGTATGCTTCATCTGCCAATTGGATATGTAGGCTCTCAGCATCTGCTTCTGAATAAATGGCAACCGTTTCAATATTCATCTCTTTTGCAGCGCGGATGATACGAACAGCGATTTCTCCACGGTTCGCTATCAATATTTTTTTTATCATGATTATTACCCCTTATTTCTTTCTAACTTTGAATAATGGCTGACCGAATTCGACTAGTTCACCGTTGGAAGCAAGTACTTCGACAATTTCACCGTTCACATCTGCATCGACATCATTTAGTAATTTCATCGCTTCAATAATCGCCACAACTGTCTTCTCATGCACCATAGCGCCAACTTCTACAAATGCTGGGCTTTCTGGATTTGGAGAGCTGTAAAAAGTTCCGACCATTGGTGATGTGATAACATGGAAGTCTTCTGCTGGTGCGGTTGGTGTTACGGTAGCTACTTCTGCTTCTACTTGTGGCGCTGGAAGAACTGCTTGTACTGTTGGTGTGGAAACAACTGGTGCCCCTGTATGTTCGCCACCTTTTTTCATTTTAATCTTGCCTTGTTCTGTCTCGTATTCGAACTCAGTCAATGAAGACTCATCTACTAATTTCACAAGTTGCTTAATCTCGTTAATTGATAACATTATTTATAACACTCCTCAAAATTCATCTATAAAATATATATAAGTTCAAATGCATTCGTCACGCATCCTAATTATTGTACCATACTTTCCGTAGAAACTCGTAGCTTAACACCGTTTTTTTGCAAAAAAAATAGCCTTATCCTATTCTGCTCACGGAGAACCGTAAAACTAGGCTCTGAACAGAATAAGACAGACTATTTTTTCAATTATTGTGCACGTGAAACGTATGATCCGCCTTCTGTCGTGTTGACAACAAGCGTGTCATCCACATTGACGAAGAAAGGAACGTTGACAACAAGGCCCGTTTCAAGCGTTGCAGGTTTTGAACCACCGGAAGATGTATCGCCTTTAATTCCTGGGTCTGTCGCTACTACTTTTAGCTCAACCGTGTTTGGCAAGTCTACACCAAGCGTTTCTCCTTGGTACATCATGATTTGAACTTCCATGTTTTCACGTAAAAATTTCAATTCATACTCGATTTGTTTTTCTGGTAGCTCGATTTGATCGTATGTTTCTGTGTTCATAAAGATGTGCTGATCGCCACTTGCATACAGATATTGCATTTTATTGTTATCGATTTGTGCTTTGGCTACTTTCTCGCCACCGCGGAATGTTTTTTCTTGAATAGCACCAGTACGTAAGTTACGTAATTTCGAACGAACGAATGCAGCGCCCTTTCCTGGTTTTACATGTTGGAAATCTAGCACGCGCCAGATGCCGTTATCTACTTCGATCGTTAAACCTGTTTTAAAATCATTTACTGAAATCATCTTTGTATCCTCCTACTTTTAAGTTGGTTTCATCCTTACTTATTTAACCACAAAACGCGCCATTATACAATTCTATAAAATAATTAGTTCTTTTGATGAGTGTGTTAAAACTTCATTTCCTGTTTCCGTAATTAAAATATCATCTTCAATCCTTACGCCGCCAACGCCTGGTAAATAAATGCCTGGCTCATCCGTCACAACATTTCCTGCCACAAGGACATTTGGACTCTTCATCGAAAGATTTGGTCCTTCGTGAATTTCTAAACCGATGCCGTGACCTAATGAATGCCCAAATGCTTCGCCGTATCCTTTTGAGGCAATATGATCGCGGGCAATAGCATCCGCCTCAATGCCAGTCATCCCTGGTTTTAGGGCGTCAATAACTTTAAGTTGTGCTTCTAAGGTCACCGCATAGATTTCTTTTAGCTTCGCGCTAGGTTCGCCAATCGCAATCGTGCGTGTCATGTCAGAGCAATAACCGTTATAATAGCAACCATAATCCATCGTCACAAAGTCGCCTACTTCAATGATTTTGTCCGATGCAACACCGTGCGGTAAGGCCGAGCGAAGTCCAGATGCAACAATCGTATCAAAGGAAGAACCAGATGCCCCGTTTCTACGCATGAAAAATTCCAGTTCATTGGATACTTCTAACTCCGTCAAGCCAGGTTTAATAAATGTCAAAATATGCGTGAATGCTTCGTCTGCAATCTCGCAAGCCGTTTTAATCGCAGAAAGTTCCGATGCCGTTTTGACTTTACGCATATCCTCAAACAAGTCGCTAAACGGTTCTAATTTCGCCGAGAAAAAGCTTTGCATTAATTTGTGTTCAGCCACGGTTACATAAGCTTCTTCAAAATAAAGCTTTTGAATGCCTAATTCTGCGATAATTGCTTGTACTGTTTCAAAAATCGGACCTTTATTTTGGCGAATTTCAAAGCCTACTGCTTGCTTAGCCGCTTGTTCCGTATAACGGAAATCTGTTACAAAAAAGGCTTTACTTGGCGTGATAAGAGCCATACCAGTCGTTCCTGTGAAATCCGCAACGTAACGACGGTTATAGTCACTCGTCACAAGAACAGCTTCCATATTTCTATCCTCTAAAGCCGCTTGAATCTTTGCTAATTTAGTCATTTTAATTCCTCCTAAATGTTTCGTTATGTAACTATTTTTTCGCTCGAATACAGCTATTCTATCACAAACTGCGCAAAATAACTTTTTTTATGCGTTATAACTATACGAATCAAGCAAATTAGCGTAGAATAACAGATGTATACTAAATAAGGCTGGTGAACGATTTTGAGTGAACAGACAAAAGGAATATATGGCGGTCAAGCCGTGGTCGAAGGCGTCATGTTTGGGGGCCGCAGAGAGACCGTCACTGCCATCCGACGAAAAGATGGCACCATTGAATACTTCTATTTAACGAAAAACCCACCTGGCTGGGTGCAAACATTGAAGCGAATTCCTTTTATTCGAGGTATCGTAGCTTTAATCGAATCAAGCGCAATCGGCTCTAAGCATCTAACTTTCGCAACGGATCGTTATGATGAGGACCCGCTTGACGAAGCAGAAAATAAGAAAATCGAAACCAAAGAGTCCAAACTAGCGATGTGGCTAGGCGTGGCAGTTGTCGGCGTCCTTTCCTTCATCTTCGCAAAATTTGTCATGACACTCATTCCGGTTTTTATAGCGAATCTTTTCAGACCAGTCGTGTCAGGTGATATGGGGCAAATTATGCTAGAAACGCTATTCAAATTACTTCTCTTGCTTGGCTATATTTTCGCCGTCTCGCAAACGCCCATCATCAAGCGCGTGTTCCAATACCACGGCGCAGAACATAAGGTCATCAATTGCTACGAGTCCGATTTAGAGCTTACCGTTGAAAATGTCCAAAGCAGATCACGACTTCACTACCGTTGCGGCTCTAGCTTCATTTTATTTACCGTTATTGTCGGCATGTTTATCTATATGCTCGTGCCAACAGATCCACTCTGGGTTCGAGTTGTCAACCGGATTTTACTCATCCCCGTTGTACTCGGCGTAGCATTTGAAGTCTTACAACTAACGAACAAGTGCCGCAACATCCCGATTTTGAAATACCTCGGTGTTCCAGGTTTATGGTTGCAACTTTTGACAACAAAAGAACCCCAAGATGATCAAGTCGAAGTAGCTATTGCATCATTCAACGAGTTGCATCGCGTCGAAAAAAGCAAACGGGAAGAAGCACTACCTGAAAACCTAGAATTACTAGAATGAGGTGAAAAATATGCGCAAATTCCCTATTTGGTTTTATATTTTAGCTATTTTAGCAGTGATTGGTATCTTTTTCGTAGGCTTTAAAAGTATTATTAGCAGCCTTGTCGTAGCCATCATTCTAATCCTCATTATTTGGCTACTCTTCCGCTTTCTAGGAAATAGACCGAAAAAAGATGATAAATACCAAGCATCGGTTAAACAATCGCAGAAACTACGCGCAAAAAACAATCCGCAAACAAAAAAACGAAAAACTTCTTTGAAAGTCATTGATGGAAAGAAAAAATAAGTTATAATGGTAAGTGGAGATAAAGAAACGAAAGGGGTATATCAGCTTGAATATTGACTGGAGTTGGGTCTTAGCAATTGCCATTTTGGTCGTTTTGCTAGGCTATGAAGTGTATCAATATACGATGCGCAAGAAAGCGTTAACCATTTTAACCGAGGAAGAATTCAAAAAAGACTACCGGAAAGCGCAACTGATCGATGTGCGTGAGCCAAAAGAATTCGATGCTGGGCACATTTTAGGAGCAAGAAACATCCCGATGTCCCAAATGAAAGCTCGGAAAGCAGAAATTCGTCAAGATTTACCAGTCTACTTGTATTGCCAAAGCGCACAACGAAGCAACCGTGCAGCTATCATGCTTTACAAAGCAGGCTACAAAAACCTGTTCCAACTAAAAGGCGGCTACAAAAAATGGACAGGAAAAACAAAATCAAAATAAGCATACAGCCACTGAGCGCGTCGATTGCTTAGTGGCTTTTTCTAGGAGGTTTTATCATGTCAAAAAAAATGCAAACACCGAAAATACCGGCGCATCTGGAACCGCTAGATTCCAATTGGCTTTCCGAAGAAGTCTACCTACGAGAAGTATTGATAGAAGATCGTGACTTTGATTTTGATCCAATGGAACGAATCGTGCTCGACCAAGTTATTATGCGGAACGTGAACTTCGTGACACTCGAATTTCCGAATATCGAACTCACTGATGTCATTTTCGAGAAGTGTAACCTTTCAAATGTTGCTTTTAATTCTGCCGTTATTCACCGCTGTCAGTTCATTGATTGCAAGTTAACGGGTGCTGACCTCTCAGATTCTATGATACATAATACCTTATTCCAAAACTGCCTAATGACGATGAGTTCGCTCGGTTTTTCGAAATTCAAGCACGTAGAATGGCATGATTGTTCGCTTATAAACGCGGATTTTTATGAGAGTGAATTGAAGCATTCGGAAATTATTAATTGCAAGCTAAATGAAGCCAATTTTTCTAACGTTTTGATGGAAAGTATTGATTTAAGTGTCAATCACTTTGACGGTATGACTGTCTCACTTGATAAATTACGAGGATGTCGCGTAACATCCGAGCAAGCACTTAGTTTTGCGAGAGCGCTTGGTGTTGTGATTACGGAAGAAGACTAAAAAGGAGGCCGTGTTTCCCGATTTAACTGGAACACGGCCTCTTTTCATGTCGTTACTTCGTCTTCTACTTTTTCTTGGTAGCGCAAGACTGGTTTTCTAGCTGCGCGCGTTTCATCCAAGCGTTTTACATAGGTGTTATATGGTGCTTCTTGTACAATTTCAGGATTGTCCTCTGCTTCTTTCGCAATTTTAAGCATCACATCGATAAAACCATCCAAAGTCTCTTTTGACTCGGTTTCTGTTGGTTCAATCATGATGGCTTCTTCCACGATTAGCGGGAAATAAACAGTTGGTGGATGGAAATTATGATCCAACAGACGCTTAGCGATATCCAATGTACGGACGCCTAATTGTTTTTGACGTTTTCCAGAAAGCACAAATTCATGTTTACAAATTTGGTCAAACGGTAAATCGTAGGCTCCTTCTAAACGACGCATCATGTAGTTTGCATTCAGCACAGCATATTCCGTTACTTTTTTCAGACCATCTGGCCCCATTGTGCGGATATACGTGTAAGCGCGAACGTTGATACCAAAGTTACCATAATAAGGTTTCACTCGTCCAATCGACTGTGGATAATTGTAATCAAATGTATATTTATCCTCTTTTTTCGTTAAAACGGGTGTCGGTAAAAATGGAATTAAGTCCTTCTTCACACCGATTGGGCCTGATCCAGGTCCACCACCGCCATGTGGGCCTGTGAATGTTTTATGCAAATTCAAATGAACAGCATCAAAGCCCATGTCACCAGGACGAACTTTTGCCATGATCGCGTTCAGATTCGCACCGTCATAATACAGTTTCCCGCCAGCTCTATGCACGATATCAGCCATTTCTACAATATCTGCTTCAAAAAGACCGAGCGTGTTTGGATTTGTAAGCATCAATGCTGCTGTATCATCGCCGACCACGCTTTTTAGATCCTCAATGTCAACAAGTCCTTTTTCATTTGATTTCACGGTAATAATATCAAAGCCAGCGACAGAGGCAGATGCAGGATTCGTACCATGCGCGGAATCTGGAATGATTACTTTTGTGCGATGATGATCCCCATTTGCCTCGTGGAAAGCGCGGATTAGCATTAATGCAGTCCATTCTCCGTGTGCACCAGCAGCAGGTTGCAATGTTACTTCGTCCATGCCAGTGATTTCAACAAGACTTTCTTGAAGATCGTAAAGCATCTCCATAGCGCCCTGTACAGATTCCTCCGGTTGATGTGGATGAATATTCGCGAAACCTGGGAAACGTGCAACTTTTTCATTAATTTTTGGATTGTATTTCATTGTACAAGAACCGAGCGGATAAAAGCCCGAATCAACGCCGAAATTATGGTTAGAAAGGGTTGTATAATGACGCATTAACTCCAGCTCACTCAACTCTGGCAAAGCAGGAGGCGTTTCCCTCACATAAGCAGCCCCGAATAAATGCTGCAAGTCTACTTCTGGCACATCGCGCTCCGGCAAACTATATCCAATACGACCTGGAACCGACCGCTCAAATACTAATGGCATTGTTTCGCTATTATTCATTTTGCACCCTCCAAACTTGTTACAAACGACTCAATTTCTTCTTTTGTACGCATTTCCGTTACAGCTACGAGCATGTGGTTCGCGTATTTCTCCTCGTAATTCCCCAAATCATAGCCACCAATAAAGCCTTGATCTAGCAATTCTAAATTGACTTCTTTCACTGGTTTCGATAATTTCACTACAAATTCGTTGAAAAACGCATCGCCAGAAATAACATTAAACCCTTTTTCTTGGAAGGTTTTCTTTGCAAAATGAGACTTATCAATGTTTTGTTTCGCCATTTCAGTAATCCCTTGTTTGCCAAGCGCACTCATCGCAACTGATGAAGCTAGTGCATTCAGAGCCTGATTGGAACAAATGTTGGATGTCGCTTTGTCACGACGAATATGCTGTTCACGCGCTTGCAATGTTAACACGTATCCTCGCTTCCCATTCTCATCCACGGTCTCGCCAACAAGTCGTCCAGGCACTTTACGGGTTAATTTTGAGCTTACAGCAAAATAACCACAATGCGGTCCCCCGAAGGCTTCTGAAATGCCGAATACTTGAGAATCACCGACGACGATATCCGCGCCGAATTTCCCAGGCGGCGTCAATGCTCCAAGCGCTAATGGATTACTCGAAACCACGAATAAGGCCTTATTGTCATGTGCTAATGGCTCGATTTCTTGCAACGCCTCTACTTGACCATAGAAATTAGGATACTGGACAATAACTGCCGCTACTGTATCGTCTATTTGCGCTTTTAAAGCTGTCAAATCTGTTACGCCGTCCTTTTCATCGATCTCGATAACCTCGATATGTTGCCCCATCGCATACGTTTTCACGACATTGCGCGATTCAGGGTGTACCGCTTTTGAAATTAAGATTTTTTTGCGTTTTGTGTGAGCGCTTGCTAACATTGCAGCTTCCGCAAGCGAGGTTCCGCCATCGTACATGGAAGAATTCGCTAAATCCATGCCGGTAATTTCTGCAATCATCGTTTGGAATTCGAAAATGGCTTGCAACTCTCCTTGTGAAATTTCGGGTTGGTAAGGCGTATAAGCTGTATAAAATTCAGAACGAGAAATCACACTATCTACCACAGTCGGAATGTAATGATTGTAAACACCAGCCCCTAAAAATGAGGCATACTCAACTGAATCCGCATTTTTACTAGCCAACTTAGCGAGTTCTTTCAAAAGTGCTGGTTCAGATTTCGCCGGTTTTAAATTATATTCTCGGTTAAAACGAATGGATTCAGGAATATCCGTAAACAGTTCATCAATAGAAGAAACTCCGATTGTATCTAACATATCCTTTTCATCTTGCTCTGTCATTGGTAAAAAACGATGTTTCGCCATCATATTACATCCTCCTCATTATTTCGCGCGTTTATAAAATGGGGTTGGCACTACTTTTGCCTTCAATTTCTTGTTGCGAACTTCGACTTCCACTTCAGTATCAAGCGCTGTGTAATCAATATCAATCAACGCTAAACCTAGGTTCTTACCAAGTGTTGGAGATTGTGTGCCGCTTGTTACAATTCCGACCTCTTTATCAGCGGCAAAGACCTTGTAATCATGTCTTGGAATCCCGCGATCAATTAGCTCGATACCAACAGATTTGCGCGATAAACCAGCTTCTTTTTGTGCTATCAAGGCTTGTTTACCAATGAAGTCCGGCTCTTTTTGTAATTTCACCGCAAAGCCCACACCAGCCTCAAGTGGCGAAATATCTTGCGTAAGCTCCTGACCATATAGGGCTAAGTTTGCTTCAAAGCGCAATGTATCACGTGCTCCAAGGCCAATTGGCAGTACACCTTTGTCTAAAATCGCTTCCCAAACTTGAGGTGTATCTGAAGCTTTAGTATAAATTTCAAAACCATCTTCCCCTGTATAGCCTGATCTTGATATAAGCGCTGGAACACCTGCTACATCCACGTTGTCAACAAAGCCAAAGAATGTAAGTGCCGTTAAATCTGCATCCGTTAAAGTCGCTAATATAGTCTGAGCGTTAGGCCCCTGTAAAGCTAACTGTCCATAATCTGCGGAAACATTATTCACTTTAACGCCTTCTGACGCATGTTCTGCCAACCATTCAAAGTCTTTTTCTGTGTTTGACGCGTTTACAACAAGTAGATAATCGTCATCCGCTTTCCTATAAACGACCAAGTCATCCACTACACCACCAGTTTCGTAACACATAATATTATATTGAGCTTTTCCAATTTTTAATTTAGAAATATCATTAGACAATACTTTTTGTAAAAATGCCAAACTTTCAGGTCCCTGCACCGCAATTTCCCCCATATGCGACACGTCAAATAACCCAGCACCTGTTCTTACAGCCTCATGCTCGGCCTTTATTCCTGAAAATTGTACTGGTAAGTCCCATCCGCCGAAATCAATTGTTTTCGCACCGTACTTTTCATATAACGGAAAAATAGGCGTTTTCTTTAATTCTGTCATGTGAATCCTCCTCTTTTTTTGCATACTAAAAGGACTTACTCGTTAAAATAAGTCTCTGTCGTACTCCAAAATAAGGAATAATGCCTCCAGAGTTGCGTCCCATAAACATCCTTTTGCCTGAGAGTTTCACATTCCCATGCTTTCCCCGTCGGCGCTGCAAAATTCGCAGTCTCTCTGTCTATTTTCATCCGCTCTATTATGTATTAGCTGCCTTTCCTATATGTTACCACGAGACCCCATCGTTCGGCAAATAATTAAATTTAAGATGCTGTTTTTATTTTTTCAGACATATAGTTCGGAATGAAAGGGTTTTACAAAGAAAGTTCTATTCTATTATACGTATGTGAACAATAGAACAATTAGTGCAAACTAAAATATTTTTCTAACCCTGATTCCAAAGTTTATCTGCCTATTTTCTCTAGTAAGATTCATTTTTGAGCTCATATATCACTTTAAAATCACAAACTCGCTTTTCTATATGAAAAGGGAAATAGTGTTGTTACGGCGAATACATTTAGCATAGACAAAAATAAGGAGCCTGCCAACATGATTCAAAATTTAGCCAACACCCTCTTAAATCAAGCAATTCTACTCACAGCAAGCGATGTACACATAATTCCAGCAGAAGAACAGTATCGTATTTTGCTACGTATCAATGGAAGACTACAATTCTTTGCCTCTCTTCCGATTGATAAAGGTGAGCGACTACTAGCACATTTGAAATATCGAGGGTTCATGGATATTAGCGAGACTAGAAAACCCCAAAGTGGTGCTTTTCAAACAAGTATTCAAGGGCGCAAAGTATCCGTTCGACTTGCTACTATACCTAATTTCCGCTTTATTGAAAGCATGGTAATTCGTGTTTTCTCAGAACAAGAAATAATACCTTTTCAAAAAAGCAGCGTTTTCCAACGAATAACGCACCATATACTTTCCCTTGCACAGAAACGAACCGGTCTCCTCTTATTTTCGGGAGCAACTGGTAGCGGTAAAACATCAAGTATGTATAGCCTGGCCCATTCTTTGAGTTTGCAACATCCCTTACAGATTATTACCATAGAAGACCCTGTTGAACGCCCGATGCCAGCATTTCTACAAGTACAAATCAACGAAAAAGCAGGACTTGATTACGCAGATATCATACGAGCAACTCTTCGCCATGACCCAGACATCTTAATTGTGGGTGAGATTAGAGACTCACATACAGCCAAAATGGTTATTCGAAGCGCTTTGACAGGACATCTCGTTTTGAGCACAGTACACGCAGACAGCACATATGGTGTCTTATCACGCCTTTTAGAGCTGGGCGTTGATAAAGAAGAATTACGACAATGCCTCATTGGCATCTCCCATCAACAACTAAAACACTTACATTGCATGTTTTGCACTAGTAGATGCCACGCTTTATGTAACCATCTCGCGCAAAAAAGAACCGCCCTTTACGAATTCATAGAAAAAGAACAAATTAATGATTTTCTTACGACTACCGTAGAAATCGATATAGTAAACAATATAAATCAACAACTCAAGAAAGGAGTTTGTTATGGCTTTTTCTCTTCGTAATAATTGGCGTGCTGACGGCGAATTTCTCATACGACTTGCTGATCTTCTAAATAAGGGCTTTACAATGGAAGAGGCGATTTCATTCCTCTCTATTACAACACCAAAAGATGCATCCCGGAATACAAAAATGATTGAAACACTTTCTTCAGGGGCCCCCTTTAGCGAGGCATTGCTACAAGCAAATTTTCCGAGTTTTGTCTGTACACAGCTCCACTATGCTAGTAAACACGGTTATTTTAATGAGACCGTTCAAGAAACCGGAGATCACCTCATGCGAAAAGCAGAGCAACAGAAGGCGTTGCGGAAAATTTTCCAATATCCACTTATCCTTTTTATGACCGTTATTGTTGTATTCTTCCTGTTACGCATTTTCCTACTTCCGAAATTCGACATGCTATTTACACAGTTAACGCACGGAGAAAATCAAACCACCAATTTCACTTATTTTATTCTAGAAAAGCTCCCCTTACTTTTCTTAGCTTTCTTGGGAGTTCTATTTATGTTATGTACTATCTTCCTAACAAAACAAAGAAAAAAGAACTCCTACGAACGCGCGGAACTTTATTGCAGAATTCCCATCTTAAAAAAGTTTATGTGTTTGCATTATTCTCAATTATTTGCCCGCGAATGCGGTTACCTTTTAAAAAGCGGCTTGTCCATTAATGATATGGTTCAAGTGTTCGCATTACAAGACTCCCCACCCTTGTTCAAACATATTAGCACATCCATCGAAAAAGCATTTTCTGAAGGGACCTTATTTACAAAATCCCTCGCTTCTTTCGCTATTTTTGAATCGGAGTTAATTTATATTATCCAACATGGCGAAAAAAATGGTCAATTAGCTGAAGAACTACTGTTTTATTACAAACTATGTCATCAAAAATCTGAAGAAAAAATAGAAAAGATATTCAGCTTCATACAACCTGCTGTATTTATGGTGATTGGCGTACTTATCGTATCCATCTATCTATCCATCCTCTTCCCGATGTTCTCGATGGTAAACTCCATCTGAATAATAAAAAAATAGGAGTGATTTAAATGTTAAAAAAAATCAATTGGAAAGATGAATCAGGTTTTACTTTAGTGGAAATGTTGATTGTTCTGCTCGTGGTTAGTGTACTACTTTTACTCACTATCCCAAATATCGTCAAGCAGAGTAAATCCATTAACGACAAGGGGTGTGACGCGTTTATTACGATGGTTCAAGGACAGACACAAGCATATCAACTAGAAAATAACAAAGTACCTTCTTTACAAGACCTTTTAAGCGGCGGCTATCTAAAAGGCGAACAGAAAAAATGTCCGAATGGTAAAGATGTTTTGATTGATAGCAGCGGGAAAGTAACGGAAGCTCCATGAAACAGGATGGCTTTACTTTAATAGAAATGCTACTCGTACTCTCTATTAGTTTTATCATTCTAGGCATCAGTGTTCTTCCAGCTGGCAATCTGATGACTCATTTATTAGAAAAACAAAGTCTTGATCAGCTCAAAATAGATATCATGTATCTTCAGGCAGAGGCCATAACTACGAATCAAGAATCGATACTTCTTCTAAATGGTAATAATGATACCTATTCTGGCAAATCTTCTAAATTAGCATTATCAAGAAAATTCACTCCCACATTGCATTTTCAAGAGAAAAGCGAGCAAACCTTTCGCTTTTCTCCACCTTTTGGAAATATCAGCAGATTTAAAACCATTATTATTCAAGGTCAGAACAAAAAATATGCGCTTATTTTTCAAATTGGAAAAGGGAGGTTTCGTATTGATGAAATCTGATGGTTTTTCTTTATTAGAAAGTCTTTTTGCTCTTAGTTTACTATCCTTAGTGGTCCTTTCCCTACTCCCCATAATGATGCAAATCAAACAAAATCTACACAAGCAAAATCAACTGACAACAGTTCAACAGTTACTCTCTGAGGAAAGTCAATTTCATTTAAACAGCCGTTTTTCATCTAGTTATGATGTAACCATTAAAAAGCAAGCATACCGAATAACTTACAATCAGGAGGCGAAGCAATTTTGCGCTACTTATGCTAAAGAAAATATTTGTTACGCTATTAAATAAGCATGGATTTACCTTAATTGAATCTCTATTTTCACTACTTATTGTTATCATCGTAGCCTCTTTCATTCCACTGATTTTCCAAAGCTACGCATCTGTCTTGAAAGTAATGGACATTGATAAAAATTATGAGTGGCAACTCTTCATGAACCATACAAAAAAAGAATTAAATACAGGTACTAAGCTAACTGTCACCGATCATAAGATAACCTTCATTGCTCAATCCAAATTAGTGACCTACGAAGCATATCAAAACCTAACTCGCCGTTCTGTTGATAATAAAGGGCATGAACCACTTTTAACGAACATAAAACAAGACAAATGGTCAAAAAAATCAGAGGAAGAGTTATTGTATGAAGTCACTTTTGAAGATGATACTCAGTTATCTGCCCGTTTTTATATCCAACCAGAAGGGAGTAAATAGCATGCAGCAGAATGGGTTTACGTATATATTATGCCTTTATGTTACGTTAATCGGTATTATTACAATGCTTGGAGCAACCAATATCTATGTCTCCAAGCTGCATATGGAAAAACAACTACAGGATCAGTATCTCGCCACTACTCTTACAAATCTATCGCTCCCTAATAATATTTCACGCATAAAAAGCGGGCAAAAAACCTTCACAGAAAAGCACAATAACGCTGTTTTATGGTATAATTGGGCAGATAGTACAGAAGACTACATCAGATATGATATCATAACTGAGCTTAGTAATGGCTATATACTGAAACGATCTGTATTTTGGGATATTAAGCTACAGAAAATTCGTCTTCTACTAAATTAAACAGAAGCTAAGGGAGGACTTTCATGGAACAAATTGTTTTAACTGGATTTATGGGTGCTGGAAAATCAACAGTTGGTAAAATACTAGCTAAAAAACTAGCATTACCTTTCGTTGATATCGATACGGAGATTCAATCCGAACACCAGATATCAATTACAGAAATTTTTGCAAATTTAGGCGAACCAGCATTTCGTAAATTAGAGCATCAAATGCTAACAAGAGCATTACTACAAGATGCCATTATATCAACCGGAGGCGGCATTATTTTAGCTAATGACAATCGGTTGAAATTAGAAGCAGCTGATTTTGTCGTATATTTAAAGACCAGTCCTGATACGTTTCTTTCTCGATTAAAAGGCGACACCACACGCCCTCTCATTCAAGAAAAGAGTAAAGATGAAATTATTGCTATTTTTGAGGCTCGGACAAGACTCTACGAGAGTGCCGCCGGTCTAATTGTAGAGACAGATAACCTAACGCCCGAAGAAATCGCAGATCAAATAAAACAAGATTTTCAAACAAGGAAGGAGCAATTATGACACAGCCTGTTTTAGAAATAAATCACTTAGTTAAGCGAATTGGAGCTAAACCGATTATAAAAGATATCTCATTTTCAGTGAACGAGGGTGAAATATTTGGACTCTTAGGCCCCAATGGTGCCGGAAAAACAACCATTATCAGAAGTATTGTCAAACTCATTAGCAAGACTAGCGGAGAGGTTAAAATTTTAGGAAAAAACATAGACGAATCTTACACAGAAGCTATCCAACAAGTTGGAGCAATCGTAGAAAATCCAGAATTTTATCCGTATATGACAGGGCTACAGAATCTCAAAACATTTGCTTCTATGTCGCGAAACAAAATCTCACACGAGCGCTTACATGAAATTATTCAGCTCGTGCATTTAGACAAAGCAATTAATAATAAAGTAAAAACATACTCGCTTGGGATGAGACAAAGATTAGGCGTGGCACAGGCGCTTATACACGAACCAAAACTATTAATTTTTGATGAACCTACAAATGGATTAGATCCAGAGGGAATGAAAGAATTCCGTTTGCAGATGAAAACATTAGCTAGTCAAGGTGTCAGTGTTCTTGTATCCTCTCACCTACTAACAGAAATGGAACTACTGTGTGATCGATTCGCAATTATAGAACGCGGAGAGCTGACGCATATTGCAGATATGAAACAAGAAAATCTAGCAGAAACGGAACAATTACAAACTTTCCATATGCACCTTGAGCCTCTTGAATTATCTAAAAAACTACTCACAAATTGGAATATCGACTACATACTAGCTGATAATGGAACATCGCATTTCTTTGTGAAAAGTAGTCCCTCCAACATCCCGTTGCTTGTTAAGAATTTAGTAGCAGAAGATGTTTCGATTTTTGCAATAGAAGCACATACTAAAACATTAGAAGAGCGTTTCTTAGAAATTACAAAACAAAATGGGGGTAGCATGGAATGATGTCATTAATCGCGAATGAAACAAAGAAATTATCACTAAGGTTCAGTACATGGCTATATCCTCTTATTATTTTAGTTATCATTCTCGCTTTATCCGCAAGTTTTAAATCTTTTGTCCCCGACATTGATAATATCCAATTGATGTTATCTGTAAACAGCATCAGTATGTTTATGGTAGCCCTATTTTCTATTGTCGTGGCTAGCGCTGTTGTATCTTCTGAATTTAGTTATGGCACAATAAAGTTATTGTTGATTCGGCCATATCAACGTTGGCAGATTCTCCTTTCTAAATATATTGTTGTTCTTATGTATGCAGTCATTTTAACTATATTTACGATTGCTATGTCTTATATTATTGGTGGGATTTTAACTTCTTTTGGAAGCTTGACACAAGATATTAGTGTAACTAATCCAACCTATTCAGAGAACGGAGATATTACAAATGTAGGACAAAATGCTTTAGATGCGATTGGTTCCCAACTAGGTTACTTCTCGATTCAACTGATTTTTTCTACTTCGATTGCATTTATGGTTTCTTCACTTTTAAGAAGTCAGGCTTTGGCTGTAGGGATTGGACTATTCTTGCTGTTTATCAATAGTATTGCAGGTGGAATCACGCTTATGTTGGTAGAACAATTCCAATGGTTCAAATACATCTTTATGGCTCCACTATACTATGTAAGCATGCAGGCAAATGGCCTCGGAATGGATGTAAAAGGTCTTTCTCCAGGATTAGCTATCGGGGTTCTAAGTGTATACTATATTATTTTTATGGCTCTATCCTTCATTTTTTTCCAAAAAAGAGATGTGTCTGTTTAATTGTATAAAATAAAAAATGCCAGATAAAGAGCTATCTCATTACGATAGTGCTTTTCTGGCATTTTAATACATCTTATCCTGATGTTGTATCAAATAGGATATGTCTTTTGTTTCTAAATCAATTATTTGATCAAATAGGTAACCGTATAAACAGTATTTACCGTTTGGTGATATAACAATAGGCTCGTTATTTGTTAGTTCCAATATGGTTTCTTTCTTTTTCTCTGTTGGGTTCACTTTAACTAGCTTGAATTCGCCGCCATGGTCTTTTAGCTTCTTACTTTCATACGGTTCAAATGTAAGGAATGATTCCTCTTCTACATTCAAATCATAGAATGGAAAGAATGTCCCCAACTCATCGTATACCCTTGGTGCTTCATATTGATAATAAGATTGAAAACCAAGTGTCCTAAAGTTATACACCATAGATTTATCATCTTTGCTTGGCTCCATTGTTAGTAGTGTATTGGCAGATACAGCGAATTTATAGACATCTGCGACAACCAGGTTTTTAATCGTCTTATCGCGAATATCCTCGAGATAGAGGTCTCCTCTGTCTTTTTGTGGTGATAGTTTTTGATTGAAAATAAATAAATTATCACTATACCACGAAACAAATGGTGAGTCTGTATTCAATTGAACCAAATTACCAGAAGGAATATCTAATTGAAATACTTGGTAATTCCAATCTGTATCGAATGTTGTGAGGAACATCTTATTTTGATCATCTTGATTCCATGCAAACTCTATATTTTGTGGCTTTACTTGCTTCGTGCTCATCCGCGACCCAGCCATTGAAATAACATCTAAAGCTGCTTTATCTTTGCTTTCGGCAGAATAAATAAGGAAACAATCTCGGTTCGGGCTAATGATGACTTCTGAGATGACATGTGATGTTTCATATATTTGATGCTGCTTTCCGTTAAAAACATTGAGCCTTTCGAAGGTTACTTTTCCCTCTTTCCTCAGTTGCACTAGGACATTCTTATCGTCTATCCAGCCCACAATCCGTTGAAATTCTTTAGGTTGAATGTTTAAGGTTTTAATTTTATTCGAAGTCGTTATCCTTTCTTTGCTGACAGGTGTCTGCTCATTTTGACAGCCGTAGGAAAGAAATAAAAGTCCAAGGATTGTAATTATAA
The DNA here is from genome assembly GCF_013820765.1 of Paenilisteria rustica. GTDB lineage: Bacteria > Bacillota > Bacilli > Lactobacillales > Listeriaceae > Listeria_A > Listeria_A rustica. Next base: position 306,296 of record NZ_JABJVM010000002.1, read on the forward strand.
AACTTATGCGAAATTTATTCATCTCTTTCCCTCCATTTGCTAATATGTTACTACTATTTTACCCTGACATCAAGGAAGTGAAACAACCTTCCATTTATAAAAAAAGCTAGATGTCTACTAGCGTTACATTAATGCCAGTAGTACATCTAGCTAAATAAGCTATTATTCAGACGGTAAAGCTAACCATGCGGCACCCAAAACACCAGCGTCATTTCCAAGCGTTGCAATCGAAATCGATGTTGATTCTCGAACTGCTGGGAAAACCATACCTTCAAAATAATCTTGAATAGGAGTTAAAAGGGCATCACCAGCGGCCGAAACCCCGCCACCAATGATTATTTTTTCTGGATTAAGCATATTGCCGATATGGCTACATGCTAGACCAAGGTAAAAACAAATATGATCAACTACTTTTTGTGCTAAGGCATCATCTTCTGCTGCGAGGTCGAAAATCAACTTAGATGTTATATCTTCAGTTTCCTGCTGTATAGAGCCTTTCAACTTAGAATCCGCTTCAAAAGACTTAGCTAAATCTTTTGCAACACGCACGATTCCTGTAGCAGAAGCAATGGTTTCTAGACAACCTTTCTTCCCACATGTACAGTCATAGGCTTCTTTACTAGTATCTACCGTGATATGACCAATTTCTCCTGCTGCGCCTTTAGCTCCATGAAGAATTTTACCTTCTGCAAAAATACCTCCACCGACGCCCGTTCCTAATGTGACAAAGAAAACATTCGCTGAGCCTTCGCCAGCTCCTTGCCATCTTTCGCCAACCGCTGCAATGTTAGCATCATTGTCTAAATGAACATCTAAACTGGTGATTTTTTTGAGATCAGTGGCTACATTTTGCTCTTTCGCCCAGTTTAGATTGTATGCTCCCTTAACTGTGCCGGTTTCGTAGTTAATCGTGCCAGGCGTCCCCATTCCGATACCATAGAAAGCGTCGTGATCCAATTGTAAGTCTTTTAATTTTTGATTGATGCTGTCGCCGATGTTACGAACAATATGGGAACCTTCATCTGAGATATCCGTTTCGACAGACCATTTTTCTTCAATCGTGCCATCGGTTGTTAGAATTGCGATTTTCGCAGTTGTGCCGCCAAGGTCAACGCCAATTAATTTCTTTTCCATTTTCACATGTCTCCTAATCTACTACCTTATTTTTTGCTTTCTCTTTGTCTAGTTCTACTTTGAGAATCGATCTTGCATGAGCATAGACTTCACGATCCAGCAATTTATGTTTAAACAGTTCAGTTAGCTCGTATTCCATCATTTCGATATCCCATTGTCGCTTACCAAGATAAACGATAATGCCGTATTTTTTCAGTAATTGAGCCACATCATAGACTGTTTTCATAACGATACCTCTTATCTTGTTTGAATTTTGCTCTCTAAATAGCTTTTATACTGGACATAAGTTTTTGTATCTTGCTGTTCAACCGCGATTGTGGCTTCTTTTAATGCTTGTCCCAAGTTCCCTTGCATTTCGTAGCTACGGGCCAATAAGAAATGGGCATGTGGATTAAATGATTCTTGCGCAATTGCTTCTCTTGCAAAATCTGCTGCCTTCACTTCGTTCTCTTGAATCGTTGCAATAACAGCTAAGTTTGTATAGGTTAGCGCATCGGCACTGCCTGAAATTTGAAGTTGGTGCAAGATTTTTCGTGCTGTTTTGTAATCTTCATTTTGTATAAATGCCCCTGCTACAGCGTTGGCATTTTGTGGATCATACGGATGCTCTCCTTTGTCAAAACCGAACCACAGGAAAAATGCAGTCAGTAAAATAGCGGAAGCTCCATATAAAATCCGACGCCAATGGAAGTATTGATGAGGCATGGATAGAGCTCCAGCAATTAGAAAGCCGCCCACTAAACCGCCGATATGTCCTGCGAGATCGATGCCTGGGGAAAACAGATCAACCACTAAATTGACAACAACTAAACCAGCAATGCTGATTCCGAGTGACCTTGCATAAATATGAGGTTTTAATACGACTAGATATAACAAGGCACCAAAAATACCAAATATGGCCGTACTAGCTCCAGCAGCCACATTAATGTTAAAGGCAAAACTTGCGACAACTCCTGTTATGCCAGATAGCACATAGATGAGCACAAAACGCCACTTACCAAACAGTTTTTCTGCCATTGGTCCTATAATATACAGGACAACAGAGTTCATGAGTAAGTGTAGTAATCCGATATGGATAAACATCGGCGTAATGAAGCGCCACCATTCTCCTGCAAATATGAGTGGATTGAATTTTGCTCCCCACCTAACAAGGTTAAATGTGTTAGTGCTCGTTCCTCCCGTGAATGTCATGATTAAAAACACCGCTATTTGAATCGCAAGTAAAACATATGTCACGTATGGCTTTTCTTTGCGAGCTTGCACCTGTTCATCACTTACTTTTGTGGTGATATAGTTGATAACGACGCTGCGCTCACTAGTGATGGTGCTCTCGTCTAGTTCAGTTGGAACTTGAAATGTCTCGGCAGGTATACCGAAATCTGTTTCTAGTTGCTTTAACTGCTCATCTGCGTTTTCTGCATCGATTAATATATTGTTCAGACTTACTTTCTCATTTTCTGATTGTAATGGTTTATCGAACCATTCTGAAGTGTCCCCAACTGGCTTAAAAGGTGTGATATACATATTGACTAGTGGTAGTTTCAAACGTCCCATCTGCTTGCGTAAATCCTCGCACACACGCATGACTTGCTCAATATCTCGCTCGACGACACTAGACCAACTGAGCTCCTTCATCTGAATTCGAATAACTGGTCGCTTCTTTTGGGCTGGATTATCTAGCCAAAGTTCTTGTTTCTTTTCATGAAGATGGATGAGTCGATATCCTTCCTCAATTAGAAAATAACTAGTTAAGCGCCAAAAAATATACTGTTCCTGGAGGCTCAAAAAATTCCCTGCTTTCTTTTAAAATCCTATTTATAAGTACTACTATACGCAAAAAAGCGAACATTGTAAATCAATCTCCGCCAATTTTTTGCTATTATTTCAGATTATTTTCAATCACTAGTTTTTGGACGGGTAAATCATGGGGTTCTGGCTTAAAAGTAGTCGTTATTTGCTCGGGATAACATAGCGAAATAGTAGCTCCTTGATAGCCGTCTAGGTAACGATCGTAAAAACCAGCGCCAAAACCAATTCTATAGCCATCTGTGCGGAATAAAACACCGGGAACAATCAATAAATCCACTTTTGTTTTTGGAACAACTGCAGCGCTCTCTAACGGTTCATAGAGACCCAATGCTTTTTTACAGAGCTCATCGCCATCTTCGTAGACTCGAAATTGCATCGATTTGGTTTTATTGTCGGTCTCTGGTATCGATACAACTTTTCCATCTTGCCAAGCTTGTTTGATGATTGCTTGCGTTGCTATTTCTGGAAACCTCGCGATTGTAATGCCAATTGTCGTAGCGTTTTGCCACATTTTTTCTTGAAATAATTGTTCTGCGATGACTTGTGATCGTTTTTCATATGTAGCTTGATCCATTTTATTCAATTGTGTCAGTATTTGTTCACGTAGCGCCGCTTTGGTTGCCATTTCGTCTCCTCCTTAGCCTAGAATCTTTTCCATAAAAAAAGCAACAGGTGAAAATCCTGCTGCTTACTTAGTTTCGCGGTGCAAAGTGACACGGCGCAATCTTGGACAATATTTTTTTAGTTCAATACGTTCCGGGTTTTCACGTTTGTTTTTAGTAGTGATATAATTGCGATCGCCGCACTCAGTGCATTCTAAAGTGATATTAACACGCATTCTATTTCCCTCCAAACTCTAATCAAACTGAATTATTTATCAGACCTGTATTATAATATCATTTTTAAGGGCTTTACGCAAGGATTCCTAAGCTTTTCTTTTTATTTTGTTTACAATATTCATTTTTGACTATGTTTTTGGCGTAATTTATGCTATAAATAGAAGTAGAGTTTAGGGAAAAGAGGTGTTATTAACACAATGACTGTTCTAATCATAATTCTTCTTGCCTGTGCTGTCGTCCTATTCTTGCTTTCATTTATGCAGAAGGGAAATAGTAAGCAGATAGAAAATGAGATGGAGGAAATTGCCTCTCAATTAATGCAAGAGAACTTCGAATTAAAAAAACGCGTGTCTACTCTAGAAAATACAATGAACATCGATGCTGACACCGTCACTCCAGTTCGCACATCTAGCAAAAAACTCCGTGACTTAAGAAAAAAACAAATTATTACTTTGTATACTTCTGGTGTCACTATAGAGGAAATCGTTACGCAATCGGAACTTTCAGAAGAACAAGTAAATGAAATAATTGCTGAATACGTAGCTCATTAAATTGGAGATATCATAAGGGAGGAAATAATACAATGAAACAATCACTTCGCATGCTGGCGTTAGGATTTTTGATTTCAGCAGTGCTCTTGCTTGTCTTTGATACGTTCTTCTCATCAAGCGCACAAGCAGAGAAATCGGCGGACCAAAAAACAACAGCAGAAACAAAGGACAATTCAGGTTACAAAAAGAAATACGAGGATTTACTAGCGTCTCAAGAATTAGCGAAATCACAAGCTGCAGAGGCTCAAAAAGCAGTAGCAGCTAAGAAAAAAGCCGAGGAAGAAAAAGCGAAACAAGCAGCAAATCAAGTCAAGAAGTTCACGCTTGTTATCAAAAAAGGTGACCCTTCTTCTAAAGCAGGTAACGAATTACAATTTGCCGGCATCATTAAGTCAGGTGCTGAATTCGATAAATTCCTACGTTCCAACAACTATGAGAAATATGTACGCGACGGTAGCTATGCTGTAGATAGTAATATGACTGCCGATCAAATCGCAAAAATTATCACGCATAAAAATTAATAAAAACAGGAAAGCTGCTATCATCGCTTTCCTGTTTTTTGTTAGCTAAAGCGCTCTGGTTGTGTTATAATGGAGCGGAATTCCCATTATGAAAGGATGATGAATTATGGATATTGTAAAGTTTGCAAACACTAACAACAATCACATTTTGGGAGCGTTTAATTTGATTTAAAGCTCCCCTATTTTAAAGGAGCGAAAACATTGACTATTAATAAGTATGGATTTACAGATTTTTTTGAGGCGCAAACGTTGCAGGATGGACTTATACCTGCGCGTGTGACGGCTGTTTTTAAAGATTTTTTCAAGGTTGTATCTGAGGATGGCGAGCATTTGGCTAAGTTGAAATATGTTGCTTTTATGGGGGCTATGAATACGGATTTGCCTGCGGTTGGTGATTTTGTCGCACTGGAAAGTCATCCGCACGATACGTCCCTCATTCATGGTGTGCTGGACCGGAAGACGGTATTTAAACGTAGTGATCCTGCTGGTGGTGAGCAACTTGTGGCCGCGAATTTTGATTATGTTTTTATTGTGAGTTCATTAAATCATGATTTTAACATTAATCGGTTGGAGCGTTACTTGACGATTGCTTGGGATAGTGGTGCGAAGCCGGTTGTGATTTTAACGAAGGCGGATCTCAGTGAAAATACAGCGCAAATTGTGACGGAGATTGAACTTGTTGCTTATGGGGTTCCAATTTTCGCCGTAGATAATTTATCAAAAAGTGGTTTTGACGAGATTGAAAGCTTTTTGAACCCTGGCGAAACGATTGTGTTGCTAGGTTCCTCGGGTGTTGGGAAATCTTCTTTTATCAATGCCCTATCTGGAAAAACGTTGATGAAAACGAGCGGTATACGTGAGGATGATTCGAAAGGCAAACATACGACCACGCATCGTGAATTGCATTTGTTGCCAACTGGGTTGCTTGTAATTGATACGCCTGGAATGCGCGAACTGGGAATTGGTCAAGCAAGTGATGGACTTGGTGAAACATTCCAAGATATTGAGTTGCTAGCTAATGATTGCAAATTCCGAAATTGCCAGCATGGTACTGAGCCAGGTTGCGCTGTACAAGCCGCTTTAACGAATGGTAGCCTATCCGAGGTTCATTATGCCAATTGGATTAAATTAAAGCGAGAACTGGCTTATTTCGAGCGTAAAAACGATCCTGTTTTACAGCGTGCAGAGAAACAGAAATGGAAAGCGGTTCATAAGGCTCTGGAGACGCAATATAAGTCTAATTTAAAAGCGAGAAAAAAATAGTATAACAATCATCCTGCTGGAAACGGCGGGATTTTTTTGTTGCACAAAAAACCACCTACCAATTAAGCTGGCAGGTGGTTTTGGATGCTTATTTTTTATCGTTGTTGTACGGTTTTTTGTAGCCTTCTTTACGTGGTGCGCGGTTTGGTTGTTCTGTATCGCCTTCTTTTTTCTCAATCAAAGCTTTACGAGATACATTTACGCGACCGTGATCGTCAATTTCTGTTACTTTAACTTTCACGATGTCACCCATTTTCAGGATGTCTTCCACTTTACCAACGCGTTCATGCGCTAGTTCAGAAATGTGAATCAAGCCATCTTTGCCTTTAAACAATTCAACAAAAGCTCCGAATTTCTCGATACGACGAACTTTACCATCGTAGATTTCGCCAACTTGTACTTCGCGGACGATTTCCTCGATCATAGCTTTCGCTTTTTCAATCATGGCGTCATCTTGAGAAGCGATGAAAACTGTACCGTCTTGTTCGATATCAATTTTAACGTTGGTTTCGTCGATGATTTGATTGATTTGTTTACCACCAGGTCCGATAACGTCCTTGATTTTGTCTGGCTTGATGTTGATCGTAACGATTTTAGGCGCATATTCCGACAAGGTTTCGCGAGGTGTGTTGATTGTCGCTTCCAGATGCTCTAGAATGTGTAAACGGCCCGCTTTCGCTTGTGTCAGGGCTTCTTCTAAAATTTGACGGCTAAGGCCATCGATTTTGATATCCATTTGCAAAGCAGTAATTCCGTCACGTGTTCCGGCTACTTTGAAATCCATGTCGCCGAAGTGATCTTCCATGCCTTGAATATCGGAAAGAATCGTGTAGTCATCACCAAGTTTGACTAGACCCATCGCAATTCCAGCAACCGGTGCTTTAATTGGCACACCAGCATCCATCATCGCAAGTGTCGAACCACAAATACTTGCTTGTGAGCTTGAACCGTTAGACTCTAATACTTCCGAAACAAGGCGAATCGTGTACGGGAAATCCTCTTCACTTGGGATAACTTGTTGTAACGCGCGTTCTCCGAGTGCTCCGTGACCGATTTCACGACGGCCTGGTGCGCGACGAGGTCCTGTTTCCCCAACGCTAAATTGCGGGAAGTTATAATGATGCATGAAGCGTTTCGAATCTTCTAGACCAAGACCATCGATGATTTGGTGTTCACGAAGTGGCGCTAATGTACATACGCTCAGTGCTTGCGTTTGCCCACGCGTGAATAATCCGGAACCATGGACACGCGGTAAAATGCCAACCTCAGAAGATAGCGGGCGAATTTCGTCTACTTTACGACCATCTGGGCGGATTTTATCTTGTGAAATCAAGCGACGCATTTCATTTTTTTCAAGCAACTCTAAAATATGTTTTACTTCTGGCAAAACTTCAGCTGCGTTTTCTAATTCTTTTGCTTCGTATTCCGAAACAACTGTTTCTTTTAATACGTTAATATTTTCTTCACGTGCTAATTTTTCTTCGGTTTTAATAGCTACTTTCATATCTGCTTCTGCGCGAGCTGTTACTTCTTCAACAAGCTCTGCGTTTGGCACGAATAATTCGATTTCCATTTTTGCCTTACCAACTGCCGCAACGATTTCTTCTTGGAATGCGATCAAGCGTTTGATTTCTTCGTGACCGAACATGATAGCTTCTAACATCGCTTCCTCAGGTACTTCTTTTGCCCCTGCTTCTACCATGTTGATTGCTTCTTTTGTTCCAGCGACAGTCAAGCTAATATCGCTCAATTCCTGTTGCTCAATAGTCGGATTGATGATGTATTCACCTTTCACACGACCCACATCAACACCCGCAATCGGTCCTTCAAAAGGAATATCTGAGATGGAAAGCGAAATAGATGAACCGAGCATTGCGGCCATTTCTGGTGAGCAATCTTGATCCACACTTAGAACCGTTGATGTGATTTGAACATCGTTACGATAGCCTTCTGCAAAAAGCGGACGGATTGGACGGTCAATAAGACGCGCTGTTAACGTTGCGCGGTCACTTGGACGGCCTTCACGTTTTAAGAAACCACCGGGCACTTTACCGACGGCGTACATTTTTTCTTCATAGTTTACAGTCAGTGGGAAAAAGTCGCCAGGTCTTGGTTTACGTGATCCAACAGCTGCTGTTAAAACAACTGTATCGCCATAACGAATCAGCGCTGCGCCATTTGCTTGTTTTGCCATTTGACCAACTTCGATTGCTAGTTCCTTGCCTGCCCATGTGGATTTAAATACTTGTTTTTCAGTCATATTTCGATCTCCTTTTAGTTAGGAGCGTCCACTACCAAATAGAAACTTTACCATGCATAATTCTTCACGCACGCCTGAATTGATCAGACACGCATGAATCCAAAAACCTACCATATCTCTCAACGAGCCTAGAAGCACTCAGCTACGTCGTTGAAACCTGCGCGCCGATGCTCCCATACCTTAGTATGCTCCGCGTCTGTGCTCAACTTCGCCTAGTATCTGGGCACTTCTCAACTTGCTGGGTTTCGCGTCTGCGAGTTCATTGGTTTTAGTTAAACTTAATTTCTTATGTAAAATGGCACGTTTTTGGATTCATGCGATAAAGCTTCTTTCTACTTTCTTAGGTAGCGGGACACTTCTTGTTTATTTTTTTCAAAAAAAAACGGGACAAAAATATCCCGTTTTCCTTGTGTTTATCGACGTAAACCTAAACGTCCGATAAGTTCGCGGTAACGTGCAACATCTTTCTTACGTAGGTAAGTTAAAAGGTTACGACGATGACCGACCATTTTCATCAAACCACGATAAGAATGGTGATCCTTCTTGTGTTCGCGAACGTGTTCATTCAAACTGTTGATTTCTGCAGTAAGAACAGCGATTTGAACTTCTGGTGAACCAGTGTCCGTATCATGTACACGATATTCAGCGATAATTTCATTTTTACGCTCTTGTGTCAATGCCATTTCTTACACACCTCCTTCTTTTCTAATCCCCGCATACTGAGCCAAGCGTTGGTGACTCGCAAAAAGCCAAGTAAGGGTTCTATTTCGTACAGAGTTAAAGATACACTATTTTCGGTCAAAAAGCAAGAGATAGCCTAACTTTTTATGCGAAATAGGCTCTCGTATCTGCTTCGTCTTGCTTCAATTGTTCAATCAAGCCTTCTACACCATTAAATTTCAGCTCTGGTCGGAAATAATGGAACCATTCGATTTCAATTTCCTCGCCGTATATTTCTTGGTGGAAATCTAGAATATAGACTTCTATTGACATTGCCTGGTCGTCTTTGAAGGTAATATTATACCCGATGCTCGCCATGCCTAAATGTGTTTCGCCATTCACTTTAAACTTGACTGCATAAACGCCTAATTTCGGAATGAGGAAACCATCGTCAACTGCAATATTCGCCGTTGGAAAACCGATAGTACGACCACGTTTATCGCCATGGATAACGGTTCCGGTAAGTGTGTAGGGATAGCCAAGAAGCTGATTTGCTTCGTCTAGCTGGCCTTCTGAAATATATTTCCGAATATTAGTTGAGCTCACTTTATCATGTAAATCTTCTAGTTTTTGAACAATCGTTACGTCAAATTGTCCATCCGCATAGTTTGAGAGATTCATCATTTTCCCGGCGCCTTGACGGCCGTATGAATAATCGAATCCGGCAACAACATGCTTCGCGTTTAGGCCGATGAGATAATTAGCAACGAAATCTTCTGGGCTCAAATTCGAAAATGCTGTCGTAAAACGAACGATGTATAAAATATCAACGCCAAGCGCGGCCATCTTACGTTTTTTCTCTTCTAGCGGTGTCAGGTATTTGACCTGTTTTCGCATTTGGCTAAGAACAACGGATGGATGTGGATCGAAAGTTAGGACTGCTGTTTTTATTCCGCGTTTTTCAGCTTCTTTTTTAGCTGTGTTGATAACTTCTTGATGTCCTCGGTGCAAGCCATCAAAAAAACCAAGCGCAATCACTTTAGGATCGCGATCGATGTCTTCTGGTGGATGATGCAAAAAATACGTTTCCATGAAATCCCCTTCTCTTCGCCACTATGTTTTATTTTGCTAATTATTAGATCAAACATAATGTGCAATCAATACGGAGTTACAAAAAGTCAGTTTGAGTATAGTGGAATTTACGTCTTATCCAACCTGAGAAGCCGTTTTTTTATTTTGAGACTAATTCAAAAGCCTTTGTATACCGTGTTTTTAGTTTAATTTTCCTTCGCGGAGTTCAATCACTTTTTCTGGTTTCCAAAAATCGCGACGTTCTGGATGCTGTACATAGATAGCCGTTAATTTATTTTTATAAAGCAGAGCTACGCGTCCTTGGCTACGTTCCTTGATGAACTGTTCTGGTAGTACAACGCCATTTAGTACCTTCTCATGAATCAACTCCGAAATATTTTGTTGCGCCATGTCAGATAAGCCGTCTTCTAGCGGATACAAGAAGCTTGCCTCTTCTTCTTTAGCTCGTAACGCTTCAATTTCGGATAGCGTAAAGCATTGTTCTTCTGTAAAAATACCGCTTTGGGTGCGTTTTAACTCCGACATATGTGCGGGATAGCCAAGTTTTTCACCGATCATAACAGCCAATGTGCGGATATACGTTCCTTTGCCACATTTAATCCGTATGCGAAAGGTATTGTTATCCGGACTTATTGGTACGTAAGGCTTCAAGAGTTCAATTGCATAAATATTCACCATGCGTTTCGGGCGCTCGACCTCTATACCTTCTCTTGCATATTCATACAACTTGCGCCCATTTACCTTCACCGCAGAGTACATCGGTGGTATTTGTTCGATTTCACCGACAAAAGATTTTGCAGCTTTTTCGACATCCATTGGCAAAATGGTTTCCGTGATATCTTTTTCGGCGACTACTTCTCCGCTTGCGTCTTCGGTGGTCGTTGCACTGCCAAGAGTAACAGTTGCTTCGTAAGTTTTTCCTTCATCTGTGATATATTCCGCAAGTTTTGTTGCGCGACCAATACAGATTGGCAAAACACCTTCGACATCCGGATCAAGCGTGCCTGTATGCCCGACTTTTTTTGTTTGGAGAATTTTGCGCAGTTTGAATACACAGTCGTGACTAGTCATGCCTTTTTCTTTCCAAAGGGGTATTATTCCGTCCATCGTAAAACCACTCCTTTTCCTACCTACACAAAGAAGGATAGACGTCCGCAAAAACCGACACCTACCCTATCTTTGTTCTTATTCGTTATCATTTAGACCGCGTAATAAGTCGTCGATATGATTGCCGTAAGCTACAGAATGATCTATTTCAAAAAATAGTTCTGGGACTTTGCGTAACCGGATACGACTACCGATTTCGGAGCGAATAAAACCATGTGCTTTTTCTAGGGCTGCCAGAGCGTCTTGTTGCTCTTTTTCTTCACCTAGGACAGAAACGAACACGGTTGCTTGTTGTAAATCCCCTGTCACATCAACGCCTGTAACGGTTATAAAACCAATACGGGGGTCTCTTAGCTTGCGGTTAAGGATATCGCCAAGTTCTTTTTTCATTTGCTCTGATACACGATTAGATCGAACATTCATGTTTTCACCTCATTTTACAAACTTTCCATTGTTGTTTTGCCGCGTTCCCATTCTGGAAATGAATCTAGAAATGCGAGCACGGTATCAGCTACTTTTTCGGCTTGATCATGGAATTCAGAGACGACAGCGAATCCGATTAAGGCTCGCTGCCATTTGTCTTGGAATCCAATTTCAGCAATGGAGATATTAAACTTTTGGCCTGCACGTGTTAAGACGCGCTTTAAGATAGCCCGTTTTTCTTTGAGTGTCTGTGGGGTCTGCAAAAACCACTCGGACTCGACGTAACGGATCATTTACGTTCGATTTCCTCCATGATGTAAGCTTCAATCACGTCATCTTCTTTAATATCGTTAAATTTATCGATGGTAATACCACATTCGAAGCCTTTTGCAACTTCTTTTGCGTCGTCTTTAAAGCGTTTCAACGTACCGATTTCGCCTTCGAAAACAACGATGCCGTCGCGGATAACACGAACGCCACTGTCGCGTGTGATTTTGCCGTCTGTAACGTAACAACCCGCGATTGTTCCAACTTTGGATACGCTGATTGTTTGACGTACTTGGGCTTGACCGATAATTTTTTCTTGGAATTCTGGATCAAGCATCCCTTTCATCGCAGCTTCGATTTCGTCGATAGCTTTATAGATAACGCGATGTAAGCGGATATCAACGCCTTCATTTTCAGCGCCTTCACGTGCTTGTGTTGTCGGGCGAACGTTGAATCCGATGACGATGGCGTTCGATGCAGAAGCCAATGTAATATCAGATTCGTTGATGGCACCAACAGATGTGTGAATAATTTTGACGTTAACGCCTTCTACTTCAATTTTGCGTAGAGATGCAGCCAAGGCTTCAACCGATCCTTGTACGTCGGCTTTGATGATGACGTTAACTTCTTTCATTTCGCCGGCTTTCATGTGTTCGAATAGGTTTTCTAGACTCACACGGTTTGTCGCAGAACGTTGCGCGACAACAGCACGGCTTGAACGAGCTTCACCGACTGCACGAGCGGTTTTTTCATCTTCAAAGACTACAAAACGGTCGCCAGCTTGTGGAACATCGCTAAGTCCAGTGATTTCAACTGGGGTACTTGGTCCGACTTTTTTCACGCGGCGTCCGATATCATTGACCATCGCACGAACACGTCCGAATGTATGGCCGACAACGATTGGATCGCCGACTTTCAAAGTACCATCTTGTACTAGAAGTGTCGCAACGGAACCACGACCTTTGTCTAGCTCAGCCTCGATAACGCTACCGATAGCAAGACGGTCTGGATTCGCTTTTAATTCTTCTACTTCGGAAACAAGCAGAATCATTTCAAGTAATGTATCTAACCCTTCGCCAAATTTCGCTGAGATTGGCACGAAAATCGTGTCGCCGCCCCATGCTTCAGGAACTAATTCGTACTCGGTTAGCTCTTGCATCACGCGATCGGCATTCGCTTGCGGCTTATCGATTTTGTTTACAGCAACAATGATTGGAACTTCCGCTGCTTTCGCATGGTTGATCGCTTCAATTGTTTGTGGCATAACGCCATCGTCTGCTGCTACAACAAGAATCGTGATATCCGTAATTTTGGCACCACGCGCACGCATGGTTGTAAAGGCTGCGTGACCAGGTGTATCTAGGAACGTGATTTTTTTGTTATGGACTTCTAGTTGGTAAGCACCGATATGTTGCGTGATTCCGCCTGCTTCACCAAGCGTTACCTTCGTGTTACGCAGCGAATCAAGTAGCGTTGTTTTACCATGATCGACGTGACCCATGATTGTTACAACAGCTGGACGCTCAACTTCTTTGCCTTTATCTTCTTCGGTTGCTTCTTCAAAATAAACATCTAAATCTGTGATATCGATTTTGATTTCTTCTTCTACTTCTACGCCATACTCACCGCAAACGAGTTCAATCGCGTCTTTGTCTAAACCTTGGTTAATCGTAGCTACGACGCCAAGTAGGAATAGTTTTTTGATGATTTCAGATGGTTCACGGTATAATTTACGCGCTAATTCGCCAACTGTAAGTGATTCTGAGAATACGATTTTTTCTGGAAGCTCTTTTGGCTTCGGTGGTGTTGGTGGTACCGTACTGTGATTACGTTTTCCTTTGTATTTGGTGTTGTTTTTGCGACCGCGATTTTGATTGTTGCGATTGCCACCTTGGTTACGGTTCCCTCCGCCTTGTGCGTTGCCGCCAGGTCGGTTTTGTCCACCGCTATTGTTTGGACGATTTTGTCCGCCTTGTGTTGTTCCACCAGCTGGTTTATTTCCACTTGCTGCTGGTTTCGCTGTGCCTTGTGAGGCTGGCTTATTTGTATTATTAGTTGGTTTGGATTGATTCGATTTATCATTCATATTTGGCTTATTAGACCCCTTACTTTGACCTGCTTCGTTTGGTGCTTTAGGTTGGCTGCTTGGCGCGGCAGATTCTTTTTTCGGTCCAAGCAATGTTTTGTCGAGTTGTCGTAATGCATTGTCGTTAATAGTAGACATGTGGTTGGCGACTTCAACGCCTAACTCTTGTAATGTCTCGATGACTTTTTTACTAGGTAATTGGTGTTCTTTTGCGTATTCATATACACGAACTTTACTCATGTGACACACCTCCGTTAAGATTTCACCCGAGTAATTCCGTTAGTTTTGCCGCAAATCCTTTATCCATTACTGCGATAATGGCTCTTGCATCTTTGCCGATCGCACCGCCTAGCTGTTCACGGGTGCCGGCTTTCACAAGCGGGACATCGTAATACTGGCATTTGTTACGGATTGTTTTCTCGGTTTTTTCTGATATATCTTCTGAAATGATGACTAAACGAGCTTTTTGACGTCTCACTTCTTTTAAAACTAGTTCTTCGCCAGTCACGAGTTTGCGAGCGCTATAAGCGATTCCGAGTAAGGAATAGGCTTTGTTATGATCCATGGTTTGCTCCTTCGATTGTCTTTACGTAATCAATCAATTGATCGTAAAAACCGTCTTGTTCTGGCATCTTCATCTGATGAAAAATACTGTTTTTCTTTTTAGCTTTTTCAGCGACCTTGCTGTCTATTAAAATATAAAAACCGCGACCTGGCGCTTTTCCGCTAGGATCTATCGTCAGTACACCATCTTTAGAATAGGCAATACGTAAAAGTTCGCCTTTTGGTTTGCGCTCGCCGGTTACAATACATTTTCTTAAGGGAATCTTCTTGTTACGCATCTGCATTGGTCACTCCTTTATTCTTCGTCTTCGGCGATTTCATCTGCCATGTCGATATCAACGCGTTCGATGATTGGACCATCAGGGCGTGGAAAAATACCTGCCTCTGTAGCCACGGTTTCGCTCTTGATATCAATTTTCCAGCCTGTTAATTTTGCAGCAAGACGTGCATTTTGTCCACGTTTACCGATAGCTAGAGAAAGTTGGTAATCTGGTACGATGACCGTAGTTGCTTGTTCCGCTTCATTAACGATAACGTCTAGTACTTTGGACGGGCTTAACGCGTTTGCAACGAATGTAAATGGATCAGCTGACCACTCCACGATATCGATTTTTTCGCCTTTTAGTTCGTTCACGATGGCTTGTACACGGGCACCTTTTGGACCAACGCAAGAACCAACTGGATCGACTTCTGGGTTTTCTGTGTATACAGAGATTTTAGAACGATCTCCGGCTTCACGAGCAACAGATTTAATTTCTACAATGCCTTCATAGATTTCTGGAACTTCCATTTCAAAAAGTCGTTTTAAAAGACCTGGATGCGTACGAGAAACATAGATTTGCGGTCCTTTGGTCGTTTTTTCGACTTTCGTCAAGTATACTTTGATACGATCATGGGCGCGGTATGTCTCATTTGGCATTTGCTCATTTTGAGATAGAATCGCTTCGATTTTACCTAGATTTACGTAGATAAAACGAGAATCTTGGCGTTCTACGATACCTGTCATAATATCATCTTCGCGATCGATAAATTCATCGTAAATGATGCCTCGTTCTGCTTCACGAACACGTTGCGTCACGACTTGTTTTGCTGTTTGTGCTGCAATTCGGCCGAAATCTTTTGGCGTTACTTCTAGTTCCACAACGTCGCCAACTTTGAAAGCTGGATTGATTTTGTGGGCTTCTTCCACGGAGATTTCTAAACGGGAGTCAAATACTTGATCTACCACATCTTTGCGCGCTAAAACATGCATGGTGCCCTTATCTAAGTTTAAATCTACTCGTACATTTTGTGCTTGGTTGAAATTTCGCTTGTATGCAGACACAAGTGCCGCCTCAATCGCTTCAATAATCACATCACGTGAAATTCCTTTATCATGTTCTAACACATGAAGAGCATCTAATAGTTCTGAGCTCATTCTTTTTTCAGCTCCTTTAATTTACCGCTTTTAAAATTTAATCGCTAGTCTTGCTTTGGCCACTTTGTCTTTCGGAATTTCACAGACAATTTTACGTGTCTTATCCAAAATTTCAACAGTTAGCGTCTCGCCATCATACTTCGTGAGTGTTCCTTCCCACATTTTACGGTCCGCGATTGGCTCGTAACTTGTGATGTGGACCCATTTGTCAACGGCTGCTTCAAAATCTTTTTCCTTTTTTAATGGTCGTTCTGCGCCTGGTGATGATACTTCCAGAAAGTAGTTTTGTGTAATCGGGTCATTTTTGTCCAAGATTTCACTTAGTTTCTCGCTAACCAAGGCACATTCATCAATATCAATGCCGCCTTCTTTATCTAAAAATACCCTCAAATACCAGTGCTTTCCTTCTTTTTCAAACGCTAAATCGACCAGTTCCAGTTGAAGTTCGGTTGTAATTGGCAACACGATTTCTTCGACTTGTTCAAGAACTTTACTCATTTTAGCCTCCTTTAATATATCTGACAAAGCTAGTATTGCCAGTGGTTTACGACAATCTAACCCTGCAAAGTTGCAAAAGGAAAGAGTGGGCGTCGGCCCACTCTTGGTTGAGTTATCGTAATTTCATTATTAACTATAACACAAACATTCTTCCTTCGCAAACATTAGGCCCTGTGTCGCCTTATATAGAGCCATTATCATCAGAATAACGAGAGCTGATTTTGATCTGGCAAGCCTTCTAAGCAGCCTTGATCATCCATATATTGAATGATTGTTTTCGAGACTTTTCCACGTTGTTGCAAGTCTTCTTTTGATAGAAATTCGCCGTCCTCACGTGCTGCTACAATCGCTTTTGCAACGTTGGTTCCAAGACTCGGAATCGCATTAAACGGTGGAATTAACTGATCACCTTCAATGATAAATTCATCCGCGCTTGATTTGTACAAGTCGACTTTTTGGAAAGAAAATCCGCGAGCGAGCATCTCATTGGAAATCTCGAGAACCGTCAGTAAACTTTTTTCTTTCATCGATGCTTCTAGTCCTTTGGCGTTGATTTCTTGCATCTTCGCTTTTGTCGCTTCTTTCCCATTTACCATTGCTGTCAAATCGAAATCATCGGCACGAACCGTGAAATAGGTCGCGTAGAAGAACAGCGGATGGTGTACTTTGAAATAGGCAATCCGAACAGCCATGAGTACGTACGCCGCAGCATGGGCTTTCGGGAACATGTACTTGATTTTTTTACAGGAATCGATATACCAATTTGGCACTTTATTTTCAATCATCGCGGCTTCCATTTCTTCCGTAAGACCTTTCCCTTTACGCACCGACTCCATGATTTGGAAGGCGAGCGAGCTATCGAGGCCCTGGTAG
The DNA here is from genome assembly GCF_013820765.1 of Paenilisteria rustica. Taxonomy (GTDB): domain Bacteria; phylum Bacillota; class Bacilli; order Lactobacillales; family Listeriaceae; genus Listeria_A; species Listeria_A rustica. Next base: position 323,660 of record NZ_JABJVM010000002.1, read on the forward strand.
ATAAGGAAAACCATGATATCATCACGACACCCGATAACTTCGGCGAGTGAACAGATGTCATTTTTGATGAGTTCTTCGGCATTTCCAAGCCATACGTCGGTTCCATGGGATAAACCGGAGATTTGAACAAGCTCGGAGAATGTCGTTGGTTTGGTTTGTTCCAACATTTGACGAACAAAACGCGTTCCGAACTCTGGGATGCCGAGTGTTCCAGTTTTGGAATCAATATCTGCTGGTTTGACACCAAGCGATTCCGTTGAGCCGAACAGCTTCATCACTTCTTTGTCGTCAGTCGGAATGGTTTTAGGATCGATACCGCTCAGGTCTTGAAGCATCCGAATCGCGGTCGGATCATCGTGTCCAAGTATATCAAGTTTTAATACATTATCGTGAATCGAGTGGAAATCAAAATGGGTTGTTTTCCACTCTGAATCCGTCGCATCGGCTGGGAATTGGATTGGCGAGAAATCATAGACATCCATATAATCAGGGATAACAATAATCCCCCCTGGATGCTGACCGGTCGTTCTTTTTACGCCAGTACAGCCCTGCACCAGACGATCAATCTCCGCCCCGCGAATCGTCATATTCATATCACGCTCATAATTCCGCACGTAACCAAACGCCGTCTTCTCAGCGACCGTACCGATCGTCCCAGCACGATAAACATAATCCTCACCGAAAAGTTCCTTCGTATAGGCATGGGCAATCGGCTGGTATTCCCCGGAAAAGTTCAAATCGATATCGGGAACTTTATCTCCTTTAAAGCCAAGGAACGTTTCAAAAGGAATATCTTGTCCTTCTTTTGTAAATGCCGTACCACACTCTGGACATTCTTTATCTGGCAAATCAAATCCGGACCCAACCGAACCGTCATCGAAAAACTCGGAATGCTTACAGTTGGAACAAATATAATGCGGTGGCAGAGGATTTACTTCGGTAATTTCAGTCATTGTCGCGACCAAAGAAGAACCGACGGAACCACGCGAACCTACGAGATAGCCTTCGTTGAGCGATTTCTTCACGAGTTTATGCGAGATTAAGTAAATAACCGCAAAACCGTGACCGATGATGCTTTTCAGCTCTTTTTCAAGGCGTGCTTCGACGATTTCAGGCAACTCATCTCCGTAAATGCTTCGTGCCATCGTGTAGCTCATATTGCGGACTTCATCTTCTGCACCTTCGATTTTCGGCGTATATAAATCGTCTTTAATTGGTTTTAGGTTTTCCATCCAATCGGCCACGAGATTTGAGTTTGTGATAACGATCTCTTTCGCTTTTTCAGCGCCTAAAAAAGCAAATTCGGCAAGCATTTCATCTGTTGAACGGAAGTGAACATCTGGAAGTGACGCACGGTTCAGCGGATTTGCCCCACCTTGCGAATGAATCAAGATTTTGCGGTAGATTTTATCGTTTGGATTTAAATAATGGACATTTCCAGTCGCCACAACAGGTTTGCCTATTTTTTCACCGACCTTCACCAAGTTGCCGATAATTTCTTCGAGTGCTTTTTCATCGCGAACCAGTTCCCGTTCGATAAGCGGCGCGTAGACCGGTTTTGGCTGTACTTCGATGAAATCATAAAATGCAGCCACCCGTTCCGCATCTTCCATTCCCTTTTGCATCATCGCTTCAAAAATCTCGCCTTGATTGCAGGCCGAGCCAACGATGAGCCCTTCACGAAGTTTATTAAGCTCGGATCTCGGAATTCTAGGAACACGGAAAAAGTAATTGATTTGCGACATCGACACGAGTTTGAATAAATTTTTCAGTCCAACATCGGTTTTTGCGTAAATAGTCGCATGGAATGGACGCGCGCGCTTGTAGGCATCGCCTTCCCCCATGTAATTATTGAATTGGTCATGAAAATCGATATCGCGCATTTCCTTCGCATCTTTAATTAACTTCCAGCCAAGATATGCCGTAGCCTCCGCATCGAAAATAGCTCTGTGATGCTGTTCTAGGATAATATTGAATTTCTTCGTTAACGTATTTAAACGGTGATTTTTAAAATGGGGATAGAGAAAACGGGCCAGTTCTAGCGTATCGATGACCGAGTTCTCCGCTTTTTCAATGCCTACTTTACCGTAAGCCGTATTGATAAAGCCCATATCAAAGGAGGCATTGTGCGCAATCAGAATCGCATCGCCCGACCAATCCTTGAAATTCTGCAACACGACTTCCATCGGATCCGAACCTTTCACCATATCATCCGTGATGCCCGTCAAGTTGATCGTCGTCGCGGATAACGGATGCCCTGGGTCAATGAAAGCTTCAAATTTATCGATGATTTCGCCGTCTTTCATCATGACACCAGCAAGCTCAATAATCGTGTCATATACGGCGGATAATCCCGTAGTCTCCACGTCAAACACAACATAAGTCGCATCTTTTAGCCCAGTATGACGCTCATTGTAAGCGATTGGCACGCCATCATCAATCAAATTCGCTTCAATCCCGTATAGAATTTTGACACCATTTTTCTTGCCGGCACCGTAGGCTTCAGGGAAAGATTGCGCCACCGCATGATCTGTAATCGCAATGGCCGGGTGACCCCAATCAGCCGCCTGCTTCACAAGATCTGCTACAGACGACGTCGCATCCATTTGGCTCATCGGTGTATGCACATGAAGTTCCACACGCTTTTCTTCGGCCGTATCCAAACGCTTCACGCCCGCAATCTCATTCACATCTTGCGCCATCATAATCAAATCGCGAACAAAAGTATCCATCTGAACACTACCACGAACGCGGACCCACATGCCTTTTTTCATATTCTGGAACATGGCAGCATCGTCGTTATCGCGCGAAAACATCTTGATAATAATCGAGCTCGTATAATCCGTAATCTTGAATTGCAATAAACTACGGCCACTACGTAACTCCCGAATTTCGGACGCAAATACATAACCTTCCACTGTAATACGGCGTTCCTCGTCATAAATATCACCAAGCGGCTTGCGTTCCTCATCATCCTTAATTTTATAGCCAATTTGGAACGGTCCAGATGGCGCAGCTCCCCCGCCACCTTCGCCATTCGCCTGCTGCTCCGCGCGTTTTTGCATCACTTGCACAGCTTCCAGCGCCTTCGCCTGATCCTCTTTTTCTTTCGCCTCTACAAAAGCCTTATAATGCTCCGTTTCTGACTGATCCAACAAATTCGTACGCAAAACCATCGTTGGAAATCCTTTTTCACGCAAACTCTCAGCAATCGCTGGTTGAAAACGCTGGGCAATCGTCGTCTGCTCCATCTCATTATGTACACGAATCTCCATAAAATTTGGCGCAATAAACGTCGGTTTCTGCTCAATCAACAACTGCCCAATCATCGGGGACTGCTTTGCAAACGGCGCAATCGTATCGTTCCAATAATCCTCCACCAAGCGTTCCGTCACTGTCTCGTCCCGCACATGAATCCGCATTGTCGTCTGTGCAATCTGTTGAAACGCCTGATTCATCCCCACACGCATCATCTGAAACAATTCAAACGGCAAAATTTGCGCGACATCCAAATGGAATTCCCATATCTTATTCGCTTTATCTACAACCAATTTCTCGATTTTCCCGTCCTTTGTAAAATCTTGAAATACGGCATCATTTCCTAATCCAATTTGCTGCAACAAAATTTGGAATCGTTCTTGTTTTTCTACATCTGTAATAGACAATCTCGACAACTCCTTCACTTAACAAAAAAACGTCTTCCCAGTTGAACCGTAAGACGTTTTTTGTTTTCCTTCTAAAACGGGAGAGTCCAGCCATGAGATATTCTTCAAAGCTGGACATTTCCATCTATATTTACGCGTTTTCACCTAACAAAATCGGCAATGTATTCATAAGTTCATCTTTACGAACTTCAATCATTTCACCAGTTTTGCGAATCTTCACTTCAACAATACCTTCTGCCGCCTTCTTACCAACAGTAACACGCATTGGCAATCCAATCAAATCGGCATCGGCAAACTTCACTCCTGCGCGCTCAGAACGGTCATCTAGCAAAACAGAGAATCCCATTTCTTGTAAGGAAGCGTATAGTTCCTCCGCGAACGTGACTTGCTCTTCACTCTTCATGTTAACAGGAATTAAATGCAAATCAAGTGGGCTAATGCTGCGATCCCAAACGAGACCTGTCTCATCGGCTTGTTGTTCCGCAATCGCTGAAAGCAATCTGGAAACGCCGATACCATAGCAACCCATGATAAACGGATTACTGCGGCCGTTTTCATCTAAGAAAGTAGCATCCATCGCTTCACTATATTTCGTTCCTAGTTTAAAGATATGCCCAACTTCAATACCTTCTGCAAACTTAATGACGCCATGCCCATCCGGAGATAAGTCACCTTCTTGAATCAAACGCAAATCAAAGTACGTATGCACATTGAAATCACGTTTTGGTTGCGCATTAATCATGTGATAGCCTTCGTTATTCGCGCCAATCACTGCGTTCACAACATCTTGTACATCATTATCCGCAAAAATACGAACATGTTCTGGTACGCCAATTGGACCAAGCGAACCAAATCCAGAACCAAGTAACGCAACGGCTTGCTCATTCGTTGCCAGTTCCACTGTCGTTGCTGATAACGCATTTTTGATTTTGATATCATTCACTTCATGATCCCCGCGAACAAGTACCATAATAATTTCTTCGTCATCGAGCACGTAAAGCATTGACTTCACTGTCTTTTCAACCGGCACGTCTAAAAATGATACAACATCTGCAATCGATTTCTGATCAGGTGTCTCTACTTTTTCAAGTTCGCCCGCTTCTTCATGTGATTTCTTCTCCATATGCATAACTGGCGCCATTTCCACGTTTGCCGCATAGTCAGAAGCGTCACTGTAAGCAATCGTATCTTCACCGATATCCGATAATACCATGAATTCCTTCGTCTCGCTTCCACCGATGGAACCAGAATCCGCAATAACAGCACGGAAATCTAAGCCACAACGCGTGAAAATATTTGAATACGCTTGATACATTTTATCATATGTCGCATCCAAGCTTGCTTCTGTCGCATGGAAAGAATACGCATCTTTCATAATAAATTCACGGCCACGCAATAAACCAAACCGCGGACGTAATTCATCACGGAACTTCGTCTGAATTTGGTACATTGTCAAAGGTAAACGTTTGTAAGATTTAACCTCATCACGTAAAAGCGATGTGATAACCTCTTCATGCGTTGGACCTAATGCGAAATCGCGCGCATTACGGTCTTTCATACGCATCAATTCCGAACCATAATCTTCCCAACGACCTGATTCTTGCCAAAGTTCTGCAGGTTGTAAAGCTGGTAATAATAATTCGACCGCGTCGATCCGATTCAGCTCTTCACGAATAATGGTCTCGATTTTTTGCAATGTTAATTTTGCGAGTGGTAAATAACTATAAATCCCACTTGCTGTTTGGCGAATAAACCCTGCGCGCAATAATAATTGGTGACTTTTCACCTCTGCATCAGCAGGTACTTCCTTCAATGTTGGAATAAAGCTCAATGTTTGACGCATACTCAAATCACACCCCTATTTTTTTATCTTTAAACCTGAGAGCGATTCTGCTCTCAGGTTTCCCCTTATCTATATCAGAAAAACGCTCGCTGAATATCGTTCCATGTTACGAGCAACATTAACACCATCAGCAATGCAAAGCCGATGAAATGTACCATGCCTTCTTTTTTCGGATCCAGTGGTTTCCCGCGGACTAATTCGTATAAGAAGAACAATAAACGTCCACCATCCAGTGCTGGTAGTGGCAGTAAATTCACGATACCTAAGTTAATGCTTAGAACAGCCGTCCAATTAAGCAACGTCAAGAAACCATAACTAACAACTTCTTGCGTTGACGTATAAATACCAACTGGACCATTCAACATATTTAATGAGAAGTCACCGGTCACCATTTGACCAAGTACATGACCAATTTGCGTTATCCAGAACCACGTCTGCGTAAAGCCATACGTTATCTTCGTCCAGAACGAATCGGATCCAGGTTGTGCGACGCCAATTTTACCAACGCTTGTGCCATCTTGCGCTTTTTCCGCTTTCGGCGTTACATCGATATCTTGTGTTTTTCCATCGCGCTCGACTTTGAAATCAAGCTCTTTGTTTGGGCTTTTCTCTACTGTAGAAAAAATATCTTGCCATGAATCCATCGCCTTGCCATTAATGGAAATAACTTCATCGCCTTGTTTCAAACCAGCTTCCTGCGCTGCACCATTATCCATCACTTGCCCAATTTCAGGGTCATTCGAAGGAACACTTCCTGACACAAAAGCAAGAATTGTAAAGATTATAATTGCTAAGATAAAGTTGAATAATGGCCCTGCAAAAATGGTCATCGCTCGTTTACCTAGTGATTTCGATTGGAAAACACGGTCATACGGCGCAATAATCGTTTCTATTTTGCCATCCACGACAACAGCATCACTCGCTACTTGATAGCGAACAACTTTGTCCTCGTCGTATTCTTCATAACCTTCGATGAAAAGCTCTTTTTCAAGATCGCTTCCAGAAACCTCAAGCGGCTGCACATCTTGATATTGATCTTTTCCATTAATAATAATCTTCGTAACGATTTCATCATCATTTAAAATTAAGCCAACACGGTATCCCGGTTTCAACTCAACTACTTCTCCGTCCTCACCTGCCATACGAACATAACCACCGATGGGAAGAAGCCTTAATGTGTACTGTGTTTCTTTCTTGCGGTAAGCAAATATTTTTGGTCCAAAACCAATCGAAAAATCGCGAACTAGAATACCAGATCTTTTTGCAAACAAGAAATGTCCGAGTTCATGAAAGAAGACGATTAGACCGAAAACAAATATAAACGCAATAATGGTTGTCATTGTTTCACCTCTATAAAAGTGTCTTCACGTATGCACGTGTTTCCTGATCTACTTGAAAAATAGCTTCCAAATCAGGGTTTGATATTGCCTCATGGCGATTCATTGCATTTTCAACGAGCGCCTCGATGTCTTGGAAAGCAACCTGACCATTTAAAAAGCCAGCGACTGCAATTTCATTGGCCGCATTCAAAACAGAAGGCATCGTTCCACCTATTTTACCAGCAGTATACGCTAATTTCAATGCTGGGAAACGATGGAAGTCCATTTTATCGAAATGAAGCGCGCCAAAGTCCGTAATATCAAATGGTTTTTGGAAAGAAATACTGGAGCGCTCCGGATGTGTAAGCGCGTATTGAATCGGTACACGCATATCTGGCAAACCAAGTTGCGCGATGTGGCTACCATCTTTAAAAGCGACCATCGAGTGGATGATGCTTTCCCGATGAATTACAACATCAATTTTGTCATAATCTAAGTCGAATAACCAATGCGCCTCAATGACTTCCAATCCTTTATTGAACATCGTCGCCGAATCGATTGTAATCTTGTTACCCATCGACCAGTTTGGATGTGCTAGAGCTTGCGCAACCGTGACATCTTTCAGCTGATCCCGCGTCTTATCACGGAAACTACCACCGGATGCTGTCACAATCAATTTATCAATATTTGCGGGATTCTCACCTTGTAAACATTGGAAAATCGCCGAATGTTCACTGTCGACCGGCACTAAGCTCACGCCTTTTTCCTTTGCAGCGCGCATCACTAAATGCCCCGCCGTTACTAATGTCTCTTTATTCGCAATCGCAATCTCTTTCCCAGCAGCAATCGCATCTAATGTCGGCTGCAAACCAACACTTCCCATCACCGCATTGATCAAAATGTCGCCATGACTATATGTCGCAACTTCTTGCAAGCCCATCGCGCCATAGTAAGCCTTGATTCCTGGGAACTCAAGTTTTAATTTCTCATAATCCCGGCGATGTTCCACCGATACAATTTCCGGTTGAAACTCATGAATAATCGCCATTCCAAGTTTCATATTGCGTCCAAACGAAAGCGCTACAACTTGAAATAACTCCGGATGTTCCCTTACAATCGCAAGTGTCTGGCTTCCAACCGAACCCGTTGCGCCTAGCAAATTAATTTTTCTCATCAGTACACCTCTATTTTATAAAATTTGAAGTATATGTAGCAATGGCAAAAGAAGTGGTAAAACAAATAATAAATTATCGAACCGGTCTAGTATTCCCCCGTGTCCAGGTAGTAATTTTCCAGAATCCTTCACACCGTAATAACGTTTCAATGCGGACTCCACTAAGTCTCCTAGTTGACCGAAAATGGATAGTACAATAATTAAAAGCGCAATGACAAATGGATTTCCGTCCAATCCCATGTATAAATAATACCCGCCAGCAATTATTACTGCAAAAACAACACCACCAACAAAGCCTTCTACCGTCTTATTCGGACTCACATTAGGCGCCAATTTATGCTTTCCAAATGACCGACCGACAAAATATGCCATTGTATCCGTCATCCACACAATTAATAGGGCAAAAATAACATACTCTAATCCAGCGTTTCGTGTTTCCGCTAAATAATGGAAACCTAAGCCTGTATAAAATGCAGCTAAAATACCAATTCCAACTTGATCAAAATGATAACGATTCTTTGAAAATACCGTATAGGACAACAATAATGCCATACAAACAAAGATAATCTCCATTTGCGTAATATCATATTCCTCGAGCCACTCGATGAACCTTGTTGGCGCAGCAATTGTTAGCGTCAATACAAGTGTGATAATCCCGTTTACCGAAAACAGACTCTGCTTAGTCATTACTAAAATTTCATATAATGCGATCGCTGCCAGCAACATGCTAAGCAATTCAAATGGCACTTTTCCATAGATCACAAACGGCAGGAACACCGCCAAAGCTACGATTGCTGTAATAATTCTTGTTTTCACAATATATCCTCCCTATAAGCCCCCGAAGCGTCTCGAGCGATTTTGATACTCCACAACCGCCTGCTTAAAATCGCTTTCCGAAAAATCAGGCCAGTGCGTCTCTGTAAAATAAAACTCGCTATATGCAAGCTGCCACAACATAAAATTGCTGAGTCTAAGTTCACCACTCGTGCGAATCAATAAATCGGGATCCGACAAATCGGCACTCATTAAATGCTTCGCCAAACGCTCCTCCGTCAAATCCTCTGGAGTAAGCCCCGCATCCAGTAACTCACGCATTGCTGCCTGTGTTGCCGTAATAATCTCAGCCCGCGATCCATAATTCAGCGCAAAGTTCAAAACAAGCCCCGTATTACCTTTTGTTGCCTCCATCGCACGTTCCACAGCGTCAAGCGTATGTTTCGGTAACTCCTCTTTATAGCCCATCACATTCACGCGCACATTCTCTTCCATCAGCTCCGGAATAAACGTATCAAAAAACTCACCCGGCAACTTCATCAGAAAATCAACCTCATCATTCGGTCGCTTCCAATTCTCCGTAGAAAAAGCGTACAACGTTAAAATATCAATACCAAGCGAATTCGCATAACGCGTCATCCGTTTCACCACTTGCATTCCTTCGCGGTGCCCAGCAACCCTAGGCAAAAAACGCTTCTTCGCCCACCTTCCATTCCCATCCATGATAATTGCTACATGGCTCGGTAAAGGAAGTTCCGCTGAAATTTCATTATTTATCTCATTCTCATCTTGACGAAATATCTTCTTAAACATGTTCTTTCCTCCAATAGAATTACCAAGAGTCGGCACGTCTATACCTATAATAACAAAAATAACAGAAATTATGTACTATAACTTGCTCAAAGTAAATAAGAAATCCATGAGATTTGAGTTGTTGAAGTGCATATAAGGGATTTACTTGTTGATTTAGAGCTTCGCAATATGCGCATGAACAAAATCAAAGGTAGCATGTAAAACGTCAGTGGCTGTTCTAAGACAATGCTCACCTCAACACTTTAATAAGACCGAACGCATTGACTCTTCCACGACAATTACTTAAGAAATAACCGCTTCATGCAATATTGAAAAAGCATCGTTAAGAGCCTCAATATGCGTGAAGCGGTGGTTCGATTCAGAGGATGGCGTCGTGTTTGGCGCCTCCGGATCCAGCTTTGTTGTGGTCCTTGAAAAGCGTCGTTTGCTTTGCTAGAACCTCAATATGCAGTTGAATACAATGAAACTGCCTTCCTATTTACCAGACCCTCGAAAACTTAACGCCCTCCGCAAAAAGCAAGAACGGTTTTTTTACTGCGCCCTCTAACAATTTCTGTCGAGGCTAAGCGGGCTCTTTCAGCTTTTCATTGGATCCGGCTTCAAAGGCCAGACCCTCGAAATTTTCGTGGCCTCCGAAAAATCCAAAGAAGGATTTATCTGCGCCCCCTAACAAATTTTTTCGGGTCTAACGGGCCTTTTCAGCACTTCAGACTTCCATTATCTCTTCTTCCTTACTCTTCGCTATCTCATCAAGCTTCTTACTGCTCGCGTCTGTTAATTTTTGCACGTCTTCTGTGAAATTACGTAGATCGTCTTCTGTAATGTCGCCGGATTTCTCTAATTTCTTCAGATCATCATTGGCATCGCGACGTACGTTACGAATTGCTACTTTTGCGTCTTCTGCTTCTTTTTTCACTTCTTTTACTAGCTCTTTACGACGTTCTTCCGTTAATTGTGGAATCGAGATACGGATGACTTCGCCGTCGTTATTTGGCATAATACCAAGGTCTGCTTTTAAAATCGCTTTTTCGATGTCGCCTAGTGCCGTTTTGTCGTAAGGTGAAATCATTAGTAAGCGAGCTTCTGGCACGCTCACGGCCGCTAGTTGGTTGATTGGCGTTGGCGCACCGTAATAGTCTACGGATACACGATCAAGTAGTGACGCGTTGGCACGACCTGCGCGAATCGATCCTAATTGATGTTGTAGCGCTTGCTCCGATTTCGTCATTTTATCTTGTGCTTGTGCTAATACTTCTTTACTCATAATTATTTCCTCCCTCTTACTATTGTTCCAATTTTTTCGCCTAAAATAACGCGTTTGATATTGTTATCTGTCTCTTCAAACGAGAAGACGATTAATGGAATATCATTGTCCATGCTTAGCGATGATGCCGTTGTATCCATGACTTGCAGGTTATCTTTAATCACATCAAGATATGACAATTCCTCGTATTTCACTGCTGTATCATCCAATTTCGGATCCGCACTGTAAACGCCATCGACATTGTTTTTCGCCATCAAAATAACCTCAGCCTCGATTTCAGCTGCACGCAATGCCGCCGTTGTATCTGTTGAGAAATAAGGATTTCCAGTTCCCGCTGCAAAAATAACAACGCGCCCTTTTTCCAAATGACGAATCGCTTTACGTCTAATATACGGTTCAGCAATCTGACGCATATCAATAGAAGTTTGAACACGTGTAGCTACACCAACGTTCTCTAGTGAATCTTGTAGTGACAAGGAGTTCATAACCGTTGCAAGCATACCCATGTAATCCGCTGCTGCACGATCCATTCCCATTTCACTACCAAGCTTACCGCGCCAGATATTGCCGCCACCGACAACAATAGCAACCTCCACGCCAAGTTCTACTACTTCTTTTACTTGTTGCGAGATGGAGTTCACGACACGCGGGTTAATCCCAAACCCTTCTGTTCCTGCTAAAGCTTCACCACTAAGTTTCAATACTACTCGTTTAAATTCTGGGGTATCCATATTGACCTCCATCTACTTTCTATTTGGCTCATTCCTAACACTTGGAATAATTCCATCATACTCTATAATACTAAAAAAAGCCTCTAAGCAAAAGCATTTTCGTACAAATTTCAAAAATAATATTTTCCTGCCTCTTTCAAGCTACTAATTATTGTTAACTTATCGTATAATGAAAAGCAGAAATAAGGGGGAGAATTTGAATGAACACGATTAAAATTTGGCAAACCTTGAGGACTTCTTTGTTTTATACCCGTTTTAACTCATGGTACTACATAAAATTTGTATTTGTTTTACAAGCGCTGATTCTTTTACTGGCTTTTCCGTTTTTGGCCTTGTTTTTCCACTTCATGACAACATCGCTTGGCTATGATAGTATTACAGATCAGAATATTTTAGAATTTTTACGCAATCCTCTTGGTTTACTATTTGCCGTTATTTTTGGATTGTTAGCTTTATTTTTTATTTATATCGAATTATCTGTTTTAATACTTATCACCAACTACCATCAACAACAAATCCCATTCACAATTCGAATGATTCTGCGCAAAATCTTACGGCAATCAAAATATTTATTATCTTACCAATTTATTATTTTCCTATTATATTTCGTGTTAATCGTACCAATTGCAGGAATGGGATTGCATTCTGAATTAACTGACGGGATCTATATACCTAATTTCATCGTGAACGAGTTATTGAAATCCACATCAGGCGCGATTCTTTATTTTAGTTTTATCGCCGTCGTGATTTATATTAATATCCGATTACTATTCTCGCTGGCGATTTTTCTCACCGGTGAATGTACGATTTTCCAAGCAATCAAGCGTAGTTGGGTTATGACGCGCTGGCAAACATGGCGTATTGTAGCGATTTTCGTCCTGATGTCGCTTGTAGCCACTGCCCTGATTTTCATCGCCTTTTTGATTTTCCTATTTCCAACTATTTTAACAGAGCAACTTTGGGCACCCGCAGCACCAGTCGTAGCGGGAATTTCATTGACACTGAGCCAAATATTCTTCATTGTTGCTTTCACAATCGTGCCCGTTTTCGTCGCACATGCTATTAATTTCATGTTTTTAACCCGCGAAAATAGCGTCATTCCGCGCTCGCAAAATAGACCGGTGAAAAAGCCACATCGCAAGTCTTTTTATGTTATTATCACTGCTGGAATTATAGCTCTGATAACGATTAACGGCGTTTATTTGACCGAAGTCACATACAGCGATAATACGCAAATCATCGCCCATCGTGGACTAAAAAGTGCTGGCGTCGAGAATTCACTAGAGTCCCTTCACGGTGCCGCAAAAATCGGTGTTGATTTTGTAGAAATGGATATACTCGAAACAAAAGATCATCAGTTTGTCGTATTTCATGATACGAATCTTAGGCGTTTAGCTGGCATAAACCGTAACGTTCGAGATATGACCTTAGCTGAACTTGAAAAAGTAACGATTCGCCAAGACGGCTTCATATCAACGATTCCATCATTAGATAGTTATATTGAACATGCGAAAAAATGGAATGTAAATCTAAATATCGAGATTAAAACACACGGCGGTGAATCCAAAGATTTCCTTGCTAATTTTGAAAAAGTGGTTCAGAAATACGGCGTGAAGAGTGATTATATTTACCAGTCGCTAGATCGTAATATTGTCGAAACGATTAAGAAGCGCTATCCAGCAATGCGAGTCGGCTTTATTGTCCCACTTAATTTTGGCAATCTGGTAAATGTTGATGCAGATTTTATCGTGATTGAGGAGTTCTCCTTTAGCTCTAGCATGCAGAGACAGGCTCGCGAGCGTAATATGGACTTATTGGTGTGGACGATTACAACGCCAAAAGCAGCTCGTAAATACATGCTTGCAGACGTTGACGGGATTATTACGGAGATTCCGGAAGAAGCGATGAAGGTACAGAATGATTTGCGGAACGACCAAGCAGTGAGCACCAAGTTATCAGATGCGATTGATTTATTGACTGGAAACTAAAGAAGAAGCGGCGTATGACAAAATTACCGTCATACGCCGCTTCTTTTGGATTAATTATTGGCTAACCCATGGATCAGGAACTACCAGTGTTTCCTCGTAAACAGTTCCGTCTGGCTCATGTACTGTTACAGCAATAGTAGACCCAGCCGTTAATTTTTTATTAAACGTAACTTTTCCGACACCATCTTCATTCGCATCCGTTTTTGTCCCACCGCCTTCTGATGGGAAGAAAGAAATGAAAGTATCCGGAATGGCATTACTAAATGTAACGTATGTTGTTCCTTCCGTAGTAGTTCCAACAAAGAATTCGATTGGTGTTTTTGTTGGAAGAACTGTAATAGAAGCTTTGGCTCCATTTGAACCTAAAAGCGGCAAATCAATTGGCGTATCAGCAGCAATCGCTTCAAAATTATATGAACCAGCTGGAAGTTTGATATTGCTACTTAAATGATACGTTGCTTTTTGCCCAATAGCGATATTTAATAAATTAAAGGGAATGCGTCCAGAAACGATTCCTGTAGCCGGATCAACCTTCAGAGTCGTCACTACCCCAGTTCTATTTCCCAGTAAAGTCGGAACACTATAATCAATTTTCAAAGAGTCAACTACCGCTTGGTCCGATAGAAACGCTTTGAGGTTGTCGTCCACTTTAAATCCAACATATTGCGATGTCAAAAGTGAAATTTCAAGTCCCGTTTGACCAGTCAGCGTTAAGTCCAGCTGTTGATTTGTGTAGTCAGATGTCAATGTACTGTTTTTCAGCAAGCTAACACTCGCCGCTTTCGAATTAGTACTAAACACCGAAACCCCTACCAATAAAACTAACAAAAAGAGTAATCCTAAGAAGCTTTTTTTCTTCGTAATTGTCATTACATTTCCCCCTCAATCAAATTAAAATCATGTTACTAGGTTAAGATACCCCTGCGCTTTTTATATGAAACTCAATTTTGAAATTGTATTGAAAGGGAATTATTCGTAATGATAATGTTAATTTTTTAACACTTATTGTTTTTTTAAGTGATACACATAAATCCATGGAATAAATAGTTGATTTACTTTTAAAGGTTCTATAATAAATGTTGGGGTAGAAATTAATCTGCCTCAACATTTTTTTGTTCTCATTTCAAGACAAAAAAATACACAGTAATATCAACATCCGTTAAGATAAAAGTGACGAAACCCAATCCAAAGGAGCGATATTACCATGCCAGACCATTTTATCATACAACTCATCGGTTTAGAAAATAAAAACGTCCAGCTCATCGAGCATTCCATAGAGAAGGATACCTGCCATATTCATATT
>NZ_JABJVM010000030.1 GCF_013820765.1 Paenilisteria rustica
GATTGGGTTTCGTCACTTTTATCTTAACGGATGTTGATATTACTGTGTATTTTTTTGTCTTGAAATGAGAACAAAAAAATGTTGAGGCAGATTAATTTCTACCCCAACATTTATTATAGAACCGAAATATCGGCTCTATGTCAATTGTTGGGGTGAAATTGGAATGGCAACCCTTTTTTGAACAGAATGAACAAGTTGTCTTAAATGTAAGTGACAGCCTATCTTTCTTCATTAAGCGAAGAAACCGATGTTTTCAACGGATTTCGCGATGCGAAAACTAACGGGGCTTTGGTAATTTAGTGTGCCATGGAGACGGATATGGTTCCACCAGTTCACATAATCTAACAACTATACTTTTAATTGATTCAATGTTTGAAACTTGTTCGGATACACAAATTCTTTCTTGAATGATTTATACGTACTTTCAGCGACTGCGTTGTCATATGGGCAACCTTTATTGCTAAGAGAACGTCCTATTTCAAAGGTATCTAGAATCTCATCAATGGCCTTATTATCAAATTCGCTTCCGCGATCTGTATGAAAAAGCTGGACGTTGAAAAGTGGAAAAGGAATCTGGTAGAAGGAATCTGGTAGATGGCCTCCTTCAACAAATCGGCTGTTTTATTCGTTCCTGCGCTGTGTCCAATAATTTCACGATTAAATAAGTCTAGAATAAAACAAACATAATGCCATTTCCCACCTACTCTAACATAGGTTAAATCCGGGACAATGACTTTACGTGCCTCACCTTGTTCAAATTGACGCCCTAATTCATTGACCACAGGTGCTTCGTTCACCTTGGCTTTGTGTTATTTAAAAATGGCCTTGGTATAATTGGAAATAAGGACAAATTTTCGCATGATAGCTGCAATTTTGCATCTGGAAACAGTAAAGCCCAAAAGGGTTACTTTTAATTTGCGCGTGCCATAATTCTTGCGGTTTTTATGAAATTCCTCTATAACCGCCTGCTCTAAATTAGCTTCTGATTTTTTCGACTTGGCTTGATAGTAATACGTGCTCCTTGAAACACCTAAAATACGGCACATCGCTGCTATTGGATATTTGTGTTTGTTTTGCTGGATTACTTGGATTTTCGTCCGAATATCAGCGCCGCTTGCTTTAAAATATCAACTTCCATCTCTTTCTGGGCAAGTTGTTTACGTAAAGCTTCTATTTCTTTTTGTTCCGCTGTCTTGTTGTCATTCGTTAAGAAAGAACCTGACTTGTTGTATTCTCTTCTCCAGCGGTCAGACCGAGGGAGCAAGATCGTAATCGATTAGAATATCTTTTCTTGATTTTCCCGCCGCATGCAATTGAATTATTTGTTTTTTAAATTCGGATGTGAAGGTGCGCGTCGTTCTTTTTGTCATTGTAAACTCCATCCTTTACTTCTTTATAATATCTATTATTATAAAGCCCCTCATTTGGAAAACATACGATATATGTTTTTCATTGAACATGGAAAAGGTTTGGTATCATTGTGCTAGCGATGGTATCTGGTGTCCGACCAGCTAGCATAGGCTTCCTTACAACTCTGGTAAGATCGTGATAAGAAATGTTTGATAGATTCCTTTGTGAGCTTTGGTCGGTTTCATAGAGTGCATCATACGATTCCACTTTTTGTGTCCTGCATAATTATACGATTCAGGTAGTAATGTTGTAGAATATACTAGAGCCTAACATATAAAAAAATTAAATATTTAGATTTATTCAATGTTCTATATTCAAAAATTAATAGTTATAAAAATCATTTTTTTAAAATAATACTCTGTAACTTATAATTTATATGTTCTCAGATTGATTATTTGCGGCGGAGGAAGGACATGTATTCGACATATTTGGGAGAAATCACATATAAAATATGGAGTTTTTGTTGTTATTTTATGGATAAAAAACACGGTGTGGCATCTTTATTTACTAGCACATTATAAAGTGTGAATATATTGGTTAAAAAGTAACCTTCCAAATCCATTCAAGCAGAGATTAACGTAAAATATCATACATGTTTTCTTATTCTATGTTGCATACAATACAAAGATTTAAGATACATAGAAAAAACGAGAGTAAAGTCATGTATATAAAATATCTTTAAAGAGGATAATATTTCAAAATAGAGGACTAAAGATTATTTATGCTTATTCAATGATTTGTTTTGGATGATTTTGATTGACTTTGGACGTATATGGTGGTATTCTTTTGAAGAACGGAGGGATTCTATGCTGAATGCAGAGAGACATAAACTCATAATGGACCTTTTGAAGCGTAAAGGTACTGTTAAATTAAAGAATCTAATCGAAGTATCTGATTCTTCAGAATCTACAATACGTCGCGATTTAGCTGAATTAGAAAATTTAGGGGTGTTGAAGAGAGTACATGGGGGTGCAATACTTAATCAATCTAGAACGATTGAGATGAGCATGCTAGAGAAATCAGTCAGAAACGTTCAAGAAAAGAAGCGAATTGCTAGATTGGCAGCTTCAACTGTTGTTGATGGAGATTGTATATACTTGGATGCGGGTTCCACTACATTTGAGATGATTGACTTTTTGGTCGGTCGTGATATTACGGTGGTTACTAATGGTTTGATGCATGTGGAAGAACTTGTTAATTTGGATTTGAATGCGTATATTTTAGGTGGGAAAATGAAAGCGAAAACAAAAGCTATTATTGGAGGTATTGCTTTAGATAATATCATGAATTATCGATTTGATAAGGCTTTTATTGGGGCTAATGGTATCCATATGACAGATGGATATACAACGCCGGATATGGAGGAAGCTTTATTAAAGCGTCGATCTATGGAGCTTTCTGATGAAACGTTTATTGTGGCTGACACCTCTAAGTTGCATCATAGTCATTTTGCTAAAATGTTTGATTTGGAAGAGGCCGTGCTGATTACTAATGGTATGAATGAGGAAGAAAAGTTAAGCTTGATGAAAAAAACAAGTGTTATGGAGGTGCTAGATTGATTTATACAGTGACATTGAATCCGTCGATTGATTATATTGTGGAGGTTGATGATCTTGCATTAGGTCACTTAAACCGAATGAAAACTAGTATTAAACTACCTGGAGGCAAAGGAGTCAATGTTTCTAGGATACTTAATCAATTGAGGGTCGATAATTGTGCTTTGGGATTTTTAGGTGGTTTCACGGGCAATTTTATTCAGCAGTGGTTGGAGAACGAGGGGAGTACAAATAGGTTCACACATATTGCAGATGATACACGAATTAATGTTAAGTTGAAGCATGGTGAGGAAACTGAAATAAATGGAACTGGGCCAACTATTAGCTCTGCTGAAGTTGTAGCTTTTTTTCAGCAATTTGATGCTATGAAAAAAGGAGATATTGTGGTTCTATCTGGCAGTATTCCACCTTCTCTAGGTTCTGATTTTTATAATAGGATCATCGCAAAGTGTGAAGCCAAGGAGATAGAGTTTATGATTGATACGACTGGGACTAGTTTGTTGGATACTTTAAGTAGGGGACCATTCCTTATTAAACCGAATCATCATGAGCTGGCTGAGTTATTTGGGGTAGAGCTCAATGGTATAGAGGATATTGTTATTTATGGTAAAAAGTGTTTAGAGCTAGGGGCTAAGCATGTGATTGTATCGCTTGCTGGCGATGGGGCCTTGCTTTTTGTAGAGGATAAGGTGTATCAATCTAATACTCCGATTGGACAAGTGAAAAATTCTGTTGGTGCAGGGGATTCTATGATTGGTGGTTTTATTGGTACTTATACGGAGACTAGGGATGTTCTAAAAGCATTCCAAGTTGCAGTAGCTACTGGTAGTGCGACCGCTTTTTCTACTGATTTGGCGACAAATGATGCTATTCAAAAATTAATTCCAGAAGTTAAAATTTCAGAGATATGATAATTGGGAGGCTTACATTATGAAAATAACTGATATTATGAGTCAAGATACGATGATACTTTCCTTGAAAGCAACGACAAAAGAGGCGGCAATCGATGAGATGATTGCAAAACTTGCTGAAAAGGGAAAAATTAATGATGTGTCCCTTTTTAAAAAGGAAATTATGAAGCGTGAGCAAGAAAGTTCTACCGCGATAGGTGATGGTATTGCAATGCCTCATGCTAAAACAAAGGCAGTAAACACACCAACAGTAGTATTTGCTAAAAGTGAAGTTGGATTAGATTATGAATCATTAGATGGACAACCTGCGTTTTTATTCTTTATGATTGCGGCAACTGATGGGGCGAATCAGACACATTTAGAAACACTTGCTGCTTTATCGCGCTTACTTATCCATCCAGATTTTGTTGGGAAATTACGTGGTGCAACGTCTACTGAAGAAGTAACAGCTTTATTTGATGAGGCGCAAGGAGAAAAAGAAGCGACTGATGGAATTGCAAACAGCGATGTTTCTCAGGGTAAGCCCTTTGTAGTTGCAGTAACAGCTTGCCCTACAGGTATCGCACATACTTACATGGCTGAGGATGCGCTCAAAAATAAGGCAAAAGAGATGGGTGTTGATATTCGGGTAGAGACAAATGGCTCGGATGGCGCAAAAAATAAATTGACAGGTGATGAGATTGAACGTGCCAATGGTGTTATCGTTGCTGCGGATAAAAAAGTAGAAATGGCTAGATTTGACGGTAAGCATGTTCTAGAAACGCCTGTGAGTGATGGCATTAGAAAACCAGAAGAGCTTATTAATAAGGCGATTGCAAAAGAAGCTCCTGTATATCATCATAGTGGTGAAAAAGATAGCTCTGCTGGGGCTGGTCAAAAAGTTTCAATTGGAAGTCGTATTTATAAAGATTTGATGAATGGTATTTCACACATGCTACCATTTGTTGTTGGTGGAGGTATCCTCTTAGCATTTTCTTTCTTGCTAGAACAGTATTTCCCGAGTGCTAAAACTTTCACAGATATGTTGGGTGCGATTAGTGGTGGAGAAACTGGTGCCTTTATGTTCCTTATTCCGATACTAGCTGGTTTCATTGCGATGAGTATTGCCGATCGTCCTGGTTTAATGCCAGGTATGGTTGGTGGTTTGTTAGCAGCGACATCAGATGCAGGTTTTTTAGGTGGATTACTAGCCGGGTTCTTAGCGGGTTATGTCGTGCTTGGTTTGAAAATCCTCTTTTCTAAAATGCCTAAAACTTTGGAAGGTTTAAAGCCTATTTTAATTTATCCTGTACTAGGATTACTTATTACAGGGGGATTAATGTACTTCATCTTTGATCCTATTTTTGCGACAATTAATGAGTTCTTAGTGGACCAACTTCAGTCATTAGGGACAGCAAACGCGGTCATCTTAGGGACAGTGTTGGGCGGAATGATGGCTATTGATATGGGTGGTCCATTTAATAAGGCAGCCTATACCTTTGCAATTGGTGTATTTACAACGACTGGTAATACTGATGGTGCATTTATGGCAGCTGTAATGGCTGGTGGGATGGTTCCACCACTTGCTATTGCGATGGCTACGACGATATTTAAAAATAAATTTACATCCGATGAGCGGCAAGCTGGTTTGACAAACTATGTGTTAGGATTGTCATTCATAACAGAAGGGGCTATTCCTTTCGCAGCAGCAGATCCGTTGCGAGTTATTACATCGTGTGTTCTAGGTTCAGCAATTGCTGGAGGGTTAACGCAGTTTTGGCAAATTAATGTTCCTGCACCGCATGGAGGGATATTTGTTGTAGGACTAGCAAATCATCCTATGTTGTTCTTGTTGTCAATCCTTATTGGTACAGTCATTTCTGGATTGATATATGGTTTTTGGAAGAAAGCGAAATAATAGAAAAAAACTGCTCTAGTAATAGGGTGGTTTTTCTTTGATATGCACTAATAGTCGAAATAACTCTCATTCATTGCTATAATGAATGTATAGGAAGGGGTGAGGGTATGGACTTTGGAGAAAAACTAATATCGCTTCGAAAGAAACATCGATTGACACAGAAGCAGTTAGCAGAGAGAATCGGTGTAACATCTTCTACAATTAGCAAGTATGAGAATGATAATCACCGACCACCTATATTTATTCTTGCGAAGTTGGCAGATGAATTAGGCACAACAACAGACTTCTTATTGGATGATGTGGCTGGTCTTAGGGAGAAAAATTCGGTGAATGCTTTTCCTTTAATCGGAAATCCTGAATTGGAAAAATGGTACTTAGAATTACCCTACTCCTATTCGGAAGATGAATTATTGCTTTTGAAAAGAATTTCAGAGGCTTTAGGAAATCGAAATATTTAATTTAAGGCAGTCACAAACCGGAAAAAAGTGACTGCCTCGTTTTTTATTGATCTTCTTTGTTTTTTTTATTCTTTTTTTGCTGTGGAATATCTGGGTAACTGAAGTCAATAAAATGTTCGTTGACCTCGCTTATTTCTTCAAGATTGTAAGGCTCTCTATTCTCAGCTGCTAAAGAGATAGGCGGGAATAAGAGATTGGAGTATGGGTACTCCGTTTCTACACTACGCATTTTTTGGGAAAATTTCATGTGTAACATAGAAACTCTAGCCATTTGGTTATTAAATGTAGCAAAAGATACAGATATTTTTATTTTTTGCTTATTATTGAATCGGATTGTTGTGCAATTATAATTAGAATCGTAATATTCTGAGATGTGTTGTGGAAAAATCCAAATACAATCGTCTCTTCCGGCTGAGGTTGTTGGAAATGCATACGTGAAACTAACAGGATCAATCATAATTGGTGGTTTGTGTGTGACGCCGGTCAAGAAGCGTGTCCCTTCTCTTCGTCCTTCATAACTAGAGCCAAAATATTGGCAGCTTGTTTTAATTAGAAATAATGGGGTAAAACTAGATATACGATGATCGTTTAATTCAAAGACTTCTGATTGAACCCCTGACTTTGTTTTTAGAGGCAGGATTATCATGGTATGGGGATTGACCTCATACACTGGCGTTTTCATTTTCTTCGACATAATGTCACTCCTTTTGATGTATATAAGTAGTGTAAATGCACCGAGTTAAGGTTATGGAATATCCGGTTTGTTTTTGGAAAATCTTAGGTACATCTACTTTGAAGCTATCTGTCTATGGTTCATCTCATTTGCTAGCTTGAGTATAGCACAGCTAATTCTCGAAGTCACTATTTTTTCTAAAAATTCTATTTTTATAAAGAATATGACTTTTTAACCCCTTATTCCTATTTTTTCATTGCGGCAATAAAAAATTAAGAAGGAGTGATCAGTCATGGAAATGCGAGATTTTTCAAGTTCATTAGTTAATCAAGTTGGAGTTCTAAAAGGAGAAAAAGAGTTAGTGAATACATTTATTGAGTGCTACATGACAATGCTCCTTGATGAACATCGGATGCAACAATTGAAAGATGAAATCGATAAGGCTTTAGACAATAATGACAAAGAGAAATTTTATCTTTTGACAGAGAAATTAAACGGAATGCAGCAGGAAATGCTTGCTTTTTAAATAAATGAGGTGAGAACTAGGGTCAAAGTGGCTCTAGTTTTTTCATGTGTTATTTGTTGAAATTCGATTATAGTGATAGACTGAAATTAGGATTTTAAAATAAGTATGGTCTAGTTGGATAATATGTGTTATGATATAAAACAAACATACGTTCGGTGGTGGAGGAATGAGTTTACAATTTATTATAGGGCGCGCGGGTACTGGGAAAACGACATTAATCATGGATATGCTGGCGGAGAAAATTAGTGGCAGAAAAGAGAAGCATAATTGTATTTTCTTAGTTCCAGATCAGATGACTTTACAAACGGAGACGGTATTTTTTGAACGGGAGGAAATTGCGGGATTATTAGATGCGCAGATTTTTAGCTTCAATCGTTTGGCTTGGCGGATTCTACAGGAAAGTGGTGGACTTGCTAGGACTTTTTTGACGGATTCGGGGTTAGAAATGGTCATTCGCAAAATAATGATTGAGAAAGAAGAGGAGTTACAGCTTTTTGGACGGAATGCTTCGAAAAGGGGCTTTATTAAGGAGCTAGAGCTGGTTTTTAAAGAGATGAAACAGTTTTGTGTTGAGCAAGAACAATTGCAGGGGTTTGATAGTCAGGCTAGTGCAGATTTGAATAATAAAATGGCAGATATAGCAGTGCTTTATGAGGCCTATGAGAGAGTATTGGCTGGGAAATATTTAGAGAATGAGGATTATTTGAGACTACTTGCTGATGCAATTTTGAGTAGTGGCTTTTTAGCGGAGAGTGAGATTTTTATTGATGGGTTTCATGAATTTTCGCCGCAGGAGTACTTGATTTTAGGTGAAATACTTAGTGTTTGTAAAAATGTGACGATTACACTGACATTGGATAAAGCTTACAGCATGAATACTTTGCAAGCGTATAATTTATTTCAATTGACAGGGACGACATATGCTAAGTTAAAAGAAATCGCGCAGAACAAAGCTTGCGATGTGTTGCCAGATATCACTTTAAAAGAAAATACACGCTTTCGAAATAGTGATTTAGCTTACCTACAAGCAAGTTGGGGCGAGTTTTCTGTGACGCCATTTGAGGGCGCTACGCCAAGTCTTTCTGTAGATGAGGCGAATAATCGACGGGCGGAAATTGAGGGTGTTGCAAGGCGCGTCAGGGCGTTGGTGGCAGAGGGGTACCGTTATCGAGATATGGCTATTTTGCTTCGAAATACAGAGGTATACGAGACAATTTTGAAAGCTTCTTTGAGTGCGAATGATATCCCTTATTTTATCGATAAGAAACGAACGATGGCTAATCATCCTATGGTTGAATTTCTTCGTTCTAGCTTAGATGTGATTCGGACTAATTGGCAGTATGAGGCGATTTTTCAGGCTGTTAGAACAGAATTCTTCTTTCCCTTAGATGTTAGCAGTAGCGCCTATCGTGGAAAGGTAGATATTTTTGAGAATTATATATTAGAGAATGGTATTTATAATAAACGCAGGTGGATGGATAAGCGGCCTTGGGGGTATCGAAAAATTCGCGGCTTGGATTTGAACCAAGGTGTGCAGACGGATGATGAAAAGACGAAAGAGGCAACGATTAACGAAGTAAGGGAGCAAATAAAAGCCCCACTACTGATTTTAGAGACGCGATTGAAGGCTGCTAACAATGGTGTGGAACTGGCGAGTGCACTTTTTGAATTTATGTTGGATGTACAGGTGGATAGGCGGCTAGATATGTGGCGTAAACGCGCGGAGGAGATGGATGAGCTTGAGTTAGCAAAAGAACATGAACAGGCGTGGAAGTCTGTTATTGCCTTGCTAGACGAGTTTGTAGAGGTTATGGGAGATGAGGAACTATCGCTTGATATTTTCTTTGATATTATAAATACAGGATTAGATGCTTTGGATTTTGCTTTGTTACCACCCTCTTTGGATCAATTAATCATAACCGATATGGATAGTTCAAGATTGCTGAATATGAAAATTATTTTTGCGGTGGGTATTAATGATGGTGTTTTGCCAATGAAGAAAACGGAGAGTGGCATTTTATCAGATGAAGACAGGGAGTATCTAAATCAATCGGGAATAGCTGTTCGACCTAGCGGTAAGAGCATGCTTTCAAGTGAAGATTTTCTTGCCTATCGCTTATTTACACTGCCTTCAGAGCATTTATTTATTAGTTTTCCTAATGCAGATGAGAATGGAAAGGAATTGTCTGAATCAAATTATATTAGGCGGATTGAAACTATTTTTCCAGAGGTTAAGAGAGGGCTTTATTTGAGCGATCCTTCTTTATTGAGTGACTCCGAGCAAGCGTCTTATGTATCTACACCTAAGTCGGCTATAGCGCTTTTAACTGCCCAAATGCAGTACAAGAAGAAAGGTTATCCAATGTCACAAGTTTGGTGGGATGTCTATACATTTTTCCAAACAGACGTGGAATGGAGAAGCCGAGCTCTACAGATTTTAGAAAGTTTATTTTATCAAAATAAGGCTAAAAATATTTCAGAAGAAGTTGCAACTACTTTGTTTGGTGAGAATATTCATGCAAGTGTTTCGAGAATGGAACGTTTTTATAGTTGTCATTTCCAACATTTTGCGCAACATGGTTTGAAACTAGAGGAGCGGGCTCATTTCAAACTGCAATCTGTGGATATTGGTGAGATATTTCATGGGGCGATGGAATGGATATCAGCAAAACTTCGGGAAAATAATTTGGAGTGGGGACAATTATCTGTGGAGCAATGTATGGAGCTTGCGACGCTTGCTATGAAGTATTTGGCACCTAAGTTGCAACATGAAATTTTACTTAGTACGAAGCGATTAGAATATATTCAATATAAGCTTTTGAATATTATTATTAGGGCTACTCGTGTGCTGAACGAGCAAGCTAAAATTAGTCGGTTTAAGCCGGTTGGATTAGAGGTTGATTTTGGGGTGAAGGGCGAAATACCTCCTTTGAAATTGCCACTTAATGGTGGACGTGAGCTTATACTGCAGGGACGGATTGATAGAATTGATGAGGCAGAGCAGGATGAGCGTACATTTTTAAGAATTATTGATTATAAGTCAAGTTCGCATGATTTACCGATGACGGAAGTTTATTATGGATTGGCTTTACAGATGTTGACGTATTTAGATATTGTTGTGGAGAATTCAGCTAAACTTATTGGGAAAGTTACAGAGCCGGCAGGAGTGCTATATTTTCATATGCATAATCCGCTTATTAATGCGGATAAGGAATTAACGGAAACAGAGCTTGAGAAGGAGTTATTGAAGAGTTTTCGGATGAAGGGGTTAGTGCTGGATGATGCATTGGCAGTATCACTTATGGATACGGAACTTGAGGCTGGAAAAACTTCTTCTGTGATACCTACTGGATTGAAAAAGGATGGGAATTTTAATGCGCATTCGGCCACTGCAACAAGGGCGGAGTTTGAGACGATGCGCGAGTATGTTCGCCACCAGTATACGAAGGCGGGAAATAAAATTATTGATGGGGAGGTAGCGATTAATCCTTATAAGTTGAAGGAGCGTACGCCTTGTCAACTCTGTGCGTTTCGGTCGGTTTGTCAGTTTGATGCATCACTTGAAAACAATCAATATCGTAAATTAGAGAATCAAAGTAGGGAAGATATTTTAAGAAAGATGCGTGAGGAGGGGCAAGAATGAAGAGGGAAATTCCGATAAAGCCAGAGCATGTTACGTGGACAGATGATCAGTGGAAGGCGATTTATGCGAGTGGGCAGAATGTTCTTGTTGCCGCGGCGGCTGGATCAGGGAAGACGGCTGTTTTAGTGAATCGGGTCATTGAGAAAATTGTGGATCCTGATGAACCGATAGATGTGGATCAGTTGCTCATTGTGACATTTACGAACGCTTCTGCTGCTGAGATGAAGGCGAGAATTGGTAAGGCTGTGGAGAAGGCTTTATTGGAGGATGAGTCCTCTTCACACTTGAAGCGGCAAATAGCTTTGCTTAATTATGCTTCTATCTCGACCTTGCATTCATTTTGTTTAGATGTCATAAAAAAATATTATTATTTAGCGGATATTGATCCAGAATTTCGGTTGATTGAACCGATTGAAAGTGCGATGGTACGTGATGAAGTGATGGATAAACTATTGGAGGAGCATTACGGAAATGCCGAGAATATCGCATTTTTTGAGTTAGTGGATACTTTTTCTGGTGACCGTTCAGATGATGATATTGGGCAGGTTGTTGGGGCACTTTATGATTTTTCAAGAGCGCATCCTGAACCAGAAGCTTGGCTGGATGAGATTGTTGCTAACTATGCTGTTGAAGATGTAACGGATGTTACTGTGTTGCCATTTTATACGATTATTGAGAAGCAATTGGCGATGACGTTGCGGCAGGCAGAGCATTTTTTGAAGCATGCGATTTTCTTATGTAATGAGTCGGCTGGACCAGAGCCGTATTTAGTGACGCTTGAGAGTGATTTGGAACAGATTAAATATTTGATGCAAGCACTGCATCAGGATTGGGAGCAGTTGACGAGTGCTTGGAAATCTGTTAAATTTCAGCGGATTGCTACTTTGAAAGATAAAGAACTGTATGATGAGGTCATGGTGAATCAAGTGAAGAAGCTTCGTGACCAGGCGAAGAAGACGGTGACAGAAGCAGGAAGTGAGTGGTTTTCGCGAGATGATGTTCATTATATTTCAGATTTGCTAAAAATGAAGCCTACGATCGTGACTTTGATTGAGCTTACGAAAGAGTTTGCTATTCGCTTTTATAAGGAGAAAGTTTCGCGGGGGATGCTGGATTTTAATGATCTAGAGCATTTGGCGTTACGTGTTTTAAGTGACCCTGAGCAGGAAGGAGCGCCATCTAGCGCTGCATTGGGATATCAAGAGAAATTTAAAGAGGTTTTGATTGATGAATACCAGGATACAAATATGGTACAGGAGCGGATATTGTCTTTGGTGACGGCGGATACGGAGGCAAATGGTAATTTATTTATGGTTGGGGATGTGAAGCAATCTATTTATCGTTTTCGGTTAGCGGAACCTGGTTTGTTTTTAGCGAAGTATAAACGTTATTTGGGGACTGGTGATGGAACTGGATTGAAAATTGATTTGTCTCAGAATTTTAGAAGTCGTTCGGATGTACTGGATACGACGAATTTTATTTTTAATCAATTGATGGATACGGAAGTTGCCGAAATCGAGTACGATGAACAGGCAGAACTGGTTTTAGGGGCTCGTTTTCCAGAATCGGATAATACGCAGACAGAGCTTATTTTGATTGATATGGAGCAGGATGAAAAATCTGATGAGGAGGATGAGCTGACTCCTGAAAAACTGCAAAAAAGGCAAGCCGAGGCGCGTTATATTGCGAAGCGGATTGCTAGATTAATTGATGAGAAGACACCAGTTTTTGATAAAGGGTTGAAACAACAACGTCCGATGGAGTATCGGGATATCGTTATTTTATCGAGGGCGTTGACAAGTGCGCCTGATATGGAGGATGCGATGAAGGAATTGGATATTCCCTTCTATGCCAATAATAATTCTGGGTATTTTGAGGCGACGGAGGTTGCTATTATGATATCTCTGCTCAAAATTATTGATAATCCGTATCAAGATATTCCGCTTGCATCCGTATTGCGCTCGCCTATTGTTAATTTGGACGAGGACTCATTGGCTAGAATCCGAACTATTGGAAAAAATAAGCCGTATTTTGAAGCGCTGGAGAAGTATGCACTTTCTGAATCAGGGGAATTAGCCTCGCAGTTGCAGGCTTTTTTACGGCAATTAAGCAAGTGGCGGGAATTATCTATGCGTGAAGATTTGACAGATTTGATAGCGGAAATTTTCCAAGAGACGCATTTTTATGATTTCGTTGGTGGGTTGCCAGGTGGAAAGCAGAGGCAAGCTAATTTACGGGCGTTGTTGGATCGTGCTAATCAGTATGAGAAGACAGCATTTCGTGGGTTGTTTCGGTTTATTCGATTTGTGGAGAGGTTGCAAGTAAAGGGGCAGGATTTAGGAACTGCCAAAACGTTGGGTGAGAAGGAAGATGTAGTCCGAATGATGACGATTCATGCGAGCAAGGGGCTGGAGTTTCCTGTCGTATTTTTATCTGGATTGGATCGCAAATTTAATATGCGGGATATTTATAATAAATATTTGTTTGATAAAGACTTTGGGTTTGCCACGAGGTATAATGATCCTGTGAGGCGCTTAGTTTATCCATCAATTATGCAACAGGCAATAAAGTATAAAAAGGTTGCTGAGATGATGGCGGAGGAGATGCGAGTTCTATATGTAGCGTTAACTCGTGCTGAGGAGAAATTAATATTGGTTGGGACGGTACCGAGCCTTGAGAAGTCTGTTGCAGAATGGGAGCAAAACTTGGTAGAGACGGAGTGGATATTACCAGCAAGTGTTAGGTTTCAGGCGAAAAATTATTTGCAGTGGGTGGGTAGTGCTTTCGTGAGGCATCCCAATTATATGGAGCAGATGGGGAGTGGAAATAGTTCGGGGACAGTTCGGTTGCCTACCAATATGCGACTTTTATTTGAGAAACATAATTACCAGGAGTTTTTAACGGTGGATGTGGATGCTAAGCAGGACTTGAGCTGGTTGGATATAGTGAAGAATGGGAAGAGTGCGGTAGAGCAATCGCCGTATTTTGAACAGATTCAAGAGCGTCTTTCATTTCAATATGGTTATATAGAAGAAACTGGAATTCGTTCTAAGCAATCAGTGACAGAGGTGAAGCGTCAGTTTTCGGTTGCGGATAGCTTTAGTGATACGCGATTTACAAGAAGTACGCAACCAGTGTCATTTGATAGGCCTAAGTTTTTACAAGAGAAGAAGTTGACGGCAACGGAGCAAGGGACGGCGATGCATACCGTGATGCAGGCCCTTTCTTTGGCGACGGCGCCAACTGCGACAACAATAGAGGCATTGCTTGATGAGCTTGTTTCCAAGGAAGTTATGAATGAGGAGCAAGTGGCGACGATACAAGTTGATTTTATATTGAACTTTTTTGATACGGAGCTGGGGCAATTGATGCTTGCGAATCGGGATTGTGTGTTAAGGGAAGTACCCTTTAGTTACAAAATTCCTGCCAATCGTATACACCCGGATGTTGATACAACGGAACAGATTATTGTTCAAGGGATGATTGACGTTATGATAGAGCTTGATGACCAGCTTATTATTATCGATTACAAGACAGATCAGGTTACTGGGAAATTTGAAAATGGCTGGGTTGGGGGAGAGGCTATTTTAAAGAAGCGGTACCAGGTTCAGATGGATATGTACAAAGAAGCAATTGAGAAAATTAAAGGTAGACAAGTGGATCATGTTTATTTATACTTTTTTGATGGGGATCATGTTTGTGAGCTGATAGGGGGAAATTAGAAATGAAGTGGATTAGCTTTAAAATTAATGGTAGGGAGTCCTTTGGTATTGTTAAGGGAGATAGAATCATTGATATTAGCGCGTTTTTTGCAGAGTCTGAATGCCCGCGTACATTGGTGGAGCTTATTTCACAACCAGAGAAATTGGTCCATATTGAGAAGCAGCAGGAAGCAATGCATGGTGCAATTCCATGTAAGGATGTGCAGTTTTTACCGGCAATTATACCACCGAATAATGTGATGGCGGTTGGGAAGAATTATCGGAAACATGCGATTGAAATGGGAAGTGTTGCGGATATTCCTGAGGCGATTATTATTTTTACAAAAAGTAGTAATACGCTGGTTGGGCATAAAGGAACGATTCCTTTACATGCGGATGTGACTAGTGAGCTTGATTATGAAGGGGAGCTTGCGGTTGTGATTGGCAAGGCAGTGACAAATATTTCGGAGTCAGAGGCTTTGGATGCGATTTTTGGATACACGATTGTGAATGATGTGACGGCGCGCGATTTACAGGTAAAACATAAGCAATTTTATTTGGCGAAAAGCTTGGATGGTAGCTGTCCAATTGGTCCTTATGTGGTTACGAAGGATGAAATTGCTGATCCGGGCTCGTTGCGGATTCAGACGTGGGTGAACGGGGAGAAGAGACAGGACGGTACGCTCGATCAGCTTATATTTCCTATTGCAACGATTATTTCGGATTTGTCTAAAGGCCATACGCTTATGCCTGGGGATGTTATCGCAACGGGGACGCCTGATGGGGTTGGTAAAGCAATGAAACCACCGCGCTTCTTAAATGAAGGAGATACTGTTACGGTTACGATTGAAGGTATTGGAACATTAGAGAATCAAGTTATGTAAATAGAAGGGAAATGGGGAATTTTTATGTGGTTATATATTCATTTAATTTCATGGGTTGGTATTGTTGTTTTCACCTTAGTTGCGTTGCTTATTTATAAGAAATCGGCAAAAGTTTTTACTATTATGCAAATGTGTAATCGGGTACTTTATATTACGGTTATTTTAAGCGGTATTATGATGGTGCAGTATAGTTTTAGTGAACATGTTGTTGTATCTATTTTTAAAATATTGCTTGGATTAGCAACAATTGGTGTTGTAGAAATGTTACTTATCTATCGGAAAAAGGGGAAACCATCGAACCTCTTTTTCATCTTGTTTATCGTGTGTGTAGTCGCAACAGTGAGTATAGGATTTTATTTATCTGGAGGAAGACCGCTATTTTAAGCGTGCTTAATTTTTTTGAAAGTGGGAAATTGGGTTGAATCAACAGCAAATTTATATTGATGGTACGAAAAAATTTTTTATTGCGGTGCTTGCGGCATTGCTTAATGCAATTGGAATGAATTTTTTCTTAATTCCTGCTCATGTTTATGCAAGTGGCTTGACGGGGGTTGCACAGCTGACTTCTGATTTATTACAAGATGGTATTGGGATTAGTCTGTCAACGGGATTGCTTGTCTTACTGCTAAACATACCGGTGGCGGTGTTGGGCTGGTTTAAGGTTGGCCGGGCGTTTACGGTGTTTAGTTTTGTTACGGTTGCTTTTATGTCGTTATTTTTGATTGTCATACCGGTACAAGAGGTTTCTTCGGATATTTTGTTGAATGCTATTTTTGGTGGGGTCATTTCTTCTGTAGGGATTGGTCTTGCGCTTAAATTCGGAATTTCTTCGGGAGGGCTTGATATTATCGCGATGTATATTACGATTAAGACGGGGCGCTCTTTTGGAAAGTATTTTTTGCTGATGAATGGCGTTATTATTCTGATTGCTGGCTTTACATATGAATGGACGTTTGCCCTTTATACGTTGATTTCGCTATATGTTTCGAGTCGAGTGATTGATACGATTCATACGAGACATCAGAAACTTACGGCGATGATTATGACGCAGAATCCAGAAAATGTGATTAAAGGGATTCAGGATAATATGTTTCGCGGAATTACAGTTGTGGAGGCGATTGGAGCCTATTCAAGAGAGAGCGTGACGATGCTTGTGATTGTGATTACGCGATATGAGCTGTATGATTTAACGCATGTTGTTCAAGCAGTTGATCCTCGATGCTTTATTAATGTTGTGGAGACTGCTAGCGTGTTTGGAGATTTCCGTTCAGAAGCTGATCAGAAAATGGCGATGGAGATGTATAAGACTAGAATGCACCAATGATGAAAAAAGCCAAAATAAGCACGCACCGAGTGTATGGTGGACTTATTTTGGCTTTTTTGTGGATGCTTTTATGATTGCCCATACGGCCATGAAAGCGATGAACCAGCAGATAATAATGATAATTGCTAACATATAGCTAACACATCCTTTTTTCTTTCTAGAATTTTATTATATCATTATTTAGGTATATGAAAAAGGCTGACTCAGTGATTTGATGGAGTCAGCCTTCTATAATATAGATTTTAAACGCCTAAATTTTCTTCTAAATAAACTGCGATACCATCTTCTTCATTGGATAGCGTCACTGTATTCGCAACATTTTTAAGTGGCTCAATTGCATTACCCATCGCAACTCCAACGCCGGCATAATCAAGCATTTCGAGATCGTTATCCTCATCGCCAAAAGCAATGATATTTTTACGATCGATGCCTAGGAAACGGCTGGCTGCTTGAACCCCAATCGCTTTGTGAACGCCGAATTTTGTCATTTCCATTGCAGGCCATTCAGCACCCCAGTTGCGGTACGTCACGATGTTTGAGAGGCGAGTATCCATATGATCACTGACTTCTTGCAACATTTCATGACTCGCAAAGAATAGTAAAGATGTCGGATCTGACGTAATGGTATTTCGCAAATCACCGATGAAAACATTATCTTTACCCTGCTGGAACATGTCTGGCACGCTAGCATTTCGTTCGCGCAAAAAAACACTATCTTGCACTTCCGCCGCAATATTATCAAGCGCATAATTCGTCGAAAAATCGAGTAGTTCTCGTGCTGTTTTTAAGTCAATTGCTTGGTGGTAAGCGTTACTGAATTTAATATCGCGTGGGTGATGAAATACAGCACCATTAAAATTCACAATTGGTGTGTCGAGGCCCAATTCATAATAATACATATGGCTCATGCGGTAAGGACGCCCCGTCGCAATCATGACTTCGTGGCCTTTCGCGCGCGCATTGTCTAACGCTTTTTTTGTTCGATCCGAGATGGTTTGATCGCCTTTTAGAGCGGTTCCATCAAGGTCGAGAACGATTAATTTTTTTGTCATATATGTCTCCTCATTCTTTCCATAATTCGTATATCTAGTCCCCGTTTTGATAAAGTGATAGAATAGATAGTATACCTTCATGATAGACGTTCGGGCGCGCTTTGTAAACGCCTAAGTGCTTTACAGAAAGTTAATAAATCACATGGAAATGAGGCCTACCAATGATTCAAGTGGAACATAAGTGGATAAAAGAAATTCCGGTCCTACATATTTATGATGCAATGCACGCGACCGAGAAATTACCAACTGTCTTTTTTTATCATGGTTTTCAATCGCAAAAAGAATTATATTTACCGTACGCTTATTTGTTGGCGCAACGTGGGATGCGTGTCATTTTGCCGGATGCGCCGATGCATGGGGAGCGGAGCGGGAATGAGTCGGAAACAGAGCAGGCGATTTATTTTTGGGATACGGTTCGTGGGAATATCGATGAATTGCCTTTGTTAAGAGACGCCTTAGATGCGGAGGGCTTAATTGATCTGTCGAGACTTGCTGTCGGAGGTTTTTCGATGGGGGCGATTACGAGTTATGGGATGTTAGCGCAGTACGATTGGCTCAAAGTGGGTGTGTGCCTCGCGGGGAGTTCGTACTATGGTCATTTCGCGAAGGCGCTTGCGGATGGCGTGATGAAGCAGGGCATCGAGTTTCCATTTGATGTGGATGCACGGATTCGTGAATTGGCGCCATATGACTTGAGTGCTGCACCTACAAAATTGAAAAATCGCCCTTTGATGATTTGGCACGGGAAAGCGGATGACGTGGTACCGTTCCAATATAGTGAGAAGCTATACGAGGCGCTGGTTGAGGAAGATATGTCGGATAATGTGGCTTTCATGGTGGACGAAAAGGCAAAACATAAAATCTCGATTGAGGGCATGCTTGCAGGTGTCGGCTTTTTAGAAGAAAAATTATAATGAAAATCGTTCTCAACTATGTTACAATAATGAGAGAAAATCAAAAGGAGGCTACTACTTCATGGATGCAGAACTAAAAGATAATTTGATGGGTGCGTTAGAGCAAGTAATTGATCCAGAGCTAGGCATTGATATTGTCAATATTGGTCTGGTTTACGATGTGGACTTGGATGAGGACGGACTTTGTACGGTAACGATGACGTTAACAACGATGGGATGCCCGCTTGCAGGTGTTTTGACAGATCAAGTACGTGTAGCGATGTCAGATATTCCAGAAGTGAAAGATACGAAGGTTGACCTTGTGTGGACGCCGGCTTGGACGAAAGACCGGATGTCGCGTTACGCTAAGATTGCACTCGGTATTCGATAAAAAAGAAAAAGATACGCGGATAAGTTTAGACGTCATCGATTTAGGATGAGGCAGACTTATCATCGTATCTTTTTTAGTTGTTTGCTTGTTCTAATTTTGCGATGCGTGCTTCGAGTTCACTCTGACGCTCATATTGACGAACGATTTGTTTGGCTAAGTTAAGCTCGGCTTGCGCTGTCATCAAATGATCTTGCCCGTGGACTAATAAAAAGGATGGCGTTATATCATTATCTGAGCTTCGACGTGAAACTAATTTGGTTTGCCAAGCATGTCCTTCTAAAAACTGTACTTCTGCCTTTTGCAAATGAGATGTTGCCTCTTCGAAATGATAGTTTTCAGCGGCCGCAATAGCAGCATAGGCTTCTTTTCGCGTGTTTCCGCCATGAAGAATTAATTTTACAACGGCTTCTTCCGTATGAATATCCATTTTTTCACCTCATTTAAGCTATTTATCTTATTGTAGCAAAGCGTGCGAGTAATTGCTATTATTAGGTTAATCAGCCTATGGTACGATGACATGGTGCACGAATTCGATATATAATATAACTATCAAACTGGTCGAAAAGAGGGATATCCATGGAAGAACGATTATATGATCTTGAGGACAAAGTACAGGATTTAGAGTTAGAAGTGTTGAGTCTACGCCAACAAGTAAATGAGTTAGAGCAAGCGAAATCGACGAGATCACATAAAGGTAATTGGTCATGGGGATTGTTTGCGCTAATCCCGATCGTAGCAATTATTTGTAATATGATTGTAGAACTAGTAGACTAAATAGAAGAAAGATGATTCCCTAATCTGATTGGGGAATTATTTTTTGAAATTTTGTTCGTATCTGTTCGCTCCATAATGCGAAAAAT
The DNA here is from genome assembly GCF_013820765.1 of Paenilisteria rustica. Classification (GTDB taxonomy): domain Bacteria; phylum Bacillota; class Bacilli; order Lactobacillales; family Listeriaceae; genus Listeria_A; species Listeria_A rustica. The sequence goes on from NZ_JABJVM010000030.1 coordinate 20,180, forward strand.
TGTACCTGAAATTATGTGCAATACCTTGATATAGCTAAAAAAATAGTTAATTAAGCGCTTTTTTCATCATTTCACATATAAAAGGATGTAAAACCAATTTTTTTTGTCACAAAAATTACACAGTTTGTTCCCTTGCTTTTTTCTCTCAATAAAAGTAGAATATATATATACCTTGCATTTAGTGTGAGTTCTTATTTCGACAAAAGTATACAGACCTTGTTTATTTTTGTGGGGATAAGACCCTATCATGGTTATAATGGAATTCGGTGTATCCATCTTCCAAATGTTAAGCACTTGTGTTTATCATATGATTTCGCACCGATAACCGTTATTTGTTTTCATTCATCTCATTTGCCATGTAGTTTTCGTTTGTGCCTCATCCCGTTAAGCATAAACATTCGAACATGATGGCCTGCCTAGTCAATTGACTGGGCCTTTTTTTGTGGCTCTATGTCAATTGTTGGGGTGAAATATCAAGGTGCGAGCTAGGGAGTCAATAGCTCGTGCCTTTTCTTAACCTACAGAGATGTCAAAATCTTTGATAAAGTGTTGTGCTAGTATTTTGGCTCG
>NZ_JABJVM010000031.1 GCF_013820765.1 Paenilisteria rustica
AGCCAAAATACTAGCCCAACACTTTATCAAAGATTTTGACATCTCTGTAGGTTAAGAAAAGGCACGAGCTATTGACTCCCTAGCTCGCACCTTGATATTTCACCCCAACAATTGACATAGAGCCTAAATAGTAAAGGCGCTAAGTACCAGAAGGATTTTCCTAGTACTTAGCGCCTTATTATTATGGTCTTTTTCTTCTTACTTTTGATAGTATATTTAAGATTGGACGATAATTTTCTCCAATCAAACCGATAAACTCTACAATTATTTCTATACATAAGGCCAATAATAATAATAAAATAACGGCCCCCCACGTCGTTGAAAAGGAGAATACGAAACCTGTTATTGAAAATAAAATAGCCATGCAATAAATCAGTAATACCGTTTGCCGCTGCGAGAAGCCCAAAGCCATCAGTCTATGGTGGATATGCGATCTATCAGCCATCGAAATTGGAGCCCTTGCTTTTAATCTTCTTATAATGGCAAAAAAAGTATCAGAAAGCGGCACACCTAAAATAATTAAAGGCACCAATATGGAGATAAACGTCACATTTTTAAAGCCCATTAATGATAGTACTGCAATCATATACCCCAAAAATAAGGACCCCGTATCCCCCATGAAGATAGTTGCTGGCGGAAAATTATACACGAGAAAAGCTAGAATACAAGCAATCAACATAAATGCCACTGGCGCTACAAATATGTCTTGGAGCAACAATGCCATGCCCGCAATCGTTAGTAAAGCAATGATTGAGACTCCTCCAGCAAGGCCATCTAATCCATCAATAAGATTTAATGCATTAACAATCGCTACAATCCAAATAAGTGTAATCGGTATTGCCCAAGCGCCAAAGTATAGTGGGCCTATGAATGGGATATTGATAAATTCAATGGTTATCTGCCCCCACAACACAACACAAAGTGCGGCGCTGATTTGACCAACAAGTTTCCATCTAGGTGATAATTCAATAATGTCATCGATAAATCCAGTTGCGACAATAATCACTGCACCTATGTACACTGGTAAAAAACCACTTTTATCAACATTTAGCAGTAGCATGCCTACAGTAAATGCCAAAAATATAGCTAACCCACCTAATGTTGGTGTGATTTTTGTATGAATATGCCGTTCACGAGGCTCATCAACTGCATTGATATAAAAAGCAAATTTGCGAACTAACGGGATAATCAAAATCCCAATTAGAAAACAAATAATCATAATCCATATTTGCAAATTAATTTCAGCTCCATCCTTCAGGTTAAAACGATATATTCTCGTCTTTTGCAGTAGAAATCTAGACTTGTCCTGTCTATTTCCACACCTATTCCCAACCCCACCGGAGTCGTGATTTTTCCATTCTTAATACTAAATTCCTCTGTGATGATATCCCGTGCAAAGTAACGATTAGAAGCCGATATATCTCCTGGAAAAGTAAATTCTGTTCGAGATGCTAACGCAATATTATGTGCACGACCAATACCTGCTTCGAACATGCCGCCACACCAAGCAATCATATCATTTTCATAGCAAAACGCAGCTATTTTAATGGCTTCAGTCAGTCCACCCACACGTGCTATTTTGATATTAATAGCTCTAGCACTATTTAGTTCTGCGGCTTGCTTTGCATCTGCTAAAGATCGGATATTTTCATCTAGACAAATAGGCGTTTTTATTTGTTGTTGCAACCACGCGTGATTCACAAAATCTGTGACCCCAAAAGGTTGTTCTATCATGGCTAAGTTATATTGATCCAACTTTTTCAGTGCGGCAATATCTGATTTTTTATACGCTGAATTAGCATCTACCATCAATGATAACTCTGGGAAACTCCGTCTGACTTGCTCTACTTGTTCCACGTCAAAGCCAGGCTTAATCTTGAGCTTTACTCGTGAATACCCCTCACTAACATAGCCGGATACAACTCGCACTAACTCATCAGGCGTTTCTTTGATACCTATGCTGACACCAACAGAAATATCACTTAGTTTACCACCTAAGTATGTTGTCAACGGTTGCGACGCCATTTTTGAAAAAACATCCCAAACAGCCGTTTCAACAGCAGCTTTTGCCATCTCATTTCCCCGGATAACTTGAAAAACTTCACTAACTTGGTGAGGATTGGTAAGATTTATGTTCTTAAGCATAGGCAGTAAGTGATCTTTAATAATCAAACTTGCTGTATGTGTCGTTTCTTCCGTGTACCAAGGAGCAGAAAATGCGTCAAGCTCACCATATCCCTCTAAGCCCTCGCTTGAGACGATTTTAATGATGCATAGGTGTTTATCCTTCATAACACCATAACTAGTCTTAAAAGGCTCTTTTAGAGGCATTACAAGATGATATAGAGTAGCGTGCTTGATAAACATATAAAATCACCCTTGCCTTCTTTGCTTTTTCATCGCTAACATAAAACGAGGAATCGCCAACGCTCGTTTCCAGCGGCTCGGTTGTGACAAGATACGATACAACCACTCTAGATTAAACTTCACCCAAAAACTAGGCGCACGTTTTGTACATCCAGAAAGAACATCGAAGCTACCACCAACCCCCATAAATACGCCTTTCTCAAACTTCTCTAAGTAGGCTGATATCCATTTTTCTTGTCGAGGAAATCCAAGAGCCAAAAATACAAAATCCGCTTGACTCCTTAAAATATCCTCCGCTATTGCTTCTGATTCAAAAGCAGCAAAATAACCATCACGCGCCCCTACAATTTGAATATTACTGTACTTTACATTAACGTGTTCCACTAACTTTTCTATAACATTTGGTTTAGCGCCAATAAAATATACTCTTAGCTTCATTTCATTTGCTTTTTCAAGAAGTCCTAACATCGTATCATATCCTGTTACTCTTCCCTTAAGCGGCTTCCCAATACTCTTTGCAGCCTTAACCACTCCGATACCATCTGCAACAATATAATCCGCTTGCCGAATCACTTGGTTAAATTCCAAATCTTGTTGTGCATGCATGACTATCTCAGGGTTGGCTGTCACAATAAACTTACGCTTTTTATTCACAGCAGCGTCCATTAATTCATCTACAAAAGCATTCTGAGAAACATTATAAAATGGAATACCTAGAATCTCAACAGTCCTTTTCATATGTTCACTCCTATATTTCTCATATCTCTAAGTTTATCATAAATATCTGATTCTTCCTATGCTAAAATTATATATTCTCTCATCATTTCATTATGTAACTAAGACAACAACATAAAAAAATCCACAATTGATATAATATCAACCGCGGATTTTTTTAACTTCTTATTAGTTTAGGATTTGAACTTTTACAGTCTTAACGCCCCAATTATAACAAGCTTGTACACTATCTAAATGTACATCAATTTTATTACCTTTAATAGCTCCACCAGTATCAGCAGCGATAGCTTCTCCATATCCTTCCACATAGACTCTAGATCCTAGTGGAATAACAGATGGATCAACAGCGATAACTCTTGGATTATCATTCAAATCAATACCAGATGCTGTCACATGTCCCATACCTGGCTCTGCTTTACTGTACGCTGTTGCAGTCACTGTTACTGTTTTAGCTACACTTTTAGATGAGCTTTTATTTGAACTTTGTGTTTGCTTACTTGGCGTACTAGTTTTCGCCTCTTGTTTCTGTGTAGTTTCTTCTTGAACTACTGGTGTTTCTGATTTAGTTTCTTGCTTCGGAGCCTCTGAATCAGAAGCTGTAACCTCTGATTGCGTACTACCGATATTTAAAGTTTCACCTGCAATAATTAAATCAGATGATAGAGAATTCCAAGATTTTAATTGGGCAACGGTAACTTTATAATTCTGAGCAATTTTACTTAGTGTGTCACCTGGTACAATTTTATATGTACCTGCTGGGGCTGTAGATGTTTTGGCAGTTGCAACTTCTAATTTCTGATTTGGGTAAATGACATTTGAACTTAAATTGTTATCTCGTTTCAATTGATCTATGGAGATGTTATTTTCATTTGAAATTTTCCATAGTGAGTCTCCTGATTGCACCTTGTATTCTGCCGCACTAACCTGAGTTGTTCCAATTCCAGCCAGGACTATACCTGCTGCAATAGTAGCTACTGTTTTCTTCATGTAATAATTACCTCCTTGATAACTTCGAGAATAATCGTATCATATGGGGGAATGCATTGGGTTACTAAACCATTAAGGCTACGTAACACAAGTCTTGAAATCGCCCCTTCATGCGTAACATTTGTCAATAAACTATTTTGCCTAAATTTTCTTTTTATTTTTGTTTTTATTTAATAAATGTATTCATCTCAAAAAAACGTTTCCCTCACTGGCTTTTCTGCACATCGTAGCTTGTTTCAAAATAGTTAATCAATAGAACTTCTCTATATCAATATGTTATTTTTGGTTGATTTATACATTTCAAAAATAGTAAAAATACGTTGGAATTCAGTAGAAATAGTATCATTTAGAGACTACTTTTTTTAAATCCGTCTATAAATATAACAGGAGATTACAATTATTATCGGTGCTTTAATTGCTTTCTTCTATTGTCATTTCAATATCGTCTATTTTCTGCTCTTTATTTCTACTCAAAAATCGTATTTTATCTACTAATACTTCGGTGACGTATACCTTCTTTTCTTCTCTATTAACATAATTTCTAGTCTGTAACTCTCCATTTATCCCAACTAATGTCCCTTTCCGACAATACTCCGCTGTATTCTCTGCTTGTTTGCCCCATATTACACAGGGAATAAAATCAGCCTCATTATCTAATCTACTACCTCTACCAAATCGATTTAAAGCTACAGTAACATTCACAACCGCCTTTTCTTCTGATGTAAAACGCATTTCTGGATCCTCAGTCAATCTGCCAACTAGTGTTACTTGATTAATCATATTATCACTCTTTTCTTTTTTAGTCTCACTAGCATACCTCCCAACTTCCTATCTGTAAAATCCATAAAAAAATTTTTTCTATACTTTACACAGCTAAAAATAGGTTTTTCTTTTAGACGAAAAACAGAAACCCTCTCTCCAAACCATACTCAAAAAAAGAAATTCAAAGTTAAGATATATTTTACTGCTCTTTATTTCGTAGCTATAGTCTGCTATTCTATAACTCAGCCTATCGATAACTCCATAGAAAAAACCGCAATGCAATATCGCGGCTTATCTTCTCTTATTTAACTACATCTGTTAAAGCAAACATTATATCTGCCTCACAAACTAGTTCTCCTTCAACTGTTGCTCTCACATGCGCTTTAGCAATAGACCCACGTAAGCGAAGAATCTCAGCTTCTAGACGTAATTGGTCCCCAGGAATAACCTGACGCTTGAATCTACATCCATCAATACCTGCAAATAAACCAATTTTCCCTTCATTACCTGCGACTTGCATCATAGCAATCCCACTTGCCTGAGCCAAAGCCTCTACAATTAGGACTCCTGGCATAACAGGATAGTCCGGGAAATGTCCATTAAAAAATTCTTCATTTGCTGTAACATTTTTGATGGCTACTACTTTCTTGTCTTCTAACTCTATTACTCTATCCACCAATAAAAATGGGTAGCGATGCGGTAATATCTTTTTAATTTCACTAATATCTAACATTTCATACCTCCGAACAATTGTACATGAAAATTAATTCACCCTTTGAATCTACTTCATTTGTATTAAAAAAACCATGTCTTTCATAAAACATTCTAGCATATGTGTTTTCTGGCGTGAAGCTTAATAATATTCTTTTGATTTTAAATTGAGTCTGTAGATATTCCAACAAATAAACTAAAAAACTGTGACCGAATCCTTGCCCTTGATATCTTTTATCTATCATGAAACGATCTAACCAAACAGCATCGTTCTCATAACAACCGTACATTGCAAAGCCAACTAATACTTCCTCTGAGTACAAGCCTAGAGGATACCAGCCATCTGTATAATGCGACTCTACAATGGAGCAGGCATTTGATTCAATAAAGTTTACTTGGCTGGAATCTACGGTCAAATTAATAATCTCTTCCCAATTTGACTGGTCAACAAGCTCTACTCTAAGAGACAAGCTATCACCCCAATTATTTTCTAAAGCAAGTTTTTCTTAGCGCGTGATGTATTTTCTAAGAGTATTCCTGTTCCAATCGCAACCGCATCTAGAGGGTTTTCAGCAAGCAAAACAGGGACCTTTAATTCTTCAGCTAGTAGTTCATCTAAGCCGTGTAGCAAAGCTCCTCCGCCCGTCATGATAATCCCACGATCAATAATGTCTGCTGAAAGTTCTGGTGGCGTTTGTTCTAGTACTTGCTTTGCAGCTTGAACAATAACATGCACAGATTCTCTTAGAGCTAACTCAATTTCCTCACTGGTTACTGTTACAGTTTTAGGTAGACCTGTTACTAAATCTCGTCCTCGGATATCCATTGATTCTTTTCGTGCTCCGATTGACGCAGTTGCAACATTAATTTTTAGTTCTTCAGAAGTTCTCTCGCCTATTAAAAGATTATACTGGCGCTTAATATATTGTAGAATGTCACCATCCAGTTGATTCCCTGCGAGTTTCACTGATTTACTGGTAACAATATCACCCATAGATAGAACCGCAATATCTGTCGTACCGCCACCTATATCAATAACCATATTTCCGCTTGGTTGGAAAATATCCATACCTGCACCGATTGCGGCTACTTTGGGCTCTTCTTCCATAAATACCTGTTTCCCGCCACTTTGCTCAGCTGCTTGCCGTATCGCTTTTTGCTCTACAGAAGTTATATTCGTTGGGCAACAGATTAAAACTCTTGGCTTAGAGAAGAATCCTTTTAAATCTAGCTTTTGTAGGAAAATACGTAACATTTCTTGAACAATATCGAAATCAGCAATCACGCCGTCTTTCATAGGTTTGATTGCCGTTATATTACCTGGAGTTCTCCCAACCATATTACGTGCTTCTGTCCCTACCGCCAATACTTCATTTGTAATATTATTAATTGCTACAACAGATGGTTCATTTAATACAATACCCTTTCCTTTTACATGAATAAGAACATTTGCAGTACCCAAATCTATCCCAACATCTTTTGCCATAATTTACAATGACCCCTTTCTGTGTTGTTTCATATGTATTGCCTCATACTACCTCTTTTGCATTATAGCATATTTCTTTTAACATATATATCTTTTCACTAATTGTAAGTAAGAAAATCTTTTTGACAAATAAAAAAACTAGATCAGTTACGACCTAGTCCGTTTATTTATTTCGTTGTTTCCTTTACATTAACTTTTTCAGAATTCGGTACGCGTTCAATATCCGCGCCTAAGGCTTTCAATTTAATGTGGAAATTATGATAGCCTCGGTCTAAATATTTAAGTTCAGTCACTTGTGTGTATCCATCAGCTACTAAACCAGCGAGAACTAACGCTGCTGCTGCGCGCAAATCCGTTGCAGCTACTTCCGCACCTTGCAGTTTAGCTGGGCCAGAAATGATAACAGAATGGCCTTCAATTTTCATATCTGCGTTCATTCTGCGCATTTCTTCAACATGCATAAATCGGTTTTCAAAAACAGTTTCTGTCATAACGCTTGTACCAGTACTTAACATTTGAATAACCATCATTTGAGATTGCATATCTGTCGGGAAACCTGGATGAGGTAAAGTCTTTACATCAACAGCCTTCAGATTTTTAGGGCCAATAACTCGAACGCCATTATTTTCTTCGACGATTTTAACGCCCATTTCTTCTAGCTTTGCAATAAGCGAACTGATGTGTTCTGGTACCATATCTTCAATAAACACATTTCCTTCAGTAATTGCCGCTGCAATCATGAATGTACCAGCTTCAATTCGATCTGGAATAATAGAATGGTCTGTTGCAGTAAGCTCTTTAACACCCTCAATGCGAATCACTTCTGTGCCCGCACCAATAACTCGAGCACCCATTTGGTTTAAGAAATTAGCTAAATCAACAATTTCAGGCTCTCTTGCTACGTTCTCAATAACCGTTGTACCCTCAGCTAATGTAGCGGCCATCATAATATTTTGAGTTGCTCCTACACTTGGAAAATCCAAATATATTTTAGCTCCTACTAATTTTTCTGCAGTTGCTTCAATATAGCCATTTTCAATTCTTACATTGGCCCCCATTGCCTCGAAACCTTTTAAATGTAAATCAACTGGGCGTGATCCTATAGCACAACCACCTGGTAATGCTACCCGCGCTGAACCTGTACGAGCTAGAAGTGGCCCCATAACAACGATAGAAGCACGCATCTTACGAACATATTCAAACGGCGTATCTGATAAGATATCTCCTGTGGCATTAACAGTAACAACGTCATCTTCAAAAGATACATCTGTTTTTAGATATTTTAGTACTTCGTTAATTGTGTAGACATCAGATAGACGTGGTACATTTCTTAACGTGCTTGTTCCTTTGCTAGCTAGTAAGGTAGCGGCTATAACAGGTAAAACAGCATTTTTGGCGCCTTCTACTTTCACTGTTCCCTCTAATTTATTCCCACCACGGACAATAATTTTTTCCAAAACGAACCCCTCCGCGTATTAATTACTCTATTCATATTTGATATACATCACTTAAAATTAATCCTGAAATGTATTCTTATCTTTACTCATACTCTGAACATTTTACCATTAATGCTTACTACATTTCAACACTAATTTTAAAAGAGTTATATCAATTTCGAACATGTATAAGCTTTTTCAATTAATTTCCGAATAAATTGCCTAGTTGCCTTGCTGAAATAAAGTAATCTAAAAAGAAATTACTAATTGTAACTCCTAAAGCTACTGCAATAATGAGATACAGTACTCTCGCTTGTATCACATGGTCGCGGCGTATTAGCTTTTCAAAGTGAAGTGCTTGAAGTGCCCAAAAAGCAATAACGATGAAAAGTAAGTGTGAAACCATGACGATAATTGCCTGTTGTCCAATAACTGTATACATCTATTACCTCCAAAAATTTTATCAGCCTCTATCATTCTACCAGTATTTTCACTGAATAACAATTTTATATGCTTTGCTTCTTTATTTTTAGAGAATGTAGTAAATGAGCTTGGAGCTGTATCCATTCTAAAATGGGCAACTCCAAACTCATTCTGCCTTACTTTTTGTTGTAGGCGTGAATCCGATTTACTGCTTTTTGAAGAGCTACTTCCGCTTTTAGTTCATCGACTTGTTTGCTCTTCGCCTCTCGTAGTTCATCTTCTGCACGCTGTCTAGCAGCTTCTGCACGAACGATATCGATCTCTTCTTCTCGTTCAGCCGTGTCTGCTAATATATTTACTTCTTCACCATTTACTTCCATAAATCCGCCATTTACTGCAACCCACTCTTCTTTGCCATCATGCTTTAAACGCACCACATCAATTTTTAGAGGGGCTACTAAAGGAACATGGCCAGGTAAAATGCCTAATTCGCCGGCTTTTGTTCTTGCGATAACCATGCTCGCTTCACCGCTGAAAACAGGACCATCTGGAGTAACAATACTTACATTTAAAATGCCCATGTGTATCTCCTCCTGTTTTTATTAAACTTCAACGCCCATGCTTTTGGCTTTTTCGATAACCTCTTCAATGCGTCCCAATGAACGGAACGCATCTTCTGGGAGGTGATCGTATTTACCTGCAAGAATATCTTGGAAACCTTTGACCGTTTCTTTTACTGGTACATAAGAACCTTTTTGGCCAGTAAATTGCTCGGCAACATGGAAGTTTTGACTCAAGAAGAATTGTACGCGACGAGCACGTCCAACGGCTTGTTTATCTTCATCTGACAACTCATCCATACCTAGAATCGCAATGATATCTTGTAGTTCTTTGTAGCGTTGTAATAATTGCTGTACTTGTGTTGCAACTTCATAGTGATCTTCTCCAACGATATCCGGAGCAAGGGCACGTGATGTTGACGCAAGTGGATCTACCGCAGGGTAAATACCTTGTTCTGTTAATTTACGCTCCAAGTTAGTTGTTGCATCTAAATGGGCGAATGTTGTTGCTGGTGCTGGATCGGTATAATCATCGGCCGGAACGTAGATTGCTTGGATAGATGTAACAGATCCAACGTTTGTGGATGTGATACGCTCTTGCAATTGTCCCATTTCAGTTGCCAATGTTGGTTGGTAACCTACGGCAGATGGCATACGACCTAGTAAGGCAGAAACCTCTGAACCAGCTTGTGTGAATCGGAAAATGTTATCGATGAATAGTAGCACATCTTGATGTTCAACATCACGGAAATATTCCGCAATTGTCAAACCAGTCAAAGCAACACGCATACGCGCACCTGGTGGCTCATTCATTTGTCCGAATACCATGGCTGTTTTTTCAATAACGCCTGAGTCTTTCATTTCAAAGTAAAGGTCATTACCTTCACGAGTACGTTCACCTACGCCGGCAAATACCGAAATACCACCATGTTCTTGGGCAATATTATGAATGAGCTCTTGAATAAGTACTGTTTTACCTACACCGGCACCACCGAACAAACCAATTTTACCACCTTTAACGTAAGGGGCTAAAAGATCTACTACTTTAATTCCTGTTTCCAAGATTTCAGTTGTAGTAGAAAGTTCATCAAACGTTGGTGCTAGGCGGTGAATTTTATTGCGTTGAACGTCACTTGCGATCGGCTCATCTAAATCAATTGTTTCTCCAAGTACATTGAACACACGTCCAAGAGTAATATTTCCAACTGGAACTGTGATTGGGCTTTCAGTGTCAATAACTGTCATGCCTCTTTGAACTCCGTCTGTTGAAGCCATCGCAATGGTACGGACGACATTGTCGCCTAAATGGATAGCTACTTCAAGCGTTAGTTCCACACTTTTTTCCTCTTCGGATAGTGCTTTATGTTCAACTTTAAGCGCGCTGTAGATTTCAGGTAAGTGGTTATCGAACTTTACATCTACAACGGGACCCATAACTTGGATTATTCGTCCTTCAGTCATGCGATTTTCCTCCTCACTTGCTTTCCCTAATTGGGAACTTTAAAGGTGCATGGACTCTCAAAATTTTATTCGAGAGCCGCTACGCCACCAATGATTTCTGTTATTTCTTGCGTAATCGCAGCTTGGCGAGCACGGTTATATTGTAATGATAGATCGTCAATAATATCGGTTGCATTATCCGTCGCACTTCTCATTGCTGTCATACGAGCGGCATGTTCTGCAGCTTTAGCATCCAAAATCGCACCGAAAATCAAACTCTCAACATATTGCGGTAACAATACTTCTAAAATCTCACCTTCGGAAGGTTCGAATTCATATGTCGTCAAATCGTGTTCCGTCTCATTTTCATGAAACTCTGTAAGTGGCAGCAATTTTTCATTTCGTATAGATTGAGAAATTGAGTTCACATGGTGGTTGTAGACGATGAATACTTCATCGAAAACACCATCTTCGAACATTTGAACGGTATTGCGCGCAACATCTTTAATCTCAGCAAAGATTGGATGATCCGAAATACTTGGTACCTCCAAAACAACATTCATACTGCGGGCTTTAAAAAAGTCTGCACCAGCTCTTCCTAATGCGATAATTGCATATTCATCGCTTGAAGTATGCTTTTCTTGAATTTGTTTGTACACTTCTTTGATAGCATTACTGTTATAAGCGCCTGCCAGACCTTTATGCGAAGTGACGACGATATAGCCCGTTCTGTGGACTGCTCGTGTTACTAGCATCGGATGGTCTGCACTGTTACCAGAAGCAACATGGGTTACAACATCTCGAATTTTTTCTACGTACGGAGCGTAGGCTCTTGCTTTTTCTTCTGCACGACCTAGTTTGGATGCAGAAACCATTTGCATAGCCTTTGTAATTTGACTGGTTTTCTTTGTAGAAGTGATTCGCTGCTTAATATCTATTAAAGATGCCAAAGATTTTCACCACCTTTGTTTCGTTTGTTAATCAAAAACGGTTTAGGCTTCTGAGGGAACAAATGTATTTTTAAATTCTTTAATCGCACTATCTAACTCTGCTTCGTCTGGTAATGATTTCGTTGTACGAATCGTTTCCAATAGTTCTGGACGGTTATGATCGAACCACGTATTCATTTCGCTTTCGAAACGCAACACATCTGTTACAGGAATATCATCCAAGAAGGAGTGAACCAATGTGTATAGAATCAGGATTTGTTTTTCAACTTTTAGTGGTTTGTGTAAATCTTGTTTCAGAACTTCTACTGTACGTTTACCGCGTTCTAGTTTAGCACGTGTTGCTGCGTCAAGATCAGAACCGAATTGCGAGAAAGATTCTAACTCACGATAGGATGCTAAATCTAGGCGAAGCGTTCCGGCAACTTTTTTCATGGCTTTGATTTGTGCTGATCCACCAACACGGGATACGGATAACCCGGCATTGATTGCGGGACGAACACCAGAGAAGAATAGATCGGATTGCAAGAAAATTTGACCATCTGTTATCGAGATAACGTTTGTAGGGATGTAAGCGGAGATATCTCCGGCTTGCGTTTCTACGAACGGTAGGGCTGTGATTGAACCCCCACCTAATGCGTCATTTAATTTTGCAGCACGTTCTAGTAAGCGAGAATGCAAGTAGAATACATCCCCTGGATAGGCTTCACGACCTGGAGGACGACGAAGTAGCAAGGAAAGTTCACGATAAGCAGCAGCTTGTTTTGATAAATCATCATAGATAATCAAAACGTGTTTGCCGTTATACATGAATTCTTCACCCATCGCAACACCAGCGTATGGAGCTAAGTATAGTAATGGAGCTGGTTGAGATGCGGATGCTGTTACAACGATTGTGTAATCAAGCGCTCCGTGTTTACGCAATGTTTCAACTGCCGTACGAACTGTTGATTCTTTTTGACCAATGGCAACGTAGATACAAATCATATCTTGGTCTGCTTGGTTTAGGATTGTATCGATAGCAACGGTTGTTTTACCAGTTTGGCGGTCACCGATGATTAACTCACGTTGACCACGACCGATTGGCACTAGGGCATCGATAGCTTTAATTCCTGTTTGAAGTGGTTCGTTAACGGATTGACGCTGCATAACGCCTGGCGCAATTGCTTCGATTGGGCGTGTGCCGCTTGATTCAATTGGGCCTAAACCGTCGACAGGTTGACCAAGTGCGTTGACAACACGACCGATAAGGCCTTCGCCAACTGGCACTTCCATGATTTTTCCTGTACGACGAACTTCATCGCCTTCACGGATTTCAGTATAAGGTCCCAAAATAATGATACCAACATCATTGGTCTCTAAGTTTTGAGCCATACCCATAACGCCGTTTGAGAACTCGAGAAGCTCTCCAGCCATTGCGTTATCTAATCCGTGAGCACGCGCGATACCATCACCGATATAGGTAACTGTTCCAACATCGCTAACTTTTAGCTCCGATTGATAATTTTCAATTTGTTGCTTTATGAGAGAACTAATCTCTTCAGCTTTTATGCTCATCAAATTCACCCCTTGTTACACTGAAAGCCTACAATTTAATTTGTCGCTCCAGGTCTCTTAGTTTAGATTTTAGACTGCCGTCATAGATACGGTTTCCAATAACTACCCGCACGCCTCCAAGAAGGGACGGATCGATATGATTATGAATATTTAACTCGTTTTTAGCCATTTTTGCAGCGAACGCTTTGGATAACTCTGCTTCTTCTGCCTCTGAAAGCGGAATAACGGAATATACATCTGCGTCGGCAATGCCACGAGCGTCTTTTACTTTTTGTAGATAGCGATCAATGATAGTTACTAGATAATCCTCGCGTCCACGGTCGATTAGCAGAAAAATGAAATCTTTTAATACTGGCGTTAAACCACTAAAGACAGTTGCGATCATATTTTTCTTAGCATCATCTGTGAGCGTTGGATTTTCGATTAGTGTAGCGAAATCAGAATTTTGTTCTATTGATTCCTTCACAACCGCGAGCTCCGTATCGAACTGGTCGATCAATTGCTCATCTTTCGCAACTTCAAAAAGTGCTACGGCGTAACGATTCGCAACTTCGAAATCTTTGCTCATTTGTCATCGCCTAACTTTCCGATATACTCTTGTACAAGTGCGGTTTGTGCTTCTTCGTCCAAGTTCTTTTCAATAACTTTGGATGCGATTAAGACAGACAAGGAGCCGACTTGTTCACGAAGGGCTTTGATAGCATCTTCTTTTTCGCGAGTAATATCGCTTTTGGCTTCTTCTTTAATGCGTTCACTTTCAGCGCGCGCAACTTTGATGATTTCTTCGCGTTCTTTTTCACCAAGTTGTTTAGCGTTCTCAATCATTGTTTGAGATTCCAAACGAGCTTGTTGAAGAACTTCTTTTTGTTCGGCTAACAGGGCTTCTGCTTGTACACGACTTTCTTCTGCAGAGTCGATTTCCGATGCGATATGCTCTTCACGGGCCTTCATGATATTCATCAAAGGTTTCCATGCATAAATTCGGATTAAGACTAACAAAATACAGAATGCTACGACGGTAAAAATAGAATCACCAGCTGTAAAAACGGCTGAACCTAGTGCAATATTAAATCCTAGCACGTTCGATTCACTCCTTTCCATACATTCGCTTTTTATCGTTTCATGTTTTTTGACACATAAAGGAATGGCGAGTGGATCCCGCCACGTTTTCTAATTACTTATTCATTACCATGAACGCGATAACAACAGCGATGATTGGAAGGGCCTCAACTAAACCTACACCAATGAACATGATTGTTTGTAGCATAGAACGTGCTTCTGGTTGACGAGCAACACCTTCAACTGTTTTTGATACGATAAGACCGTTACCAATACCTGCTCCTAGAGCTCCTAAACCTACGGCGATAGCCGCTGCAATTGCACCTAATGACATAATAAATATCCTCCTCGAATTATCTTCTAATTTATTTTTGTTTATAAAAAGATTATGAGTTTTGCCTCATAGCTCTGACTTGACTTAGATGTGGCGAGTGTTGCTTAGTGTTCGTCACTTACTTTGTGCGACATGTAAACCATTGTCAACACGGTGAATAGGTAGGCTTGAATAGCACCGATAAATACGGAGAATCCTTGCCAAACCACTGCTGGAATAATGGCAAATACGCCAACTACTGGGTTAATATGTGCTAATTGTAAAGCGATAATGCTTAGCAATACTTCCCCTGCAAAAATGTTACCGTATAGACGCAAACCGAGTGTCAATGTGTTGGCGAACTCTTCTACCAGCTTCAATGGGAATAAAAATTTCATTGGGCTGAAGTAAGTTCCGACAACATAATGCTTAACTCCTCTAAGTTTGATTCCATAATAATGAGTCAACCCGATAATGAGCACGGCCAAGGTTAGTGTTACAATCGGATCAGCAGTAGGTGAACGCCACCATACTTCGCCGCCGACAGCTATTTGCATTGGCAATCCTAACATATTGGCTACGAAGATAAAGAATATCAACGTAATTCCTAATACGTGGAATCTCCCACCAGTTTTCCAGTCCATATTACTGTTGATAATGCCTTTAACAAAGTCCATTACCCATTCAATAAAGTTCTGTTTTCCTGTGGGACGCATTTGTAGCTTTCTCGTACAAAAGATTGCAATAAAAAGTACGATAACACATGTGACTGTGATCATCAGGACATTAGACAAGTTAAATGCTAATTTCCCTAAGTACCATATTGGAAATTCCTCTTCCAATTTGGTTCACCCCTCTCTCTTTTTAAGCGTTTTTCTTCCGGTAGATGGAATAGATAACAAAATCCAAGAAAACCACGGAATAAACAATGCCCAAACCAATCACCATACTATAAACGTGAAAGAAATCCGGTACTTGTGTCGCAATGATTGTTGCAAGTAGAACGCTTCCCATTCTTGCTGTTGTGCCCATGCCATAAAAGGTTCGCTTCTCGGCAATCGCTTTCGTCATGGCTTGTGTACGTCTCATCAACAGCCAGTAGTTAAACCAACCTACAATAATCCCCAGTTTTAGCCCCAAAAAAATATGTACATGTGGGGTTAGTAACCATCCAGCTACACATATACCAACAAAAGCAATGATGTATTTCTGATGACGATGATACATTCCTATTAGTGATTCTAACATTCCGGCAGATGTCCTTTCTTAATGTTATTGGTATTTCTTGCTTCCCGTCTGTAAAATGTGACTCGGATTTTAAGACAGAAGTAAGCTTGGAGTTTGTGATTTTTTACACATTACCCATTTGCTAACAAAAAATTAAACACAGCTGTAAGCCTTATCAGTGCGTTAGTTTTTAGCATACAATAGGCAAAAGTAAAAAGTCAATATCTTTTCACAAATTCCGTACCTACTTGGTAACAATTCTACCACAATAACACTGCTTCAAGGAAATAATGCGAATTGATTTTTAACATTTTTTTGAAAAATCATTCATATTATCCAGATTTCACCATAGTCTGTAGTGTTTGGATTTTTTTCAGAGTAGTTTATCTTTCGCTACACCTCCATGTTCCTTAGAAAGCTCACAATTTTGTTTATACTTTCACAATTAATTATACAAAAAAAGCTCTCACCTGATTTGGTAAAAGACTTTCGGCAAGGTACGTGGTTGCGAAAGCTTCCTTCCAGTGAAAAATAGCTAGACACGTATGACTTGAATATGAAGTTATAATTACCCAGCACACTTGGGTCAATTCTGTCCACGTCCTGATATGTAGGACGTCGGCGGGATTGAGACAGTGCTGACTTGCAGCAATTATCCCTTACGCATTTCATGAACAGCTAAATCTTAGGCTCTTTTGTAATAACATTGTTCATCTTAACACAATCTCCTGTAAAGCTCTAGCAAAAACTTGTCTCGTAATATATCTGTAATACTGATACGCTTCCATTGGGATTTCTTGTTTTTTCATAGGTTTTTAGGCGTAATAAAACGAACTATTCACAGAAAATAAAAGACCATCTCTCGCACAAATTTTTGAAACGAGAGATGATCTGATTATTTTTATACAGTATAGTCTGATGGACGTTCTGTTGTTTTTTGGAAATGGAACTTGATGGCTTCTAAAATTCGTGCAGATGCTTCGCCGTCTCCATAAGGATTGCTTGCATTTGCCATTTTTAGATAGGCATCTTTATTATCCAGTAAATCGAAAGCTTCTTTTTTCAAATCTTCTTTAGCGGTGCCGATAAGTTTCAAGGTACCAGCTTCCACACCTTCTGGGCGCTCGGTTGTATCGCGTAGCACTAAAACTGGAACTCCCATTCCAGGTGCTTCTTCCTGTACACCGCCGGAATCCGTGAACACAAGATAAGATTTTTTCAAGAAATTATGGAAATCGATTGCGTCCAGCGGCTCAATAAGATGGATGCGTGGATGTCCGCCAAGAATTGCGGTTGCTTTTTCACGAACAGCTGGGTTCATGTGCATTGGGTACACTATTTCAACATCTTCACGTGACTCTGCAATTTCACGAACAGCTTCAAAAATTCCTTGCATTGGTGCACCAAGATTTTCGCGACGATGCGCGGTCATTAGGATTAATCGATTATCGCCTAGACCATCTAAAATTGGATGATGATAGTCTTCTTGAACTGTTGTTTTCAGCGCATCGATCGCGGTATTACCTGTGACAAAAATAGTATCTGGGTTCTTGCCTTCGTCTAGCAGATTTTGCTTCGATTGTGAAGTTGGTGAGAAATGCAAATCAGCCATGACACCCGTCAGTTGGCGGTTCATCTCTTCTGGGAATGGCGAATATTTATTCCATGTCCGCAAGCCCGCCTCTACATGCCCGATAGCCGTTTGGTTGTAGAAAGCAGCTAGCGCCGCCGCAAAACTTGTCGTCGTATCACCGTGAACAAGAACGATATCTGGTTTTTCCTCGGCAATCACTTCATTCAAGCCTTGCATCGCACGTGTTGTGATGTCCGTTAGCGTTTGCTTTTTTTGCATAATATTTAAATCTACATCTGGCTGCACGTTGAAAATATCCAATACTTGGTCTAGCATTTCACGATGTTGCGCTGTGATTACTACGCGAGACTCGAAAAACTCTTTTTGCTTCTCAAATTCTAAAACTAGTGGAGCCATTTTTATCGCTTCTGGTCGTGTTCCGAAAACACTCATTACTTTAATTTTACTCATAGTTTCCAACCCTTTCTGAAAAAACGAGGAAACCTGTGCTTCCTCGTTCTTGTGTCTCTATTGTTTTATTTTGTACCGAACAAGCGGTCGCCGGCATCACCTAAACCTGGAATAATGTAACCATGTTCGTCTAGTTTTTCATCCAAGCCGGCGACGAAAATATCCACATCTGGATGTGCCTCTTGTAGTGCTTTAATTCCCTCTGGAGCCGCAACTAAACACATGAATTTCATATTTTTAGCACCGCGTTTTTTCAGGCAGTCAATAGCCATGATTGCAGAACCACCTGTGGCAAGCATTGGATCAACCACGATGAATAGGCGTTCTTCCACGTCAGATGGTAATTTCACAAAATACTCGACTGGTTCTAATGTGTCGTGATCGCGGTAAAGCCCCACGTGCCCTACTTTTGCAGCGGGAATAAGTGTTAGAATTCCGTCCGCCATGCCTAGGCCTGCGCGCAAAATTGGAACCACGCCTAATTTTTTACCTGCGATTGTTTTTGCGGGTGTTCTTTGTAGCGGTGTTTCAACAAATGTGTCTTCTAGCTCGACATCGCGTGTAATTTCATACGCCATTAATGTTGCGACTTCGTTGACTAATTCACGAAATGCTTTCGTTCCTGTATCTTTGTCGCGGATAATTGTTAATTTATGTTGAACTAATGGGTGATCTATTACGTGTACTTTTGCCATTATATTCGCTCCTTTAAGGTAAATTTCCTTCTCTTATTGTATCAGAGAATCACGCTTGTGCAAGTATTAAATCGTTTCGTAAAAAATACTACAAAAAAGAGGCTAAGACAAAACTCAAGACAAAGCAAAAGCGCCCTCCCATTTCTTCGGGTAGGACGAAAAATTCTGCTTTATACAAATCGAGCGAAAGCGTTTGTATTCAGGGGATTTGGTGGAAGCCGGAAGCGGAGCATACTGGTGTATGTGAGAACCGGAAGTCCGCCTAATCCCCTGAATGCGAACGCTTGTCGCCGATTTATCTGGGTTATGTCCAGACTCCTCTTCCGTTTATAGTGATGGATATAATGGATATTCAGCTGTGATTTCGGCTACTTCTTGTTTCACTTCTGCAAGGACAGCCTCATCTTCTAAGTTATGCAATACTTTAGCAATAAGTTTTCCAACTCTAGCAATCGCTTCTTCGTCAAAGCCGCGTGTCGTTACTGCTGCAACACCTACACGAATACCGCTCGTTACAAAAGGACTTTCTGTTTCAAATGGAATTGTATTTTTGTTTACAGTCAAACCGACATCGTCAAGCACTGCTTCTGCTGCTTTTCCAGTTAGACCCAGTGGTTTTAAATCGATTAGAAGCAGGTGATTATCAGAACCGCCTGTTAGGACCGCTACATCATTTTCTTGTAGTGTTTTCGCCAATTGTTTCGAATTTTTTAAGATATTTTCGCTGTATGTTGTGAATTCAGGCTGTAACGCTTCGCCAAATGCGACTGCTTTCGCCGCAATAACGTGCATTAATGGACCACCTTGAATTCCTGGGAAAATGGCTTTATTTAGTTTCGCTTCCCATTCTGCCTTCGCTAAAATCATACCTCCACGTGGGCCGCGCAGTGTTTTATGCGTTGTCGTTGTTACGAAGTCTGCATACGGAACTGGGTTTTGGTGATGACCTGTCGCAACAAGGCCAGCGATATGAGCCATGTCGACCATTAAGTAGGCGCCAACTTCATCCGCGATTTCACGGAATTTAGCAAAATCAATCGCACGTGGATAAGCGCTTGCTCCCGCGACGATCATTTTCGGTTTGTGTTCTAGAGCAATTTCACGAACTTTGTCATAATCAATTTGTTTCGTTTCTTCATCCACACCATAAGCCACAAATTTATACAACTCACCGCTAAAATTAGCTGGGCTACCGTGTGTTAAATGGCCACCATGAGATAAATTCATTCCAAGAACAACGTCTCCCGGCTTCAGCGTAGCGTGATAAACCGCCATGTTTGCTTGTGCTCCAGAGTGAGGTTGAACGTTAGCGTACTCGGCGCCAAATAATTGTTTCGCGCGATCACGAGCTAAGTTTTCTACAATATCAACATATTCACAACCGCCATAATAGCGTTTGCCAGGGTAACCTTCTGCGTATTTGTTTGTTAAAACAGATCCCATCGCTTCCATAACCTGTTCCGTTACGAAATTCTCCGATGCGATTAACTCGATATTACTGCGTTGTCTGCCTAACTCTAACTCAATTGCATCAAAAACTGCCTTGTCGTGCTTTTGTAGATAAACCATGTGTGGATCCCCATCCTTTTCTCAAATGATTAGTAAAGCTTCGTACATGCTTTAATAATCCCCCATTTCCGCTTAAATTGCAAGTATTTTCGCGCAAGATTATCTAATTCTAAATAGTGAGGTAATTCACAAGTCTAAAAAGCTGAAAGAGCCCGTTTAGCCTCGACAGAAATTGTTAGAGGCCGCAGTAAAAACCATCTTTTGGTTTTTGCGGAGGCCACGAAATTTCCGAGAGGCTGGCTCTTGAAGCTAGATCTAACGAAAAGCAGAATCAGCCCGTTTAACTCCGAAAAAAACTGGAACGGCCGCAGTAAAAATCCGCTCTTGATTTTTATGAAGGGCGTGAAGTTTTCGAGGAGTTGGCTGATGGAGCTAGATCTAACGAAAAGCAGAATCAGCCCGTTTAACTCCGAAAAAAACTGGAGCGGC
>NZ_JABJVM010000032.1 GCF_013820765.1 Paenilisteria rustica
CGCGATCATAGAAGGCTTTCGATTACACCAGGATGCACAGGTTTATGGCAAGTTAGCGGACGCAATGATGTAAGTTTTGCGGAAATGGTCAATTTAGATTTAGAGTATATTCAAAAAGTTAGTTTTTCGCTAGATATGCACATATTACTCCGAACGGTGCGGGTGATTCTTGTCCCAAATAGCGCCTATTAAGTCAGAGGAGAAGTGAAAGATAGAATGACACGAACATTTTTGTTAGGTAGTTATGTCGATTCGCTGACGATGGAAGAAACGTTGACGAAGGTAGAATCGATTATTCATATCGGAAAACCCGTGCAGCATGTCGTGATTAATGCCAGTAAAATCAATTTGATGGCGGAAAACAAGGAACTTGCGAACATTGTCAATACGTCGCCGCTGATTAATGCGGATGGCCAGTCCATTGTTTGGGCGATGAAGTTCCTTGGTCATGACGCGCGGGAAAGAGTCACTGGTATAGATTTATTTGAAAATTTAGTTAAAAAGAGTGCTGAGAAAGGGTACCGTGTGTATTATTTCGGCGCCCAGGAGGACGTCGTGCAAGAAGTCGTCCAGCTTCACCAACAGCAGTATCCAGATCTGAAAATTGCGGGCTATCGAAATGGCTATTTTGAAGACGCAGAATCAGAAGAAATTGCGCTAGCTATCCGAAAATCGAAAGCCGATATCGTTTTTGTCGCTTTTTCCAGCCCTAAAAAAGAGCAGTGGATCCATGCGTACAAAGAGACGATGGGCGTTCCGTTTGTGATGGGTGTTGGTGGTAGCTTTGATGTGATGGCCGGTGTGACGAAGCGTGCACCGCAATGGATGCAGCAAACAGGACTCGAATGGTTTTATCGGTTTATGCAAGAACCAAAGCGGATGTTCCGACGTTATTTTGTTGGTAACCTGAGCTTTGTATGGAAAGTGATGAAAGAAAGGTGGCGGCAATAAGATGTTAGCGAAATGGACATTCTCGGTTTTTAATGTACTCCCGATGCCGAATCGACTCGTTTTAGGACGGATTATCCGGCATATCAAGAATCAGATGGCGCGGTCGTTTTTTGGAAGTTGTGCGAAAAACAGCAACTTGCGTCCCAAGCTAAAATTGCGCCACCCGAAAAATATTCATGTTGGCAAACGGTCATCGATTGGTGACAATGCACGCATTATTGCGACGGCTCCCGTTCATATCGGTGATGATGTGTTGATGGCGCCTGATGTGGTGATTTTGACCGATACGCATTGTGTGAATGGAAAAGAAAAGATTTTAGATAGCGGAACCGCGCAAAAACCCGTTTTTATTGGGAATGATGTGTGGATCGGGACACGTGTCACGATTTTAGCAGGAGCCGAGATTCCAGATGGCTGTATTGTCGCTGCTGGTGCCGTTGTTCCGGCCAAGAAGTATCCGCCATATAGTGTGATTGGTGGGGTGCCTGCCAAAGTGATTAAACAAGAGAGGTAAGGATAACGTTGCTCAAAGAAACCAAAATTTTTATCATTTTATTCGCCATTTTCCCTGTCGTCGATGCGCTGAACGGCTTTGTGCTGTCAGCTGGAATCAATCTTCCCATCGGTGTTGCCTATCGCTTGGTTTGTGTTGGCTTTCTCATTTTTCAGATTGCTAGAAAGGGATTCTCGAAAACAAGCTACACGTTTTTGTCTGTCGCGCTTATTTTTTGTGGTATTATCTCGCTCTTCATTCAGACGATTGTCCTGCAAAACGATGTGGCAGCTCTTTTATATGATGCGACGAACATGATTAAATTTTTCCTCTGGGTGCTTATTCCTTATTATATGTATCAGCGCGTGGACCTGTTCACGAAGACGAGTTATGCCAAACTATTTCTCGCGATCAGTACCTTTTTTACGCTCGGTTTGCTTATTCCGTATGTACTCGGGATTGGGAATCAAACTTACGCGGGTTCGGATGCTGGATATAAGGCTTTCTTCTTTGCCAACAACGATACAACGATTGGCTTTATTGTTTCGGCGACGTTCATTGGGTGGTATTTGTTTCAACAGACGAAGCAGACGAAAAGCTGGACGCGTTTATTGCTGGGGCTCCTTTATCTCGGTAATTTGCTAGGCTTGTTGCTTTTAGGAACGAAAACCGGGATTGTGTACGGCGTTATTTTAACCATCGTCTTACTCTTGCGTTTCTTCTTCTTTCAAAAACGTGTAGGGCCTGCTGTCAAATGGGGCATCGGCGTGACGGTTATCTCAGTGCTGGCGCTCATTGTGGTCCAAGGTCGCGCGTTTATCGTCACCACCCTTTCCGGACTTATTCAGCGACTCACGTATTTTTACAATCTGTATGATGGCGACTTAGTCCGCTTTATTACGAGTTCGCGCAGTGAATTTTTAGATGCTGCCTTTGGACACTTTATCAATACGGGTAACTTGTTGACACAGCTCATTGGCTTCGGATTTAACGAACGTGTGACAACATGGGGGCTCGGTGATTTAGTGGAAATGGATTTCTTTGATGTCTTCTTCTCCCTAGGCATGTTGGGACTTGTCGTGATGTTGGGTCTCTTACTCTTCTTCTTGATGAAATCCTGTCAAAAACGGAGCATCTACACGGCGCTCTTCCTCCTCCTCCTTTGCTACGGCGCCTTTGCCGGACATGTTTTATTTTCCGCTTTATCATCCACGTTGTTCGGTCTCGTATGCGGTGGCCTATTCCTACAAAAAGAAAGCTTGTGTGAAAAAGAATGAAAGCTCTTGTAACGCGTTTGATGCAATTTGCGATTGGTTCCCTTGGCTCGGCGATTTTAAATTTGATGACGATTCCAGTTATTACGTTTTTCCTGACACCCGAAGAATACGGTAAAACAAGTATGTTTATGCTTGCGCAGACGTTGTTAATTTGCGTCATTTATTTAGGCTATGATCAGGCATTTGCCCGCGAATTTTATGAGTATCCGAATAAGAAAAAACTATTTAGCACGGCGATGGTTGTTCCTTTTCTGTTCTCCGGTGTTGTTATTGGTGTCATGTGCTGGTTCGCCAAGCCAATCTCCGCTTTTCTGTTTGGACATGATGTGTATTATCATGCGGTGTATCTCATCGCAGCCTCCATCCCGTTTTTGATATTTGAACGATTCCTGTTCTTATACGTTCGGATGCAAAATAAAGCGCTGGAATTTTCCTTGTTCAATATTATCGTGAAGTTCAGCATGTTACTTTGTACCGTTTTATTCCTCTTATTTTTCCCCCACACATTTATCACGGTGATTTACGCCACCATTATTGGCCAAGTTATCGGGGATACGATTTTAATGCTCCGGAATGTGCGGATTTTATACATGAATCCGGTGAAAACAGATCCTGATTTATACCCGAGACTCGCGAAGTTCGGCTTACCGATTGCGGTGGCGACCGTGATCTATAGCCTGTTCGTGATTATCGATAAACTGTTCCTTCGTTATTTTTGCGATTTTGAACAACTGGGGTTATACACGGCGGCTTTCAAAATTGCGAGTGCGCTGCTGATTTTGCAGACGACGTTTTCGAACTTTTGGGTTCCAACGGCGTATGAATGGTATAAAAAGCAAAAACCGATGCACTATTTTAAATTGGTGAGCGACAGTATTATGTTTTTGATTGCGATTTTATTCATGGGACTGCTTCTTTTTAAAGGTCTCATCATGCTGATTTTGTCCCCCGATTACAGTGAGGCGCAGTACATTTTCCCATTCCTCTGTTTTTACCCGCTGATGATGACGGTGAGCGACACAACGAATCTCGGCATTGTTTTTCTGAAACGAAGCTCGCTGAATATTTTGGTTTCGATTATTGCACTCCTTGTAGCGGTTGGCTTGAATTTTCTACTTGTGCCGACGTATGGCGCGATTGGCGCTTCCATTGCGACAGGCTCCGCTTACATTGCGTTTTTCCTAGCGCGGACGTATTTTTCGATGCGAATTTGGAAAGGATTTTCTGTAAAAAGTCATCTGATAACCACGTCGCTGCTCGTTTTGGCAGCTAGTTTAAATATTCTCATTCACACGGTTTGGCTGATTTCGATCATCAATGTGGCCGTATTGGTAGGGATTATTATCCTTTACATCCCGCTACTCCGCACGCTGTATCGTTCATATGCCGCCAAAAAACAACCAACTATTACGAAAAAGGAAGGAATTGAAGCATGAAGATACTTGTTATTTCCAATATGTTTCCATCAAAAGCATACCCATCGTACGGCATTTTTGTCAAAAACCACGTGCACTTGTTAGAAGAGGCCGCAGATACGATAGAGACAATTACCATGCGAAAAGAGTTAAATAAAATCAAAAAATTATGGTTATATATCCAGTTTTACTGCCAAATTTTCTTTACCTTACTGTTTAAAAAATACGATATGGTCTACTTGCATTACGCCTCGCACAGCGCGTTTCCGATTTTAGCCGCGAAGTTTTGGAAGCGCAAGGTCAACCTGATTGTGAATCTCCACGGAAGTGACGTATTCCCGGAAACCACGCTCCAAGAACGCTTACAAACATGGGTAGCGCGACTGTTGAAACAGGCCAATCATGTCGTTGTTCCGTCTGACTATTTTAAAGAAACGGTCGTGAAACGCTATCACTTGACGCCGGAACACATCTGGATTTCCCCATCAGGAGGCGTCAATCGCGACTTGTTCGCACCGCAAGAGACGGCGAAAGATACCGCTGTTTTTCAGGTCGGGTATGTAGGACGCATTGATGTCGATAAAGGCTGGGATGACGCGCTTCGTGGTTTTTCCGAGTTTAAGCACCAATCGAATCACCCAGCTGAGTTGATTATGATCGGAAGTGGCAAGGAAAATCCGCAAAAAGAAGCGCTTATTCAAGAGCTAGGACTACAGGAAGATGTGCGTTGTTATGATTTATTGCCGCAAGAAGAACTAGTTGCGCGCTACAATGAGATGGACGTCTTTGTTTTTCCGAGTCGTAGAAAAGGCGAGAGTTTGGGACTTGTTGGCATTGAAGCGATGGCTTGTGGTGTTCCGGTGATTGGCAGCCAGATTGCGGGGATTCAAGGGTACCTCGTCGATGGAGAAAACGGCTACTTTACAGAAATAGGAAATCCGTATTCAATCGCTGAAAAATTACTAGCATTCCATGCGCATAGCGAGGAAGAAAAACAAACATTAAGAAGTAATGCGTTTCATTCGGCGATTCCTTACGATCAGTTACAGGTACAAAGAGACATGGTAAATATGATAACGGTTTTAGCGAAATAAGCAGTTTGGAAAAGGAGGAACATAAGATGTTAGTCAGCGATGTTGAAATCATTTCATTATAAATTTTGTTTGAAAAAGAGTTGCCATTCCAAGGTCGGATATCGCGTGTAAGGGGTCTAGCATCAATACATCCTTTATCACGGACTTATTTATTGGGCAATGATACTTGGCGTGATTTTTTTAATCGCTCTGTTCATCGTGACGGCATGTGCGATTATACGATCGACGAGTGGTAATTTTAAAATCAAATTAATGGTCGTTTTTCCGTTTTTGTATGCCTTATGCACAAGTCCTGTCGATACCTTATTAGTATCTGGTAGTATTGTCGGCGTGATGATGGCGGCGCTATACATGATGCGCCTGTCAAAAGAAGTGACTGAAAAAGAAATGGAGTGAACGAAGATGGGGGAAGCAAAAATTATTCAATTGAAAAAGGGAGAAACATTAATGTGTGAGGGAACATATACTGTCCTATCGGGAAACTTAATATGCAAGACGTGTAAGCAGCTCATACATTTTCTCAATATTGGAGATATACTTATCGTGGATGTCACATTTTTTGAGAATAACCTTTGCTATGAAGCGCGGGGAAAAGTCTTGCTAGTAGATGTAACCAAGAACCGTGCATTCAATGTTTTAAAAACCAGACAAGAACTACAGAAGAAGATAACAAAAGCCTTATTAAAGCGTGTGGATTCTTATTCTTCGTCTGCGAAAGACCGTTTGAAAAGCCTTTTATACCAAGCGGGAGACGAAACAGGGAAACAACATATTACGGAAGATATATGCCAACTGCCGAATTTATTGACACATCGAGAATTGGCGCAATATGTTGGATGTTCGAGAGAGTATCTAAGCGGTTTGCGTAAAGAGTTGATTAAGGATGGGAGTTTGTCCAATAGTAAGGGTTGGATATTGCTTAGTTGGAGTAAATGGCAAGCGGAATTCCGATACTGAGAGATATTGTGCGCAAGTTTATACTTTACTTTCCATTTCAATCACGGTATAATAAGTGAAATATTAATTCCGAGTAAATAGATGCGAATTGAAAAAGGGTGGTGAAGCGAATGACTTCAATTATTGGAATTTCGGCGGCGCAATTGACAGCGCAAGTTCCGAACACGATTTCACGAAACGGTGCCTATGTTGGCGGCGATTACGTATCGGTTGTTGCTAAGAACGGGGCGGCGCCATTTGTTATTCCTGTGACGGATAAGCGGCTCGTTACGACTTTTGTGGATCAGATTGACGGTCTCATTTTATCAGGTGGGCAGGACGTTTCACCGACCCTATACGGCGCGAAACCGCAAGCGGAACTCGGCGTTACTTCGATTATTCGAGATGAATTCGAACTGGCGCTTTTAAAAGAAACGCTGGCGCAAAAGAAACCAGTTTTGGCAGTTTGTCGCGGGGCGCAGTTACTGAATATCGCGCTCGGAGGGACATTGCATCAAGACACGAGCTACATTGCAACCTCGAGCCTACCACACATGCAGCAAGATTGCGCGACGAGAACAACGCACGGAATCCAGATTGAAAAAGGTTCCAAACTCGCGAAAATTCTCGGAAACACCGCGCAAGTCAATTCGTTTCATCACCAAGCCATTAATATAGTAGGAACAGGTTTAAAAATCACGGCAACCGCCCCAGATGGAGTTGTGGAAGCGGTAGAAATGGAAGGCGCACCGTTCGTTGTTGGCGTTCAGTGGCACCCAGAACTAATCGCGGAAACCGACGCCTCGATGCAACGCCTTTTTCAAGAATTCGTGAGAAATGCTGAACTAGGAGCCCTCAAGCAATTCTATAATGCGCCAGTCAGCTTTAAAAAAATAGCAACATCACGCTAAAAGGGAGGAAACAACATGAAAAATGGGATACTTATTGCGATGATTGCACTAATCGGTGTTGTCATCGCAGCTTGTGGCGGAGGAGACAAAGCGAGCGATCAGGTCGCGAATGATGGCACGAAACAATCGATCAAAGTCACATCAGCTGGTGAAATCGCAACGCTCGACAGTGCGCTATACAGCGACACCTTCAGCTCGGACGCCATCGGTCAAATTTCGGAAGGGTTGTACCGCGTTAATCCTGACAACGACGCCGAACTGGGCATTGCCAAAGCAGAGCCAACCGTGAGCGCTGACAAAAAAGTCTACACGTTCCAGCTCCGCGACGACGCCAAATGGTCGAATGGAGATCCGGTGACAGCCTCCGATTTCGTTTTTGCATTCCAAAAAGTAGTCGATCCGAAAACAGCATCACCAAGCTCGAACCAACTGGATGTCATTAAAAATGCGAACCAAATCCGCAATGAAAAAGCTTCACCAGACACGCTAGGAGTCAAAGCAATCAATGATAAAACGCTCGAAATCACACTCGAAAATCCAATCCCATACTTACCGAAACTACTCACAGGCACACCATTCCTGCCCCAAAACGAAAAATTCGTGACAGCAACAGGTTCCAAATACGGCACGTCCGCAGACACAGTCCTATCGAACGGTCCCTTCTTATTAAAAGACTGGTCAGGAATCGGCACATCGTGGACCTACATCAAAAATAAAGATTACTGGGATGCGACAAACGTGAAACTAAACAAAGTCGCCGTCCAAGTCGCTAAAGACACCGGCGCAGGCGTCAATCTCTACCAAACTGGTGACGTCCAATACACCGCACTCACCGACGAATTTGTTCAAAAATACAAAACCGATAAAGCCTACCATTCCAAAGAAAAATCGCTCATCGGCTATTTAGGATTTAACGAAGATCGCAAAGCGACAGCTAACGTCCATTTGCGCAAAGCCCTCTCGATGGCATTTGACAAAGAAGCGTACACAGACACCATTCTGGGCGATGGCTCCAAAGCTCTAAACGGCTACATTCCATCTGGCTTTGCGAAAGACCCAGGTAACAACAAGGACTTCCGCGCAGAAAATGGCGACCTTGTCACGTTTGACCCTGAAAAAGCGAAATCAGAATGGGTGACAGCTAAACAAGAACTCGGCGTCGACAAACTCACGCTGGAGATTCTATCCTCCGACACCGAAGTATCCAAGAAAACAGTCGAATTCCTGCAAAGCGAGATTCAAAAGAACCTACCAGACATCACAATCAAGCTAAAAAGTGTCCCGCTGAAAAATAGGCTAGCACTCACGACCGCAGGGGATTACGATGTTTTCTATGGTACATGGATGCCGGACTATAGCGATCCCATCAACTTTTTAGAAGTATATCAATCAGATGGCGGTTTAAATTTTTCGAAGTATGATAGTGCAACATACGATGCCGGTCTGAATGACATTAAGAGCACGTACGCCACAGAACCCGAAAAGCGTTGGGATAAGATGCTTGAACTGGAAAAACAATTAATCCAAACCGATGCCGTTGTCGCACCGTTCTATCAAGGCGCCTCGGCGTATCTGCTGGACCCTACAGTCAAAGATGTGCAAATCTACCCGTTCGGTCGAAACATCTCTTACAGACTTGCATACGTTGCGAAATAAGCCGTATAAAGAATAGCTGAAACCACCGATTCTGTCGCTGTTTTCGGCTATTCTTTTCTATCTAAACAAACATAGTCGAAATGCTTGACAATACGCTACTAAGAATGGTACTATATCCAAGGTGCCTCTTCCTTCGTGACGAGGTATAGAGAATAGAAACTGTTGCTAGGAAATATCCTGTCAGCAATTTTATTTTAAAGAAAAAATGAACCACCTGGATGTGTGGCTCTAGAAAAATCGGAAGGAGGAAACCAAAAAATGCCTACAATTAATCAATTAGTTCGCAAACCGCGTCAATCTAAATCAAAGAAATCTGATTCTCCAGCACTTAACAAAGGCCTAAATACTTTCAGAAGATCATTAACAGACGTATCATCTCCACAGAAACGTGGTGTATGTACTCGTGTTGGTACAATGACTCCGAAGAAACCTAACTCGGCGCTTCGTAAGTACGCTCGTGTACGTTTGACTAACGGCCTTGAAGTAACTGCTTATATCCCAGGTATCGGACATAACCTACAAGAACATAGTGTTGTACTTATTCGCGGAGGACGTGTTAAAGATTTACCGGGGGTACGTTATCATATCGTACGTGGTGCTCTAGATACAGCTGGTGTTGAAAATAGAGGACAAAGCCGTTCTAAATACGGAACTAAAAAACCTAAAAAATAATAAAAACTTAGATGAAAGGAGGATATCCAATGCCTCGTAAAGGTCCTGTTGCTAAACGTGACGTATTACCAGATCCGATGTACAATTCGAAATTGGTAACTCGTCTAATCAATAAACTTATGATTGATGGTAAACGCGGAAAAGCGCAAACTATCATTTATTCTGCTTTTGATATCATCGCGCAAGAAAGTGGAAAAGACCCTATGGAAGTATTTGACGAAGCAATCAAAAACATCATGCCAGTTCTTGAAGTAAAAGCTCGCCGTGTCGGTGGTGCTAACTATCAAGTTCCGATTGAAGTTCGTGCTGATCGTCGTACAACTCTAGGTCTACGTTGGTTAGTTAACTATTCACGTCTACGTGGAGAGAAAACTATGGTAGAACGTCTTGCACACGAAATCTTGGATGCATCTAACAATGCTGGAGCTTCCGTTAAGAAACGTGAAGATACACATAAAATGGCAGATGCAAACAGAGCATTCGCTCACTATCGCTGGTAAGATTCGTCTTATCCGCGCGACTAGGTCAACGCTTGTTGCCTAACTAAATCGTTAATAATGGAAGGAGAAATACCCATGGCTAGAGAGTTCTCCTTAGAAAAGACGCGTAATATTGGTATTATGGCTCATATTGATGCTGGTAAAACCACTACTACAGAGCGTATCCTTTTCTATACAGGGCGTATTCATAAAATTGGTGAAACACATGAAGGTGCATCACAAATGGACTGGATGGAACAAGAACAAGAACGTGGTATCACGATCACATCCGCTGCGACAACTGCGCAATGGAAAGGTCACCGCGTAAACATTATCGATACACCAGGACACGTAGATTTCACTGTTGAAGTTGAACGTTCTCTTCGTGTACTTGATGGTGCTGTTGCTGTTCTGGATGCACAATCAGGTGTTGAACCACAAACCGAAACAGTTTGGCGCCAAGCAACTACTTACGGGGTTCCTCGTGTAGTATTTGTAAACAAAATGGATAAAATCGGTGCTGACTTCTTGTACTCTGTCGGAACATTACATGACCGTCTAGATGCAAATGCACACCCAATCCAATTACCAATCGGTGCGGAAGATACTTTTGAGGGTATCATTGACTTAGTTGAGATGAACGCTTTGTATTATCTTGATGATGTAGGAAATGATCCTGAAATTCGTGAAATCCCAGCTGATTTAAAAGAGCTTGCTGACGAATACCGTGGCAAACTTGTTGAGGCTGTTGCTGATTTAGATGAAGAACTAATGATGAAATACCTTGAAGGTGAAGAGCCTACAAAAGAAGAATTGAAAGCTGGTATCCGTAAAGGAACACTTGCTGTTGAATTCTACCCTGTTGTATGTGGTACAGCATTCAAAAACAAAGGTGTTCAACCGATGCTTGATGCAGTACTAGATTACCTTCCAGCGCCAACTGATGTTGCTGCTATTAAAGGTATTTTACCAGATACAGAAGAAGAAGCGGAACGTCATCCTGATGATAACGAACCATTCTCTTCTCTAGCGTTTAAAGTTATGACTGACCCTTATGTTGGTCGTCTTACTTTCTTCCGCGTTTACTCAGGTACTTTGAACTCAGGTTCTTACGTTCAAAACTCATCTAAAGGTAAACGTGAACGTGTTGGACGTATCCTTCAAATGCACGCAAATCACCGTGAAGAGATTTCGATCGTATATTGTGGTGATATCGCTGCTGCTGTTGGGTTGAAAGACACAACTACTGGGGACACGCTATGTGATGAAAAGAATCAAATTATCTTAGAATCCATGGAATTCCCAGAACCAGTTATCTCGGTTGCTATTGAGCCTAAATCAAAAGCCGACCAAGATAAAATGGGTCAAGCTCTTGCAAAACTTGCAGAAGAAGATCCAACATTCCGTACAGAGACTGACCAAGAAACTGGTCAAACAATCATCTCTGGTATGGGTGAGCTTCACTTAGATATCCTTGTAGACCGTATGCGTCGTGAGTTCAAGGTAGAAGCTAACGTGGGTGATCCACAAGTTTCTTACCGTGAAACATTCCGCCAAACTGCCCAAGTCGAAGGTAAATTCGTTCGTCAATCCGGTGGTCGTGGACAATATGGTCACGTTTGGATCGAATTCGGTCCTAACGAAGAAGGAAAAGGCTTTGAATTCGAGAACGCTATTGTCGGTGGTGTTGTTCCACGTGAATACATCCCAGCAGTACAAGCAGGTCTTGAAGGCGCACTAGGAAATGGTGTACTTGCAGGTTACCCGCTAATCGATATTAAAGCAAAACTTTATGACGGATCTTACCATGATGTCGATTCCAATGAAATGGCCTTTAAAGTGGCTGCTTCTATGGCTCTTCGTAACGCGGCTAAGAAATGTAGTCCTGTCATCTTGGAACCAATGATGAATGTTGAAGTAATTGTACCTGAGGATTACCTTGGAGACATTATGGGTAACATCACATCTCGTCGTGGTCGTGTAGATGGTATGGAAGCACGCGGTAACGCTCAAGTTGTTCGTGCCTTCGTTCCACTTGCAAACATGTTTGGTTACGCTACGTACCTACGTTCAAGTACGCAAGGTCGCGGAGTTTACACTATGCAGTTTGACCACTATGAAGAAGTTCCAAAATCCGTTGGTGAAGAGATTATTAAAGCCAATGGCGGAAACAACAAAGAAGACTAGGTCAGCGAATCGACAAACGCTCATCTTCGTCGTTAATTCCTGCGTTCCGGTGCTCTTCTTCGCAGAAGAGCTACGCATAACTTCTCACATGGTCGGGGATAAGACTCCCTCCCTGTTTTCAGTTGACGTACCGATGTACGCTCCGCTCCGGTACTCGAAATTGCCTAGAATCTAAGCATTTGTCGATCCGCTGAGGTGTGGCGTTACAGGCGAGTTTTGCGTATGAAGTGAACGATTAGCGATTGGATTGATTGCAAACTTTTGTTGTATCCTGTATAACTATAGTAACGAGATTCGCGCGGCATTGTCCGCGTGTTATCAATAATTTTTTTAAACATTAAGGAGGAAATATTAAAATGGCTAAAGAAAAATTTGACCGCTCAAAACCCCATGTTAACGTTGGTACTATCGGACACGTCGATCATGGTAAAACTACTTTAACAGCTGCAATCACTACTGTATTATCTAAAAAAGGTTTTGCAGAAGCTTCTGCATACGACCAAATCGATGGTGCTCCAGAAGAAAGAGAACGTGGTATCACAATCTCTACAGCTCACGTTGAGTATGAAACTGAAAACCGTCACTACGCACACGTAGATTGCCCAGGACATGCCGATTATGTTAAAAACATGATCACTGGTGCTGCGCAAATGGATGGTGGTATCTTAGTAGTATCTGCTGCTGATGGTCCAATGCCACAAACTCGTGAGCATATCTTGCTTTCACGTCAAGTTGGTGTTCCTTACCTTGTTGTCTTCATGAACAAATGTGACATGGTAGATGACGAAGAATTACTAGAATTAGTTGAAATGGAAATCCGTGATCTATTAACAGAATACGAATTCCCTGGCGACGATATTCCAGTAATCAAAGGTTCTGCTCTTAAAGCTCTTCAAGGTGAGCCAGAATGGGAAGAAAAAGTTAACGAACTTATGGACGCTGTGGATAGCTATATCCCAACTCCAACTCGTGACACTGACAAACCATTCATGATGCCAGTTGAGGATGTATTCTCAATCACTGGTCGTGGAACTGTTGCTACAGGTCGTGTTGAACGTGGACAAGTTAAAGTCGGTGACGAAGTTGAAGTTATCGGTCTTGTTGAAGACACTAAGAAAATCGTTGTAACTGGAGTAGAAATGTTCCGTAAGTTACTTGATTACGCTGAAGCAGGCGACAACATTGGTGCACTTTTACGTGGTGTAGCTCGTGAAGATATCCAACGTGGCCAAGTATTAGCTAAGCCAGGTTCGATCACTCCACATACTTCTTTCAAAGCTGAAACGTATGTTTTATCAAAAGAAGAAGGTGGACGTCACACTCCATTCTTCAACAACTACCGTCCACAATTCTATTTCCGTACTACTGACGTAACAGGTATTGTTACACTTCCAGAAGGTACTGAAATGGTTATGCCTGGCGATAACGTTGAGGTTTCTGTTGAACTAATCGCACCAGTTGCGATTGAAGAAGGTACTAAATTCTCTATCCGTGAGGGTGGACGTACTGTAGGCGCTGGAGTAGTAGCGACTATCTCTAAATAATTTTAACTTAAAAATCCGGTTCCTCTTTATGGGGAATCGGATTTTTTTGGCTCTATGTCAATTGTTGGGGTGAAATATCGGCTCTATGTCAATTGTTGGGGTGAAATATCAAGGTGCGAGCTAGGGAGTCAATAGCTCGTGCCTTTTCTTAACCTACAGAGATGTCAAAATCTTTGATAAAGTGTTGGGCTAGTATTTTGGCTCGG
>NZ_JABJVM010000033.1 GCF_013820765.1 Paenilisteria rustica
CTAGAATCATAGCCAACGTAATAAGGAGCAGTGACAACTACGCTACCTGTTGCTTGTTTTGTAACGGTTGTGCTAGCACTTGATGTTTTACCATCTTTCGTCGTTGTTGCTGTAACAACGCTGTCTGTTGCTTGTTTTGGAATCGTTAAGCTATAGCTACCGTCTGATCCTACTGTTCCTGTTGCAATTGTTGTATCACCATTTTTTACTACGATTGTTGCGTTTGGTTCGCCTTTTCCTGAAACAGTTGTTGAATCATTCGTTAGGGCATTAATCGTCGTTTTCGCGATGTCTTGGCCTGCTTTTACAGTTGTAGAACCAGCTGATGTTTTACCATCTAATGTTGCTGTTGCTGTAACAACTGTTCCTTCTGCTTGTTTCGGAATTGTAAGGCTGTATTTACCATCTGATCCTACTGTTCCAGATCCGATAGTTGTTCCAGCAGCGTTTTTGATAACAATCGTTGCGTTTGGTTCTGCTGTTCCTGTTGCTGTTGTTGCGTCCGCTGTTAGCGTATCAATCGTTGTTGCTGCAATACCGTCACGTACGACAGTTGTATTTGCACTTGATGTTTTACCATCAGCAGTAGCCGTTGCTGTAACAACAGTTCCTTCTGCTTGTTTAGCGATTGTCATGCTGTAAATGCCATCTGAACCTGTACGGCCTGTTGCAATTTGCGTACCTTTTTGGTCTTTGACAACAACTGTTGAATTAGGTTCTGCTGTTCCTGAAACAGATGTTGAATCTGTTGTTAGGGAGTTAATTGTTGTTTTTGCAATCGCGCCGCGAACTACAGTTGTGCTCGCTGTATCACTAGAAGCACCATCTTTTGCTTGTTTCGCTGTGATCGCTTCTCCTACATCTTGTTTTGGAATCGTGATAGCATATGTGCCATCAGCCGCAACTACACCCGTGTATTCTATATCATTTGCTTTGATTGTTACTGTCGCGCCTGCCACGCCAGTACCGCTAACTTTTGTATCGTCTGTTGTAACTTCCTTGATAGTTGGTTTTGCAATTATATCTGCTTGTACAGTCACACTTGTTGGTTTACTTTCATTATCCGACGCATCCGTTAGCGTTACTTTAATTTCTTTGTCTACTGTTTGCTTCGGTATTGTCACACTGAAATTACCTTCATCATCTGTTGTTCCAGTAACGACACCGCCTGATGGTAATGTTACTTTCACAGTACAATTTGGTTCACCTTGACCAGTTACTTTGGTGTCATCCACTTTTACTGGGTTTACTTTTGGGGCATCAGGAGCTGTAACATCTTTAACTGTCGTACTTGCTTTTGGACTAAGCGCGCCAGATGGATCTTTTGCGATAGCCTCAACTTTAGCGCCAGCACTTGGTTTGTCAATAGGGATAGAGAACTCGCCAAAATCATCTACTTTTCCTGAGTACGAAACACTTGCTCCATTATCTGTAATTTTAACAGTGATTGTATCGCCTGGTTCGCCAGTTCCTGACACTGTAGTTGATTTATCAGTAACGTCATTCAAAACGGGTGCACTCGGGCCTTGATGTACGACTGTCGTTGTTCCTGCCGCACTTACGTTACCTGCTTTATCTGTTAATTTAGCGCTGATTATCGCATCTTTGGCTTGTTTTGGAATCACAACATCAAAATTACCTGACGCGTCTACTTCGCCCTCTACTGTTGCGTTGTTTGGTAATGTTACTTTTACTGTAGTACCAGCTTCACCAGTACCTTTAACGTGCGTATCTGCATCCGTTACTGTACTTAAAACGGGAGCATCTGGAGCTGTAACATCAACAACTGTTGTCGTTGCCTTGGCACTTGTCACGCTATCTTTTACCGATACAGCTTCTACCGCTGTGCCTGCTTTTGGTTTAGTGATTGCTTTTGACCATGTACCATCTGCTGCAACAGTAGTAGTGTAGGTTGCGTCACCGATTTTTAATGTCAATGTCGAGCCTGGCTCACCAGTTCCTGTAGCTGTTGTTGCTTTATCTGTGATTTCATTGATAGTTGGTGTGGCAATTGCCGTAGCTGTAACCGTTTGTGAAGCAGCATTACTTTTTACGCCCCAAATATCTACGGCATAAGCTTTATAAACATCGCCAACTTTTGATCCAGATACCGCAAGCTCATAATTGCTACCTGTCACTTTTGCAGTCCCAACATAGACATCATTTTTATAAATTTGTACTTCTTTCAAACTATCTAAAGAACCAGTTAACGAACCTGTTACTTTCGCATCTTTATCTTTTACTGGGTTGAGTTTTGGCGCAGCAAGTTGCTCTGCACTAGCTCCTGTTATATTAACACCAGAAATCGTTTGATACACAACATTGGTTTTATCTGCTGAATTCAAACCTGCTGCTATAAAGACTCTAGTTTTACTTCCAGTTGCAACAAATGTTTGATTTACTGTACCTGAACCACCTACTAGCCATGGCGTATAGTTCATTCTTCCTGAACCAGCATTACCGCCTGAGGACGTCCATTTTTCATTGTTAAGAGTTCCTGTGGACACATCCGTTGCGGAAAAGTAATTACTAGTTGCAGTTCCTATGAGATATGCAATGGTAGAGAAAGAAGTCGTATTATAGTTGTAACTAACTGTGTATGATTTCCCTGGAATTGTGTTAATGATTTGAGTCACACCTATTTGACTGTTCGCCGTACCATAAAGTTCAATGGAACCATCACCTTTTGGACGAACGGATGTACGAGAATAATTGAACCAATCGGTTGTCGTCTTCGTACCATATGTTTGTATGGTAGCATCGCCTTCCGCATTCTGATTAGCATATACAGTCCAATCAGGAATATTCGTACTTGTACTCGTAAAGTTTGTGTTTTTGAATAAGTTTTGTGTCGCACTAACAGTTGATAATAATTTCTTTTCACCCGTGTTAGTATTATTTTCTGCTGCAAATCCTTGTGTTGGAAGCACTGCAATAACTGTGCTTGCTACGACGTTAAATGCCACTAAAGTTGTGACGATTTTCTTCATGTTTCTATTCATTAGTTGAATTCCTCCATTTTTTATAATTTCCAAAGAATAACTTACTATGATGTATGTTAGTTAACTCCTTTGTTACTCCTATACTATTTCTTTGGCATCCTGTAAATATTTAAGAAGTCGTAAATGTGAAATCAGACTCTGCTCCTCTTTCCTATAATTTATGATAAATTCTTTTCAACATAATCGGCACGGTAAATTTATCACCATATTTCCACATCATAAATTATATTTTCAAAATTCCGACTACATTTTTCAGAGAATACCAAAAATACCCCTCGCAAGCCACTCTATATCCTGAATCGCAAAATTCCTAGTTGTCGAGCTACTTGGCTAGAAAACACATTTCTTCATCTCCTTTCGATAGATTTAGCTTACCACATATTTTTTTGTCCAAATGGAAAGTACTAGGCACAATCGTTACTTTATTTCATAGATTTTGTGAACATCCATCTATAGGGGATCCCAATGGTTGCTAAGCCAAAAAAAGAGCACGCCTATTGCAGCGAACTCCTTGCTTTACTATTTTGAAAAATCGACACTATTGACTAGAACCTTACTTCCAAAAAACCGTATCTTCCGTACTCAACCGATACGAGCCATAACCCGCGTCCGTTGCTTTCCCAATCGACACAATCATCACCGGCACAAAACGCTCAGTGTCCATGCCGAACGCCTCAGCAACTTTCTGTCTCTCAAATCCACCAATCGGATTCGTATCATAGCCATAAGCCCGCGCCACAAGCATCAATTGCATCGCGACCAAGCTACCATCAATCACAGCCACTCGTTCCAATTCCTCGCGTGGGGTGTTCGCATAATACGGCGTCAACGCGGACATTTGCTTCTCTTTCACATCAGCGGGCATCATGCCTTGCTCCACCGCGCTACCGAAAATTTTCTCCGCATTTTCAAACGCATCCACATCACCGAAAATCACAATCATCGCGGCAGATGTATCATTTTGCAACGTATTAAAACGCACAAGCGGACGCAATGTTTCTTTTCCTTCTGGACTCGCTACCACCACAAAACGCCATGGTTGCATGTTTACTGATGAAGGTGCACGCATCGCATCTGTCAAAATCTGCTCCATCTCTTCTTGATTAATTTTCACCGTATCATCGTATCCACGAATCGAACGGCGGTTTTTGATTATATCTTCAAAATCATTATTTTTATACATATTATTACTTCCCTTCCACTTTACTAAGTACTTGAATTGCTGGCGGTGCGCTCAATAAACTGCCAACGCCTGCTTGAAACGCTTGGAAATGTTCACTTTTATTATGTGCCTCAATAGCCGCTAAATCTTCCCATTGCTCTATCATATAAAACTCGGTAGGCTTCTCAACAGAACGTGTCAGCGTATACCCGGCATTCCCTGACTCGGCTTTTGATGCTTCAATCAGCGGCTCTACTTCTTTTAGAAATGCCGCGATCTTATCTTCTTGGACTTCCAATTTCGCTTGAATAACTAGCATTTTTTCGCCCTTCTTTCTACGGTCGTATCGTTCGATTTTTTTCGAACAAACACACTATACCATATCAAATTTTACTAGGCAACTAATATGTAATGTGCTATGATATTTTTATGAAAAACAATAATCAAGATTCAGAACAGTTGCTACTTTTATTCCAAGCCTTGAGTGATCCAATTCGCCTCGACGTTTTTCGTTGCTTACTGCAAAAGGGGGAGCAGCGCGTCACAAACGGCACCTACGATATTTCCAAGTCCACCATGTCCCACCATATTAAATTGCTAAAGGAGGCCGGTTTAGTCGATGTTCGCAAGGAAGGAACCGCGCACATTTATTCACCAAACAAAGAAGTAGTCGCTAAATATCCCGGTTTCTTCGACATCTTCCAAAATAAATAAGCGATACAAAACCCAATTTCGGTCTTGTATCGCTTATTTTTTTAACAATTAATCGGGCGTATCCGTAAGCGTCCAAGTCAGTGTCGCTACATATTTCGCGTCTTTATCCTTCTTCGTTTCACCAGGAACTTTCAGTGTTACGCTCGCATTTTCAGCATCGGCATCCGCCCCAACTGTGTTACCAAACGCGTTCGTCCAAACACCCATCCCAGAATCAACTGGCGCATTCACGACATCTTGCATCGTGCTATTACCATTCAATACAACGTTCTGATTATTCATCGGTTTCGCTGCATTTGCCGAGTTCAATTCCGCATCTTTAAGTGTCAATACCGCACCCGTAAGCTCGCTTGATCCAGCTTTAAATTGGTCATTGCTCACTTGCAATTTCCAACCAGCGTTCGTTCCACGATTATCCGTCACCTGTGCAAAAGTCGGTACATATTTCGTGCTACCATCACTTTTTAGCACGACTTCATCATACTTCGCTTTGTATGTCGTGTCGCTACCGGAAATCGTTTGTTCACCGAAATGAATGTTCGAAACGTAATCCAAACGTAGCGCACCCGTTGTTGGTGTTGGCGCATCTGGGTCTGTTGGCGTTACATCATCGCCAGGATTCGTTGGATCAATCGGATTTGTCGGCGTCGTGCCATCATCCTCTTTAAAAATAATATCCGCTTTCGAAGTTGTTGTACCAACCTCTGCTGCGTGTGATGGTGCTGCATAAATCGCCAAGCTACTTGCTGCCAAAATACCTACTAGTGCTACTTTACTTAATTTCATCATATAATTTATTTCTCCTTCTTGTTTTGAATTTTTATAATAAAAGAAACTAGGACGCTTGCCGCCGATTTACTTAGCTTATGTCCTAATTTCGAGTATCAAGGGGCATCTTCTAGCGTCCATCTAACATTCGTACTGTATTCTTTATTTGCCATAGCAGTTCCTGGTTTCACGTTCATCACTAAAGATGCTTCGTTCGAATTTAAGTTGATTTCCGTTAAACCTTGTTGTAATGCATCATTGGAGTAAACTGGAATGGCGTGCTCTGTGCTGAGCGCTGTTTCGCCTTCTGTTGTTTGAATCGCTAATACGTCTTCTAAAACTTTGCCATCTGCTGTTTGCAGTGGCGTTTCTAACTGAGCGTTAACTCTCCAATTCGAAGTTGTCCCTCTTGTATCACTCACAAAGAGTTGAATGTCATCAATAGGCTTCACCGTTTTTGCTTTTGACGTGATCATTTGTTCACCAAACGAGATGTTTTCTGTCGCGGTTCCAAGTGATAAAGAGCCATCTTGTATCGTTACTTCGATTGTTTTTTGGAGACCATTTACAGAAAAATTCACGTTATATTCCCCAGGTGTATTCGGCAAGCCCATTTTATCAAGGGTAACTTGGCTCGTTATATCGGAACCACTCGGGATGGCCCAAGCTTTGACACCGGAACGAGTTTTAATGAGTGTGTCTAACTCCGCTTCGTTTGTGGGATATTCGGCTACTTGTATCGTGATGTCTGTTGCCTGTATCATCGTTTGTTCATCGCTAACCGTTTCCGCATCTTTCACAAAAATTGGAACGGTAATCGTCGTTGTGTTTCCTGCGCGGTCACGGATTGTCGCTTGAGCCGTCGTATAACCAACTTTACTCAAATCTGGTTGCGTGTCGATTGTGTATGTGAGGTTGTCATCGCCTGTTCCAGCGTTATCGTAAACATCTGTGAGTAAGTTTTTCGCGTCGGTAGTAAACGTATCACCTACCGCCACGTATTGCGTCACCGCTGTCGCTGTTGGTTTCGTTGTATCGGTTACGATCACGTCCGCCGAATGTTCACTCGTGTTGGAAGTCGCGTCTGTCGCTACCGCGTAACATGCAATATATGGCGTGATTGAGCGCTCTGAGACGGGAATTGCTATACTATAATGACCGCTGCCGTCCGCTGTTCCAGTTGCTAAAATCGTGTTATCCACTTTTTTGTAAATGGTCACTGTGGCATTCGCTTCAGCATCGCCCGTCACAGTTGTTGCTTTGTCACTAATCGCATTTAGCGTCGGTGCATCTGGCGCCACTTCATCTTTTACAATCGTGCTGGCCGTCGCTGATTTACCGTTTAGATAAGAATAAGCAGTCACTTGGTTTCCCGCTGAAACATAACTTCCTGCTGGCAACGTGAAACTATACCTACCTTCCGCATCTGTAATCGCGTGATACATAGTCGCATCATTGAAATCTTGGGATGTAATCGTTCCTACTGGGATCGCCGGGTCACCAGTCAATTTAATATAAGCGCCTGGATTCGATACACCAGTGATGGTATGACTGTTTGGTGCCGTCTTATCATCCGTTAAATCATCAATCGATACCGCCACATCTGGAATTCCTTCAAATAACACCCGGCGGAAGTTTTGCGTCCGGAAATTTTGGATAAAACTCGCTTGTGTCGCTTCATTCACCGAGTTCGCCGTCACCGAGCTAACATTGGCACTGCTATATTTAATATTCATGCCATACATCGGATTCCAAAGGTACGCCTCATTCCCATCATCCACCCAATCCGTTCCCGTCCAAGCCTTCACCGACTGAACATCGACATTAAGCTTCCCAGAAGAACCGGACATATAGATAAGTCGACTACCCGTATTCGTATTATTCAACTGTAAATTGACCCGTTTTGCATCCGCAAATTGGAACGTAGAGGAGCTACCGATTCGAACCAAATACTTAGAGCCAGTACCATCCGCCTGAACATCAAACGTACCATCTTTTGCAACGATAAAACTACTGCTGTCACCGGTATAAATCGCAGCGCCCGTCGATGTTCCAGAATTTTCAGCACGAATGTTCAATTTAGCACCAGAATCGACTTTTAGTGAAGCGCCAGAAGCAATATAGATCGGGTTACGTGTGTCAGAGACGGCGCCTAACGTATTCACCATCAATTCCGCATTTTCACTAATATGCAAAGAACTACCACTGCTACTTAGTTTAATACCACCGGCCGTACTTCCTGGCTCCGTACGAACCTGCACAAACGCGCCATCATTGATATTCAGATTCCCATCAATCTTAAAAGCACACGTTCCCTCTTCACCAGCACTACCGCCACGTAGCAAGTACACTTCCGCATTCTTACCAACCGTCGCCGTTCCGCTATTCCCAAGATTAATCACCGTCGCATTCGTTGTAGAACCCGTATACACCGAGTTTTCGTAAAAATTAATATTCGTGATTTCAAGGTTTACTTGGTTTGTTAAAGCCGCATAGGTGATCCCGTCAAATGGGGAAACATAAGCATTCACCGAATTATTCGTGACATATCCGATAATATTCACATCCGCCTCATACGAGCATGTCAGCTGGGCACCTGTGTATTCAATATTCTGATACGTGAGCTGCGTTCCTTTTCCAGCCGTCCCTGACAAGCGCAATGGACCCCAATAATTTCTACCAAACATCTTGATATCCTTTATCACAATATCCACTTTATTCGATCCAAATGACATTAAATAACCGCGACTTCTAAAATCCACCGTATTGCCATTCCCGTTAATCGTCAGGCTCCTCGTCGGAATGCTAAGATTCGATTCCGCCGCGCTACCTGTTGTATAGTTCGAAAAATTAATATCATTCATAATATTAATCTCGGTTATCGTGACGTCTTTCATTGCAGCTTCAAGTTGCAGATAATCTGTTACATTTGCCACATTCGCCGCTGCCTGTAATCGCGAACCTTTGACAACTTTCTTTTCAGAAGTTTCATTTACCGCATCGTCCTTCTTGATTTTGGCAACCTCTTCTACCAAAGCCTCTGCGCTACTCATTATCGGCGCCACACTTGCCACTGCAAAACTGCAAACAAGCGTCACCGCCATCGTTCGTCTAAGAAGTTTCATTATTGCCACCTCCAAGTCCTGTTCGGTAACATCTGTCTTAAAATGTGTACCGCTTTTCTATGGACTAATCATACCACGTGACTTGCTTTCAAGTTTTTCGCGGCTGTAGGGATAAATAGTTGCAAATAAGGGTAAATTAGATATATAAATACCTATTTCACGCAAAAATGTTCATGAAAAGCAACATATTAGCCGCTTTTTGACATCTTTATGAACATTTAAACAAAGCCAATTTATACAGTTTGAGTCTCATATGCGCTTAAAAATCACCATTTTAGGTACATTTATACCTACATAAAGGAGTGAAAATCAATGTATCATGAATCAGAACTACACGCCTTTTTTTCCGTCGAACAAGTCCTGAAGCTATTGCGAAAAAATCCTGCTTTTAGTAAATACTGCTACCAACGCACACTAAAA
Organism: Paenilisteria rustica; assembly: GCF_013820765.1. GTDB lineage: Bacteria > Bacillota > Bacilli > Lactobacillales > Listeriaceae > Listeria_A > Listeria_A rustica. The sequence goes on from NZ_JABJVM010000033.1 coordinate 9,192, forward strand.
AAAGGCGAAACCATTCAGTTAACACCTTTAACTCGCGGTTCGTTCTATATGGTCGAAAAAGGAAGCTTCTCCGTTTACTACGAATCTAGGCTTACAGGAAGAATGCTCATTTCCTTTTTTCAACATGACGATATTTTCAACTTTCCTCTATTGAAAGAGCGCATGCATCCCATTCTTGATTTTATCGCGCTAACGGATGCTCAAGTATGGGTGGTCGACTTCAATTTTATGCTATCAACGGTTAAATTAGAGGATCCTCGAAACTATTTACAGCTAAATTTCCTTTCTACTGTCCAAATACACCTCGGCAATGCGCTCATTCGGAAATCACTCGACTCGAAAAAGAGGATTTTACATGCACTGGTAGAGTTGTCGGAAAAAATGGCGTTACTGAGTCCGAATCAAGCATATGAGTTACCAACTTTCATGACCTACGAATTGCTTGCTGAAATTGCCGGGACTTCGCGGGGATACACGTCTCGGATTTTAAAAGAGTTGCGTGATATGGACGTTATTGATTCCTCGAAGCGACCGTGGATTGTGAAGGATTTGAACCTTTTAAATAATTTATTGTATGAGGGAACATAAAAAATAGGGTTCTATAATAAATGTTGGGGTAGAAATTAATCTGCCTCAACATTTTTTTGTTCTCATTTCAAGACAAAAAAATACACAGTAATATCAACATCCGTTAAGATAAAAGTGACGAAACCCAATCCAAA
>NZ_JABJVM010000034.1 GCF_013820765.1 Paenilisteria rustica
AGCGAAGCGAGCAGGTAATCCTTCAGCGACTGTTACGAACAAAGTGAGTTACAGTACCAATATGCATGAGAGCGAAGCGAGCAGGTAATCCTTCAGCGACTGTTACGAACAAAGTGAGTTACAGTACCAATATGCATGAGAGCGAAGCGAGCAGGTAATCCTTCAGCGACTGTTACGAACAAAGTGAGTTACAGTACAACATGCATGAGAGCGAAGCGAGCAAGTAATCCTTCCCATCCCGCCATACATATTCACCCCTCCAATTTCCTATCACGAATCCCATTCAACCGCTCCTCCAACCGCACCCAGTCATTCTGCGTCGGTGGAAAATTCCAAACAAAGGCCAGATCAAGCTTCGTAGTCACAGTCGTGGTTTCCGTCACGATAAGATCCACATTTTTCGGTATACTTTTAATATTTATCTCGATATTTAACTCCAACTTGCGCAGAATCTGGGATTTTAATTTATTTAGAATCGCATTATCTTGACTTGTAACGAGTGCAATTTGCAATCTTGGCTCGTATTTTTTCATAGCAAACCGTTCCACAATAAGAACCATGTATTTATAATAAAAATAAATGTCCGGTGCCGCGATTTGCTTTAAATTTTTAGGATTAAATAGTTTTGGTACTATCACTTCTAAATTCGCCCATAATGCAGGATTCTCTACTCTGAAATAGTCAGCTTGCTTCCGTAAATCGTGATATATATACAGGTGGGGCAAAGATAGGCCGTAGAAATTAACATTAATCAGATCGAGCCACAAATGATCATCTTCTTCTATTACTATATCTGGATACTTTAAAGCGAATTCCTCGAGAAAAGCCGCCGCAATTTTATACGGCTGGGTCTGTTCCTCCCTGTGCCATGTAATGAGTTTGGTTGCCGCTAAACTGCTCGTTTTGGCGTATACAAGATTACTAATAGAAACAGTTAAATATTTTTCTTCAAGCTCTCTATACTGTTCAGGGACGCTGTTCATCAAGGTTGCACCGTGTTTTTTAATAAAGGCTACAACCTCTGGGGGCACACAATTTTGTAAGGGCATATCCGATACATAACATTTCTGAGCATGGCGCATGTATCTCACTGCCAAACGGTAAAGCAATTGCTCTTTTTCGACGGTGTTCATGGATATTTGACTATTTCGCAAAAATTCCTCAAGCTGGTACACTAAAACCTCCCTAGAAATCGAGCGAAACGGCCAAGTTCTTCCTCTATATGTCAGCCAATATAAATTATAATAGCATTCTCTAACCCAAATCTCAGGCCCGGTGATTCGCATTGGGTTTGTTTCTATGTCTAGGTTAACTGTATGGAGATTAGTTTCTAAGTATTTCAACCTCAAATAAAAGGTACTTTTCGTAAGCAAATGTTGTTCATAAAATTGGCGTGCGCGTAGGTGAGGATAATTAAATGTACTGTCTAATATAATATAGGCCATAGATGTAGTCTTATATTTTTCAATAATAGCGTCTAAGGAGATGCTATCTGGTTTGTCCAGAAAGGCGCCAGTAGCTTTTTTAACAACTAGCTGAGTATTGGGAGCATTTTCGGCTAGATATAATTTTATATCTTCAAGCGCGTTGTAAATGATGCTGGTACTATAATTCAGAGTAGTGGCGATTTCTGATATTTGCCAGTATTTCCGTTCCTTCCCGAGTAAACGGATAATATCAATTTCGCGTAGTTCTTTTTCGTCTAACAATTGCATACAAATCCACCGTCCTCTCTCTAAATCCTATTTAATAATACCCTTCTCTGCTCTTTCTACGCTTTTTGATGGATGGCGAAAAAAGATTCACAAATTAGTCGGATTTTAAAATCGAGAACAGTATATATCTACAAATCTAATAAAATTTCCCATGTTAAGCTAGAGGTATGGCCTGTAATTCTGCTTTTACATAAAATTTTAGAAGGGGGCGGCAGTTATTTATCCTGACGACGGTTAATATGCTTAATCTCGAAAAAATGTTCCTCTAGAAGTATATTTTTTAAAAAAAGTACATGTAGTGGAACATATTGATACGACTTGATTAGGCCATGTTTGTCCTATCGATACAAAAAGAAACCTGATTTTTAGGAAAAAATGTAGAAGTAAAGTATTATACTGTGAATGTACTCAAGGAACGGCATAATAAAAAACTTCTACTACTTTAAAATTTACAGCAGTCACAAAAAATTCACAGATAGCTTGAGTAGTTGCAACGATGTTGTGAAATCCAAAAGAAGAAGATGATACACTACAAATAACAACAGGATTATTGAAGTAGCCCCGTTTTTGCAAGTCGAAGCTGGGTCGGGATGAAAAGACATAAAAGATTCACAACTTTTTTGGATATATGCACCATAGTTGAAATATGGAAAACTAGAACGTGTTAAATTAATAAATGTAATCTTTCGCAACTATTCAAGAAGTTAGAAAGGAGGAATCATAATTGGTGTATATTTCAAGTGATACAAGTTTAGACGGGATTATTAAAGAGCTGCAGACAAATGCATACGGTGATAATTTAGTACAAGATGTTACTTTTGATAAAGGGCAACAGATTATCATGCCAGGCAAGCCGAATAATGCACTATACATTATAAACTCTGGGATTTCAATCACAACCCAGACGATGAAAGATTCGTTAAAACCAGTCATATCCTTTCTAACTGTTGGAGATATTATTGGATTGGAATCATTTTTTAGGAAGAATGAAAGTGTAGTGATGACGCAAGCGACAACCTTAACAGAGCTCAGAGCGACGAGGATTGATATGGAGTATTTGCTTAATTATTTGGCAAACAGGCCGTCATTCATGGAGCACTTTGCTAACTTGATGACAGAACGACTATACAACTTATATGAGCGCTACATGCAACTAATGCTTGGTCGTGAAGAGCGATTCGTAAACTCACTTTATGATATTGCAAATAAGCTAGGGGTTGAGGTAGAGGATGGTATTGAAATCCCATCAGTTATCAACACAAAACTTATAGGGGCATACTGCAATGTCGACCGCAACTTTATACCGAAGCAACTGAAGAAAATGATTCTGGAAGATAAAATTAGTGTTAATCAAAAAAATATTATCATTAAAGGTATGTCTACAAGTCGGAATATTCAGTTATAAAAAAAGAGCGTGTAAGGAGGTGTTTATCATGTGAACCGATAATCGTTCTATGGTAGGCAGGCATTTTACAAAAAAAAAAAGAAACATAAGAAGGAGAAACATAAACATGAAATTAGAACAAAAGGGACCAATTAACGTTTTATCTATGAAAACGGTAAAAAAAGCGGCTAAAACATTATTGATTGCGACAGTAGTTGCAAGTCAAGTATTTACAGTATTGCCAACTGGATCACATGCGGCAGAAGCAGCCGGCGCTACAGCAGCTGTTGCAGAAGCTCCAAGTGCTGCGGTCGTAGCACAGAAATACGCTCCACTAGGTGCAACATTAGCACTTGATGGCGGTGTAACAGAGAAAAGACAACAAGTTTCAACATTTGCTGAGTTTAAAGCGGCAGCAGAGTCAACAACTATAAATGTTATTGAGCTTACTGGGGATTTCCAACTAGCAAGTAACGTAACGGTAAACAGCAACATGCGTATTGAAGGTAACGGACATACAATTAGCGCTGCATCTTACCAAGTTATCATGAAATCTAATTCTATCGTTGACTTAGAAGACGTAATCATGACAAACGTTGGAACAAAAGCTATTTTTACAGGTTACACATCTTCAGCGGCACCAACAGTAAACATCATTGATAACGTTCAAATTCGCGGTATGATCATGGGTGGAACTGGTAAACTTTCACTTTCTATCGCTGGAACAAATAACCGCCTTGTAAATGCTGAGCGTCAAGGTATGGACGTTGATAGTCTTGAAATTGCAGACAACACGCAAATCGATCAACTAGAAGCATTAGAAACAGCAGTTAAAGTTCGTTCATCAGGTTCTGTAAACATCGGTAACAACGCGAAAATTAACATGATGTCAAACAAAGGCTATGCATTTGACGTATCAAACAGTGCTTTAGTAATTGGCGAAAATACAGTTATTAATTCAGCATCTAAATACGGTACATTAAAAGCTGCTACATTAGTAGTTAAAAATGGCGCAGATTTGACACTTGCATCAGGTGATGTCGGTAATGGTATTTACGTTTCTGGTAACATTACTATCGGTGACAATGTGAAAGTTAAAGCAACTGGTACAGGTACAGCAATTTACGCGTACAACACAGGAGCTTCTATCGTTGTTGGTAAAGACGCAGATATCGATGTAGTTAGTGATAACGGCAGTGGTATTTACGGTAATGCAACAATCACATTTGGCGATCGTTCTTCCTTAAAACTAAGAACACATGACAGAGGTATTTACTCATCAGGAGCAGCAACAATCCGCTTCGGTTCCGTATCTAACCAAAATCCACAACCAGAAGATCGTGTGAAAATTGATATCGATTCCGGCGTTAGTTACGGAATTTACTCTGGCGGACCTGTCATCTTTGGCGATAACACAGAAATAGCTATAAAAGCTAAGAGTGACGCTATTTATGCATCAGGAAATTCACGCGTTGACTTTGGTTCGAATACATCATCAAACATTACTTCTTCAAGCGGCGACGGTGTTAATGCAGGTGGAATCAAGTTCGGTGATAATTCTACAGCATACATCAAAGCTTACACAAACGGCCTTGAAACAACCAACACAAGCGGTGAAGGTATTTCTACAGGTAAAAATGTAAACATGACAATCGTATCTCCAAACCATGATGGTATCTACACATATAAAGATACAACGTTTGGCGATAACAACACGCTTTCAATCACAGCATTGAACAGCCATGCAATCCATACTTTCTACGGTGGATCAGTTAAATTAGGCGTGGATTCAAGTCTATATCTAAACGCTGGAACTGGTGTAATCCAAGAAGGTAGTGCAGCAGCTACATTCAACGTTGGTAACAACACACTTGTTAAAATTGAGTCATCTGATTACGGTATTAACACATCGGGATCAATCACTTTTGCAGAAAACTCAAAAGCTAATATCCGTGCAGCATCTGGACAAGGAAACTACCCAGCAATCAAAGCTAACGGTATTGTTACATTCAACAAAAACACAATGGCTTACGTAGAAACACTTTCAAATACATCGACAACAGTATTTGATTTAAGTGGCGCGCAAAGCTCGAAACTAGTTCTTAACTCACCAAAATATATCGATTTCCGTCAAAACAACAGAGCGGTAGCAGGACACATCGTTCGCGGTTACGGTAGTGATAATGTAGCTTACGGTTCACGTGTGGAAATGAACAACATGGCTCAAGTCTATGCTTGGGATCATGCAGCAGACTGGTCTAAAGCAACAGGAAGCGAATGGACAAGCGTTGATGACGCAAGAATCCCATTAACTTACAAAGTTGGAACGACAACTACAAACTATTACAGTGGTTTAGCAACTGGTCAAAACATCGATGGATTCAGCCTTTTTGATTACTCACGTGTATCTACACAAGGTTCAAGCATCGTAGAACGTCCAGTAGTATCTCCAATCCTTGAAGGTGCTAAAACTGTTTCAGGAACTGGTACAGCTGGCGATGATATTGTTGTAACATTCCCTGATGGTAAAACAGCTAAAACAACAGTTGACGCTGACGGTAAATGGACAGTTGACGTACCAGCAGGAACGAACTTAGTAAAAGATCAAAGCGTTCTAACGTATCAAACAAATGGTGTCAATGACAGTGCACGTGTAACAACGAAAGTACAAGCAGACACTACAGTTCCAGCAGCACCAACAGTTTCTCCTATTAAAGCGGGCGACACAACACTGAATGGTGAAGCAGTTCCAGGAAACACAGTAACAGTAAAACTTCCTGATGGAACAACAGCAACAGGTGTAGCAGACGCAGATGGTAAATTTGCGATTACAATTCCAGCTCAAAAAGCAGATGCAGTTATTGATGTAACGCAAACAGGTAAAAATGGGCTACCAAGTGATCCAACATCTGTTGTAGTTAAATCTAACGAAAAACCAGTAATTACAGCAAGTGACAAAACAATCAAAATTGGTGACACGTTCAACGCATTAACAGGCGTAACAGCGACTGACAAAGAAGACGGTAACTTAACAGCAGACATCAAAGTCGTAACAAACACAGTAGATACAACAAAAGCCGGCGTATATTCTGTTGAGTATTCTGTAACAGA
>NZ_JABJVM010000036.1 GCF_013820765.1 Paenilisteria rustica
TGACCTTTGAAAACTGAACAGAAACAAAGATAAAACCAATAGAGACAGTGATGTTTCTAGGTAAGAATCGCAGGGCGGAAATAGAAAGCTATTTCCAAAAGTAATACTAGTAAAGTAATTTGCTAGCGAAGTCAATTTGACGCAAGGATCTTATTCACGGTGTTGAATAAGTATTCAGATTCATCTTTATTTTAAAGAGAGTTTGATCCTGGCTCAGGACGAACGCTGGCGGCGTGCCTAATACATGCAAGTCGAACGAACCGACGAAAGAGCTTGCTCTTTCTGACGTTAGTGGCGGACGGGTGAGTAACACGTGGGCAACCTGCCTGTAAGTTGGGGATAACTCCGGGAAACCGGGGCTAATACCGAATAATAACAAGCGTCGCATGACGCCTGTTTGAAAGATGGTTTCGGCTATCACTTACAGATGGGCCCGCGGTGCATTAGCTAGTTGGTAGGGTAATGGCCTACCAAGGCAACGATGCATAGCCGACCTGAGAGGGTGATCGGCCACACTGGGACTGAGACACGGCCCAGACTCCTACGGGAGGCAGCAGTAGGGAATCTTCCGCAATGGACGAAAGTCTGACGGAGCAACGCCGCGTGTGTGAAGAAGGTTTTCGGATCGTAAAGCACTGTTGTTAGAGAAGAACAAGGATAAGAGTAACTGCTTGTCCCTTGACGGTATCTAACCAGAAAGCCACGGCTAACTACGTGCCAGCAGCCGCGGTAATACGTAGGTGGCAAGCGTTGTCCGGATTTATTGGGCGTAAAGCGAGCGCAGGCGGTTTCTTAAGTCTGATGTGAAAGCCCCCGGCTTAACCGGGGAGGGTCATTGGAAACTGAGAGACTTGAATGCAGGAGAGGTAAGTGGAATTCCACGTGTAGCGGTGAAATGCGTAGATATGTGGAGGAACACCAGTGGCGAAGGCGGCTTACTGGCCTGTAATTGACGCTGAGGCTCGAAAGCGTGGGGAGCAAACAGGATTAGATACCCTGGTAGTCCACGCCGTAAACGATGAGTGCTAAGTGTTAGGGGGTTTCCGCCCCTTAGTGCTGCAGCTAACGCATTAAGCACTCCGCCTGGGGAGTACGACCGCAAGGTTGAAACTCAAAGGAATTGACGGGGGCCCGCACAAGTGGTGGAGCATGTGGTTTAATTCGAAGCAACGCGAAGAACCTTACCAGGTCTTGACATCCTTTGACCATTCTGGAGACAGAACTTTCCCTTCGGGGACAAAGTGACAGGTGGTGCATGGTTGTCGTCAGCTCGTGTCGTGAGATGTTGGGTTAAGTCCCGCAACGAGCGCAACCCTTGATTTTAGTTGCCAGCATTTAGTTGGGCACTCTAAAGTGACTGCCGGTGCAAGCCGGAGGAAGGTGGGGATGACGTCAAATCATCATGCCCCTTATGACCTGGGCTACACACGTGCTACAATGGATAATACAAAGGGTTGCCAAACCGCGAGGTCGAGCTAATCCCATAAAATTATTCTCAGTTCGGATTGTAGGCTGCAACTCGCCTACATGAAGCCGGAATCACTAGTAATCGTGGATCAGCATGCCACGGTGAATACGTTCCCGGGCCTTGTACACACCGCCCGTCACACCACGAGAGTTTGTAACACCCGAAGTCGGTAGGGTAACCTTTATGGAGCCAGCCGCCGAAGGTGGGACAGATAATTGGGGTGAAGTCGTAACAAGGTAGCCGTATCGGAAGGTGCGGCTGGATCACCTCCTTTCTAAGGAAAAGGAAACCTGCTTTTGTTTTATCTTCTGTTTTGTTCAGTTTTGAGAG
>NZ_JABJVM010000037.1 GCF_013820765.1 Paenilisteria rustica
TTGTCAATTTTCATTATTTTCGGAATATCTTTACTGAACACCGTAACTGTTTCATTCGCAATTTTTACAGCATCCGTAGCATCCTTGCTTTCCACGTTAATTTTGATAACTTGTGAATCCGAGGTGCTATTTACTTTAATCATTTGTTCAAGCTCTTTTGTGGTATACTTGTCGTCCATTTCATTGGATACTTGGGATAAAATTCGTGGGCTCATGATGATAGATGTGTACGTATTGATAAGCTGCAAGTTCGCCTGTACGTCTTGTGATTGTACAATGGTGTTTTGTGGCACAGACTGATTAATTAATACTTGTGTTTCACTCTGGTAGATTGGTGTGGAGAAGAAATAAAGATATCCACTCATCAACAAGGCACATACACACGTACTTATAAAAATGATCCATTTATTCTTTTTCAAAAGATCCCATATTTGCTTTACATTTAAACTATCTTCCATTGTTTCCTCCTGGCCTATTCCGCTATTGGAACTAACTTTTTACTGCTTTTGCGCATATCATATAAGTTTCCCATATTGTAAATCGCCACTTTTTCTAACTCCGGAATAACATTTTTTGTATCGAAAATATAGTGCTGTTTCATACCCTCAAATTGAGCTGGTGTAACTGTTTTGAACTCACTATGATCCGTTAAAACACATACTAAATCTGCGTTTTCTACTGCCTTTTCAAAATCAGGCTCAATCCAAGATGCTTTTACATGTGGGTCAAAGATGGATAATTCAAAATCTGTTTCTTTTTCTAGGAGTTGTATAATTTCAAGCGCTGGACTTTCACGGATATCATCCACATCACCTTTATAGGTCGTGCCGAAAACCGTTACTTTTTTGCCATCGATATTTGCCATCAAGGTTTTTACTTTTTCTACAATGAAGTCTGGCATCGTGCTGTTAATCGCGCGGGCTTGTTGAATCAGCGGTGTATTTTCTGGCGTCGCTGCGACAATAAAGTATGGATCCACCGCTAAACAATGACCACCGACACCAGGGCCGGGAGCGTGCAAGTTCACACGCGGATGTTTGTTCGCCATCTCGATGACTTCTAATGCGTTGATACCAAGCGTATCGCCAATTTTCGCAAGTTCGTTCGCAAGGGCAATATTAACATCGCGGTACGTATTTTCCATCAGCTTCGAAAGTTCCGCTGCACCAGCAGTCGCTTCGATAAGTTCGCCTTGAACAAAGACGCCATACACCTGTTTTCCTGCTTCAATACATGCCGGTGTAAGCCCACCAATAATCCGGTTATTATACACTAACTCATGAATGATTTTCCCAGGCAATACGCGCTCTGGACAATGGACTAAAAAGATATCTTGCCCGACAATAAATCCTGCTTCTTCCAACATCGGCTTCACCACATCTTCTGTCGTGCGTGGTGCGATCGTAGATTCTAATATGATGACATTTCCTTTTTCTAAATAAGGAATCGTTTTGCTGACCGCGTCGACAACATGTGTTAAATCACATGATAGATAGGCATCCGCCTTATTTGGCGTTGGCACAGCAATGATGAAAACATCCGA
>NZ_JABJVM010000038.1 GCF_013820765.1 Paenilisteria rustica
ATTGGAATGGCAACCCTTTTTCGAACAAAATTTATAAGGTGTCGATCGATTAATTTTATATCTTAGAAATGAGTTGGTTTTCGGTATCATTCCTAATGGATTTCGCGATGCGAAAACTAACGGGACTTTGATAATTCAAGGTACCGTGGAATCGAATATGATTCCACCAATTGACGTAATCAAAGAGTTGCACTTTCAACTGTTCTAACGTTTGAAAATGGTTGGGATACACAAACTCTTTTTTAAATGATTTATAGGTGCTCTCGGCGACGGCATTATCATAGGGGCAACCTTTATCACTGAGAGAACGCTGAATATCAAAAGCAGCGAGTATTTCATCCACTTCTTGATTGTCAAACTCACTTCCGCGATCTGTATGGAACAGTTGAACATTGGCAAGCGAAAAGGGAATTTGGTAAATGGCTTCTTTGACCAGAGCCGCTGTTTTATGTGCTCCAGCGCTATGCCCGATAATCTCACGATTAAAAAGATCTAGAATAAAGCAAACATAGTGCCATTTGTTACCCACTCGAACATAAGTTAGATCCGTGACAATGGCTTGTAGGACTTGTTCTTGCTTAAATTGTCGATTTAACTCGTTCCTGATAGGTGCTTCGTTAACGCTGTTTTTTCCTTTTTTGAAAGTAGCTTTTGTATAGTTCGAAACCAAGTGGAATTTGCGCATGATAGTGGCAAGTTTACGTCTGGAAACAGTAAAGCCCAGAAGGGCTAACGCCACTTTTAATTTTCGTGTTCCATAGTTTTTACGGCTTTTATCAAACTCTTCGATGACTGCTTTTTCTAACGCTGTTTCTGAATTTTTTGGCCTTGCTTGATAGTAACAAGTGCTCCTCGAGACACCTAAAATACGGCACATCGCTGCTATTGGATATTTGTGTTTATTTTGTTGGATTACTTGGATTTTCGTCCGAATATCAGCGCCGCTTGCTTTAAAATATCATTTTCCATCTCTAACTGCGTATTTCGCTTGCGTAGTTTTTGGAGTTCTTTTTGTTCGGATGTCAGATTATCTTTTGCTTTAAAGGAACCCGTTGTTCGACTCTGACTTATCCATTTATCAAGTGCCGAAGGCGTTAAATCATATTCCTCAATAATAGCTTTACGAGGCTTTCCTGACTCATATAATGCCACCATTTGCTTCTTAAATTCCGGTGTAAACGTTCGTTTTGCTCTTTTTGTCATCCTCTATTCCTCCAGTGTGCTTTTCTTTTATTGTACACACCTTATTTTTTCTGTCCAGTTTAGTATAACCTATCCA
>NZ_JABJVM010000039.1 GCF_013820765.1 Paenilisteria rustica
TCTTCTTTCAGATCGATACCTATCACATTCTGACCATGATTAGCAAACATGATAGCCGTTGGTAAACCGATATAGCCTAACCCAATAACTGCGATTTTCAAAGAATCATCTCCTCGTAGATTTTAAAATTTACTTATTGTTTGGAATTGAAATTTTCCATGTTGCGAGTACTTTTGGTTTGTCTTTTCCGAATGTCACTGGTTGGTAGGAAAACTCGCCAGATTTTACATCTTTCGGCAATTCAAAATTGATGGCTCCGCTCACTGTTTTGTCAGCTGCGATTTCTGTTCCGATATTGTTGGCATCCGTTTTCACTTGGTACGTTTTGTCACCAGATTTGAAAATAAAGTCATTGCCGCCGATACCGTATTTGCTATCTGTTTCATTTTTAAAACTCATGGTTATTTGCACAATGTTTTTGTCGCCTTTGCCGTTCTCCGTTGTTTCAATACCTTTGATTTGCATCTCTATATTGTTCACTGTTTTAGCTGGATACGTTTTTTCTTTTTCTGATTTTGCTTCTTGCGTTGTTTTTGGTGTTTCTTCTTTAGTTGGTGTCGCCGAACAAGCAACTAGTGATAAGGCACAAGCGCCTGACATCGCGATTAACATAACTTTTTTTAGCATCATATTACTCCTCTATGTTCTATTATTTTTATATGAAATTGCTCTTTTTTTCAAAGTTAATTTTTTAAAATGTGTGATGACTAAAGCTAGTTTAGTCATCACACCGAGTGGTATCTAAATTTTATTTAACTGTTACTTTAACTTCTAAAGCAAGTCCGACAGAGTCATAGCCTAGAACCGTTACTTCTTCTGTTGCGTCTGTAATTTTGTCCTTCGCATAGTAAGTGTACGTGCCATCTGTTGCTACTGGGACTTTGCTGTACGTTGTGTCGCCTACTTTAATACCGACATATTTAATGCCGCCTGTAAACGTTCCTGTTACATTTCTAGTTGTTCCAATAACGAATTCGTCTGCTTTCATCGTTGGTGCAACGCCTGGATCAAGTGTAACTGCTTTTTCTGCGACAACAGCGCCTGTTGAGTCATACCCTAGAACCGTGATAACATCGTCTTTACTAGTTACTTTATCTTTGATGTAGTAAGTGTACGTGCCATCTGCATTTACTGGGACTTTAGTGTATGTTGTGTCATTGATTTTAACAGCCACATATTTCACTGTTCCTGTATATGTTCCTGTTACATTACCTGTACCTAACAAGTATGTGCTTGCTGTTAGTGTAGAAGTACTTTCTG
>NZ_JABJVM010000003.1 GCF_013820765.1 Paenilisteria rustica
GAAGACGGTAACTTAACAGCAGACATCAAAGTCGTAACAAACACAGTAGATACAACAAAAGCCGGCGTATATTCTGTTGAGTATTCTGTAACAGATTCAGACGGTAACAAAACAACAAAAACAATCAAAGTGACTGTTAACACGAACGACAAACCAGTGATTACAGCAACTGATAAAACAATCAAAGTTGGCGATACGTTCGACGCATTAACAGGCGTAACAGCGACTGACAAAGAAGACGGTAACTTAACAGCAGACATCAAAGTCGTAACAAACACAGTAGATACAACAAAAGCCGGCGTATATTCTGTTGAGTATTCTGTAACAGATTCAGACGGTAACAAAACAACAAAAACAATCACAGTAACAGTCAACACGAACGACAAACCAGTAATTACAGCGACTGATAAAACAATCAATGTAGGCGACACGTTCAACGCATTAACAGGCGTAACAGCGACTGATAAAGAAGACGGTAACTTAACATCAAGCATCAAAGTTATCACAAACACAGTAGATACAACAAAAGCTGGAACATACACTGTGGAATACAGCGTAACAGATTCAGATAAAAACACAACAACAAAAACAATCACAGTTACAGTTGTTTCGACAACAGCAGGAACAATTACAGCTAATCCATTCGTTATCGGTACGGACGGTTATGTAAAAGGTACTGAAACTGGTGATGTTACAAAAGCATATCTAATCGTTGATGGTAAACAATACGCAACAATCAACGTGACAGGTGGAACTTACCAATATTACGCATCAGATAAAATCAAAGATCCAGCAAGCCAAGTCTACATCGTTGGTTTAGATTCTACTGGTAAAGAACTACAAAGAACAAAAGTTACTATTTCTAAGAAGGCAGTTGGAACAATTACAGCTGATCCATTCACTATCGGTACTGACAACTACGTTAAAGGCGCTCTAACTGGCGATGTAGTAAAAGCAGCACTTGAAGTAAATGGCAAGCAATTGACTACAATCACTGTATCAGGAGCTAACTACCAATACTACGCTAAAAACAATATCCTAGCGCCAACAGATCAAGTCTTCATCATTGGTTTTGACGCAGCAGGTAACGTATTACAAAAAACTCCTGTAACAGTTAAATCTGGCAAAGCAACTGCTGGAACTGTAACACCAAGCGCATTTGTCTTAGGAACAGATTCGTATGTAAAAGGGACATTCACAGGCGATGTAGCTAAAATCAGCATCACAGTGAACGGAGTAGTTTCACAAGCAATCACTGTAACAAGTTCACCATTCCAATACTATGCAACAGGTAAAATCAAGAACGTTAACGATATCGTATCCGTAACAGCATACGATGCAACAGGTAAAGTATTAGATACGAAACCAGTTACAGTAACAACAGATAAAGGTCAAGCAGGAACAGTTCTTGCCAATAGCTACAAACTTGGTAAAGATAGCTACGTAACAGGTTCATACACTGGTGACGTAACGAAAGTTTCTCTAGAAGTAAACGGAACAGAACTACAAAAAATCAACGTTGCTGCTGATGGAACAATCAAGTATTACGCAAAACCACAAATCACTTCTGCAACAGATGTTGTAAAACTTAATGGTTATAACTCAGCAGGCGTGTTAGTAAGCTCGAAAACAGTTGCTATCACTACAACAGATGGTACTATCACAGCTAGCCCATATGTTATCGGTGAAGACGACTACGTTAAAGGTAACGTAACAGGCGACGTAGCGAAAATCTCAATCACAGTTAACGGTACAGAACAAGCGTTAATTCCAATGACAGCTGGTCCTTATCAATACTACGCTAAATCATTAATCACAGATCCAGCAGATGTTGTAATTGCAACAGCTTATGATGCAACTGGCGCTGTATTAAACACAGCAACTGTAGCGGTTAGCAAAACAGCAGACGTTGTAACAGAAGGAACAGTAACACCAAAAGCTTTCAAAATTGGTACAGATAACTACGTTGATGGAACATACACTGGTGATGTAGCGAAAGTAGAACTAGAAGTAAACGGCACGAAATACAGCCAAATTCCAGCTTCTAACGGTACAATCCACTATTACGCAGGTTCAATTATCAAAAATGCAACAGACGAAGTAAAAGTAAACGTGTATGATTCAGCAGCTAAACTATTAGATAGCAAAACAGTAACTATCAATGCAGCGACAGGAACAGTTGTAGCAAATGCAGTAAAAGTTGGTGATAGCTATCTAACAGGTACAGCAACAGGGGACGTAACAAAAGTATCACTAAGTGTGAACGGAACAGTTCAAACTAGTATTGCGATTGTTCAAGCAGACGGTTCATTCAAGTATTACATCAAGCCACTAAACCTTAAAGCAACAGATGATGTACAAATAATCGGACTTGATGGTAAAAGCACGCAAATAGCAACAACGACAGTAACAATCACACAGTAAGATAAAAAATTAAAGGGGAATAACATTATTCCCCTTTAGTTTATAAAAAGAATGAGGTGTACTAGACAGATGAAAAAAGGTATAATCGCAGCCGCAGCAGTATTCATGCTCGTATTCACAGGAGCATGTGGCAATGATGCAACAACAAAAGACACGGATACAAAAGAAAAAGCAAAAACAGCCGTTACAGAACACGTAACAAAAACAGTAAACAACATTGATATGAAAATCGGCAAAATTAAAACAACCGAAAGTACAACTAAAAATAAAAACATGGTCAGCATCGAAATGTCCTTTTTAAACAATGATAGTTCAGACGTAGGCATTGGCGCCGCTGATTTCAAAATAAAATCAGACGGAAAAACATATGAAGTTTATCCGCAAGGTAACAATTTTGGCGATGTGTTCAAACCGAATACGAAACTAGAAGGAAAAGCTTATTTTGAACTACCGAACACCGTAAAAGAAGGAACATTAGTATACAAACCGAAAGATAAAGAAGAAGCTAGCTGGTCCATCGTGATTCCAGTAGCCAAATAAGAATACAAACTAAAAACAAACCGGAAGGGTGTAACAATTGAAATTAGTCGTTATGGGATTAGGATATATCGGACTTCCAACAGCCATTATGTTTGCCAATCATGAACAAGATGTATTAGGTATTGATATCAATGAAAAAGTAATCCAGGAGTTAAACGCAGGCAAGATTCACATTGAAGAACCAGGTCTACAAGACGAGCTTGATCGGGCGATTCAGAACAATCGATTCCGTGCAGGTTTGGATGTAGAAGCAGCAGACGCGTTCATCGTATCAGTTCCCACGCCTAACAAAAATGATGATCTAAAATCATGTGATCTAAAATACGTGCTCGCAGCGGTAAACAATATTTTGCCAGTTTTGCGTAAAGGAAACACGATTATCATTGAATCCACTATTGCCCCACGATCTACGGAAGATCATATTTTGCCACTTGTCGAGAGTACCGGATTAGTCGTTGGACAAGATATATTCCTCGTACATTGCCCAGAACGCGTGTTACCCGGCCAAATTATCCACGAATTAATCTACAACAATCGTATTATTGGAGGCGTTACTCCCGCGTGTACCCAAGCTGGGAAGGAAATTTATAGCGTCTTTGTAAAAGGTGAACTAATCGAATCAGCGGCATCTACTGCTGAAATGTCGAAACTGATGGAAAACACGTATCGTGATGTGAACATTGCATTGGCGAACGAATTGGTGCATATTTCCGCAGAACTTGGCATTAATGCACTTGATGTTATTGAAATGGCGAACAAGCATCCTCGCGTGAACTTACATTTACCAGGACCGGGCGTTGGCGGACATTGCTTGGCTGTTGATCCATACTTTATCGCAGCCGCAGCACCAGAACAATCGTACTTGATTCAGCGTGCGCGTCACATTAATTCTACGATGCCAGCTTTTGTCGTGAAACATACGATGGCAATAATGGAAAAAATACAAGGTAAGAAAGTCGCAGTATTTGGCCTGACATATAAAGGCGACATTGATGATATCCGTGAAAGTCCAGCGCTTGAAATTTATCGTGAGTTAGAAAGACAGCAAGCGTATGAAGTAGTTGCGTACGATCCTCACGTCGAAGCAGATTTTGTGGAGCGTGATATGGAAGCAGCGACAGCGAATGCGGATCTTGTTTTAATATTAGTGGATCATTCGGAATTCCGTGCTTTAACGAGTCATGATTTTGCTAATATGCATGAAATGGTTATTTTAGATACGAAGCAGATTGCAACAAATTGTGTTGGTATGGAAAACTACTTCCATTTAGGCACGCTTTCGGAAATTAGCAAACTAGAAAAAGCAGGCGTAACCGTATAAGCCATAGCATGTGATCAAAATTAGAAATGTGGATGATGAATGAAAAAGATACTATTAATATCACAAAATTTCTATCCTGAGATAGGTAGTGCGGCGAATCGAATGAAGCAACTGTTTCGTTTGTTTCGCCGAGACTACGATGCAACCCTGTTCACGACGGAGCCGCAATACCCGAATCGCGACATGTATGAACAGGAAAAGTTCTGGGATGCCGATCTTGAGGATGCCAATATTGTTCGGGTGAAAACGAGAACAAGCAAGTATGAAGCAAACATGATATTACGATTTCTTCTCTATTTTGAAACACTATGCCGATTCATCTGGAGAATCCTAACGGAAAAGCAGTCTTTTGATGTCGTCTATGTATCAAGTCCACCAATTTCTATTGCACTCGCTGGGCTCATTGCTAAACGAAAAATGAAAGCCAAACTGATTGTCGACATTCGTGATTTGTGGCCAGAAACATTGAAAGGCGTCGGGAAATTCACGTCTCCCATTTTTCTGCACATCGCGTATCGATTGGAAAAGCGGATTTACAAAAAAGCCGATGAAATCATTGTGAATAGCGAGCGTTTTTCCACGTATATGGTGGAGCATGGCGTTGATCCAGATAAGATTACATTCGTGCCTAATTCGCTGACAGAAGAGGAATTTGAACTTGGTGCTAAAAAAAGACCGCTGATTAATGAGCCATTGACTGTTATTTACACTGGGAATATCGGCTTAGCGCAGGAACTTGCCAGCTTTATCCGGATGGCGGACTATTTTCAGGATAATCCGCATGTACGTTTTAAGATGATTGGCTACGGCGCTAACTATCAAAAATTAGTGGACTCGGTGAAGGAAAAAGAACTGAAAAATATCCATGTCAGCCCGCCAGATACGAGATCGAATGTGCTTCAAGAGCTAGCGCAAGCAGATGTGGCCTTTGTAAGCCTGGTTCCGCATCCAGTTTTTGAGACAGTGATTCCTGGGAAAATTGTTGATTACATGGGAATTGGCTTGCCGATTATTGGCATGGTTTCTGGTTACAGTGAAGAGGTTATTAATGCTTCGGAAACTGGATTTATTTTTGGGCATGATAAGGAGCAAGAAATGTATCGCGGATTGAGTCATTTGATTAAAGACCACGAATTGCGAAAGAGATTGCATCGAAATGGCTTAGCTTTTGCGAAAGAAAACTATAGCTGGCAAGAAAACTTTAAACGTATTGAAAAAGTAATTGTGAAAAATGAATGAGGGATGAACGTATGTCTAAGAAAGTTGCTGTATTTGTTTGGAATCACTTTACGAATGATGCGCGCGTTTCGCGAGAGTGTATGGCGCTACAAGAAGCAGGCTATCACGTGGATTTAATTGCTATTCATGACCCGGAGCAGGAGAACCAGTCATTTTTTGAACAAGTAACAGAGCGCTTTACGATTCGCCGCGTCAATTATGCCAAACAAAGCAAGATAATCCTTCTTATATTCTGGATGTTATTCCTTATTCTCCTCCCGTTTTTTCCTCGATTCATGCTTATTATAGGCGCGATACTAACGATTTTAATGCTCCCAAAAGCACAGATGTTAGTTCGCCGGAGCATGATTTTTAGCCTCATGATTTACTATGGTTTACGAAAAAAATATGATTTTTACCACGCAAATGATTTGAATACTTTACCGCAAGCGATTCTTTGTGCGAAGGTTTTCAGACGAAAAAAACTGATTTATGATTCTCATGAAATTCAGACGAGTCGAACGGGCTATAACAGTCCTTTATATGGCATATGCGAGCGTTTTTTCCTCCGATTTACAGATGTGTGCATTCATGAAAACCAAACGCGAGCGGCCTATATTCAAGACAAGTATCATTTTTATCCGAAAGTTGTGCATAATTATCCAAATCGCCAATTTATCGAAGGCAGCGACCGAATTGATTTACATCAGGTGTTGCACATTTCGAAGGATGAACCGATTTTACTTTATCAAGGTGGCGTGCAGGTTGGTCGAGGGCTGGATAAATTGATACAGGCAGTACCGATGTTTCAAAAGGGAGTCGTCGTCATCATTGGTGATGGGCGTATTAAGTTAGAACTCGAAAAGCAAGTTTTAGATGCAGAATTAGGTCAGAAAATCCGATTTTTGCCGAAAGTACCTTTGCAAGATTTACTATATTATACGAAAAATGCGTATCTTGGCTTTCAACTTTTAAATAATGTGTGTTTTAATCATTATTCTGCCTCATCGAATAAGTTATTTGAATATGTGATGAGTGGAGTTCCTGTGATTGGTAGCGATTTTCCGGAAATTAGGCGGATTATTAAGGGAGAAGAGGTTGGCGTTGTGGTTGATTCTCATAGTCCTACTTCCATCGCGGCTGCGGTTAATGAACTGCTTGCAAATCCTGCGTTGCGCGAGCGGTATAGTCAGAATTGTTACCGGGCGCGTGAGATTTACAATTGGGAACATGAAAAAAAATTGTTTTTAGAAATTTATAGTGAATTAGAGAATGAATCCGATTTTGAACGTAAAAAGCAGAAGTTTCAAAAAATGACATAGAACGAATGGCATAACTTATCAAAAGCTGATAGAGGTGTAGAGCGTCATGAAAGGCAAGCAGACGAAAGAACAATACTATAAAAAGCAAGCGAGCAAGCTGGTTGAACTAGAAGAAAGCAAGCGACAATTAGAGGTCGCATTACAGGAAATAGAGCGGCTTAAAGAACAGGTAGAAGAGCATGTACACAATGAAATATCACTGCGCGCTGAAACGAAACGAGCGATACATGAAAAAGAGAGCCAACAAGAAAAACTCGAGCAACTAGAACGTGAAAATACGAAATGGAAAGCAATGAATCAGGAGAGGCAAGTAGCAAACGAAGCACTTAGCAAACAACTTAGAGACGAAGCGGACCTGATTAATCAAATAAAAGCAGCACAAAAAGAATTAAGCGACTATAAAATGAAAACACTCGAAGTATTGTCTTTACAAAAAGAACCACTCGAAGAACTTTCCGAGGAACACACGAAATCCATCAAGAAAATGAAGCAGTTGAGCAGCCAGTTAATCAAGGCTAAGAAAGAGGAAGCTGTTTTAAAAGAGCGGCTCGATCGTTTGAGAATACGGCATAATCAATTAATGAATACTAAAATGATGAAATGGACTGGGGCATATTGGAAATTAAGAAAAAAAATAACTTTGAAGAGCAAATAAGTCACGTGTACAATACCATAGCTAGTTTTCAGAATGAGTTAATGACCGACCTTTATCCCGTTTTTCTACCGGAGGAGCAGTTAAAAGATGTGAATCAATGGTGGTATGTGAAAGAGGAAGGCTTGGAGGTATATGAAGAGGCTGGCGATTTAGTTTTCAAAAATGCGGATGAACGTTCCAACTATACATCGTTTAAGGAAGAAAATGTCGCATTTACAAGGATGCCTCGTTACCAAATTGATGTTTTGCCAGAGGAAACAATTGCGGTGCATGTGGAGGCAGAAGTGGATTCAGGCGTGTCGGTCAGAATCGCTATCGTAGAATATGATGGACAAAAAAAGACGACGACAACCATGGTGGATGTTAACAAGGAGGCGCAGATTATGTTGGGACAAACATCGAAACATATCCGTTTAGCGCTAAAGATTACTGGAAAAGGGCTCATACGTATTAAGAAAATGGCTTTCCGACGTATTTTTAGTCCAAAGAAAAGCCAGTCGCCGAGGGTACTATCACAAGATCCATTCCAACATATTAAGCATCTCCACGAATTAAAAGTAGCCTGCATTTTTGATGAGTTTACGATGACGAGTTACAAAGAAGAGGTAGACTTAATCACGTTTACACCAGAAAATTGGCAAGAAGTTTTAGAGGAAAACCCGCCGCATTTCTTATTTGTGGAGTCAGCATGGCACGGGAATTTCGACACTTGGCAATATAAGGTTGGGCGTTATGCGAACGAGGATCGTCAAGAGTTATTTGATTTGCTGGATTGGTGTAAAGAGCGCGGTATTCCTACTGTTTTTTGGAATAAAGAGGATCCGATTCATTTTGATAAGTTTATTGATTCTGCGAAACGCTTTGATTATATTTACACGACGGATGCGAATCGTATTCCGGATTATGTGAAGCACGCGAAACATCGGAATGTGTTTGCCTTGCCATTTGCTGCTGAGCCGAAACATCATAATCCGATTCAGTTGCCAGAGTCGCGCGAAGACGGTGTGTGTTTTGCTGGTTCTTATTACGCGAATCGTCATGAAGAGCGACGCGAAGTTATGGATCAAATGCTTGAAATTAGTGATGCGTTTAATCTGGCTATTTATGATCGAAACTATGAACGCAGCGAACCAGAATTCCGCTTTCCAAAGCAGTTTGAGAAGAATGTGAAGGGAAGTTTGGCGTATAGCGAAATCGACAAGGCGTATAAAGGATATCGATTCATGTTGAATGTCAATAGTGTTATCCACTCGCCAACGATGTTCTCCCGCCGCGTGTTTGAGGGAATGGCTTCAGGGACTCCAATCTTAAGTAGTTACTCGGAGGGCATCGATAAAATCTTCGGAAACCTCGTGATGATTGCTCAAAAACCGGAAGATTTACGTGCTCAAATGAAGGAAATATCGGAAGACGAGCAGCTTTATCGTAAGAAGTCACTTGAAGGAATTCGCGAAGTATATGGCAAGCATACGTATAAGCATCGCTTACAATTTATGTTAGAAAATATGAAGAAAAATATACAGCTTGCAGAAACAGAAGTGTCTGTGATTAGCTTTGTGCAATCGGAGCAAGCGGTGGTAAACGTGATTAAGGCATTTAATAAGCAGAGCTACCTTACTAAGAAGCTGTATCTGTTTGCCCGAAGCGTTGATGATTTTAAGGACTTTAATCATATTATTAACACGTATCAAAGCGAAACGGTGAGCATTTTCTTGCTGGATTATATGCAAAATTATAAGCAGTTGACGGATTTTATCGATTCCGATTTTATAACATTTTGGAATCAGAATCACTTTTATGGGCGTCATTATTTGAAAGATTTGATGCTTGCTTCTGTGTATACGGATGCTGATTTTATTGGAAAAGGTAGCTATTACGAGAAAGATGCTGAGCAATGTGAGGAACGGTATATGGAGAATGAATATCGTTTTGTGACAAGTCTTCGGTCCACGCGGTCGATTCTAAAAACCAATTATCCTTTCCGCAAAAATGTGAAGGCTCTGCTTGTTGAGTTTATGCACGGTGCTGATTTATCGCCTTACATGAATCAAGGGGCGAAAATGTTTAGCGCAGATAAGTATAATTTTATTGAAAACGGAACACATGTGGGAGAAGAATGGCTTCACCACGTTGAAATTTAGGAGGAAGATAACGCAATGAGCAAATTACGGATTCTTTTGTACGGAGACATTGATTTGAATTTTATGGATGGATCAGCTGTTTGGTTAACATCGATTGCCCCTGTTTTGAGCCTGAATAAGCATATTCAAGTAGATTTATTACTGAAAGCAAAAGAGCAGAACGACAGATTGACAACCGCTTTAAAAAACAAAGCCAACCTCCGTCTTATTCAACCGTTTGAAGCTTTTTCGACTATGTTATTTCAAGGTGCGCGTTTGAACGTGGAGGAAGCCGTGAATATTATGTCGAAGTTACACCGAGAGGATGCTTATGACCTTGTGATTGTGCGCGGTTTTGACTTGGTGCGAGAAGTGATGAAGTATGAGGAGTTTCGCCATATTACGGTTCCTTATCTGACTGATTTCAAACATGATGGGCGCTCAACGGAAGCAGAACGGGTGGATTTGAAGCGCGTATATGATCATTTTGACCACCTGTTTTTGCAGACGAAGGAAACGAAAGAAGCTTTCAAAGCGTTGATTCATGTGGATGGTGAAAAAATTCAATTGTTGTACCCGATGGTTCCAGAATCGGAGGGAGTTCCAAGTTTTCGTAATAAGCATCATCGTTTAATTTATAGTGGGAAATTTCATGAGGACTGGTATACAGAGGAAATTATCTCGGCAACGAAAAAATTAGCTGCGTCGGATGCTCGTATTCATACGCAAATTGTTGGGGATAAATTCCAAGAGCGATTGCGGGAAAAGGATGCGCAGTTACGTATTAAAGCGGCTTTTAAAGAAGAGGCGGCCATCGATTGGGTTGGGGCGGTTTCGCGCGAGAGATGTCAGGAATTGATTGAAGAGGCAGATATCGGGATTAGTTGGCGTAGCGCAACGCTTGATAATGATGATAGTGTCGAACTGTCGAGTAAGTTGCTGGAATATGGAAGATTAGGGAAACCGGCATTGGTGAGAAGAACCAAGATGCATGAGGATTTATTAGGCAAGGATTATCCGCTTTTTGTTGATACGGAAGAAGATTTCATTCAAAAAACGCAAGCTGTTTTAAGTGATGCGAATCTTTATTTGACAGCCGCTACGATGATGTTTGAGGCGAGCCAATACTTTACATTCCAAGCGGCTTATACGCGACTTAAAGAGTTTATCTGGTCGTTTGAAAAGCGGAAAAAAAGAATCGTTTTTGCGGGTCATGATTTGAAATTTGCTAAGATGATTATCGAACATTTTGAGGCGCATCCAGGTTTTGACGTGAGATTAGATACGTGGAAAGCGCATGAAAAACATGATGAAAAGCATAGTTTGGCTTGTGCGGAATGGGCGGATATTGTTTTTTGTGAGTGGGGACTTGGGAATGCGGTTTGGTATTCCAAGCATAAGCAGAGCCACCAGACGTTGATTGTGCGCATGCATTTTCAGGAGAAGGATTTGAAGTTCCCGCGTCTAATGGATGTCGCGCAGATTGATAAAATTATCGTGATTACGCCTTATATGCTCGAAGAATTTCACCGTATTTTTAAAATTCCACGCTATAAGATGGTGTATATTGATAATTTGCTGGATGCGGAGAAGTTTGATCTTCCTAAAAAGGATGGGAAAGAGTTTAGATTGGGTATTTGTGGTATTCTTCCGGCGCGTAAACGGGTAGATTTGGCTGTGGATTTGTTAGAGCAGTTATGGAAACAGGATAGGCGTTACCAGCTAACTATCAAAAGTAAACACCCGAAAGATGTGGCTTGGTTGATGGCACGCGAGAAAGAACGGGAGTATTATGAGGCGATTTTTGCACGAATCGAGCAGGCGCCTTGGCGAGATAACGTGATTTTCGAACCGCATGGCGACGATGTAAATGAGTGGATGAGCACGGTTGGTTATCTACTTTCGCCGAGTGATTATGAAGGCTCACACGTTTCTGTCTCAGAAGCGATGGCAAGTGGCGCCGTACCAATTATTCGTAACTGGAAAGGTGCAGATACCGTTTATCCTGAAAAATATATCGTGGATTCACTGGAAGTAGCTCGAGATGCAGTGGCGGAACATACATTTACCACAAAAGAGGTACTGGAACGGAAGCAGTTTGCCAAGTATAAATTTGATCGAGAGCGTATTGTTCATGAAATAGAGAATTTAGTCAGTGAGAGTATTACTTCATGCAAGTAGAAAGGACAAGACGATACTGATGTTAAAACAGGAATTAATTCAAAATATAGAGGTTTTTTTCACGAAAAACTATTTACAAGTAAAAGTGATAGCAGCGGGATTTGAGGAAAGCGCCGCGTATGCTTTTTATGTCTATAAGGCTGGCAACTCGGAGGCAATTGCCAAATCCGCGTATAAGAAATTCGATACGTATCAACTAGAAATCCTAGAACCTGGTGAATATCGCGTCAAAGTATTTATGAAAAATACGAAAACCGGCCAAGTTATCACGCAAACGAGTGAACGAATCCAAAAAACCAACATTGTCGAATATTGATATGAAAAGGAGCATGAACGGATGTTACATGGAAAACACCTTCTAAACGGGAGTGACACGCTAGTTCTAGTTTTTCAGAACGCGGCCAAGCCATTGAACGACGCGATACCAGATATTTATAGTGGAAAAATAACGCAACAGGAAGTCGCTGCGATGCATGAACGGTATACGTGGATGAAATTCGCGCAACGTGTTCCAAAAGCAGATTATTTTTTCATCAAAGATCATTTTTCTAGCGTCTATGGTTGGTATTTCATCGATCATGGCAAGCTGATTCACCAACGCTTTAACGAGGAACTGACGGCTTTCATTCAAAAGCATCATTATAAACGAGTCATCGCTTTTGGTTCGAGTAAGGGTGGAACCGGAGCTTTGATATACGGCGCTATGAATCCACTCATTACAGATGTGTTTTCGCTTATTCCGCAAATTCACGTTTCTCGGTTTATCAATAAACTTTGCCCGAATGAAAAGAGCTTGTTTTTCGGTAAGGATAAACGGTTTGAAAAAAAAGTAGATAACTTTTTGTTTTCAGATGAATTGTATGCTAACTATCAGCAGAAGAAGTTGTATTTTTATACAGGAACGATGGATATTCAGTTTGAAGCACTCGTGAAGTATCGGCAATTTTTAGCGGAAAAAGGGATCGCGAGTGAACTGTTTTTAAATCGCAGTGATGAGCGGCACACGCGTTTAGTTAATCAGTATACCCCGTTTATATTTGGCGTATTAGAGGATTTAATTGAGCAGAGTGAAAACCGCACGAATCAGCAAGCAATTACGATTAATCCTTCCGTTCGACTACTAAAAGAGTGATAGAAATGAGGATATAGATATATGAAAATCGAGATGAACGACCTAGTTTATAAAAATCAGACAATCCAGCTTCCGTTTTCTACAAAAGGTTCTTTGTGGGGCTGTGAATTTGCTTATTATATTTATCAAAATGGTCATATTATAAAAAAGCAGTGGTATGAGGAGTTGACGCAAGAAAGTAGCGTTTTGTTTCGACCGATATATAGCGGCACGTATCAGATTCGCCTGTTTATACGGAAGGAGCAAAATCTTTTTTTCAAGGAATTGTCGACAAAGCTACATCTGGATTTGCGCAATGATAAAGTACTGGAATCGGAATTTCCGAATGAAAAAATCTTTTATGGTGATACGCCTGTGAAGTATTTATTCCAACCAGCAAAAACAAAATCGGATCATCTCATTTTATCTTTTTCAGGGCTCTATTCGACGGAATTCAAGGGTGGCGCGCCGGTGTACAATCATATTCGGACGCTGGAATCTGTGGATGCGCATAAATTATTTATTTTAGATTCGTATCAGGATCAATTTTGCTATTATGTTGGATTTGGTGGTTCGTATGATTTTGAGCGAAGTGTGGTGAGTCTGGTTGCGACGATAGCTAATCAGTGCAACATCATGCCAAAAAATATTATTGCTACTGGTTCGAGTAAAGGTGGAGCAGCGGCGCTTTATTACAGCATGAAGTACCATTACGGAAAAGCGATTATCGGTGCCCCACAAGTGTTTATCGCTAATTATTTACAGCGGCGTGCTACTTCTAGTTCAATGCGAGAACGTTTTGACCGCATTCTGGGAGATGACAGGCAGTACGGGATGGCGTTTTGGAATGGCTTAATTTTGAATCAGGTCGATATGAATGGGACATTTCCAGATCTATATTTTCATGTTGGAAAAGGTGATTTTCATTACACGGAACACTTGATGCCACTCTTTAAAAAATTCGATCAGAAAGATATTGCCTATACGTTAGATTTAGCGGATTACTTGGAACATAGTGATACTGGGCTGTATTTCCCAGATTTCCTGTTAAATAACGTGAAGGATATGCTACAAGAAAAAAATGAGGTGTAAGTTTGAACATTTTAGTTAACTGGTGTCGCGTGCAATTATACAGTACTAGTAAAATTATACGTGTTGCTCGTTTTGATAAGAAATCGGCGCATCAAAACCATTTTCTCGGCTTGTTTTGGGAATTCTTGAGCCCCACTATTCAAATTGTGATTTATTATTTAATTTTCGGTTTGCGTTTGGGTGGACAGAATATGGTGAACTCGGATGTCCCGTATGTATATTGGATGTTGATTGGTGTCATTCCTTGGTTTTATATGAGTTCTAGTATTAACGCTGGTGCCAACTCGATTAGCTCGAATTTGAATTTAATTTCAAAGACGAAGTTTCCAGTGGAGATTTTGCCGACGATATCGATCGTGAAGGGACTGACTAGCTTTTTTTCAATGTTCGGTTTGTTTCTGTGTCTCTTCATTGGAACGGGGAATTTCCCAACAGTATCTTGGCTGCAACTCATTTATTATTTCTTCGCGATGTTGTTGTTATTGCTATCGGTGTCTACGTTAAATGCCGTTGTCGTGATATTTTTCCGAGATTATCAGTTAATTATTAGTTCGACTTTACGGCTTTTATTTTTTATTTCAGGTGTCGTGATTGATGTATCTACACATCCAGATTCACTCCTAACGAAAATACTTCATCTCAATCCGTTTGTATATGTCATTGAAGGATTTCGAGATGCGTTACTTTCTCGAGGTGGAATTTTAGACCATCCTTGGTGGGGAATTTATTTCTTCAGCGTTACTTTTTTGATTTTGCTGATTGGTATTTATGTCACGAACAGGTATAAACGGTATTTTGTTGAATATATGTAAGGAGAAGGTGCGCGGATGGAGAGCATATTGAAGTTAGAGGGCGTTGAAAAAATTTATTATTTGGAGCGGAGAAAATGGAATAACATCTGGAGAAAACCGTTCCAGAAGAGACAGGCAAAATTATT
Source organism: Paenilisteria rustica (assembly GCF_013820765.1). GTDB lineage: Bacteria > Bacillota > Bacilli > Lactobacillales > Listeriaceae > Listeria_A > Listeria_A rustica. Next base: position 14,922 of record NZ_JABJVM010000003.1, read on the forward strand.
TCAGGCATTAGAAAATATTTCTTTTGAGGTGAAAAAAGGGGAATGCGTCGGTTTTATCGGCTTGAATGGTTCGGGTAAATCGACGTTGGCTAACATTATTGCGGGGCATTTAGCGCCAACATCGGGAGTGTTAGAGCAAAAAGGGAGCGTCTCATTGCTCGCCATTGGATCGGCCTTGAAGCCAAATTTAACGGGTATCGAGAATATTCGTTTGAAGATGTTGCTGATGGGTTTCAAACCAAAGGAGATCGAGAAACGGATTCAAAAAATTATTCAATTTACGGAACTTCAAGATTTTATTGGGCAGCCTTTGAAGCAATATTCAAGTGGGATGCGCGCTAGATTAGGTTTTGGTATTGCCATTCAAACGGACCCAGATGTATTGATTATCGATGAGGCGTTGTCAGTTGGTGATTCGACGTTTTATCAAAAATGTGTGGATGAGATAGAGCAGATGAAACGAGATGGCAAAACAATCTTTTTTGTCAGTCATTCTTTGAAGCAGATTCGCGATATTTGTGACAAGGTGGGATGGCTTCACTACGGGCATTTGGAGGCTTTTGGGGAGAGTGAAGAGATTTGTTTAGAGTACAGTAAATTCATTCACCATTTCTCTAAAAAAACGCAGACTGAAAAAGAAATGTATCAACAAGAAATGATTTCTAAGCAGAAAAAGACAAGTATGGAAAAGAAAAAAACGGAAAGATACGGTTTTCCGATACTTTATTTTAGCGCATTACTCTTTGTATTTGTTACGAGTGCTGGCAAATTACTAGACTTATGGTGATGGAACTTTGAAAGGACATGATCGAATGGCAGTTACGTTAAATGGTAAACATATTCAGAATCAATCGGATACGCTGGTAGTGATTTTTCAAGGCGTTTTTACGAAGACGAACGAGGCATATGCTGATAGAATTGTACAAAAACAAATCCCAGATGAAGAAGTGAAAAACTTACATTCTTACTATCATTTTATGAAAGTGTCGATGCGAAATGAAGCGCGTGACTACTTATATTTGGAGGATTATTATTCGCAATTATACGGCTGGTATTTGTTTGATCATGGGCGTTTTATATATGAGGAATTAAGTGAGCAACTGAGTCGCTTTATTAAGGATCAAGGTTACCGACATGTCTATTTGGTGGGGAGTTCTAAGGGTGGTGTGGGTGCGATTATGATGGCGCTTCATTGTCCGGAGATAGATAATGTGTACACGATGGTGCCTGATTTGCGTATTTCAACAACTGGTTTTGGTGAAAGTGGGCGTCACTTATTTTTTAATCAGGATGCTGCTTTTGAAGCGGAGGTAAAAACGATTTTTGAACGGGAAAAAACCTTTGAAAAGTTTGCGAAGTTTGATAAAAAAGCGAGATTTTTCTTTTTTACGGGGGTAAGGGATTACGGATTTCGGCCAGTGACGGATTTTCACAATAAATTGATGGATGATTTCCAAGCGGAGAGCCATTTATTGATTTTGCCAACACCAGAGCCGCACAGTCCTTTAATCAAGAATCATCCGAATTTGATGAACCATTTAATCCAGAATATTGATCGTGAAGTGCCGTGGGAGGCAGATGAATTCACTTCGGTATCAAAGAATGTACACATCGCAACGTATAAGACAATTGGAATGAAATAGAGTAGGCTAGGGAAAAGAAGGTGAGAGAATGGAGAACGGACATGTGGTTATTAAGCTTCGAAAAGGGGAGCGGCTGGAAGAGGACGGGGAATATATTATCTTATCAGGCCATTTGACATGCAGCATTGGGGGGCAATTGTTAAAATTTTTGCGAGAAGGCGAGCATGCCATATTACATGAGCAACTTTTGCCGGATGGGCTTGTATACCGGGCGTGCGACAGGGTTAGTCTGTTTAAATTAGATAGAAGCACGACCAATCGGAATTTAGAGGAACGATATCGGAAGTTTGAGAAGGAAATATTAGATTTGATGATAGAACGAATGGAAATGCTAGCGCTGCAAAAAAAAGAGCGATTAATCATCACATTAGTAAAATTGGGAAAAGAAGTCGGGATTATGGAAGGGATGAATTGCCGAATCCCGAAAGTTTGGAGTCAAGTGGAGTTAGCGAGTTATATCAATTGTACGCGAGAATATTTACTGAGCCAGAAACGACTTTTGAAAGAGGATGGGGTTATCTGGGATAGTCATTTGTGGGTGTTGGTAGATTGGGAGAAGTGGATGGGGAAAGAGTTGGTAAATCTGGGGTAAAAGGGTTGTGTTTCGGAGGAGGGAGAGAATAAAACGGGAGATCTCTCCAAGTGTTGCAAAATTTTATGTACAAAGGGAATTTGGTCGAGGATTGAGCATCAAAAAACATACTAAACGCTAGTGTGTTTTTTGTCATGTAAAGTGTGTTAAAATGAGTACATAATTAAGCGCTAGGGGAGTGTCGCAAAATGTTGGTTGATACAGAGGAAGCAATCGAATTTCTGATGAAGTCTTACGTGGAATTAGGCAAGGATGCAGCGGCAATTGAGAGTCGTATTGATGTGGTGCACCAAGAAATCGCGCAAACTGGTACATACACGCAGACGTTGGAAGAACTGACTATCGGTGCAAAAATGGCGTGGCGTAACAGTAACCGTTGCGTCGGCAGGCTGTTCTGGGATCGCATCCAAGTCGTTGATGCCCGCGCGGCGGTGACTGTATCGGAAATCCGCGATGCCCTTTTTGAACATATCGGCAAAGCAACGAACGGCGGTCAAATCAGGCCTTTCATCACGATTTTCAAGCCAGGCAGTGATGGTCCGCGGATTTGGAATCACCAGCTGATTCGTTACGCTGGTTACGCGTCGGAAAATGGCGATATTATCGGTGATCCCGCATCGGTGTCCTTCACGGAAGTCTGCGAAGGGCTCGGCTGGCGTGGCGCTCACGGTGAATTCGACATTTTGCCACTCGTCATCCAGGAAAGCGCTGACGCCGCACCAACCGTCATCGAAATCCCGCCCGAACTCGTGCTCGAAGTTCCAATCGCGCATCCCGATTTCCCGCAAGTCGCCGAGCTTGGCCTGCGCTGGTACGCCGTCCCAATTATCTCCGAAATGAAGCTCGAAATCGGCGGCATCACGTATCAAGCGGCACCGTTCAACGGTTGGTATATGGAAACCGAAATCGGCGCGCGGAACTTCGCGGATGAAGGGCGCTACAACAAGCTCGCCGCCGTCGCCGAAAAACTCGGATTAAACACGAAGCGTCTCGATTCGCTATGGAAAGATCGCGCGTTAGTCGAGCTCAATGTCGCCGTCCTCGACTCCTATCACAAAGCCAAAGTCCAGATTGTCGACCACCACACAGCGGCTCGCCAATTCGGTCAATTCGAAACAAACGAGCAAGCCGCTGGGCGCGAAGTCACCGGCGAATGGGCATGGCTCATCCCGCCAGTCTCGCCGGCAACGACACACATGTTCCATCAACGCTACCCGAACAAAATCGTCAAGCCGAATTTTTTCTATCAAGAAGCACCATTTGAGCGCACCGAAATCACCCCAGTAAAGCGCGGCGGCTGTCCGTTTCATTGAGTTGCCAAATAGTATGTAAAAATGGTAACATAGAAGCATCCAGAAGTTTGCGTTAGCTTATACGCGAGGACGGATAAATATGTCTTTCGAATGGAGTTTTTACGATGAATTTTGCGAAAACATTGGGGATTATTGGAGCATTGCTCGCGATGGGGCTTAGCCTAACCGTTATTTCCGTCGACAGCATTGCACGCGTTTTGGAAGAAGATTCATTAGTATTCACGATTCTGAACTTCGTTGCATTAGCGATGTCATTTGTCGGTTTATTCGGCGCCATTATCATGAACAAAGCACCGCTAAAAGGCGGCGTCATGCTAATCGCTTCGGCCGTAGCCTGCACAATGAGCGTATCGATGATGTTCCTAGTTCCAATCGTACTGCTTTGCGTGGCTGGATTAATCAGTCTGAGCACAGCAGATGACTTAACAGAAGCCAATGCATAATTTGAAGAAGCAAAATCCGCGTTTCACTCAGCAATTTTGAGTAGGTGCGGATTTTGCTTTTTTTGTCTGTCATAATATTGTTAAGTTTATGTAAATAAGTCCGTGGTATGATATAGTATGAACAATAAATATGTTACAATAGAAGCTAACTGTGATTAAACAGAATAGCAGAATTTAAAATAGGACGTGATAGATTCGTGGATATTATCCAGGCGATGATTAGTTTTATCATCCATATTGATCAACATCTAGTTGAAATTATCAATACATTTGGCATTTGGACGTATGTCATTATTTTCTTAATTATATTTGTAGAAACCGGACTTGTTATATTTCCATTCTTGCCAGGAGATTCGTTGCTTTTCGCAGCTGGCGCTTTGGCAGTATTACCAGGCTCAGAGCTCAACATCATCATCCTACTCATCGTTTTGTGGGTAGCAGCAGTACTTGGCGACACGGTCAACTACCACATCGGTAAAAAAGTTGGCACCTCGATTCCACCAGACAGTTGGCTCGGCAAATTCATCAACCAAGAAAAAATGGACAAAGCGGAAGCGTTCTTCAATAAGCACGGCGGTAAAACAATCTTCATCGCGCGTTTCATGCCGTTCATCCGTACTTTCGCGCCATTCGTAGCCGGTGCAAGTCGCATGAATTACCGTTATTTCTTGAATTACAACTTACTAGGCGCAACTGTTTGGGTACTTCTTTGTACGATGGCCGGCTATTTCTTCGGGAATATCCCAATCGTGAAAGAGAACTTCTCGCTCGTTGTACTAGGCATTATTTTTATATCGATCTTGCCGATGATTTTCTCGTTTGTTAAAAGTAAGATGGATAGTAAAAAAGCTAAATAAGCACGTTAAAAAAGTAGATGAGACCAGAATCAGCGGTCTCGTCTACTTTTTTGTTTGGAGATTTAACTAGATGCCCCAGGTGTTATCTGGATGTGCAGCTTGTATACCTAATTTAGCCTTAAGTCGCGCGACATCCATGACAATCCAAGGTTTTTTCGATGCATTCAAAATTCCTTCTTCTCTGAGGTCGGTTAATATGTTCGCAGTATAACCCTTCGATACATTACTTATAGAAGCTAAGCGATCATATGTCAGGAATAGCGGTAACTCAACTTGATTTTCTTTTATCTGTATACCATTGTCGATTAATCGTGCCAAACAAAAATAGATTCGATCTTCGGAGCTAGAAAGGTATTTTTTAGTCATCATATAGAAATTATATGTTATTTCTAAAGTGTAATTTAATACAATATAATTCTTTGGATCCTCTATCAGTAGCATTTTTCTCAAAAACTCAAAATCAATTTTCCACCAAATAACATCAGTGACAGCTACAACATCTGCCTCAGCGTGTACCTGATTTTTAAAAAGAGGCAAGGAAACGAATTTGCCTGGTTTAATAAAGAAAAAGTAACCCTTAGCGAATGGTCCTGTGTAGTTATATTGTAAATAGCCATTTTCAAGTAGATAACAGAACTGTCTATCGTCCCCAGTGAGCTTGAGAACATGGCCTTTTGCTACTCTATGTTGTGTGCAATAGCGATTAAATTCGGGATCTTTTTTTAGTAATTTTAAAATATTAGGGAGGGAAGCGGGATCTTTTAATTCATCTGAATTGTACATAAATCATCATGCCTTTCTGCTTTAGAGTTTGATTCATTATTATTTTACCCCTTTAAGACATAAATTCTCCTTTTTTAGAACAAAATTTAAAATAATAATATATATAGTAATAACATTTTAGAAATAGCGATTTTAGAAATGTTCATGAAACCTCCATATTTGACCGTGGAATGCGGCTTTAGCTGGTTCGTTATAGATACAAATTTCAAGTGCTGTTCGGATATAGGTAAGGGACTTGAAATTAATACCTAAATGCGAAGATATCTATGAAATCCGGTTTTTGAAATTTGCCGTATACTAATGCTATCGAACAGCACAACAACTTAAACAGACACGAAAAACACTGATATTAAGGAGTGGATTAACATGGAGGAACGGATGGGAAATAGCCGTTATTATGAAGAATCGAAACTAAAACAATACTTCATAGATGACCCAACATACAGCCTTCCAAATAGTACAGTGCACATAAATGCTAACGATCAGATAGTAAAAGAGAATGAAGATAGTGATCATATTTACATTATTACATCAGGTATCGCTATTGAAAAACAAGGAAATAACATTTTACACCTCCTAACTTCTAATAATTTCATTGGACTAGGAACCATTTTTCAAAAATCAAATGCTTCAGAAGTAGTCGCGCTAACTGAAATGGAATTAGTCGAAATAGATACGAAACGCATTATAGAGAAATTGCGAGAAAGAAGCTACGGAATGGAGATTTTAATTGATGTTCTAAATAGTAGGATACTAGAATTAGCAGAGCGATATAACTTTTCTCAAGCAAAAGAAGAGAGGGTATGGCAAGCTTTGTATCATTTGGCAGTAGCTAACGGTCAGAGAAGTGAAAATGGAAGTTATGTTATTCCCAGTTTTTCTAAAAAAATGATGGGAAGCTATCTACACCTAACCGCTAGTCAAGTCAATGCCGTTTACAAAAGCCTCATAGCAAACGGATGTATCAGAGAATTGGAGGAAGAAGTTATATTATACCCACTTTAAAATACCTTAAAGCTATGTTCACAAATTGTTTGGAAAAGTCTTTAGAGGAGCATAAAAATTTGCACACGTGGTTTTTTTACCCATGTTAAGATAAATGTATAGAAGGTGACTATGTAAAAAACTTCTATACACAACTTAGATGATTCATGAATAATGGAAGATGTTTTATAAAGGAGTTGACACGAACAAATGCTATACAAAGAGTTGTTTGATAAGGATGTTATTGATGAAAAATTTGGAAACTCCCAGCTGCTACGTTTACTACAAGATAATAATGATTATCCTGTAACGCAGAAAAAAATAGAGCTGAAGCAGAAAGAAACCCTAATTTATGAAAATACTGTACACGATTATGTGTATCTCATTGAGTCGGGAATCTTTGGAGCTTATAAAGAGTCACATATTGTCAGCTTTATCGGGAAGAATGAGTTTATCGGAATGGATAACATCCTAGGAAATGAAGCATCCTATTTAACGGTTACAGCTCTTGAAAAATCAGTTGTATGGCGTTTTTTGAAAAAAGATGTGATGTGGAAATTGATGCATATGCAGGAAGGATTATTCTTCTTATATATAGATTTGAAATTGATTAATGAACACTGGATTCAAAGGAATGCCATTCAAGTTGCTGATGCAAAAGAACGGATTATTTCGAATATAATACAGCTAGGAAATTTGTATGGTGAAGAAACGGAGAATCAAATAATTTTACCGAAAGTATTTACTAAAAAAATTATTTCGAATTATTTAAATTTAACAAGCACAACCGTTTATTTCTTCTGCAAGCAATTGATAAAAGAGGGTGTTTTAGAAGCAATCTCTTATCAATTGATTGTGAATAAGAACAAGATTAAAAAAAGTTTATTGGAATAGTAGAGGAGGAGAAAAATGAAACGAGTCAAACCTATCATGGATACTAGTTGAGAATGTAATATGAGTGTGTTTTGAAGCTCTATCACGACAAACTGCAAATCCATGGCAAGAAAATAAATTGATTAAGAAGGAGATTATCGAACATGAGTAACAAGAAAACATTAAGAAAAGTGGCGACCGTAGTTGTGGCAGCCAACGTATTAGCAAGTACTTTTATTACGACAGTACCAGGAATGGCCTTTGCGGCAGAGAATACGGATCAAGGAACAAAAGCAGAAACGAAATTAATGGGTGGGTTAAGAGCGACAGCAACGAACTTAGTGGTCAATCCTCAATTTAGTGGATCAACTGGATGGAGCTATGGCGGAATAGGTAATCCTGGGTATCATTATTCCGTTACACCAAATGGGAATGGTTCTATAGATTTGTATACAAGGTATGATAGTGTGGGGAGTGCCGGTAGAGCGGATGCAATGCAATATATTCCTTCCATACCAGGGCATACCTATCGTGTTACCACTACGGTTACTAAAATAAGTGGAAATACAGGCTTCCATGTTTATTGTGAAGGTGAGTCCTCCACATTGGGAGCACCTATGTACGGTTCATTTCGTAGTTTGAGTGGCTCGCAAACCGGATCTTTTGATGTGACAGCGGATTCTTCTACGCTGTGGTTATGGCTAGCTACAGAGGGTAATAGTGTAGGAAGTGGTACGTATAGATTCTCTAACTTAAGTGTTGTTGACGTAACAGCTGCCGCAACCACATTAGGTACTCTCTCAACGAACAGCACAACAGCAAGCGGAAAAGGCGAACCAGGTGGAGTGGTAGTCATTAAAAACGGTGCAACCACACTTGGCACAGGAACAGTAGATACGAACGGAAATTACAGCGTGACAATTCCAAAACAACCCTACGACGCAACAGTAACGGCAACGGTAACAAGTGGTGGTAAAGACTCCTCTGCTAGCCAAAAAGTCACGCAAGGGGCTATTGTGACGCCAACGATTAATCCAATAACAACGAAAAGTATCACGGCTTCTGGAACAGGTGAACCTGGTGCCGCATTAACGTTTACAGCGAATGGTGTGGATTACACAACAACCGTTGCGGCAGATGGCACGTGGAGTGTGGCGATTCCAAAACAAGTAGTAAACACGGTCGTAGAAGCTACTTCTGTGTTGAATGGCATCTCTAGTGCGAAAGCAACTGCAACAGTCACACATAGTGGTCCAGCAACTCCTGTCTTAGACAACGTGACGAATAAATCGACGAACGTGACAGGTACAGGCGATGCTGGTAACACAATCACATTGAAAGTCAAAGATGGAGATATGACGCTTACGTACACTGGTCTTGTGGATGATTTCGGTGAATTCAGTATTCCGATTGATACACCAAATGCAGGCGCAACCGTTGATGCTATTGCGAAAGATAAGGATGGCACGCTAAGCGATAAAACAACAAAAACAGTACTGGATGTTATCGCACCAGACGCACCAACGGTTCAAGGCTTGACAGATTCTTCAACAAAAGTCATCGGTAAAGGTGAAGCGAACTGTGACGTGACAGTTACTCTTCCTTCTGGTGGAACCATTGAAGGTGTGACTGATGCAGACGGTAATTTCAGCATCACGATTCCAAAACAAGCGGTCGGTAAAGACGTATCTGTTGCCTTAACTGATGCAGCTGGTAATAAAGGTGCGGCAACAGTTGTAACGGTACAAGCAGACATCCTAGCGAACCCTACAGTAAACCGCGTATCGAACCAAGATACGAAAGTAACTGGGACAGGTGTAGCAGGCGCAACGGTGACAGTAACGGCTAATGGTAAAAACTACACAGGTACGGTAGACGCAAATGGTAACTATGAAGTAGCGATACCAAAATTAGCAGCAGGCTTAGAAGTAGCTGTACAGCAAGCGAAAGATAGCAAAACAAGTGGTGTCGTAAAAACAATCGTCCAAGATGACCGCACACCAAGCGCACCAACGGTAAGCCCAGTCAAAGATTCGGATACAAAAGCAGCAGGAACTGGAACAGCAGGTGACACGATCACTGTAACACTTCCAAATGGCGACACAGCAACAGGCGTGGTAGCACCAAACGGCACATGGTCGATCGATATCCCAGCGCAAGCTGCAGGATCAGAACTAGACGTAACGGCAACAGGACCAAACGGCAATACAAGCACGCCAACCGAAGTAACGGTAGCTCAATCACCCACAAATGGTTCATTAACAACGGGCGACTTCACGATCGGCAAAGACCAATACATCGTAGGAACCTACACAGGCGACGTGAAAAACTTCCGCGTAACCATCGGTTCTAAAGTATACACAGGCGGATCCATTGACCCAGTCAAACACACGTATACGTTCTATGCATCAGATAAAGCAGTGGAAGGACCATTCACCATCGCAGCATTAGACCAATACGGTAACGTCCTAGACACAAAAACAGCAAACATGGTCAAAGCTTCCACTCGCACACCGGTAGCGCCAACTGTGAATCCAGTCAAAGATTCCGATACAAAAGCAACAGGAACAGGCGTAGCAGGCGACACGATTACTGTGAAAACACCAGCTGGCCAAACGTACACAGGCGTTGTACCAGCAAACGGCACGTGGTCTATCACGATCCCAGCCCAACCAGCCGGCACAAAACTAGACGTAACGGCCACTACACCAGACAACAAAGTCAGCCCAGCGACAACGGTAACGGTAGCTCAAACACCACAAACAGGCACATTAACAGCCAAAGACTTCACGGTGGGCGTGGATAAAAACATCACTGGAACATTCACAGGCGATGTAAAAAACTTCCACGTAACGATTGGTTCCACTGTGTACACAGGCGGATCTGTCAATACAGACGGCACTTACAGCTTCTATGCGCTAGACAAAATCACAGCCGCAACAACAGCGACAACGTACAAAATTGAAGCATTGGACAAATACGGCAATGTCTTAAACACCAAAACAGCTAATATCATCAAAAATGGCGGCAATGTGACACCAGGCGCAGGAACAGTGGCAGCTAACGCGTTTGTCATCCACACGGATAAAAACGTAACAGGAACTCTATCCGGCGATGTGAAATCCATCAAACTTGTCTACGATGGCGTAACATACAGTGGCGGTTCGATCTCTGGCAACCAATTCACATTCTATGCCCTAGACAAAATTGTCGACAAATCCAAATCCGCACGTATCGATGGCTATGATGCGAACGGCAACAAGATCGCAACAAGCGCGATTGCCCTATCAGACAGCCAAGATTCAAGCTCGACTGTTGGTAAAGGATCCGTGACAGCGAACGATTTCAATGTCGGCGTCGATAAATACATCACAGGTGCCTACACAGGCGACGTGGTATCCATCAAAGTACGTGTAGACGGTACAACGTACACAGGTGGAACACTAAGCGCAGGTCAATACAACTTCTACGCTAGCGACAAAATCACAAGCACAAATCAAGTAGTTTATGTTGACGGCTACGACAAAAACGGCAACAAAATTGCAACATCGATTGTAAGTGTAGCCAAAGTACTACCAGCAACAACAGGAACCATCACACCAACTGTATTTAAAATTCCAGCAGATAAAACCCTCACAGCGAGCTACACAGGCGATGTGAAATCAGTAGCCGTAACAATCAACGGAACCAAATATACAGGCGGAACAGTCAGCAATGGCACAGTCAGCTTCTACATTGGCGACAAAATCACATCCACAAGCGATGTCGTGAAAATCGAAGCTATCGACGCATACGCTCGTGTCCTAGATACAAAAAATGTAGTCATCCAAAGCTCAGTTGTGATTCCAAATACAGTCACACCAGCAGCCTTCACAATCGGAAGCAGCTATTTAACAGGAACTTACTCTGGAAACGTGAAAACAGTCCAAGTGAAAATCAACGGAACGATGTATTCTGGCGGAACAGTAGCTGACGGTAACATCAATTTCTACATCGGCAACAAAGTAACGTCGACATCAGACAGCGTCATCATCTATGGTTACGATGCAAATGGCACACAAGTAGACATGAAAACAGTCACAGTATTGAACCCAGCAAAAGGTGTAGGAACAGTCACACCAGCCGTTTACACAACACCAGGTGACACAAACCTAGTTGGAACATACACAGGCGACGTAAAATCCATCATCGTAACAGTCAACGGAACTGACTACACAGGTGGAACACTAGACAACGGTAACTTCACCTTCTGGATGGGCACAAAAGTAACATCCGCATCCGATGTTGTAACAATCAAAGGTCTAGACGCTAACAAAAACGTCATCGACACAAAAACAGTGATAGTGAAAGCCGCAACACCAGCGGTAGGAACAATCGCACCAGCAAGTTTCTCACTAAAAACAAGTGCTGTAACAGGCACATACACAGGTGAGGCAAAAGCCATCCGTGTAACAGTAAATGGTGTGGCATCAGCAGTTGGCGGTACCGTATCAGGCGGTAACTTTAACTACTACGTTGGCATCAAATCAAAAATCACATCCAAAGACGATGTCGTAAAAGTAGCACTTATCGACAAAAACGGCCTTGTGATGGATGAACAAAACCTAACAATCGTAGACTAATCAACTAGTTTTCAAGGAAAGACCGAAAAAAGGAGGGAAGGGATGCACACGTATTCCTTCCTTCTAATTTAAAGAAATACCCACGCTACTATTTAGGTATATATCGCAATAACCATACAGAAAAACATACATTTTTTTCAAATCTGCAAAAATAGTATTGTTCACAAAAGGTTCAAAAAGAAGCAAATACGCTCCTCATAAAAAAGTGTGAACAGTCTTTCTTATAATAAATAGGAATATTTTTTTAAAACGGTACGTATAGTCGAATGCCTTATAAAAACCCACTGAAAACAGCAAAATCAGAACGGGTGTATACTACATTTATTCCAACAGGACAACCACTAAAACAAGCAACTAACAGAAAGGAAGATATAACTAATGAAAAAGAAAATGGCGATGATACTCTCGGCTTGCACACTCGTTGCAGGACTTACAGCTTGCGGAAATACAGCGGACACATCAGACAAAACAAACGATGCTAAAGTAGAACAAAAACAAGTAAAAAATGAGGTTGGCAAAACAGTCGAAACAAGCGACTTAAATCTACAAGTTAAATCTGTAACAAGCGGCTACGCAGAATCAAAGGACAAATCCAAACAAATGCTCATCGTTGAAATGAACATTAAAAACACATCTAAACAAGAAAGTGGCGCAGGTGCCGCAGACTTCCGCGTCAAAGCAGATAACGGTAAAACATACGAGGTATATGGCATGGAAGCGAAGAACTTCGGCGCAGCGATCCCAGCAGGCAAATCACTCATTGGTAAAGGCTACTACGAAATTCCAAAAGATACAAAATCCGTGACATTCTATTACGCACCAGCAGGCGATATCAAAGGACAATGGACACTGACAGTTCCCGCAAAATAAATTTTAAGAAAAGGTAAGGTGTGCAGGATATGAAAATAACGACAATCGGTTTAGGTTACATTGGGCTTCCTACTTCCATTTTATTTGCAACACATGGTCATCAAGTGGTGGGTGTAGACGTTAGCCCGACTGTTGTAGAGAAATTAAATCAAGGTTTTATTCATATTGAAGAAGAAGGATTACAAGCGCTGTACAATGAAGCGCTCGCCATTGGAAATTTTGAAGCGGCGCTGACACCAGCGCATGCAGATGCTTATATTGTGGCTGTCCCAACGCCGAACATGGAGGATCGTTACAAATCCTGTGACCTATCTTATGTGGAATCGGCTATCCGTAGCATTATTCCTTACTTGACGGCTGGTAATATCGTCATTGTGGAGTCTACGATTGCACCGCGTACGATGGAAGATGTCGTGCAACCGATGCTCGAACAGGCTGGATTCACGATTGGTGAAGATCTTTACTTGGCGCATTGCCCAGAGCGTGTGTTACCAGGGAACATCGCTTACGAATTAGTGTATAATCCGCGCATTATCGGTGGCGTGACGCCGAATTGTACAGCGCAGACCAAGGCGGTTTATCAGACGGTTGTGCAAGGCGAGCTCATCGAGGCAACCGCGAGCGAGGCTGAACTTAGCAAGCTGATGGAAAATACGTATCGTGATGTCAATATCGCGCTGGCCAATGAACTCGCAAAAATCGGCACAGACTTACACATCAATGCGTTAAAAGTGATCGAGATGGCGAATCGTCATCCGCGTGTCAATCTTCATTCCCCAGGTCCAGGCGTTGGAGGGCACTGCTTAGCGGTTGATCCTTACTTCGTCGCAGCGGCTTCTCCTGATTTTTCTCCCCTGATTCAAACAGCGCGTGAAATCAACAGTTCGATGCCAGCTTTTGTGGTAGATGCAACGAAGCAACTGATGCAAGAAGCGCCGACGAATAAAATAACGGTATTCGGTTTAACGTATAAAGGAAACATTGATGATACACGCGAAAGCCCGGCGATGGAAATTGCCGAGATGCTAGCGTTTCAAGGTTTTGATGTTGCGGCGTATGACCCGCATGTCGCGAGTGCCACGCTAACAATTGAGGAGGCATGTCAAGATAGTTCGCTAATTTTAGTGTTGACTGACCATTTTGAATTTCAAATTATTGATTCTAAAGCGACAGCAAAAATGGCAGCTCCTCGTGTGTTCGATACGAAGAATGTTGTAAAGACGTTGGCTAGTGATGTGACACGTATGGATTTCGGTTCGATGTACACTTACATGCAAACTGCGCTCGCAAAACAATAAGGGACGGTGTGAAACAATGTATTATGAAGAATTAGATAAAATACAAAAGATAAAGCCGAAGCAAAATAGCGCACAAATAAAATTCATTCGTGCTTTCGATATCATCTGCGCTTTACTTGCGATTTTAATCTCTCTACCTGTGACACTTATTATTGCTGTTCTCATCAAAGTAGAGAGCTGGCACGATCCGATTTTTTTTAAACAGACACGGATTGGCAAAGACGGTAAAAGCTTTGGAATGTATAAATTCCGATCGATGCATGTGGATGCAGAGGCGAAATTAGACGCGTTGCTTGCTCAAAATGAAATGCAAGGAGCGATGTTTAAAATGAAAGACGATCCGCGGATTACGAAGGTTGGCCGCTTTATCCGAAAAACGAGCTTAGATGAGTTCCCACAATTTTTGAATGTGCTACGTGGTGAGATGAGTTTTGTTGGGCCACGACCGCCGCTTGCTCGAGAAGTTGCGGAATATAGCGATTATGATTTGCAACGCCTCGCGATTACGCCTGGTTGTACGGGTTTGTGGCAAGTGAGTGGCCGGAATACGCTCAGTTTTGAAGAGATGGTGGAATTGGATTTGAAGTATATTCGGGAGCAGTCTATCTTACTGAATATTAAAATTATAATGCTTACGTTTAAAGAATTTGCCGGAAAAGGCATGTAGGAAAGAGGCTGAAAGATAGAATGCGAATCCAGTTACTTGGAAGCGAATTAGATGCGTTAACGATGGAACAGACGGTGGCGAGAGTCGATGAGATTATTCAAATCGGGAAACCGGTACAGCATGTGGTGATTAACGCGAATAAGATTAACTTGATGCAAAAAGATGCGGAACTGCGCGCGATTGTGAATCGTTCGCCGCTGATTAATGCGGACGGCGCGTCGATTTTGATGGCGGCTAAGCTGTTAGGGCTGGACGTGCCGGAACGTGTGGCGGGCATTGATTTGATGGACGAGGTGTTGAAACTTGCCAATGCGCGAAAGTACAAAGTGTTTTTCTTCGGTGCAACGGAGGAAGTGGTGCGTAAAGTGGTGATGGCGAGCAGCAAGAAATACCGGGATGTGCAGATTGTTGGGCATGAAAATGGGTATTTTGAGGATGCGATGTCGGATCAGATTGCGGATGATATTCGGGAGAGTCAGGCAGATATTGTGTTTGTGGCTTTCTCAAGTCCGAAGAAAGAGTTTTGGATTCATGAGCAGTTGGAACGCATGGATGTGCCGTTTGTGATGGGTGTCGGCGGAAGCTTTGATGTGATTGCGGGCAAGACGAAACGGGCGCCGCGTTGGATGCAAAAGACTGGTTTGGAGTGGTTTTACCGCTTTATTCAGGAGCCGATTCGGATGTTCGAACGCTATATTGGCGGTAATTTCATTTTTCTTGGCCATGTACTAAAGGCAAAAAAGAAAGCAGGAATGAAGGATGCGTATCTTAATGATCGGGCCGGACGCTGAATCCAAAGGTGGGATTGCGACGGTGATTGCGAATTTCAAACAGTATTTTCAGTCTACGGAAAACGAGATAAGCTACTTGGCAACCTGGAAAGAAGGTTCCTTGGTAACGCGAATGAAAGCGACATGGCAATCGATTTTCCAGATTCGGTCGCGGATTCGTCAGGAAAACATTGATATTGTGCATGTGCATATGGCGCAGCACGGTAGTTTTTATCGCAAAGCGTTGTTGATTTTGCGGGCGAAGAAGGATTGTAAGGTCGTGCTACACATGCACGCGTCCCAATTTGACGTTTTTTATAACGAGAGTAACAAGGTGACGCGAAAATATATACGCTATATCTTGAGTAAGGCGGATGAAGTTGTGGTGCTGAGTGATGAGTGGGCGCAATTTTACAATGGATTGACGAGCGTTCCGGTTCGTGTGATTGAGAACGCGGTTGCGATGCCGGCTTCGAACAACTACAATAGTGACGCAAAAAATATCGTCATGTTTGGGCGTATCGGCGAGCGTAAAGGCAGTTATGATGTGCTTGCGGTTGCGAAAACGATGCAACAACGATTTCCAGATGTGCGGTTTTACTTATATGGTGATGGCGAGCTCGAGAAAGTCGCGGCTCAAATCGAGGCAGAACAACTCGGAAACGTGATATTAGGTGGCTGGATTGGTGCGGAGGACAAGGAGAAAATTTTGCAACAGGCAGTCTTGCATCTTTTACCGTCTTATCATGAAGGACTCCCAATGGCGATTTTGGAAACGATGGCGTATGGGATTCCGAACCTGAGTACAACGGTTGGTGGGATTCCGCAAGCGATTCAAGATGGCGTGAATGGGATGCTGATGGAAGCTGGCGACACGAAGCAACTGGAAGCGAAACTGACTGCCTTTTTAGAGGATGAAGCGATGCGCGAACAATATTCCAAAGCGGCTTTTGCAACGATTCAACAACGATTTGCGATACCGGCGTACCAACAGAAATGGGAACAAATCTACACACAGATGAAATAAAAAGCGGGAACGAATAGGTGAGGAGAGAGCAGATGGATACCTTATTTAGTATGAAAGATATGTTTGCGATTTTGAAGAAAAGCTGGTTATGGATTGTGTCTTTTGCGATTGGAGGGCTTTTGACGGCAGTACTTATCATTTATTTCTTTTTAACGCCCGTGTATTCCATGAATAGCCAAGTTTTAGTGGCGCAAACGGATCAGAATGAAAATGCGGTTTCGCAGAATGCGGAAGTGCAGGCGAATCTACAGCTTGTGAATACGTATCGTGTGCTTATCAAAAGCCCGCGTGTCCTTAACGAAGTCGAAAAAAATATGGATGACGCCTACACGCTCACGGAATTAGGCAATAAAATAACCGTAACAACCGAGCAAGATTCCCAAGTCATGAATATAACTGTCACGGATAAAGATCCAGAAGTGGCGGCAGAAATAGCGAATGAAACAGCAAAAGCCTTTCAAAAAGTGACGCCAAAAGTCATGAAAGTAGATAATATCAATATTTTAGCCGAAGCAAAACCAGCCTCAGACACGACAGCGATTAGCCCAAAACCGTTCTTAATAGCGCTTGTTGGACTGTTTGGTGGGGCATTACTCGGTGTGGTTATTGCCTTCATGCGCAACCTACTGAGCAATCGTTTTAAAGAGGATAAAGACCTTGACATGTTAGGTGTACCAATGCTTGGTGCGGTGGGTAAATTACCAGATTGTAGACCAGATAACGAGAAAGGAACCGGTGAAAGCGATGAGAAGTAAACAATTTCGAGATAAATCATCCGGCAAAGATAAACTAGTAACGAAATATGAATCCCAGTCAGCGTATGCAGAATCATTCCGTTATATCCGCGCCAACATTGATTTTGCGGGCATCGATCAAGACTACAAGGCGATTATGATAACGTCTCCCGATCCTGACTCTGGAAAATCATTAATATCGAGTAATTTGGCCGTGACTTACGCCGCGCTAGGCAAAAAAACATTACTTATTGACCTCGATTTGCGAAAACCAACCGCGCATAAAATTTTCCCAGAGTGCTATTCTTCCTACGGTTTGACAGGATTTTTACAAGGTGTTGTTGGCAAAGAAGAAGCGATTGTAGCCTCGGAAGTACCACATTTATCGGTGCTCCCAGTCGGCATTACACCAGCCGACCCCGCAGCGCTCCTCAATTCCGCGAAGATGCAGAAGCTCTACGAAGAACTTTACACGGAATATGACCGAATTATCATTGATACGCCGCCGGTCATGGCTGTTGCCGACGCGCAAACCATTGCCGCTTGGGTGGACGGAACGATTTTGATTATACGAAATAACTACACGAAGCAAGAAAACGCCAAAAAAGCATTGCAAAAACTCGAAGTCGCCGGTACAAAAGTGATTGGCACGATTTTCAACAACACAAATATGAAAATGAAGGCTTACTATTACGGCAATAACTAAAAATCTACGTATGGAAAAGGAATGGCTTGTCTATGCAACGTTATAAGAAATTAGGTTGGAATACATTCATCATTGGGCTGGGTAGTATGGGAAGTAAGTTCATGATTTTTCTTCTAGTCCCGTTTTATACATTTTACTTATCACCAGCAGAGTACGGGCAAGCCGATGTGATCATGATGACCGTCTCGATTCTCATCCCGATTGTCACACTGAGCATCGCGGACGGGGTTTTCCGCTACACGATGGAAAAAGCGAGTACAAAACAAGTATTCAGCTCCGGTTGTGCGATTCTTCTCGTCGCCGGACTCATCCTCATCCTCCTAACACCACTTTTGAAAAACATCCCACTCATCCAGAATTACTACTGGCTTTTCCTCCTTTTACTGATTGTCCAGCTATGGAACACCTTATTTCAACAACAAGTCCGCGCGAATGGAAAATTGATGCTGTATTCCGTCTCCGGTTTGCTGATGTCGGTCTTACTGCTCCTGGCGAACGTTGTCTTCCTGAAGTATCTTGACCTCGGCGTCGCTGGCTATTTGTACGCCAACCTACTCGCGTTCGGCTTCAACACGATCTGCCTATTCTTCGGAGCCAAGCTGTATCGCCTCTTTTCTTTCCGAGCCATCAACAAAGCCTTGCTCAAAAAGATGCTATTCTACTCCCTTCCGCTGATTCCTAACGCGATTTTGTGGTGGGTGATGCAGGTCTCCGATCGTTACATCTTAACTTTTTTCCTCGGCGTCGCAGCAAACGGTCTTTACACGGTGGCTGCTAAAATCCCTAGCTTATTATCGATGCTCAATACCGTGTTTTTCCAAGCGTGGAGCATCACGGCCATTGGGGACAAAATTAAAAGCAATGATGGCTTTTTCGCCGGCGTGTTCACGATTTTTTCAAGTTTATTTTTCATCACGACGGGCGTTATCTTACTGATTGTACAACCGATGGCAGGCGTTTTATTTTCAAATGCGTACCAAAATGTGTGGCAATTTGTCCCGTTTCTGCTCATCGCCGTGACATTATCGAGCTTCTCCAGTTTCCTAGAAGTTTCCTACATGGCCGAGAAAAAGACGAAACAATTAGTCCTAACTACGCTAAAAGGAGGCATCGTCAACATCAGCTTATCCTTTCTGCTCATCCCATTCATCGGCATTATCGGCGCTTCGATCGCGACGCTCATCGGTTTCCTCATCACCTGGTTACTTCGCATGAAACAAACCCATTTCTTCCAACAAATCGAATTCAAAAGTCTGTTTTGGATTAGTTTCCTGCTTCTAGTCGCACAAAGCGTTTACGTATCTGTGTGTAGCCTCCCAAATTGGTGGATCCAAGGCGCATTTGCCATCAGTCTACTCGTTTGTCAAAGCATGCTTCTCCGTAAAAAATTAGCAATGCGACGAAGCGCGGCAGAGTTAGCTAAATAAGTAGAAAGGACGTGGTGAATCCCACATGATGTTGTTTATGATTCTCTTTTTATTCGCGATATTTTCCAGTTTGTTGGAGACCATCAATCCGGTACTCGGGTATGTCACAGAAGTTATCGTTTTTGGCTTCATGGTGGCGGCCTTCATCAAACTGCTATTTCTTGAAAAAGGACAAGTCAAAACACTGGATGGTTGGGCAATCGCCACGCTTTTATTATGTAGCGGATTTTGCCTGATTGCTTTCATCCCGAACGTATTTAACGACGCGCATAATACGATTTTGATGCAAGTCTACACGTTTTTCAGCATGACGAAATTTTTATTACTCTTTTATTGTGGGCGAATTTTATTGAAAAACACGCGCTTTCAATCGACGATACCCTGGATGAAACGGATTGCTTGGAGTTTTAGCCTCCTTTGTTCGGGAATCTATTTGCTGAATCTTGTTTTCCCAATCATGACTGGTTTTGATATTCGTTTCGGAATGTCCACGTACGCTTACGGCTTCGGTCATCCGGCACCGTTTAGCATGGTCGTGATTTTATTTACCGTATTGATGGTATTTTTCTCCCTGATTCAAAAAACACGATTGCCATATCTGTATCTTCTATTGAACTTATTTTTAGTATTTACAGCTGGAAGAAGCACGGCGATTGGTATTTATGTCTGCCTGTTTTTACTATTATTGCTTTTCCCATATATCAAACGTTTGCCGGCTTATATCTATGTCTTGCTCGGGGGCTTTCTCGTTTGGTTTAGCTGGGATCGAATCGCAGCCCAATTCGGAGCAGGAAATACCGAAGCGCGCGGTGTGTTACTACGTACATCTGTGGAGATTGCGGACAAACACATGCCATTTGGCGCGGGTCTTGGCATGTTTGGCTCTAACGCTTCTCGTCTCCATTATTCCCCGCTTTACTGGGAATATCAGATATCGCGTGTATGGGGTCTATCGAGCATCAATCCAGCCTTTATCACGGATTCTTATTGGGCCATGATTATTGGCGAAACGGGCATACTTGGCGTGATTTTTTTAATCGCTCTGTTCATCGTGACGGCATTTGCGATTATACGATTGACGAGTGGCAATTTTAAAATCAAATTAATGGTTGTCTTTCCGTTTTTGTATGCCCTATGCACAAGCCCTGTCGATACATTACTAGTATCTGGGAGCATTGTCAGCGTGATGATGGCGGTTCTGTACATGATGTCATTATCTAAAGAGGTCGCAGAAAACGAATAAAATGAAAGGGGGATTATGCATTGGAAAAACATAGAATCATTGCATTGAAAAAAGGAGATATTTTGAGGGAGCGTGGGGATTATATCGTCATATCAGGGTATCTCATTTGTAAATTAAGTAGACAGCTTATTCATTTTGTGAATACAGGCGATTTTATTACGACGGATATGACATTTGCTAACGATATCTTTCATTATGAGGCTAGATCGAACGTTCAACTCATTCTTGTAGAGGATGGAAGCATCAGAGAAGCGCGCGAGAAACGAGAAATTTTACAGAAAAAAACGATGATGTGCCTTGCCAGGCGGATGGATTTATTTTTAGAACCCGTGGGACGACGCTTCTCCATGTTTGTTTATCAGGCCGGCGCGGAAGTAGGCATGGTGCAGGACAATACTTGCCAACTACCACCCATACTAACGCACCAAGAGATGGCGAAGTATATCGGTTGTACGAGGGAATACCTATGCGGCTTGCGTAGAAAACTCATTAAAACGGGGAAAATGGTTGACGGAAAAGGTTGGATTTTATTAGATTGGGATGAATGGGAAAGGGAGGCATATTTATTTTATAATCTACCTGAGGTTTTAGAAGCAGAGAAATCACTAGATAGACAGGTATAGCCCTTCCTTTATATTTAGATATATAAGAAAGTAAGATTCGCTTTTTTGGGAAAGGAAAAGTTGGAAAAGCATATCTCCCCTTTAGGGTGGGAACATATTAATTTTTTAGGCGAATATCATTTTCCTGCCACCGATGAGAAACTATTTCAATCATTAAAACCGCTAGATATTTAAATTGAGAAGCCAAGTAAACCAATTGCTATCTAAAGGTTTGCTTGGCTTTTTAAAATTCCTTAGCGTTGTAAATCTGCACTTTGCTCTCTCTACCCCTACAAGAGCTTCTATACCATGAACACAAATGTGTTGCAACACATTTGTGTTCATGGTATGATATATACATAGATAATAGAGTGAGGAGGGATTAATAATGGCTACAATAACCGTTCGCGTTTCAGATGTGGAAAAAAAGTTTCTGGATGAAATGGCGAAATTTGAAGGGAAAAGCCTATCTGACTTACTAAAAACTACGACACTTGAATCGTTGGAAGATGAATATGATGCTCGTGTTGCTGATTATGCATACGAAGAATATTTAAAACAGCCTAAATCGCGCCCTTTATCAGATCTCATGTCAGAATACGGATTGGATGACAATGAATGAGCTATCAAGTCAGAACAACACATTACTTCGAAAAACAGTTATCCAAGTTAGACAAACAAGTCAGCCGTAACATTCTGAAATGGCTATCAAAACATATTGACGGCGGAGATAATCCACGAGTAAGTGGAAAGCCCTTATTGGGAAATCATGCCGGGCAGTGGAGATATCGTATTGGCGATTACCGCGTTATTTGTAAAATTGATGGTAACGAACTAATTGTACTTGCCTTGGAAGTTGGTCATAGGAAACAAGTATATAAAAAATAAATTTTGCGTAAAATGCTAAATAAAGGAGCTTCTATCTAGTGACAGGATGGAAGCTTCGATTTGTCATGCCTAATGTTGGTATATTAAAAGTAAGATCTATCCATTATATTAATTTTGCCTAGAGTGTGTGACTTTTGAAATAAGTCATATTATAGAAAATATAACTTGTGATTTTATAAACAAAAATAACTAAAAACCTGATAAAAATCCAGCTAATAACTAATTTAAGAAATAATAAATGCTTTTTGAAGTCTATAATTAGAATATAAATCCAACCTGTGTAAATAAAATCCATACCGTGTAAGTTGTGTGTGTAACAAAAATTACACTAAAATCGCTTTGTTAACGCTTTCTTATTTGGCACAATACTTGCATATTATACAGTTGTCCAGAATTTAGTACACGATTAAAGGGGGAGCTAGCGGGAAGACTTTTTGAAATTCTGGGTTTAGAAATTGCAGAGAACGTAGGCATACCGTAAGCAGAACGCAAAAATTATGAAGAGGTGAAGAAATGAAAAAGGTAACAAAGAGGGTTGTAAGTGTAGTCTCGGTGTTGTTGTTAGTCGTTTCGTTATTTGCGTCATCCGTTCTAGGTAGTGTAGGGAATTCTTCTGTGAAAGCTAAAGCCGCAACCACATCGCAATACAGAAACGTGATGTATTATGGAGATTGGTCCATTTGGGGCGGGGAAGGCCAGTTTTATCCGAAAGATATACCAGCAGAGCAATTGACACATCTAAACTTTGCGTTTCTTGATTTCGATAGTAACGGAAACTTGAAATTCACTGATAAAGATGCAGCAGTTGGCGCACCAGTTGGGCAAGATGGAGTTCAATGGGGCGGAGCAAATGCGGGTATTTTAAATGCCTTACAAGAGTTGAGAGCTAAAAATCCGAATATGAAAATCGGTATCTCTATCGGCGGTTGGTCGAAATCTGGTGACTTCTCTGCAATCGGAGAAAATGCCACAGCTCGTGCTAATTTTGTAAGTAATGTTATGAAATTTATCAAATATACAAATATGGATTTTGTTGATTTAGATTGGGAATATCCTGCATCCGTTCGTGCCGCTGACTTAGTGGATAATAAGAACGATGAAGGTACGCCAAATGCAAAACCTGCGGATAAACAAAACTATATTACGCTTCTTCAAGACTTGCGCACGGCTTTAGATAAGCAAGGCGTAGATGTGAAGAAAAAATATGAACTATCTGTAGCTCTACCAGCGTCTCAAGGCATGCTTGCAAACGGTGTCGATGTGGCGAAACTTTTCAATGTTGTTGATTTTGCGAATATCATGACGTACGATATGAACGGTGCTTGGACTCCGAATAGTGCGCATCATACGGCGCTTTACGGTAACCCAGCGGATCCTAATTATAGCGATGGTTTCTCTGTAGACCAAACCGTGAAATATCTGAAGAGCCAAGGCGCAGCATCTGAAAAAATCGTTGTCGGCGCAGCATTCTATACACGTGGTTGGAACAAAGTGGAAGCGGGTACAAGTACTACGCAACCAGGACTTTTCCAAGCAGCTACAAAAAATAACAAAGATGCAGACTTAGGTGCAACATACGGCGCGCCAAACGAAAAACCGTTAGCAACTGGTGACGGTGGTCGTGCAGGCGGAGTTTGGGCATATAAGAGCATCGACGCTTTGAAAGCTAAATCGCCAACTTTAGTCGAATACTGGGATGACGTGGCAAAAGCGCCATATCTATACAGCAAAACGACTGGCGAATTCTACACGTATGACAATGTTCGTTCTGTCACTGCCAAAGCGCAATACGTGAAAGATAACAATTTGGGCGGAATGATTTCGTGGATGCAATCACAAGATAAACCAACCACGTCAACAAAACGCGACGAATTAACAAAAGCCATTAAAGAAGGATTGTTCGGCGCCGGAGCACTTGCAGCAAACACAATCATCTATTCAAACCTAAACGTAGAAGCCACTGTAGCGCCATATAGCGAAAACGGTGTCGGCTATGAAATCACGATCAAAAACAAAGAAGTAGCGAACGAAACAAATGAGGTTCTGCAAGCAACCGAATTTGCAGCAGAAACCGTGAAATTACCGAAGTTCTATATTCCTGTAAAAGCTGGCGAAACATTGACGGCCGGGGATTATAAAGCTGGTACAGTAGCGACTGCCAATGGTTACACAACCATTGATTTGGCGTCCGTTTACGATGCACAACAAATTCCGCAAGGTGCCACGTATACATTCCGATTGAAATCCAATCTAGCATCTGTAAACGTGAATAACATTGCGAATATCTCGTTAACACAACGCATGTCTAAAGCTGGAACAGAGCTTGGCAAACAAGTTATTTTTGGCGGAGGCGCGGTTGTTCCTGATCCTAGCGATACAGTAGCACCAACAGCTCCAACGAATTTAGCAACAGTAGCAGCGAACGTGACAGATGTAGCGGTTCCATTAAGTTGGACAGCCGCAACGGATAATGTAGGAGTAGCAGGTTACAAAGTGTATCGCAATGGTACCGAAGTGGCGACTGTTTCTGGAACAACTTACACAGACACAGGCCTAACAGCTTCAACGGCTTATTCGTATACTGTAAAAGCGTATGACGTAGCGGGCAACGTTTCGCCAACAAGCGCGACTCTTTCCGTAACAACAAAAGCTGGTACAGTAACACCGCCAGTTGGAACAGGTACGTGGAGTTCTACAGCTGTCTATAATCAAAATGATCAAGTGACTTATAACGGTCACACATATAAAGCAAAATGGTGGACGCAAGGTGATGTACCTGGGGCTGAACAGTGGGGCCCATGGGAACTAGTTATCTAGTCGCGTGACGACAAACGCTCACTTTCGTCGTTAAAAGCTCCGTTCCGATGCTCACGTACAGTCGTACGCTCCGCTTCGGTACTCGCTTTTGCCTAGAAATTAAGCATTTGTCGTCCCGCTCCCTGTTTTGCGGGGAGACTTGAAAACCGGATTTAGGGAAGTGGGGGAGTTATTGGCTCTCCTGCTTTTTGTTGTTCTATTGAGTAGAGGGAAGTGAATGAAACAAGTTAGGTCTGGTAGTATGATATTGAGGAGTGGGCGTATGAAAAAAATTTCAGTTGATTTTGGTGTTTAAAGGTATTTATTCGCATGGAAACGAGAGAAACTTACATTGGCGGACCAACTGTGATAAAATGGTATTAAAAGGCGGGATAACGGGACGCTTATGAAATATATAAATAATAAGAATGGTGGTTGTGATTCTAGTGGTCTTCTAGTTATAGTCACGGGATTTGGAGTGAAATATAACATGAATCCTTGGAAGTTCTGAGTCACTATAATCGATGGGGTGAATGGAATGCGAAAAATTATAGGCATAGTAATAGCGATAGTCTTTGTATCAGTTATAACGGGAGGTTGCGGAGATATGAAAGAAAATGATGAGGCAAAGAGCCCAACAAAACAAGAACAAGAACTAATTACAGCTAATAAAGAAGATATTGAACTACTTTTAAGACATGATTTCAATGATATAGACCAAGTAACTCTTACTGATGTTGAAAAAACACCAATGGGCTATTTTATTAATGGTTATGCGAACGGTGATAAAGAGCTGAGTTTCAGTGCCTCTATTACAAATGAAAAATTTGATGGATCTTTAGGGTTATCAGATAAGTTTGATTCACTATTGAAGGCTGATGCGGGTAAATCTCTGAGTGAAATTAAGAAGGAGAGAAATATCAAATGAAGCTGTCGGATGAAACTTATTTTAACCTGTCTAAAATCGCTTATGAAAACGACTATTTAAAAATTGGGAAAACAATCAGGACAGGAGAGGGCGATTACTACAAGGTAGTTAACTCAATAGATGGAGACAGTGGGCTACAAGCTATTTGCGTAGTCACTTTAAGGGAATACCAGGACTATAACGCTGGCAAAACAAAATCTTACAACAATATGGTTTTTGTAAGCCGTGGTACGGAACCAGCCAAGCTAAAAGATGTGAAAGCTGGTGTTGGGCTGTTAACATCCAAGACGGAAGGGCAATTTGACGATTACGATCGCTTTGTTCATTCTACGCTGAAAAAATATGATGTAAAAGATTACAGTTTCACAGGACACTCTCTGGGTGGAGCTCTGGCACAATATGAAGCTGTAAAGCATACAAAACCCGCTACAACATTTGCGGCAGCACGAGCATATAATAAACTAACGGATGCCGAGCAAGCAAAGGCGAAAAAAGGTGACTACTGGAATCTTATTAAAGATTTAAGGCATCAGGATGATGTGGTTGGTTCTCTACCACCTAATGCGCTACTATTCTATCCTACATACTTCATGGAACGTAATCAATCAGCGTCTCTTTTGGATAAAGCAGGAATTGGCGGGCATTTAGCAGGAACGTTTGAAGGATGTTTTGGTGCTAATGGCTCAGCCGAAATGCTATATAAACCGGATGATATTCGTAGGCTTGGTACATCTATTCAGCAACTCGGAACAGATTGCTTGAGCGATGTGGAGCGGTTTCTTATATCTTTTAGAAATGAGCAAGAACTCCGTATGCAAGAGCTGAAAAGTAAATATTTAGGTAGATTATCGGGGGATTTGAATTTACTAACAGAATATGAGATAGAAGATGCACTTCATGACGTTGCTCAAAGTAAGTCGAATGGCGTACCAGTGGTTTTTAATACGGATATGCTAGAAAATGTGTTAGAGCAATTGAAGCATGAAAAAGTAGCGTGGCAAGATTTTGGAAGACGTATTGTAGATGCAGGGAACTCTATTGAGAGAAATGACGGAGAGCTAGCTCATATATTAAAGACAGACTTATCAGCAATGATGCGTTCTTGAGCCTAGAAAGGGAGAAACAGGATGATTGATTTTCAGAAAGAAATACAGCAATTAGACATAGATATTAAGAAAGCGTTGGTGGAGGGTAGTGAAGCAATAGCTGATAATTTAACGGGGATGAAAACAGAATTTGAGAAGCAACTTCAACGTACAAAACTGTACCAAGAGTTATACCGAGACGCGGAAAAAATAGCGGAGGACGCTAAACAGATGTTACATAAAGGCATGGATAGATTTGAGATATTAGGATATGAGGGGCAACGTTTGAATGACAAATTAAGATATTCTTTTGAATCTCACGCGGGTGCAATGGTTGCTAATGAATTTGGAGAGAAGCGAAAAAAGGTTCAGCAATTTCTGCAAGATGATTATGAGGCTGTAGCTTCTAGTTGCAGGGCGAATATGTTGTGAGGGGCGCTAAAAATAAATCATTTTTCTAGTAAGGCCTCAACTAAAACTTTGGAATTTTCTAATAAGCTAAGTCTCAAGGTAATAGTGCTGAGACTTGGCTTTTTTTCGTGTGAAATAGTTGGAATCTTGTATTCAGAGGTCTATACTTGGAGGTGAATGATAATCTGGGAGGTTTTTGAATATGGAGTTGAAGGCTACGGATTTAAAGAGGTTTCATAATGGGCAGGGGATTCCGCTTGTTGGGCTTGGGGTTTGGAAGATGGAGGATGAGAAGCAGGCAGTCGAGGCGATTCAGGTGGCCGTGGATGCTGGGTATCGGGCGATTGATACGGCTAAGGTGTATGAGAATGAGGACTTTGTCGGGCGGGCGATTCGTGAGGTCGGAATTCCGCGTGAGGATTTGACAATCACTTCGAAGCTTTGGAACGCGGATCACGGGTACGACGAGACGCTGCGGGCTTTTGAGACGTCCTTGAAAAAATTGCAACTGGATTATCTGGATTTGTATTTGATTCATTGGCCTGTGGGTGATTACAAGGCTTCATGGCGGGCGATGGAGCGGCTTTACAACGAGGGACTTATAAAATCGATTGGAGTGAGTAATTTCCACCAGCATCATTTGGAAAATTTATTCACGACGGCGAATGAGAAACCGGTGATTGATCAGATTGAAATGCATCCGTTATTGTCGCAAAAACCGTTGCGGACTTATTTGGAGAGTCAGGATATTGTTCATGAGGCATGGTCGCCGCTTGCTAAGGGTGGGGAACTGTTGAATAATCCTGTTTTGGCGTCGATCGCAGAGGCTAAAGGGCTGACTGTGGCTCAAGTGATCTTGCGCTGGCATCTAAATAATGGCTCGGTGATTATCCCGAAATCAGTGACACCTGAACGGATTCAGAGCAATTTCGATGTGTTTGATTTTGATTTGAGTGATGAGGATATGAAGAGAATTGATGCGTTGAATGAGGATAAGCGCACGGGATCTGATCCGGATAGCGAGGAATTTTTAGCGCGTACGTGGAACTGATTAAAAGATCTGTTTAAATCAAAGAAACCGCCATCCAAATCAAGTTAGAAAATTTGGATGGCGGTTTTTTATTCAAGGATTTCCCCTCTGTTATACTACTGTACTTTTATTTCTACATGTGATGCCCCGTAGAGTTGAATTCCACTATCTACAGTAATTGTATCTCCTGTCTTTAGCCGAGATAATTGGCCGTCACTATCCAGATTAAACCTACTATAAATTTTGAAATAGCCATCTGACATTATCTGTCCAGGACTTGTGCTTCTCGGAGTAATCACACGTTGCATTATTCCGTTGACTGTTAGGCGTAATGTTTGTGAACCTGGTAACGTTTGGCCGGTTATATAGTCAGCATTTGCTTGCGTTAGGTATAGTGTTGTTGGACGCTCGTTAGATACAACGACACATTCCGTGATAAGATTTTTTGGAGTATCTGGACCATAATCGACTCGAACAGTATAAAATGCTTTGAGGGGCCCTCTTGATTTCCCTGAAGAATCCAAGATGTTCCGTGAAGGTACCGAAAAATAGCCACCTGCAGTAGTGGTGATTTCGCGCTGCACAACCCCATCCACTAGAATCCGTATGCGGGCTGGACCATTCGATATGCGTCCGCTAATCTCTTGAATTCCCACGGTCACTGGGTTTATTTGTGGTGGCTTAATAGCACCGTCAAGAATGGTTGCATGGACAGGAGTACTTTCTATTCCTGTTGTACTTATAGCTGTTACTGCATATGAACTTCCAGCGAGGTGCAGACCTATTTTCACTGCAAAAAC
The DNA here is from genome assembly GCF_013820765.1 of Paenilisteria rustica. Classification (GTDB taxonomy): domain Bacteria; phylum Bacillota; class Bacilli; order Lactobacillales; family Listeriaceae; genus Listeria_A; species Listeria_A rustica. The sequence continues at coordinate 44,314 of NZ_JABJVM010000003.1, forward strand.
ACCCTTTTCATCAGCGACTGCTTGGTATGTTTCACCTTCGATAACCACCTTAACACGATAGTTAGGGCTGGTAGTTCCATGCAAAGTGTCTTGCATGGAAGATACTAACATTAACCGCGGCGGTTTAGGAAGACCCAATACGCGCACTTTAGTTTGCACCTTGTATCCGGGGACGAGTTCACTTGTCACCGTCGTCAAGCCGTCTGCAGTCGCTGTGACAGGAATGCTAGTGATTTTAACATTCTTGCTTGTTAGGATTGCGGGACTAATTGTTACGTGATAAGGGTACTCCGAAAAAGGTGAATTTTTCAAACGTCCCCATTCTACCTCCACTGGCACGTCGTTATAAGTCCATGTAACGGGTAAGGTAGTGCTATCGCCAATGGAAGCTAGCTCTGTTGTTTCTGTTGGTAAACTTGCTTTATATTGGTTCGGTTTTCCAGGAATAAAATTGCCATCCCAAGTTACATCTATATCTGTAATATCTGCTTTTTGAAGGTGATTATTTGTGAGATTGACGGATTGTAAACTAGGTAACGCGCGGATAGAGTCTGTTTGTGTCATTGCATTATTAGTGAGGTCTAAGTGCTTTAAATGAGACAAAGGCGCTAAGAAACTCACATCTTGCAAGTCTTGCCTATTAAGTTTTAGTGTTTCTAGATTGGATAGAGCCAAGATAGGACTTAAATCTAATGGATCAAGATTGCCCTGGTACAGCGACAGGGAGGTTAATGATGTTAATTTTCGCAGTGCTGAAATATCTTCAAGGTGGGTTTTATCCTCAGGAGACCCACCTCCTCCTAAATTCAGTTTTTCAAGTGTTTTATTTTCAGCTAAAAAATTCAAATTTGACAGAAAGGTGACATCATCTACTGTTAGTTCTCGTAAATGAGTTAAAGGAGCAAGTGAATAATTTTCTGGAAAATTATTGAATTCCAAGGACTCTAACGTATTTAAATGGAGGATACGTGCCATATTATCATCAATGTTCTCTCCCCAAAGAAAAGTTGTAAATTTGAGGTGGCGTAAATTGACTGCGTATTCTAAGCCAGTGGTATCGTAGGCAGATGTCTGAAGGTCTGTGAGGGATTCCATCATCGATTGGGTTATAGGCATGTCAAAGTCTTCAAAGCCTAAGCTAAGCAAGATCATGCATCTTAAATCGAAGTCAGGTATTTCCACGACCGGGTCTTCCGATGTTGTTGCCGGTGTTATTTTGGGCTGATTCTCTGTCGTGGATTCAACTGCTGGTTGTAGAGGCTTTTGCATTTTTTCTATTGCGGTTGTCGGTTCCTCAACAGTGGGAGTTGGCGCTACGGATACGGTTTCTACTTCTTCAGCAGCTGTATTCTCATTTTTGTTGTTGGTAGGTGTTTCGGTGGGAGCTACAGTTTCATGGTGCTCTTGTTTCTCCGTTACCGGTACTTCTGTTGGAACTCCTGTTTCTGCTTCTGTGGCAGGAGAAGTAGGGGTTACAACGGTCGATTTTTCTTTCGCCAGACTGTTATCCTCGACTGTTGCTGTTTCAGTTGGATCCGTTGTCACCGAGTTGGTTGGCGTTACAGTTTCGGGATGTTCTTGTACCTCCGTTGCGGGCACTTTTGTTGGTGCCGTTGATTCTTCAGATGCCCAGGTCATACTGGGAATAATAAGGGCGGTTATTAATACGGTAATACCTAGTTTCTTCTTCATCTTTTTCTCTCCCCCTTTTTCTATTTTCCGTTCGTGAGTAGTTGTCTCCCATTTTCTGTTTCATATATAAGAGCGTTCGTATGGTAAAGTGTTGGCTTCCTTACTCCACGTTCGTTTCCGCAAAAGAACCGTGATAAATCTGTTCCCCGCTATCCACCGTGATCGTATCCGCCGTCTGTAAGCGAGCTAATTGCCCCTTACTATTCAAGTTGAAGCGGCTATAAATTTTAAAATGGCCATCCTGTTCAATTTGTCCGGCACCCGAGCTTTGTGGCGTAATCACGCGTTGCGGAACCCCGTTGACAATCAAACGCAAGGTTTGCGATCCTGGCAATGTTTGTCCCGTGATGTAGTCCGTACGCGCTTGTACCGGATCGAGTGTGGTTGGTCGGCTGGCGTCTTGCACGATTTGTCTGGTGATCAGATGTTCCGCGGTGTTTGGGCCAAAATCGACTTGGATTTTATCGCCGCCACGAATGGGACGATTCGATAACCCATAGGACGTCACCAGTTTCCGCGCAGGTACCGTGTAATAGCCTTGCGCATCGGTATCGACTTCGCGTTGCACAATGCCATTCACGAGCACACGTACACGAGTTCGGCCGTCGATAACACGCCCGCTAATGGCTTGAAGTCCGGTTGTCACTGGGTTTAATTGCGGTGGAATACCGTCGACGATCGCCGCATGAACAGGAACGCCTTCTGTGCCCGTTGGATCACTAATGGTGACCACATATGGCGTCCCAACAGGATACATGCCGATTGTTACATCAAAAGCCCCCGTGTCATCCGCCACGACTTGGTAGGTTTTCCCGTCGATAGCGACTTGGACATGGTAATGTGGACTCGTTTTCCCGTGCAACGTATCTTGTAGCTCCGATACGGGCGTTAACGTTGGCGGTTTAGGAATATCCAACACGTGGACCTTGGTCTGCACTTGATAACCAGGAATCACTTCACTTGTCAACGTGGTCATCCCGCCTTTCGTCGCTTCAATCGGAATACTCGTCTGCGTGGGTTTCGTACTTGTTAGAATCGCAGGGCTACTTGTCACCGTATTCCTTTGTTTCGCGAAGGGTACGTTGAAATATTTGTCTACTAACAAATCTCCGTAGCTATCTGTTTCCAAGGGCACGCCATTGTAAGTCCATGTCATCGGCAATATGGTGCGTTCACCAATGGCTAATTCCGTTGTCTCGGTCGGCAATTGGGCGGCATACTGATTCGGTTGCCCTGGAATAAAATTGCCATCCCAGATAACATTCTGCAACGCAGGTAAAGCGTTAATCGAATCGGTCGTCATAAACCAATTATTCGTGAGATCCAAGTGTGTCAAATGAGCTAACGGTGCTAAGAAGCTGGCATCTTGTAATCCTTGATTCTGGATGCGGAGGGACTCTAAGTTGGACAATGTCAAGATAGGGCTGTAATCTAATGGTTGGTTCGTATGGTACAGCGAGAGTGATTTTAATCGAGTTAAATGACGTAACGCCGAGATATCGGTTAGCGAATCATTTTCCTCAAATCTGTCCCCTAAATCTAGTTTTTCTAGTGCTGTATTCTCAGCTAGAAAGTTCAAGTCTGGCATTCTAGAATCATTTTTCACAGTGAGTTCCCGTAGCTCGGTTAAGGAAGCAAAGGAAGGGTACGGCATGTTAGCTCCAGGACCAGGACCAGGACCAGGACCTAATTCCAAGGTCTCCAAGTGATGTAACTGAAGGATACGTGTCAAATTATCTCCTTTAAAACCATAAGCTGATTTGAATTGACGCAAATTGACTGCATATTCTAAGCCAGTGGTATCATAAATGCTAGTGACTGTTAGGGTGGTAAGTGTGGCCATCATTGATCGTGTCACGGCGGTACCTCGTTTCAGGCCCAGAGCATTTGTGATGTAACTGTGCAGGCTATTATCAGGTATTGTTACCACCGGATCTTCCACGGTTTTTGTAGGAGGTGCTTCTACCTGCTTCTCTGTTTTTGGTTCTGGTGGGGATGTTTTCTCTGCTTGGCGTGGTACTTCTGTGTTTGTTTTTGCCACTATTACAGGAGAGGTTGAGACCTCGATGCTTGTTTTTTCTTCTGTGGCACTTTCGTCCTTGGCTGTTGAGATTTCTGCGGTTGCAGGTGCTGTTGTTTCTTCTGAATCGGTTGTTTCAGTTGACTCCGTTGTCACCGAATCGGTTGGCGCTAAAGTTTCAGGATTTTCTTGTTCTTCCGTTGTTGCCACATCTGTCGGTGCCGCTGTTTCTTCGGATGCCCAAGTCATACTGGGGATAATCAAGGCAGTAATTAATACGGTGATACCTAGTTTCTTCTTCATCTATCTATCTCTCTCCTCATCGTCTCTATTTTTCGTTCGTCAGTAGGGGTTTCCCGCTCTCCATTTCATAATAGGAGCGTTCGTCTGGTAACACGCTGGGTTCCTTCTCTAAATAATCCCAAGCTGGCATGCTCTCCAATGGCTGCGTTAGGATGGTTGGTAGCGTATCGGTTTGGAGCGCATTGGACGTGCTCTCGGCTTCTTGCAAAATCGCTTGGAAAGAAGTACTAACTTCTAGTATGTTGTCTCGCACATTCGTACCTGCATCCGTGGGTTTATCTGGGATGGCGTACGTATTCGAGTCTTCCCCATTATTATGCGAGCCTCGAATGCCAATATCCGCAGTTTTACGGGTCCCGGTACTTCTTTAGATAGAAAAGCGCTTAAAAGGCTTTTCATGTAGCCTTTTAAGCGCTTTTTGACACGAGAGCTGAGGAATTCGTTATAGGGTTTCGATGGGAGGCGCTCGCCATGTTGTGGTGTTGAGTCTTCCTTACTCCACGTTCGTTTCCACAAAAGAACCGCGATAAATCTGTTCCCCGCTATCCACCGTGATCGTATCCGCGGTCTGTAAGCGAGCTAATTGCCCCTTACTATTCAGGTTGAAGCGGCTATAAATTTTAAAATGGCCATCCGGTTCAATTTGTCCGGCACCCGAGCTTTGTGGCGTAATCACGCGTTGCGGAACCCCATTGACTATCAGACGCAAGGTTTGTGATCCCGGCAATGTTTGTCCCGTGATGTAGTCCGTACGCGCTTGTACCGGATCGAGTGTGGTTGGTCGGCTGGCGTCTTGCACGATTTGTCTGGTAATCAGATGTTCCACGGTATTTGGGCCAAAATCGACTTGGATTTTATCGCCGCCACGAATCGGACGATTCGATAACCCATAGGACGTCACCAGTTTCCGCGCAGGTACCGTGTAATAGCCTTGCGCATCGGTATCGACTTCGCGTTGCACAATGCCATTCACGAGCACGCGCACACGAGTTCGACCATCGATAACACGCCCGCTAATGGCTTGAAGTCCGGTTGTCACTGGGTTTAATTGCGGTGGAATACCGTCGACAATCGCCGCATGAACAGGTACGCCTTCTGTGCCTGTTGGGTCACTAATGGTCACGACATAAGGCGTCCCAACAGGAAACATGCCGATTGTTACATCAAAAGCCCCCGTGTCATCCGCCACGACTTGGTAGGTTTTCCCGTCGATAGCCACTTGGACATGGTAATGTGGACTTGTTTTCCCGTGCAGCGTATCTTGTAGCTCCGAAACGGGCGTTAACGTTGGCGGTTTAGGAATGTCCAACACGTGAACCTTGGTCTGCACTTGATAACCAGGAATCACTTCACTCGTCAACGTGGTCATGCCGCCTTTTGTCGCTTCAATCGGAATACTCGTCTGCGTGGGTTTCGTACTTGTTAGAATCGCAGGACTACTTGTCACCGTATTGCTTTGTTTCGCGAAGGGCACCACGGTATAATCGTCTACTAACAAATCTCCGTAGCTATCTGTTTCCAAGGGCACGCCATTGTAAGTCCATGTCATCGGTAAGACCGTGCGCTCACCAATGGCTAATTCCGTTGTCTCGGTCGGCAATTGGGCGGCAAACTGATTCGGTTGTCCTGGAATAAAATTGCCATCCCAGATGACATTTTGCAACGCAGGTAAAGCGTTAATCGAATCGGTCGTCGTAAACCAATTATTCGTGAGGTCCAAGTGTGTCAAATGAGCTAACGGCGCTAAGAAGCTAGCATCTTGCAATCCTTGATTCTCGATGCGGAGGGACTCTAAGTGGGACAATGTCAAGAGAGGACTGTAATCTAATGGTTGGTTCGTATGGTACAGCGAGAGTGATTTTAATCGAGTTAAATGACGTAACGCCGAGATATCGGTTAGCACGCCGTTATCCGAGTATTTATCTCCTAAGTCTAACTTTTCTAGTGTTGTATTCTCAGCTAAGAAATTCAAGTCAGCCATTTTATAGGCGTTCTTTATAGTGAGTTCCCGTAATTCGGTTAAGGAAGCAAAGGAAGGATAATGTGGAGCAACCCTAGGACCTAATTCCAAGGTCTCCAAGTGATGTAACTGGAGGATACGTGTCAAATTATCTCCTTTATAACCGCTATCCGTTGATATGAATTGACGCAAATTAACTGCATACTCTAATCCAGTAGTATCACCAACACCATTGACATCCAAGGTAGTGAGAGATGCCATCATTGATTGTGTCACCGGAGTATCTCGTTTCAAATCCAGGGCATCTGTGATGAAGCTATGCAGGCTATGATCAGGTATTGTTACCACCGGATCTTCCACGGTTTTTGTAGGAGGTGCTTCTACCTGCTTCTCTGTTTTTGGTTCTGGTGGGGATGTTTTCTCTGCTTGGCGTGGTACTTCTGTGTTTGTTTCTGCCGCTATGACAGGAGAGGTCGGTGCCACGATGCTTGTTTTTTCTTCCGTGGCCCTTTCGTCCTTGGCTGTTGATATTTCTGCGGTTGCGGGTACAGTTGTTTCCTCTGACTCCGTTGTCACCGAGTCGGTTGGTGCTGAAGTTTCAGGATTTTCTTGTTCCTCCGTTGCTGGCACATCTGTCGGTGCCGCTGTTTCTTCGGATGCCCAGGTCATACTGGGGATAATCAAGGCAGTGATTAATACGGTGATACCTAGTTTCTTCTTCATCTATCTCTCTCCTCATCGTCTCTATTTTTCGTTCGTCAGTAGGGGTTTCCCGCTCTCCATTTCATAATAGGAGCGTTCGTCTGGTAACACGCTGGGTTCCTTCTCTAAATAATCCCAAGCTGGCATGCTCTCCAATGGCTGCGTTAGGATGGTGGGTAGCGTATCGGTTTGGAGCGCATTGGCCGTGCTCTCGGCTTCTTGCAAAATCGCTTGGAAAGAAGCACCAACTCCTAGTATATTGTCTCGCACATTCGTACCTGCATCCGTGGGTTTATCTGGGATGGCGTACGTATTCGAGTCTTCCCCATTATTATGCGAGCCTCGAATACCAATATCTGCAGTTTTACCTGTTCCTGTATTATCTATCATGCCCGAGATGCCATTTCCTGACATATTGGTTTTTTTATTGGAGCTCATGAAAACAAGGCCATTCATCTCGGAATTGGTCAAAATATTATCGATAATGTTCGCTGCTTTCGTCACATGAATACTGATCCCGCCGCGAGAAGGGATGGTGGTTTTAATGGCATTGACATGATTCGTATCGATGATAAGCCCTTCTAAAAAGCCCAGAGTATTTGGATTCTGTAACAAATCCTGATACTTGGTGCCTGTTGCCACAATCCCGCGTTCCGATGTTTTCTTGTTTGGGTTGTAGATCGTGTTATCTGTTTCTTGGTTAAGATCATTCTCTTGAATAAGAATTTTTTTTGGCGGATAGGCGGCGATCAGGTTCTCCGTCCCCTCTTCTGGATAATCCATCCCACCGACGACAATCGGGAATCGCACTCCTAACAGACGGTTATTTTTGAAATTAATATCATAGCCTGAATGGGTGTCGAGTCCTTCCCATGTCGGGATATTCATGATGGTACTATTCGTTACGGTGTCATGTTGACTGCGATAATAGCCTTGCGTATACGTTGCATTACTCTGTGCAGCCTTTCCTTCTGTCGTCGTTGGGAATCGACTCGGGTCGTCCTCTGCCAATTGATTCGCATCGGTGGTTCCTTTCTTCCAGCTAAACGCCATGCCATAAGCTTGTTGTCCAGAAACCCCGACATCACTCACGAGCGTTCTATCGACATCTACGTTATTTGCAGAATACCCTGCAATCCCTGCGTAGCCGAGGTTTTCCAGTCGGTTCGTCTCTGCTCCTTTAACTTGAGAGCTTCCTATGATTTTAATATTATCCACAAACTCCATATAAATCCCTGTCCCACCCATATTCCGAATCGTCATATCTTGAATGGTCACATCATGCTTGCGTCCCCAACCGACATAATATTTGGGGGAAGTAGGACTGGTTGGATCGGGTAGCTTGGTTAAGGGATGCAACACAATCCCACGCTGATAGATATCCAATTGTTTACTAGCGGGATCCCACTGGCCGTCCAAGGTCAGTTTCTGAATCGTCGTTGGTGCCTCTTTTGTTCCACTAGCCGCGGTGAGCATCGCCTTTTCTTCCGGTTTTGTTTGTGGCGCCAACTGGATGGTGGTGAGATTCTTCCCGTCGTCGGTCGTTCCCTCTAGGATAAGCGATTTGTTGACGTTTAATCGATGGGCTAACGTATAAGTACCTGGAGACAAATGGACGCGTGTATAGCCGTTTTCCGTTGCAATGTCCATGCTCCCATCTACCGCTATCGATAGGGCCTCTGGACTCAAATCTTCTGGACTAGCATGGTTTATTTTATCAATAATGTAAGTCCTTTCAAGTGTATCTCCGGTGTAGTAGGTAATTGTTGCGGGTTCTGCTGCATAAACTGGTGCGCTAGAGAACATAACGCCAAGAGAAATGGCGCAACCTCCCATTATGTAGATTCCCCATTTAAGTATGTGTGGCATATGACTGCTCCCTTTCATCTGTTATTCTCTTGTAGTGAACACCATTATACTCCTTTCTATAAAGTAGACGAAACAGCTAGTATAGCAGGTTCGAGGAGGACTTTTTTTGACTGGTACGCCTTTTTCCCCTTATTTTATGATGATTTTGTGACAATTAATGAATATAAAAAACCAGCATACCATCAGTTTTGGGTACTGATAGTATGCTGGTTTTTTATCGTATTTTATTTGCTAGTCGTTGGTAATCCTGCTTCTAACGCAGCGATTAAATCTTGATTTGCTGTTTGTTTAATATGGACATTTACAGAATCATCGGCACTATAAAATGGTGGTAAGCCATCTGCGAATGCGTCTAATTCAGCTTGTGTTGCTCTTGGTACACCGTATTGGAATTGGGTTCTATCGGTTGGTATCGCGCCTTCCATTGTGGAACCGAACGCGCCGAAATCGGCCAATCCTTGTGGGTTTATTTCCATACCTTTTGCGTAAATGAACGTGTTGTATTTCGGGTGTCCGAGGTATTTCGTGGCATCCGCAACGCCATTCATTTGCAGGTCGTATCTTAATTTAGCGTAGCCGCGAGTCGTCAACATGAACGGCGTTTGAATTTCAGATACGGCTTGGTTTCCTGGAAGAGCCATAATCAAGTTTCCGAACGTGTCAAGGAGTGCAACGGCATTACCGTCCCCACCGTTCGCGATATCTTGCTCGGCAGCTTCGATGAGATAAGGTGCTAGCCCTTCGTCAGGAGCGTTAGGCGATGGTGCCGTGTACTCCAAAGCGTGTGGATAGGCTGCTTTTAATGCAAGGTAAATGGGATCGGTAGTTGCTAAAGTTTTCGGATCTAGTAGCTCATTTTCTGGCAAATCGGTATTGATTTTTGCTGAAACGTCGCTTAATGTCGCATCAAATGCAGTGGATGTTAGCGCATACGTTTGGTCTTCAATCGCCACATTTTCCCCGAAGACAGAGGAAACAGGTGCGCCGGTCGCTTTACGAGAGAACTTCTCAGTTAAGCCTAAAACGGCAGGATAAGAAAAGCTATCTTGCGCGGCGGCTTGCATGGAAGTGCCAGCGAGCGATGGGAATAACGCTGATTTATCGTAGTTAATACCAGCATACGTATCATTAGCGGAAACGACAACATTTGAAAATCCAGCTTGCAAAATGGAACCTGTACACATCGCGCATGGATCAAGTGATGTCACCAACACGATATTCTCCGGTTCAGGCAAGTTTTGCGATTCTTTATTTTCATAGTACCAATCAATCATTTGGCGCTCGCCGTGAGCAGTCGGATCGAAAGTCAGGTCGTTATTTACAACATTATTATGCTGTACGTAAACGACATTCCCGTCAGTGTCCATTAACATACCACCGACGCTAAAAGTCCCTTGGTCAGACGCGTGTAGCACTTGGTCAGCTGTTTCATAAACCGCATCTTGCACGCCGTTTATTGTTGTGGGAACTGCATCTGCGTGTGTGTCTTGTAATACGTTTCCTAATATAACACTACCAGCAAGAATCGATACCGCTGATAAAATTGCCCCTTTTTTCCATGTAAACCTCATTGATAAATCACTCCTATTTTTTATTTAAGAATCTTATTTTTGGGCCCCGTACCCTGCGAAAAAGAATATCAATTGTAGAATAACTTGCTTGAAGTAAAGTGGATAAGCGCTTATCTCTAACTTTAGTAGCAAGTAATACAATGGAAAGCGTTTTCGCAAATGAATTGTATCATGAATGGAATGAAATGTAAAACACTTTTCGCCATTTTGGTAAAAAGATTTTTTTTAACTAGAGTGGCTTTTTTGGATTATAAATGGTTGCGCGATGTGAATGATAAGTGCAGGGATTGATTTCTGTGGCTAATATAAATATCACATTAAAAAAATTTTGTCAATATCACTTTGTTGTTAATGGGGGTTTTTTCGTGTGTTTTTGTGTCCGAAATGTGTCTAAAAAAGAAAATTAATCATCCTTTTTGTCAAAAAATAGTGAAATATATTACTTATATGGTATTATTGGAATGTGAGCGGGAGGCTTCGGATACCGCAATATTTATTTTGCTATTTGTTTTTCGAAGAGGCAGAGATGATTAGATAATGGCAGAATTTTAGAAGACTGAATAAAATATATAGTATACAATAGGTAGGGAGAGTTTTTTTATGAGGGAAAGAAGGCATGTTTTTAGGGCGCTTATTGCATTTCTCGTTGTTGGAGATTTCCAAGTGACGGTGAACAAGTTAGTGGATGAGCAAGTGACGGCGACTAGCGGGTTGACGGTTACGGGAGTCGCGAAGCATGATTGAAAGGCCTAGAGCTAGGTGTGTCATATTTGATTCTAGTTTTTCTCAAGGAGGTCTAGGAGATGGTGAACAAATTAATAGCATTACTAGCAGTTGTTGGCGTACTAATAAGCGGAATTTTAATACATACAGAAACATCGAAAGCTGCGGAAATGAATTTTTCAGTGTCGGCGGTTATTCCGGAAAATCAAATTGATAAGTCGAAAACCTATTTTGAATTGCGGATGAAGCCTGGCCAAGTGCAGGAATTGGAAGTGTTGCTTACCAATGGTTTGGCGCATCCGGTGACGGTGGAAACCAACGCAAATACGGCGGTGACGAATGATAATGGCATTGTTGATTATAGTAATAAAGCGCCGAAATTCGATAATACCCTCAAAACGCCTTTTTCTAAAATTGCGGAAATGCCTGATGAAATAACGATTCCGGCGAATGGGAGCAGGACGGTGAAGGTGAAAGTGACGATGCCGCGAGATTCTTTTGATGGCTTTATTTTAGGCGGGCTTCATTTTTCTGAGAAGGATAATGGGGATAAAACGGAGTCGGGAGAGGGCGTGCAGATTAAGAATAAATATGCGTATGTGATTGGCGTGATTCTTTCTGAGAATGATGTCGCGGTGAATCCTGATATGAAAATGAACCGAATTAAGCCGGATCAGGTCAACTATCGCAACGTTTTGAAGGTTAATCTACAGAATGTCAAACCTATGATTCTACAAAATTTGGATGTGGATGCGCAAGTGTATAAGGAGGGTGATGATGAGGCGCTTTACAAGGCAAAACAAAGTGCGTTGCGTATGGCTCCGAATTCTAATTTTGACTTTGGGATTAGTTGGAATAATCAGGCATTCAAACCGGGCAAATATCGTCTGAAAATGGTAGCGACGTCTGGGGATCAAACTTGGAAATGGGATGAGCGGTTTGAGATAAAAGCAGACGCCGCGGCGAGTTTCAATGATAAAGCGGTCGGGCTCGAGAAGGATTACACGATGTGGTACGTTGCGGGCGGTGTTTTGTTGGGGTTATTGGTGCTTGGATTGGTGTTCTGGTTAGGACGGCGAACGAGGAATAAGGATGAGGAATGAGTTTTAATATTTTGTATATACGTGTATAACTTGTTGGTTGACAAAAAAGTTATACGCGTATATACTTGATGTAGGAATTAAAAGTCGGAGGTGAAAATTATGCTTGTGAGGGCTACTAAGTTAAAAAAATGGGGAAATAGCCAAGGTATTATTTTACCGAAAGAAATATTAAAACAAGCAGGGGTGGTGGCTCTTGAGGATGTTTCATTTGATATAATTTCAACAAGGCATGAGATTATCCTAAAGCCTAAGAATAAGACTACGAGAATGGAAAAATTATTTGAAAATTATACAGGTGGCCATTTAAATGACTCAGAAATCATCCAGAATAGCGTAGGGGAGGAGTTTGATTTATGACATCGGAGAGTACAGAGCTGCTCAGATCAGGGCAAATAATTATGTTGAACCTATCGCCAACGAGTGGACACGAACAAAGAGGGCATAGACCATGCTTGGTTTTGTCAAATCAAATTCCAAATTCTAATATGGTATCGGTTGCTGCTATCACATCGAAAGTTCGACGTTTTCCACTCCATGTTGATTTGCCGGAAGGGCTGATGACAACTGGGCAAGTGCTTCTAGAACAAAATCGGATGGTGGATGCTAATGCCAGAGGTTTTAAAATCGTAGAAGAAGTTCCAGTTGAGATAATGGATAAAGTGAAAGATTTGTTAAGTGTTTTGTTCGATATTTAAAAAAGATTCCACATATACACAAATCGTGTATATGTGGAATCTTTTTTGCAATCTATTTCTTTTCAACTACAATATGCTCCAGCTTCTCCGCTGCGAAATCCACGGTAAACGCTTGTCCAAAGCCAATCACGTATCGGCCATCTTTTGGTGTCAGCTCGAAAATCGACATGTCGATGGTGCGCAGTAATTGAATTAACTGGGCGCCGTGAATCGCCGTCATTTTTTCAAAAATCATTTCTAAATCGTCATTGCCGATATTTTCAGCGGTGCATTTCAGATAGAGCCGCTCGCGTGCGAAGAGGTTTTTCGTGTCTTGTTCATCGGCAAGCATCATGATCTGAATCGTTTCGCTTTGCTCGATAAAATCGTAATGTTCGGCAATTGCGCTGATATAGATGTAGAGTTTACCTTCATGTTGAACGAACGGGGCGTAGCTAATGAACGGATTTCCGTCCGCGTCGTTTGAGCTAATCACAATTGTTTTTCGACTTGCGACAAACGCATCATAGCGCGATTTTACTTTGTCAATATTGATTGTTGCTACCATAATTTTATCCAACCTTCCATGCTAAAATTAGATGTCTCCTGTGCGCATTAAATAGAGGAAGTACGGCGCGCCAACGATGGCCATAATGATTCCTGCGGGTATGTCGAGCGGTGCAAAAAGGGAGCGCCCAATCGTGTCTGCTGCGAGTAAAACGAGGGCGCCGAGAACCATACTCATCGGGATGAGGCGCCAATAATTCGAGCCGACTAGAAAGCGCGCCATGTGTGGCACGACAAGGCCTACGAAGCCGAGCAGTCCGACGATGGAAACCGAGATTGCCGCTAGGTACACCGCGATAATCGATAGAATAATGCGCGTCTGATTCATTTTTTCACCAAGATTTACTGCGATATCATCACCGAGACTCAAGATATTGGCTTTTCGAATGAAGAGAATCGCAAAAATCCAACCGATTATGGAGTAAGGAAGGAGCAGTTGAACGTCGCCGATTCCTTTTGCAGCAAGGCTTCCGTTCATCCATTGTACGACGGCGGGTAATCGGTCGCTATACAGAATCGAGAGCAGACCGATGATTCCGCCCATAATCGCGTTGACGGCAACTCCGGACAGGATGATGCGCATCGGTGAAATTTTGCCATTTTTCCAAGCGAGCGCGTAGACAATCACGACCGCGACAAGCCCGCCAATCATGCCAGCAATCGGTGCAAAACTGCCAAGGTTCGGGAAAAGGAGTACGATGGCCAAAACGGTGACGGCGGCTCCGCTGGAAACCCCGGTTAAACCAGGATCTGCTAGTGGATTGCGCATCACAGCTTGCAAAAAAGCTCCGGATACGGCGAGATTAGTACCGACAATGACGGCGATGAGGACACGCGGAATCCGCAAATTCCATAAAATTGTTTGGGATAACTCGGCGCCTTCGCCAAATAAAGTACGGACGCTTTCTATTGGAGCGATGTGAATACTTCCGACGCCAACTGCAACAATCATTGCGACAACAAGCAAAATGGATGTCGTCCCGATGATAAACCAGCTTCTTTGTTGACGTTCCATCTTATTTGTAGAGAATGTCTTTCAGCTGCTCTAGACCAGTTGTCGCGTTGGCAAGGGATGCATAGCCGAAAATATCATAATCGAGCGCTTGAACTTTGTCATTTTTGAAAGCATTTAATTTTTCCCAAGCGCCGTTTTTCTTCACATCTGCTTTGAATTGCGTCAAGGCTGCGTTGGCATCTCCGTGCGATACGAGTAGAATCGCGTCCGGATTGGCAGCCGTCACGTCTTCCATATTTAGTGGTACATAGGATTCTTCCGTTTTCATTGTTTCGGTGACGATATTCTTCGCTTTCACCGTTTTCACGAGGCTGCCGATGTAGGTTGTGTCATTCATCAGCATGAATGAGCTGCCAGTTCCGAACAAAATCATCACTTTTGGCGCGGTTTTATCTGGAATCGAGGCGACGATTTTATCTTCGTCTTTTTGTAGTTTTGTGAGGTATGTAGTCGTCGCTTTTTCTTTATCAAACGCTGTGCCAAGAACCTCTAGCGATACTTTTAGATCAGGATAAGAGTCGGTCGGCAAGTATGCGCCTTTTAGATTGATTTGGCTGATTTTCTTGTCGATGCTAGCTTTGATGGACTCGGAACCGATGACTAAATCCGGATTCAGACTGGCGATTTTTTCAACATCGGGCTCAACGGCAGAACCGATTTTTGGAATATCTGTAAAATTGTCTGGAAGTTTGTGCGTAGTGCTCGGAATACCGACGGGCGTGATTCCTGCTATATCAAGCATTTCTGTTACGGAAACAGAAGTTGCGACGACATTTTTGGCGGGTTCAGTTGGGAATTGTGCCGCGAGTGTCTTGATTTGTGCGGTTTCTGTTTTAGATTTCACTGGCGCCGTGTTACCGTGCCCTGATGTCTCGACCTCAGCTTTCGTGGTTTCATCTGCTGTACCGCACCCAGCTAAGGCTAAAGCCGATACGGTTACTATACTAAAAACTAATTTCTTCATCATCTCATGGAGACCCCCTTTATTTTTAATTGATAGTGATAATCATTATCAATTAAAAGGAGTATACCAAATTTGGTTTTGTTTGGCAAGGTGTTATCGAAAAAGAGGAGTTGCCAATTATATCGAGCCGTGATATATTATAAACATCAAATACATCGAGGTGTGATATATTTATGGATGAAAAATTAATAAAAACCTATGTTCCGATGACGGAGACGGCCTTTTATATTTTGCTATCATTAATGCGACCGAAGCACGGCTATGCAATCACAGATAACGTGAAAAATATGACGAAAAACCGTATTGTTTTGGGACCAGGAACAATTTATGGTAGCCTGTCGAAAATGAAAAAAGATCAACTAGTTACGATTATTCAAGAAGAAAAAAACCGGAAAATCTATCAAATTACGGAACTCGGCAAACAAGTTCTTGGGATGGAAAAATCGCGTATTGAGGAACTATATAGGAATTCTAGGGAGGCGAGCGAGTGTGACGAAGAAGGTATTTAAATTCATTACAGTGGATAATGTGGAAAAAGAAGAAGCGTTTTTGGAAGAAATGGCGAATAAGGGGTGGTTTTTCAGTAAGTATGCTTCATTACGGTACCATTTTGAACAAGGAGAGCCGGCTGAATACACATATTGTATTGATTACAAGGAAAATGTAGGTGACGAGGAGGAGTATTTGGGACTATTCGAGGACGCAGGATGGGAGCACGTGTATGCGTATCCAATTTTGAATGGTAGGTGGATGTATTTTAGGAAAGAGGTGAAGGAAGGCGCGCCGAAAGAAGCCATTTTCACAGACGATGCTTCCATGGTGGCGCTTTGGAAAACAATACGTTCGCGGTGGACTCGGTTTGGCGGGAGTGTAATCTTGATGCTAATCGCCGTGGGAATCGCCACCTTACTTACTTCAACGTATCTGATTGGAAGTATTTTCACGTTTGCGGTAGCGCTACTTCTCATCGTCCTCTACGGCAAAATGTACATTAGGATAACGCGAAAAATCAAGCTCAGAAGTTAGCGTTCATCCCGAAATTGCTTTGGAGTCATGCCATAATGGCGCTTAAACTGCTTGAAAAAGAAACTGGGCGAGGCGTAGCCAATCTCTTCGGCGATATCGACAAGCTTGTTATCCGTATACGCGAGTAGGTGCGTTGCGTGATGGAGCTTTTGCTTGGAAACGAGCTCCGTCCATGTCTTCCCAGTCTCTTTTCGCAATTTATTACTCAAATAATTCTTATTAAAACCGAACTCCTGCGCCATTTTTACGAGCGTAACCGTCTTGTAATTCCTCTCAATATACTCAAGCATCGGAAATAGCGCCGAATTATCAGCAATACGAGCTTGATAGGCTTTATTTTGATGAAAAACACGCGCCAGCTCCATAAAAATAAGCGCCAGATATTGCTTCATCATCTCGCTAGAATAATCTTTCGGATCGAAAAATTCAGTGAGCATCATCTTCGTAATATGCTGCAATTGCTCATTTTCCTCAGCATCAAAGCGGATAAAATGATCTTTTGTATTACTTGATAAGGCGGCGGAAAGCAAGAAGTCCGAAACAATACTTTTATTGCTCTCCAACGTCTTAATAAAAGTCGTTTTAATCGTTTCACTACGAAAAATCACATTTAGCAAAATATCATTTTCGCCCATTTCGGCAATACTATGACTCGTATTTTGGTCAAATAAACAGAATTGCCCAGCGCTAAATTGATATTCTTCACCATTAATCACCTGCTTGGAGACGCCTGAATAAATATAATTCAGCTCAATAAATTGATGCGTATGCTCTGGCATCGGGGCAAAACGATGATGTTTACTAATGAAAATATCACCCTGCTCAAAAAAGGCGAATCGGGCATCACAATTTTATCTTTTCGCGTCTGCAGCTGGACGTCATTAATATTTTGATGGTCCAATACTTGCCGTTTTTCAATAGCATCATACGCACGTAAATACTGATCTAATTGCTGAAAATTCATGACCGAATCGCGCTCCTTTTATAAATGATATTTGCGAATAAAGTAGGCCGGGGTACAGCTCCACGCATGACAATAAGAATTAATGAGGTGACTTCCATATGGCGAAAACGACAAATCATCCGGTTTGAAAAGCTCCCAAAACGTGTCGGCGCCTTGATGCAACATATCGCCCCAATAACCGACGAGCACTTGCTTAGCGGCTTCTTTATCTCCAACTTTGAGCCAAGCAGCTACTAGAAAATGATACGCAAACGGTGTTGTCAGCCCGATTTCTGGCGAATACTCGGCTGTCCGTCGCAACAAATCCCGTGCTTCCTCATCTGGCAAAACACCTGCCATGACCATCCAAATTTGACTATGCCACGCTATTTGTTTCTCGGGACCGCTTACAAACAGTTTTTGCGACGGGTCCCAAAGATATTTTTTCGCGGCAAATGTCACTTTTTCAAGTAGATCAGAAAGCCAAGATTTTTCATCAGAATCTAGTATTTCCGCTAACGAAATTGCCTGTTTCAACGTGAAAATGAGGAGTCCTTGCACAGATGCTTGCTTTGTTAGCGCTTCATTCCAGTCCACAAAAGCCCACCAATACGGCTGTTCCACGGCTAAATAGTTCGCATCCAACAACTGTTGCGCAAATCGAATCTGGTTCAGCGCCACAGGCCACAACTCCGTCAACGTCTCCAAATCCCTAGTTGCCTCATAATAGTCATGTAACGTCGTCGCGAAATAAAGCGCATAATCCACCAAATACGTATCATCCGGAATCGGCTCCGGCTCAATAAACAAATTCGCGGCCACGCGCCCATCCGCATCCGTAAGCCCTGCAAACAAATACAAACAGCGCTTCACCAAATCCCGGTTATCAAACGTTTCATAGTTTGTCTGCGCTTGCAAATACAAATCCCCGAGCCACAAACGCCGATCCCGCTTCGGTCCATCCTCGAAAACATCCTGCATGCAATCCGCCAACGTCTTCACGCTCACCCGATCTAAAGCCTGAAAAAAGTCACTCGTATCCGGGGCAACTTTTAACATCGCCCGATCCGCCGAACTTACCGTCTTTATTTTAACATGTTGTAGCGCGACTTTATACTTCGGCGACGAATCAATCACGTCAATTTTCAAATAGCGAAAACTGTAGCGCCTCGTCAGCGTCAAATCACGCGGTAAAATATCGATATGATAATACTCCTCCTGAAGCCACGATTTACTCAACCAACCATCATAATTTGTAAATGGTTCCGCGACTTCCACTGGCATTTCTCCAAACGTAAACTTGAGGTATAGCGGCGCGTCAGGTGGGCTCCCAACAGGCACCAGCGCAAGGCTCGGAAACCCAACGACATGCTCCCCGAAGTCAAGAATCACGCTATCCCCTTGACCAAGTAAGACCCGACCTAACTCTGAAATCGGCGCCACATCGCGGACTTTCCACCCATGAATCGCTTGTTCATCCGCCACGACCTCTACTATCGATTTCGCCGCGATATCCCGATGCAATAACGGTTTTCGAAACGCCTCAGCCTTCGCCAAAAACGCCTTATTTTTCACAATCACAACATTCTCATTGACCTGCATATTCATCCAAAAAACCTCTTTCTAATCCTCCAACAAACGCGCATCAAGCTCTTTGCGAATCTCCGGATACAATTTATCTAACTTATAAAATGACATAATGACCATCGAAAGCACCACCAAAATAGCTGGAATCACGAGATAATTCAATTTTATCGCTAGCAAGGCGTCCGAACTTTGCGTTGTATTCGTCGCATAATGCCCCCAAGTCAAAATCACACCCGAAATCGCGCCAGCCACCGCCATCGCCACTTTTCCGATAAAGCCATTGACCGCCGAAAGCACACCGGCCGCACTCACGCCAGATTTCCACTCACCGTAATCAACTGGATCTGCCTGCATCGAGAAATAAATACTCTGCCGAAGCCCGTGTCCAAGCGCCGCGACAACCGATCCAATCAATAATCCCGTCACATTCACATTCGCAAAAATCATAATCGCCAGCCCCAGCAAATTCGCCACGCTACCAATCATAAATACGCTCCGCTTCAACATCCGACTCGAGAAAAACGGCGTAACTATCGTCCCAACCATCGGAACCATCGAGCCAATCCCAGCCACCACAATCGCCAAATCCGGCCGACCAACATTATACGTATAATAGTAGATAAGCGAACCTTGCATAAAGAAATACGAACCCCACATAAACAAAATATTCACCGCAAAAATGTACCATGGCTTATTCCCCTTAAGTGCAAGGAAAGTCTGCTTCACTGTTACTTTTTCAAGCTTCATCTTCACTTTTTCCTCCACATTTCGGAAGGTGAAAAAGAAGAGCAATGTCCCAACTACTGCAAAAATTACCATCGTCCAAAAGAAGCCCTGGGACTTAGAGCCACCACCGAGTAACCCGACTAATGGCAATGTCAGTACACTAACAATCGTCGCGCCAACAAAAGCAAAAATCATTCGTGTCGTCGCCAAAATCGTCCGTTCATTCGCATCGCTCGTTAAGCTAGGCAAAATCGAAGCCATCGGAATATTCACCATCGTGTAAGCCAGTGACAGACCCAAATAAGTGATATAAGCGTAAACCAATTTTCCAGCAGGCCCAATATCTGGCACATAAAAAGCTAGAATCGCCAGTAATCCAAACGGAATCGCGCCAAGCAAGAAATAAGGCCGAGATTTCCCCCATTTTGTATTCGTTTTATCAATCAAAACCCCCATCAAAACATCAGCGACCCCATCCACAACCCGAGTTACCAAAAATAATACACTGACCTGAACCGCGGCTAATCCGAAAATATCCGTATAAAAATACATTAAATAAAGCGTTATCATTTGCCAAATCAAATTACAAGCCAGATCAGCCGACCCATATCCAATCCGTTGCCGCCATTTAGAAATCCCTTTATGAGCCAATACCGTCGTGTTTTCCATTCAAAAGCCTCCTCGTCAAAATTTTGCGCTACGTAACATACTTCAATTAAAGCGCTTTCTTAACGATTCGACAAGAACAGTTATACATATGTTTGTGGTTGATTTACAGGTGTGTGCTTTATAAATAGTAGTCAATAAAACATCATCCCAATTTAAAAAAATAAAATTTCTACGATTGTTATCAAGTGGTCGGGCAAGCCAATTTCATATGATATAGTAGAAGAGCCATCTGCCTCTAAGATGAGTATCACATCTAGAGAAGGGGGGTGTACACATGTTTATCTTATCAACTATTCTTGCACCAATCATTGTTGGTTGCGTCCTTGCAGTCTTCAATAACTGGTTAGAGATTCGGAGCAAGAAGCAAAAAGATCGTAGACGGTAACTAACCAAAAGCAACCCCTATCTCGTGCCTGAGATAGGGGTTTCGCTTTGGGTATACCCATGTTTATCATTATCTGACTTTATTATACCACGGACCTAAATTTTCGCAAATACAAACCCTCTCTGTCTAACAAACTGAAAAACCAAATCAATTTTCTGGAAAATCCCTGTTTCTGAATTTTTGGATGGTAAGCTATGAGTATATTAAATCGCAACACAAAAAAATAATTGCAAATAAGAGAGGAAGTTTTTTATGAAGAAAAGTAAAAGCTGGATTGCATTATTTATTTTAAGCCTGACATTGGTAGCCGTTGTCGCAGCATGTGGAACGACAGCAGGTGCGAACGATATCGGGAAAACAAGAACGGCCAATGATTTAGAAATAACAGTGACGCACGTCGAAACTTTAAATAGTAAGAATGATAAAACGCAACTCGCAAAAATCGATTTTGAAGTCTTGAATGTAGGATCGGACGAAGCAGGCGTTGGAGCAGGAGATTTCGTTGTGAAGACGGAGAACGGCAAAAAGCACAGTGTCTACGGAATGCACGCCAACAACTTCGGTGACGCGATTGCAGCAGGAAAGATGCTTCGAGGCTCAGGTTATTACGAAGTACCAGCGGGTAAGCAGGACGTGACGGTCATTTATCAACCGGCAGTCGGCAAGGCAGATCAAGAAGCGACATGGACGATAACGCTCCCTGAAAAATAAGAAAGGTGGAATGCAGAACAATGAAAATTACAGTAGTAGGACTTGGATATATCGGCTTACCAACCGCGATTTTGTTTGCGAAGTACGGCAATAAGGTGACAGGGGTGGATTTATCCCCAGTCATGACGGACAACTTAAACGCTGGACGAATTCACATTGAAGAACCTGGACTCGAGGCAGATTTGCAAGACGCTTTAGCCTTAAATAATTTTCACGCCAGTACAACACCAGTAAGCGCAGATGCCTATATCATCGCTGTACCAACACCTAACAAAAACGACGAATATAAATCATGTGACACAGCGTATGTTGAGTCGGCGCTAGGCAGCATTGTACCACTTTTGAAGGAAAACGACACGATTATCGTCGAGTCAACGATTGCACCAAGAACGATGGCAGACGTTGTACAACCGCTTATTGAAAAACAAGGATTTACCGTCGGACAAGACATCTTCTTAGCACACTGTCCAGAACGAGTTTTACCAGGAAACATCATGCACGAACTAATCCACAACCCGCGAATCATCGGCGGAATCACCGAGCAATGTACCGAAAAAGCAGCAGCGGTATACGGCGAATTTGTTGAAGGCGAGATCATCAAGGCGCAAGCTGGTGAAGCAGAACTCAGCAAATTGATGGAGAATACGTATCGTGACCTAAATATCGCATTAGCTAACGAACTCGCAAAAATCAGTAACCACCTCGAAATTGACGCGCTACGTGTGATCGAAATGGCGAATAAACATCCCCGTGTCAACTTGCACCAACCCGGCCCCGGCGTTGGCGGACACTGTTTAGCCGTAGATCCATACTTCGTTATCGCAGCAGCCCCTGAACAATCCCCACTTATGCAAACAGCCCGTAAAGTAAACAACAGTATGCCAGAATATGTCGTCGAAAACGTGAAACAAATCATGGAACAGCGCGACGGAAACACAGTGACATTATTCGGACTTACTTACAAAGGTAATATTGATGACATCCGTGAAAGCCCAGGGATGGAAATCAAAGAAATGCTCGTAAAAGAAGGTTTTAATGTCAAAAGTTTCGATCCCCATGTTGTATCCGCACCACTAACAGGCGAAGAAGCATGTGAAGACAGCTCGCTAATCGTTGTTTTAAGCGACCATGACGAATTCCGCACCATTCCGACTAACTATACTGACAAAATGCGCTCAGCAATCGTTTTCGACACGAAAAATATGGTTCAAAATGTCGGTGAACAAGTTGTTTATGCCAATTATGGCAATTTATATAAAGTCACGAAGGATGTGGCAGAATACCAATTCAATTAAGGACGTGAAAGCCCATGGAAAAGACCTATTACAGTTTCCGAGAACAGGCCAGAACAGCCCGAGAATCCCACGAAAAACCAATGCACGACAAAGTATGGCGCATCTTCGACATCATCGCCGCCGTCTTTGCCCTCCTCATCTCCCTCCCAATCCTCCTCGCAATTGCCATCACCATCAAATTCGAAAACTGGAAAGCCCCGATTTTCTTCAAACAAAAGCGCGTCGGAAAAGACGGCGAACTCTTCTATATGTATAAATTCCGCTCGATGTATGTCGATGCAGAAGCACAACTCGCCAAACTTCAGGCTCAGAATGAAATGGACGGCCACATGTTCAAAATGAAAGACGATCCCCGCATCACCCGCGTCGGCAAATGGATTCGCAAAACGAGTCTCGACGAATTCCCCCAATTCATCAATATTTTAAAAGGCGACATGTCCTTCGTTGGACCCCGCCCACCACTGATGACAGAATATGCAAACTACACAAGCCACGAGAAAAAGCGTCTCCTCGTAACACCAGGATGTACCGGTTTATGGCAAGTCAGCGGCAGAAACAACCTGACTTTTAACGAAATGATTGACCTTGATTTACAGTACATCGAAAAGAGATCGATCCGCTTCAACATCAAGATTCTACTACTCACTTTTAAGGAATTCACAAGCAAAGGAAACGGTATGTAAAACCGCGTGTCTAAAAAGTTGATTTTCAAAAATAAGTTTCTGGAAAATCCCTGTTTTAGGGAAAATTTTTGATAAAGTATACGTAGGCCAACAAATTAGGAGGTGGGAACAATGTGAAACGAAGCAGTACTTCCCAATAAGAAAACAAACAATTATTTATTCCTCGTAACAAATTCCCTCATAAAGATTCTTAATAATAATACCCCAAAAATTCAAGTTGTGAGACAGACTCTCATAACAAAAGGAGAAAAATAAAACATGAAAAATACAATCCCATTCAACGTAATACCTACTAAAAAGGTGAAAAAAGCTTTATTCGCAACACTAGCAACAGTAACGGTTTTATCACAAATGTTAACAGTCTATCCAACAACAAGTGCAGCGGCTGAAACTGGCTCCGAAATTGGAACAACAGAAGCACCAACACAAGTAGGCGATTTTGCAACATTAAAACGAATCATTGAAGAAGATAATGGCATTACAAATATCGAATTAACAGCAGACATCACGATGACAGCAGGAATTAAGATTAATCTCAAGAAAACATCCCTTACAATTGATGGTAAAGGTTATACGCTGACAGAGAGCAAAGTGTCTATAAATGACGCATGGCAAACGATTTACACATACACTGGCGCAGCGATGAAAACCATGAATATCAAAAACATGAAGATTCGCGGTTCCCATTACTACTCACCATTCACAGTATACGGTGGTTATAAAGGTGTAGAACAAAACTTTGAAAACATCGATTATGTTGGTCCGCAATTTGTTTATAATACCGCTGGATCTGTTAACTTCACAGGAAAAAACAAAATTGTAAACGGAAAAGGTGTTGAGAATTTAGGAACACTAAATGAGCTTGTGGAAGCTAATAACGTTACGATCGCAGGTGAATTCATTGGTGAGCATAATACAACAGGAACGTATGCTTTCGTTTTAGCTGGTGCAAATCCATATTTCACTATTAAAGATGGTGCAAAAGTAGATATCGCTGCTAATGGTGGAGAACTTTTATACGCCCCAGCAAACACAGCAAACTTCACTGTAGGGAAAAGCGCAACATTCAACTTGAACACGCTTCGTGAGGTATTCCCACTTGCAATGGCTAACGTAACATTTGATACGAGCTCTACAACAACAATTAATCGTACGGACGTATCAGCCGCCGCACTAATATCCGTAGGGCAAACTTTAACTATAAATCCAAACGCAAGCTTAGTAGCAAAACAACCAGCAGCATCAAATGCAGCAGCACACATCTTCCGTACAACAGTAGCAAACGCAGTTATCAACATTAATGATCCGCGTAAATTAGACCTAGATGCAAACGGAACTGGCGCTAACCGTGTATTCTCAGCAGCGGGCAAAACAACAATTAACTTCAAAGGCCTATCAGAAATTGGCGTATTTAAACCGACAAACAAAACAGAAACACCAGACCTATCATGGCAAGAAGCTACCTTCCAAGTTATCCAAGCATCTGCACAAGCTGGAATCGTTCAAGTAGGCGCAGCTTCATCTACTGGCGATATCCAAACTAAATTCGTACTAGCAGACGCAAAACGTATTACTACAACAGGAACCGTTGAAATTGCACAAAAAGCAGTAAACGAACTTTTCACTAACAACGACCCAGCAACAGACGCAATCAAAGATACAACAACACAAGCAAAAATTGACGCAGCACAAAAATTAGTAGACGCAGTAACAGACACAGTTGAAAAAACAGCACTACAAAAAGATTTAGACCGCGCCCAAGAACTTTTAAATGAGCGTAACGCGGCAAGTACAGATAAAGAGCGTCAAGCAGCAGCACAAAAAGCGGTTAACGAATTATTCACGAGTGACCAACCATCAACAGACACAATCAAAGATACAACAACACAAGCATCTATTGACGACGCACAAGGATTAATCGACCTAGTAGTAGACCCAACAGTGAAAGTAGCACTACAAAAAGATCTAGACCGTGCGCAAGAATTGTTAGATGCACGTAACGCAGCAAATGCAGCAGAAAAAGCACGTCAAGAAGCGGCATTAAAAGCAGTAAACGAATTATTCAACAGCGACAAACCATCAACAGACGCAATCAAAGACATCACGAACCAAGATGCCATTGATGCAGCACAAAAATTAGTAAACGCAGTAACAGATGTTGCGGTAAAAGCACAATTACAAAAAGATCTAGACCGCGCACAAGAATTGCTAGATGCACGTAACGCAGAACTAGCAGCAGAAAAAGCACGTCAAGAAGCAGCATTAAAAGCAGTAAACGAGTTATTCACTAGCGACAAACCATCAACAGACGCAATCAAAGACATCACGAACCAAGACGCAATCGACGCAGCACAAAAATTAGTAGACGCAGTAACAGATCCAGCAGCAAAAGCAGCACTACAAAAAGACTTAGACCGCGCTCAAGAATTACTAGACGCTCGTAACGCAGCAGCATCATCAGAGCAAGAACGTCAAGAAGCAGCGAAAAAAGCAGTAGATGAGCTATTCACTAGCGACAAACCATCAACAGATACAATCAAAGATACAACAACACAAGCTTCCATCAATGCAGCACAAAAAGCAGTAAACGTAGTAACAGATCCAACAGTAAAAGCTGAATTACAAAAAGATCTAGACCGTGCGCAAGAACTTTTAGATGCACGTAATGCAGCAGAAGCGGCAGAGAAAGCACGCCAAGAAGCAGCACAAAAAGCAGTCAATGAATTGTTCAACAGCAACCAACCATCAACGGACGTAATCAAAGGATCAACAACACAAGAAAAAATTGATGCAGCGCAAAAATTAGTAGACACAGTAACAGATCCAACAGTAAAAGCACAACTACAAAAAGATCTAGACCGTGCACAAGAACTTTTAGATGCTAAAAATGCAGAACAAGCACGTCAAGAGGCAGCACGTAAAGCAGTAAACGAGTTATTCACGAACGATACACCATCATCAAACGAAATCAAAGATCCAACAATTCAACCATCTATTGATGCAGCACAAAAAATCATTGACACAGTAACAGATCCAGACGTAAAAGCACAACTACAAAGAGATTTAGACAAAGCGCAACAACTACTCGACATGCGTTCATCAACAGTCGGAACAATCACACCAGCTGACTTCCTAATCGGTGGCGACAAGTATGTCACAGGAACATTCACGGGTAGCGTAGCGAAAATCTCCCTACTAGTGAACGACAAAGAATACACTGGCGGAGCAGTCAAAGCAGATGGCACATTCACCTTCTACGCTAACGACAAAAACATCAAGAAAACCGACACAGTATTCGCAGTAGCATACGACAAATACGGTAAAGAACTAGAAAGAACAAAAGTGAAATTTGTAGTCGTAACAGCAGGTAAAATCACACCAGCAACCTACAACCTAGCATCAGACAAAAACATCACAGGAACGTACACGGAAGACGTAGCAAAAGTAACGGTAACAGTTGGCGATAAAGTGTACAAAGGCGGAACAGTAGCAAACGGCACTTTCACCTTCTACGCTTTTGACAAAATCAAGAACGCAACAGACCTTGTAACGATCCACGCATACGATTCAGTAGGCAAACTACTAGATACGAAAACACTAAAAGTAGTAACAGGTGTACCAGTCGTAACAAAAGGTAGCATCACAGTGAACGACATGTTGGTACCAGGCGACAAAAACATCACAGGAACATATACAGATGATGTACACTATGTAGTAGTAACAGTAGACGGTACAGAATATAAAGGCGGTACGTTTGTAGATGGCGAATTCAAGTTCTACGCTTTCGACAAAATCACGAGCGCAGGCAGCACAGTAACAATGCAAGCCTTCGATAAAGCCGGCAAAGTACTAGATACGAAAACAGTAAAACTTGTAGGACCAGCAGCAGAGAACGTAATCAAAGGTGCTATCACTCCGAACGCATTAGTACTTGGAACAGATAAAAACATCACAGGAACATATACAGGTGAAGTAAAATCAGTACAAGTAACAGTAAATGACACAGTCTATAAAGGTGGAACATTCACAGACGGCGAATTCAAGTTCTACACTTTTGACAAAATTAAATCTGTAACGGATGTAGTTACTATCAAAGCACTAGATAAAGAGGGTAACGTGTTAGATACGAAGACAGTACAAGTAACAAAATAATCAAAAGCAAAGCGGCGATCCAGTTTATGGGTCGCCGCTTTGCTTTTGATGTGCGTAGTTTTGACAGGATGGTAGAAATTGTTTATGATGTAGGGTATAGAGATATAGTGTGATGAATGAAATTTTACGGGTTTTGTGAGTAATTCTGAGTATGCTTATTTTTATATATGTGATAAAGTTCACATTTAGTTTCTAACTAAAACAAATGGAGGAATGCAGAATGAATATAGTAATTTTAGGCGCTTTTGGACATCTTGGGAAGGCGGTTTACCAACTTTTGGAACCACTTCCGAACGTCAATTTAACATTGTTTGGTCGGGAAAAAGAGAATATAGAGGTAGCCTCAACTACAAAAGTCATTTTTGGCGATGCGACGAACCCAGCGGATTTGGAAGGGGCGCTACAAGGTCAAGATGTTGTTTTTTCCACACTAGGCCCATTCCACGTTGAGACTTTCGCCACGCCACTGGTTGAAACGATGGAGAAACTAGGAGTGGCAAGGCTTTTTTGGACGACGCAATTTCAAATTAGACAAGCCGAAGTAACAGAGGAGAACATTGCGCTCGCGAAGACTTTTGGTTTTGACGAGGAGACGGAGAGAACGTATGTGGCGAATCAGCAACTAGGCGCGCGGATCATTGAAGACAGTAGTTTGGATTATACGTTGTTGATGCCGCATTTCTTCAAATACGATAATAGTATTGAAAAAGCGATTCTTCAGGATGAGAATGAAATGGTAAAAGGTGAGCCGATAAGTATTTATAGCTTGGCAGTTGTCCTTGCGAATTTGTTGCTTCAGCCGGAACATTACAGTAGAAAAGGTATTATTATTTCTGCATCTAAATAAACTATAAGAAGAGCCTAAAAGATTATTATTCCGATCTTTTAGGCTCTTCTCGCGTATATACGCTTATAAAATTGGTACGCTGACTGTTTGGATTTCGCCGCCCAGTGAGTCGTATGCTGTCAGTGAAACGGTGTCTGTCCGATTCTTAATCAATGTCTTCGCATAATACTGGAAGTCTGGCCCTGTTGATGGGACATTGATGGTTGTTTGCTTCACGTTATTTACAGTTAAGCTAATTCGTGCTACGTCACCAGTAAATTGACCTTTGACATAACCGTCTCCGAGCACGAATGGATTGACCGTTACGCCGCCGTTTGCTGATGTTACTGGGACTGCTTTTGTGCTAACGATATCACCAGCTGTGTTATAGCCGACTAGTTCGATGATATCAGTAGTCTTCGTGATGTTGGTTTTCGCGTAGTATTTAATGGTACCATCTGTCACGTTGATGCGTTGTAGGGGTACTTTGTTAATCTGCAGTTCTACTTTCGCGACATCGCCAGTGAATGTTCCTGTTACATAGCTATCTTTGCCGATTTTGAATGGTGCGATAGTGTCGATGCTACCAGGTAGGCTGATGCCATTTAGAACGGTAACTACTTTCGTATCGAGGACTTTGCCGACATTATCGTAGGCCGTCAGTTTGACATTATCGTTTAGGTTACGAATCACGTTGTTCGCATAATACTTAAAGTCTGGTGCGCTGACGCCGATTTTTGTACCTTCGACGTTATTGACGGTTAAACTAATTTTCGTGATATCCCCTGAAAATTGCCCGGTTACATAGTTGTCTTTGCCGATTTTGAACGGAGCTGCGGTAGTGATTGTACCAGCTGTAGCCGCTTCTTTTGCAATGATAACTGGCTTCGTGTCGAGAATTTTGCCGTTATTATCATAGGCTGTCATTTTCGCGTTGTCTGTCATGTTCCGGATGAGTTTGTTGGCATAGTATTGGAAATTTGCTGTTGTCGCGCCGATTTTCGTGCTTTCTACATCATTGACGGTCAAACTGATTTTCGCCACATCTCCTGAAAACTGTCCGGTTACATAGTTGTCTTTTCCTAGATAGAATGGGTTTAGGGTTAGTTGCCCGGCTGTTGGTTTCTGCACGTTTACCTGTGTTTTTTGAAGCTCGTTTCCGTCTTTATCATAGCCAATCATGTTGACTTTATCGGTCGGCGTGTTGATTTTTCCTTTTGCGTAATATTGGTACGGAGAGCTGGTTGCGTTGATGATTTGTTGTAGCGTACCGTTTATTTCAAGGGCAATTTTTGCGACGTCGCCGGTGTAGGTGCCTTTGACATAGCTATCTGTTCCGATGAAAAAGTCGTTTGTTGTGATGGTTCCAGATGTTTTGCCTCGGTTTGCGAGTAGTTCTTTGGCTGTGTTTAGATTGTTTTGTAATACAGATTTTGTTGCTAAATCGGCTACAGCGTCTACTGCTTTTTGTGCTGCGTCGATTGCGGCTTGATCTGTTTCTTTCTTGATTGCTCCAGATGCGATGTTGTCGTTTGTGAATAAAGCTTGTACTGCTTTTGTTGCGGTTTCTTCTTTTTGTGCTTGTTCTGCGGCTGAACCGTTATCGATCATTGGGCCCCAGTTGTTTGTTGTGAATGCGCGAACGGTTAGTTTTGTTGTTTTTGGAAGGATGGTTCCTGCTGTATATTTCGTTGCATTGCTTGATACAACGCCGTTTGCTCCCATTGGATCTGTGCCGTCTGTTGTGTAGTAAACGTCTGTGTTGGCGTTCGGATTGTTTAAAACAACGCCAGAACCGCTCGGTATAATGCTTACGTTTTGTAGTGTGTGGGCCATGCCGTATTTTGTCCACATTTCTAGGTTGTATTTCACGCGGTCAGGGACTTGGGCCTGGATTTTGACTTGGGCTGCTAACCAATCTTTGTAAATGGTAGTTCTAGCGCCCATGTATGCTGCATCTAGTTTGTACGCCGCGTCGATTTGTTTTTGGTTATCCAGAATCAGTTGTCTCACGTTTGCGACAGATAGTGGAGCGCCTGCTGCACCCGCGAAGTCACCGTTTGCTGGGCCGATTTGTTTTAGTACTTGGTCTTTCACGAGCGTTTTGAATTCTAGATTTCCAGCTGTTGGAACAGTCGTGCTATCCCCTGAAAAATTACCGAATAGAATGCCGGCGCCTTTTCTTGAGTTAACGTCTGACCATTTGTAGCGATACGTTCCGCCACCGCCTACGAAGATAGAAGAGGTCGTGCCAGTGCCGCCGTTATTGTAGAAAGCACCGTCTGTATCGTTGATGTTGAATTTCATTTTGATGCCGTTGCCGTTTAAAATATCATTGGAAACGACCGCGTCAACTTCTTGTTCGGTATCAATAAACATGAAGAGAATTTGTGTTTTGATTAAATCTTCGACATCCACATAGTTTTTAAATTCTTGGAAGTTTTTCGCTGTTGCAACGGCTTTTACTTTTGTCAAAATGTTCGTATCACCTTCGCCAGCTTCTACGATACCTGGAGTGAAATAGCCATCTTGGAAGCGGATTTTCGTGTAGTTGTCATCGCTGTCGCCGAAGTATTCTTCAAACATGTTTTGACCAAAGTCTTCACGCATTGTTTTGACACCCATGTATTTCCCGTTGTAGTAGTAGTGTACATATTTTGTGTGTAGGGAAATTTTATTCATTTGCTGTGCTAAGGTGTCGGTTACTTTTTCGTCGTAGCGGTTGTAGCCAAGGTTGTAGACGTCATTTTGTGGACCGTCTTGTCCTTCTTTTAGTTCTAGTTTGCTGAATTTACCTACGACTGGGAAAGCTTCGCCTGGTGTTGCGTCAAAGAAGTTGTATTTTGCTTTTTTTGCATTGTAGTCACGGTGGAATTTCACTGCTACACCGGAGTTGTATTGAGCCACACTTGCTTGGCCGAATTTTTTGGCGCCGGAGTAGTTAAAGTAGTTGGTTCCGCCAGTGCCCATGTGGGAGTCTAAATACTCGAATGTGCCCGGTGTGTAAGGGTCGGCAACTAGATTGGCTGCTGCACCTGTCACGGAAACAATCGGGAAGTCATCGATGGCTTGCGCGTATTCATCGCTCGTAATGTTGTTTTTAAATTGCCACTGGTAGCCTGATGTAACCTCGTTCTTGTAGTTATCGCGCAGTACGTAGGTGTTGGAAAGGACGCCTGTGTTACCAGTTGCATCATAACCATAGACTTTGACAACGGTTGTTTTGCTAATCGTGATTGGGCCAGTGTAAATCGTCCCTTTTGTTGCGCTCGGTTCGCTGCCATCTAGCGTGTATTTCAGTGTGATGCCAGCTTTAGAGGTCATCGTTAAGTCAAAACCAGTGTCATACATGCCGCGATCTTTGCTAAATTGCACGGCGTAGTTTGTTTGACCGCTGTTGTTTGATGTGCCGAACGTTTCAGAGCTGAATAGCGTTAGTGTTTTACTTGCATCTGTTTGACGTCCGAATGTTTGGTTGTAAGCTTGTTTTGTATATTTGATCGAGTCTACCGTTTTAAATTCAGAACCGACTTTTGCGGATAAAACAACGTCGCCACTACCACCGATCTCGAAGCTTAAGTGGTTGTTTCCAAGTTCTGGTGCTTTGTCGGAATACAACACGCGATATCCTTTTGCTGGAATAATAAGGTTGGAAAACTCGAATTTGTCGAGCGTTTTTGTTTTATCGGTCAAGTACATGCCTTTGCCTAAAACAACTGGTACATCATTGTCGTTGTAGAGTTCGACCCAGGCATCTTTAGAGCTCGCAGTTCCTTCTGATGATAGTTCGTTGATGTAGACGTTTTTGATTTTGTCTGGTGTTGCAAGTGCGTTCTCGATGTTTGGACCTTTGCCATTGTTTTTATATTTGATGATGAGTCTTGCTGAGTTGGCACCGCCGCCTTGATAGACACTGCCGATATAATTGTCGCCATCGATGCGGAATGCCATTGATTGACCGTCTTTCCAGCCATTGAAGCGATTTTCATTGATGATGTCTTTCAAATTAGCTGTGCGAACGATTTGGTTTGTTGCTGCGAATGATGGCTGATTGTACTTCACGACTAAATTACTGTAGGGACGGGAGGTGATGTTTCCAGTTGTCGCGCTGTAGATTTCTGGACTACCAAGTTCGCTACGGATTTCCATGTTGGAGCTTACATTCGCTGTCCCTTT
The DNA here is from genome assembly GCF_013820765.1 of Paenilisteria rustica. GTDB lineage: Bacteria > Bacillota > Bacilli > Lactobacillales > Listeriaceae > Listeria_A > Listeria_A rustica. The sequence continues at coordinate 76,656 of NZ_JABJVM010000003.1, forward strand.
TGCTGATGTCGTAAATTCTAAATAAGCATCTTCAATTTCAGCTGAATCTGGAAGTGTCACATTGTTAAAACGGAATGCTGAGATATCTTTGTAAGCGGGAGTGAGGGTAGCTGTGTAGTAACCGCCGATTCTCAGGTTGGCAGCAAGGTTCATTGTTTTTGCTGTCCCGTATTCCTCTGCGTCATCGTTTGCTGTGGCCACTTGAGCGCTAGAATCGCCATCTTCTGAGTAATATTCTAGGACTAGTTTTGGAGCCATTGTAGCACTTGATTCAAAAGAACGAGCAGCGTAAGAGCCTGTTTTATCACCGTCTACTTTGAAAACAAGATCTTTCAGCACGGTATTTGAACTGCGCATTTCATTGATAACTTCTGTCAAATCACCAGTGTTTACAAGGTCGTTTACTGCTACGTTTGCTGGTGTTGTAGATTTCGCAGCTGTTTCTGTAAGTGCGCGGTCTGTGAAGGAAGCAACGGTGGATGCGAAGGCCTCACCATTTCCGACTTGACCTGCAACTGACAAATTCGTTGGTGTCGTTGATGCTGTTAGTGTCGTGAAAGTAAGGTAAGCTTTTGTAATTACGGCATCCGCTGGGATAGAAACATCGGCAAAACGCACAAATGTAGATTCTGGTACAGCTTTTAAAAGGCCGTTCAGGTTGAGCGATGTGGCTGTCAAATTGGTAGACGTGGCGTTTACGGAAGCGTCATCTGTACCAGCTTTGACAAGGTATTCTTTTTTCGCTGAAGGGATATTTTCCGCGTCGTCACGAAGGGAGTACACATACGTTTGAACACCGCTATTTTGTTTGGCATTGTACGCATAGGCTTTCACTGTCATGTTTTTGTCGACTTTGATGGCACCAGTGTAAGTTGTACCGTTTGTTTCGCTAGGTGTCGAACCGTCGAGCGTGTATTTGAGCGTGTTGATGCTATCTGTTTTTAGTGTTAAGTCGAACGTCGTTTTATACATACCGGTTTTCTGACTAGGCGTGATGCTTACTAGTGGTGTAGCACCGTTGTTTGAGCTTTCATACGTCCCCGTTGTATAGGAAACTAGATTTTTGTCGGCGTCATTAAAACGGCCTAATGTTTCGTTAAAAGGCATTTTTTTCACGTCAAAAGTATCAAGCGTGTGGAAGCTGCCGTCGTATTTTGTAGATAGATAAAGCGTCGTATCGCGATCGCCTAGCGTGAAGTTTGCAGACGCATTATTTTGCGTGCCGTTCGCTTTTACGATGCGATATCCTTTTGCTGGGATGTAAATGTTGCTCAGTTCAGATTTGCCTAAAGCATTCGCGTCATCGGATATAAATACATCTTTTGAAAAGAATACTGGCGCATCATTGTTGTTGAAAATTTCGATCCAGCCGTCTGCTTGGTTGTCCGTCCCCATGCTCGCAACTTCGTTTATAAATAGGTTTTTCATTTTTGCCGGATCTTGGGTGACTTCCTCGCCGATTGCGTCTTTTTCGCTGTATGAATACTTAATAACGAGTTTTGGTTGAAGTGCTGCGTCGGTTCCACCTTGATAAATACTACCGATATAGTTGTCACCATCAACTTTGAAAGCGAGTGCATTGCCATTTGTCCAACCCATTAAGCGTGTTTCGTCAATGATGCTTTTTAGATTTGGTGTGCGGACGACTTGTTTGGTAGTTGTGAAAGAAGGTTGCTCATATTTTACGGTAGAAGCTGTGTAGTTGCGGTTGCTGATGTTTCCAGCTGTCGTTGTGTAGGCTGCGGGATTGCCTAATTCGGCTGAAATCGCCATGTTGGAAGATTGATTGGCAACGGTAGCTTTTGTTGTGAATTCTAAATAAGCATCGTCAATTTTCGCATTTTCCGGAAGATCTACATTCGCAAAACGGAACCCGGACAGGTTTTTATTTGCCGGAGTTAGCGCTGCTGCTGTGTAACCGCCGATTTTCATTTCAGCATTTAAGGCGATAGCTTTGCCCGTGCCGGATTCTTCTGCGTCATCAGATGTGTTGCTGATTTTGGCGTTGTATTCGCCAGTTGGAGACGTGTACTCAATCATGAGTTTTGGCGCCATTGGAGCGCTAGAATCGAATGAGCGCATAACGAAGGAACCTACGCCACTGCCGGTTACTTTGAATACATAATCTTTGATGTCCGCAGTATTTGCGCGCATTTCTTTCACTATAGATGAAACGTCGTCGGTATTGAAAATGGTGTTTGTGGCAACAACGGGGGTTTTCATGCTCATCGTGGTTGTTGTGAATGTGCGGCTTGCGAAGGATGCGGCAGTACTGGCAAATGCTGCTTGTGTGCCAAGTTCTCCTGTTACGTTGATTGTGGTGGATTGTGCTGCTGAGGATGCGTCGCGAGTTGTGAATGCGATGTAAGCTTTCGAGATTTTTGCGTCTGCTGGTAGGTTTACATCGGCAAATCGTAAATAAGTCGCCTGTGTTGCGCCTGCTAAACCGTGTAAATCGAGGCCGGTACTCGTTAAGTTCACCGCTGTACTCGAAACTTCGGCATCATCGGCACTTTTTTGAATTGGAAATTCTTTTGAGAATAAAAATGCTTGCTCCTCGTTTACAGTGTTTGTAGATTGCGTCGTGGCTTGGGTTTCTGCGAATGTCACGATATTTCCAATGGAACTAGGTACCATGAGAGAGACGATCATCGCCATCGATAAAACTTTTAATCCAAAATTACTTTTCTTTTTCATGTTTAAAATCATAACTACTTATGCATAAATCTTTATGGCTGGCAGTTATATCCTCCTTATTTTCTCTAGAATAGTTAACATTTTCACGGTAAATGTGTCTTACCTATTTTCTGCAAATTTTGCGTGGTTTATATCTTTTTCATGAATTAATTTCCTGATCGCTATAAAGTATACCTGTGCGCGATAGCTTTGGCGTATGCCCCGTTATATGCGCTGTTTCATCACCACTTTCCTTTTTGTTTTGACTGGGAACCTACACTATTAATCTCTTTTGTCCCTACCTATATCTTACCTGCATTTCGGGTTATAAGTCATTAAAAGGCGGGCAACTTTTTTTCTGTAAAAACAAATAGTCATAAAAAAGACACGTGATTTTTAAGGTGTATGCCTCGTTTTTATATTCGTCTTTATGTATTTTTATTCATATAAATGCAAAAAAAGTACACTCACCAAATCTGGGAGTATACTGTTCTTCATTAACTATTATACCTTGCTTCTACAATCTCGCCCAAAGCTGCGAAATCCCGTTTTATTGGAGGCATATGCCAAACAAGTACGTCGACATCCGTTATATTGGGAAGGGGGGAGTCGCTGATGATAAGATCGTGTTGTGCCCAGTGCTCCGTGGGTTTAAGGTCATCACAGAAAACAATGATTTCCTCTGAATAATACCGGCGAATCTGCGTTTTCAAATATTCCTCCCACATAAAACCGCTTTTCGAGATAATCTTAATATGCAGGGAACGAGTATAGGACTCAGTTAATAAGGCCACGGAAAAAAGATTATGGATATACGTCGCAATAACCTCTCGATTTGATCTCAAAAACTGGAAATCAGGCAAAGTTTCGTATTTTTTAAGGATAGTAATAATTTTTTCTCTATCCTGTGTATCGGGCACGAGTTTTTTTGAAAAATAATCAACATCTAGAATCAGATTCGCTTTTTCAATGAAGAGGAAGCGCGCCAGATAATCCACAATGGTCACTTTTAGCACAAGCGTATCAGCAATTCGGTCATCGACAATCGTCAAGAGATCCTCAGCAATTAAGGTACGCGGGCCCTGAAATTTCTCAGTATAGTAAAGACGTACATTCATTCGCTCACGATTGACGTACGTAAATGAACCAAGAAAGGACATTATAATCATCATGTAACGCTCCACGGGAATTAGCTGGCTACCAAGTGCCTTTTCTAAATCGCTAAAATCGATATCCATCGCGTTATGATACGTATAAATATCTTGCCAAAACTGCTCATCTTCCGCACTTGGATTAATGTTGTAGCCTTGTTTGATGCGCCTTAAAGATACCGCAATGACGGTCGCATAATCAACACGAGTACTCGGCGAAAAATAAACTTTCATATGTTGTTCGAATTTTTGAATAAATTTATCGATACAGCTCTCAAAGTCGAAATCTGGAATAACCCAACCAGAATACGGATAGCATTTACTGAAAAGATGATAGAAAAAGAAGCGGATATTAACCTCACCACCCTCAATTCCAAGCGGAGCACTGTTAAGCACGAGGCGACTCCTGGCTAAGAACGTATCCACCTCCGCCAATTTCACATAAAAAGTAGATCTACTAACGAAATTGTTCTCCGCCCATTCCGAGATTGTCGTCTTCTCTCCATTAAAAACAGAAAGAGCCAATTGGAACAGATGACTTGTGGAAATCATGTATGCCGTCAAATAATCAAAATTAATCTGAGTAGTCGTTTTTATCGATAGTTTTTTGTCAACCTCAAGTATCTGAGCAATATCCTCAGGAAGTGTAGCATTGAGAGTCTCAATATCAGCGTTCAGCGTGTTAACAGAACATTCGACAGTAGTAGCAACCTCTTTTTTTACAATCGGAGCATCTGCAAAAAACAGCAAATTGAGTAGTTTTAATCGGCGATAATCCGAAGCGGGAATGATATTCTTCACTAGTAAAACCTCCCTCATATTCTTATAATACTATCCTAATGAAATTTCCAAGAGAGGTCAAATGTAAGCGCGCGGGTGTTCATTACGCAACAAAAATTTAAATCGTGCTTATTCGATAGAAACCAAGGGATAGCGTTCCAAACACATCTATAAGAATGAAAATCCCCAATGAGCAAATAAACACAGTTGCTAACGAAAACTAGCTATGATATAATTATACCTCGTGAGTAATTAAAAATTATTCCTTGCCCGTTTCTAGTTTCAAAGCCGCAAAATGCGTTGGAAAAACTAGAGAGGTTGTTATAATATAAGAGATGAAACGCTTAAAAAAGATTGTAGGTTCTTCTTGTTTTTAAATGGGTAGGACGTAAAATTCTGCTTTAAACAAATCGAGCGAAAGCGTTTGTATTCCACCAATTTTGTGGAAGCCGGAAGTTGAGCATACTTGCGTATGTGAGAACCGGAAGTTCGCAAAATTGGTGGAATACGAACGCTTGCCGCCGATTTATATCGCTTATCGAACAAACCTCAGGGCCGCTAAGACCACAAGGAGGTGTAAAGAGATGGCAAGAACATATGAAATTATGTACATTATCCGTCCAAACATTGAAGATGAGGCGAAGAAAGCTTTAGTAGAGCGCTTCGACGGCATTTTAACTGACAATGGTGCGGAGATCATCGAATCGAAGGATTGGGGTAAACGTCGTTTGGCTTATGAAATCGAAGACCATAAAGACGGTTTGTACCAAATCACTCGTATTTCTGCTACTACTGCGGATTCTATCAATGAATTCGACCGTTTAGCAAAAATTTCTGATGATATCATTCGTCACATGGTTATTAAAGAAGAAGCTTAATATTTCCCGGGTCATGGCTCGGATTTTTATGAAAAAAAGAGAGGAGGTTGGTTCTACTTATGATGAACCGTGTTGTATTAGTTGGTCGTCTGACAAAAGATCCTGAATTACGTTACACTCCCGCGGGCGTTGCAGTTGCGACATTTACACTTGCTGTAAACCGTAACTTTACTAACCAAGCTGGAGAACGTGAAGCAGATTTCATCAATTGTGTTGTTTGGAGAAAACCAGCTGAAAACGTTGCGAACTTCCTTAAAAAAGGGAGCTTAGCAGGTGTTGACGGTAAGGTCCAAACGCGTAATTATGAAGGTCAAGACGGCAAGCGTGTCTATGTAACAGAAATTCTTGCTGAAAGTGTCCAATTCCTAGAACCCCGCAGTGCAAACGGCGGCGGTAATGGTGGCGGTGGCTACAGCAGTAACAATAATGATGGCGGTGGACAGCAGTCGTACGGTAATAGTACTGGCGGCCAAAGCCAACAGAATGATAATAGCTACGGACAACAGAATCAACAACAACCTCAATCTCAGAGTTACCAAGCACCACGTAACGCTGATCCATTTGCTAGTGATGGCAAGCCAATCGACATTTCAGATGACGATTTGCCGTTCTAATAAACGGGAAAAGCATACGTATCATTGGATTTTAATTTGATAGGAGGAAACTATAATGGCTGGAGGACGCAGAGGCGGACGCCGTCGGAAAAAGGTTTGTTACTTTACTTCGAACGGAATTACGCATATCGACTATAAAGATACTGAGTTACTGAAGAAATTCGTTTCCGAACGTGGAAAAATTCTTCCTCGTCGTGTAACTGGAACGAGCGCTAAATATCAACGTAAATTAACGATTGCTATTAAACGCTCACGCCAAGTAGCATTACTACCATTTGTTGCTGAAGAGAAATAAGATTGATAAAAACCTTCCGAATTTCGGAAGGTTTTTTTATGGGCTCTATTCATGATAGGTAAAGAGGTTCTAGCTCATTATAACGAATCTTACTTATTAAGTCGTTTATTAACCTCAATCGTAATGAATTCTGGCAGATAGTCAGGAGTACATCCTTTTGACACAATTTGGCCTTTGTAAAGTTCCGTTTTCTCGCCTATTTTAATACAACGAGCACGGTTCTGTTCATCATAAACACCTATCCAGCCCGCGGTAAAATTCATAGCCCACTGTACTTCTGATTCTTCCTGCATAATAGTAGCTTCTAATGCAGTCAGCAAGTCTTCGGTGTTATCCGGAGGTGTTTGTCCAGTCCATCTAAGTCGTGCTTGATAATACCAGAAAACGCGTCTTTGAAGGGCGGAAGAACTGTTTTTCCATGACTCCATCAATGTGATTGTCTTCTTGCTTTTCATGAGTTGATTAGCCATTAGCCAATCCATCAAATTATTTCGCTCAACAAAAGAGTGCGGTTGCATATCCGTATCAAGTTTATTTAAAAAGTCCTGTGTAAGCAGTTTTTTGTCCATAATTAAGATGGCTAATAGTCTGGGGCGAAACGCTTCTGTTGACCAAAGTTCTAAGGCTAACTCATGATCTTTTTTTATATCTTTCGCGATTTTTTTTAAATCTCCTAGCTTTGTTTCATTATCAATCTGAGTTAAAATATTTTCTGCTACGGAAGAGTGTGTTGATTTTTCAGCCATTTTTATCAAACTCCTTATATATTTGTGATAAGCTATAGCAAAAATTGATTGCAGTATAAGATATATCCTAAAATTTACTTGCTTATATTGTAGCACATCTAATTATGGAGAACAAAATGTACTTATATTATTTAAAGCATTGACGCATGTATGCTTTAAAGGTATGATGTAAATAGGATTAAGAAATACATTTTATAACAAACTAATAGGGAGCTACAATTATGTTTTTAAAATCATTATTTAGAAAAAAACCATTAGAATCACTTATTCATAACAAAAGTAATAGCATTCATTTAAAGCAAACGCTTGGCGCGATGGATTTAATTTTCCTCGGTGTTGGAGCGATTGTTGGAACCGGGATATTTATTTTGCCAGGGACGATTGCGGCGCTTCATTCAGGTCCGGCGATTGTACTGTCATTTATCATTGCAGCGCTGGTCTGTGCGCTTGCGGCCTTATGTTACTCGGAATTTTCGTCGGCAGTACCTGTTGCTGGTAGCGCCTACACGTATGGCTATGTCATTTTTGGGGAGTTCATTGCTTGGTTGCTCGGTTGGGCGCTTCTGCTTGAATATGGCTTGGCCGTGGCTTCTGTAGCTAGTGGTTGGTCGTCCTACTTCAAAACGCTACTGGCTGGATTCCATATCAACATTCCAGATGCGATTTCGGGCGCGTTTGATCCAGCTGCAGGAACGTATGTCAACATTCCTGCGATTGCGGTTGTTGGGATTATTGCCTTTTTATTGACGCGCGGTGTTCGTGAATCGACACGGGTCAATGCGTTCATGGTTATTTTGAAAATTAGCGTTATCTTAATATTCATCGTGGTCGGCGTGTTCTATGTGAAGCCAGATAACTGGCAACCGTTCATGCCATTCGGATTTAGTGGCGTACTGAACGGTGCAGCCTTGGTGTTTTTCGCTTATCTCGGATTTGACGCGGTTTCCTCAGCTGCCGAAGAAGTGAAAAATCCGCAGAAAAATATGCCGATCGGGATTATCGGATCGCTGCTTGTTTGTACGGTTTTGTATATCGCGGTATCGATTGTATTGACTGGAATTGTATCGTACAAAGATTTGAATGTCGCCGATCCAGTTGCATTCGCGCTACAAGTCATTAACCAGAACTGGATTGCTGGATTTGTTTCACTTGGCGCAGTTGTTGGGATGCTTACAGTTATTCTCGTGATGCTTTATGGCGGAACACGCTTGATTTATGCGATGGGACGCGATGGATTGTTACCGAAAAGTATGGCAAAGATCGATGAAAAAACAAATACGCCAATCAAAAGTACATGGACATATGCGATTGTTATCATGTTTTTCGCGGGTGTTGTACCATTGAATCGTTTGGCGGAGCTCGTGAATATGGGAACGTTATTCGCGTTTATGATGGTATCAATTGGGATCATTTTCTTGCGTCGGAATAAATCGATTGCGAGTGGCGGATTTAAAACGCCATTTTACCCAGTGTTGCCAATTGTCTCATTCTTGATGTGTTTATTCTTAATTACGAGACTATCCGTTGCCACTTGGATTGCGTGTGGGATTTGGTTCTTGCTAGGCCTGATTTTGTATTTTGCATATGGACGCAGGAATAGCACGCTGAACAAGTGAGTACTGTTAGCGTTGAAAAATAGATGTGGGCATGTTACAATGAGCGTAGGAAAATAATTATCATGTGAACACCCAAATACCCTAGCTGCGGTAACAGCTAGGGTATTATTTATGGGGTTAGAAGTGTCGCCTACTTTTTATCGCTACGACTTTCTAACATGTGTTTGAAGTACACAATAGCGCATCCAACCACAATTGGAGCGATAACACTGGAAAAAATAATTATCATGTGACACACCTCCCTTCAGTCAGAAAGTTCATCTGAAGGTAGACGACAGCTCAAGTATAGCATGATTAGTAGGATAGAATAAGAACAATTACATACATTTAGCGTCAAAATTTTGTCGTGTTTGTAGTCTTTTTCTTCCTTCGGTACAATGGATATATGAAATAACGAGATATCAAAGGAGCGCGATAGTAGATGGCAGATTTGGTTTTTGATAGCGGTAGAATCGTTAGTGATTTATTGGCAAACTTTCAGCAGGTGAAAAATTCGGGCGTGATGGGCGTTGATAAGCGGATTAGATTCTTGGTTGCGCAGCTTTTCACGAGTGAGGGAGAAGTGTTTGATGGTAAGGCATTTAAGGATGTGACGATGCTGTTCAAGAAGCGGTTGGGATTCTTTAATGTGCTAGATGGAGACACGCGGGCATCGCTTGCCGGGCTTTTGTTGGTGAATGGGCAAAATGATGAAAAGATAGTGGCGCGCGTGATTGATAATTATGAATTACTCGTGGAAAGTGGATTCAAACGGACAAATTTCACGTATTTTGGCGCGTACTTACTTTTACGGTCGGATAAACCGCGTAATGTGGCGGACCGGGCGCGCGATATTTACATGGCTTTGCGGAAACAGCATCCATTTTTGACGGGAGCGGAGGATGTGACGTCGGCGGTTTTGATGGCGCAATTGGATACGCCGCTTTCGGTAGAGCAGTTGACGGAGATTAACGAGTATTATTTTACCGAGTTTAATCGTGCGGGATTCAAAAGAAGTGACAGTTTGCAGTTTTTGGCGGCAACTTCGACGTTGATTTATATGGAGCGTGACGCGAATCATGTGAAAAAAGTGGTGCGTTTGGCGGAGGAATTGGAGCGCGCAGATGTGAAAATTCGTCCGATTCATTATGTGACGCTTGGAATTTTAGCGTATGTGCGGGAAAGCACGGAATTGGATGCAGTATTTTTTGATTTGTTAGCGGCGATGCGCGATGAGAGTGGCCTGCGTTGGAATCGCGAATTTTACACGGCGATGGCGCTTAGTTTGTATACAGAGGATCAAGCGCGGAACATGACGCAGGACCAGGTTGAGAGTTTGATGGTATCGGTTCACATTCTGATTGCGATAGAACGGGCGGCGGCAGCAAGTGCGGCAGCGGCGGCGAGTGCAGCGGCAGCGAGTAGCGGAGGTTCTTAATTGACTTCGCCGAGCTAGAGTGTGAAAATGAAAAAGGAAGCGTTTATCAAATAAGACAAAGAGGTGTTCTCATTGAACAAAATTAATCTTGGTAACAGTGGTTTACTCGTTCCTGAAATCGCGCTAGGTTGCATGCGTATGGCCGATTTATCGAAGGACGACGCGGCAAAAATGGTCAATACGGCGATGGATGCGGGAATTAATTTCTTCGACCACGCGGATATTTATGGTGGTGGAAAATCAGAAGAAGTTTTCGCAGATGCAGTCGGAATGAATCCAGCAGTGCGCGAAAAAATGATTTTACAATCGAAATGCGGTATTCGTCCAGGCATGTTCGACTTTTCCAAAGAACATATTTTAGAGTCGGTAGATGGTATTCTAAAACGTTTACAAACCGATTATATCGATATTTTGTTGCTTCACCGTCCCGATACATTAGTGGAGCCAGAAGAAGTAGCAGAAGCCTTCACAGCGCTTAAAAAGAGTGGGAAAGTACGCGAGTTTGGTGTAAGTAACCAGAATCCGATGCAAATCGAGCTTTTGAGCAAATATGTGGAGCAGAAATTGGTCGCGAATCAGTTGCAGCTTAGTGTTACCAATACTGGTATGATTGATGCGGGACTTAATGTGAACATGACGATTGACCGTTCTGTAGACCGCGACGGCAGCATTTTAGATTATTGTCGCCTGAAAGATATTACAATTCAAGCTTGGTCACCATTCCAATTCGGCTTTTTCGAAGGGGTTTTCCTCGATAATCCGAAATTCCCAGAGTTGAATAAAGTGATTGACCGGGTTGCTGCTGAAAAAGGTGTGAAAAATACGGCGATTGCAACGGCGTGGATTTTGCGTCATCCGGCGAAGATTCAAACCGTGGTAGGAACGATGAATCCTGAGCGTTTGCAAGCGATTAGCGAAGCATCGAATATCACGCTAACACGTCAAGAATGGTATGAAATTTATTTGGCAGCGGGGAACGAGTTGCCTTGATGATTTGAAAAAAGCTACACATGTTTTCTCATCCTGGAAATAGGGCGAAAAAACCATGTGTAGTTTTTTTAATGAAATATTTTCTGCCAAAGAGTACGCTTGGTGTTTGTTTCTATATAATCCGCTAGCAAGACTTGCGTTTTCTGAATAGACGTATCGAGTCGTCCGAACTGACTTTGCGTCGTCTTGCTTGTTTGCTTTATCTGGCTTTCCATTTTCTTGAGCCGCGAGTCTAGCGTCACAAGCCGTTTATCTAAATGCTGGAGTAATACAACGGTATCCGTGATGGTTTTGTTTAATTTTTTTGTATGCGTATAGAAAACGTTATATTGCTGCGTATCTTTCGGTAAATACGGAATAAATTGTTGGCGCACTAATTTTCGTCTGTGTTGCCATCTTTGAAAAATGTTCATATGGAGGAGCCGTTTCTGGTACAGATGTAAAGAGAGCGAATCTTTGGCGAAATTGCATGTCGCACAGGCACAGACGAGGTTGGTGAACGTCGTTAGTCCGCCTTCACAAGCTGGAATGACATGATCCGCAGTGTCGCCACGCCCGCCACAATAAACGCAAAGTTGCCGATCACGCCTGCGAACCATTCGCTTAATATCAATTTCGCGATAGAAAATATGAATCCGATCTGGCTGAATCATACCAGCGACCCCGCCGCGAATAAGCTGCTTTGCTTCGTCATACGCTATTTTACGCTTACCCTTGTTCTTCGTATGGAGCGCAATGGCCGTGATACTTGCTTGCTTTGTTAGTAATCTGTCGTCATAAAAATAATGAACCCCATCGAAAACTGTCTTCATGTGTAACCTCCTATGCATTATGTCTATTCATGAATTGTACAATGGATAGATAGGAGAGTCAAAATATAGTTTGTCTTATTTAAAACGATTCATCACAAATCAAGTTTTACCGGTAAAACGGCTTTAAACAGCGTATCCATATGAGCCCAATCCGCGGGCGTCGCCATCTGTTGCGACCAGTACATGATTGCGCCTAAGTTCGCCGCATAAATATACGTCAATAAATCTGCAGGAATATCACTAGTGAGCGTTAACTTATCAATGTTCTCCTCGATATCTTTTTGAAACTCTGTCAAGAAAAAAGAAGCCATTGTCTTGAAAAACGTATCATCATTTTTCTGTTTTTCAAGAACCAGTTGCATATCCATATAAACCGTATCAAACCCAGACTGAAACGGGTGATTAATCCGGTCTTTAATATCGAGCGCAAAATAATCCTGAAACTGCTCATGTAAAACATATACTAATAAATCATATTTATCATAAAAATGTTTATAAAAAGTAGTGCGGTGAATTAAAGCTTCTTTGCAAATACTATTCACTGTAACGCTTGCCAGTTCCTGCGTTTCGAGCATTTGCAATAGCGTTTTGTAAAGTGCATTTTTCGTTTTTCGCACACGTAAATCGGAATCGTTCATCTACACATCTCCTAAAGTGTTGCTTAACTATACAGACCAAACAATCTGGTTCTTACATTTCATCTCAAAATCGTGTAATATACACTGTATGTCTATAAATATATAATAGCGTGAATTGAAGGAGGAAACAACCAATTGGCAAATTTACTTTACAAACTAGGGCAGACCTTTGCGAAACACAAATGGAAAACAATTATTTCCTGGTTTGTTGTTTTAGGAATTATCGTGGCCGTGCTGGCTATCAAAGGTATTAATTTTACCGACGATATCAAAATGAGTGGTCTAAAATCACTCGATACATCGAATAAAATCGAGGAAGAATTCAAGCAGGACAGTCAAAAAGGCAGCATCCGCGTCGTTTTCAAAAGCGACCAAGAAAAAGGGATCATAACACCTGAATCCCAAGCTGCAATCACACAAGTTTTAGCAGAAATTAAGAAAAATGACGATAAAATCGAAAGTGTCGCGAATCCGTATGAAGCAAAAACAATTAGTCCAGACATGACGACTGCTTTTGCTGATATTAGTTATAGTGTCAGTGCACTCGCGGTAAACGAGAAATCGATCGATAAAGTCAAAGATGCACTCAAAGGAATGGATGACAAAGATCTTCAAACTGAAATGACAGGTAATGTTATGATTACGCCAATGGACATCGGTGGTTCATCCGAAGCAATCGGTATCGTTGTGGCACTCGTGATTCTAATCATCGCGTTTGGCTCCGTTATCGCAGCTGGATTACCAATCATCACAGCAATTCTAAGCTTAGGAACGAGTGTCGGCATCATTGCCATCATTTCAAGCTATTTCGAAATGCCAAACGTCACGCTCACGCTGGCAGTCATGATTGGCCTCGCCGTCGCGATCGATTACGCGTTATTTATCCTATTTAAATACCGCCAAATCATCCGCACCGAGAAAAATCATCTAAAAGCAGTCGGACTAGCGACAGGAACAGCAGGTAGCGCCGTTATTTTTGCCGGAATTACCGTTATTATCGCCGTATGTGGTTTATCCCTTGTCGGCATCGAATTCCTAACTGTTATGGGACTCGCGTCTGCACTCAGCGTCCTATTCGCCGTGCTTTCCGCGCTAATCCTAATCCCAGCGTTCATCGGCGTTTTCCATAAGAAAATCAAGCCGCAAAAAGAAAAAGCGGGCAAAAAGGGCGACAACATTTGGACGAAATTCGTTGTTGGGAAACCGCTTATCGCGTTCCTAGCAGCAGTTATCGTTCTCGGCGGACTAAGCATCCCGTTCGGCTCGATGGAACTTGGAATCCCAGATAACGGCTCCAAACCGAAAGATTCCACTGAGAAAAAAGCCTACGATATTCTATCCGATAAATTTGGCGAAGGTTTCAACGGGCCATTAGTTATTTTAGCGGATACAACAGAAAAAGGCAGTGCTGCCAATCTAGCTACAGTCACAAAACATATTTCTGGCATGAAAGACGTGGCTATCGTAACGCCGCCAATGCCGAATGCGAATGGTGATTACGCGCTGATTACCGTTATTCCAAAAACTGGACCGACGAGCAATAAAACAACGCAACTCGTTCATGATTTGAGAAGCTACGCAAAAACAGCAGATAGCAAATATGGTATCAACATGGAAGTAACCGGACAAAGCGCAATCAACATCGACATGTCCCAAAAACTCAACGACGCGATTCCAGTTTTCGCAAGTGTAATTGTTGTGTTGGCATTCATCCTGTTGACCGTGGTGTTCCGCTCGCTACTGATTCCACTGACAGCCGTACTTGGCTTCGTGCTTTCACTAACGGCAACACTCGGCTTCACGACAATGGTTATGCAAGACGGCGTATTTAGCGAACTATTCGGCATCAGCACCACCGGCCCAGTTCTCGCCTTCCTACCAGTCATAACGATCGGTATTCTGTTCGGACTCGCAATGGATTACGAGGTATTCCTCATGTCCCGCGTCCACGAAGAATACACGCTAACAAAAGACAACACGCACTCCATCAAAACCGGCTTGAAAGAGAGTGGTCCAGTCATCATTGCAGCAGCTCTCATCATGTTCTCCGTCTTCATCAGTTTCGTTTTCGCGCCAGACCCAATGATCAAATCAATCGGTATCGCGCTAGGCTTCGGTGTATTATTCGATGCATTCATCGTGCGTCTAACGATCATCCCAGCCCTAACGAAATTATTCGGAAAAGGTTCATGGTACATGCCGAAATGGCTCGATAAAGTGTTGCCATCGATGGATATTGAAGGGCATCATTTGAAGGATAAGAAATAAGATTTTAATAGCATAAAAACCCGTGGACGACGTATGAATTACGATGTCCGCGGGTTTTTATGCTGCTTAATAAATACGGTTACTATTGAATCTACTGAAGGCTAATTGTTTTAGATGATACCGCAGATCCTGCTGAATCATAACTGATAAGCGCTACTGCATCTATATTTCAATGAATGTAGCTAGTACGAGCAAGAGAATGGCATGTTTGACACACCCAAGGAGACTATAACGAAAGTCTATATAAGGATGTGTCAAACATGTTTTTTACCTTATGGAATCTTGACATCGACTGATATAATTTCTACGTTGTTTGAGTCAAGACCGATTAGCTTCACCTTGTTTGATGCAGTTAAGCCTATTGATTTGATGTAATATTGAAAAGTACCATCGGGCTGAACATTGACAGTAGTTTTTTGTTCTACATCATCAACAATAAGCCGTATCTTTTGTATATTCCCCTCTACAGAGCCTTTAATATAACCTGTTTTATTAATCTCGCTTGTTAGTATTTTTGGCTTGTTCAAGACCTTCACTGTAGATTTAGCAAGAACATTGCCCTTCGAATCGTAAGCGGTCGCGATAACAATTTGTGTGGATGATGAGATGAGATTTTTTGCATAGTATTGGAAATCGGAACCTGATGCAGGAACATTAATCCTTGTGCCAGCTACATTATCGACGGTTAGTTCGATTTTAGCAACGTCACCTGAAAATGTGCCTGTAACATGAGAGTCTCCCAATGTGTAAGTATTTGTTTGAATATCTCCTGATGGTCCAATAGGAACGGTGACTTCACTTACTGGTATACCGGCTGAATTATAACCGATTAATTTCACCACTTGATCTTTATTTGTAATTAGCTTGTACGGATAATATTTAATTATGTTATTTGTTACGTTGATGCGTTGCTTTGTTTCATTATCTATTTTTAACTCTACTTGAACAATATCACCAGTGTAGACCCCAGTTACGTAGTCATCTTGATTTAGCATAAATTTAGACGGTTCAATGCTACCGGTTGCTCCGACGTCTACTTTTTTTCTATCTAATTCTTGACCTAATGAATCGTAACCAACTACAAAAACTTTGTCGTCTAACTTTGTAACCAGGTCTTTTGCATAGTACTTGAGGTTTGGTGGTGTTACACCTATTTTTCCTTTTTCAACGTCATTTAATATAATACTGATTTTCGTAATATCACCAGAGAATGTACCTTGTATATAGTTTTCTAAGTTTATTGTGTATGGGACTGTTGTCAGAGAGCCTTTTGTTGTGATTATATCAACCTTGACTCGATCCAACTCTTCACCAGCCGAATCATAGCTGATAACATATACTTCTTTGGTTGTGTTATTTATACCTCTGATAAAATAGCTGTACGTTGGGGAGGTTGGAGCAATTTTTTGTTGCAAAGTACCGTCAATTTCTAAAGCTATTTTAGCAACCGGTCCAGTATATGTTCCAGTTACACGGTTGGTGCCATCGATTATTTTGTATTCATCTGCTGTCAATGTGGAAGGCTCTTTTTCAAAAACGAATTGGAATGATTCGCCTGTCTTTCCTGATGTATTTACAGTTATATCCCAATTATCCCCAGAAGATGTAACTATACCTTTTTCGGATTTTATACTAATTGTTGAATATGATTCTTTAGGTACAGAAAAATGAATCGAGTCTGCTTCCATGGAAGGGTCTGATAGTGTAATTGTTTTTGCTTGTTTATTTTCTATTGCAACATAGCGAATCATAATAGAACCGGGTGTGTAAGCTTTGCTGTTAAAATTATGATTTGTCACAGTTGCATACCCAGCTTCATCAGGAGCGCGGTAGTTCATGATTGCTAAGTCTTGTTCTTTGTCAAGTATGCCTTGAACGGTACTTGTATTCGTAGTTAAGACACTGGAATTAGTAGCCATTTTTTCTGTATCTTCCTTAGAGCTACCAGGTAAAATCATGTACATGTAGGAACCGTTTAATGGGTTTGCTCCGTGTGGTATAGTTAAGCCAGCATATGTTGCACTAACAACTTTTCTATTATTGCCTGAGTCAAGTTCATCCCAATCTCCAGTTTGCTTTTGTTTATAAGCGCTGACGCTTGATAGTTGTGGGAAGATATACCCTATATCTTGACTAGGTTTTGCGCCAGTCAGATGAGCCCAGCTAACATTTGTAATCTGTTTTGTTGCATTCTGAGCTAAAGGTATTTCTTGTCCGTTAACGCTAAGTGTACTAGAAGAATTCGTTAGTTGGCGATTTTCAACGATTGTTTGGGTGTTTAGACCTTCGTGCGAGTTTATATCTGTACCCATCGCTACAATTCTATCATCCAAGAAGAACCAAGATTTTTTTGCAGAAAGTGAGCTTCCTGTTACATTTGCCATGCTGTAGTCCATTGTAGCAGAACCATTTAGACCGTCTGAGACACCGCCAGACCAAGATTCGGTATTACTAAATAATTTTTGATTATCAGCGGGCGCTTCAAGCGAAGGGAGTTTCATATCCGATGTTGTACCAGGTAGCATTGCCATCCCAACTGTTGGGTAGTAGTCGCCACGAAGAGCATTATCTCCGTTGTAAAGAGAAAGTGCACCAGTGCCAGTATAAAAGCCAGTTTTATTATGTGGACCAATAAATTCAAAAGCAGAAATATTCTTAGAGAACATGCTGATACCAGCTACATAGTCTTTATTGCGATCAATCATTCGGCGTGCTGTTGCCATCATTATATTTTTTTTACTCTCGCTGTAGGTATCAGAAACATTATTATTTGTTAGTAGTGTTTTAAATGTTTGTGCTTGTGACAGTGTCATATTTTTATAGAAATCGGGTTCAAAGGAGGATTCGTAGATGGATGATTTTACAATATTGCTATACGTATTTTTGAGAGAATCTTTTTTTTGGCTGATCAGATACATATTATAAAGCATTTTGTTTGCAATATCTTTATTGGAGCCCTCTTTGTTTGAAGTTATTTTGCGGCCGCGAGTCATATCCAAAACTTCATCTTTATATAGTACTGGTAGATAACTTTTATCTAGGTATAAGTAAATATTATTTTGGAAAACTTGGAAATTATTAGCGGAATCAGAGTTGTTAAGAAGGCTTGTTCCAGTGAATAATTGCAGTAGGCTAGCACTCGTCTCTAGTATATCGGTGCCGTAACCACCAGTATTATAGGGTGTATGTTTGTGCTGGATGAAAGAGCCGTCTGCATAGAAGCCGTCGCTCGGTGTTGTACCAGGAGCGATAGTTCTGTAACCTCGCTCCATTATTTTAGCGCCTAGATTGATTTTATCTTGATCTAAACCAATTACGCCTCGCAAGACAATAATAAAACCTTTATTAATTCGATTTGATCCTGATCCAATTGTTAAATCAGTTTCACTCTGTGGTTCAAAGTGGTCAAAAGCATTTAGATAGCCTTGGGTTAAGTCTATAGAATCCTTATCTTGTTCTGCTAGCTCGATTAGTTCCCTTTGCATTAGAATAACAGTATTAATAAGTTGCTTGGGTATAAATATATTCCAGTCGTTTATATCGTTTTTTTTGATTGCTCCATCTTCGTCATCTGTATCAGTAATATCACCTGTATCTGCGGGTTGTATATTTTCGTTATACATATCCATATAAATAACTTCGAGCGAATCAATGATTTGTTGTTTTAGAACAGCGTCTTTATAATAAATAGAGCCAGGTGTATTGTACTGAATAGCCATTAATTGTACATTTGCGGTTGTTGTAACAATGGATTTGGAGTTTTCTGGCCAATTTTTTAAACCGCTGAAAATGTAACGTTTTTTAGAATCAGTAGGTACCCCTTTGATATTTTTTGATATGTCCGTTAGAATAGCGCTTAAATCAGCATCTCGATTTTTTATTACATTCATCAGGGTAGCGTCGTTCTCATCTACTGAGGTGCCTAGTAGAAAGGTACGCCAGTTGTTTAAAGCTTCGTTTTGTTCAGCTACCGTTATTTTTTTCGGTATGTCTGCTGCCGATGCTGTAGTGGTGCTAATAAATAGTAAAGCTGTAACTAGCAAGATTGCTATAAAATATTTTCTTATCATAATTGTGCTCTCCCTTTTAAAATTATTGTATTGCAAATTAACAGTCTTTTTTGTATAGGTGTAATTATTCTTTATTGAATGGACTATACGACTTTGTTTTTAGCAATAGCTGAATAAGTATCTATATAATAATTGTGTATTTTTAAACAAAAATATTATATTTTAAATTAACAGTCTTTTTTATATAGCTATAACCCATTCTTAAATGAATGAGTTATGCAATTTTATTTCTTAGCGATAGCTGGATAGGTGCTTAAATAAACTTGTCTACCTACATCTAGAAATAATTCATCCTCCAGAGGGCGGTCATGAATGACAGTATCAACTATATGGGTAATTAGATTAATATGCCCTTTTAAAAGAGGGCTATGTGTATCAGCTGTGGGCATTATAATAAGGTGAGAATCATATCTGTCATCTTTACATAAATATTTATTTAGTTCAATTAACTGTCGAAAACCATAATCTCTTATTCCAGTGTAATAATAGAATTTTTTATTTTCGATTGTTACAGGGTAGTTTGAAAGTAAACTAGAGAAATCTTTTACGTTGTCTTCAAAATTTGTATCGTTATTGAAAAATAATTTTTTGCCACTTTCTCCATAGGGAGCTGTTGATATGTTTAAGTCGGGAACCATTCCAAAAATCTTTGTAACATAAGGGTTGATTAGACCGTATAGAATAGATGCTACACCGCCTTTGGAACTTCCAATTAATATGACTTCTTTGTAATTATGTTTGCAAATAAATTCTGATAATTTGTTGTTAAATTCTTGTATGATTAAATTTCCGTGATCAAACATGTACCATCCATACAGATGAGAGTAATAGTCCTCAATAAAAAAGAAGTCAGGTTCACTAAATTGTTCAGAAAGTTTGTAAAAATGATAACGGGAGTGTTCTGCTTTTACGGATTCCTGAGTTACTGTTCCTGCAACAATTTGATCTGCGTAATCTTTATTAAGCTTGGTGAAAGCTCCTTGAAACACGATTATAACTGTATCTGATCCTTTATTTATGTGTTTTCCCTCAAAACGAATATCCAATTTTGGTCACCTCCTTAATTTTATAATGATTTGTCTCCATTTTATCACATGATTGAAATAGATGGTTAGAGGATATGTTTGTGTATTAGATTAGCCTACGCTCTATGATTCATACTACATAAATAATAATTCAAGCGCAATATTTTTTTGGACCCATGTACTCAAAAAATTAAAAAATACACAACATTGCCACACTAATGTACCGAAAAAGTATATTGATTCACAATTTCTGTGTAAAAACGTTGTGTGGGAGGGTATGAATTTCTTTTGCAGTAAAAAACATTTTTATATTTTTGCTTCATGGTACATGCCGAAATGGCTCGATAAAGTGTTGCCATCGATGGATATTGAAGGGCATCATTTGAAGGATAAGAAATAAAGTTTTAAATAGAATAATTAAACCGCGGACAACGTATTAAGTTACGGTGCCCGCGGTTTTTTGGTGAACTCAAGTAGGCGAAAAAACACCGTGAGTTGCTTCTCCTCGCCTACTAGTATAGATGATTATTTAAATGGTATAAAAGTTATTCTTGGTTTCAAGTTTGTTTTAGCAGGGGTTACCATATTGCTGAAGTTCTCGAAAGTGTAGCTGAATGATTCACCCGTTTTAGCAGAAGTATCTACTGTTATCGTCCAGTCGTCACCTGTTGATTCGATAGTCGCATTAGCAGGCGTACTAGGTGGCGTAAATGACTCCTTGGGAATTGCAAACTTGATAGTGTTCAGTTCTTTTGAAGGATCTGCAAGTGTGACGGTCTTTGTATTGACAGTTTCCCCAGATACGGATTCGGTCGAAAAACGAATCATAATTGAACCAGTTGTGTAGGCAGTATGGCTATAGTTTTTGTTGAAGTCTGTGGTCGTAAGTGAACCAGTGTGACGATAGTTGTACATTAATAATGTCGTGTTAGTGTCCACTATACCTTGAGCATACGCATCGTTAGAAGTATGAATACCATTGTTCATACCCATTCCGATTAGATTGGCTTGCTTTTCTGTGTCTTCTCTCGAGCTTCCGGGTAAAATAACATATGTGTAGGAAGCGTTTGTCGGATTTGCTCCGTGAGGTATTGTTAAGCCGGCATAAGTAGATTTAACTTCAGGAGATTCACTATCTTTTGTTGATAGATCTGACCAGTGACCAGATTGCTCTGTTTTATAGGCGTTGACAGCGGTAGCGTAAGGGAAAATATAACCGATACGTTGGCTTGGTGTTGCGTTATCTAGATACGCCCATCTAGCATCTTGAGTCTGAGTTGTTGGGTTATTTAAGGCTATACTCTGCCCATTGACACTAAAATCGGCTGAACTATCGCGTAGTTGACGATTTTCAACAATTGTTTGGGTGTTTAAATTATTGTCATTGACTATACCATTTCCCATAGCTACAATCTTACCGTCTAAAAAGAACCAAGATTTTTTAGCGGCTAGATTGCTTTCAGTTACGTCTTGCATACTATAGTCCATAGTAGCAGATCCATATGTTCCATCTGAAACACCACCAGTCCAAGATTCGGTGTTGGCATAGAGCGGTGTTGGGTCCGTTTTAAGCGTCTTACGGATACCCAAGTCAGTTGTAGTACCAGGTAAGCTTGTCATGCCTACAGTTGGATAATAATCATTTTTGAAAGAATCATCGCCGTTATAAAGTGAAAGTGCACCAGTCCCTGTATACATTCCAAGTTTATTTATCCCATTGATGGATTCAAACGCAGAAACGTCCTTGGAGAACATACTTAAACCGGCAACATATCCAGGCTTTTGATCGATCATCTGGCTTGCACGGGACATCATAACATTTTTGGGACTTTCAGGATAAACGCTTGAAATCTTACTGTTATTGAGTATTTCCTTGAATTTTTGCGCCTGTGGTATTGTTAAATCTTTGTAAAAATTCGGTTTTAAAGAAGACTCGATGATGGACGATTTAAGTAGAGTCGCATATTTAGCTCTGTAAGTTGTATCGGATTTCTTCTGGCTGATAATGAACATATCGTAAAGCATGTCATTTGCCTTGTCCTCAGAGGTAAAGGTTGAGTAAGCAATAGCTCGTCCGCGAGTCATGTCTAGCGTTTCATTTTTGTACAAAACTGGTTGATAGGTTGTATCTAAAAGATTAAATATAGTGGAATATCCTGTGTAAGCTGTTAAACCAGTTGTGCCATTTAATAGCTGGAAAATGTCTGCGCTACGAGCTAAGATATCAGAACCATATCCAGTAGTGTAAGGAGAATAGCTGTGTTGAATGAAGGTGCCGTCTTTATAAAAACCATCCCCTGTAGTAGTCGTCTTATAAGCGGGTTGAAGAATTCTGATTCCAAGATCCGCCTGCTTATTCCCTAAAATATCGGGAGAGGTAGGATTAGGATCACGATCAAGGATTCCGCGCAGGAGTAAAACAAACCCTTTGTTAACACGATTTGCCCCAGTACCAGGTGCGCGCCAGTCGGTTGTACCATCTGGATCAGGCCCATAATTATATACTTGATATGGCTCCAAGCCGTCGATAGTAGTTAGATAGTTTTGCACCAATTCATTCGTTAGATTTTTATCTTGTCTCATCAGAGTAAGCGTGTTGAGGATAGAAAGTGGTGCTGAAATTTGCCTCTCATACCAAGCGTTGCCCAATGCACTACCATTTTGAATAGTAAAGACATTAGTACTATACCATCTAAGTGCGTGAATAATTTGTTTCTCTAAACTAGGACTGTTCTCGTAAGTAGAATGCGGCGTTCTATAAAGAGTTGCCATTTTTTCAATTCTTGTAGCTATAACAGCCCAATCGGTAGCAGATACTGGACTGTTCTCAGTTATTGGGTTTATATCAGTAAAAAGTTGCTGTTCCATGTTAATTGGATCGTCAATATCTGCGCTAGGGTTAACAAAATTGATTAACATCTTTTGTAATTCGGCATCTTGAGCGTTTAAGACACCTGATAAATCAATATCGGAAGTATCAATGGGTTCTCCAATCAAAGATTTTTCCCAGTTATCAAGTGATTTATCCCGTTCTGCTTGCGTTTGTGTAAATGGAGTCTGGGTATCAGCAAATGTTTTATCCGACCCGACAAATAGTAAGACTAGAACCAACATTACTGCAATACAATATTTTTTCATTTTAATCATCTCTCTCCCTTTTTATAAAATGTGTAACTTTATACATTTTATGTTCGGGATACACCTTATTCAATGTGTTATTTCATATAATATGTTAAAAAAATAACTAAAAAAGTTAAATTGTCACAATCGGATTAGGAAAATGTTACTGAACCTCTTTTTTCTAGGTATAAAATCTTGACAATCATCACTGTTAGGCGTAATTTTGAGGGGCATGAATAATAAAGAAATGAGATGATGTAGGTTGAGTATTCAAGATTTACCAAAAGTAGGCCTAGGAACGTGGTTATTAACGGATTTCGATGATTTGAAGCAATCGATTCAAACGGCTTGGAAAACGGGATATCGGCATATTGATACGGCTCAGGTTTATAATAATGAATATGATATTGGTGTGATTTTGAAAGCGTTGAGGATTGATCGCTCGGAGTTGTTTTTAACGACGAAAATAGCACCGCAGAACTATCTCAAACATACAAAAGCGTCTGTATCGGAATCGCTAGCGCGCCTGCAAACGAGTTATGTGGATTTAATATTGCTGCACGCGGAGCTTGGGGAAACTGCGAATCTGGCGGCATATCAGGCTTTGTTGGATTTACAAATGGAAGGTGTCGTCAAGCATGTCGGGGTATCGAATTTTTCGATTTCGGGGATTCAGAAGCTGGTGGAGGAGACGGGGGTTAAGCCGTATTGCAATCAAATTGTCTGCTCACCGACGACGCGCCCGCTGGAACTCGAGGCTTATTGCTTAGAGGAGGGTATTTTGTTAACGGGTTATTCGATTTTGAAGCCTTACACGACACCGAATCCGTTTTATCCGGACTCTGCTTTGACGTCGGACGAGAAGTTTCAGTTGGATGATTTATGTAAGAAATACGATGTGAATATTGGTCAGTTATTGAATAAATGGGCACTACAACATGATTATCATGTGATTCCAAAATCAAAAAATCCGAAGCGTGTGGAGGAAAACTATCAACTGGATTTCGAGATTTCAGCCTCTGATTTGGAGATTATAGACGGGATGAACAGATTTTCAAGCGCTGAGTATCAAGAAAGCGTGAAACAGTGGGAAAGTCGGGTTACGGAGGAACAATCCGAACAAGGCTTGCTGTACAAAGAGCATTTCTAAAAAATAGAAGCGGGAAACGAGATCGCATCATGGTCTCGTTCTCCGCTTCTATTTTTAAAGGGTTAACCGAAAACAAATCCCACGTAAATGCTATCCGCCGTTTTTTGTTACGTATACAGTTATTATGTAATTCTTAAATTTTGACAGGAATTCTCCTAATATTGCTTGCTAGCCCCTCGTGTACCTTGTGTTATGCCGAAAATGTAAAAAAGTTTTCAATGGATTAAAAAAGGGAATGAGTAATTAAGATGAACTTATAAAGAGGGGGATACATGACATGAAACGTTGGGGAATATTACTTTTTGTGGTGGCGTTGATTTTACAAATTTTTGTGCCACAATTAGGCTTAGCGGATGAGAAAGAAAAGGCGGGGTCAGAGTTTTCAATGGGGTCGGTTACGTTAGCTGACACGAAAGAGGACGGACAATCGGTTTTTTCGGTAGAGGCGAAGGTGGAAAATAGTGGGGCAGAGGGAGCGACGCAAGAAATCACGGTGTCGGATAACTTGACGCTTAGCTCTAGTCAAAACACGGAAATCGTGAACGGAAATAAGGAGTCTGTCGGAACTTACAGTGTGAAAGAGAATAAGCTTGAGTTGAAGCTAACGCCGGACGCAAATGGCACGGTGAAATTCGAAGTGGCAGGCAAGTATACGGGCGAAAGTACGGCTGACGGGAAGGCTCTCATTACTTTTTCTGATGGAAAAACAAATGGTAGTCAAACGATTGATGTACCAAAATTAGAAACGAAAGAGCAGGAGCCAGCAACGGATGGAGATATAACGAAGGATGAAGAGAAGCCGGCAACTGATAAGGATGTAGTGAAGGAAAAAGAAGAGCCAGCGACTAAAGATGATGCTGTGCAGAAAAAAGCCGGTAGCACTACAAACGACAAAGTGACGAAAAGTTCGGTTGGGATTCAAGCGGCTGAGCCACAAAACGTGAAAGATATTTTTGCGAGCTTGGGCTATTCGGAAGAGGATTCTACAATATTGACGGGAATGGAAATCACATATACGGATGCAGACGGAAACCCGGTGACGGAGCCGACTGTGAATGATACGATACATTTTGCCTTTACTTGGGCGATTCCTAATGATGTTGGGGCATTAATTAATGATGGCGATTATTACATTGTCCAGTTGCCTGATAATGTGATGATTACCCAAAATCAGACTATTTCACTGAATGAATACGGCGAGGTTCAAATTACAACAGACGGGCAAGTGAAATTCGTGTTTACGGACGCGGTTCATGAAAGTTCTGATGTAAATGGGACGATTGAGTTTGAGGCAGCGTTTAATCCAGATAATATCGATGGACCGGGTGATATAGTCATCGATATTCCACAAGAAGATAAACTACCGCCAGAAACGGTTGTTATCAAACCGGATACAGATTTGACTGTCGAGAAAAGCGGTCATTTTGATAAAGAGCTGAATCCAGATTATATTACTTGGCAGGTGGATATTAATAAGAGCTTAGATACGATTGATAATGCGGTAGTTGTCGAAAATTTTCCGGCGGGGACTACGTACGAATCGGTTGAGGTTTACAAGGTGGATGTTGATTTATCAGGTAATGTTGTCGAGGGAAGCGAAGTACTCCAGACGGGCGGTTACACAGTAGATGCGAATGGGACGGTTACTTTTACAGAACCGATTTCAGACGCTTACCGACTGGTTTACACGACGAAAATTGATGATAGCGCGAAACCGCCAGAAGGTGGCGCGGTGCCATTCGTCAACACAGCGACGTTGCAAGGGGATGGTGTTGATATTCCAGCAACAGCAACAGTTACAGCCAATTATGGAAAACTGTTGAATAAAACGGTAGGGCATTATGACAGCGCCAACCAAGTGGTAGATTGGACGGTACAGTATAACTACGGAGAATTAGATATCCCTGAAAGCGACGCGGTTATTCATGATACTTTTGGCTCGGATCAAATGGTGTTAGTACCTGGTTCTGTGCAGATTAATGAGGTCACGTTCGACGCTGATGGGAATCAAATTCAAGGAGATCCTTACGTAGAAGGAACGGATTATACTATCGTGCCTACTGCGGATGGATTCGATATTGTCTTTTTACATGATGTTGATACAGCGTTAAATATCACGTATGAAACCACATTTGAAGGAACTGTCGATAGTAACACGAGTATATCAAATACGGTTACAACTGATACTGGTGGCGAGAGTACGGGCACGGGGTCTGTTACGCAGCAAAATATAGTGAAAACGTTGAGTAATGTTAACTACGATACTAAACGTGCGACTTGGAACATTGATGTTAACAAGAACCACTACGAGATGATTAATTGGTCGCTGACAGATCAGTTAAGCCCTGGTTTGACAATGGATACATCGACTTTCCAAATGAAAAATGTAACTACAGGAGCTACATTGGTTGAGGGAACGGATTACGATTTGGAATATAATACAACGAGTAATCAGTTTACGGTAACGTTTATTGGGGCGCTCGCAGCAGGCACGACAGATGAATTTATGATTACGTATACGACGGATTACGATACGAATGTGGAAGGTATTGATGACCCGGATCGGATTTTCACGAATACAGCGACGGCAACGTGGGAAGACGGTAGTGGTGGCCCGCATACAAGTACGGATGATGCAACGCTAAATCCGAAAGATGCGGCGAAGGTCAACGGTTTTAAACGTGGTAGTTATAATGCAACAACGTCACTGATCACGTGGGGTATTGGGTTAAACTATAATACGAATGACTTAGGGAGCGCGAAAATTACTGATCCAATTACGGATAATCAGGTATATGTTCCAGGTTCGCTGCATATATATAATTATACGGTTAACCCCGATGGTTCCATTGAATTAGGAGCAGAAGTTAGTGATTATGATCAATTTACGATTGAGGAACCTTCAGTGAGTAATAATCAGACGCTGACCGTAGAGTATGATGATAGCGTCTCGGGTGCCTATATAGTTGAGTTCCAAACAAGTCTGGAAGGGCAAGTGGTGCATGCGACGTATACCAATGACGCCGTGTTCTCCAATGACACGTATCCAGACAGCACATTGAGTGCGGAAGTATCGATTGCTAATGGTGATAGCCTGGTGAATAAAACTGGGTTCCAAGATCAGGATGGTTTTGTAAATTGGTCGCTTACTGTTAATCCTAGTTTATCAACCTTAGATGATGTCGTCGTAACGGATACACCTTCCAATAACCAGGCGATTGACGAAGATTCGATTGTTTTGTATCGGACGACTGTCCAACCGGACGGGACGATTACTAAAGATCCGAATTTGCCATTAGTTGAGGGCGTTGATTACACGGAGACGTTAACGACGGACAATTTAACAGGGCAGCAAGTACTCACGATTGCATTTTTACATGAAATTGATACGGCGTATATTCTCGAGTACCGTGCGATGATATTTATAAGCGATTCGGGAGCTACTGTAGCCTCGAATGAGGTAACGATTAACGGTAACAACGAGGTGACTATTGAAGATGGCGATGGAACGGACGTGCCGATTACAATAACGGACGGCTCGGGTACGGCTTCTGGTGTCAAAGGAACGATTACTTTTCAAAAAGTGGATACGGATGGGAACCCATTAACTGGTGCCGTTTTTGAAATGTTAGATAAAACGAAAGGTGTCGTTCTCAGGGAAAGTGAAGTGGATGCGAACGGGGGCCTAATGTTTGGGAATGTTCCATACGGCGATTACTTTATTCGGGAAGTAAAGGCTCCAGCAGGATATACGGTGAGTGATGCGTTAGCTGAGGGCGTTCCTGTGGCTGTATCAGCAGAGAGTTCAAACCAAGCGAATGTAATACCACTCGTTAACGCGCAAAATAAAGTGACATTGACGAAGCAAAATGAGGCATCACAACCGATTGCGGGTGCGGAATTCAAGCTTGAAGTGGAAGGCGATTCTGGCTGGACAGAAATTAATCCAGACACGAATTACGTAACGGATGCTGACGGTCAGTTAGTGATCGAAGGGTTGCTACCAGGTTCGTACCGCCTCATTGAAGAGCAAGCACCGCCAGGCTATATTTTGAACACAACGCCAATTCCATTCACCGTTGTGGAGGAAAGTGACGGTCAAATTCCAGACGTTGCGGTAGGACCCTTTATTAATTACCAAGGCGATATCGAGTTTGTGAAAACGAATGAGGATGGCAACACGTTGAGCGGTGCAATTTTTGCAGTAAAAGATGCGAATGGTACTGTGGTGAAACGGGCGGTTGCTGGGCCACGAGGGAATGTGAAGGTGACTGGTTTAGCGCCAGGCTCGTATACGATAGAGGAAACGCGAGCACCAAGAGGTATGATTCTAAATACAGCGCCAATCCCGTTTGTTATAGCCGCTGAAGCAGAAGGGGACCCGGGTATAGTGTCACTCGGCGATGTGGTTAACTACAAAGGCAGTGCCATCTTGAAAAAAGAAGATAGTTCTGGTAACCCGCTTTCTGGAGCCGTGTTCACATTGAAGAATAGCGCGGGCGAGACGATTCAGACTGATTTAGTATCAAATGATGATGGTGAAGTCATAGTGGAAGATTTAGCACCAGGTTCATATACGTTAGAGGAAACGAAAGCGCCAAAAGGTATGATTCTAAATACAGCGTCGATCCCGTTTGTTATAGCTGCGGAAGCACAAGGGAAACCAGACGCAGTGTCACTCGGCAACATGATTAACTACAAAGGCCGTGTTATTTTGAAAAAAGAAGATAGCTCTGGCAATGGGCTTTCCGGAGCCAAGTTCGTACTGAAAAATAGTGCGGGAGATACGCTTCAAACGAATTTAGTATCAAATGGTGCCGGTGATATCAGGGTGAATGATTTAGCACCAGGCGACTATCAATTTGAAGAAGTAGCTGCTCCAACGGGTTATAAACTCGATAAAAAAGCCATTCCATTCACGATTGTAACAACAGCAAACGGTGAACCAGAAGTGTTGGCATTAGAATTTGTCAATCAGAAGCTGGACAAACCGGATGGTGACGGAATTACTGTAACGCCAAGTAAACCAGGAACTCCTGATTCGTCCAATCCGAGCGCTGTGACACAACAAGGCAATATGGTATTGCCAGCGACAGGAGATAGTAACGGTGAGCTGTGGCTCGTAGGTTTTGGTGTATTATTCCTTATCGGTGGTACGGCATTATGGTTATACCGGAGAAAAGTTTCATGAGCGTAAAATAAGTATGATAGCAAAGAAGCGAAAGAAAGCATGCCTTAGCTGGTATACTTTCTTTCGCTTTTCGTCGTTTTGTAGCATGTAATGGTAATTTAATTAAAGTCAGTAGAATACAGCTATTTCTGCTTTGTTTATCAATAAATGACGTTAGGATTGTTACATTTTCGCTTCATAGTAACATCTAAAACCCGATTTATGGTATGATTAGAGTATTCTTATCTTCTAGAAAAAACGGAGATAGAATTTTAAAAGGGATGCTTGGAAATTTATATTCTATAAGGCGAATTACATAACAATAGACACCTAATTTCGATGTTAATCTAAAAAGCAAGGGGGATTTTTGCTGATGTCAGGATTTTTTCAGAAAAGGACGCTAAAATATCCACTATATGCGCTAATAGCAGTCGTAATTGTCCTGACAGTTATCACTTTTTACTATAAGTGGTGGTTGGCAGCACTATTATTTATAGCTGTTATATCGCTAGTCATATCATTGTTTATCATGGAAAGTCGGTTGAATAAAGAGGTTCAGTTATACATTTCAAACTTGTCGTATCGGATTAAGCGCAGTGAGGGTGAGGCGCTAGTTGAGATGCCGATGGGGATTTTGCTATATGATGAGAATTATAATGTCGAATGGTTTAATCCGTTTATGGCGAAATATTTTGGTCAGGATGATAACATTCTGGGGTCGTCGCTTGAGGATGTTGGACCGGAGTTTTTAGCGGTAATTCGCGGGGAAGAGGACCAAGGGATTCAGTCGATTGCGTGGCGGGATCATCGTTTTGATACGATTGTGAAGCGGAAGGAACGCATTATTTATTTGTATGATCGGACGGAATACTATGATTTGAATGCACGTTACCAGGCGGATAAATCTGTTTTTGCGATTATTTTTCTGGATAATTATGATGAGTGGACGCAAGGTATGGATGACCGTAGACGTAGCGCGCTGAACAACTTGGTGACATCGATGCTGACGAACTGGGCGAAGGAACACCGGATTTATTTGAAACGGATTTCATCGGATCGCTTTATCGCCTTTTTGACGGAGGCGCAGTTGGAGCGGTTAGAAGAGGAGAAATTCCAGATTCTTGACCGGATTCGGGAGCGGACGTCGAAGCAGAATATTCCGCTAACGCTCAGTGTTGGGATTGGTTACAAAGAGACTGATTTGATTGATTTGGCGGATCTTGCGCAGTCGGGGCTTGATTTAGCGCTCGGCCGTGGTGGAGATCAGGTCGTGATTAAGCAACCTGAGGGGCAAGTTCGCTTTTATGGCGGCAAGACGAACCCAATGGAAAAAAGGACGCGAGTTCGGGCGCGGGTTATCTCGCAAGCGCTGCAAGAAATCATTACGCAGAGCGATCAGGTTTTCGTGATGGGGCATCGGTATCCTGACATGGATGTGATCGGTTCGAGTCTAGGCGTGATGAAGATCGCGGAAATGAACGAACGGCAGGGCTATGTCGTGGTTGAACCGGGAAAAATGAGCCCGGATGTGCAGCGTTTGATGCGCGAAATCGAGAAGTATCCTGACGTGATTCGCAACATTATCACGCCACAGGCTGCGCTCGATATGATTACGGACAAAAGTTTGCTAGTCGTTGTCGATACGCACAAGCCATCGATGGTTATCAATCACGAATTGCTGGAAACCGCAGCGCATGTCGTGGTTGTGGATCATCATCGCCGTTCCGAAGAATTCGTGGAAAACCCTGTGCTCGTCTACATTGAGCCATACGCATCCTCGACGGCAGAACTTGTGACGGAGCTTTTCGAGTATCAACCAGCCACTGAAAAAGTGGGCAAAATTGAAGCGACGGCGCTCCTTTCGGGGATTGTTGTGGATACGAAAAACTTCACGCTTCGCACGGGTTCCCGTACTTTTGACGCGGCGAGTTATTTACGCTCACTTGGTGCGGACACGGTTCTTGTGCAGCAATTCTTGAAAGAAGATATTGAGACATTTAGACAGCGGAGTCGTTTGGTCGAGTCACTAGAAGTGTACCATGACGGAATGGCGATCGCGACGGGGCATGAGGATGAAGAGTTTGGAACGGTCATCGCGGCTCAGGCAGCAGACACGATGCTTTCGATGGAGAGCGTCCAAGCCTCATTCGTCATCACGCTGCGCCCGGATAAAATGATCGGAATTAGCGCACGCTCACTCGGCGAAATTAATGTCCAAGTTATTATGGAAAAACTGGGCGGCGGCGGACATTTATCCAATGCGGCTACTCAGATAAAGAATAGTACAATTTTAGAAGCTAAAAAACAACTTTTACAAGCCATCGATGCTTATTGGAAGGGAGAAAACTAAGATGAAAGTTATATTTTTAAAAGATGTAAAAGGCACAGCTAAAAAAGGTGAAATCAAAGAGGTCGCAGAGGGCTACGCGCAAAACTTCCTCATTAAAAAAGGCCTAGCAACAGAAGCGACAAACACGAGCATCAGCGCGCTTGAAGGTCAAAAAAAGAAAACAGAAAAAGAAGCAGCACAAGAACTCGCAGACGCGAAAGCTCTGAAAGAAACCGTTGAGAAATTAACAATTGAATTGAAAACAAAATCAGGCGAAGGCGGCCGACTTTTCGGATCAATCACATCCAAACAAATCGCCCAAGCCCTTGAAAAAGACCATAAAATCAAAGTCGACAAACGCAAAATCGAGTTACCAGAACCAATTCGCGCATTAGGACACACAAAAGTTCCCGTGAAACTACACCACGAAGTAGTAGCAACACTTGACGTACACGTTTCCGAAGAAAAATAAAACCATGAACCACTGATACAACCATGATTTTCACTGCAAAACTAAGCGGGCGCAGGCAAATGCTCAGATTCTAGGCAAAGCCGAGCACCGGAGCGGAGCGTACTGTGGTACGAGAGCACCGGCGCACAGGCTTTAACGACGAAGATGAGCGTTTGCCTGCGCCCGCGCGACGAGGAGGGGATGGGGAGTGGATTTGCAAGATCGCACACCACCTCAAAATATTGAGGCTGAACAAGCCGTTTTAGGAGCCGTTTTTCTGCAACCAGAAGCGCTGATTACAGCCTCCGAAATATTAATGCCAGATGATTTTTATCGGCAAGCGCATCAACTTATTTTTCAGGCAATGCTTGAACTGAGCGACCAAGGAAAAGCAGTCGATGTCGTGACTATTTATGAAGCGCTAGCCTCCACTGGCAAAATTGAAGACGTCGGTGGCTTGCCGTATTTGACCGAGCTTTCTGGTACGGTTCCGACTGCTGCCAATTTAGAATATTACGCCCATATTGTGGAAGATAAGGCCTTACTCCGTAGACTGATTCGTACCGCGACACAAATCGCGACGGATAGTTATGCGCGTGAGGATGAAGTCGAAACACTTATGGACGAAGCTGAAAAGAACATTTTAGAAGTTTCTTCACGTAAAAACGTTGGGGCTTTTAAGAATATTAAAGATGTCCTCGTCAAAACGTATGATGATATCGAAATTCTCCATAATCGAAAAGGTGATATTACTGGTATTCCGAGTGGATTTAGCGCGCTTGATCACATGACAGCGGGTTTTCAGCGCAATGATTTGATTATCGTCGCCGCCCGTCCTTCTGTAGGTAAAACCGCCTTTGCGTTGAATATCGCGCAAAATGTGGCGACTAAAACCGATGAAAATGTCGCGATTTTTAGTCTCGAAATGGGAGCGGAGCAGCTCGTGATGCGGATGCTCTGCGCAGAGGGAAATATCAACGCTCAGAACTTGCGTACCGGTGCCCTAACCGCGGATGACTGGCAGAAGCTGACTATCGCGATGGGTACGTTATCCAATTCTGGTATTTATATTGATGATTCACCCGGCGTGCGCGTGAACGAAATTCGTTCTAAATGTCGTCGTTTGCAACAAGAAGCTGGACTTGGCATGATTGTGATTGACTACTTGCAGCTTATTTCAGGAAGTGGCCGTAATGGCGGTGAAAATAGGCAACAAGAAGTTTCCGAAATTTCGCGTTCCCTTAAGGCGCTAGCTAGGGAATTGAAAATCCCAGTTATCGCACTATCCCAGTTATCGCGTAGCGTGGAATCACGACAAGATAAGCGCCCGATGATGTCGGATATTCGGGAGTCGGGTTCGATTGAGCAAGATGCGGATATCGTGGCTTTCTTGTATCGTGATGATTACTATGATCATGAAAGCGAGAATGATGGTACAATCGAAATCATTATTGCTAAACAGCGTAACGGGCCAGTTGGAACGGTGCAGTTGGCATTTGTAAAAGAATATAATAAGTTCGTAAATCTTGAAGTGAGATTTGATGATTCTCAAGTTCCGCATGGAGCCTAGGACACAAAAAGTAGTTGCATGGACCAATTTTGGTTTTGCAACTGCTTTTTTTATGAAAACTGTAACAAAATCTATGCATTTTACTCTTGTTTAGGGGAAATATGTTATTTTTTATAGGAGAAATAATGGTATCGTTAGAGTACGATAGAAATGATAAAAGAGAGGAGGACGGATAGCATGCAAGAAATGCTAGTGGAATTGTACAGCCATCGTGTTATACGTCAGCGGTTTAACTACGATAATTTTTTAGATACGTTGTTAGAAAATCGAGTACCATATACTAAAAAAATGATACCAAAACAAACAATTTTAATAAAAGAACGGGAAGCAGACTCACTCGTATACTTCATTGAGAGTGGGATTGTATCGTTGGAACGAGACGAGCAAGTTATCTCTTTTTTAGGCGATAAGCAAATTGCAGGTTTGAGCAATACCTTCATTATTGAGGAGAGTTTATACACGTTTAGGGCACTAGAAAGATGCAGTGTTTATGCATTTGCGCGTGATGCGGTCGTGGAGCTGTTGCTTAGTATGCAAGAAGGCTGGATTTATTTATATATGAACCACATGAACCATGATGGCTTTTTAATCGAGCAATGTTTGATGATGCGCGAACCAAGTGAAATCAGATTAAAAGGTTGTCTGACGGAGCTATTGGGGAGATATGCGGTTTCGGATGGTAAAAATCAGATGCTAGCAAAATGCTTCACAAAAAAAGTGATTTCAAATTATGCGAATGTTAGCACAAAAACAATGACACAAATATGGAAAAGCTGGAGTGATCAAGGATACATTGATGGCGCTGCAAACCAGTTTATATTTTATTCTTTGGATTTTTTAAAGGAGTAAGATAAGAGGATGAGTCTGAGACAAAACTCAAGATAAAGCAAAAGCGCCCTCCCGTTTCTTCGGGTAGGACGAAAAATTCTGCTTTATACAAATCGAGCGAAAGCGTTTGTATTCAGGGGACTTGGCGGAAGCCGGAAGCGGAGCATACTCGTGTATGTGAGAACCGGAAGTCCGCCAAGTCCCCTGAATGCGAGTGCTTCTCGCCGATTTATCTGGGTTATGTCCCAGACCTATCCTCTTTTTGTGTTTAAAGTTTGTGTGTCATGGTGTAATCGTCCATGATGTAACCGCCGCCGACATCGGTGACAATGGCTTTTTCGACGATGAATCCCATTCTTTTATAAGCTTCGATGGAATTTGTGTTGTATTTGTTAACGTAAAGTCGGATAGTTGGCATGTTGTTTTTTTGTGCGAATTGTAGAATCTCAGAGAAAAGTTGCTTGCCGATACCTTGGTTATGATAGGCTGGATCGATATATAGTTTGCTTAGGAATAGTTCGTCGTCTTTTTGATAGAATGCACTGTAACCAACGAATGTGGAGGCTTTGTAGGCCATGAGGTAAGTTGTGCCGTTCGTTAGTTCGCTATATATGGTGTCGGCGGATTGGAATTTTTTCAACATGTAGTCGATTTGTTCTTCGGTGATGATGGAAGGATAGTGCTCGTGCCAGATATGATGTGCGAGTTCGGAAATATGTTGGCTGTCTTCTTTAGATTTAGCGATTTTGATATGCATGGGAAAACTCCTTTGTTTTTATTATTTGATAATCGTAGCATATTGGGGATTTAATGGGAAGTGGGGCGGGTTGGAAAGGTAGACAAAACACATAAAAATAGACTTATCATAGGAGTTGCGCGAGGGTCATTGATTTTCGAAATAGAGGCCGATATACTGAAAATGAAAACGAATACAAAAATGGCTGAAAAACTGTTTTGGGATAGGTGAGAGGGGCGGAATTTTATGAAAAAGACGGCGTACATAATTTCACATTCGCATTGGGATCGGGAGTGGTTTTTACCGCTGGAGACGTTGCGTTATAAGTTGGTGATGTTGCTTGATGAGACGGCGGATTTGTTGGAGAATAAGGATGGATTTGACTATTTTCATTTGGATGGGCAGACGATTATGTTGGAGGATTATTTGGCGGTGAAGCCTGGTGAGCGGGCGCGGATGGAGCGTTTGGTTCGGGACGGGAAATTGCGGATTGGTCCTTGGTATATGTTGCAGGATGCGTTTTTGACGAGTAGTGAGGCGAATGTGCGGAATCTGCTTTATGGGATGCAGGATGCGCGGGAGTTTGGTGCGGTGGAGCGGATTGGCTATTTTCCGGATACGTTTGGGATTTATGGTCAGGCGCCGCAACTTGTGAAGCAGGCTGGGATTGATTCGGTGATTTTTGGACGGGGTGTGAAACCGACTGGATTTAATAATCAGGTTTATGAGGGCGGTTACACGTCGCCGTTTTCGGAAATGTTTTGGCAGGCGCCGGACGGGACACGGGTTTTGGGAGTGCTTTTGGCGAATTGGTATTCAAATGGGAATGAGATTCCGGTGGGGCGCGAGGATGCGATGGCTTTTTGGGATAAAAAATTTGCAGATGTGGAGAGTTATGCGTCGACGGGGGCGTTGCTGTTTTTGAATGGGTGTGATCATCAGCCGGTGCAAGTGGATTTACCGGAGGCGTTGGATGTGGCACGGGAGTTGTATCCGGATGTGGATTTCAAGCATAGTCATTTTACGGAGTATGTGGCGGAGTTGCGGAAGTTATTGCCGGTCGATGATTTGCAGGTGATTGAGGGCGAGCTTACGAATCAGCGGACGGATGGCTGGTCGACATTGGTGAATACGGCCTCGTCGCGGATGTATTTGAAGCAGGCGAATCAGCGGGTGCAGCAGTTATTGGAGAAGCAGGTCGAGCCGATTGCGGTGATGGCGACGCGGACTGGGACGGCGGTGTACCCGGAGGAGTATTTGAAATTTACGTGGAAGTTGCTGATGGAGAATCAGATTCATGATAGTATAACGGGCTGTAGCGTTGACGCGGTGCATCGGGAGATGGAGACGCGGTTCATGAAGGCGGAGCAGGCGGCGCGCGCGATGCTGGATGATAAGGTGGCGCGGATTGTGCGGCGGGTGGATACGAGAGCGGCGGCGATGACGGCAAAATTGGATGGGGATGCTGTGCCGGTTGTGGTGTTTCATACGTCGGGTTATGCGGCGACGCGGGTCGTGACGGTGGATGTGGAGCTTGCGCGGACGTATTTTGCGGAGATGCCGTTTGAGGAGATTCCGGCATATTTGGATTCGTTGCCGAGTGTGCGATTGGAGATTCGGGATCGGGACGGGAAATTGGTGGAGGCGGACGTGACGGAGTTGGGGATGCAGTTCGATTATGAGTTGCCGGATCGGGCGTTTCGGAAGCCTTATTTTGCGAGGCGCTATCAGGTGAGTTTTGTTGCGGAGGATTTGCCGCGGATGGGTTTTGTGACGTATTTTGCGGTTCCTGTGCGGGTTGAAAAGGAGACTGTAAGGGTTGAAAATGACGCGAAACGGTTGGAGAATCAATTTTTGCAAGTGGATATTGCGGAAAATGGTTCGTATACGCTGCATTGTAAGGAGTCGGGGCAAACGTTTGCGGGGCTCGGGGTGTATGTGGATCAGGGTGATATTGGGAATGAGTATATGTTTAAGGAGACTGGTGACGGGCTACGGGTTTCGACGGAGGGTTTGGACGCGGAGTTTGCGGTTTTGGAGAGTTCGAAGGTTCGTAAAACGGTGGAGATTACGCATCGGATGATGTTGCCGGAGAGCGCGGATGCGGAGGCTTTTGCGGATGAGAAGGCGCGTGTGGTTTGGCATCCTGGCAGGGTGTCGCCGAGATCGGATCGGTTGCGGGAATTTGTTGTAAGGACGCGATTGACGCTGGATTCGGGTGCTAGGGCGTTGAAGGTGGATGTGCGGATGGAGAATGAGGTGGCGGATCATCGTTTGCGAGCGATTTTCCCGACTGGAACGACGCGCGCGACGCATTTTGCGGATAGTGTTTTTGAGATTGTGGAACGGCCGAATCAGGTGAGCGAGGAGTGGCAAAACCCGAGCAATGATCAGCGGCAGCAGGCTTTTGTGGCGCTCGGTGGCTTGATGGTTGTGAATCGTGGCTTGCCGGAGTATGAGGTGAGTGCGGATGGTTCGGAGATTCGTTTGACGCTGCTTCGGGCGAATTCGGAGCTTGGTGATTGGGGCAACTTCCCAGCTCCTGAGGCGCAGTCGTTTGGCGAGCAGACCGCGGAATTTTACGTGATGCCGTATGTGGAGGAGGCGCTTCGGACGGAGGCGGCGAAATGGGCGTATGAGTATCAGATGGAACCGCTGGCTGTGCAGGCAGATGGGCAACATGATGGGGAACTTTCAAGTCGGATGGAATTTGCGATGTGGAAAGATGCGCCGGGACTTATTTTTTCTAGCTGGAAACGGGCGGCGAGTCAGGATGCGGAAATTTTGCGGTTCTATAGTGTGCGGGAAACGGTGCAGGAAATCGAGTTGCTGGACGAAATGCGTAAGACGACGATTTTGGAGGAAGCTAGTCCGGGTGTCGAGTTAGCGACGAATTGGGAAGTCGCACCGAGTGAGATTATAACGTGGAGAAAAGAGGATGGGAAATGACGACTAAAAATGTGCCGAAAAGTTTTCAGAAAATGATTGATCGGGTTGCGGAAGTTTTTCCAGAGCATGAAAAATTACAGGAAATGTTTCAGCAATGCTTTTTAAATACGTATGCGACGACGCTCACGGAGACGAAGGAAGGGTTGCCGTTTGTGATTACGGGGGACATTCCGGCGATGTGGTTGCGTGATTCGACGAGCCAAATTCGGCCGTATTTGATGGTCGCGGAAGATGATCCGGAGATGGCGGCGGTGATTGCGGGGCTTGTGAAGCAGCAGATGCGTTTTGTGCAACTGGACCCGTATGCGAACGCGTTTAATCAGGAGGCGAATGGCAAGGGTTTTCAGGCGGATAAAACGGAGATGTCGCCGCACGTTTGGGAGCGCAAATACGAGATCGATTCGCTTTGTTATCCGATTCAGCTGGGTTATTTGTTGTGGCAGAGTACGGGAAGTCTCGCGCATTTCGACGCGGATTTTCGTCAAGGCGTGGCGGCGATTCTGGATGTTTGGAAAACGGAGCAGCGTCATGAAACGGAGTCGCCGTATTCGTTTGAACGCGCGGATGTGCGCCAGTCGGATACGCTAAATCGCGACGGGAAAGGTAGCGAGGTTGCATACACCGGCATGACGTGGAGTGGCTTCCGGCCTAGTGATGACGCGTGTCTTTATGGTTATCTTGTGCCGAGCAATATGTTCGCGGTTGTCGCGCTTGGGTACCTCGAAGAAATCAACGCGGTGTGCTGGAATGACGCGAATTTAGCAGCCCAGATCGCGACGCTAAAAAAGGAAATAGAGCAAGGGATTCAAAATTTTGCGGTGCAGGAGCATCCTTATTATGGTGAAATGTACGCCTATGAAGTCGATGGAACCGGACGCAAAAATTTCATGGATGACGCGAACGTTCCGAGCCTCCTAGCTGCGCCATACTTAGGTTTTGGCGATTTCGCCGATCCGAAATACCTCGCAACACGGAATTTCATTTTGAGTCGCGAAAATCCTTTTTATGTAGAGGGAAGTCAGTTGACCGGGATTGGAAGTCCACATACGCCAGATCATTACGTGTGGCCAATCGCGCTTAGTGTGCAAGGTATGACAGCAACGAATTTGTCGGAAAAACTCGCGATTCTTGAAATGCTCACAACGACAGATGGTGGGACAGGATTCATGCACGAAGGCGTTAACGCGAGCAATCATAACGAGTACACCCGCGAATGGTTTGCGTGGTCGAATGCGATGTTCAGCGAGTTCGTTCTGAGCCTGTGCGGTATCTGTGTGAAAGGTTCCCCACTGGCAAAAATTATAAAATAAATCGCGAAAAGAGTGCGCCTAATTTGGCTCGCTCTTTCGTCGTAGGAGATGATCATGATGAATAAAGTAGAAAAAATGGATAAATTCTTCGTCGCTAGCCAGTGGTTAATCCGCTTCGTCTGGGCGAACCTCGTTTGGATGTTTCTCATCATTTTAGGACTCGGCGTTTTCGGCTTCATGCCAGCGACAGCAGCGCTTTTCACCGTAACCCGGAAATGGTCGCAAAAAGATATTGATATCGCAATCTGGCCAACAGCATGGAAAGCTTACAAAAAAGCTTTTGTCGAAACGAATCTAGCGGGGCTGTGTTTTGTAGCTATTCTTGGATTTTTATACATTGATCTCCGTATCGTTTTTGCAACAATGAATGGCTTAGCATCAAGCTTACTCTACTTTTTCTTGTTTTTCCTATTCGCGATGACGATACTTGCGATGGTGAACTATTTTTCCGTCTATGCGCATTTCATTTATCCGCTACGAGGCTACGTTATCCAGTCGTTTTTGCTCGCCTTCACAAGCTGGAAAACCTCACTGCTCCTCATCGCAGGCTTCGGAATCGCGGTCTATCTTATCGCCCAAGTCCCAGCGCTGATCCTTTTTATTTCAGGCGTTTTGCCGGCATATTGGGTGATGAAAGTCAATCTCATCCGTTTTCAGAAAATGCAAGCAAAAATCGCGGCCCAATCTGCGCAAAGTGTGGCATAATAGGGTCTGGAGGTGTTTTCTAGAATGAGTGCCAATAAACGAAAACGGCGAATTTTTCAGCGAATGTTATTGATTTTTTCCTTAACATCGCTGTTCACCGTTGGATTGTTACTATTTTTCATATCAAAGTACTATACGAACATAAAAGTCGATGCGGTGTTGCAAGAAACGAAAGCGGT
The DNA here is from genome assembly GCF_013820765.1 of Paenilisteria rustica. Taxonomy (GTDB): domain Bacteria; phylum Bacillota; class Bacilli; order Lactobacillales; family Listeriaceae; genus Listeria_A; species Listeria_A rustica. The sequence goes on from NZ_JABJVM010000003.1 coordinate 117,129, forward strand.
TTCAGAGTCGCAATTGGTCGCTGTAGACAGGAAAGAGGCCGCGCTCGTCGCGATGACGCAGGAAATCTACAAAAATAGCGATCTTATGAACGACGTCCAGATTGCGATGACCCATGATTACGCCGATTATATCCGGCAGAACATTGATAATTACTACGCGCGGCAAGGCTTTTACAGCGTGGATTTGCAGAGTTTTCTGAGGTCTTATTTTACATATGATGAGGATGTAATCGCAGTGCAACTCGTGTCGGCGGACAAAGAATTCACGTATACTTTTCCGACGAATTACGGCAAGTGGCAACCTATTTTCGAAAAATACGGCGAGAAAAAATTACTGCAAAGCATTTCGCATAAAGATAACGTTTTCCGATTGGGTGGGAGCCTCGTGTTCAAGCAAGTCATTAATGATCCGAGTACGCTACAACCGCTCGGAACCGTGTTGATGTATGCCGATCCGGAATTCCTCGGGGATCTGGTTCCAAAAGCCAAATCAGAATCCACATTTGCCGTCCTAAATCGCTCTAAGGCAACGTTATACACCAATCACACGCTTCCTGACATCACGACTGAAAATATGGAAAACGGCTACCGTCACGGCAGCGGCTACATCCAAACCACCGAAGAACAGGCATCCGGCGTCTTCGGCCAAGTCATCATCCCAGAAAGCCAAATCGGCGGTATCCCCGTTCTCCAATGGACACTATTCGGCGTCGGAGTTGGCCTCGTCCTGATTTCCATCACCATCAACTTTTTCATCAGCAGACGCTATTCCAATCGCATTCAGGTCATTATCGACGGCATGGATCAAATGGAAAAAGGCGAGCTCCGCGCCAAGCTTCCCGTCGACGAACGTGAAGACGAACTCACGCTAATCAGTCAAAGTTTTAACAAGATGGGGGACAGCCTGAACGACTATATTAAGCAGGTTTACACGCTCGAAATCGAGGAACAGAAAGCCCAGTTGAAAGCGCTACAAGGCCAGGTCGAGCCTCATTTTCTCTACAACTCTTTGGAAGCCATCCGGATGCACGCGAGGCTGGAAGGCGCGAAGGTGACGAGCAACATGATTTACCACCTATCCACGCTCCTGCGCTACACCGCCGACAACATCGAGATGGTCACGCTCGCTGATGAAGTAGGCTACGTCCGCCAATACCTCCAATTCATGGAACTCCGCTACCAACAAGAAGTCCCGTTTTTCCTAGAAGTCGAGGAACCGTTATTGGAGCACCCGTTTTTGAAATTCACACTACAACCACTCGTCGAAAATTTCTTCAAATACGCGCGGCATGAGGAGAAACGAACGAGCCTCACATTCAGCGCAAAACGGGTTGACGACGTACTCGAAGTGAAGATGCGCGACGATGGACTTGGCATGACAGACGATAAAATGCGCCAAATACAGAGCGATTTAGCGGATGAAAAAGGGGGGCAGGGCCGTATTGGACTTGTGAATATTCACCGCCGCATCCAACTTTATTTTGGGGAACAATACGGACTCGCAATCACGAGCATCGAAGGCCGAGGCACCGAAGTGACACTGCGCGTTCCGTACACATCTGATGGGAGGAAAAACTATGTTGAAAATGCTTTTAGTAGATGACGAACCGTTGATTGTGCAGGGTTTGCAGGCAGTGATTCGGGAATTTGATGAGGAAATCGAGATTATCGGAACCGCGAAAAATGGGATGGAGGCGCTGACGCATTTCGCGAATGAGCCGTGCGACCTCGTGATTACGGATATCAAAATGCCAAAAATGGACGGTTTGCAGCTGATTGAGGCGTGGAAAAAGGAGCAACCCGAGACGAAATTCATCGTTTTGTCGGGATTCCAAGAATTTGAGTATGTGAAACGAGGACTCGCCATCGGGATTGAGAATTATTTGCTCAAACCGCTAAACGAGACGGAGTTACTTGAGACAATTACGCAAATTAAAGAGAAAGTGGAAGCTGATTTTCAAGCGACAGGGGACGATGAGGCGTACTATATTTTGCGGGATAATGCGCTGTGGCGTTGGTTGAACGACCGAATTGGGATCGAGGATTGGAAGGAACGGATGGCGCTTTATAAAATGCCACTTGCCAAAGAAATGAGGACGGCGCTTGTGTGGATTCAGCCGATGTATGGGCAGGTGGATCGGACGGCAGACGGCTGGCATAAGCTACAGAGCCATTTGCGCGCGGAATATCCCTTCATGTTACTGAATCCAGAAGAAGAACTACTCATCGGTTTGATGGCAGAGGATGAAGCCGGAATCGCGGCGCAGATCACGACGGTGTACGAAGAAATTGGCGCCCTCATCGGCGTGGAACAATGTTTCTTTTTGATGAGCGAAGTCGGCACCGGGACGGCCTATTTCCCCAAAGCATTCCGAGGTCTCGAACAACTACTCCAAGAACGCCTCGTCTCCTCACCAGGCACGCTCATTTCAGCTGATAAAATTCTACCGCATCGCTGGCGCCCGAATTTCAGCCAACACCAACTAGCGCGCGCCCTGGTTTTGCAGGAAAAAGAAAAGACGCTGACATGGCTCGACAATTTTTTCACCGAATGGGAGGCGCACCTTTACGAAAGCGACCCACATCAAGTCATCCGCGTGCTCAGTGAAGTCGCGCTGATGATGTCTGAATCCGACCCAGAGCAACTTTTAAAAGCAATCCGCAGACTCGACGGCGCAGCAACACCGTGCGAACTCAAAACAACGATGCTCGAGCTCATCCACCCATTTTTCGATCGAAATCAGCACGACGACAACAGCAAAAGTCCGATTATCCAGAAAATCATTTCCTACGTCACGGAACATTTCACAGAGGGCATGTCGCTGAAAACGCTAGGCGCCAAATTCCACATCAACGCCGTCTACCTCGGTCAACTTTTCCAAAAAGAAGTCGGCAGCCATTTCACAGACTATTTAAATCAATACCGCGTCAACCATGCCAAAGAAGTTCTGATGACAACAAAGCAACCCGTGACAGTAATCGCCGAGGAATCAGGATACACCGACATGGCTTATTTTTACCGACAATTCAAGAAATATACTGGCTACACCCCGAACGGCTTCCGCAAAAAAGAGAAAGTACAATAACAAAAAACGCGTCTCGGCTTACAAAGTGGGGCGCTATTTTTAATATAGGTGGAATTTGCTAAGTTCAAAACGCCGAGCTATAATTGACATAGTATATGAAAAGCAAGGCGTAACTATAGTTAGGGCAGTCTAGATTAATATAAAATAGGAGAGTGAGTGAAGTATGATGGCAGAAACAAAGATAAAGCAAATTTTGGTGGCGTTTGACGGATCAGAACAATCGAGGGACGCATTTCAAGAAGCGGTCAGGATTGCGAAATTCGAAAAAGCGAGCCTGACCTTCCTAACCGTAATAACGGAAATTATGCCAAACGACGATGAACTTTACTTGCAGCTGGATGTGCGCCCAGAGATCGACGACATCTACCGAGCGCTAGCAGAGAAAAGATTAGAGACGATAACTGCTGACCTCGATAAAACGATTCCTTACAAAAATGAAGCAGTGCATGGCGACGCGAAACGAAGCATTGTAGAATACGCGAAAGAAAACCAAAGCGATCTAATCGTAATCGGCGCAACAGGAAGAGGAGCGCTTGAAAGAAGACTCATCGGCTCAACAACGGCATATGTAGTTAATCATGCACCATGTAACGTGATGGTAGTTAAATAAAAATAAGCGAGGTGTGGTCACTGTGTAAGTGACCACACCTCGCTTATTTTATCATAATATCAAACTATTCCTAATTTTAAAACATCTACTTAGATATCCTTATTACATACTCAGTTGCTCATCTTGCAATCGTTTCATCCGAGTAGTCAAACGATAAAAACGCCGTCTATTTTGAGTTTCCAAAGCAAGATCAATCTCGTTTTGGATCCGTTCCATCCGTTGTTTTTGTGCGAGCATTGTCATGAAACAGTCGATGAACACATCCATAACGATTCTTTCATTTTCTAGCTCCTTGTATTGCTGGGACATTGCTTCAGATATTTTCTTGGCAGACATGACAATCACTCCTTCAAAGTATATTTTCTAAATTATTAATAGACAATACCACCTTAAAAGAAGGATGAAACATTTAATGGAAAAATATTTAGGATAGTGGCACTTAAATCGCATGGATTCATACGTATCTTCTCAAATTACATTTACGTTAATATAAGAGTTTCAAAAAGGCGTCCACCTGATGCGAGAACGCCTTTTTGTGATATTTACTGCTTCGCGTCTTAACGCCAACGCTCTAGTTTTTTCAAGAATTTTTTAGTATACATTTTATTGAGGAAAAACTTCCCGACTTTACTCATGTCAGACTCCTGAAATCCCTTTAAGCTTATTTCATAAAACTCATCAAATGTTGCGTCAGGATTTTTCCATTGCCCCATTTCATAACATTTCAAACAATATTTCTCCGAGCGCGTTCCATCTTTTTCGGTACCAAATAATTCAGGTTTATCCATAGGCATGCCGCAACTTTGACACTGTGGTGTTTTCGCCATTATTCATCTCTCCGTTTCTGTAGTATCAGTAGAACTGTACATGTCATTTTTGTTTCAATAAGAGAAGTATAGCGCACTCTCCATCTAGACACAATAGGCAAACGTAAAATGAATCGTTTTCTCGTGTCCCGCCAATCAGAATACTAATTTTGTCCACAAATCTATATTTCCCCCACTATTCGCACCACCTCCAAAAAGGGTACACTTAAGATGTTGAAAACACTTACAAAAGCGGGGGTGACACGAATTGAAGAAGTTCTTCAAAAAGCTCTACGCGAATAAAATCTGGTTATTCATGGTTTTGCCGGGAGTCGCATGGTTTTTAATCTTTGCGTATTTACCGATGTTCGGAACTGTGATTGCCTTTAAAGATTACCGCGTAGATGGAAACGGTTTCATATCTAGTCTGATGAGCAGTGACTGGGTAGGGTTAGAGAATTTCAAGTTTTTATTTAGAACAGATGATGCCTTTATTATTACGAGAAACACCGTACTTTATAACTTAGTCTTTATTATCGTGGGGCTCCTTTTGGGCGTTGCTTTGGCGATCGTCTTTAACAGTCTCGTGAACAAACGCATGGCAAAAGTTTATCAAACCGGGATGCTATTTCCGTATTTCTTATCTTGGGTTGTTGTGAGCTATTTCCTTTACAGCTTCTTAAGTGAAGATAGTGGACTACTTAATTCCTTGATTGTCTCCTTCGGCGGCGATCCGATTTCGTGGTATAGCGAACCGAAGTATTGGCCCTATATCTTGATTTTCATGAACATTTGGAAAGGTTTGGGCTATGGGAGTATCGTATATCTGGCCGCAATTGCCGGTATCGATCGGAATTATTACGAAGCCGCGATGATCGATGGCGCTGGCAAATGGCAACAAATTCGCCACGTGACGATTCCAGCTTTAACCCCACTAATCATTATTTTAACGATTCTAAATGTCGGCAAAATTTTCAACTCAGATTTCGGTTTATTCTACCAACTTCCGCGAAACTCAGGTCCTCTTTTTCCAGTAACGGATGTTATTGATACATACGTTTACCGCGGTTTGACATCGCTTGGAGATATTAGTATGAGCGCTGCGGCGGGGCTTTACCAGTCGATTGTTGGCTTCATTCTCGTCATGCTGACAAACTATATCGTGAAGAGAATCGATCCAGAATATGCACTATTTTAAAAAACGGAGGCGAGTTAATTGGCAGAACAAATCGAAAAAGTTGAGCAGTTAGAGCAGGTCAATGGCGACCTCCGCCTGCCGAAAAATGGTAAACGTAAAAAACCAGATGTCGTGGATTTCGGTCCAAATATGAACGTAGCAATGAATATTTTACTCGGATTTCTCGCGGTGCTCTGCGTCTTTCCGTTCCTTTACATCATTGTTATTTCGTTCAGTAGCCAAAATTCGCTGGCAACAGAAGGCTTCCGACTCATCCCAAGCGAGTGGAGCACGGAAGCATATAAGTATCTTTGGAATATGAAAGGTCAACTGCTGCAATCCTACGGCGTAACCATTGTCGTCACTGTAGTCGGAACGATATTCAGCGTATCGATGATTGCCTTATACTCATACGCGATTTCCCGAAAACAGTTCGCATACCGCAAGCAATTCACCTTTTTAGCCTTTTTCACGATGCTATTTAGCGGCGGAATGGTACCAGCGTACATCGTCATGACCCAAGTACTCCAACTAAAAAATTCAATCTGGGCACTGATTCTGCCCCTAGCAATGAACGCGTTTTATATCATGATTATGCGGACCTTTTTCATCCGCTCGATTCCAGAACCAATACTCGAAGCCGCGCGAATCGAAGGCGCCAGCGAACTACGAATCTTGCTAAAAATTGTGTTGCCGTTATCGTTACCAGGAATTGCAACGATTGCCCTATTTAGCACGCTCGGCTATTGGAACGACTGGTTCAACGCCTCACTTTACATCGACAACCCGCAACTAGTCCCACTCCAATCCTTGTTGATGAAAATTGAAAACAATCTAGAATTCATGCGTCAAAATGCCGACATCGCGTTCACATCAGGAGCCCTTCAAGGAATTCCCCAAGACGGCGCAAAAATGGCGATGGTAGTTATTTCAACCGTCCCAATCGCGATTACGTATCCATTTTTCCAAAAATACTTTATAAGCGGACTAACTATCGGCGGCGTAAAGGAATAGCCCAGCGGGCTGAGAAACGCTCATCTGCGTCGTTAAAGATTCCGTTCCGGTGCTCACGTACAAGTCGTACGCTCCGCTTCGGTACTCATCTTTGCCTAGCATCTAACCATTTCTCAGCCCGCTGGGGTTCGGCGATGCAAGGCTGATTTGGAGTACAAACAGTTAAAAAAATTATGATAAAATAGGGTTCTGGGCAGCGCTCGGAATCCTGATGAAAAGGGAGGATTTTTGATGAAGAAGAAATTGTTTCTCGTTATGATTTTGAGTTGTGTGATGTTGGTTATGGCGGCTTGTGGTAGTGATAAATCGGCGAGCGGAGATAGTGAAGTCACGCTGAAATGGTATATGATTGGGACGCCGCAGAAGGATAATGATAAGGTGATGAAAGAGGTCAACAAATATACGCAGGAGAAGCTTGGTTTTGGCGTGGATATGACGCAAATCGACTGGGGCGACTACGGTAGCAGAATGCAAACGATGATTAATTCGGGCGAAAATTTTGATATCGCTTACACTGCTGCCGGGGAATTTGTAACGTATTCTCAAAAAGGCGCATTCATGGATATTTCGAAGTATCTCGATAATGAAGGTAAGAAAATGAAAGCCGAATTGAACAGCCAACTTTGGGAAGGCGTGACGATGGACGGAAAAGTTTATGGCGTGCCTTCCAACAAAGAAATTGGTGAGCAGCAAGTGTATGTTTTCAATAAAGACCTTGTTGATAAATACAAAATGGACGTCTCAAAAGTCAATTCATTTGCCGATCTTGGCCCGCTTTTGAAAACAATCAAGGAAAATGAGCCGAACATCACGCCGATTGGTGGGAACAAGGATTTTAAACCGGTAACGCCGTTTGATTATTTGATTGACTCTGCGGTTCCGCTTCCATTTGCGGTGGATGAGTACAATGATACAGGCAAAATAGTGAATTTTTATGAGCAGCCTGAAACGATGAAAATTTTGAAAGATTTGCATGGTTTTTATAATGATGGCTATGTGAGTAAGGATATTGCGACGTCGACCGATCCGTGGTCTTACGAGAAGGAAAACTGGTTTGTGCGCATTGAGAAATATCAGCCGTACGCGGAATCGATTTGGGATAAGCAGACGAATGGTCAGTATAAAGTAGTGACGCAGCCAATCATGAAAACGCCAATTGTGAAAAATAGTTCTGTAACCGGAGCGATCCAGGCGGTATCGGTAACATCGAAACACCCGAAAGAATCGGTGGAGTTCTTGAATTTGCTGAACACAGATCCGTATTTGCGTAACCTAGTTGATAAAGGAATCGAAGGGACGCATTACAAGGAGTTAGCGGATGGCAGTATTGAGGATTTACCAGCACGTGTGGAGCGTTATTCGATGCCAACCTACGCGCTCGGAAATCACTTTATTTTGAAACGTTATTCGGATGAGCCGAAAGATAAGTGGGAGAAATTCAAAGAGTTTAATGAGGAATCAAAAGCATCGCCAGGACTCGGATTCTATTTTGATTCGAAAAATGTCCGCACAGAAATCGCCGCGATAACGAACGTTTGTAATGAATTCGGGCCGGCACTTCTAACTGGGACAGTGAACCCAGATGATTACATGCCGAAATTCAAGAAGAAATTGAACGACGCGGGAATGAAAACGGTGATGGTGGAGATGCAGAAGCAGTATGATGCGTTTAAGAAAGAGAATAAGGAATAAGGATGAGCATAATGAAAAGGTAATGGAATATTAGATAGACCGACTAAAACGCTAAGTCGTGGTTCGATAGCCTCTATCAAACCACGACTTTTCTGCGTTCTAAAACTAATTTCCAAACAAATGCTTGACTTTTAAAAACTACAACTGTAGAATGTAATTAACGACAGATGTAGAAAATGAAAGGAGGGGGAAGAAATGAAGCGATTACCAGATGCAGAGTTTGAAATTATGAAGGCTGTTTGGAAAAGCTCGCCGCCAGTTTCGACGAATGAAATCATCGCGGTGCTGGATGGTGATAAACACTGGAAACCGCAGACTGTTCTTACTTTATTAGTGCGCTTGATTGAGCGTGACTTTTTAGAGAGTGAGAAAGTTGGGCGGGAAAGGGTTTACACGCCGATCGTTACCGAGGAGATGTATCTTCAATCGGAGACGGAGCAGTTTATGGATAAGCATTACAATAATTCGCTGGTGGGCCTCGTTAACACGCTGTATAAGGGCGGCGATATGTCAGATGATGATATTGACGAGCTAAAAGACTGGCTTTCAAAAAGGAGTTGATAAGATGTGGGGAGAATAACATATAACATACTAGAAGCATCCATTACAATGTCCATTATCATCGTGTTAGTATTACTATTTCATCACTTCTTTGGTAAGAAATATTCAGCAAAATGGCGCTACTATATTTGGTTTGTCGTGCTAATCGGATTGCTACTACCATTTCGATTCGAGTTTGAAAAGGCTTTGATTGAAGCGCCGATTATTACGGCAACCAGCGTGAGCGAGCCACCAGTGACGGATACTATGGATGAAATAACGAACGTTAATCAGGTAGCGACAACTGTGGCGCCAGCGTCAGAGCCGTTTTGGACGCTACCAGTTATATTGTACAGCGTTTGGCTTATGGGATTTCTTATTTTTCTAGGCTATAACATTTGGAAACACTATAGCTTTTTGCGAATGGTGAAAAGATGGACAACGCCAGTAACGGACGCCGCTATTTTAGCATTATTTGAACAGGAGAAACGCAATGTAGGGGTGGATTCAAAGCGCATTGGTATACGTATGTGTAAATTTGAAATCAGTCCGATGCTCATTGGTTTCCGAAAGCCAACGATTTTATTACCGGAAAAACCGATTGATGCAGAGGAAATGGCTCTCATTTTGCGACATGAACTGGTACATTTTAAACGCAAAGATTTATGGGTGAACGCAGCACTTTTAGTTGCAACAGCGATCCACTGGTTCAATCCGTTTGTATATCTGATGGGTAAAGCGTTCCAAAATGACTGCGAAGAATCTTGTGATGAAAGATTGCTAACAGGTGAAGATATGGAGAAACGAAGAACGTATGGTGAAGCTATTATTGGCCTGATAAGAAATAAAGATGTAAGACAAACAGCACTATCAACTAATTTTTATGGAGGTAAGAAAACATTGAAAAATAGACTAACATCAATCATGGATACAGGTAAGAAGAAAGCAGGCGTGGCGGTACTTTGTCTAGGAGCTACAGCAGCGGCAGTTGTACTATCAGGAAGCTTATTCTTGAACCAAGGTAGCGAAAAAGCGGAAGCCTCAGAAATTTCAGCGGCACGTGCTAAGCAAATCGCCTTAGCAGAAACAGGCGGCGGAACGATTGTGAAGTACAGCTTGGATTATGAAAATGGCAAGAAAATGTATGATATCAAAATCGTGAACGGTAACACGGAGTACGAAATGGATATCAGCGCAACCGACTCAAAGATTTACAGTTTTGAGAAGAAAACAATAAAAGCGGCAGCAACAAACTCTGCACTCAAAGTAACGCCAGCAAAAGAAATCACAATCGAAAAAGCTAAGCAAATCGCGCTAGCAAAATCAGGTGGCGGAACGGTTACAAGCGCGAAAGTGGATTATGAAAATGGCAAGAAAGTCTTTGATATTAAGATTACAAATGGCAATGTGAAGCATGAAATGGACGTTAACGCAACGGATTCAAAAATTTACAGTTACGAAAAAGAAACAATCAGAACTGTAGCTAATAACAATAACGGCACGACAAATAATAAGGCGCAAACAACAACGCCGAAAACAACGACACCACCGAAAACTAGTACTACAACACCAAAAGCAACAGAAATTTCAGCTGCAAAAGCGCAACAAATTGCACTTGGAAAAACGGGTGGCGGACGTGTTACGAAATCGTATGTTGATTATGAAAATGGCCGTAAAGTATACGATATTACAATTGTGAACGGCAACTATGAGTATGATTTGGAAATTGGCGCGACGAATTCCGTTGTATATAGTTTTGATAAGGAAGTAATCAACAGAGCTACAACACCGGCGCCAACAAAGCCAACAAAACCGTCTACTAGTGGAAACGCATCTAGCAACAATAATAGCACATATAACAACTATGATGATGACGATGATCGTTATGATGATGATAAATATGATAAATATGACAACGATGACGACGACAAATATGATAATGATCAAGACGACGATAATGATGATAGATACGATAACGACTAATATCAAAATCGAGTAACAACAATAAAAAACATCTAATTAATTCCTGTAAATGGAGTGTTAGATGTTTTTTGTTATGGTGTCATTGATGAGAAATTGTTGTCTACCCTGCTTTTTGTTAAAGGCCAGTTCTTGAATGGAACACGCTATTTTAACGGTAGGCCTGTCGTTAAGGCAGGTTTTCCATTATTTGTTGTTAAGTAGCGTGACTTTGAGATATAATGGTGGTAACTGTTGACATCAGCAGAATGACAGGAAGATAAGGGGATACATAATGAAAAAGATAGCAAAGCAGAGGTTAAAAGGAGTTTATTTTTATTCGATTATTGTTTGGTTGGTTTGTATGTATGTGACAGGTGATCTAGGTACGACTTTTATCATATTCGGTGATTGGACAACTTCCATTCCAACACTCGGAGATCTTCTGCCAAAATCAAATCTAACAAATATAATTTTAGTCGTGTTCTATACACTGGTTATTTTGCCAGTAATCGCATCAATTCAGTGGTTTTTCTTAGACATCGCAGAGGAGAAAAAAACAAGCTGGCGTGTGATTACAGACGTTTTTACACGAACGAATTATTTGCGGTATTTCCTAGCGAGTTTATTGACCTTGATCTTTGTTGTATGTTGGGGCTTACTCCTGTTCATACCTGGATTGGTCAAGTCATACAGCTATTCCCAGACGTTTCGATTAATGCGGGATAATCCAGAACTAGGCGCGCTTGAAGCTATTACACTAAGCCGTGATCGAATGCGAGGACGTAAATTCGATCTGCTTCTGCTACATCTGAGTTTCGTTCTCTGGTTTATCATCCCAATCGGCGTTCAAATTGCTGGTACTACGACGGGGCATCAAAATCTAGAAGTCCTCGCAGGATATCTATTTTTTGTAATACTTATCTTTGTAGGACCATATTATCAAACCACGAATGCCATATTTTATCGTGAAGAGATCAGATATGCACCCGATGAATTACCACTTGTAAAATTTCAGAGTTAGGAGGAGTTAGCGTGGTTGAAACAGTAGACCAATATATCGCCGAGTTAGAGCTGGATGAGCAACGGAAATGGACGATGACGTTTGTTTCATTTATGCGTGAAAATTATCCGGACTTTGAGGAGAAGATTTCATATCAGATTCCAACATTTAAATTTGGCAAGCAGTATATCGCGTTTTCGAATGCCAAAACACATTTTTCGGTGCATACGCTGGATTTTGAGTTGGTTTTGGAGATGAAAACGCGGTTATCGCATGCGAAATTTGGTAAGGGTTGCGTGAAAGTGAAGTTTGAGGATGATGACGCGATTCCGGAGCTTTTCAAGTTTTGCCGGGAAATTGTTGTGAGAAACCAAATAGGATTGTAAATGGAAATCGCCCAAGTTGGATGACAACTTAGGCGATTTTTTGGCGTCTAGAAACACTTTTGGCATAAATGTGGATTGCAACATCGGATTTTTTGAGATTAGATACTTGGTTTCGTGGTATATTCAAACAGGAACATTTGTTCTTAAAAAGAGAATGGAGGAATTTTGAGATGTATGATGATACGATTTTAGATGGAGCAGTTGTGAACGTGAAAGATGTGTTATTTGGCGCAAAAGGGGATGGAGTGACGGATGATACAGTGGCGATTCAGGCTGCGATTGATGCATTGTTTGTATCGCCGCTTGGTCCAGACTCGACGGTTGCGATGGAAGGGGGAATTGTGTTTTTCCCACCTGGGGAGTATGTGATTACAAAGCCGATTCGTTTGGAAAATACCGGGGTCAAATTGATGGGAGCGTCACCGGTTTCGTCTATGATTGTTCCACGAGGCGAGTTGGTGACGGATGCAGGCGGCGCGAAAAAGATCTTGTTTGACGGGAAAGAAGAAGGAAATGCTGCGATTGAAATTAAGTATATTAATAAAGAGGGTAAGCGGACGTTTATGCGGAATATGAATATTCAAAATCTTGGTTTCGATATGGGGAACATAAATAAAACGACGATGATTCGTGTGATTCGGCCTTATGATTTGTGCCATTTTGAGAATTTGATGTTTGTGAATATCCGCGGAACGGCGATTGCTTGTATTAGTGAATATCCGGATAATATGCAGCCGGAGCCAAAAGGATTGGGTCAGGGAATTATTTTTCGGGATATTCATATTGATAATAGTGCGACGGTGCTGGATAGTTGGAAGAATGGGCAGTATGTGACATTTAATAAGTTACTCGATCAGGGTCGACCGCAAGATGCGACGGAGCCGGCGATTTATTTGGAGAATGTGAATGAAAGTTATATGGATAATGTGAAAGTGAATGCGACTGGTGTGGAGGTTGATTTGGATGGGAATGTGGTGCGTGATGCGGCGAACCAAACTACCATTTCTTATGCTCCGAGGTCGGCAGTTTTGATGGAAGGCTGCCAAGGTATAAATATTCACATGTCGTCGTTTAATCAGCTGAGCAAGCCGGCGGTTGATATTCGTCGTGGAACGATGGGAAAACAAGGCGCGTCGATTTATCATTTTATCGGTGGGAATACGTTCGAGGAGATTTCGGATGCAGCGATTCGGATGGATGGAGATGTTGTGGCAGCTGGTGCGGGCAAGAATGTTAGCAATATTATTGTGGAGGAAAACCGGATTCTTGGCAAAAAGCAACCGGAATATGTGTATGTGCTCGATAATTGCGATTTGGTTACGATTCACGGTCGTGCCAGTGTGAAAGTCGGAAAAAATGCGCTGAATACGACGATTTATGCTATGGATATTAATAAACCAGATACAGAAAATCTGATTTTGGGTAAGCGGAAAATACTTGATGAGGGACAGCGAACGTTGATTATTGGGCGGGAATATCGATTCGATGACTACACGCAAACGCTCGCTATCAATTCAGTTGTGAAACCAGCCGGTGCGATTTTACCAGTGCAAAAAATGGCGGACTTAGCGCGGGCTTCGGTGAATAATATTGGTAAAATGGCGTTTGTGAGGGAAGGAACGGGCGCTACGGAGCAAGATAATTTGATGTATGTAAAAAAATGTTTGGACGGGACGCATCAATGGGCACGCGTTCAGAGCCAGATTGTGTACACGGAAACGGTGACGCCGGTTAAATATAAACTGAGTGCCTCTTATATTACGGGAACTTACACGGGGAATGTGAAAAAACTACGCGTGACGGCAACGAATAGCTCGGGGACAGTGATTGATAAGCAAGGTGGCGAATTTTTGGCGGATGGGACGTTTCGTTTCTACTATAAAACGGTGTTGAATAATATCAATTATGATGTTAAACTTCAAGTACTTGGAGCGAACGACGAGATTATTTACAAGACGGGGCTCGAATTAGAGGCGTAAGGAGAGATGTGACAGTGACGAAATACCCGACGATTCACGAGGCGGCGCTCAGTTTGAAAGGCGCGACGCACGACTATAAAGAAGAATGGGGCGCGGATCGCTTTTTTGTAGGTGAAAAAATGTTTGCGATGCTCGGAACGAACAAAGAAGGCCGCGATATTCTCACGGTAAAAGTGGAGCCGAATCAGGGCGAGATTTTGCGGTCAGAAAACCAAGCGATTATCCCAGGCTACTACATGAATAAATCACATTGGGTGTCGGTATTATTAGAGGAAGAAAACAATGCAGAATTCTTAGCCAAATTGTTAGCGCATGGTTATGAACAAGTCTTGCGAAAACTCCCGAAATACCGTCAAAAAGAGATAGAAGGCTAAGAAAAAGAGATTATCGCCGTCAAAAGGTAGCGATAATCTCTTTTTGTATTATGATTTCAGGTCAGCTAATTGCACCCGATCAATATCTTTAAAATCGGTTAAATATTCGGCTGCGTCTTTTTTCATTAGCGCCATCGCAATGCTCTCTGATTTAGCATTGACGTTATCCCATAAAGCGTCAGGAACGATTACGATTTTCGTCGCGTAAGCACGTGAATCTCCAAACGTGATATTGCCGCCGTATGTGACCGGTTGCTCTTTTCCGCCAATCGAGATTTTCGTTGCATCACCTTGCGCCAATAAAAGCAGTTTCCCGTTTGTCGCAGGCAGTTCTTTCAATTTCTCTGTTTTCTTAGAATCAACTATTTTCGTGAAAGCCTGTTGTTTTTGCATTTTTTTCGCATCAGATTCCTTCAAGAAAACCGTCAAATTGTCGCCTTCACCATCTTGTTTTGCCTCATAAACAGTAGATGAATCGATGTTTTTCTTATTGCTAGCAATCGCTTTCGTTACCTGATCCTGACTGCCGTAGACAATCAAGCCCTCCGCTTTGTCAAAAATACAACCAGACAAGACGAGTAAAAGACCGCCCAGAACCATTCCTATAAGTATAAATTTCTTCATGTTATTCCCAACTCCTACAATAGATTGAGCATTTCTCGTAGCTCTTAAATCTATCTTACCGAACTTCAAGACAGGTTTCCTGCGATTTACGTGACAAGATATGTAGCTTTTCTTACGTTTTTGTAGGAAGGTTGTCATTTTGCGTATAGACGAACGATTTTTGCATTCCATTTCGAAAACGTTCGATAATTCATTGACTATTGCTGGGACAAACGGTACAATTAGTAGTGGAAAAAGCTTGCGAAATCGAGCTTAAAAGACCAATTAAATGAGGTGTTTAGATGTCTTCAGTTGTTGTTGTAGGAACACAGTGGGGCGATGAAGGAAAAGGGAAGATTACGGATTTTCTTTCCGAGAATGCGGAGGCAATCGCGCGTTACCAAGGCGGTAATAACGCAGGCCATACGATCAAATTTGATGGAGAAACGTACAAATTGCACTTAATTCCATCGGGTATTTTTTACAAAGAGAAGATTAGTGTTATCGGAAACGGGATGGTTGTTGATCCGAAAGCGCTTGTGACGGAACTGAATTACTTGCATGAAAAAGGCGTAAGTACGGAGAATCTGCGTATTTCGAACCGTGCACACGTTATTTTGCCGTATCATATTCGCATTGACGAAGCCGACGAAGTACGTAAAGGTGCTAACAAAATCGGTACAACTAAAAAAGGAATCGGCCCAGCGTACATGGATAAAGCCGCTCGTGTTGGTATTCGTATCGTGGATCTTTTGGACAAAGAGACTTTTAAAGAGAAATTAGAGCATAACTTACAAGAGAAAAACCGTTTATTGGAGCGTTTCTATGAGTTAGAAGGCTTTAAAATAGAAGATATTTTAGAAGAGTATTACGAATATGGTCAGCAATTTAAGCAATATGTTTGCGATACATCGGTCGTATTAAATGACGCGCTAGACGATGGCAAACGTGTTCTTTTTGAGGGTGCGCAAGGGGTTATGCTGGATATTGACCAAGGTACATATCCGTTTGTAACGTCGAGTAATCCGATTGCTGGTGGCGTAACGATTGGTAGCGGAGTTGGCCCATCTAAAATTAATCACGTTGTCGGTGTTGCAAAAGCTTATACAACACGTGTTGGTGATGGTCCATTCCCGACTGAGCTTGATAATGAAATCGGTGATAATATTCGTGAAGTTGGCCGTGAATATGGAACGACGACTGGCCGCCCGCGCCGTGTTGGTTGGTTCGACAGTGTTGTTGTCCGCCACGCCCGCCGTGTGAGTGGTTTGACCGATCTTTCCTTGACGCTTTTGGACGTGTTGACAGGCATTAAGAAATTGCAAGTCTGCGTCGCGTACGAGTTAGATGGCAAGGTTATCGAGGAATTCCCAGCGAGTTTGAAAGAATTAGCTCGTTGTAAACCGGTATATGAAGAGTTGGACGGTTGGGAAGAGGACATTACGAATGTGAAGTCGCTCGATGATTTACCAGCGAATGCACGTCATTACATGGAGCGTATTGCCCAATTAACAGGCGTTCAGGTTTCGATGTTTTCTGTTGGCCCAGATCGTTCGCAGACACATGTTGTGAAGAGTGTATGGCGATTATAAAGCTGAAACGGTCCGTTCAGCTCCGAAAAAAACTGGAGCGACCGCAGTAAAAAGCCGTTCTTGCTTTTTATGGAGGGCGTGAAGTTTTCGAGGAGTTGGCCGTTGAAGCTGGATTAGATTATAAAGCTGAAACGGCCCGTTCAGCTCCGAAAAAAACTGGAGCGACCGCAGTAAAAAGCCGTTCTTGCTTTTTATGGAGGGCGTGAAGTTTTCGAGGAGTTGGCCGTTGAAGCTGGATTAGGCGCATGGAACATGACGGAGTGCAAGGAACGAATGCTCCCTACGTGCGCACTCATATTGAGGCTCTAAGGAAATACAGAACATTTCCTTAGAGCCACAACAAAGCTGAAAGAGAAGTTAGGCGCAAATTCCTAACTTCTCTTTTTTATCGTGTACATAATCTCGTTTCCGTCCGCAAAATCTGGATTTAGCGTGAACCCGAGTTTTTTGAGGAGTTGGGTGGAGCGGTCGTTGTTTTTGTGGGTTACGCCGTCGATTTTTTGCAGATCAAGTTGCGTGAAACCGTAGTCAAGTATGGGTGGCAGGGCTTCGTGCATATACCCTGAACCTTGAAATGAAGGCAATAATTCGTAGCCTAAATCCGCCCGCGTCCTTTCTTCTGAAAAATTCCATAAGCAAGCTGTCCCGATTAGCTCAGCTGTTTCTGCTAGCGTTATTGCCCAGAAAAACCATTCGTTGTTGTTTACTCCGACGTTTATTTTTTCGATGAAAGCCGCGGATTCTTCGTGATTTTGATGCAAAGCACGTTCTTGAAAAGCAGCAACATCTGGATTGGATCGTAGGGTGAAAACTGCGTTGAGATCTGCGATGCTTATTTGTCTCAGTATAAGTCGTTGTGTGTGGAGAATAGGAAATGTCATAGAATTAGCCTCCTAGTTTGTTTGTTCGAGCATAGAACATTTTTTGGGGAAAAGCAACCGTTCGATGATTTACTTTTTAGTTCATTTAATTTGTATTATGTTGACAAAATAGTTATGTTTTATGTATAATGCAAGTTAAGATAGCTTTTTGTTTGATTAACTATAAAGTTTATTGTAAGCGTTTTTACAAGGAGGAGCGATGCGAAATGTTGAGAGAAGAATATCCGAGACCGCAATTTGTGAGGGAAAACTGGATGAATTTGAACGGGGAATGGGAATTTGCTTTTGATGATGGAGACGTTGGGTTGCGTGAGGGCTGGTTTCGTGGGGATACGACGTTTGCGAAACGGATTATCGTGCCATTTGCGTATCAGACGACGCTTAGTGGGATTGATGATCAGACGCATCACGAGATTGTTTGGTATAAGCGGGAGTTTGCGCTTGATGGGGATTTGGATGGTGGCAAGGAAGTGAAACTGCATTTCGGTGCGGTGGATTATTCGGCGAGCGTTTTTGTGAATGGGCAGATGGTCGGCGAGCATGATGGCGGGCATACTTCATTTACGCTGGACATTACGCCGTTTGTGGCTGTGGGTGAGGCTGTGACGCTAGTTGTACGGGTATTTGATCCGCAAAAAGATGAGACGATTCCGCGCGGGAAGCAGAGTTGGACGCCGGAACCGGATGCGATTTGGTATACGGACACGACGGGAATTTGGCAGACGGTTTGGCTGGAAATCGTGGACGCGCTACATATTGAAAAGCTGCGCATGACGCCAAATGTTGACACAGGTATGGTGGAACTCGATTTGATTTTTGCGGGCGGCGTTATTGGTAAGCGCTTACGATATAGGATTCATTTCGGGGAGACGCTAGTTGCTGAGGATACGGTAACATTGACGCAAAACCATATGCAACGCGATGTGTCGGTTTATCAAAAACAGATTTTCCGCTCGCCGAACCATAATGACGGCTGGAATTGGACACCAGAAAACCCAAACCTTTTTCAGATTGAATTTTGCCTAGAGGATGATTCGGCGGTCTATGATGCGGTTTCGTCGTATTTCGGAATGCGCAAGGTGCACACGGAGGCCGGTATGGTTTATTTGAATAACCGTCCCTACTATCAAAAATTGGTGCTGGATCAGGGTTACTGGCGCGAAGGATTGCTGACTGCGCCGTCCGACGAAGCGTTGCGTTACGATATCGAGCTCGCCAAGGAAATGGGATTCAACGGTTGCCGTAAACATCAAAAAGTAGAAGATCCGCGTTTTTTATATTGGGCAGACACGTTGGGCTACATCGTTTGGGGCGAATGTGCGGCGGCACCAGTTTATACAGAAGCTGCGGCGACCCGACTGACTCGCGAATGGTTAGAAATTATCGAACGCGATTACAATCATCCGAGTATTGTGACCTGGGTGCCGATCAACGAAAGCTGGGGCGTACCAAGCATTCACAACAACCGCGAGCAACAACATCACACACAGGCGATGTACCATCTCATCCACTCGCTCGACAAAACCCGTCCGGTAATCTCCAATGACGGTTGGGAAATGACAGAAACCGATATTTGCGCAGTGCATAATTATTCACACGGCCGTGAAGACGAACCACAGAAGTATGCTGATTTTAGCGCAATGATTCACGATAAAGAGAACATTTTAAAATCCCAATCCACCTTACGTGCCATTTATGCCGCAGGATTCGAGCACCAAGGCGCGCCAATTTTGCTAACAGAATTCGGTGGAATAGGCTTTCAAACCGGCGACCAGACAGGCTGGGGCTACACATCCGTTAAAAACGCCGAAGAATTCGTCGCCGATTACAGCCGCGTCATGCAAGCCGTTTACAACTCAAAAGCCCTACACGGCTACTGCTACACCCAACTGACCGATGTAGAAGTCGAAATCAACGGACTGCTAACATACGACCGCGAGCCAAAATGCGAATTAAAGCGGATACGAGAGATAAATGACCAGTATTTCAATCAGATTGTAGAATAGACCGCAAACAAGAAGGGTCTCCCAGCAATGAGGCCCTTCCTATCTATGTGTGAAATGTTTGCCAAGCCCGAGCGAAAGTGCTAGAATGAATCTTGTCGGTAAAACATTTATCGCACGGGTTGTTAGCTCAGTTGGTAGAGCAGCTGACTCTTAATCAGCGGGTCGTGGGTTCGATCCCCTCACAACCCATCTTAGAGCCTCAACGGTTTATGCCGTTTTTTGAAGGCTCTTTTTTGTTTGTGAATTTGCAAGTATTTGCAAGTCGATTAAAAAAGTTCATCGATCTTATCGGACATGCTTTTTTGTTTGTTCGGAAATAGATGTCCATAAGTATCAATTGTTGTAGTAATACTTGCGTGCCCCATTCGCTCTTTAATGGCTGTAAGCTCTTCTTTGTTGTCGATAAGCAAAGCTACGTGAGAATGTCTGAAATCGTGTAAGCGAATGGCTGTGATGTCTGTACTAGTACATATTTTATTGATTTTCTTTGTGCTGAAATTATCGCGGTCGGGAATCTTATCACTATATTGGAAAATATGAGTTTGCGGTGTTACTTCAATACCATATGAATTTAGAATATTATTTTGTATTTCTTTCCATTGTATAAGGATGTCTTTATATTTAGCGTTATAGCTAACATGCCTAATGCCTGATTTTGTTTTTGGGGAGGT
The DNA here is from genome assembly GCF_013820765.1 of Paenilisteria rustica. Classification (GTDB taxonomy): domain Bacteria; phylum Bacillota; class Bacilli; order Lactobacillales; family Listeriaceae; genus Listeria_A; species Listeria_A rustica. Next base: position 137,508 of record NZ_JABJVM010000003.1, read on the forward strand.
TGTGACTACTTTTCCATGGATTCGGCTTTCTGTTTTATTTATATCGAACTCTTGTTTTTCAAAAGTGTTATCTTCCCATAATAGAGCAGTTGATTCACCAGCACGTAATCCAGTTAGGTATTGGGTATAGTAGAAAACAATGAAAACAAATTTCTCGGGTTGTTCGTCCTTTGTTTTTAAGTAATCGTCTTCAACAGCTTTAATAAAAGTTTTAAATTCGGAAAGTGTCCAGAATTTCATTTTTTGTTTTTCAACCTTCAGTTTTTTTATGTTAATGCATGGATTAGTAACAATATATTTCTTTTCAATGGCTACATCAAATATTTTCTTAAGCAAGATTAAGTGTTTATTTATGCTGTTGTTTGAAAGAGTTTTCTTCTTAATTAATTTTTTTTGGAATTGTCGAATCTCGGTAGAAGTTATTTTTGTGATATTTGTATTTTTGAAAAAAGGGATAAGATGATTTTTTGCATATCCTTCTTGTGTTCTAATATATGTTGGTTTTTGATTAAGCGTGTAATCAGAGAAATACATTCTACTCAATTCCCTGAATGAAATCTTGTTGAGTGTAGGAAGTTCATTATTTGTATATTTGCTCTTTAGATCAGCATAAATTTGCTCAGCTTCGGCTTTCGTTTTTACATTAGATATATATTTACGTCTGTGTTTTCCTGTTATTGGGTCGAAGCCAAGACTAGCTGTTACTCGATAATTTCCAGTATCTAATTTTTTAATGGGCATGAAAATCACTCCTAATAAAAAAATATTGTAAGAATACAATACTTTTGATGCGTTATGTATAACGGAGAGGCCTCCCCGTATATGTTACAATTTTAGTTCGTTTTCTAACATAGTCAAAATGACGTTTATGCTTTGAATGATGAAATGCATCCCCGCATTGTCATTTAGTATAATAACTAAATTGTTATCATAAAGCCATATGCCCGTTAACGTATCACTAAAATGTAATTGAAGATTATATTTTTTTATCGCTAATTCTGTATTTCTCATAGCATCCATCTGCCTCACCTTTTGATTTGGCGACGTCGCTTACTTATCTTACTATATTTCAAGCTATTTTCATGTGTAAAAGAAACAATATTGATACTATAATATGACGAAAAAATGTAAGTCTATTTCATTTTTCCGCGTGATTTTTGAAATTCCACAAAATCGAGAAATTGTTCAAGCATTTCTAGGCTTTCTTCTTCTGTAACATCTCTATCGAATAGTACAGAGACAGCTGGATGATTTTCTAAAAGTTCTGCGGCTTTTCCTTTTTCATGATTTCTAATGTCAGTTAATCCAAGTAAATAATCAGTAGTAACATCGTATAATTTTGCGATGTTTTTTAATGTTGTGCCATCAATTTCTTTACTTTCGTTCTCTAAGCTTGAATATAGTGATGTCGGTATATTGAGATATTTGGCAATGTCATTTTGCGACCATTTTTTTTCATGTCTAAGATATTTTAAACGGTGCTGAATATCGGTGTTGTCTAGGTTTACATTATCAAGTTGAACATTATTTCTTTGCCCAAGTAATTCATCGGTAGAACAATTTAATATTTTTGAGAGTTTAATTAATATATCAATATTAGGTGAGGTTTTTCCAGTTTCATATGCAGATACTGTTGCTTGCGTAACTTTTAATTTATCAGCGAGTGCTTTTTGATTGATGTGATTGCTTTTTCTAAGGTTTTGTATTTTTTGCCCGAGATAATTGTCATCAGTAAAGTTATAACTAAAGTTTGATTCTTCTTCAATGTTTGATAGTCCTAAAAGATAATCAATTGTTGTATTAAAAGTTTTGGCGATATCGATTAAGATGGATATGCTAGGCTTTCGTTCATTGTTTTCATATCCTGATATTGAAGATTGAGGTAACTGTAGTTTTAATGAGAGTTCTTTTTGAGTGAGCTTATTTTTTTTTCTTAGATTTTGGAATCGCTGTGAAAAATTCAATATAGTATCCTCCTTTTATATAAAATCCTTTAAAATTGTATTATTATTCTTGACTTATGTATTTATTGCTGTTATTATATAAATATAGAGTTTAAGAATAATTATAGAGAGGTGATATGTATGGATTTTCTAAACGCTAAACAAGTAGCTGAATTACTTCAAGTTAGCGAATCATATGCTTATGTAGAAATTCGTGAGCTGAATGCAGAAATGAAACAACAAGGCTATAGAGTGAAACGTGGCAGAGTGAATAAAACCTTTTTTGAAAAAGCCTATGGTTTTTCTAGCACACAAGAAAATGGAGTTGTTGAACATGACTTACAAGCAAACTAAAGACATGATGCGTAAAGCCGTCCCATTAGCTCGTAAATTAGAGGGCGACTGGACAATACGCATGAAACTAGCATTAAAAGAAACAGTCATTCTTCATTATTTACGCGAAGAATTAAACGCGCAGAACGTTCAAATTTTACTTGCAAAGGGATGTTCACAGCGTCGTATTTGCAAGCATCATGGCGTAACAAGCCACCAATTAAGTTTATTAAAATGATAATCACATAGCTGTGAAGTAGCCAGCTAGAAAGTGAATAGATACGGAAAGAACTGTATGCCGATGAAGGCATAAACAATCAATCACCGTATTTGTTGCTTCGATTGTCTCAGCTTCATTGCTCTTTGACAACTACATAAAGAAACGCCTTTGACGAACTTATCAAAGACGCATAATATAACCTGAACACTTATATTATAGCGTATGGATATAAATTTGTCATTAATAAATGAATAAAATATAAATAAGAAAGTAGGAAATGAAAATGAAAATTGTTATGACGAAAGACCAAATTGCGGAAAACTTGGGCGAGCTGCGCTTTATGGGGGCTACTTCCAAAGATAAATATCAACGCGTAGGAGATACACAAGAGTTTGTTAAATTAGAAGGGACTTACGTTATTGAGTACACAATCGGAGCGCCGTTTCTTGGGAAATCCATTACTGTAAAAGTAGATTCTCGGGAGCAAACGCCGAATATGAAGCCTTATGCACCTGTTGAACTAATTAATTTAGCGTATGATCCAACGGCTTCGGCAACGAGTTTTAACGGCAATGCAAGGGGAACGCTTGTAGATAGATTTAATTGTGAAGGCGTTAAGCTTGTGAACCCTTCGGATGTTCTTGCAAATGAAAATGGCGAAAAAATGGAACACAAAAAAGAAGAAGTGAAAGCACCTAATAAGTAAAGGTGAATAGAGGTGTTTGCAATGGATATTGTTGTTGTAAATGAACGTTTAACAGGAGCAAAAGAGGCATTAGATAACGGTCGTGTTTCTTTAAACGAACGTAAAAACATGCGCCGTTATCTTTTGTCCATAGATAGCAGAGATATATATTTTAAAGAAGGCGACTTCTTGAATATCCGTGTATGGGAGAAGGCGGAAGGCGTGGATTGCTTAGTATCTGATTGTTTTTATCTGATTGCTTTTATTGGCGACTATGATTTTGAACAAGAAGGAATAGACTTATCTTTGATGCCGTTCTCATATGTGTATAATCAAGGCTGTCACATCTGTATAGAACGGGTATGACAGCTATTTAATGAATATGTATGAATGACCATTTTTCTACGACTATTTTAGAGGGAATGACGGAGTGATGAAATGGATATTTCTTTTTTGTTAATTGTTTTACCAATGTTCATGCTTGTTCTAGTAGGTGCTTTGCTAATAGAAAATGTTCGTTTTCTTATTTTATTTGTCATTGTGCTTTTAATTAATATAATTGGTTGGGCGATTTATTTTATTTGGATAACATAGCTAAGATGACATCAATAGCTATCACAATAATTATAATGCCCAATCCTTTTAAAAGCATAACTGAAAAATAGAATATTTGTATTCTTAGTTTATGTGTTCGTCGGATGAATAAATTTTGATAATTTCTGGTGGAGTAACCAAGCTTTTGAAAGCCCGAAGCGGAGCGATATTTTTCATATGTAAACCAATAATCATCCGAGCAAGCGATTAGTAGTTTGTTTAATTTCTTTATTTTCATAAAAGAACCGTTAGTTGCTATTTTTTTTAAATTGATAAGGAATGGGCTTGAAAAATAAAGATTAGCGCTCAAATTCTCAAGTGTTATAAGTAAGGTTTGAATCTCGAGTAATTTTCTATCTTTGTTTCGCTTTGTAAAGGCAGAGGAGAAACATACTTTAAAATGTTGTTCCGTAGGTAAGTAGGCATCTTTCAGAGCATCACTGGCAACAATGGAAAGTTTTTTGTCTCTTTGTATAAACCAAGCTTGAGTGATACCAACAAAAATAGCTAGTACAGGTGACCATTTAATTATATTGTCCAAATTATTCACATCCTTGTAGTAAGATTAAAATAGCATATTTACAGTATATAACAATTGTAATAATATGTCTAGCGTCTTTTCCGAACCATCTTTAGAATGGTGAGTGTCGTATATAATTGGCTAGTTTCGTGTATTGGGAATCGCGATGAAAGATAACAAATGTCGAATGGAGGAGAAGAATGTCCTTTATAGAAGGAAATTTGCAACTTGTCATGATGATATTGATTACGGTAGCATTTGTCTGCTTTTGTCTTGATTTTTCAGGACATGCTACTGCCTCAAGAAGAATAGGAAAACTGACTTGTGTTGTGGTTGTTTTGTTCGTACTTCTATATGATCCTATGTTGCATCTTTACAATCAATATTTGCAAGAATTAAAACAAATGGCTCCAGAGATTTGGAGGGGAATTACTTGATGAAAGAATTATTTAGATACAAAGGCGTTCGAATAAAGCCATCGATGCGTTTCCTAGTAGCATATTTCATACTTGGAATCACAATGGGTGCTTTTGTTCTCGCCTTTTTTTTAATGTATCATCTAACGAAAACTGTAGAAATGAATAGCTATGTTGTTAGAAGTTTGGTTGTAGGCTGTATATTGGCGCTGATGTTGAACGCCGTTTTAACACCATTTATCCGTTTTAAATTACTAGTGTATCAACGTGTAGCAAAGATGATTTATATTGGACGGTATTACTTGATTGATAATGTGGCGGTAGTGTCGATGTTTAACAATAAGCATAAGATGCGAAGGAAAGTTGTCTACTATCCTAAACTCTATGTCATTGCAAAAAGGCGGAAAATTCAGTTAGAAATCCAGTTGGATGGGTCAAAGTTCCATGATAAATTTAAAAACTTGTCTGCGGAACTAGAAGATATGTTTTCAGGCGATTTGCATAGTGTATACACTCGAAATAGCTACATGGTGTATGATTTGCGGTTAGGTTTTAAAAATGACCGTATCAGCATAGAACAGACAGCCCCAATTGGCTATGCTATTGCCTTAATGAAAGATTTTATGTGGAATGTCGCTAAATCTCCAAATGCCCTTATCGTTGGGGGGATTGGGGGCGGTAAAACGTTCTTCTTGTTTACACTCGTGATTAATTTGCTGAAAATGGGGGCTAAAGTATCGATTTACGATGTAAAACGCTCGGCGTTATCGTCATTAAGTGATGTTATCCCCGGAGTATTTACGGAAGCAGAACACATCATAAAAGATATGAAGGCAACAAGTGAAGCGATGATAGAGCGTTATAAAAGCATACGTAAACGTTCCGATTATCAAGCGGGAAAGGATTTCACGTACTACAAAATAAAACCAGTTGTATTAGTAATGGATGAATTTGTTGCTTTACAACAAAGCTTGGACAAAAATCAGAAACTAGAATTTGATAAATATTTACGGCAAATTTCTTTAATGGGTCGTGAAGCGGGGTATTTGATGATTCTTACGACACAACGACCAGATGCAAAATTTATGCCCGCGGATGTACGCGACCAGTTAAGTTTGCGTGTAGCGTTAGGTTCAATGTCAGACGAAGGGTATCGCATGGCGTTCGGCAGTGTAGATAAAACGTTTTTATCCTTTGAAGGCGAAAAAGGACGCGGTTACTGCTTTATGGATGGTGTTACCACGAGAGTAAGGAGTTTTTACAGCCCGCATGTGCCGTCTGATTATGATTTTAGAAGTGAGATTGCCAAACTGACTGACACAGCGGCGGCGGCGTGGGCGCATGAAGCGCCAAGCGCCAAAGAAGCTGTAGAGACAGTCGACGAGGCTATGCCTCGGACACGAATAAGAGAAGTAATATTAGAGGAGGATAAATAATGAGCGAAGCGAATCAACCCACCGATACTAAAAGGTGGGTAGATAGCCAAAAAAAGAAAGATGGTAAACAAGCGTATTTATCCGCGTGCATTGATTGGATGCAATTAACGTTGAAAGATATAACGGCGGAACGCATTTGTGAGGAACTGTTAGGATTCCCGTTTGATTTAATGGTCGAAGATGCAAGACCTGGTATTAAAGGCGGGGCATCCTTTCTCTGCTTTGATGACATTCGTATTTTTCGAACAGAGGATAAAAACAGGACGAGAGTTCTGTATTATCAACTGATGATGACAGGGGAAGGATGTCGGCAATTTGAAAAATTTTTAGAGCTACAAAATCGTACATGGTTCGACTTTGTAACGACGGCTATCAATACGGAAGCGCACTTTACGCGGATCGATTTAGCCATTGATGACCGAAAAACATATTTCAAAATCGGCAGATTGATTGACATGTCTAAAAAGGGCTTGTGTCAAACGCGGTTACGTACTGCAAAGCGACATGATTCTTTCGAACTTTCGGATGGTACCACACGGGGCGATACGATTGATTTCGGAAGTCGTCAAAGTGAATTTTTTATGACCTTTTACGAGAAAAATTATGAGCAAGCCTCGAAATTTGGCATGGAGAAGCTAGAGGAATTAGGAAAATGGAACCGTTATGAGTTGAAATTTCGGCAAGACATGGCTTCTCAAGTAGCGTATAAACTGGTAGCGATTCGGGATGTGATGGATGTTGCGTTACCGATACTTAACCACAAATTACGGTTTATTGAAGCTAAAACGAACGAGAAGAAAGCGAATTGTCCAACGTGGAAACCGTGGGAATACTTTATGTCGGATGTGAGTAAAATTAAGCTGAAAATGGAACCAGTTGAGAAGAATTTTCCTCGTTTTTACGGTTGGATGGCTACGAGCGTTGGACCGTCTTTGTGGATTGCCGAGCAGATTAAGCGATATACGGGGAAGGATATTGTTCGTGAAGTTATTGATACTGCGGTTATTAATAAAAAACACCGATTTGATTTGCAGTGTTATTTACAAACATGTTCTTTACTGGAAGGAAAGCCTTCTAGTATTGAAAATAAACCGCGAGAACGTGCTATTTTAGTGCATGATAATTTGTATCAGTCATTAGAACACGCGAGGGCTTTATTCCGAGAACCAGACGCGTTGAAAGAAAATAAAATGGATGTCAATGAGTTATTGCAAAGTGCGCTTGTTGCTTTGTTTGAAAAAAACAATGTGCCTCATTTATCATTATTGAAAAACGGATAAAACAGGAAATGTCAAGAACTGAAAGCGGTAACGGACTGACGAAGGAGGGAGTATAAGGAGCTGTAAGAGCTTGATATGAGCATATGCCCTACACGCTAATGTTTGCCAATGGTTTCAACATTGGCCGAGTTCCCGACGGCGAGGGGGTTTGTAGTTTTTTTAAAAGATGATTAGAGAAAGAAGGAAAACAAGATGTTCGATAAGAAAATGTTGCAAAAAGTAGAAAAGGATATAGAAGCGAGAAAAGCAAGGGCAAAGTTTTACCGTGAAAAAGATGAAAGCATTTTTATTCTTGAAACACAATTACAATTTTTTAAATACGGTTTACAAAATGCCATGCCTTCTGAATGGAAAGAACGGTATGAGGAGGAGGAAGAATGAAAGAGGCACCAGTTGTTACTACGAATACACTGTTATCTCGATTGCCTGCCAATCTGCGGGTACATGAACTAAAGATTTTAAAGCAACATTTTGAAGAAATTTGCACCGAAAGAAAACGTTTTGAAACGCGATACAATGATCGTGACTATAAACGTGGGGATGTGCTCTACTTGCGAGAAATTGAGCCAAGAAATACCTTGTTCGATTATGCAGATAATGCAGACCTTCCCAATTTTACAGGTCGTGAAATGTTGGTGATTGTTGATTTTGTTTCGGATGCTTTGCAACGAGAGGGTTATGTAGGCATGAATTTCAGAGTTTTATGGATAGAAAAATAAGGAAATAGGAGCTGAAAAAAATGAATGAAATTATGAACGTTGTAAAAAAACCAATTCCTGCGGTGGCAGTAGAGTATACTGGGAAAAATGTAGAAAGTGTGCAAGGATTGCTAGCACTTGCGGGCTCGGTTGAAAAATTTGAAACATGCTTTTCTTTTCAAGATGATGAACTATACGTAAATACATTAGAGGGCGAGCATCATGTCACGGTAGGTTCTTTTGTTATCAGAGGTAATTTTGATGATTTTTGGTCGATAAAAAAAGAAATTTTTGAAGCGACCTATGAAATACAGAAAAAAGAAGAATATAGCGAAACATTTGGATATACTGGCGACTTTAGGGATGGTACACAACCAAGATAAGTAAAGGAAGTGTAAAAGTATGAACAGTTTAGACAAAGAAATGAAACGGCTGGGCTTCAATGTTGCCATTCCGCAGTTACTATACACGCGGGATATTGGAAAGCATACAACCTTACTTGTTGAGGGGGAATTTCCCCCTCGAAAAATGGTGCCTGCTGTTGGCGTGTACGTCTATACATTTTACAAAGCGAGATATGAATTTAAAGATGGGCGAATGTCGCATGTGAAAGTGTATGCCGAACGCAGGGACGTACGTTCTATGTTGTTCAAAGTAAAAAAACATCTTGAATTTTTAGCCGAGAATCAAATTATTTCAAAATGAGGCGGTGAGCATGTGTTTCAAAAGGCAAAAAAAATGATGAAAAATACCTTTGAACATTTTCGGAAAATACAGAAAAAAACGAAACCAAAACGGAAATTGCCGAAAAATAAGTCTAGTGGCAAGTGGCTACGTAGAGGTATCTGGTTGACTATCTTTCTTGTAGGATTTGCGGGATTATCTGGCTATTTTAAAAGTGTAAGAGCTTTAAAAGAAATTGAATCAACTAAAGCAAGTAATGTGAATGCACAGGTGGTGTCAGTCACAACAGATAGACCAATGGAGATTTTCGCAGAAAATTTTATTAAAGCATATTTCCATCGCCCGTTGTTGATGGAACAGGAATCATATACGGATGGCATGAAAAAATATTTTGCGAATGGTTTTCCACTCGAAGATATTTCGAATGTTGGCGCGCGCGAATTAATAAGTAGTTCATTGTTTGATGTTGAGAAAAAAAAGAATTACTCCGTTTTGATTTATCAAGTAGCTTATAACAATATAACGAATCAAATGGCTACGCGTATAAAGCAAGTTCCAGTTAAACAAGGAAAAAAGATAGTTCAAAAGAAAATAACAGAAAAGTACACAAAGGAGGTGAAATCGAAAGTAACATGTTTGGTGCATGTACCTGTGCAATCTGTGAAGGGTGCTTATTCGGTCGTGGATGCTGTTTACTATACAACTATCCCAAACTTGGCAACAAGCAATGGTGACGTCGTGACAGATGATAGTGCGAATCAAGATTTAGATGCAGTATCAACGAAACAACAAGGAAAAGTGGAATCTTTTTTACAGAACTTTTTTGAGAATTACGCAAGTGGTACGAAAGAAGATATGGCATTCATGATGAAAAATCCGGAGACGTTGGACGGGATGAAGCAGTACAAAGAAATTGTTTCTATGCGTGCATACAATCAAAAACAAGGTGTTTTAGTAAAAGTGAAAGTATCTTTCACTGATAAGCAGTCATCTGGTACGGATGTTGAAAATTTCACCTTGGATTTATCGAAAAAAGAGGGACAATATTTTGTCTCAAAATTAACGCATACGTTAGGAGGAAATTAAATGAACATGTTGCAGTACTTGCAATTGAAATTGGTATTAGGTGCGTTTCAATTGCCTAATTTAGATGGGATTAGAACATACATTACGGATCAAGGGGCTAATGCTATTATCATTATTACAGCAGTTTTAGCCATTGTATTTCTGTGTATGCAAAAAATCGGTGCTTTTATTGGTTTCATTATTTTTGCTGGTGTTGTCTATTTTTCGGTGTCAAGTCCCGAAAAGTTACTAGGCGCAGTGAAAGGTATTTGGGAGTTGCTTTTCTAATGAAAGAGACATTCAATTATAAACAAGCGTTTCAACATCCAATCATTCTCCGAAAAATCTACAAAAAAGTAGAGATGCCGTTTGGTGGTGTGAGGCTTTCTCGATTTGTAACGATGCTAAGTTTATTCGCGCTATTGTTGTTATTTCGCAATGTCATTTCAGCATTAAATGGTATTATACCAGGGTTATCATTAGTGATTTATATTTTGATTCCGTTTTATTTTTCAGGTTTGTTACTACAAGTGAATCCAGATGGAAAAAATTTATTTTTCTTTTTGAGAGATTATGCAACATATTTTTTTACCATCAAGTTAAGACGAAAAAAATATTCTAATGACGCCGAAGTGTTGTATATGAACCAAACGATGCGCACACGAGAGAGGAAGTGATAAACGTGGCATTACAAACACCGTTTAAAGCTGTGCAAGATAATTTGTTGCTAACGAAAACGGGGGACATTTGGGCTTATTACCAAGTGTCTCCGCAATTTATTCCAACGGGGAACCAAGAGGGAAAGCAAAAAGTTAAAAATGATTTCGATTATTTTTTCTCACAACTGGAAAAGTATCACGATTTTGAATTACAAATGATTCCGAAAGGAATTGACTTGGAGGGCATCAATAACACGTTATATCAAGATATTGATGCGAATCGTCGTAAAGTGGCTCATTATTACATTGATGAGTCTAGAAAGATGCTACAAAAGCAGTTAGGGCGTGTAACTAGATACGACTTCATTTTAGGCGTGAAATTGAAAAAGAACGTCATGCATGAAAATGATGCTAAATCGCAAGTAACGAACGCGATTTCATCTGTTGAAAATACCATTTTATCCATTTTTAACTTAGTGAAAGAAGTGGATGACTCCTTTTTTGAACGTTTTAAAGTTGCTGAAAATGATTTGTTCCAATTGGCAAGTAGCATAAAAGCGAAAAAGTTATCAGAGGATGAATTAGTTTATGTGAATCGGTACAATTTTATTCGAGATATGGAACATTCCGTTGAAAGAGAATCACAGAAACGCGATATTCATTCGATAACGGATAGTATTATCGATCCTACGCAAGCGGGCTATATCAAATTACAGACAGCCGAAGGCGAGTGTTATATGACGCATGTTGTTGTTGATTCCTTTCATGCTGATATGCGTTATTCTCATGTGTTTGAATGCGCGCAATATTTTCCGTTTTCTACGGAAGTACGTATTAAAGCCCAGTTCCGAGAAAAGGGGACGATGTTACGTAAGACCAACACGACAATGAAGCGCATGAAAGTGATGGGAAAAGAGAAAATGGAGCAAGGGGGCAACGTAGAAGATTCTGTCAAGCAGTCCCGTGCTTTAATGGAACGATTAGAAAATCAGTTAAGCGCAGATGAAAAATTTTTACAATGGCGATGCGGAATTGTTGTTACTGGGGTAACAAAAGAAGCGTGTAAACAACGTGCAAAATATGTTACGCGTGTATTGGCACAACGTAAAATAGTGTCGTTACAGCCAAGCGCTGACCAATTACAACTATTCTATCAATTCTTACCTGCGGAGCCGTTGAAGGGTCGAAATTGGCTACAACAGACGACGACAGCAGGATTTGCAGAAAATTTATTTGCTGTCAGTCAACGAATTGGAAACAATGTTGGTTTTTATCTTGGGCGTTTAAATCGGTTACAGCGTAGCGATACGATGAAAGATTCTGTCTATTCGAGTCGTGATATTGTATTGTTCCATCCTTACGTGGCGAATAAAGGAATTGAAGGGGCTATTACAGATAGTCCGCACATATCGATTACAGGGCAAACTGGCAAAGGGAAATCATTCCTAGTTGATATGTTACTAATGTTTCTTTCGAAATTGAAAGTAAAAACATTATACGTAGACCCGAAAACGGCAGTATATGAACAGTTTAAGCGTATTTATGAAGACCCCGTGTTTCAGAAGAAATATCCGTTGTTTTGTGAAGAACTCAAGTCTTTTAATTATGTAAATTTAGATGCAGATGATCCAGAATGCCATGGCGTGCTTGACCCCTTAGTTATGTTGGAAGGTTCAGAAGCGAAGGACACGGCGCAAGCGATTATTGAACAAATCTATAATTTAGACAATAAAGACGATATAAAACGTGTATTACTTCAAAAAATCGATGAAGTAGTAAGAGAACGTGAAGAGGGTAAAAAAGTCGGCTTTATGCATGTGATTGAGCGTATGATTTCGCATGAGAATGTGGCGGTTTCAAACGCGGGAAAATTACTAGATGTGGAAGTGAAACATAGCATTTTACAACTTGTATTTTCAAAGGGTGAAACGAAAGGGCTAAACACGGATGCAGATACGACTATCTTAGGTATCAAGGGGCTAGATTTACCAGATAAAGAAGTCAATCCAGATTCTTATGATAGCGGTGAGAAGAAAGCGGTGGCGTTAATGATACCACTTTCTAAATTTTGCCGTGTATTTGGGAAGGAGAATCGCAAGCAACAAACAGCGATTATTTTCGATGAAGCTTGGATGTTGGCGGCGGCGAGACAAGGGGCGAAATTAATCATGGAAATGCGTCGCGTTGGTCGTCAATTCAATAATATGTTGATTCTAGTTACGCAGTCGGTCAACGATTGTAACACGGATGCAGATAGTGGAAATTTCGGTGTGAATTTTGCGTTTGATGAAGATTCGGAGCGGAAGGACATCTTACGTTATTTGAATTTGGAGGTAAACGAAAAAGAACCGAATGCGAACGAAACGATGTTAGCAAACATGATTAAAGGCGAATGCTTATTTAAGGACATTTACGGACGTACTGGCAAATTAGCCGTGCATTGCCTATTTGAGGAATGGACAGAGGCATTTAAAACGGTGGAACATACACATTCATCCGAAGCTGAATCTAAATTTGCATCGTAAGGAGTGATAACATGAAGCAAATTTTTGCGATAATAGGCATCGTGCTTATTACGATTTGTACATTTGCACAAACGGTCAATGCGGAAGTGTCCGATAAGACATTTTCAGAGCAAGCAAAGGAACAAGCAAAAAAAGCATCGGATAAGACGATACAACAGCAGGCAGATAAAAAGGCACGGGACATTCAAGCCCAAGAAGCGAAAGAACTGAAAGCAAAAACGACAGTTCAAAAAAAGATTGTGACGGTCGCAGGAATTACGTTGCATAGTAAATACTATCCAAATGCGAATTATCGCGCCAATATTGATACATCTGACGATGGTTTTTTTGATAAAAAAATCATAAGTGCGATGAACGCTCTGACTAATTTTTTCTTTTCGCTTACAAAGATTGTGGCAAATGTGGTAGACACGAGTGTGGATAAATTGTATTCCATGGATGTAGTCAATCAAGTATCTGATATGATCGCTAATATTTCCGTTCAATTGTTCCATGGCTTAAATGAAAAATTTGGTGTGCTGTTTTTTACAATTGCGGTTATTCAAATCTTTATTATTTTTGCAGTGAAGCAGAATCATGGAGAGGCATTTAGAAAGGCGATGCTTTTATTTCTAGTTATAGGCTTGGGTTTTTTGTGGTTTTCCAACGTGTCTTATTACCTGAAGGTAGTCAATCATTTGAGTGAAGAAACGCAGGGAGTGATTATGCAGTCTGGCACGTCATTTACAGCAGATTCAAAAGAAAAAGTGGTGAAAGGCGAAGAATTGGAAGGTTCTTTGTCATTGATGCGTAACTTTTACTTTGATTTGATTGTGGAGCGCCCATATTTGCTTATGAATTATGGAACTCCAGATAAATCGGCACTCATTCAGAAGGATAAGAACAGGGTGGATAAACTGTTGTCCTATAAAGATACGAAAGAGGGGCAAAAAGCGAAGGAAAAAGTTATTAGTTCAGAGATTGATACAAAAAATAACCCTTATATGTCATCAAACTATGTGGATTATCAAATGGCAATAGCGTTCATTAGTTTTTTGTTTAGCATCTTGCTTGGGATTCCGTTGGTGTTGATTGCTTTTCTAAATCCATTAATCTCGATTCTTTTTGTTGTGTTGGCTCTGGTGTTTGCGATTACGGCAATTTTGAGTATTCTGCCAAGTTTTTCAAATAGCTTGTTAAATACATTTACAAAAATGCTCGCGGTCGCTTTTATGAAATGTATTGTTGGGTTATTCATTTTGTTTATTTATCTTATTGTTGCAGTCATGGATAAATTATTGCCACCAACATCGATTGGTATGTACGCATTGAATATTATTGCGGTGGCAGCGTCCATATTTTTGCTGATGAAATACCGAAATGAACTCATTAAGTTAGTAACGGGTGATGCGATTACATCGATTGATAATCATATACCTGAAAATATGATGCAAAATATGCAATTAGATTTGCCTAAAATGGATATACCAGAAATGCCAAAACTCCATATGCCTCAATTTTCATTTGGTGAAAATTATCCAGAAATATCAGATGCACCGAACATGTTAGAAGGAAATAATTTTGATGCATTAGGATATGAGCGAACGCCTCAAATTGAAATGGTGGAGGTGAACGGTGAATTTATGTCAGAAGATGACTCGATACGCCAATCAGTACAACAAGAATCATCTGGAACGAGTAAATACACGCCATCTGTATCAATAATAGAGCATGAGCCAATAGAAAGTGAATCTCCTGCGGATGTACCAGTTTCGCCACTGGTGTTAGAGCATCCTATGAATCATAATGTTGATGTTCGTTCTGATATTAAAGCTCCGCATTTTGATGCTTCGGATGGAGATAGGGATAATGTGATAGATATGGCATCTTTTTCGGAAGATTTTGACCGTACGTCACAAGGGGACTACGCTTCGTATGATGACGAGTATTTTGATTCTTTAGAGGCGATGGAGCCACCAGAACCAGAGGAGGGTTATGATGGGGATAAAAACATATATCAAGCTAGCTAGTGCGCTTATTTTACCCATTTTACTCATTCCATTAATGCTTATTATGTTGATAACGGGCGATGATGATACGGTTTCGATGCCTTCGAACAATATTGAAACGGCGTCGAGTATTTCGGTATCTTCTGACGTAGAGCGTTACCGTCCTTTGTTTGAAAAATATGCGAAAAAATACGGCTTAGAAACACAAATTAATATACTAATGGCGCTCACCATGCAAGAAAGTGGTGGGCGTGTTCCTGATGTGATGCAGAGCAGTGAAAGTTTAGGATTAGCCCCAAATAGTATTACTGATCCAGAACAGAGTATTGATGCTGGTTGTAATCATTTTAAATCTGTTTTAACAAAAGCAAAAGGAGATGTTGATTTGACGTTGCAGTCTTACAACTTTGGAGGTGGTTTTATCAGTTGGGTGCAGGATGGTCGAGGCGGAAAGTATACGCCGTTACTTGCTAAGCAGTTTAGCGTCGTAATGGCGAGTAAGATGGGGTGGAATAATTACGGTGACGCGGAATATGTACAGCATGTAAGGCGTTATTTAGTGGCTACAAGTGCCAATGTCGCATCTTCAAAACAGATGGATGTAATCATGAAAGAAGCGCTTAAATATCAAGGACAGCCTTATGTTTGGGGTGGTAATACAGCTAATTCTGGTTTTGATTGTTCTGGCTTAACGCAATGGTGTTATAAACAAGCAAATGTATCTCTGCCAAGGACGGCGGAAGAACAATATAATGTAGCTACGAAAATTACGGAATCACAAGCGAAGGCGGGGGATTTAGTATTTTTTTCGGGAACATATGCAGGTAAATTTATTACGCATGTAGGTATTTACGTTGGAAATGGTCGTATGTATAATAGCAATGATTCAGGTGTGGAATATAGTTCATTAAGCAATGCTTATTGGAAAGCTCATTTTGTTGGGTTTGGACGGATTTTGAAATAGGAGGGATAGGATGAAAAAGATAGTAGTAGTGATTGTTATTATGTCTTTGCTTGCCACATTGTTTCTGTATTATGCGAAGTATAGGCAGGCAGAAACAAACATTCAAGATTTGCATAATGCGCAAAAACATGTGATTAATCAGCAGGAAATTGAGAAAAAAGCTATTGCTTTAAATACAAGCTTTTTAGATGCATTTCTGACGTATTCCAAGCAATCGGAGCGTTATGCACACGTAAAAAAACTGGTCACAACAAATGTATTAGCGGATGCTTTTCCGTCGCAATCGAATGTTAATTCGAGTGTTGCATCTCAAATTATGAGCCAAGTGTCATATGTGAAAGTAGCGGAAGGTATTGTGTACTTCATAAATGATTTGAAAATTAAGACAACGTATGACATGCAAGAGAATGAATATCGTATGATATTACAAACAAAAGTTGAAGCTGACAAAGTAAGCGAATTAACTATTATGAATGTCACATCTTGATTTATCATATAGGTGAAAAAAAGACATAATTTAATGCAGTTGTGTCTTTTTTTTGAGGATTTAACTTTTCTTAAGAAAAACAGGGGTAAATAGAATAGTAAGATATAGACAATGTTAGATTATGTATATAGAATTGGTACTAGGATATAATTAAAATTAGAAAGAGAGAGTGAATAATTTGAGAAAGATGATAGTTTTAACGGGGGTTGCTTGTTTGCTGATTTTAGGAGCGTGCAGTAATGATACTTCTGAAAATAAATATGATAAGCAAATTGAAATGTCGATAAAAGAGTGTAACGAAGGTTTTAAACTTGCTGATATGAAAAGAAATTTAAAGCGTGCAGAATGTAATTTTAAAGTATATAATGATGGGGAATATGTGCTTGTTGAATATCCATTTACAAAAAATGATGATGATTTAGAAGAAGATTTATACCATGTTGTCAGTAGCAGGGAAATGAATTTATCCAATGTGGGAAATGTTGAAGGGCTGAAACCTGATTATGTAGAAACGAATGTGCAATAAGCGTTTTATTATTGTATTGACTGGTTTTTTAGTTAATTGTTTTTTTTTGACACAAAAAGAACGTATGTTCTGTACAATTATAAATACTTGTGATATTATAGCTATAAAGTTAAATACTGCATATTTACATTGAAAAAAATTCCTTTTGTGTATATAATAAAATTTGGAAGACATTATATACAGAATAGAGGAGAATTAATGGAATACATTTATTTAGAAACCCCTATTATTAATCGCTTTGCCTCTTTACATGGTGTGAAACCGGGTCAAAAACCACGAGAAGACGTTATAGAAGAGATACGTAAAATCGGTAAAGAAGAAGAATTACAATTCTTAAATCAACAATATCAATTTTCGAGTAAGCATATTTCATTGTGGAAGTTTCCAGATGGATTTCCAAATAATTTGAGAACAGCACAGCAGTTTATTGACAGCTTAGTTAAGAGGGACATAATTATGGCAGAGAGTATAAATACAGCTTGGGAACCCCCATTATTGAATAGACCTCAAATCTGTGCTATTAAAATGGTGGCAGAGAATGTTTATATGACTATAGTCGAGAAAAATTCGAGAAAAGTGAAGGAGGCTTATGGATCAACAAGCCTTGAGTCTGCAAAGTTTACCTCTTTGGTAATTCATTTTGGTACAGACCAATTAATTCAGCATAGATGTGCATTCTCGTATACAAAGAAATATACCACGTTTATTAAGGATCTTATGCTGTTACCTTCAGAAGCAGAGCCATATACATTTCCGAAAACAACAAAAAAAACGGCAATGAGAATATGTGAATTGGTGTCAGCAGGAGTTATATCCAGAGATATTGATACACCTTCTAGTATCGGTAGTATAACCCTAAACGGTACGGAAGGAATAGATTTAAATTCGGATGAAGAATGTAAAAGAATAACAGAAGCTTTGAATGAAATGGGTCTACCTACTGATAATAATAATTCCGAGACTTGTATATTTAATTTTACAGAGCCCATAACAAGTTTTGCTGTTAAAACAAAATTTGAAATTAATTATAAAAGAGGTTTTTATAAATTTTCTAAAGAAATGCCGGAATTTATTTTTGATTATTTTTGGGAGGCGCTCACTATTGCTGAGCGTGAAGAGCAGGCAGAAATTTTAGAAAAAGCTTGATTTGGTAAAAATAAACTTATTATATGAGGAGGGGAAAATATGAGTAGATTCTCTATGATTGATGTTAATGGGCTTCTTGAAGACTGGGCTAAAAGAGAAGTCGGATTACAAAATTTCACGGTAGAGCATATTTTAGCAGCACTTTCCCTTCCAGAAGATGATTATGAATCCTTATTCTTATTTTTGCGTAATAAGGTGGGAAGTGAATTAGAATTAAAAAAGATGCTCTTATGCCCAGATGGGCATAAAAATCAGGTTGTAGACCTTGATACAGATGTGTCAGACATATACACGGAGTGTGTGCGCTGTGATGCTGAGGACTACGAGCAATTCTGGGTATTTGTATTTTCTTTTAACTCTGATTATCAACAAGATGCTCGGCAACATGCTACCAAAGATGAAAAAAAAAAAATGACAAGATACCTTCCCCAGATGGGTATAGGAGTGGTGAACGTTTGGTAGAGGATGGTTTAATGCCAGAAGAAGCTTTGAAAGGAGTGGTATATATGAAAAGTGAGATAACTATTAATGGTGATGTTAGTAATTCAAATATAGCTCATGAGAATAATGGTAAGATGTTCAGCCAGAAAATAAATAGTAACCCAGAGTATGCTAAAATTTTTGATGACTTACGAGATTTTATAAAAAGTAATAGAGCATTAACTAGTGTGGAAAAGGAAGAAACTCTATCAGATTTAGAAAATGTTAGCCAAGCAATTGAGGCTCAAAAAAAATCGCGTGCACGTACATTATTTGAATTACTACCCGATGCCATTAAAACATGTGATGCTGGAATAAAATTGCTAACGACGGTATTGACCTTAAGTTAAAGAAAGGCTGAGTCAAGCTACCAATTTATTGGGGAATATTTCTTTGGATAAGTAGAAAGCTTGATTTCTAAAACTGGAATTGAGCTTTTTTTATTAGGGTAATATGGTATAATATTTCCATGGACACTAAAATAAGGAAGGATTGAGTAACAAGTGGCAAAGAAAATACAGCTACCAAGTGGCAGATTATCAGAACATGCAACGGTGATTGGGAAGAATCCAGATGCTTTGGCATTCAAGTTACGCCCTAATGTTGCTTACTCCACGGGAACTGCGCAGGAATTGGTCTATGATTGTATGGAGATGGTTCAATTTTTGCAAGCGTTTCCTAGTGCGTTTGTAAAAGATGGGCAGAATTTGAAGAATGTAGAAAAAGCTTTCGTGGCATCAGAAAAAGTACTAGGGCAGATGTTGCAATCGGGATTGGATTTAGGTAGTAAAAAATAATCATTAGGGGGGCATAGGGAAGATGGAAAAAGAGAGAAAATTACTAGAAAAACAATTAGAAGAGAGCGTTAATAAACGGAGAAAGTTGGAGGATATTCAGATAGGGCTGATTCAATTGAATCGGGATAAAGCGAATATTCTGGTGAACTTTAGTGAGGCTTGGCAAGGGGAGAAAGCGGATAAAACGATGAGTAGGTTGGAAGACGCGGCGGAAGAGGAATGGCGTGAGACGCGTAAATACGTGAATGCGTTAGAAGATGCCATCATCGAGGAAAAGCGACAAATTCGAATCCAATTGGAGAAATTGAAGGAGAATGCGAAAAATGGCGCGCATTGACATTGCAGAAATACATAATTTTGTGTCGGTATTTATCGCCGAGTCTAAGCGGGTGCAACAAGAATTAGATCAGCGAGAGACGGCGATTGGTAGTTTTTTGTCCGATTCGGATATTCAAGGAGAAATAGGCGACCAAGCAAAGGCATACTATCGAGATGTGTACTATCCGCTTATTAAAGCTACGAAAAATAGCTTGCAGGATGCCGAGGGACGCTTAAAAAAATACGTTTCAGATTTCTATTCACAAGTGGATGCCTCGATGAATGCTAAGCTCGATTTAGCACGAATGTACGAATTACAGGCAGATATGCGGAAGTATGAAAACAAAATAGAAGCATTGAAAGCAGATACCAACTCCGCGGCTAATAGTATGGCTTCCATTGGAAAGAATATTGGTTTACGATTAGGTATGGAGACGGCGATGGGGCAATATCGTAAAGAAGAAGAGATACTAGAAAAATATGAGCACTTTGAATCCACGCATCGAAATATGTTACGTGATGTATTGATGGATTTACACCAAGTGAAGCAAAGCCTTGCGCAGATTGAAAGCGGTGTTGCATTTAATGTATCCTCCCATATGTTCCAGCCAACGAAAATAAAACTAGGGGCATTAGCACCGAAAAAAGCGAAGACGTTTGATTTTAGTAAGTATGAAAAGACATTACAAGGGAGCTATTGGGTGTTGACGAAGAATGGAAAGACAGACGCAGACTGTGCAGAGGCGACGATTGCATATAATGATGGCTTAAGAGACGGCTCCGTTAAAGAAGTGAAGAGTGAGCAAGAAGATGTCGATGCTGAAATTATAAAAACCGCATTAGACGGTAGGTATTATTTCACAGATGAACCGATTACTAAAGCGCAGAGTTTTTCTATCATAGCTGGTTTAGCAACAAGTCTAGTGGCTGTGCGTGCTCGCGGGCGCGTTTTTTCCAAAGATAATCTAAATAGTGTGAAGTCTGAGTTAAAGATAAAAATGAATACGATTCCTCCAAAGGTCCATACAACGCAATTCAATATTATTAAGAAGGTCGAAAGTGGTAAAGTACAGTTAGTTACAAACAAGCGTAAAGGTAACTATGGCGAGATGAAAATGGATGTTCATTTTGAGAGTACTACTTACAAAAGAATTAGTGGAGACCGCGTAACAGGACTGAATGATAAAATTGTTAAAGGTATTGATGGCGTGTACGAAAATTCAAGTCCGCCGCCAAAGTATGTTATTGCAGAAGCTAAGTATGGCACTTCTCAATTAAGAAAAACAAAAGACGGTAAGCAAATGAGTGATACTTGGACTAATGGTGGAAAAACAGGTGTTAGACTAGAAAAATCAGTTGGAATTGATAAGGCAGATGATATACTCTTAGAAGGTTATGATAGAGAGTTGGTTAATATTGCTCCAGACGGTTCAATTACTGTTACTAAGCTAGATTCGAAAGGAAATGCTATAAAGTAAGAAGGTGGTAAGTCATGATTAGAGATCATATTAAAGACGAATTGTATTTTAAAGATTACATTGAACAGCAAGAAAAACGAATTGAAAAATTCCAACTAAAGCTAGATGAAAATGAGGTAGCAGAAAATCGTATATTTGCCGTTAAAGAAAAGATAGAAGCACTAAAATTCCAAATATTAATCGCAGGGTATTCTAGTGGGGAAAGAGTTGATATATTGGAAAGTCAATATAGAGAAATAGCTAGTAATATGAGTGATTTTTGGGATATGGATTCGAGTTATTCGGATGTACTTTGGATGGTATCAATAGGTATCATGCTTGAGATTGATGAAGTTACTTTTGGTATGTTGAAAAATTTAGTATTGCAAGGTGAACAGAGAGATTTTCTACTAAGCTACTTACTACACAGCAGAGATAGAGATGTTGATTTTGAGGATGACCATTTTTCACACGAAGAGCCATACATGTTTCTGAAAGAGGTTATAGGTGTAAGTAAGGATAGTGCTGTGATAAATTTGAAAACTTATTTAAATGAGAAATGGTACCAAGGAAATGCAGATTCTGGCTGGTTTGATATTCATAATGAAAAGGAAAAACTTTATTATGGATATTGGAGTTTTGAGAGTGGAGCGATAGCTAAGATAATGGGATTGGATGATATTAATTTAAAAGAAGTTCCGTTTTATCCATATGATTTAGTTCATTATAAAAATTAGTGTTGTTGTGGGGACTTATTGGTCATGACAATTTGCATTTTTTTCACAAGATAAATCTAGTGATAGTATGAGATAATTGTAAATAAGAAAGTATCTATCTCAAATTTAACTAGGAACTGTAGTCGACTGGTATGAAAAATTAGGACTTTTAAATGAGGTAGCAAAATGAACGGTAATCTAATGGGAGAATATAAAAAGATTTTAGAGGATAACATTCAGATATTAGGTTATGAGGAATTAAGGTATTCCATTTTTGAAGGAGCGGAGAATAACAGACAAGAATATCAAATTAGAATAGAAAAAATTGGAGATATATTTGAGGTTTACATGACAGCGGATAGGGCAGGAGTAATTGGGAAGTATGAGTTTGAGGATATTTTTGATGCATTCCATCAATTCTTAAGTATCATGCAGGATACGATTCTTTCGAATAGGAAAAGAGTAAGAGACGGGAAGCCTGCTGAATATCCTAGTTCGTTATGGGATAATTAGAGATTTTATAAAATAGACTGTGGGGAATCGCTAGGCATTGTTCGGGGTTAAAGGTGTTTTTGAAGTACCTGGCGAGGTAATTGTTCGTATTTTAAATTATTAAAACTAGCCATTTTTTTGCAAATTATTTGCAATAATTATAATAAGATATGTAATAAATACTGTTTTTTCACAAGCTAAACCTAGTGATAGCAATAAAAATAATTGTAAATAAGAAAATATGCAACTCTTAATCAGCGGGTCGTGGGTTCGATCCCCTCACAACCCATCCTAGAGCCTCAACGGATATCACGTCTGTTGGGGCTTTTTTGTGCGTGAAAATGTTTGTGAAAATCCTGAAAAATCCTTATGAAGAAAATTTAAATGAATTTAAGGAAGCCTTAGTATATGGTTAATTAACACATAAAGGATTTAACATTTCTGAAAATGCTACCTTAATAACTACTAAGAGTGAAATGTTACCCTGTCTATATACGACAAAAATTTGGAAATTATATGCTAATATCTGTTATACTATTATCAATGAAAGGAACGAAATAACAACATGACAGGAAGAGGGAGAAGAATGGGAAAATATAAAATTTTAAACTCAAAGATTGGAAATGGAAATAAAATGAGTATGTGTGCTGATGAAAGTGGCATCTTGTTTAGCAAAGAACAGATTTTGGAGAGCTGGAAAAAGGGGTATCAAGAAAAAGTTTCTCGGAGTAAAGAAGAGATTGGACTACGACTGCCCCAATTTGGTGCGCTATCCGCAATACGAGCGCACTGGGCTACGTCAATTGCACCTGCTACAATTGTTCTGCCTACTGGAACCGGGAAATCTGAAACGATGTATACTACCATTATTTCAGAGAGAATATGTTCAACATTGATTATTGTTCCTTCTAATCTTTTACGTGAACAAATCTTTGAGGGGACTAGTCGATTTGGTATTCTGTCCAAATTGGGAATGATATCAGACGAAGTCATATTTCCAACAACTTTACTTTATAAAGCAAAAGTAGGTGATAAGGATGAGGAAATTCTTTCTGATGCGTTTGATAAGGCAAATATCATTGTTTCAACTCCAGGGATGATTAAGAATTTATCTGCCAATTTATTGAGCCAATTGTCCGAAAAAGTAGAAGTCGTGATATTTGATGAAGCGCATCATCTTGGAGCTCCCGACTGGAGGACTGTCAGAGAAAAGTTTTTAGGGAAAAAAATTCTACAATTCACAGCAACCCCTTTTAGAAATGATGGTAAAAAAATTGATGGTAAAATTATTTTCAATTACAGTTTAGGCCTAGCTCAAGAATCCCAATATTTTAAGCCAATTGATTTTTATCCTATACAGGAATTCGATGAGCGTAAATCAGACAAAGCTATTGCGAAAGTAGCAGTGGACTGTTTGAGAGAAGATATTAATCTTGGCTATGAGCACATACTTTTAGCTAGAGCAAATAGTCGTAAGCGCGCTGATGAATTGTTTGAAGTTATATATTCTAAGTATAAAGAATTTAATCCTGTATTGATTCATACAGGTATTCCAAGCGTGCAGAGAAATGAAAGTCTACAGAAAGTTAAGAATGGTAGTTCACGAATTGTTGTATGCGTTAATATGTTTGGTGAAGGTATTGATATTCCGACGCTTAAGATTGCTGCAATTCATGATAAATATAAATCATTGCCAGTTACATTGCAGTTTATTGGGCGATTTGCCAGAACTAGCGATAATAAATTAGGAAATGCCAAGCTTATTACTAATGTGGCGCTAGACGATTTGAAAGAATCAGTTGAAGAGTTGTATCGTCAAGATTCTGATTGGAATAGACTTCTGAATATTCATTCGGATAAAGCTGTGGATAAAGAGGTAGAGCTTGGGGAGTTTGTTAACAAGTTTGAAAAAGGTCATGTCGAAGATATAGATTTATCACAACTAAAAATGAAGATAAGTACACGGATGTTTAGAAATTTATCAAAGTCAATTTATGAAGACGGTTGGAAACAAGTTTTAGATCCAGAAAAGACCATATGGTTCATTAATAAAGAAGACTCAGAGTATGTATTTATCGAGCCTATTGAAAAGAAAGTAGTCTGGTCGGAACAAAAGGATATAGTGGAATATGATTATGATTTCTTTGTTTTATTTTTCGATAAAGCTAATGGGGTTGTTCATATAAATGAAACTGATTCTGGAAAGGGAAATCGTCTTGTAGGTAAAATGTTTCCGGAAGCTGTTGATATCAAAGGAGACTCAGTCTATCGTATCTTAGATGGAGTTAATAGATTGATGATAGGGACTTTAGGGTTAAAACAAGTTCCAAATGGTCGAATTAGTTTTAGAATGTTCGCAGGTACAGATATTAAGTCTGGTATAAATGAAGCAGTTGTATCAAATTCAACTAAATCGAATTTGTTTGGCTATGGTTATCAAGATGGAGAACGCATTAGTGTGGGCTGTTCTTATAAAGGGAAGGTTTGGATGAGATGGGTAGAGCGAATTAGCTTTTGGATAGATTGGTGCAAGAAAATCAGTGAGAAAGTATTAGATGAAAGTATTGATACGAGTACCATATTAGAGAATTCACTTGTTTTAGAAGTTATTAAAGAATTCCCAGAAGGGGTTCCCTATAAAATATCATTACCCGAAGTGTTAGAGGTGTCGAATTCACCTTCTAAACAGTTGTATCTTGCTAAAGAAGATAAACTATTTCCTTTTTTTCAAACAGATGTAAGTAATCCAAAGGTTATAAATGGGAAAATACGATTTGATGTTCGGATAAACGCTAGAGAATTTGCTTTTGAGCAGAATATAGATGGTGATACGTATAGCTTCAAACAGGTAGAGGGTGAGAAGTTAAAGGTGAAGTTGGGATCTCGAACTGTTGAGATGTCAGATTACCTTCATGAATATTCGCCCGAAATATCTTTTATACAGGCTGATGGAACTATTGTTGTGGTGCAAGAGAACTTGAAAACAGTAATTAAGGCTAAAAGAGATCTTAAAGTATCTACAGATGCTATATATTCAATTGATTGGGGTGCATTAGGAGTTAATATTAGGTCAGAGTCCCAGGGTAAAGTAAGAAAATCAGATTCAATTCAATATGCTACAATACATAATATTGTAGATCAATCATCGGATGTTATATTTGATGACGATGGGACGGGAGAGATTGCGGATATTATTTCAATTAAAATTGACGAAGAGCTACGAAGAGTCTCTTTTCATTTATATCACTGTAAATATTCTAGTGGAGCCCTTCCTGGAGCAAGGGTTAAAGATTTGTATGAGGTATGTGGACAAGCTGAAAAATCTATCATGTGGAATGATAATATACTAGAGCTTGTTCAGCGGATGATACTAAGAGAAAATAAGAGATTTGGGAATGATAGTGAAACTCGCTTTGAAAAAGGGGATTTGCAGACTTTGCATATGTTAAAAAAAATGGTGAAATCAGGGTTTGAAACGAATTTTGAAATATCGATTGTTCAACCAGGGGTGTCTAGGGCTAAAATGACAAGCTCGATGAATCAAATAATTTTATCAACGGATGCGTATTTAAGGGATACTTATAATATCCCTTTAACGTGCTATTTTAGTAATTGATAGATATTTAGGACAGTTAATGAAATTTGTGCGGATTTGAATACTATTGGGTCAGAAGATATTATCAAATTTATCGCTCATACTCTTTTGCTTATTTGGGAATAGATGTCCGTAAGTATCAATTGTTGTAGTAATACTAGCGTGCCCCATCCGTTCTTTTATCACAGTTATTTCTTCGTGGTTATCAATTAATAATGCGACATGTGAATGCCGAAAATCATGCAGTCTGATAGGGGTCAGTCCAGCCACTTTACAAATTTTCGTGATCTTTTTCGTCCCAAAACATTCACGTATAGGCGTATTAATACTGTACTGAAAAACAGTAATATCTTTCAAATCGGTTATCAAATAGGATTTCAATAAAGCTTCCTGACGATCTTTCCAGCCCTTAAGCATCTTTGCTAATTTCGCATTAATAGTAATGTAGCGGTTACTATTAGTGCTTTTTGGCGTGGTGACAATATTCTCGCCGCCCACACGAGACATAGTTTTAGAAACATGAATTTCATTTCGTCCAAAATCAATATCTTCCCACTGCAATGCCAACATTTCTCCAGCACGCATCCCAGTTAGGTAAGCCGTCGTAAAGAATACTTTATCAACATGATCTTTTTCATCGATAGCTTCAATAAAACACCTGAATTCAGCAGTAGTCCAGAATTTCATTTTTTGTTTCACGACTTTCAATTTCTTAATCCCTGTGCAAGGGTTTCGAAGGATAAGGTTATCATCAATAGCGACATCAAAGAGTTTTTTCAGCAAGATCATGTGTTTATTAATACTATTATTAGATAAACGTGTCTTCTCATCCTCATTTAGTAGCATATCTCTGAATTGTATACAGTCTTTCTTCTCTAATTTCGAAATTAAGCTCCCTGTAAAATGAGGCATAATTCTATGGTTATAGTATCCTTTTTGAGTCCTTACATAAGTAAGCTTTTGATCTACAGTATAATTCGCGAAATATTTATCACCAATTTGGTCAAAGGTCACTTTTAAATTCGTCACCAAGTTATTTTGGAAATATTGCTGTTTGTAATAACTTTGCAAATGTTCGGCTTCTGCCTTGGTTTTAATGTTTTTTTTCTTTATTCTGCGCTGTTTTTGTGCAACTGGATCGTATCCTAGGCTAACATCAAGTATATACCCCTTGTCGGTTTTCTTAATTACCATAATAACTCCTCCTATTGGAACGTATGTTCTTTTTGCGAGTAAAAAAAATATTGTAATAATTGCAGTTATCGAAAATATTTTGGAGACGTTGATACGCGATTTCTTCGGGAATATTGAAGAGATCACTGACTTCTTGAACCAGATTATCGGATTCGAAATTGATAAATTGGAACATATGAATTGGTACGGCTAAGTATAATGAAAAATGGCAAGCTTCTTGCTCGAAGTTATCACATCGGGCTAAGTATTTATGATGATCAAAATGATTATGGCTTAACTCGTGTAGAAATTCAAAATGTTGCTGCTTAGGAGTCTTCTGCTTGTTGATAGTGATGAGGCGATACTCATTCACGACAATGTAGCTAGAGGCGTTTCCTAAGCGATAGTCTAGGTTTTCTAATGTGAATATCCGTTCTATATTTAAGTCACTGGGTAATCGAATGTTTAGTGTCCTTAAGTATTGGGATGCTTTTTGTTCAAGGTAATTTCCAATGTAGTCTGTCCTCATGTTCCCGTTCACCTCGTTGTAGGGATTTATTTATTTTTGTCTCTAGTTTTTCTTTTCAAAGCTTCTATCATAGTTTCGATGTACTCTAAATCTTCATCTGTTAAATTTTCTTTTTCGAAATAATGAACAGAGACATTATCTTTTTCACCAGATGTAGGATTGTTTGTTCTTCCTAGCAAATAATCAGTCGTTGTCTCTAATACATCAGAAAGTTTGCCTAATGTTTCAGTATCAGGCAGACGAGTGCCGCGTTCATATCCTGAGATTGAGACATGAGTGAGGTTTATTTGTTTGGCTAATTCAGTTTGTGTGAGCTTTTTTTCTTTGCGAAGTTTTTTTATTCTTTCTCCTATAATGTTAGCCATGGGAATAGCTCCTTTTCTTTACTTTAGGGTACATTTACATTCTATATTAAACGTATGGGGAAAACCAAAGAGAACTACTTTTTGTCGCTTAATAGAAAATAAATATTAAAATGTCCTTTACAAGTACAATTATTTATTATATAATGTACTCATAGGTTACAAAATAGAACGAATGAAACTAAAAGTTACATGGGTGAGGTGTTAAATTTGAAATTTTTAAATGCTAAGGAAGTCGCGAAATTAATGGGAATTAGTGTTTCAGGTGCATATGATATTATTCGAAAATTAAATGCAGAACTAGTGCAAAAAGGTTACCGAGTGAAGAGTGGCAAGGTGAACGAACTGTATTTCAAAAAAGTATATGGTTTTTCTGATTTAGGAGAGGACGATCAGCATGAATTACAAGCAAACGCATGATTTGATGAAGAAGGCTGTTCCATTGGCTCGGAAAATGGAAGGTGATTGGAATATTAGAATGAGTATAGCATTGCGTAGTGTGACGATAGACCACTTACTAGGGCTTCCTTTTTCTAAGGATACTATTCACCGTCTTTTGCAAAAAGGAGTTTCTTATCGACGTATCTGTAAGAATTACGGGGTATATCACCGTGATGTGACAGCGATTCTACAATGATTGCTTGGTGTGAGGTTAGACCACCAAGGGCAACCCGAATGACAGAATCGAAAATGATGGTAAGGCTGTTCTTTGACAATTACATATTTGTATAGTGATAGATGGCTATACAAAAAAAGAAACGCCCTGATAGATCAGGACGCTCCGATAAAACTTCGACACTTTTATTGTAGCGCAAATGATCCGAAATGTCACGTGCGATTTCGAGTGAATGCAGTTGCCACTTGATAAACGAAACTGTAGCAGGCTGGAATGAGCGTGTGCCAAGATTGCACTGGTGAAAGCAATCTGATGGTTATAATTAACCTACTATATACTGCGGGGATCTATGGAAGTGGAGAGCAGTTGATAAGCGCGATGACGGATACAAGAACCGAGCGGAAAATGATTTTTTGAGAGGTGATATCCGAATATGAATGTAGCATGTGTGATTTCGGATGATAGATGGTGACTTTTCATAAGCTAGCGTATTTTATAGCAGATTATCAATTTATGGCGAACCAGCATTGTACAGAAGAGCAAGTGGTAGAGAGCTTGCATCAAGCGTCGCAAGAACAAGGTCTCGATCAACAATCTGGTT
The DNA here is from genome assembly GCF_013820765.1 of Paenilisteria rustica. Classification (GTDB taxonomy): domain Bacteria; phylum Bacillota; class Bacilli; order Lactobacillales; family Listeriaceae; genus Listeria_A; species Listeria_A rustica. The sequence continues at coordinate 166,813 of NZ_JABJVM010000003.1, forward strand.
ATGGGGACGATGCATTTGTTTATGGATTATCTGCTTCGGATGCGCGTGATGGTAAGGCGGTTTCTTTTATTTTTTACGCGCAAGAAGATGGGGAAGGTTTTCTGTATTCTGGGTGGTCGCAACGAGAATAAAAGATAGTAAGAAAAAATGAGATAGCCTTTGTAATCGTGCAGAGGCTATTTTTTATGGATTGGGGGCGTGGAAAATGGCTCTTATGGATGACTTGATTTATGAAAATGCTGTGGATATCGGTGCTTTCTTTAAACGGGATTACCCGACTTTATCGGATATGGATGTGCGAGAAATAGAGCGAGAAGCTGTGCGACGCATGTTTGCTTATCTAGAGGGGATTCGCGAAAATGGGCGTGAACCAAGTGAATTAGACGTCCTTTATGGTGCGGGAGAAGAAGCTATGATGCATATTGAAAATGAATTATACGAGCTTACCATTCATCGTCGTTTTTACGCGTTAGATCGTTTTATTGAAATCTACATCGAAGAATTGATAGCTTTAACAAACGAGGACGACAATTTTCTTGCTTATGTGGTTCGGCAAGAGGTGTCATATATTGAGCGGTTGTATACTCAAACGTTGGAAAGCTATGAGGCTGGGGAAGATGCTTTTTATTTTGCTAGTCTTGTGTGTGCAAGAGAAGCGGCTGTTTGTATAGCGAATCGATTAGATGGGTATCGATCTGATTTTAACGAGGCAAGAGCTGCGCATGGTTTGCTGTGATGGATATGGATAGGCGGTGACGGTGATGTTTAAGAAGAAAGCAAAAGCGGAAGAAAAACACATTCCCTACGAAGCATTTGCAGAGGGCTTTCGCGATAATTGGTTAGAGCTGCACTTTGATGATGCTCGATTTTTTATCTTTGTGTGGGATCGCATACAAACAGAGGTGAAAGCGAGTTATGTGGATTATTTAGAAACACCAGATGGGCGGATTCGTTCTCATTACAGGGCTTTAGAAAGTCTGATTTTGGAAGATAAATTTGAGGAATTTGTAGAGGCGTTTGACGAAGCATATTCAGACGAAAGGTGGTAAATGTGTATGGAGGACATACAGGTATACCTCGTGAATCTTGGTAAGTATACGGAAGGTATTTCGCAAGGCGCATGGTTTACATTGCCAGTCGATACGGACGAAGTTGCAGACAAGATTGGGTTAGATGGTGTGCGGTATGAGGAATTTGCGATTCATGATTTCGTTGCGCCGTTTGAGATTAAGGAATATGAATCTCTGGATAAGCTCAATGAAATTGCAGAAGCCTATGATCGAGAGTCGGGAAATCCCGTTGTCAAATATGCTGGGGATCTTGTCGAAGAAGGCTGGTACCCAGAAATCTTGGAAGCGCTAGAAAGCTTGGATAGTATTTGCGTGCATGAGGAATGCAACTCCATGACCGATGTGGCATATGATTTTATCGAAGAAAATGGCTATTTACGTGGCGTGCCTGATATCATTCAACAGCATATCGATTATGAAGGCATGGGTAGAGATTTGGAATTGGAAGGTTGCTACTATGATACGGGTGACGGTGTGATTTTAGAAATTGTATAGGAAGCGGAAAGGTATCACAATGTGGTGCCTTTTTTCATTACAAAAAAGAAAGTAGGAGAGAATATGACATTACAAAATTTTTGTTTAAAGGAATCGGAATTTGGCACATTGGCTTTTAGTAGTAGGAAAGAAATGAATGATTTAACGACAGGCACGGGACGAAATCGGAAGGTAACACATCATTGCTATTTCTTATATGGGCAAAAACATGCAGGTGGCTTGGACGTTTTTGTACCTGTAGATGCCGTGGTACCAGTTTTGGAACACGATCAAACGGTTCGATTGGTAAACCCTGTCGTAGAGGGATTGGCGCAACGATCTGACGGTGGCGGTATTATTAACTGGGTCGTCAAAGTTGATACATTGGAAGCAGTTTAAAAAATAGGAGGAATGGAAAATGACAATTCGTATTAATAAACAAAATCCGTTAACGAGTGACAAAATTGATGTGGAAAAAACATTTGGGAAGCTATTGTTTTTAGGAGAAGATGGGGAGCAAATGGAAGCCATTGAAGGGGAATATACAGGTGCGATTAAAGCTTATCGATATGGCGTGAAAAGTGAAGCGCAAAATGATATTTTGAATGTTTTCTTGCCACCAACAGGTGAGCGTGTGGATCTGCCGTATCTAACTGAAGTGAAATTAGAAGGTGTGGCAATTGTTCCGTTTACTTCTTATTCTGTATCTGGGAATTTGATGGTTAACTATAAAATTGAAGCTGGGAGCATCACACCCGTTTCAGGCGGGAATAAGTCGAAACCACCTGAAAACGCGAAACCTGAAGAAGGAAAACAAAAGTAAAACGGAGGCATAAGCGATGAAAGCATTTATAGCAAAGCACATTTACCAACATCGTGGCACGCGGATTCATTATGAAACCCGTTATCTTCTTCGTCGAGCAGGGATAAGTCTTTTTATCTCTGCTTTTTTGATTGCTCTGGCTTTAGGCTTGTGGTTGGTACCAATTTTGCCAGCCTATCCGTTTCCAGAACTATCAACTAGTACGGGCTGGGAAGAGATACAGCGTTATGTACAAGCTATTCAGTATAAGCATTTCTTATTGGTGGTGCTGGGTAGCATCTTGATGGGATTAGCGTGTCCATTTTTATGTAAGATTATCTTTTTTGAGCGGTATTTATTTATGAAGCAACGGCAGATGATTGCGGTATTTGTGATTGACCGTGGTTTATTTGATATGGAGACCAAACAAGTAGAGAAGGAGCAGATGTGGGATTTTTCATTAGGAAATCAAGCAAAGGCAAGAAAAATGGTGACGAAAGAGCGTGTGACATACTTCCCGAAAATCTATTACGAAGTGACGAAAGATAAAATGATTCGTATTCGGTTTCCACTAGATGGGCGGAAGTATCAAGATACGTTTTTGACGTTTACGAAAACATTAGAAAAAACGCTCTATTGTGATTTGGACAAGGTGATTGATGAGGAAGGTTTTGTTTGTTATCAATTCATCTATGGTATTTCACGAGATCGTTTGACGATTCAAGATTTGGTATCGAAAGCAGGGAAGCTGGCACTCATGACACGCGTGATTTGGGATTTTGATAAATTGCCCCACATGCTGATTTCAGGTGGAACAGGCGCAGGGAAATCGATTTTTATTCTGTCAATCATTAAAGGTCTGTTGAATGGGGCTTGTCGAAAAGAAGATATGAAAATTTGTGATCCCAAGAATGCAGATCTGGCGGATTTAGATGGTATTTTTCCTTCTGTGTATTCGCAAAAAGGTGGGATACTCATGGCGACGCGGGTGTTTAAAGAAGAAATGCTTGCGCGATCTGGTGAGATGAAGCAGATGGAGAATTACCGTACAGGGAATAATTATCGTGCCTTGGGTTTACGACCACAGTTTCTGATTATGGACGAACTAGCTTCTTTTATTGAAATGCTGGATATGAAGGAGAAAAGCGAATATATCTCAAACTTGAAACAAATTGTGATGCTAGGTCGGCAAGCGGGCTTCTTCTTAATTGTTGGCTTGCAACGACCCGACACGGAATATCTCGGTGGTGGTATCCGCGATCAGTTTAATTTTCGTGTGGCGTTGGGAAGCAATTCTGACATTGGTTATCGCATGATGTTTGGTGATGTGGATAAGCAGTTGGGATTTAAGACGGTTAAAGGCTTTGGGTATGTGGATGCTGGGAAAGGCGTTATTTCCGAGTTTTATAGTCCGTATGTGAATCCTGAGTATGATTTTTTGGATGAGTTTCGGAATTTGAGTTCTACAGTGGGTGAAATGCAGTGATACAGCAGTTACTATTTATTATCGGAAGTTTAATTTTAATGATTGTGCTGTCTATTAGGGATTTAATTTCAAAGAAAGGAAAAAGCAAGATATCTAAATTGTACTTGTTTATTACTTTGTATATCTTACTGGCGAGTATCTTGGTTTTATCGGTGATTATTTTGTCTTTGGTTTTATCAAAATAAATCTAGAGGCAAACAGTATTATGAATACAGAGAAATGCATTAATAATGCTCCATAAATAGCCCAGTCTGCCCAATTTAATGGGTGTAAGAAGTTGAAATAATTATGGTGTAGAAAAAGTTTATTATATAGATAGATGGCTAATGTAACAGTTCCTTGTATGAAAAAGAAAAAATAATGGATATCATGCACAACTGTATTTGTGTAGGGTGAGGTGAAGAAGTTAAATGCTATCCATAGGCTGGTAATACAGACGATAGTGGATAGTATGAAGTAAAAATCATCGATATTTTGTTGCGAAATATGCAGATTATTTAAATAGTCAATGGCGAAGTTAGGAAGCAAACTATATAAAAATTTGAAAGCGGATGTTAATTTTTTTGGTAATAGCCATGCAATTAAAAGAATAATATAGCCTGTTATGTAGACATGAAAAGCGTTTTTTGTGAAAATATTGCTTATAGATTTAACGAAATCATTCATGATGAAAACCCCTTAGAATTTTACAATAATCATAACATAATTTTACATGGGGATAATAGCGATATTATATGGTGATTGGGAGTTGAAGCATAAACATGCAAAGATTAGCTTAGGTTTGGAATAATACCGTGCTAAGATTTGTATGCCAACAACTGGAGCGTTAGTGAAAGGCGTTAGTAGTAAACCCCATTTCGCGCGTGCCACGTCGGCGACCAGCGGGAGCCAGTGGCAACGTAGGGGCACGCGCGAAATGGAGTGAGAACCCCCCACTACTAACAGGGGGGTAGAGGAAGACATAGAAACAGCGTTGCGACTTAGCGCGCCAATAGATAGAGCCCATTGGAAATGGAGGTTGATTTAAGTGGAATATGGACCCACAGAGCCCATTAGTGGCAAACTAGATTATTTTCGAATGACATTCAAACGTCATGATATCGAGCATTTCCTAGAAACCGTCGTGCAAATTAAAAAAGCATATTTTTATAATGATGCCAGTTCTAAATTTGGCTATGCAGAATTATTTCAGCTAGATCAAATTCGCGTGTATAATTCATCGCCTACAGATAACAGGGGCATCATGATTGAACTTGGTGGACAAGGTTGTCGCCAACTCGAAGGTATTTTACAAGCGCAGGGGCGTGATTGGTTTTCATTTTTGGAACAATGTTTACAAGAAGGTGGGAAAATTACACGATTAGATGTTGCTATGGATGATCGTCATGGCTATTTGGAAATTCCTGAAATCATGATGCAGGCACAATTAGGTTATATCGATTCCCATTTTAGAGCGTATGATTTTCATGGTTCAGGCAATTTAAGCACAGGTGCTGTAGAAGGCGTTACGCTCTATTTTGGCTCCAAGAAAAGCGCCGTCTATATTGCAATGTATCAAAAAGACCATGAGCAAGCTAAAAAATTAAATGTAGACGTGGAGGATATCGGTTTTTGGAATCGTTATGAAATACGGCTGCGTGATGAACGGGCGGATATAGCGTTGCGAAAATTATTAGAGACACGTAATTTCGTTTTTTTAAGTCAAGGCATTCTGATGGAATACTTGAGATTCGAGGCTCAAAAAGTGCCTACCAACAAGCGGAAATGGCAACAAACTAAGAAAGGTTGGGAACAGTTATTACAAGATATAGCACCATTAAGATTGACCAGTGCACCCGAAACCGCGTTTTATCGAAAGACGGAGTACTGGCTGAAATCACAGGTTTCCGCATCTATGAAATTGGTGCAGATGGCAGATGAGATTTTAGGTAAAGATTCCACCTTGGAAACGATGATAGAGGAAGCCGTGTTGTCAGATAAGCATGAGGCAATGTTGAAAGTATTAACAGCTGAGGTACATGATATGATAATCGTTGCATGATTTTGTGAAAAAAATGTAGAGGAGGAGAAATGGATGAGTACACCGTTATTTTATATACCGTATGGCGCTGAGTTTTATATGGATTATGAGCGATATTCGAAAAAAGTAGTAGACAAGGTTTCTTTAGAAAGTGCCATTATTGAACTTGCAACAGAGTGTGCCGTATCCGTAAACAAGAAAGGAATTGAATGCCATTATACTGTTTCAGCAGAAGATTCTCTTTCTGGGGAGCCATTTGAACTTGTTTTTTCTTCACGCGAACCCGAGGAAGAAGCAAACGTTATTCCACTGCATTATTTAGGATGTGCCATATGAATAAAATTCGTTTAAGCGAGTATAAATAATGAGCTATTAGGCTCTTTTTTTATGCTCTAAATGAGGTGATTAAGGTGTTGAAAATTGGAGACACGATACAATTAATCGAAAAAGTAGAAGACATGCAACTAGAAGTTTACGGCTATTATGAGGTATTTGACATCATGTTTGACGGTGCTTTTATTTATATACTGGATGGTTTTGGTGTATATAAAGTGCCATCAGATGCTATACAAGCAATTTAGTGAAGGGTCGTGATGATTCTATGCATACGGTCTCTAAAGAAATGAAAGCATTAGGATTTCAAGTGGGGAATGCGGAGACTATTTTTATTAAGGATATTGATAAAAATGTCATGTTGGTGATTGAACGTAAAAAAATAAAAAAATACGATCGGACAGAAATAGGGAAATTGGAACTTTTATCAGTGAAAATACAATACAGTTTCTATAAAGCAATGTATAAAAAACAAACGGGGAAGATGCTAGCGCGCTATTATGTGTACTATGAGGGGGGAGACGTTTTGGCGTTGCTCGCGAAAGTAAGGAACGTATTAAAGTGGCAAGAGGGGCAACGGTATTATAAAAAAAGAGGAGGCGCATAAAGATGCAAACGACGTATAAAGTGTATTATTTACAGCGTGATTGTGTGCATGAATTAAATGGTGCACTTTTTGAAGAGCTTCGTCGGCGATTAGAAGAACTTGTCGAGGAAGGAAAAGCCTTGGATGCAACGCACATCACCGATCAGCGTTTACTACAAACGTGGAATGCCGATCGGAACTATATTAAATATTACTGCTAAAAAGCCGTGCATTGTCAGGCTTATTTTTTATGGAAAGGAAGCGATGGTAGTGGAAGAAAAACAGAAAGTAGGCTGGTGGAAACGGCTGGTTGCTGGTGTGAAAACATTAGAACGCCCAACGAAGCAACGTGGGAAATTACAGCGGGATCATTCGAGGTTACTCGCTTTTTGGTTGTACTTGCTTTTATTTACGATTTTAGGCATCAGTGTTTTGGGGATTTTCTTGGCGTTAAATACGCGATCCGTTGTCAATGTCTTAGACCGAGAAGCGACCCAACCAAAAGTGACGAATGACAGTCCAAAAGGAATCAATGTGGTGGCGGGAACGAATTTCTTAACACCGTTTATACGCACCTACATGACGGTAGTCAACGATTCGCAAAAGTTAGAGGTGCGTGAAAAACAACTAGACGCGTACATGGTGCAGACGGAAGGTACGGAACAAAGGATGTCCTATTTTTCCGTGCAGGATATCAAAGGTAATCGTTCTTTAACAGCGGCGACAATCTATAATACGCAGGCTATCCGTGGTGGCACATTATTTCAGTACAAAGTGGTTTATGTCAATGAGTTGCCAATAACGAAAGTGGTTGAGAAGGTCGTGCCAAATGGCAAAGGCAAAACGAAAAAAGTGAAGGGAACCATCAGAGCCACACAGGCAGTGACCCAAGAAGCGTTGCTGAATATTCCTGTAACGACGAATGGGAGAGGTTATGCCATCCAAGATGCGCCGTATTTAACGGAAACCTACACGTTGCAGACGAAAATCGTACAAAAGAAAACGGAAGCACCTACAGAATATGATGGTACCGAAAAGAAGGCGATTGATGCGTTTGTGATCGATTTCTTCTCTAAATATGCATCCGCAACAAAAGCGGACATGGCATACATGATGAAAACGCCAGAAAGTCTAGCGGGCATGTTAGCTTTTGACGCGGTGACAGATACGTATGTGGTGAAAAGGGAAGATGGCTTCCAAGTCCAAGCAACCGTGCAGTTTCGTGATAAAACGGTTCAAATCCCGACTTCCGAGTCGTTCACGATAGATATTATCAAAAAAGAGGGGCAGTACTTCGTCACGAAGCTGTCCCATGAAAGGAGTTTTTAACAGATGGAACACTTTATTATAGGGGCATTACCTACTTTGTCTTCCATTCAACATTGGGTACTCACCGTTTTTACGCAAGCGATTGTTATTTTGGTGGCTTGGCAAGTGATTAAAAACTTTGCCAAAATGAGTATTGGGAAAATTGTGGTCGTCTTGATTGCTGGAGGTGCCGTAGGTTTTGCCATTACGAATTTCACCTTGATTACGGGTTGGGTCACGAGTATTTTTAAAATGCTATAGGAGGCGATCTCATGCGGATGGTATTTAATTATCGGAAAGCGATGCGACAACCGAAGCAGATTCGGCATCTATACAATGACGTGAGCTTGCCTTTTGCGATTGAACTAGTACCAGCGATTAATTTCATTCTTTTTGCCGTGCTTACTTTCTTTGTGGGTTATGGTATCCGACGCATGGGGTTTCCTCATGCGTTTTCTCATTCATGGTTTTTCTTTTTGATAGGTGTTCCTTTGGGACTGACGTTTCTTATCATCAAGATTAAGCCAGATGGGAAGAATATTTATTTGTATTTATATGATCTCAGCAAATATTTATGGGCGGTGAAATGGCAAAAGAAGCTGTTTTGTCAGGATGAACCAACCGATTTGTTGCGCGAGAAGAAAATAACATTTCGAACATTAGTGAGGGTGGTGGAGAAAAGGCATGCAACTAAAAACGCCGATGAAGGCAATCAAAGGGAATTTACTGTTAACGAGGAAGGGCGACGTGTTCGCGTATTATCGCATCAAAAGTCAGTCGATACCGATGCAGAACAAGGATGTCGTGACGAATTATAAAACGAGATGGCGACGCTTGTTTGAGGAAATAACGAAGTATGAAGATTTTCACTTGAGTATGTACCCACAGGATTATCAATTGGAAGCGCGTTTTGGAGAATTGGAGGCGGATATTGCCTTAGATGCGGAAGATTTGGCGGGGTATTACAATTCCGAAGCAGTGCGAATTTTGAAGGCACGATTGGGACGATTGACGAAATATGATTTTCTAGTTGGTGTGAAGCTGAAAACGAGCGCGATTCGTTTGGATGCCGATTTAAAAGAGAATGTGCAATCGGTATTGGCAACCACGACAGATACGATCTTGAATTTATTTGGCGTCGAGCGTCATAAGACGGATGCGTTTTTTGCACAGTATGCCGAAGTGGAGGAAACGCTGGCGCAAGTGATAGCAAGTGTGCAAGGGCAACGGATTACCGAGGATGATTTGATTTATTTTAATCGCTATAACTTTATTCGTGGATTGGAACATGAGGTGGGTATCGAGCAAGAAAATCGGTCGGTTGGTGCGATTACGAATACGGTGATTGATCCAACACGGATGGATACGCTTCGTTTGACGAGTAATTTTGAAACGGGATTTACTTCCTTTTTGGTTGTCGATGAGTTTCTCGATAACATGGCGGAATCGGATTTGTTTTATGAAACACAGTCCTTGCCATTTCCAGTAGAAGTGGGGATGAAAGTGCATGCGGAGTCGAAAAGTGTCACGAAAACATCACTCGGTATGAAAAAGCAACAATTGCGCGAGACGGAGAAGGAGCAGAATATGTCTGGGGATCGTGCGGATACGGCGATCGTACGCAGTGAACAGATGATTAGGCAACTGCAAGAAGATGTGAAGCAAGACAACATCAACATGATGAATTGGCTGGCAACGATTGTGGTGACAGGTGATAGCAAAAAGGAATGTCAACGCAAGGCAAGTATGGTACGGCGACATCTCAAAGGAGCGGGAATCAAATGCCAGGTGCCTGCTGCGGATCAATTGTATCTGTTTTATAAAATGTTGCCTGGTGCGACACTCGATGCAACCGATAAAAACTGGATTCAAAAAACGACGCAAGATGGGCTGGGCGAGTGTTGTTTTGGGGTGAATGCGGAAGTGGGCAGTAAAATTGGCTTCCATATTGGCTGGATTGATCGATTTAATGAGCATACGGATCTGGAGAGCGCGATTCAGTCGAGTCGTGATTTTGTGCTCTATCATCCTTTCATGGCAAATCAGCAGATCAAAGGCTCCAAAACCCGTAGCCCGCACGTGCTTATCACAGGAGATACGGGGACGGGGAAATCCTTTTTAGCGAAAATGTTGTTCTTATATTCCTCGATGCTAGACATTAAGAGTCTTTACATCGACCCGAAAAAGGAAATGCGGAAATGGATACGTAAAATCATCAAAAATAAAGAAATTCGAGAAGAGTTTCCTTTATTTGTGGCGCATCTGGAGAAATTACATTATGTCACGATGGATGCCCGAGAGAAAGAGAACTGGGGTGCCTTAGACCCGATTGTACTCTTGCCAAGTATGGAAGCGAAAGAACTGCTACAAGTGGTTTTCCAACAAGTCTATGATTTCAAAGGGAAAGATGTCGTGCATACTGCCTTTTTAAAAGCCATTACATCTGTGATTGAGCGAAAACAGGCAGGAGAACAGGTGGGCTCGATCCATGTCATTGAAACGATGTTGACATCCGACAATCAAGCGGTACAAGAAGCCGCCGCGTTTTTACAAGAAATCGTGGCAGATTCTATCTTGAAATTAGTGATTCATGATGGCTCGAATCCAGCGCTTTCGTTGACCGAGCGCATTAGCATTATCGAAATTGAGAACTTAGATTTACCAGAAGCAACGGATGAATTTGCGAGCTACACGGATAGTCAATTGAAGTCCTGTGCGATTATGTTTTGTCTCGGTAAATTCTGCGAGCTTTTCGGTCAAAATAAAGAGGAGAAGACGCTCGAGTTTATCGATGAAGCGTGGATGATTACCACGAGTCCACAAGGCAAAAAGGTAGAGAAGAGTATGCGTCGGGTTGGGCGTTCCTACAATAATGCGCTGTACTTTATTTCGCAATCGACGAAGGATGCACTCACCGAAGAGGATTCGGGGAACTTCGGGATGGCATTTGCGTTTGATGAGCCAAATGAACGGAAAGACGTACTGCGTTGGATGAATATGGAGACGACGAAAGAGAACGAGGACATGTTGGAGAGCATGTTCCAAGGGCAGTGTTTATTCAAAGATTACTACGGACGTACTGCTAAAATGAGCGTGGAATGTCTGTTTAGTGAATGGGAAGGTGCGCTTGCCACGATTGAGAAATCAAGTGTGGCATATGCAGAAGAACGATATCTATAAGTAGGGAGGAGGATTCGGTTGTGAAACTGGCTTTATTAAATAGTCTTGTTATGACAGGTGCTGGCAGTTACCGAGCGAAAGAGCTGACATTGATGGAAGCCAAGTGTCTGGTACGGGCGTATGCTCGGGTGGGAGATGTGGAAAGCTATATCGGACACGCGTCTACAGCTACTTTTCTATCCGCATTATTGGGTATTCCTGTGACCGTGAACCGTCAGCGTTTTCGGCAACGCAGAGACCAACCCGTGATTTGTTTTAAACTCTACGATCGTGTGCCAGAACATAAAGAATTACAGGTGCAAGATTTGAAGACAAGCGCTTATGCGTTTTTTTTATTGCAAAAAATCGATTAAGCAGAAAGGAGATGCCAAATGAAAAAGCGGAAATGGTTGTTTCTAGCGCTATTGAGTCTTTTTATCCTTGCAATCCCGAGTCAGACATTGGCAGCGGATGATCCAACCGCTACATTGAACGATGTCAACCAAGCCAATGCAGAAAAAACAGCGAAAGACCCGAATAATGTTACACAACCAAAAGATGTGAAAAAAGCGGGGGTAAGCTTGCATATCAAACGTTTTCCTTTGTCTAGATACCAAGCAAATAATGAAGCCGCAGATTCCAAGATTAAAGGTGCATTTCTCGGTTTAGCGAATGTTTTTGCGTCCTTGTCCCAGATGGTTGTGAACATTGTGGATACAGGGATGGATGTTCTGTATAACTTGAAACCCATCGATACCTTTGCGGATAAGTTGACAATGATATCCACGAAAATGTACCAGACACTAAAAGCGAATTTTGGGCAGTTGCTTTTTATTCTAGGAATGGGTTATATCGCCTACCTATTTTTTGTGAAGCAAAGTGCCAAAGAAGCCATCAAACGATTTTTCATGATGCTTTTAGTCATAGGTATTGGCGGATGGTGGATGTTAAATGCAGGGTATATGATGCAGACGATGAACTCCCTATCCATTGAGGCACAAGGCAAGTTGATGAGTGTAGGCAATACAATTGTACATGTGTTTGGTGGCTCGGGAAATTATGCCGATACAAGTAAGATTCAGAGCGGAAATGAGGTCGAAGGAACGGTTGCGATTATGCGCAATGTGTATTTTGATATGGCGTTGAAGAAACCATTCTTAATCGCGAACTTTGGGGCTACGGATGAGGCGAAGATCAATAGTGTGGTGAAAGATAAGAAAGGTTTGAGTCGGGTCGATACTTTGTTGAGTTATAAATTAACAAGTGATGGAGAAAAAGCTAAATCGACTTACATTGAGAAAGAGGAAATAAAGAACTATCACAACGAAGAAATGGCGGACGGAAATGTCTACACGCAATTCGGTGTTAATTTCGTTGGATTCATTGGTGCGATTGCGTTAGGTATTCCTTTCTTGATGATGGCGTTCTTTAGCTTTTTGCTACAGTTCCTCGCATTAGGGATTGCTTTTTTACTCCCCATCATGTTCTTCATGGCGTGGCTTCCATGGATGGCAAATTCGGGGTATGTCGGGCTGAAACGGTTGATATCCGTGTTTGTTGTGAAGGCAATCCTTGGTCTGCTAGTGGTTTTGGTATATTTGATGTGTTTTATCGTAGATACGATGATTCCACCACTAGGATTTGGGATGTACGCATTAAACCTGATTGTAACTGCGGGCTTATTAATTTTGCTATACATCAAGCGTGATAAGGCGATTTCGTTTGTCACAGCTGGAAAAGTAAAAAGTGTAGATAATAAAATGATTGAACGTGTGCGTCAAGAAGTTGTGCAGCCATCGTGGGAAGCCGCGAAAAAAACAGGGCATGTTGCTGGAGCCACGATGAACGCGACCATGATCCAGCCTTCACGATGGATTGCCTCCAAAATCTCTGGCAGAAAAGAGGCACCTACTTCACCAGATACACCACCAGAAGATCGAACACCACAAAAACAGACAACACCAGCAAAAGAGGAACCCGTAGCGGAAATACGTACGCCACAGACACAGACACCTGCTGTCAGGACATCCAATGGGACTAAAATTAGTGTGGTACACGAAGGCGAGCCCAAAGATGGAGCGCCAGCGACAACGGCAACTGCCCCGCAATTACGAACAACTGGGTCAGATAAAAAGCCAATTCCTACGGATTCTAAGATAGATAATGTGACGGCTTCTTCCGTGGAACGAACGCCTCAAAGAAAAGCACCAGAGGCAGGAACAGCCCCTCGAGTAGAGCAACCCACAAGAACTGTACAAAAAGTGGTACCGAAACGAGTGGTTCCAGAAGCACCAACGCAAGAAAAAACACCCATTTCCATCGAGCCAAGAGAAGCAAAAAGAACAGGAACAGACATGGAACGAATGCACCTAGCGCCAGAGAAGAGGGATGGTTAACATGTTGTGGAAACGAATCATCAAATGGGGAGCGCCGTTGCTCCCTTTCTTGGGAATGTTACTTTTATGTTTGATGGTTGTGGCTGTATTTGCAGGAACTGGGGACGATGGAGAACAAGAATCCACGATGCTGGAATCCACAACGAGTAGCTATGGTTCCACAGGATTAGCGCCAGAAATTGAGCGATTCCGCCCCATTTTCGAAAAATACGCGCAAAAATATGGAATGACAGCACAATTAAATGTAATCATGGCACTTTCGATGCAAGAATCTGGCGGACGAGTATTGGATGTCATGCAGAGTTCAGAAAGCATCGGTCTACCACCGAATAGTATTTTAGATCCTGAGAAAAGTATCGATGTTGGGATTCAACATTTTAAAAACGTCTTTCAAAAAGCGCATGGCGACATCAAATTGACGTTACAATCGTATAACTACGGTGGTGGTTTTATTGATTATGTGCAAGCGCGTGGAGGCGCGTATACAAAGGAACTGGCACTCTCCTTTAGTAGCTATCAAGCGAGCAAATTAGGCTGGGCATCTTACGGCGATTCATCCTATGTGGATCATGTGATGCGATATTTACAAGTAACCCCAAGTGCGGGGGGAACCACTGTAGCGTCGGGTAATTTTAAGAAAGTCATGGACGAAGCACTGAAATATCAAGGCAACCCATATGTATGGGGAGGCGCAAGTCCTGCGAGCGGTTTTGACTGTTCAGGTCTGACTTCATGGTGTTACCGAATGGCTGGTGTGCAATTACCAAGAACCGCACAAGAGCAATTTAATACAGCAAAAAGAGTGAGTGAAACCGAAGCAAGAGCTGGGGACTTAGTGTTCTTCTCAGGCACTTACGAGGGAAAACTAATCACACATGTAGGTATTTACCTTGGTGGAGGAAAAATGTATAACAGTAATGATTCAGGCATCGAGTATAGTTCTGTAACAACAGGGTATTGGAAGGCGCATTTTTATAGCTATGGGCGCGTATTAAACTAGAATAGGGGTGCTAGCATGAGAAAGTGGGTATTAGGCATGAGTTTGATTTTGCTACTTGTGGTTGGTGTGTCTGTGTATAGCGTTCACAAAAGCCAAGAGCAAGTGGTAGAAATGAAAGGTGAAAAGGATCGCATCGTGCAAAAAAAGGCAGAAGAAAAAGACCGTGGACAGGCAACGGAAGCAAATCAAGCATTTATCCGTTTGCTTTTTAGCAATGAGCCTATAGCTACGAAACAAAAACAGATCCAGAAACGAACAACAGCCAAAGGGCTTGCGATGGCATTTCCGAGTGCAGATGGAAATGAGCAAGATGCAGATAGATTATACGTCAAAAACACGATTCAAAGCTTGGCTTCCTATCAGAGAGAAGGTAGTGGAGAGAGTAAGCAATTTCTGAATATTATCGAATTAACAATCACTGCAAACAATATAGATAGTACCAGCAAATTACTTCTCCAAACTATCTTAGTGAAAGAAAAAGAGCAATGGCTAGTGAGTAATGTGTTAATTTTGACAAATTTATAGAAAATAATAGATAACGAAAATATGAGGTGATATACTGATAAAGAGGGGGAAAACAACGTGAGAAAAATGATGTTTTTAGGTATTGTAGTAGTGATATTAATGGGGCTGACAGCATGTGGAGAAAGTAAATATAATGACGCGATTGATACGGTGATCGCACAAGACAAGCAATCCATGTCATCTAATAATATGGCGGATATTGCGAAAGAGTTGGATAGAGATACAGCGGATATCAAGGTGTTGGATGATGGTAAATATATTTATCTAACATTTGGTAAAAATAACTATGAATCGATTTATAAGAAGATGTCAGATGGCAGCTATAAAGAGGCGTCGTCTGAGCAAGAAACTTATGCTAAAGAAGATGCGAAACTTGATTATGAGGAAAATAATGGTGAGGTAATTACACACTGAGGTTTAATATGATTTTTGTAATACATTAAAAGCTCTTGAATTGCGAAGTAAGATGCAGTTTAAGGGCTTTTTTCGCGATATTAATTGCATATATTGTGCATAGTGCGCTCTGGTCTATTATAATATATCTACTTTTCTTGTAGGTATAATAAAATTTGTAAGGCTGTCGAGTATGGAGTTCGCTTAATAGCAAAATGTATTTGTTTGTCTTCAAACATTCCAGATCTTTACATAGTTGGAGGATTTTGTTATTATATGAATATAAGTGTTTGTTAGGCTACTACGAGAAGGGAGACATTAATATGTCACAGCGAAAAGTAAAATTTTATGCATATTCTTTAAAAACTCCGATGCTAGATGGGGATGGATTTGAGGATTTTATCTTTTACAAGAAGATGATTTCTGAATTTTTTTTAAGATTAGCGAGCAGACCAAAGAAAGAAAAAGTTATTAATATTGAAACGACAAGCAAAAAAGAGCACATAGAACTAGGAGAAGTTTGGCAAGAAGAGGAGCGTTTCTTAAATGGTTATTTTATAACATATACTTATGGAGATGTGGATGAGTATGCAGATAAAGACAGTGGAGAGATAGAATTTGTAACTACACCTAATCAGGGGAAGTTGAATAAGGTTTACTTTAATATAGATTTAAATACAGGTTTGTTCTTGGTGCAGAAGGATAATGAAAAAGTGTTTAAGAAGGATACAGTCCCATCTTATTTTGCTGAAAAAAGACAAATTATCGATGACGTGGTAGATAATTTTAATGCGGGACAAAGCAAATATACTATCACCGCCCAAACTAGAACAATTTTAATGACAGATGTGCTTTTTCCAGATTTTTTAGAGGAGATTAAAAATTTTGAACGGATTAATATGATATATGTGTACCATGATCTTAATTCTGGAAATGTAGATAACAGGATAGTGAAGTTGGAAAAATCAGCTAATGATCGTGGGTTGAATGATTTTAATGAACTTACATTGATGTATAAAAACACTAATAGTGGTAAAGGTGTAAGTGGTGCTATAGAGTATATTACTAGTATCGATGATGAGTTAGATATTGGTGTGGAAGGGAAATTATGGGGCGAACTGAAGACGATAAAGAAAAGTTTGGATAGGGGTAAAAGGGCTTTTAGGAGGGATATAGAATTTAATAATTCTGGCATAATGAGTTTTTCTCAGCTACTTGAATCGATGGAGGAAGTCAGTAGGAAGGAAGGCTTGATAGATGACCTTAATGAAGTGGGACAAAATTATCTTGAAAAGTATAATTAAAGGATTAAATATGCTCTAAATATTTGATTGATAGAGACCCCAGCAAGTTAACACATTGGGGTTTCTTGTGTATGTATAATTTTCAATATTTGTTGTAAGTGATAGCATAGGGGGATACTAATGAGTCAACTCATTGTACTAGGAAATGGTTTTGATATTCAATCGAAGCTCAAATCGAGATTTAGCGATTTTTATAAGGATAGAGTTGAAAATGTTTTAAAGCTAAATTGTCAAGAAGATTGTTATGATTTGGACATACTATCAAATAGTAAGTTGTTGATAAGGTATAAGGGCGACCCAAATCTTATATTGAGACATATAGAAGTAGAAGAGTGGGGAGATGAACTAAATCAGTTAACATTTTGGGATCTAGTAATGATATTTGAAGAAGGTAAGGGACAAAATATAAATTGGTGCAATATTGAGGCGCTTATCCAACGCGTGGCAGAAATAATAATTAATACAGAAGAAAAAATAGATACACTAGATGATTTTTTCGAAATCAGTGAAAAAGGACGGGGCTCGTTACATGGAAATATATATTACAAAGAATTACATAAATTGATTGAAAAAAGTAATATAAAGTATATTAGTAAATACACAATATTTTTAAGTGTAATAAATAGTCTAAACGGCAATGTCTATGTTAATAAAGGTCTAGATGAAATTCTTATCACGGAGTTACGAAAATACGAGCAATGTTTCAAGGGCTATTTAAACAATGAAGTTACTAGTAGAGGAGCTACTTATGAATCAGCAAAGTCCTTTCTTTTAGAGAAAATTTGTGAAGAAGATAATGATGGCATGATATTGAATTTTAACTACACGCCAAATTCGTTTCCGCATGTTGATTTTGCAAATAAATTCAAGAGAGTAAATGTTCACGGATCTTTGCATGGGGATGTTATTTTTGGAATCGATCACAGCAATGTGGATGCGAATAGTAAATTATACCCATTCACTAAAACATTTAGGAAATTAGTGATGGATAACAATGAACCACTAAGCATTGTGAATAAAGATATTAGGTACTTGGTATTCTATGGGCATTCGTTAGGAAGTGCTGACTATTCGTATTTTCAAAGTATATTTGATTACTTGAATATCTACGAAAATGAAATTTATTTAAAGTTTTATTTTTCGAATTATATTGGAGGAGTGAGTGGCGAAAAGCAATTGAAGAGTGAACTAGCTTCTTCGGTACAAAAATTAATACATGTGTATGGTGAGACAATGGATAATAAATCAAAAGGAAAGAATATGATTCACAAATTGCTTATCGAAAATAGAATCCACCTTGCTCTGGTGCCATAAGTTAATGCTGAAATATGTGGTAGATTATAGATGGGAAAAGGAGTGCTGATAGCTATGGATGCGAACTCGAAATGGTATGAAAACAATAAAGATTTGTATTTAAAATTTAAAAATAGTATACAGGAAATTATTGAGCGTAATATGGATGCTAGTGAAGTACCTTACCAGAGTATTGAGGGGCGGCTTAAAACAAAAGAAAGTTTTTTAGAAAAATGTGTGAGAAAAAGCTATAACCAACCCACTGAGGCAATGGATATTGTAGGCATACGAATTATTGCATATACTTTAGCAGATGTAAAAAAAATTGGAGAGATAATTACTTCAACTTTTAGGGTTGACAAAGATAACTCTGGAGATAAGAGTGCCAAAATGGATGCAAATCAAGTGGGTTATTTATCTGTTCATTACATAGCTGAGTATGGTGAAGATAGGCTTGTGTTGAATGAAAATACTGTATTTAAAAATTTGAAATTTGAGATACAAATTAGAACTATACTACAACATGCATGGGCAGAAATTGAACATGATAAAGGATACAAGTTTGGTGGTAAATTACCTAATGAAATAGGTAGACGTTTTAGCTTGGCTGCTGGTGTACTTGAAATGGTCGATAGAGAATTTCAAAATTTATCAGATGAAATAGATCGACATAGTAAAAATATTAAGATAGAAGCCGATAGAGGGAATCTAAGCATTCCAATCGATTCTAAGTCGCTTTATCAATATATATCAAGTAAATTTGGTGAAATTGAAAAGACTGAGGGGTCTTTACGTAGTCAGAAAATTTTTAAGGAGCTACATTTGTACGGTATAGAAATTCTTTCGGATTTAGATGAGCTATTTTCTGATTCAAGTGTAGAGATTATACACAGTTTAATAGCTTCAAAAGGAGCAAAATCAGATATTAATTTTGTGAGCATAATTAGATATGCAATGCTTATTGATGATGCAGAGAAGTATTTAGACACAGCGTGGAATAGAAGTTGGAGTGGCATACCGAAAATTTACGTCAACATTATGAAGGAAAATAATATAGATATTAATTTAAGTAAATATAAAATAAGCTTAATTTAAAAGGTAAAGTAATACAAAATGGGAAGGTGAACGACATAAGGATAGGGCATTTTTTTGTGAATTGCGTATGGTATAATATTTTCGTCAACACCAAAATAAGGAAGGAATGACTAACAAGTGGCAAAGAAAATACAGTTACCAAGTGGTCGATTAGCAGAACACGCGAGTGCAATCCAAGCCACGACGAATAATTTAAAGCTACAACCAAAGCCGAGTGTATCTTATTCCACGGGAAGTGCTCGCCAATTGGTAGAAGGCGCGATGGAGTTTGCACAAATGACAGCATCCGCTCCCGCCGCGTTTCAAAAAGATACAGCGAATTTGAAAAATGTGGAGAAGGCATTTGTTGCCTCGGAAAAAGCGCTGGGTGATATGCTACACAAAGGAATCGAATGGGTGGAAAGTAAAAAATAGAGAAGGGGGATACATAGCAATGCAACCAAGACAACGGGAAGAAGATGCTTGGAAAGAACAAATCAAGAAAGAGCGGCAGTTTGAAGAGTTGGAGCAACTATTTTCAAAAGCGAAACGGGCACAAGAAAATGTGTTACATACTTTTCAGGATGCGTGGCAGGGTAACCGGTCACGGCAGCGATTAGGACTCGTCGAAGAGACCATGACAGAAGAATGGCAGAAGTGGAAAAAACAGATGTACGCCGTGGATGATTTGATACAGGAATCGCGTCGCGCACACCAGCGAGCTAAATTTGCATCGAAGGAGGCTGATGCGCATGCCACGGATTGAGATTGGGGAAGTACGCTATTTTGTGGAACAGTTTTTACGAGAAAGTAAACGATTACGAGATGCATTGCGGGATTATCGAAAAGCCGTCGCGAAGTTAGTGGCGGATGGTGAGATCCAAGGTGAGTTTGTCGATAGTGCGAAAGACTATTATGAAACGGTGCACTATCCAATCGTAGACACGACGATTGAGTGTTTGAGTGAAGCGGATCGGATTTTGAAGAAGTATGTGCAGGATTTTGAATCCCAAGTAGATGATGCTTTTGACTCGCGATTGGATTCGGATAAATTGGAAGCGTTGTATGCCGAAATTAGGCGCTCAGAGAATTTATTGGATGACTTCACGCACGCGATGGATTCGATGACGGGCAACTTGAACCTCGGGCAGCAGATAGGCATGAAGCTGGGGCTGGAAACGTCAATGATGCAAATCAAGGAAGAAATCAAGATTTTAGAACGGTATCTGGATTTTGAGCATAGTCATACGAACGTGATGCATGATGTTTTATCGCGGATGTATCAGGTGAAGACGGGCGTGAATGAAATCCTAGCTGGAAAAGCGTTCAACGGCACGACACATATGTATGATTCCAGTAAGATGCAACTAGGCTGGTTGAATCATCTAGTACCAGAGAAGAAGCCGAAGAAAACATATAACTTTGATGATTACACGAAGACATTAGAGGGTGGCTACTGGGTTTTAAGCAAGAATGGCGTGACAGATCAAGAATCTGCAAGAGCAACAATTGCCTACAATGACGGCTTAAAAGATGGTACAATTAAGCGTGAAGTCGAAGATGCAGATATTGATTTTGAAACGGAATATATGTTAGCCGCAATGGAAGGATACAATCTACTCACAGGCGAGCCAATCACGAAGGCACAAAGCTTTTCTATCATATCGGCAGTACTGCTCGGCGCTGTTGCAATGAAAGGCAGAGGTATTAAAGTTCCGAAGAGCAGTTTCAGCAAGATACAAAGTGACTTGAAAATCAAAGCAACCAAAGATTTAGAGATGAAAAATATTAGTAAGAAAATCATGGCGACGAAGCCAATGAACTCACCAGTACCAGAGAAATGGATTAAAAAAGGTGGCAGTATTGCTATCGATAGTAAAGGCACATGGAGTTATACTAACAAGAACGGTCAGACGGTTAGGTATCCGAATGGTTATCCAGACTTTAAAGACTACAGACACCCCAATGTTGAGCCTGTTACGATAAAGGTGGCGTCGCCTAAGAACCCTCAAGCCGATTTCAGGGCTGCAAACCTTGAAGCCAAATTAGATAAGAATTCGGAACCCCCTGTTCCTGAATTGAGTAAGCCACCGATAGGATATACTTGGCACCATCATGAGGATGGGAGGACAATGGAGCTTGTTGAAGCGAAAATTCATAAAGATTTTAGGCATATTGGCGGACAATCTGCTGTAAATGGAAAAATAAATGGGAGCGTGAAATAATGTTTAAGATGAACAGTGAAAATAAAAAAATAACCATTAAGGATATTGAAATATTTGAATCTAAGCATGGTTTACACCTACCACAAGAATATAAGGCTTTCTTGCTTGAATTTAATGGTGGATACCCTGAAAAATCTAATTTTATAATATCAGATGATGAAGGTATTAGCTTAGTCAATAAATTTTATGGTATTGGAGAAGAATCAGGGGATCTAGGTGAGACATTTGAAATATTGGATGGTGAAATACCAGATGGTTTCATTTCTATTGCTGACGATCCTGCTGGAAACGAAATCTGCATAGGAACAGAGAAGAGCGAGTACAAAGAAAAAGTTTATTTTTGGCGACACGATATGGAATCTGATTCAGAAATGGATAATATGTTTTTACTTGCTGAGGATTTGAAAACATTTTTGAATAAATTATATGGAGATAATGATGAATAGTGGGTACTTGTAGTGATAAAAGAATTTGGTAAGGCACAAGCAGAAGATATAAAAGCTATGGGAAGGCGATACGATATCAATCTACCATCGGATTATATAGCTTTTCTAGAAACCTCCAATGGTGGCATAGTAGATAAGTCTGACAGGAACCAAGTATGGATAGAGGGCGTAAATTCAAGTGTCAATATTGATGTGTTATATGGAGTAAATACAGGCAATAGCTCTTCTAACATAGAAATATGGATGGAAAAACTAAAAGACGATATGATGGAAGGTTCGATAATCATTGGGGATGACCTTATGCAGGGCATTATTGTGATGATTTGCGAAGGCGAATTTGCAGGTATTTATTACTGGGACGACTCATTTCAATTTGAAGAATCGACGGATGAAAAGAATACGTATTGGATTGCAAAGGACTTCTCAACCCTCATAGATATGATTAGAAGATAGTATTGGGAAAAAATATGCTGAATACTGCTACTCTTGGCTAAGATTACCGAACAAAGAAATTAATATGCGAATGGCTTATCTGATAGGAGTTTAATATGAGTGAGAACGGGAAATGGGGAAAAATTCATAACTGCGCAAAAAGCGGTTGGAAAAAGATTTGTGAAGAGTTTAAAAAAGGAATGGTTAGGCTGATAGCTTGGAGCATACCTGTTGCTATAGCGATCTTAGCTTGGGGCTTTATTGAGGATAGATTTATAAATCCAGATTTCGAGTTAATGGGTGTTGAAATTGAACATATTGAACAAACTACTACTGATGAGTTGAATGCACGACCAGGAACGTCAGCTAAATCAGATTTTGAAGAAACTATTTATGCCTATAAACCGATACTTGATATTAGTTTAATAGCAACTGGGGATATTCAAGATATATATCTTGCTTATGGCTATGATGATGCCAGTGTGGTTGATGAAGGGACTATCTACAGATTGCAAGGAGTTACTCAGAAAGAGGGCTTTAAGGAAAGAACAACATGTAGAACTGTATTAAATTATAATACTTCTACGAATACTGGATATAAAGATGTCTACTTAATCATAAAAGATTCCAAAACTGCATCTAAAAACGTATATCTAATAAATATTCGAACTGACGAGCTTGAATATGCTCTCAAGCTTGAACCAAGAGAGAAAAAGTCTAACGGGACAGTTGTTCTTGAGCAGACAATCAACGCTAAGACGAATAAAGGGAGTCTCAAGTTTGATTTCATTACCGAGCAGGGTATAATGACCTTAACTCATAATGAGAAAGGAAATGAAGGTACGGATATCAATTATATTTCTGTAAATCGAGAAAAATTATTGAGAAATATGTCCAAACTGAGGAGTTTGCCATTGTAGAGGTTTTAAATCATGAGCATTCTGGATATTAGATACTCAAAAATTCCTAAACCTATAAAACTATTTGTGAAAACCACTAATTTTCACAATCAAAACCAAATCACAGCAACATTTATACTCATAATAATTCTCAAATTCAACTCTTAATCAGCGGGTCGTGGGTTCGATCCCCTCACAACCCATCTTAGAGCCTCAACGGATATCATGTCTGTTGTGGCTTTTTTTGCGCGTAAATTTGTTTGTGAATGTGCAAAAAAAGTGCAAGTTAGATTTAAAAAGCGATAAATCCCCTTATTGCCCAAACTCAAAGTAAGTTGGATTCATTGGAATTAAAGCGTGTAAAAAAGACGTGATTTATCGGGAACGTGTCTTTTTTTTGACAAGCCCTCTTTCTTTCTAAAATTTGTATGAAAATAGAACGGTTTAGGCTAGACATTACTAGAGCATAAATATACAATTTGCACAAGGAACTACGAAATGTTTTGTTTATTAGTGGCTCCAAATAGAGAGAAAAGGGGAAGAAGATATGAATAAAAACACAGTAAAATTAGTAACACCTATTATAGCAACATCGTTAGTTTTTGCATCTTTAGCACCTGCTATTGTTGTAAATGCTGATGAAATCAACAATAATACAGAGGTGAGTGCACCGTCTGTTGGAATGTTAACAGATGCAGATATATTAGCGGCTAACAATTATATTTCTTTTGATATAAACACAAAGCAATTTGTAGTAGATAGCGCTATAGCAAATATATTCCCAGCTGAAAAAGTGGCATCGGTTGAAGAGTATGTTAAGCAAACTAATATCCAATTAGCTAGTATTAAACAAGATGGCTCGGAAGTAGCTTCTGTAGTAGACACAGACGGTAGCGAGACGGTTTTGACCCCTGTCCTGCTAAGAGGAGCAGGAGTAAATTCCATTACGTTTCATTGGAATTACGCTAGGATTAAAATAAAAGCTAGTTCTGTTTCAGATGCTGTAGCTTTGGGTTTCATTATAGGTGGTATAAAAATAGAGGCTGACATTATAAAAATTGCTTGTGGAGCTGCGGGGCTCAAAGTTTCTAAGTATGTAACACGAGGTATATGGTTTGATTATAATTATCTTGTAGGCGTATTCACTGGGAACGCTGGTTTACAGTGAATACTGGTTGGAGAGGAGATATATTGAAAAAAGTAATAAGAGAAGCTTTTGAAGTTTTTGGTATGCTGTTTTTAGTTTTGCTGATTTGGTCTTATTTTGATCAAAATGGGGACACAATTTATCAAGGAAAAACTTTTCTGATAGTGTTTTTATTGGCTTTAATTTTCGGTG
The DNA here is from genome assembly GCF_013820765.1 of Paenilisteria rustica. Taxonomy (GTDB): domain Bacteria; phylum Bacillota; class Bacilli; order Lactobacillales; family Listeriaceae; genus Listeria_A; species Listeria_A rustica. The sequence continues at coordinate 191,377 of NZ_JABJVM010000003.1, forward strand.
GCTACCTTAGAGAAGTTAGACGTAAAAAATGAGTGGCTAAAAAAGAAATCTTGAAATAAAGAGATTTTGGCCGAGGTTGTTGGTATATTAAAATGTGAACGCTCGACTCCTGTAAATTGGAAGCGGGCTTTTTTTAGTAGGTGTATATGGAATGAAATCCTAATAAACGGGATGGCTGAAACTGATGGGTTAGAAAAACCGGGCAGAACAATGCTTGCAAGTGAGGCATCAATAAATAGGAGTAGCCATATTGTTAAAATAAATAATAAGATTAGAAAATTGACATCTGTTGAATGTGAAAGGATAAACGGATACCATGGGAGAAAGAATAGGGAAAAGATTAGATATTCTATCAAGTACGAATGAAGCGTCAGAACTAGGAAAATCTAATTGGGTGTATTGGATTTGTTAGAGGAATCACGAAATTTACCTAACTATTTAACGAGTAAAAAAGACATAATAAACTCCAAGTATGACTTTTTTCGTAATTCGCTTAATAATATCATTATATGTTAGTAATTCAGTGGATCCTATCTTTGTGCTCGCGAAATTTCCAGTATATAATTTAATTGTACAAATATTTGATTATAATTAAATAAAAGAGGAGATGGACAACTAGAAAATAAATTAAGCGCAGAGGAGGATAATAATGAAAAAAATACTCCTAATTGTTGGGGATAATGTATGGGCATGTCTGTGTATTGCTTTGTTGGCCATATACATACTTAGTATTAAAAATAACGAACCGATTCTTAATAATTGGGGAATTCCATTGTTAACAGCAGGTGTAGTATTTAATTGGATTTTATTCAACAGAATGATACTTAAAAAAAGAGGGGAAATGAGAATATGAAAAAAAGCTCTGATGTCAATAATTATACTTATGTAGCGTTTTATCACCAAATTTTGCTAGTGCCGAAACAGACATGAATACTTTTTTTGATGGGCAATACTATCAAGTGACTAAAAAAGGTAACATCATCACTATCTTAGACAAATTTGTATCTAGATTATTACTAGTTAGAGAGTCAAATTGGGCGGTGCATTAAAAGTAGTATGATATTCACTGCACGTTTATTTAACTTATGGAGATTAATAGAGTAGCTAAAACCTTAGTAATCGTATAAAAATTGCATGGATGAAGGTGATTATATTGAAAAAAAGTATAAAAGAAGGTTTGGAAATATTTGGAGGAATGTTTTTATTTTTATTAGTATGTTCTCTTTTTTTTCGAGTGAATTCTGTAACCACAGACTATAAAATATGGTTAATAGGTTATTTTTTTCTACTAGTTATAGGAAGGTATATTGGCAATGAGAGAAGGGCAAGAAAGATAGCGTCTAAGCTTTAAATTGAGTGATATAATGAAATAAACGTGTTCTAAAATAACAAGTAATAGATATAATTATTGTTCGGATAAAAAAAGTTTTTATCATAAATAGAGTCATAATCGTTCATGTTTAATTTTATCGGAAACAGAGATGTTCTTGAAAATTATTTGCAAGAACTATAATAAGATATGCAAGATGCACCGGTTTTTCACAAGCTTAACTTAGTGATGGCAATGAAATTATTCAAATCTTAATCAGCGGGTCGTGGGTTCGATCCCCTCGCCACCAATCTTAGAGCCTCAATGGAGGTTACATCTGTTAAGTTTTTTTGCACGAGAATTTGCTTGATGCTCCTCAAAGTTCAAATGTGTAAAAAAGACGAAATGAGTTAGAAATATGTCTTTTTATTGAACATGGGCCATCCTTTCTAAAAAAATACATAAAAAAGGACATCTGGAAATAGATATGATTAGGATTTGGATATACAATTAGTACAGGAATTCACAAAATGCTTGTTTACCGACAATTCTAAATCGAAGCAAGTAATATTTTGATTGAAAGATGGTATTTTTTTATTAAGTTTTTGAATTATAAAGTATTGGGAGGATGGATTTACAAATGAAAAAGAGAAGTTGGGCGATTATTTTATTGGTGTTGTGTTTTAGTGTTGCAGGGGTATTGACGGGGTGTTCCTCACAAAACGACGTGAAGACTGACGATGGTAAGGGGAACAAGACAACGGTTAAGAAGGATGGCACAGTCAAAACGGAGACATCTGATGGAGCGTCTGGGACCGTGAATAAAGATGGTAGTGTTTCCGCTGATGATGGTAACGGAAACAAGGCGACAGTTGATAAAGATGGCAATGTTCAAACATCCGATGGCGCATCGCAAACCGTGAATAAAGACGGCAGCACGACAACAGACGATGGAAATGGAAACAAGGTAACCGTGAATAAAGATGGCAGCGTCAAAACCGAAGCCACTGACGGGAGCTCGACAACGGTGAACAAAGATGGCAGTGTTACCACGGATGATGGTAAAGGCACTGTTGTGACTGTTGATAAGGATGGAAAAGTGATAGAGAAGTGATGTAATTAATGATGGAAGAATCGATTCGTTGAGAATGGTTCTTCTTTTTTGTTATGCAAAAAATTTTGTGACTACTAACAATGTTTTCCCATACTCCCAGGCCCCTAAAATCTTATATACTGTAAAAGTAATCAAAACGAGCGATTAATAAAGGAGGAAATCATGATGAAAGCAACTTTTCTAAAAATCGGGTTGGTTGCCTTGATGACATGTTCCCTGCTACCGAGTTTTGGTGGAGGCGTGAATTCAGAAGCGCATGCTGAGGTGGCGCAAATGGAAATTCATGAACCTGAGACAAAAATTGAAGTGATTTCAATGGAGAATTCGAGTTTTGAAAATCCTGTCGTAACGGACCCGTTAGGCTGGCATACGTATGATGCATCTCAAGTTCCGGGCTGGCATACTACTGCTAGTGATAATTTAATAGAAATTCAAACAAGTAAATTGACTACGCCTCAAAATGGTAGTCAATATGCCGAGCTAAATGCCTATAAGGTAGGAGCTTTATATCAAGACATTGAAACAACGCCAGGTGCTAAAATCAGATGGAAAGTATCTCATCGTGGTGTCAGAGGTGTGGATACAGCTTCACTGAAATTCGGAGCGCCGGGTGATTTGAAGCAAGTCGCAACACTTCAAACGGATAACACAGCTTGGAAAACTTACTCAGGCACTTACACAGTACCAGAAGGTCAAACAACAACGCGATTTCAATTTGAATCTATTTCTTCTGCTGGCGGTGTACCGGATGTGGGAAATCTTTTAGACAATATGACTTTTGCTACACAGTCTTTCATCACAGTAGATGCTACTGCACCAACGTCAATCAAGCAAAATCAAACTGGAACCTACACATTCACTGCGAAAAATGAAGGCGGTATGGCGTCTCAAGATACGACGTTGACTATCCCGATTCCAGAAGAAGTAGATTATCAACCGGATAGCGTGACTGTCGATGGCGTACCGATAAACGCAACATATGATAGTGGAACTAGGACGTTAAGTGTTCCATTAGCTAACATAGAAAAAGATGCTTCCAAAGTTGTTAAATTCGATGTGAAAGGCATGACTGTTGCGGATGCGATTTCGACGCAAGCCACTGTGACGCACCAAGACGAGGACTTCACCGACACGACGTATACGAACTATTCACAAGAAGTGGAAACGAGTGTTTTGCCAAATACGGTGCCAGTTCTGACTGCCACGGATCAGGTGCTTGCTGCGAACGATGTATTTGATCCGAAACAAGGTGTGACAGCGACGGATGCTGAGGATGGCGATTTGACAGACGCTGTGGTTGTGACGGCAAATGATGTCGATACAACGAAATCTGGTACGTACCATGTGACTTATTCGGTAACGGATTCGGACGGAAATGAAGTAACGAAGACGATAACCGTGACGGTACAAGAGCCGCCTATCATTACGGGAGAGGCAAACACACGACTAAATCCAGATAGTACGTTCGATCCGATGTCTACGATTCAAGCAACGGATGCCGAAGATGGTGACCTCACCGACCAGGTGGTGATTACGAGCAATGATGTCGATACAAGCAAACCTGGGACGTATCAAGTGGTATATAGCGTGACGGATAGTGACGCTAATACGACAGAATTCACACGGAGTGTTGTTGTAACGGAGGTACCTGTCATTACGGGTGCGACAGACGTTACATTGCAATTAGGAGAATCATTTGACCCGATGGAAGGCGTTTATGCGGCAGATAAAGAAGACGGCGACCTGACTAGTAAATTACAGGTGGGTGGAACGATCGATGTGAATCAAGCTGGTGTCTATGGTTTGTCCTATTCAGTTAGTGATTCGGACGGGAATACAGGTTTTACTACTCGAATAGTTACCGTGCACGACAATACCATTTTCGAATTTAATGAAGCGCCGGAAGATTTAGCTTTTGAAACGACAGAAATTCGGGATGAAGAGGTCAATATTGCTCGTGAAAATCCAGATTGGAACCTCGAAGTGAAAGATACGCGCAATAATGGTAACCCGTGGGAAGTAACGGCGATGGTAAACGGTCCTTTTATCGATTTAGATGATCCTGATGGAAAAAAATTGCATAATGCATTGACATATACAGACGGCACGACGGAGACGCGTTTGCTAGATAATCAAGCGTTTGTGATTGGTGAAGGTGTGTCGGATGAAGATGAAGTAACTACCATCCAATCCCCAGAAGAAGAAGGGTTGCATATGAAAGTCAATCCGACTGGTGTGAAAGCTGGCGATCATTATCAAACGAGTATTACATGGTCTCTGAACGATACACCTTAATTGAAACAACCCTAACATGGACATTATCAGATACACCAGCTTGATTATAACCATGTTTTGATATAGATATTTTAGCAAGTGAGGCGAATATAACGTAAGGCAGCAATAATTGTCTCTTTCTGTTTACAAAGTAGGAAACCATGGAAAATTTTTATAAAAAAACAAAGCGAGGTATTTATATATGGAAAACAAAAAATCAGTGTGGAATAAAGGAATTCGTGTAACGTCAGCAGCAGTATTAATTGGAGGCATGGTATTATCTTCGGATGCGATCGCGAACTTAGGTTCTGAAAAAGTACAAGCAGCGACTGCGACGCCTGCACCAAAAGCTGCTGGAGACGTAATTGCATTAGAGAATGGTGATTTTGAAAACCCTGTTGTGAACAATGCAGCTCATTATAACCAATTTAATCAGTCACAAGTTCCCGGATGGTATACGACGGCGGCAGATGGACAAATGGATGTTCTTGCCGATGGATTCAATGACGCTGGAAGGGATCCTGTGACAACAACGCCCAGTGGCAGGCAGTGGGTAGAACTTAATGCAAATCTGGTAGGAGCTTTATATCAAGATATACCTACCACTCCGGGTACTAAAGTGCGCTGGCAAGCTATGCATAAAGGACGGCTAGGAACGGATACAGCAATCGTTGAATTTGGAGCACCTGGATCTACCATGGAACAACAAGCAGAAATGGTGGATGGAGTTCCGGAATGGGGCTTATATAAAGGAAGCTATATCATTCCAGAAGGCCAAACGACTACTCGCTTTCAATTCCGTTCGGTAAGTTCAGCAGGTGGGAATCAAGGGGCAGGGAACTATTTAGATAATGTTCAATTTGCTACTCCATCTGTATTAGATGTAAATAGTTCTTTCTCTGCACCCAGCACGAAGATAAAGCAAGCCGTCAATTACAATGTTCATGTAAGTAACGTAGGTGGGATGCCATCTGCTAATAACACAGTAACGGTTAAAATTCCGAAAGAACTGTCGTATACAGTAGGTAGCCTTACTTCTGCCAACACGACAGTATCCAATGAACAATACGATGAAGCGACCGGTACGTTGACATTTACAATCGATCGTTTATTGAAAGACAGCGCAGCAGATATCACGATTCCACTTACTGGTGCAGAAGGCACACCAGCGGCAACGCCAGAAACAAGCATGACATATAATGATGAGAATTTTGAAGAAGATGTGTACACAGCAGACGGTACGGATGCTTCGGTAGCGGTCACTTCCAATGACGCTCCTGTGTTGACAGGCGAAGAGACGACACTGCTTAACCCAGGCAATACATTCGATCCAATGAGTGGCATGAAAGCAACGGATACGGAAGATGGTGATCTGACAAGCCAAATTCAAGTGCTGACGAACAATGTGGATACGACAAAACCAGGTACGTATGAAGTCACATACGAGGTAACCGATAGCGACGGGAACAAAGCGACATTTACCCGCGCTGTTGTCATGACAGAAGCTCCGACTTTAACTGGTGAAGCAACAACAACATTGAATCCAAATAGCGATTTTGACCCGATGGCGACCATGCAAGCGGCAGATGCCGAAGATGGCGATATTACGGACCAAATTAAAGTGGTCAGCAATCCTGTGGACACAGCTAAACCGGGTAGCTACACAGTAACGTATGAAGTCGTCGATGCTGGTGGCAACAAAGCAACGTTCACGCGTACCATCATTGTGACAGCAGCACCAGTGATTGCTGGGCAAGACACGATTACCTTACAACCGGGAGCAACGTTTGACCCAATGGTTGGGATGGAAGCGACAGATGAAGAAGACGGAGACGTTGCGGCGAACATTACCGTGGTGCAAAATGATGTCGATACTTCGAAATCTGGTAGCTACAAAGTAATTTATGAAGTAACCGACAAAGACGGCAACAAAACGACTTTCACAAGCACGGTCATCGTGGAAGGCGCGCCAGTATTTAGCGGGGCAGCTGATGTCAAAGTACAACCAGACGCAACATTCGACCCAATGCAAGACATCAAAGCGACGGATACAGAAGATGGCGACCTAACGTCCGGCATCAAAGTCACGAAAAATGACGTCAATACAAGTAAGGCAGGAGCGTATGAAGTCACGTACGAAGTAACAGACAGCAAAGGAAACAAAACGACCTTCACACGTACCGTAACCGTTCCAAATGTCCCTACTTTTAACATAGATGATACGATCAAAGTCAATCCAGATGGTACGTATGACCCAATGGATGGCATCGAAGTTACCGATGAAGAAGATGGCGATTTGTCCGACCAAGTGCGCATTATCTCGAATAATGTCGATGTCAACACGCCAGGACACTATGAAGTCGTTTACGAAGTGACAGATTCAGATGGCAATAAAACACGCTTTACACGTACAGTTGTGATTACAGCCAAACCAGTTATTAGTGGAGAGAAAGAAATCAGCATCGCACAAGGTAGTATTTTTGATCCGATGGTTGGTATGTCCGCAACAGACAATGAAGACGGCGAATTAACGGGCGATATCAAAGTCATTTCCAACCCCGTTCAAGCTGGCGTTCCAGGCGAATATCTAGTGACCTACCAAGTAACAGATACCGACGGAAACACGACAACCTTTACACGCAAAGTGATTGTGAAAGGTTCTATCGTCAAAATGACACCACAACCGATCACACCAGCGGCATTAACGGTGTCGGCACCAACACCAACGAAAACAACGGCGAAAGTAGAGAAGAAATCGAAAGCGCACTTACCTCGTACAGGTGATACAGCAGAGAAAGGCATTCTGTTAGGCGCATTACTATCAGTTGCGAGCTTATTATTACTAAGACGCAAAAAATAAGGACCAGAGAAGAAAATTGTAATGTAGTTGATTACAATGAGGTCGTACTTTTGCTAGGACTCGTGTAAAAAATTCTAGTTTTAGGCAAGTTGAATCAGCAACATATTCTAATAGGAACAAATAAAACCAGAAGATTTTCATCCCGTTAAGGAGAAAGTCTTCTGGTTTTTCCAAGTGTCATTCTTAACAGAGGAAATCCGCGTTTCCTAGCGAGCCCTCGTTAATATTTACATAAAACTATCGAATTGGTTCTTCTGGGACCACAAGGGGTACTTCATAGTAGTCCTCGCCACCTGGCCCATAGACGGTTGCGATGACGCTAGTTCCAGGCTCGAGTTTCGTCCGAAATTGAACTGTTCCGTTTCCGGCATCATCTGCATAGTCTTTTACATGGTCACCTCCTTCTGTATCGAAACTAATGAGAGTCACTGGAATAGCATTACTAAATGTGATGGTTGTTTTACCAATGGCGCTAGTTCCGAATGTAAACGTAAGTGGTAACTCAGTCGGAATAACTGTGATAGAAGTTTTTGCACCATTTGAACCTAGAAGAGGCAAGTCGATTGGCGCATCCGCAGCAACCGCCTCGAAGTCATATGAGCCAGCTGGGATGTTGATTGTGCTACTTAAATGATAGGTTGCTTTTTGACCGATGGCGATGTTTAACAGATTAAAAGGAATACGTCCGGAAACAATTCCTGTCACTGGATCGACCCTCAGCGTTGTTATAACACCTGTTCTATTTCCAAGTAAAGTCGGCACACTATAATCGATTTTCAAAGAGTTGGCTACCGTTGGATCAGATAGTAGCGCTTTGAGATTATCATCCACTTTAAAGCCAACATATTGCGATGTCAAAAGTGAAATTTCAAGCCCCGTCTGCCCCGTTAACGTTAAGTCGAGCTGTTGATTTGTGTAATCAGATGTCAACGTACTGTTTTTCAGCAAGCTAACACTCGCCGCTTTCGAATTAGTACTAAACACCGAAACCCCTACTAATAAAACTAACAAAAAGAGTAATCCTAAGAAGCTTTTTTTCTTCACAATCGTCATTACATTTCCCCCTCAATCTAATTGAAATCATGTTACTTGGTTAAAATACCCTAGCTTTTTTGAGATGAAACAGAATTTTGAAATAATAATGAAAGGAAATTATTTGTAATAAAAGTGTAATATTTTTAACATTTTTTCGAATTGGTGAAGTGTTAACTAGAAGGCATCAACTTATAGGCTGTTTATTTCTTCTTCATACGTACGAATGTGAAATTTTAGTGTTAATAACTACAATTTTCAATAGCACAGCCCCTCATAATTCTTATATACTGTAAAAGTAATCAAAACAAATAGAGTACTTCCAACGAAGCCATCTATCCCCAAACGCCCATGGAATAGTAAAAGTGTCTCATCCGGTAGCCTCAACAAACCGGTGCACTTCAAAGGAGAGTATTATTTTGAAATTAGGTAAAAAAACGATTCTTGCAGTGGTAACTTTGTCAACAGCATTTACAACAGCTTTCGCGATTCCGAGTAACGCCGCAGAAGTAGGTTCGCTCAATTCTAATAGTACGGTTCAATTCGAAGTACAAGATGGTTCGGTGACAAATCCACCGGTCAATCCGTTAGACCCGAATAAACCGGTTGATCCAGGAACAACTGACCCAGGAACAAGTGGCCCGCTAAGCATTGATTATGTCTCGTCGTTTGATTTTGGCACACAAGTCATTTCCGGTGAAACACAAACGTACAACGCGAAATTAGATAGTATGACAGTGGATGGCACAGCGACAGACGTTCCGAATAACGTCCAAGTAACAGATAATCGTGGTAGCAACAGCGGTTGGGAATTGACAGTAGCACAAAATGGCCAATTACAAGATGGTACGGCTCGTGCGCTAGAAGGCGCGGAGGTTAAGATTAACAATGCGACGGCTGTAACAAGAAGCGATTCTACAATAACAGCACCGACAGTAGCAAGTTCGATTACATTAAATCCAGACGGCACATCAGCAATGGTCATGAATGCCGAAGCAGATCAAGGAATGGGTCATTGGGTAGATAACTTTGGCGCAGATAACACAGAAGCAGCAGATGCCGTGACCTTAACAGTACCAGGTGCGACAGCGAAATATGCCGATTCCGCGTACGAAACAACCCTAACATGGACATTATCAGATACACCAGCTTGATTATAAACATGTTTTGACATAAATTTTAGAAGAAACAATAAAAAAACAAAGCGAGGTATTTATATAAATGGAAACTAAAAAAACAGTGTGGAATAAAGGATTACGAGTAACGTCAGCAGCGGTATTAATCGGAGGAATGGTATTATCCTCAGATGCGATTGCAAATTTAAGCCCTGAAAAAGTACAAGCGGCGACTGCAACACCAGCACCACAAGCTGCTGGAGACGTAATTGCCTTGGTAAATGGAGATTTTGAAAACCCGAGAATAACAACGAATGAAGGCTATGGTTTGTTCGATGCGTCACTTGTTCCAGGATGGGAAACCTCGGCTTCTGATAATTTAATTGAGGTTCAAAATAAAGACTCTTATAATTATGTAGCTCCTTCTGGAAGTCAGTGGGGTGAATTAAATGGTAGTGAAGTATCTGCCCTGTATCAAGATATTCCAACGACGCCTGGTGTTAAGGTGCGGTGGCAAGTGTATCACCGAGGTGCGCTAGGAGTAGACACAGCCGTTGTTGAATTCGGCGCTCCGGGTGGGACTATGGTGCAACAAGCCGAAATGGCGGATGGTAATACGGAATGGGGACTTTATACAGGATCGTATACGATACCGGCTGGGCAAACGACTACTCGTTTTCAGTTCCGCTCATTAGGTGCGTCTGGTGGAAATGCTTACAATGGGAATATGTTGGATGATATTCAATTCGCTACACCATCCGTTTTAGATGTAGCAGGTAGTTTCTCTGCAAGTAGTACGAAGTTAAAACAAAATGTAGACTATAATGTTCATGTAAGTAACGTAGGTGGAATGCCATCTGCTAATAACACAGTAACGGTTAAAATTCCGAAAGAACTAGTGTACACAGTAGGTAGTCTGACTTCTGCCAACACGACTATATCCAATGAACAATACGATGCAGCCACAGGAACGTTGACATTTACGGTCGATCGTTTAGTGAAAGATGCCAGCACAGACATTACAATTCCACTTACTGGTGCAGAAGGTACACCAGCGGCAACGCCAGAAACAAGCATGACATATAATGATGAGAATTTTGAGGATGAAACGTATACAGCAGACGGTACGGATGCATCAGTAGAGGTTACTTCCAATGACGCGCCTGTATTGACAGGCGAAGACACGACACTGCTTAACCCAGGCAATACGTTTGACCCGATGAGTGGTATGAAAGCAACGGATACGGAAGATGGCGATCTGACCAGCCAAATTCAAGTGCTGACGAACAATGTGGATACGACAAAACCAGGCACGTATGAAGTCACATACGAAGTGACAGATAGTGACGGAAATAAAGCGACATTTACACGCGCTGTTGTCATGACAGAAGCTCCGACTTTAACTGGTGAAGCAACAACAACATTGAATCCAAATAGCGATTTTGACCCGATGGCGACGATGCAAGCGGCAGATGCCGAAGATGGTGATATTACGGACCAAATTAAAGTGGTCAGCAATCCAGTGGACACGAGTAAACCGGGTAGCTACACGGTAACGTATGAAGTCGTCGATGCTGGTGGCAACAAAGCGACATTCACGCGTACTATCATTGTGACAGCAGCACCAGTGATTGCTGGGCAAGACACGATTACCTTACAACCGGGAGCGACGTTTGACCCAATGGTTGGGATGGAAGCGACAGATGAAGAAGACGGAGACGTTGCGGCTAACATTACCGTGGTGCAAAATGATGTCGATACTTCGAAATCTGGTAGCTACAAAGTAATTTATGAAGTAACCGACAAAGACGGCAACAAAACGACTTTCACAAGCACGGTCATCGTGGAAGGCGCGCCTGTATTTAGCGGGGCAGCTGATGTCAAAGTACAACCAGACGCAACATTCGATCCAATGCAAGATATCAAAGCGACAGATACAGAAGATGGCGACCTAACTGCAAGCATCAAAGTCACGAAAAATGACGTCAATACAAGTAAGGCAGGAGCGTATGAAGTCACGTACGAAGTAACAGACAGCAAAGGAAACAAAACGACCTTCACACGTACCGTAACCGTTCCAAATGTCCCTACTTTTAACATAGATGATATGATTAAAGTCAATCCTGATGGGACGTATGACCCGATGGAAGGCATTGAAGTAACCGATGAAGAAGATGGCGATTTGTCCGACCAAGTGCGCATTATCTCGAATAATGTCGACGTCAACACGCCAGGACACTATGAAGTGGTCTATGAAGTCACCGATTCAGATGGCAATAAAACACGTTTCACACGCACGGTTATTATTACAGCTCCACCAGTGATTAGTGGCGATGATGAAATAACAATCGCACAAGGTAGCGTATTTGATCCGATGATTGGCATGTCCGCTACAGATACGGAAGACGGCAATTTGACAGGAGATATCAAAGTTATTTCCAATCCAGTTCAAGCTAGCGTTCCAGGCGAATATCTGGTGACCTACCAAGTAACAGATACAGATGGCAATGTTAGCACGTTTACGCGAAAAGTAATCGTGAAAGGTTCTATTGTCAAAATGACAGCACAACCAATCACACCGGCAGCATTAACCGTTTCCGCACCAACACCAACGAAAACGACGGCGAAAGTAGAGAAGAAATCGAAAGCGCACTTACCGCGTACTGGTGATACAGCAGAGAAAGGCATTCTGTTAGGAGCATTACTATCGATTGCGAGCTTGTTCCTACTAAGACGCAAAAAATAAGGACCAAATAGCAAAAGAGGAATCCAGTGAAGTCAGCTGGATTCCTCTTTTTGAAGTTTCTAGAAAAGAATATGGCGCACGTGTAAAGATGAAAAGTATATTATTTCATATAACCGGCGATTAAATCTTGTTCTGCTTGTATTTCTATTTTTCGTAGAAGTAAGGTGTATTTATTTAAAGCCGTTCTGGAGCAGTCGAAGTTATGTTGTTCGAGTTGTTGAAAAAGAAATTCTAATACAGCTGTAAACACGAGATGGAAATGATGTACCATTTCGAGTAGTGACGTCCCAATGTCTTTTCGGTCTTCTCCAACATCTTGAAAGAGAGAAGTATTCATGAATTGTTTTTCTATTTGTTGATGGGTCATGTGAAAAAGTTGGGTGATTTCTTCTGTTTGAGCACCAAGAAAGCCATCGTATTCCTTCCGCATCGCATATTCTTGGGAGTTTGTGTAGTACGCAGAGACCCAATAGCGCACAATGTTGTCTACATTCTGTTCGACATATTGAAAAATTCGTTGAACCATTTCGACACCTCATTTTCTGAATAATCCCATTTCTCGCCTCTTTCATTATAGTAGGAAAGCCGATGAAAAGATAGAGGATATGGATAATGTTCACAAAAATGTCGGAATTCTTAAGGTTTTATGGTATCGAGATACATTTTAGTAGTATAGCAAGACTTTTTTTTGAAGGCTAAGAACTAGTTTTTGGGGTATATATAGTTTAAAGATAAGACTGTATAGGAGTGAGAGGCATATGTTATTTAGAAATCGAATTGAAGAGCTTTTTTTACGGACAGAAGATTTGCGGTTGTTGGAATTGACGGAGTATTTGAATGCGAAAGATGATTGGGTTCCGGCGAAAGTGATTGCGGATCATTTAGAGTGCTCTACTCAAACTGTGTATATTTATGTTGAAAAATTAGAACAGCTTATTGAACATGAAAAGTGGCCACTAGAAGTAGAAGTATTCAAGAGTAAGGGTGTACGTTTGAGGGCGGAAAATGTTTTTTATATAGGGACGGTTCGCCAAACGTTAATTAAATCGGCAGTTATATTTAAGTTTTTTAGCGCGTGTTTTCATGAGACATACCACAACTCATTGACGGCTTTTGCAGACGAGAATTATGTGAGCGTGCCGTCTATTAACAGCTATTTGACAGAATTTCAGGATAAGATTGAGCCTTATGGGGTGAAAGTGGATAGGGTGAACTTTAAATTAATTGGTGATGAAAATGATATTCGTCATTTTGCGGTGATTATTTATTGGGGTTGTTCTATTGGGATTGAATGGCCGTTTGTTGGCGTAACGCGTGATTCGCTGATGAGTTATATAGAAGAATATCAGCAGATTTTCGACATCGAGTATCATAATGTGGCGCGTGAGAAGTTGTTGCAGCGATTAGCGATAGTTCGCATCAGGACGAATAAAAAACATTTTATTACAGATTCCACAAAATTAGATGAACTTGTTCACGACCATCCTTACTATCATAAAGTAGCGGAAGTACATCGTGATTTCTTTTCAATGCTTAGCGGGGAGAACCGCCAGCTCGAAAGTATGTATTTGTTCGCTTTATTTCAGACATTTCCATTCTTTGAAGATAATTCTTCCTATGTCAATGCGAATATTTTGTTTCATCGAATGAATAATACGGCGAGTTGGCAAATGACGAATCGCTTTGTGGAAGGTTTTGTAGAAACGTATCCGATGGAAGAACATTTGATTCGGACATCAGGCGTTTTGGGCTATTTGTTATTTTTACAGACGCGGCTACTTATGTATCCTGCTGTTCAGCCCAATTACCATAGTAAGGAATTCGCGATTCTACAAAAGGACTATCCGCTGTTTATGAAAAATATCAGTGGGATTGTTGAAAAAATGTATGTTGCACAAGGGGAAAGCGTACCGAGTAATAAAACAGCATTTTTTCTTCAACGGGTGGCGCACTTATTGACGGCGGTTGCTTCGATGCGTAAATATGAGCCACGTGTGTATGTCCTGGTTTTATCGCAGGATAACCAAATTTTTGAGAATTCATATGAAGTGATATTAGCGCAGAGTTTTAATTATAATTTCTTTTTCTTGGATAAATTAGAGAAACACCATGAGTACGATTTGATTATTTCAGATTCGTATTATCCCGAGGTAGAAGACGCAAAGAAGCTGATCTACTGGTCACCAGCCTACGATAATGCGACGTGGAAGCAGTTGGATAATAAGTTAGCAGCTGTTAGGGATGCGAAATTGGAAGGCTAAAATAGCAGTTAAGAAAGTTCACGATAGCGTTGGAAATTTGATTTATCCAGCCCTATTGTGAATTTTTTCGCATATATTGTTCACAAAATCCACAAATAAAGTGTTATTTTTTGCGTACCACGTCCAGAAAAGTAAAAGAAGCCATGGTAATATAATTCAAGTACACAAAAGGAGAGTGAAAATGAATATAGATACAGGTATGGGGTTGTTAGCGGAACTTCATGACATGGTGCTAGAGCTTGATAAAAATAAACCTACAGAAGAAGCAGTGCAGCATATCGAACTCACAAAAAATAAAAGAATGACCATTGAGCAAATGAAAGAGAATTTCTTTGTTATTACATCAGGTTTTGTACAGGTTGAATGTGGGGACGGGAACATCGTAGACTTCTTACGAGTAGGAGATATCATGTGTGCAGAGTTAGTACAGAATCATAAAGATAAAGATTGGCTACCAGACTACAAGATGTTGACAGAGTGCAAGTTCATCCAGATTGATCGGAAATATTTTTTGCGATTTTCTACACTCAAGCCATCATTTATGGAACTGCTTTTACAAGTCATGACAAACAAATTAATGTACGTATTTAATGACAGCCGAAAGTATGACTTATCTGTAGAAGAGCGTTTTGATTTCTCATTGTTAGAGTTGGGGCGTTGCTTTGGTGGGAATAATCAGCAGTACCATCGCATTATCCCAACGTTTATTAATAAGCAAAAAATTGCTAGCTTTAGTAAAACTTCCAGAAAATACACAGCCCGACGCTTACAAGACTTAGAACAAATGGGTAATATCGAAATCATCGATAAAGGCATCCTCATTCGAAAATTAGATTTTTAATATATTGTATAAAATTTCTTTAATCAATAATGTTCACAAAATAAACAAAAAAAACCGCTTCTTATGAGAACGACGCCCAAATGGCAATTTGAATCCATGCTAATATAATAAAGTAGCAAATAATTAATACAAAGAAATTGAAATTAATTATAGATTACAGAAAATCATACATCTTGATTTATTGAATCGTAATATTTAGAATAAAAAGAACATTAAAGGAGGTGGCGCTCGAAAGTAAGTTTACGAGGAATTAATTACTTGTCGAGAACGTACTAAGTACCATATATACTATAGTGACAAGGGTGTATGGATAGGGGCAATAACTATATACTCCAACATCAAATCGCAAAAAAATAAAATGCCGAAAAGGCGAAAAAAAGGAGAAAAATAAATTGAATAAAAAGAAATTAGTAAATAAAGTAATGGTAGTAGCGGCAGCAAGCGCTATTACACTAACAAGCCTAGCAGGACCAGTAAATGTATTTGCACAAGAGGCGGTAGCCTCTTCTCCACTATTTACCCTAACCTCACCTATCGATGTTCAGCTAGTTGGGCAAACCACTATAAGACCAGGAGCTAGTTCGTACACGGTTAATGTGCGAACTCAAAATGATAATGGAGATTGGGTACCTTACGCTGGGTTAGAGCTATTAGCTATTAGTTCTTCTTCCGAATCATGGAAACATGATGACCAAGCTGTGGTGACTGATGCGAATGGTAACGCTACAGTACAATTACCAAATGGTCAAGTATTTGCAAATAATGATACTACTGGTATTGTTGTGAATAATACAAACTTAGGATTAGCTTCGTATATTGTACAACGCGATTCGAGTGTGTCTCCCCCGACAATCATGCCTATAACAAGTTCTGACACGAAGGTCACAGGCTGGTGGGGTGGCTATGAGATGGGAGATAGAGTTGAAATGCGAACGATGGACGATCCAACAATTCGTTATGCTAACGTCATTACGAAGGGTGGGAGTTACACTTACAATTTAACATCAACTTTTGCGCCTGGAACTGTAGTAATGGTTAGAGTGCGAGATATTTATGGTAAATATAGTGAATTTAATACAAGGATTGTAACGAAAAGCGAAACAGCAGCACCATTTGCGCCAACGTTAAATCCGCTTACTAACATGGATACTGTGATAACTGGAAACGGTGAAGCTGACGCAGATGTGAAAGTCACATTGCCAAACGGTTTCAATGTAACGGGCAGAACGGATGGCTCAGGTGCTTTCTCGGTTACTATTCCGAAACAAAAAGAAGGCGATAAAGTCCAAGTAACGCTTACAGATGATTTCGGGAATGTAGGCGCAACAGCAGAGGTTACTGTAACGGACGCAATGGGTCCAGTAGCGCCAATTGTGAACCCAGTACTAGTTGGTGAAACAACTCTAACAGGTAAAACAGAAGCCAATGCAACAGTGGAAATCACATTGCCAGACGGTGCTTACAAAACAATCACAGCAGAAGCAGATGGTTCCTTCACAACATCTATCCCGGCACAAGAAGCAGGCGCTATTATTAAAGTAGTAGCAACAGATGTGAATGGCAACAAAGGCGCAGAAGCAACAGTCGTAGTAGGAGACTCTGCATTAGAAGCTCCAGTACTAAATAACATCACGAACCTAGACACAACAATCACAGGTAAAGGTGCTGATGGCGCCACTGTAACAGTTACAGCAAACGGTGTAGATTACACAGCGACAGTAGCAAACGGCGTATTCAGCGTTACCGTTCCAAAACAAACAGCAGGTACAACAGTAACAGCGACACAAACAAAAAATGGCGTAACAAGCGAAATGGCATCAAAAGTAGTTACAGACGGTTCTACAGCACCAGGTAAAGTAACACTAGATCCAATGGATAATCACAAAACAGCGCTAACAGGTAAAGGAACACCAGGACTAACAGCGGAAACAACGATCGCTGGTAAAACATATACAGCTAAAATCGATGCGTCAGGTCATTTCAGTATCACAATCCCAAAACAAAAAGCAGATACAATCATCAGTGTACATGAAGTGAACGAAACAGGCGTAAAAGGTACAGACACAAAAGTGAAAGTATACAACCACATCCCATCATTAACATCAGGTAAAATCGTCGTGAACGATGTCTACCCAGAACAACAAGCAATTACTGGTACAGCACCAGCAGATGCAGAATTAGTGCGCCTAGTAGTTAACGGCGTTGCACAACGTAACGTTCAAGTAGTAGACGGTGAATTCTCAATCTACAGCCGTTTTGTAACAGATTCAACAGGTAAATCGGTTCGTCTGAAAGCGGGAGACGTAGTAGAAGTGGATTATGGTAATAAAACACCAGCGAATCAAGTAGCGAAAACAATCGTTATTAAAGAAATCGTGAAACCAACAATCAATGCAACAGCAGCAAAAGCAGAACACATCACAGGTAGCGTGCCAGTTGGAACACAAACATTACGTTTAATCGTAAACGGTGTAGCGCAACGCGTTATCACACCAACAATCACAACAGGTGGCGGCATCAATGCAGACGGTACATTCAGCTTCTACAGCCGTTTTGTAAAAGACGCACAAGGTAACAGCGTTCGTCTGCAAGCAGGCGATGTTATTACTATCGATTACGGTGTACAAGTTTCTGGCGACACAGCATCAAGTATCACGGTTAAATAACTAATATTGTATAATCATTGTACAAACGTACTTTGGAAATAGCTTGAATGGGGATGGGTTGGTTTTTAATCAATTCATCCTCATTTTTATGAACTAGAAAAAACATAACTACTAACCATAGTTCTTAATATAAAATGTGACCTGTAATAGATTACAATTGTTTTATGGAAGTTACCTACACATTGATTGTTCACAAAATACACAAATAATGATACTAGTTTTGAGAACGAAGTCCAAATGCAGTATTTAATCTATGCTATTATGAAGGCATAGGGAAGAGGAGTTGAAAATATGAACTTATATCAAGATAGACGGCTATTTGCAGATGTCCTTAATATGATAGATGATCTTAATAAGAACAAGGTTTCAGCAAAAGCAGTTCAAGAAATTCAGCTCGAAAAAAATGAAATACTAGATTTGAATCAAGTAAAGGAAAGCATGTTTGTTATTTTATCTGGTGTCATTCAGACAGAGTGTGATAATGGGAACATTGTTGACTTTAGCAGTGAAGGCGAACTACTCTTTGCAGAGCCGATTCAAAATGATAAGCAAGAAGAATGGATTCCGAGTTATAAGACTATTACTAAATCAAGATTAGTGAAAATTGACAAAGAGTATTTTTTGAATTTTGCGTCTATAAAACCTTCTTATATGGAATTAATACTAAAGATGACGACTATCAAATTAATGTACGTATTTAATGACAGTAGGAAATATAATTTAACCGTGGAAGAACGCTTTGATTTTTCATTAGCTGAGCTTGGACAGTGCTTAGGTGTGAAAGAGGATGAGGATAGATATGTACTGCCAACCTACATTAATAAACACAAAATTGCTAGTTTCAGCAAAACATCTAGAAAATATACAGCGCAAAGACTTTCTGTATTAGAGAGCGAAGGAAACATCAATGTAGAAAAAAATAAAATACAGCTACACGCTTTGAATTTTTAATGGATGCTACGGGAAAGAGGTGATGTTTGCAATCATATAGCTGATACGCAGTAGTCTGAAGAAAGAGTATTATATATTAATAAAATAAGGTCATTTAAAAAAGGAGAAATAGATTGAATAAGAAATTAGTAAGTAATGTAACAACACTAGCAGCTATTGGGATAATTACCCTGAGTAGCTCAGTAGGATCAGTAAACGTATTTGCGAAAGAACAAACACAAGTGGCGACAACGCAGTCAGAAAGAGCATTAGAGAAATTACCACTACCATATTTAACTGCACCGCTCACCACAGAAACAACAATTATTAGTGGAGATGCCAATTATGTGGATCCAATATTGATGTTAACTCTAGGGATTCCAAATATAGGGAATATTCATTTGTATGGAGGAGGAGCATTTGAGTATAAACTGGATGAACCATTGCCAGCCTATACCCAAATCACACTCCAAACGCTTATAAATGATACTGATAATCCAGCATACAGTTCTAGGGTTACTGCAATAGTACAACAAGCTAAAATAAGCGTAAATGAAGTCTCAGATGCGGACAAAGTGGTCTCTGGGGTCGGATATGCTAATCAAGTAGCTAAAGTTGTGACTCCTGATGGTTCTTCATACACCGGCACAACTGGGGCTGATGGTAAATATACTGTTCAGATTCCAAGGCAAAAAGCTGGAGCTATCTTAAGCGTCACTTCAACTGATAGAGCTGGATATGTAGATACAAAACAAGTAACTGTAGTAGATAGACTAGGGCCAGATGAACCAGAATTGAATGTGGCGAATGCAACCGATAAGGTAATAACAGGGAAGGCAGAAGCAAATTCCAAAATTGAAATTACCATCACTAGAACAGATGAAAGTGGTGTAGTTCAGACAGCAACTGCAAAAGGCACAACAGATGCAGATGGAATTTTCTCAATACCAACACTTGAATTAGCAGAAGGCGATGTTATCACTGCCACTGCAACAGATGCAGCAGGCTATGAAAGTGTAGAGGCAGAAATGACAGTTATATCTGCTGTCCAGCCAAGCGATGTAACGCTAAACGCAGTTGACAATGGAGCTACTACAATCACAGGTACTGGAACACCAGGATTAACAGCAGAAACAACACTAGGTGGTACAAAATACACTGCAGTTATTGATACAGAGGGTAATTACAGTATTACAATTCCAAAACAAAAAGCTGACACACTTGTGAAAGTTCACGAAACAAACAAAGCTGGCGTATCAGGACCTGACGCACAAGTGAAAGTCTATAACCACATTCCTCAAACCGGTGTAATCACAATCAATGATATTGTTCCAGGACAACAAGCAATCACAGGTAAAGTACCAGCAGATGCAGAGTTAGTAAGACTTGTCGTTAACGGCGTTGCACAACGAAATATGCAATCAGTCAATGGCGAATATAACATCTACAGCCGTTTCGTAACTGATAAAGATGGCAAGTTAGTTCGTCTAAAAGCAGGCGATGTTGTACAAGTTGATTACGGTACAAGAACACCAGCAAACATGATTGTTAAAACAACAGTGAAAGCAACAATCGTGAAACCAACTGTTGATCCAGTAACAGCAAAAGCAGAAAACGTAACTGGTAAAGTGCCAGAAGGAACACAAACAGTTCGTCTAACAGTGAATGGTATTGCGCAACGTGTTATCACACCAAACATCACAACAGGTGGTGGCATCAATGCAGATGGTACGTATAGTTTCTACACTCGTTTTGTAAAAGATGCGGATGGTAACAGCGTTCGTCTACAAGCAGGAGATGTTGTAGCAGTCGATTACGGCGTGCAAATCCCTGGTGATACAGCAACAAGCGTAACAGTTAAGTAATTGTAGTTTACCGTATTTAGAGAGAGTCGTAGTACTTTCTCTAAATATTTGTTCTAGAAAGCGATAGAGAGAGGAATCAACAAATGAAAAAGATAGTAATTGCAACATTATGCGTCGGCATCCTAGCGATTGGAGCAGGATGTAGCCATACAAGTGATAACGAATCAAAAGAAACAAAAACAGAAACCACAGCGAAAGCAAAAGAAGAAACAAAAGAAGTAAAGGCTGAAACGAAAGCAAAAGAAGAAACAAAAACAGAAGTGAAAAAACCAGCAACAACAGAAACAAAACCTAAAACCACAACAGCAGCACCAAAAAAAGAAGCAAAATCCGAAGACACTACGAAAACAGAAGAAAAAACACAAACAGAAGCAAAAACACCAGCGAAAACAACACCAAAACCAGCAACAACAAACACAGCCTTAACAAAAACAATTTCTGGTGTGGAATTAACAATCAAAGATGTGACAGAAATCCCATCTGGCGAAAAAGCAGATGATCAACCCATCTTGAAGATTAGCGCACATATTAAAAATACAACTGCTTCACCGAAATTTTTCGATAGCTTAGGTATGGATGTTTATAATAAAGCAGGCAAAAAACTGAAATGGTACCCTTCTACTAACTTTGCAGGTTCACTAGATCCACAAAAAGAAACAGATGGTGATTCATTCTACGTATCGTCTGGTGAAGGCCCATACAAAATTGTTTACACAGATTTGGATAGCCCTTCCAATAAAGCAACATGGACGAACATAAAAGCAAAGTAACAAAGGGAATATAAAAAGTAATAGGAGATATGTATGAACAACAGAATTGATTTAGCATCTGTGCTTAACATTATCAAACGTAAATTTTATATTCTACTCATTTGCATTGCAGTTTCGGTGGCGGCAATCGTTGGTCTCACTTACATGACAGTGGAACCAACGTACAAAGCCTCCACAGAAGTACTTATTGAGCAAAGTCAAATGGAGAATAATCAGCAGACACAACAAGATCAAACGAGCACGCAACTACTAAACACGTACCTTGTTATTATCAAGAGTGCGTCGATCACGAATGAAGTCGCGAGTAACCTCAGCTTTGAAATGACTCCGAAACAAGTAAGTAATAGTCTAACCGTTGAGAACGCCTCGGGATCTAAAGTTATTTCTATTATTGCAACAGCAAGCTCACCAGAACAAGCGACAGAAATCGTCAACGAAACAACAGAAGAACTAAAAACCGCAGCCCCAGACATTTTGAAAAACAGTTCTGTTATCGTCTTAGAAAAAGCGGCTGTTGGAAATAGCAAGACGCCGGTAGCGCCAAATTACAAAACAATCGGCGTATTAGCAGTATTTCTTGGTCTATTTGTAGGCGCATTTATTATCTACCTTGGTCAATTATTGAACGCGAGAATTCGCACGAAAGATGATGTGGAAGCATTAACTGATTATCCTGTATTGGGTAAAGTAAGCAAGGTGAAAAAACGATGAGTAAGAAAAGAAGAAAAGATGATACGAACTTAAAAGATTTAAGTGTTAAAAATACAGAAGAGTTAAAGATGATACGAACGAATATTGGTTTTATTAATAAAGACATCAAAACGATGATGTTTACTTCCTATTCTCCGGCAGAAGGGAAATCGACTTTGATAGGCGTCATGGCAGAAGTTTTTGCGCAACAAGGCAAGAAAGTGCTAATTATCGATGCGGATTTTAGAAGACCGACACAAAATAAGAAATTCAAATTATTAAACCAAGCTGGACTCAGTACCTACCTTCAAAGAGGTGTTGATGAGAGTTGGGAAGGCCTGGTCCAAGATACACTTTTCAAAGATGTCTATTTATTGCCAGCTGGTCCAATTCCTCCCAATCCGACTGAATTAGCGGATAGCGATAAGTTTAAAGAAATGCTAGAGCAAGCGAAAGAAATATTCGATCTTGTACTCATCGATGCACCGCCAGCAGGTATTTCCGATACTAAAATTCTATCGAGTCGTGCAGAAGGCGTTGTATTCATCGTAGAAGACAATCGAGTGAAAAAAGCGCAGTTCCAAAACGCGCTAGAAGTATTAGAACAAGCAGGTGCGAACATTCTTGGTATCGTACTGAATAAAGTGAAGCGAAGTAAAAAAGATTCCGCATATTATTATTATAATTATTAATGCGAAATGAAGAGGAAGTGTATGTATTGCCCATTTCAAAAGAAGCGTTGCAAGTGATTATTGGTAGGCCGATTAGAGATATTGCAGCACCGAATTTTCCGAACGAATTAACGGATAAGACGATCCTTGTAACCGGGGCTGGCGGAACGATTGGCTCAGAAATTTGCCGACAACTAGTACCATACAAGCCGGAACATATTATTTTGTTTGGACATGGCGAAAATAGTATTTACCAAATCGGCAAAGAGCTAGCGCAAGAGTATCCCGATCAAAGGCACACGAAGGTTATTGGCGATGTGCAGAGTAAAGAAGACATTGAGCGTGTGTTACAAAGATTTCCTGTCGACATTATCTACCACGCAGCGGCGCACAAACACGTACCGCTGATGGAAGAAAATCCATATGTTGCTGTGATGAATAATGTCGTTGGCACGAAGAACATTGTCGATATGGCAGATGAGTATCTTGTCGACAAATGCATCATGGTTTCAACAGATAAAGCCGTTTCCCCAACGAGCACGATGGGAGCGACGAAGCGTATTGCCGAAACGATTGTAGCGAATAAAAGCGAAACGAGTAAAACATGTTTTTCGACCGTTCGATTCGGAAATGTTTTGAACAGTCGAGGTAGTGTTATTCCACTTTTCCAAGAGCAAATTGAGCGTGGTGGCCCGATTACGATTACGCATCCGGATATGGCACGTTATTTTATGACCATCGATGAAGCGGCTGATTTAGTCGTTCGCGCGAGTTTTAGTGCTAAGGGTGGCGAAATATTTGTACTCGATATGGGCGATGAAGTAACGATTTTAGATGTCGCAAAGCGCCTGATTGCGCTGAATAATAAGCCGAATATTGAAATTATTTTTAGCGGTATTCGTAATGGTGAGAAGTTAAATGAAGATTTGATGGAAGAAGCTGAGAATGCTGTCAAAAATGAAGAATTAAACGTTTTTATCGGTAAAGCTTTGACTGGTAATGAGGAAGAAATAGCGACGTTAATCCAAGAAGTAAAACAAATGGATGATAGTGAGATTATAAAACGATTGCTTAGTTTAGCGAATTCAGTACAGCAATTGGAAAAAATTCAGTAAATGTGGAGGCAATTTAAATAATGATGAAAGAACTTTTAGCAAATAAAATTGAAAATAAAACAATGACGGTGGGAGTAATTGGTCTTGGCTATGTCGGACTTCCCCTTGCAGTAGCGTTTAGTTCTGCTGGTTATCAAGTTGTTGGGTTTGATATAGATACAGAGAAAGTGAGTCAGCTAAATAACGGGAATTCTTACATCATTGATATTAGTGATGACGCATTGAAAACGGAATTAGCAAGTGGCTTCCAAGCGACAACGGATTTTAGCTTACTTGCTGAGATGGATGCGATTAGTATTTGTGTCCCGACCCCGCTTACGAAGGCGCAAACGCCAGATATTTCATATATCGAGAGTGCCGTAAGCCAAATTAATACGTACAAACGTCCAGGCCAGCTGATTACCCTTGAAAGTACGACATATCCCGGTACGACTGAGGAATTGATTGAACGAATTTTCGAGCAAGAAAGTTATGTTGTTGGTGTGGATTACTTCTTATGTTTCTCCCCTGAACGTGTTGATCCAGGTAACCCTGTCTATAATACGAAAAATACCCCGAAAGTAATTGGCGGCACAACGTTTGCTTGTACGGCGCTAGGCAAGAAATTATACGAACAAGTTATTCCAAATATGGTGGCGGTATCGTCTCCGAAAGTCGCGGAAATGAGTAAGCTAATCGAGAATACATTCCGCAGTATTAATATCGCTTTTGTGAACGAATTGGCGATGCTTTCCGACACGATTGATGTGGATGTATGGGAAGCGATTGAGGCGGCTGGCACGAAACCATTCGGCTTTATGAAATTCCAACCGGGCCCAGGAATCGGCGGACACTGTATCCCACTTGATCCGATGTACTTGAGCTGGAAAGCAAAAGAATCGAACTTTTACAGCAGCTTCATTGACTTGGCGCAAGAGATTAATCGCTTGATGCCGGAAGTCGTGATTGAAAAAGCGAACGATACGCTGAATACGGCGAAAAAGGCGCTAAATGGTTCGCGTGTATTATTACTCGGCGTGGCGTATAAGCAGGATATTGACGATGTTCGTGAATCGCCAGCGCTTGAAATCTACGAATTGCTACAAGAACGTGGCGCAGTGGTAGACGTGATGGATCCATTTGTTGCTACTTTCCGTGATGCGCATGGTAATACCGTGGAAACAACGAACGATACGGCGTACGGTGATTATGATTTAGCGATTATGTTGACGCCGCACAGTGCCTTTGATCTTCCAGAAATCGCAGCAAAAAGCCAACTCGTTTTGGATACGAAAAACGCCTTTAATGCTATCGAAGCGACGAATGTCTACACGATGGGTAAAATGGCGAAAAATAAACAAGTTCCTGTATATAAATGAATAAGCAGTCTTCTTTCTTGAAAAATTTCCTCGTGCTTTTCTCGGGGAATACGATGGCGCAAGTAATTGTTATCGCGGTATCGCCAATCTTGACCCGATTGTATGCACCAGATGATTTTGGAATGTTTTCTGTATACAGTTCGATTTTAATTGTGCTTTTAACTTTCTCGTCGCTCTGTTTAGAGAAGGCGATTCCGATAGAAAAAAATCAGCGTAACGTTGTGCAACTTGTTTATATAAGCTGCATAACAATTAGTATTGTTGCTATTTTGAACACCGTGTTGTACGCCGCTTTTGATTGGTCGTTATTTACCGTATTTCAAGTGAAAACGAATATTTGGTTGCAGCTACTGTTATCGTGTGCGTTAGTTTTTGCAGGTGTGTATCAGGTGCTGAGTTACCAAGCTATCAGACAGAAGGAATATCGCGAAATAACGGCTTCAAAGATGGGACAATCATTCGGTACAGCGGGAGGTCAAGTTGGCTTAGCGTTTGTACCGGGAATGTTCAGCGGCTTAATTATAGGTGACGTGATTGGGCGCTTTTTCGGCCTAGTTATGTTGACGCAACGTTTCTTAAAGACAAACCCACTACAAAAAATCAGACCAAAACGCATGAAATATTTATTATGGAAATACCGGGAATATCCTTTGTTCTCAACACTTTCAACACTGTGTAATAGTTTATCGTTGCAACTCGTGATTTTATTGCTGATGAGTTTTTACGGCTCGGAAGTGGTTGGTTATTATTCACTGACACAAAAAGCGATTGGAGTGCCGATAACATTGATTGGTATCGCGATTTCGCAAGTGTTTTATGGGGAAGCCGCCGAGAAAGGCAAGACGGATCGGGCTTCGGTATATGCACTTTACATGACGATTATTAAGCGATTGAGTATGGTCGCTGTTCCGGCAATCATCGTGCTAGTCTTTGTGGCTCCTTCATTATTTGGATTTGTGTTTGGTGAAGAGTGGACGAGATCAGGAGAATTTGTGCAGTATGTTTCTTTCTTGTTTTTAGGACAATTGATTTTCATGCCGGTTTCGCAAGTGTTATACGCAACGGGGCATCAGAAAATGCAGCTGATGTGGGATGTTGGTAGATGTATTATCGTTTTTGCAGGCATGTATTTGCTGCATATGATGGGAGCAAGTGTCGAAGTTGTATTAATCTATTTTGGTACTGTGATGGGACTCAGTTATTTTGTTTTAGGGTACATGGGATGGCTTGTTTTACGGACAAAGTAAAGGAGTAATCAATGAAAGTTATTCAATATTTTTTAGTATTCATCTATGTATTATTGCTTCACGTGTCATACGCGGACTTTATTTCACCCAATTTTGCTTATCTAGGCTATACGATGGGTTCACTAGATTTTGTGAGTTTCGCGTTGTCATTGCTGATGATTTTCACTCCTTTACTAGTCGCTAAAGTGGCTGTGACGGAGCCTTCGGGAATATTTTTCTGGATTATTTATGTGATTGTTTATATCCCAGTTTTATTGATTCCAAATTATTTGTATGGTGTAGTGCCACTTGCGAATTGGATAACGAATTTTATGTTGTTGGGTTGCCTGTTTCTTTTGTATTCTGTGGCTTCTTGGCGAATGTTATCGATTCCGGTTTTGAGAGTGCGAGCAACTTTTGCAAAATGGCTGTATATCGGGATGACAAGTGCCCTGTTTTTATATATTTTAAGTGTTTCTGGCGTTCATTTGAAGCCGCCTGTTGATTCGGAAGATATTTATGCAGCGCGTTTAGGATTTCGTGAAAATACATCGCCGATTATGGGTTATGGGATGCAGTGGCTTGCGAAGGCACTGAATCCGGTGCTTGTTATATACGGCTTGCTGGAGAAGAAAATCTTTTTTGTTTTATTAGGTTTCTTTATGCAGTATCTACTTTTCACGACAAATGGATTGAAATCTACCTTGATGTCGACAGCGTTACTTATTTTAGTGTTTGTGGCGTTGAGAATGAAAGGGAAGTATTTTTCGCTACTGTTTGTAGGCGGGATTTCGATGATGTTATTGATAAGTATTGGCTATGATTACATGACTTCAACGTTTGAATTAACAAGTTTACTATCACGTAGAATGATTTTCACGCCAGGTTTATTGATGAATTACTATGTGGATTTCTTTTCTCAACATGAACAAATGAGGCTTTCTTACAGTTTTCTGAGCGGTATTTTTGAGAATCCATATGGTATTACACCGCCGTTTATTATTGGAGAAACGTACTTTAACCGTCCTGATATGGCGGCGAATGCGAATCTGTTTGCAGATGGTTTTGCGAACTTTGGTTATATCGGCATTGGTGTGTATACATTCGTTGCGGCGATTATTTTATGGGTGTACAACAGCTTGGCGAAAGGTGCGTATAAAGCGTTTGGTATGTTGCTGATTGTTATGCCGGTTTGGAGTTTGACTGATACGTCACTGACAACGGTATTTTTAACGCATGGTTTACTGCTAGCGATTATTATTATGTACATTTTACGTGGGATTGGAGGAAAAGGCTTTGGCGATAAAAGTGCTAAACATTAGTTCGGTTCATCCTTGGAGCGACACGCGGATATTCTTTCGGACGGCGACATCGATTGCGAGTCAAGAAGATGTGGAAGTAACGCATATTGCGGTGGAGAACGGCGTGGAAGTTGGCGCTGTAGCTGACAATATGGAAGTGATTACGATGCCGAAACGAAGCATCCGGAGCCGTTACAAAAATTGGCGATTACTGAAAAAATACATCGAAGAAAAGCAACCAGACATTGTTCATTTTCACGATCCTGAGTTATTACTTTTAGCTCGGTGGATGAAAGAGAAGCTGTATCCTTCTCCCGTTTGTATTTATGATATGCATGAAAATGTGCCAGCTGTCATTGGTTCAAAGAAAATAATTCCTAGCATCTTTCGCAAAAGGGCTAAGAAAATGTATGTGCGTTTTGAGAAGAACTTGCTGGATTACGTGGATGGTGTTGTTTTTGCGGAGGAGCATTATAAGCAAAACTATCGCTGGTTAGATCGTCGTAAAGTGGATGTGTATAATTATCCAGCGATTGCGACGGATCATTTGCCAGCGGTCGAGAAAGCGGATGTATTCACTTTTGTGTATATCGGCAGTATTTCTGAGTTGCGCGGCGTTCGAGTGATGATTCGCTTGGCAGAAAAACTTTCTAAGGTGAGGCAGGATTTCAATATTCGCGTTATTGGGCCGAATGCAACTGTTTTTGAAGAAGAAGCAAAAGCTGCGGGTGTATCGCAATACATTACCTTTGAGGGTCCGAAGAAATTTGATGAAGCTTTTGAAGTGTTGCGGAAATCACACGTTGGGCTGTCCTTATTACTGGATAATCCGAATTTTTATGGATGTAAGCCGACGAAATGTATGGAATATATGGCAGCGGGAATTCCGTTTTTGATATCTGATTTTTTGATGCAGGAAGATTTGAAGCGTTATCCATGCGGTTTATCGGTGAACATGAAGGATGAAGATACGGTCTTGAAGCAAGCATTGTATCTATTAGAAAATCCAGAAGAAGCACAAAAATTAGGTGACGTTGGATTTAAAGCTTTTCAGGCCGAATATAATTGGCAGTCGGAAGAGCAGAAATTACTGTCATTTTACAATAAATTTTAGGAAGTGACCTGTTTGAAAATCGTTTATTTACATCAATATTTTAATAAAGATAAAGGCAGCACGAGATCATATGAGATTGCTAAACACCTTGTTTCAGAAGGTCATGAAGTCACAATGATTACAGGAAGTGATGTGGAATCGTGTGATGGCATCAAGATTATCTCAACAAAAACAAGTTATAACCAAGATTTTGGTTATTTGAAACGAATATTCTCTTTTTTATCGTTCATGATGAAAAGTTTTATATACGCATTACGCGAAAAAGACGTGGACATTGTTTATGCAACGTCGACACCTTTAACGGTCGGATTAGTTGGCAAATGGGTCGCACGGTTCAAACGGACGAAACTGGTTTTCGAAGTGCGAGATGTATGGCCGGATGTGCCGATTAAATTAGGTATTATTCAAAATAAATGGATGATCCGTATGTTGTATCGTATGGAAAAAAGTATATATAAAAAGGCGAGTACGATTATCGCTTTATCAGAAGGTATGAAAGACGACATTGTCGCGAAAGGCATTGCTTCAGAAAAAATAGAAGTCATTACTAATTTTGCGGATGTGAATGCATTTGCAGAAATAACAGAAGACGAAAAAGCAGCAATTTATGCGAAATATCCTCGTTTGGAAGGGCAGTTTGTTTGCCTTTACGCAGGAACGCTTGGTTACGTGAATCACGTGGAGTATGTGCTAGAAATAGCTCGTCTGACCAAAGCCAAGCACATTTCGTTCGTGATTGTTGGTGATGGTAAGGAAAAAGCGAAGTTAGTACAACAAGCGGAAGCGTATGGGTTACGAAATGTCCAATTTGTGGACGGTGTTTCAAAACGTGAAGCGATGGCTTGGATGGCTGTAAGCGATATGGGAATGTGTTTTGTGCGAGATGCTGAGGTATTGGATCGCAACAGTCAGAACAAACTGTTTGATTTCTGGGCAGCTGGGAAGCAAACGCTCATTAACTATCATGGTTGGCAAGATCGAGTTTTACAAAAACATGCAGCGGGCCAAGGCTTTGAATATAGCGAGAAAGCACGTATGGCCGCACATGTGGAAGCGATGAGCCTAAATGAAGAGATATGCGATAAAGTATCCACCAATATTTCTCTATTAGCCAAGAAGTACCAAAAGGAAACCCAAATTGCACAACTTGAAGTACATCTGAAAAATGTATTAGGGGAGACGGTAGTGTGAAAAGAGTAGGAGACATGTTCGTTGCTTGTGTGATGTTGCTAATCTTAAGCGTGCCTATGTTGTTGTTGCTATGCATCACGACATGGAAATTCAAAGAGCAGCCAATTTTCACACAAAAACGAATCGGAAAAGACGGTCGGATTTTTAAAATTTATAAAGTGAAAACAATGCGTACGTTAGTTGCCGCGAATGGTCAAACGTTATCTGATGCGGACAGAATGACTGCTTTTGGACACTTTTTAAGACAAGCGAGTCTAGATGAGTTGCCGCAATTAGTGAATGTTTTGCTAGGCGATATTAGTTTTGTAGGACCGAGACCGCTTTTGCCAGAGTATCTAGAAGAATATACAGATGAGCAAAAGCGTCGCCATGAAGTGTTGCCAGGGATTACTGGATGGGCGCAAGTGAACGGCCGCAATAATATTTCATGGGAAGATAAGTTCAAGTTAGACGTCTGGTACGTGGATCATAAAAATGTGTTTTTAGATATGAAAATAATGATTTTGACGGTTATCAAAGTAGTGAAACGAGAAGATATATCCAAAGCTGGTTTTGTGACGACAGAAAAGTTCACGAAATCGGAAATTATTAAGGAATGAAGTTAGGAGCATAATGAATGACTAAAATATTTCTTTCCCCGCCGCATATGGGTGGTACTGAAAATCAATATATCCAACAAGCTTTTGAACAGAATTGGATTGCGCCACTAGGTGAGAATGTCGATATGTTTGAGACAGCAATTCTAGATTATACAGCAGGTGAACATGCCTTAGCGCTAAGTTCAGGGACGGCGGCGATTCACTTGGCTTTGTTGACGATGGGAATTGGCACAGGTGATAGTGTATTTTGTTCGACATTAACGTTTGCAGCGAGTGCGAACCCGATTACGTATGTTAACGCGACACCTGTTTTTATCGATTCTGATGAGGAGACGTGGAATATGTCTCCGGAAGCATTGCGCCTGGCTTTGGAAGATGCGAAAACGACGAATAATCTGCCTAAAGCGGTGATTATCGTTCATATTTTAGGGCTAGCTGCGAAATTAGACAAACTAGTAGCAATTTGCAAAGAGTACGGTGTTCCAATCATTGAAGATGCCGCGGAGTCACTCGGAAGTACTTATCATGGCAAAATGACAGGAACATTCGGCGAAATGGGTATTTTCTCGTTCAATGGCAATAAAATCATGACGACATCGGGCGGTGGGATGTTGCTTACGAATAGTAATGAAGACCGCGAAAAAGCTTTTTATTATGCGACGCAAGCAAAGGAACAGGCTCCGTATTATTTGCATCTTGAAATTGGCTACAACTATCGATTGAGCAACATTTTAGCTGGAATCGGTAGAGGTCAAATGGAAGTGCTAGCTGATCATGTGGACAAACGCCGGGCGATTTTTGATAGATATTCAGATACTTTAGCGGATTTGGAAGGCGTTTCGATGATGCCAATATTACCAGACACAGCGCCGAATTGCTGGTTATCTGCGATCAGACTCGACTACTCGATCATATCAAAAAGTACGAAAGAAATTGTCGCGTACATGCAAGAAAGAGATATTGAAGCACGAATGATGTGGAACCCGCTTCATAAACAGCCATCATTTTCAGAAAGTCGCTGTTACCAAGTTGGAGAAGAAAATATTAGCGAGAAGTTATTTGAAGAAGTATTATGTTTGCCATCAGGATCAAGTATGACGGAGGCTGAACAAGCTCGAGTTTTGGAAGCATTAGTAGAGATTTTAACAGCATAATGGAATGAAGGTGGGACAACGATGCGAATTGTAGACGTGCACAATCATATATTACCGGGATTAGACCACGGAGCCAAAACAGTTAGAGACAGCATCAAAATGGCGACACAAGCAGTGAAGGACGGCGTTGACATTATTATCGCAACGCCGCAAAGTAGCCGTCAAAACGGTTGTAATTACGAGCAAGTGAAGCTAGCTGTGGATATTTTTCAACAAGAATTGAATCGCTATGAAATACCATTAGTTATATTGCCGGGGCAAGAATTGAAGTATGATATGGCCTGGTTTGCTTCCAATTTAGAGCAAGCGCTGGAAAAAAGCCGCCAATATTGGCTCATTGATATCGGAACAAAAGAGATTCCCACAGGTATCGAAGGAGTTGTATTTCAGCTAACGATTAACAAGCAGCTACCAGTTGTGTCGCATCCAGAGCTAAATGCGACATTTCAAAAACATCCAAGGCTACTAGAAGAATACATACTTCGCGGCATGCTAGCACAGGTAGAAGCAGGGAGTTTTCTCGGTAAGAACGGTAGGAAAGCGAAGAAATTAGCGTGGGCTATGCTAGAAAAAGATCAAATTTTTGTCATAGCTTCTGGCGCTCACGATCATATAAAAAAGAAAAATAATTTAGTAGAAGCCTATGATAGGATACAGAAAAAATTAGGCACAGAAACAGTTCAAATGCTACAAAAAAATGCAGCTTATCTCGCGGATACTATTCAATAAAGGGGGTGAATTTTACTTAGTTTCAGAGATGCATGAAAAACAAGTAAATGATAGAAGGGGTAGTTAAATTTGAAGAAAAACCTTATTTTTAGTGTGATTTTTGCGGTACTATTTAGTAGCTTTATGCCGGGGAGTTTCGCGTCAGCTGCTACAACAGACCATTCCATAAAAACATCTTTAGTGAGTGCGGATGGGTCTGAGGTAACGCATACAATCATGATGGATTTAGAGAAAAAGAAGAGAGAAAAGAAGCTAGATTTAGTTATCGTTCAAGATTTGTCAGGTAGTTTTAAAGGTTCCTATCCGCAAGTAGCTGCCAAGTTAAATGACGCGCTAGATTTGTTAGACCCAGTTGTGGATAGAACGCAATTCATGGGTTACACAGGGCTTAAGACAGATGATACGAATTATCCACTGTATAACGATCCTAGAGCAGACCTAAGTATTTATAACGCTGGCCAAATTTCAGAAGGTTATAATGTACTATTGAAAGGTGATCTTACATCCGACATCTCTGCGACAAAAAGTATGATTAGCGAAGTCGCGACTAAAGATTTATTTGGTCGTTCAACGCCAACCGCTTATGGTATTGATCAAGCATTGAAAGCATATCAACAACAAACAGGACCAAAAGATCCGAATAGAGAAACATTGTTCCTAGTTGTAACAGATGGTTTCCCAAATGGTGATATTAATGGAACGCCATTGACGCCAGCTACATCGATGCTTCCACTTTTAGGCCCAACAACTGGTATTATTGCAGCACTTAATAATATCAATAATGCGGGATATCAGACTTCATTTGGACTTTGGCAAGAAAAAGCATCCATAGTGGACGAGTGGGGACAAATTTCTTATGATAACTACAATAATTACATCAATGATAATATTCCGAATGTCGTGACTCGACCAGAGTTTTTCCTAAACATGACAACAAGTGAAAATAGCATTGAAGAGTTTGCAGCGTATGTGCGTGATATTGTTTTGACAAATATAAATGAACAACTTAGCGTAGAAGAAAATATTGCGAGCAGATACACATACGTAGCCGATAGTGCCGTAATTAAAGATGCATCAGGAAATACTGTCGCAGTACCAGCACCATACAACAAACCGACTGTAACGAACAACAAATTCGAGTGGAACTTAGATGCCTTACCAGAAGGTCAATACACGCTTTCTTATCAAGTTAAAGGTCCAAACCCTGTGAACGAAAAACCAGTTTTAACAGGTGAA
This sequence comes from Paenilisteria rustica, assembly GCF_013820765.1. Lineage (GTDB taxonomy): Bacteria > Bacillota > Bacilli > Lactobacillales > Listeriaceae > Listeria_A > Listeria_A rustica. Next base: position 225,544 of record NZ_JABJVM010000003.1, read on the forward strand.
GACAAAACAGTACCATTCAATAGCGCGTTTGATCCATTGAAAGACATCACTTTTTCAGCGACAGATAAAGAATCAGGTAATTTAACATCAAGCGTTACTGTTAAAGAAAACACAGTAGATACTTCAAAAGCAGGCGTTTACAAAGTTGTCTATGAAGTAACAGATACAACAGACGGTATCGCAACAGGCATACACAATGTGATCGAAAACGGTAAAATTACGTACAGAGATGCTTTATTGCAAACATTAAAACCATTAGATTACACATCAACAGTAGCACCAAACACAGTAACGACAGAAGTCCAAGTAACTGTACTAGCACCAGAAAGCGTTCCTGTGATTGATGGAAAAGACCAAATTTTCTACGTAGGGGACAGCTATGATCCAAGAGCCGACATGAGTGCTACAGATTCCATAGATGGCGACCTTACAGACAAAGTAACAATCAAAGAAAATACAGTAGATAACACAACACCAGGCGTATACAAAATCGTCTACGAAGTAACAAATAGCTTAGGCAAAACAACAACAAGAGAAATCAAAGTAACAGTCCTAAGCCGTCCAACAATCGACGGAAAAGATCAAGTTATCTATGTAGGCGATGAATACGATCCAAGAGCAGACATGAGCGCATTTGACTTGAAAGATGGAGACATCACAAGCAGCGTAACAATCAAAGAAAACACAGTAGATAACACAACACCAGGCGTATACAAAATCGTTTATGAAGTAACAAACAGTGTAGGCGAAACAGCAACAAAAGAAATCAAAGTAACAGTCCTAAGCCGTCCGACAATCGACGGAAAAGATCAAGTTATCTATGTAGGCGATGAATACGATCCAAAAGCTGATATGAGCGCATTTGACTTGAAAGATGGAGACATCACAAGCAGCGTAACGATCAAAGAAAACACAGTAGACAACACAACACCGGGCGTATACAAAATCGTTTATGAAGTAACAAACAGTGTAGGCGAAACAGCAACAAAAGAAATCAAAGTAACAGTCCTAAGCCGTCCAACAATCGACGGAAAAGATCAAGTTATCTATGTAGGCGATGAATACGATCCAAGAGCAGACATGAGCGCATTTGACTTGAAAGATGGAGACATCACGAGCAGCGTAACAATCAAAGAAAACACAGTAGACAACACAACACCAGGCGTATACAAGATCGTTTATGAAGTAACAAACAGCGTAGGCGAAACAGCAACAAGAGAAATCAAAGTAACGGTATTGAGTCGTCCAGTAACGATTGACCCTGTAACACCAGTAGAACCAACACAACCAGTAAATCCAGTAAAACCAATCGTTCCTGTAGATCCAAGCCAACCAGTGCCACCAGTAAAAGCACCGGTAGTTACAACAACAGTGAACCCTCCGCAGAACATGACGGTGGTAGAAGCGCCTAGTCAAGAGCTTCCAACAACCGGAGATACTTCAAATGGATTAGCAGTTCTTTTTGGATTATTGCTAACGGCATCAAGTATTGTCATTTTCCGCAAGAAATAATGAATAAGATAATGTAACACTATTTTTAAGAAATCCCCTGTAGAGCGAATCCATGCATCTACAGGGGATTTTTTGCATTGAAAAAGGCTATCCTGTCACCTCTACAGCAACAAAATAGCCCGATTCCTTATCCCATCCCCGTAATCAAATTCCAAACCAATAAAATCACAGCGACAACCAACAGAAGATGAATCAATTTCCCACCGATACGTAGAATTAATCCAAGCACCCATAACACAAATAAAACCACAATAACCGTCCAAAGAATTCCTGCCATATGTACCCTCCTCAAACTATGCCGTACCTATCTTTACCACTTTGCAAAAAGGTGAAACATCCGAACGAGCTATGCTACAATAAAAATGATAAATCGACTGAAAAGGAATGATAAAAATGGCCATTCTAATCACCGCGCAGACTGAATCCGACATCACCGAGCTCTGGGAAATCGAAAAAAGCGTCATGATAAAAGGAACCACGCCACACGTTGTTAAAGAAACCGACTACGAGCAATTCAAAAAAGACACGATGACGCAAAACATGTTAGTCGCCAGAAACGAAGGCGGCGCAGTACTTGGCTCGCTCATTTACCACTATCCAGGATCAGCACCATCCCGCCAAAAACAGTGGCTTTTCGGCATCGCCATTTCCGAAAAAGCACAAGGCCAGGGCGTTGGCAGAAAACTCATCGAACAATTATTTGAACTCGGTCAGCAAAACAACATTGGCAAAATCGCCATGCGCGTCATGGGTGCCAACACGAACGCGATCCAATTTTACGAGCACCTTGGTTTCGAGCAGGAGGCCCATTTTAAGCGGGAATTCTGGATAGACGGTGAATGGATGGACGACTATCAGTTCGCGTATTATCTGGATTAATGAAGCGAAAGCAGATAGATTCCAGCGATGTTTGTAGTTATATCGATGCTTCATCTTTTTCGAATACGAATATCTTTGAGCGAAGCGGTCTTGTATAATTAGATAGCAGAAAAGCGCTAAAGTGGCTGTGTAAATAGCTTTTTAGCGCTTTTGACATGTGATCTGAAGGTTCATGTTTCCTGCGTATCACTTCAATGTGAGAGTACTTTTATTTTGCGGTGCATGTGCTTCCTTACTCCACGTTCGTTTCCACAAAAGAACCACGATAAATCTGTTCCCCGCTATCCACCGTGATCGTATCTGCCGTCTGTAAGCGAGCTAATTGCCCCTTACTATTCAGGTTGAAGCGGCTATAAATTTTAAAATGGCCATCCTGTTCAATTTGTCCGGCACCCGAGCTTTGTGGCGTAATCACGCGTTGCGGGACCCCGTTGACAATCAGACGTAAGGTTTGCGATCCTGGCAATGTTTGTCCCGTGATGTAGTCCGTACGCGCTTGTACCGGATCGAGTGAGGTTGGTCGGCTGGCGTCTTGCACGATTTGTCTGGTGATCAGATGTTCCGCAGTGTCTGGGCCAAAATCGACTTGGATTTTATCCCCACCACGAATGGGACGATTCGATAACCCATAGGACGTCACCAGTTTCCGCGCAGGTACCGTGTAATAGCCTTGCGCATCGGTATCGACTTCGCGTTGCACAATACCATTCACGAGCACACGTACACGAGTTCGGCCGTCGATAACACGCCCGCTAATGGCTTGAAGTCCGGTTGTCACTGGGTTTAATTGCGGTGGAATACCGTCGACGATCGCCGCATGAACAGGAACGCCTTCTGTGCCCGTTGGATCACTAATGGTGACCACATATGGCGTCCCAACAGGATACATGCCGATTGTTACATCAAAAGCCCCCGTGTCATCCGCCACGACTTGGTAGGTTTTCCCGTCGATAGCCACTTGGACATGGTAATGTGGACTCGTTTTCCCGTGCAACGTATCTTGTAGCTCCGATACAGGCGTTAACGTTGGCGGTTTAGGAATGTCCAACACGTGAACCTTGGTCTGCACTTGATAACCAGGAATCACTTCACTCGTCAACGTGGTCATCCCACCTTTCGTCGCTTCAATCGGAATACTCGTCTGTGTGGGTTTCGTACTAGTTAGAATCGCAGGGCTACTTGTCACTGTATTCCTTTGTTTCGCGAAGGGTACGTTGAAATATTTGTCTACTAACAAATCTCCGTAGCTATCTGTTTCCAAGGGCACGCCATTGTAAGTCCACGTCATCGGCAATATGGTGTGCTCACCAATGGCTAATTCCGTTGTCTCGGTCGGCAATTGGGCGGCATACTGATTCGGTTGTCCTGGAATAAAATTGCCATCCCAGATGACATTTTGTAACGCAGGTAAGGCGTTAATCGAATCGGTCGTCGTAAACCAATTATTCGTGAGATCCAAGTGTGTCAAATGAGACAATGGAGCTAAGAAACTGGCATCTTGTAATCCTTGATTCTGGATGCGGAGGGACTCTAAGTGGGACAATGTCAAGATAGGACTGTAATCTAATGGTTGCTCCGTATGGTACAGCGAGAGTGATTTTAATCGTGTTAAATGACGTAACGCCGAGATATCGGTTAGCGAATCATTGTCCTCAAATCTGTCCCCTAAATCTAGTGTTTCTAGTGCTATATTCTCAGCTAAGAAATTCAAGTCAGTCATTACATAGGCGTTCTTTACAGTGAGTTCCCGTAATTCGGTTAAGGAAGCAAAGGAAGGGAACCGGTAAGCTCCAGCGATAGGACCTAATTCCAGGGTCTCCAAGTGATGTAACTGGAGGATACGTGTCAAATTATCTCCTGTATAACCATAAGATGATTTGAATTGACGCAAATTAACTGCATATTCTAATCCAGTAGTATCATCAACACCATTGACATCCAAGGTAGTGAGAGACGCCATCATTGATTGTGTCACCGGAGTCCCTTCTTTCAGATGTAGGGCATCCGTGATGAAATAGTGCAGGTCCCTATCAGGTATTGTTACCACCGGATCTTCCGCGTTTTTTGTAGGAGGTGCTTCTACCTGCTTCTCTGTTTTTGGTTCAGATACTGCGGGGGATGATTTCTCTGCTTGGCGTGGTACTTCTGTGTTTGTTTCTGCCGCTACGGCAGGAGAGGTCGGTGCCACGATGCTTGTTTTTTCTTCCGTGGCACTTTCGTCCTTAGCTGTTGAGATTTCTGCGGTTGCAGGTGCTGTTGTTTCCTCTGAATCTGTTGTTTCAGTTGACTCCATTGTCACCGAATCGGTTGGTGCTAAAGTTTCAGGATTCTCTTGTTCCTCCGTTGTTGCCACATCTGTCGGTGCCGCTGTTTCTTCGGATGCCCAAGTCATACTGGGGATAATCAAGGCAGTAATTAATACGGTGATACCTAGTTTCTTCTTCATCTGTTTCTCTCCTCATCGTCTCTATTTTTCGTTCGTCAGCAGGGGTTTCCCGCTCTCCATTTCATAATAGGAGCGTTCGTCTGGTAACAGGTTAGGTTCCTTCTCTAAATAATCCCAAGCTGGCATGCTCTCCAATGGCTGCGTTAGGATGGTTGGTAGCGTATCGGTTTGGAGCGCATTGGACGTGCTCTCGGCTTCTTGCAAAATCGCTTGGAAAGAAGTACTAACTTCTAGTGTATTGTCTCGCACATTCGTACCTGCATCCGTGGGTTTATCTGGGATGGCGTACGTATTCGAGTCTTCCCCATTATTATGCGAGCCTCGAATGCCAATATCCGCAGTTTTACCTGTTCCTGTATTATCTATCATGCCTGAGATAGTATTCCCTGACATATTGGTTTTTTTATTGGAACTCATGAAAACAAGGCCATTCATCTCGGACTTGGTTACGGTATTACGGATAATGTTCGCTGCTTTCGTCACATGAATACTGATCCCGCCGCGAGAAGGGATGGTGGTTTTAATGGCATTGACATGATTATCATCAATGGTAAGCCCTACTAAAAAGCCGAGGGTACTCGGATTCTTTAGTAAATCCTGATACTTGGTGCCTGTTGCCACAATCCCGCGTTCCGACGTTTTCTTGCTTTGGTTGTAGATTGTGCCATCTGTGTCTTGGTTAATAAAATTGTTCGTAATAAAAATGTCTTTGGGCGGATAGGCGGCGATCAGGTTCTCCGTCCCCTCCTCTGGATAATCCATCCCACCGACGACAATTGGAAATCGCACCCCAAACAGGTGGTTGGATTTGAAATTAATATCATAGCCTGAATGGGTGTCGAGTCCTTCCCATGTCGGGATATTCATGATGGTACTATTCGTTACGGTGTCATGTTGACTGCGATAATAGCCTTGCGTATACGCTGTTGTGCTCTGCGCGGCCTTTCCTTCTGTCGTCGTTGGGAATCGACTCGGGTCGTCCTCTGCCAATTGATCCGCATCGGTGGTTCCTTTCTTCCAGCTAAACGCCATGCCATAAGCTTGTTGTCCTGAAACCCCGACACCATCCACGAGTGTCCAATCGACATCTACGTTATTTGCAGAATACCCTGCAATCCCTGCGTAGCCGAGGTTTTCCAGTCGGTTCGTTTCTTTTCCTGCTACTCTAGAATTTCCTTTGATTTTGATATTATCCACAAACTCCATATAAATCCCTGTCCCACCCATATTCCGAATCGTCATATCTTGAATGGTCACATCATGCTTGCGTCCCCAACCGACATAATATTTGGGGGAAGTAGGACTGGTTGGATCAGGTAGCTTGGTTAAGGGATGCAACACAATCCCACGCTGATAGATATCCAATTGTTTACTAGCGGGATCCCACTGGCCGTCCAAGGTCAGTTTCTGAATCGTCGTTGGTGCCTCTTTTGTTCCACTAGCCGCGGTGAGCATCGCCTTTTCTTCCGGTTTTGTTTGTGGCGCCAACTGGATGGTAGTGAGATTGTTCCCGTCGTCGGTCGTTCCCTCTAGGATAAGCGATTTGTTGACGTTTAATCGATGGGCTAGCGTATAAGTGCCTGGAGACAAATGGACGCGTGTATAGCCGTTTTCCGTTGCAATGTCCATGCTCCCATCTACCGCTATCGATAGGGCCTCTGGACTCAAATCTTCTGGACTAGCATGGTTTATTTTATCAATAATGTAGGTCCTTTCAAGTGTATCTCCGGTGTAGTAGGTAATTGTTGCGGGTTCTGCTGCATAAACTGGTGCGCTAGAGAGCATGACGCCAAGAGAAATGGCGCAACCTCCCATTATGTAGATTCCCCATTTAAGTATGTGTGGCATATGACTGCTCCCTTTCATCTGTTATTCTCTTGTAGTGAACACCATTATACTCCTTTCTATAAAGTAGACGAAACAGCTAGTATAGCAGGTTCGAGGAGGACTTTTTTTGACTGGTACGCCTTTTTCCCCTTATTTTATGATGATTTTGTGACAATTAGCATCTGAAGGTTGAGTTCCAGCAATACATTATCGCGCTAGCCATGATTGTGGTTCTATTTATGCTCGTCAACAATCGCGAGACTTTGCTAACAAAATGGGGTGACAACTCGCTAGTTATATTTGTACTGCATCCTCTGTTTTTCTTCATAATTCGAATGTATACTTTGGAATTCGCAGATTGGAACATCTTTGTAAAACTGGCTTTTGTAATCTTTATTTCAATAGTTGCATGCAGTTCGCTAGTCGCCGTGAGTGGCTATATCCGGTGGTTGCTGTATCCACTAGAAAGCCTTTTGAAACTTCAACAAAGTAGAGAAAAAGAAATGCTAGAGGAAGAAGCTTGAGTTTAAACGACTGCATACGTATGCTACAAACCTTGAATTGCCAACTATTTGCGATTTTGTTGAGACTGTAATTACAGTCCCAACAAAATTGTCCAATCACGTAGGAACGCTTCTCTAGCTTCTGGATTACGATACAAATCACCGACAAACCGATATGAACTCAACTTATCCCGCATCTTTGTGTCCTGATAAAGCGCCTCTTTATACAGCGGTTGCTCATAATAATCCGCGAACCACTCCTCTTTTAAAAGCTTCTTAATCATGCGCCGGGCCCTTTTTTCCTTCGTGTCTCTAAATAAAAAAGTATCGCCAAGAATCGGAAATAATTCAAGCAAAAACTGAAACATCCGCTTCACCAACTTTCTCTGTATACGTCTATTGTACTGCAACCTCATAAATTGGTATAGCCTTATTTAACATGTGATTTTATGAGGTGGAGTAACGTATGAAAAAGTACATTTATGACATATAACCCTGCGAATATACACATATTTTCACAAACTTGGGATATTTTTTGTATCTTCTCCATATTTACCCGACGATTCAGCCTATTTGTAATTAAAAATACAAACATATCAATATCCTTTATCTATCAATGCTTACAAAGAAAAATAAAAATTATAAGCGTTCTTCTTTGGCGAATGGGTAAACTCTGTGGTACAATAAAATCTAATGATAGCGTTTACATTGTGAAGTAAAAAAGTATGGTGTTTAGGTTTATTTTGCGGTATGATAGAAGAATAATCTTGAAAGACATTGTTTCACAGAGGCTCGAGATGTTGCCTGATTGGTAAGGGTTTCGTCTGGCCAATAATAAGGGGGAAATACATATGTCAGAAGAACGAACATTAGAGAGAGGCTTAAAAAATCGCCATGTGCAGTTGATAGCGATTGGGGGCGCGATTGGAACTGGTTTGTTTCTTGGTTCAGGAAAGTCGATTCATTTAGCTGGTCCGTCGATTTTATTTGCTTACACGATTACAGGGATTATCTGTTTTTTGATTATGCGAGCGCTTGGTGAATTATTACTATCGAATTTGAATTATCATTCTTTTGTTGATTTTGTTTTTGATTATCTCGGCAATGGAGCCGCATTCGTCACAGGTTGGACGTATTGGTTCTGTTGGATTTCGATTGCGATGGCGGATTTGACGGCTGTCGGTCTGTATACCCAATTCTGGTTTCCGAATGTGGCGCAATGGGTTCCAGGGTTAATCGCGTTAGTTATTTTGCTCCTGATGAACCTTGCAACCGTGAAGCTATTCGGTGAAATGGAGTTTTGGTTCGCGTTAATTAAGGTTATCGCAATTTTAGCCCTGATTATCGTTGGTACATTTATGATTATCAAAGGATTTTCAACGGATGCTGGCACGTCAAGTTTTACGAACCTATGGAGTCACGGTGGTTGGTTCCCTAATGGTGCAAGCGGCTTTATCCTGTCGTTCCAGATGGTCGTATTCGCCTTTGTGGGCATTGAGCTCGTCGGTCTGATGGCTGGTGAGACAAAAGATCCTGAGAAAGTTATTCCAAAAGCGATCAACAACATTCCAATTCGGATTATTATCTTCTATATTGGTGCGTTAATCGTGATTATGAGTATTTATCCATGGAATGATATTAACCCAGCGCAAAGCCCGTTCGTGCAAGTTTTCGCGGCGCTTGGAATTGCAGCAGCAGCGGCTATCGTTAACTTCGTCGTTCTAACTTCGGCGGCATCTGCGTGTAATAGTGCGGTTTTCAGTACGAGTCGGATGGTTTACTCGCTAGCTAAGGAAAAAAATGCACCATACCCAATGACAAAATTAACATCGCATAAAGTTCCAGCAAATGCGCTATTCTTCTCGACAATCGTTATCTTGATTGCAGTTATTCTGAACTACGTGATGCCAGAAGGTGTGTTCACGTTAATCACGAGTATTTCGACAGTATGTTTCTTGTTTATTTGGGGAATCACGGTTATCTGTCATTTGAAATATCGCAAAACACGCCCAGAACTTGCGGCGAAAAGTAAGTTCAAAATGCCGTTATATCCAGTTGCGAACTATGTTATTCTCGCGTTCCTTGCGTTCATTCTAGTTGTCCTAGCATTAGCAGAGGATACACGTGTGGCACTGTTTGTAACACCAGTTTGGTTCGTACTTCTGATTGGGATTTACTTTATTCGCAAATCCAGAACACAGAAGCAAGAACAGAACGCAACAGATCTTGATTAATAAGACTTAATATCGAAAAACTGAGACCTTCCGCGGGTTTCAGTTTTTTTGTGCTTTCCTTACAAATTTGTTTTGTTTGTCACGTACATCGAGGGATTCCGCGCGAGTTAAAGTGTATACTTAGAAAAAATGATAACGGAGGAAACAACATGAAAAAAGGCATTATTATCGGTAGCACAATGGTGGTATTAATTTTGGGAATTGGAGTTACGTATTGGTTAATGAATATCGAGGACGCTACAAAACCAGGGGAGGCTATTATGTACGAACAGAATCGTGTGTTAGATCCAGTGAATAAACAATTAAAAACAGTGGATATCAGTACGCTAGAATCAAAGGAAAAGTTAGTGGTGGGTGCGGATATACAACAAATCCAACAGCTGGTCGCGACAAATAAGTTGAGTTATGAGGAACTGGTTGGCATCTATTTAAACCGAATTAAAAAATATGATAAGAACGGGCCCAAGTTAAATGCGATTACAGAAATTAATCCGGACGTCTTAGATGAAGCGAGAGAGCTTGATAAAAATCCGACTGTGAATAAAGATGCACTTTACGGGATGCCGGTTTTATTGAAAGATAATATAGGGACGGAAAAGATGGCAACAAGTGCTGGTGCGGTTGCATTGCAGGATTGGGTGATTGGAAAAGATGCTACAATAGTAAAAAACTTGAAGGCTAGCGGCGCATTAATACTCGGAAAAACGAATATGTCAGAATGGGCGAATTATATGGACGTCAGTATGCCAAGCGGTTATTCTGGGAAAATAGGACAGGATAAAAACCCGTACCTTGAGGCGACACCATCTGGATCAAGCGCGGGTTCGGCAACAGCGGTAACTAGTGATTTTGCCACGGTTACCATCGGGACAGAGACGAATGGTTCCATCATTTCACCAGCGCTAGCTCAGTCAGCAGTAGGATTTAAACCTAGTCATGGCGCTGTTAGTGGCGAGTTGGTGATTCCGCTTTCTAGACATTTTGACACACCAGGCCCGATAACAAGAACAGTAGAAGACGCCTATTTGACGACAAGTGCTTTGATGGGACGAACGAAAAAAGCGAAACTATCTAAGGACGCATTAAAAGGGAAACGAATCGGCATATTATTCGAGGCTGACGACGCTATTTCCAAAAAAATCGTGTCAGATTTGGAAAAAGCAGGCGCCAAAGTTATGAAAAGTAAAGGATTAGAGGAAAGCCAGCAAGATTATGAAGCGTTTGATGAGATACTTCAAGCCGATTTTAAACATGATTTGAATCAATTTTTGAAGGAGAATCAGGCGCCAATGAAAGATTTAGCGGCCATCATTGCATTTAATAAATCGGATAAGACGCGGAATATGAAGTATGGTCAAGGAAATTTGGAGAATGCTGAGAAAAATCAAGCAACCGCAGCGGCTATAGACGTACGCGCCAAAGAATTAATCAAAAAGTCTAGCCAGCATATCGAGTCATTGTTGGCCGCGAATAGTTTAGACGCATTGGTTGCCATCGATGATAATAATTTATTCTTAGTTCCAATCGCAGGAAATCCGGAGCTGACAATCCCAGCTGGGTATGATGACAATGGACAACCCGTGGGCATGACGTTTGTTGTGCGTAATAAAGCAGATGAAACGATCTTCGCGATGGGCTATGCCTACGAGCAAGCTTCAAAAAATCGTAAAGGTCCGATACTACCAGGAAACGATTCGAAATAAAAAAGAAACATCTCTAAATCAAGATTTTACAGCAAAAAGTAACTTCAAAAGGAACATCTAGGAGGATATCATAGTGAAAAAAAGCGTTATTGGAGTCTCGGCAGTTGTTTTAATAGGTTTGGCTGCTGCAGGCGTGTATGGGCAATTGAGTCAAACTGAAAAAGTGACAACAAAAGAGTTTTCACATCGAAATCTGGAAATTATAAGTCCGGCCGTAACAATGCTGCTAGAAAAGGCTGGCAAATTTGAAAAGCCAGAAGTAGCGGTAGTGGTGACGCCTCGTTCTGTTGGCGGAAAACCAACGACGTCAAAACCACCAACTGCTATAATTGAGAAAATACCAGGCGTGGGTGGTATTAAAAAAATAGTGACACCACGAGTGGAGATTAAGAGCAAGTCAAAAGTGGAAAAAATAGTGGAGGACACGAGTCTCTTAGGTAAAATAGATAAGCAGCTAAAAACGATAGATATACATGTACTTGAGGCGAAAGAAAAGCTTGTTGTTGGCGCGGATATTAGTCAGATTCAGCAGCGTATTTTGAGCCATGAGTTGACGTATGAAGAGCTAGTTGGGATTTACTTGAATCGGATTAAGAAATATGATCTGAATGGACCGAAACTGAACGCGATTACAGAAATTAACGCTGATGTATTAGCAGAAGCGCGAAAATTGGATGCGACAAAAGCGTATGGAAATATGGCTTTATACGGAATGCCAGTGTTGCTTAAAGACAATATCGGAACGGAAAAACTGCCAACTAGTGCGGGTTCAGTGGCTCTTAGGAACTGGGTGATTGGCACAGATGCACCACTTGTCAAGGCTTTGAAAACGAACGGCGCGCTTATTTTAGGTAAGACAAATATGTCGGAATGGGCGAATTATATGAGTGAAGGGATACCAAATGGCTATTCTGGAAAGCAAGGTCAAGTGAAAAACCCTTATTTGGACATAGATCCATTTGGCTCTAGTACAGGCTCGGCGGTTGCTGCTGCAAGTGATTTCGCGGCGATCACGATTGGAACAGAAACAAACGGTTCTATCATTGCACCATCAGCGATTCAGTCAGTTGTTGGCTTTAAACCAAGTCTTGGGACAGTAAGTAATGCGCTAATTATCCCGTTATCCAGCCACTTCGACACGCCGGGGCCAATTACCAAGAGTGTGAAAGATGCTTATTTCACGACCGAAGCTATAACAAATCTAAAAATGAACACAAAACTTTCAACGGTTGCATTGAAAGGAAGACGCGTAGGATTAATGTTTGATGAAGACTATTCTGATTCGTCAATTCAACGTAAAATCGTAGCTGATCTTAAAGCTGCGGGTGCCATTATCGTGCGTGAGGTCGGTTTTAGAGAAGAAGAAGAGACCTTATTTGCGTTTTCAGATGTGCTACGGGATGATTTTAAGCGGGATCTCAATCAGTTTTTAAAGGGAAATAAAGCGCCGTATCAGGATTTAGCGGCAATTATTGCGTTTAATGAGACGGATAAAGCTAGAAATATGAAGTACGGCCAAAGTAACCTGTTGGAATCGCAAAATAGTCATGTGTCCGAAAGTGTGACGAATGAAGCGGCTAAAAGATTAATAGAGGAGTCAGCGAGGAACCTGAATCAGGTTTTTCAGGCGAAGAAGTTGGACGCGATAATTACGATTAATTCGGATAATATTTTTACAGTGCCGATTGCAGGTTTTCCAGAACTTACAATTCCCGCTGGATATAATGAAGGTGGATCGCCTGTTGGTGCAACTTTCATTGGACTGAATAAAAGCGATGCGAACTTACTTGCAATGGGCTATGCGTATGAGCAGCAATCTAAAAATAGAAGAAGTCCGAAATGGGATACTAAATAATTGGAGCGATATCTCTAACTGGGAATACTGGTTGGAGATATTTTTTTGTCGTTAAAATTTGAGTTTATTCGTGAGAAGGAGCAAAATAGGGTATATACAAATAAAAGTGTGTGCGGTTAGGGGAATACGGAATGGATACGGTTATTTTAATTACGATTATCATTGTCATTATGGGCTTGGCCTTCGATTTTATAAATGGATTTCATGATATTGCGAATGCGGTGGCGACGAGTATATCGACGCGGGCGCTGAAACCTCGTGTGGCGATTGGGATTGCCGCAGTGATGAATTTTCTAGGCGCGATTTCGTTTACCGGTGTGGCTGTAGCGCTGACTTCGGATATTGTTGATCCATTTGCGCTAAAGAATGGGGAATTTGTTGTTTTGTGTGCACTGATTTCGGCAGTAGCGTGGAACTTGATGACGTGGGTTGCGAAGATGCCTAGCAGTTCGTCACATGCGCTGATTGGCTCGATTGCCGGGGCTTCGATTGCTTCCGCGGGTAGTTTTGGCGTGCTGAACTGGAGCGGGTTTTCAACGATTATTATCGCGCTGATTTTGTCGCCGCTGATTGGTTTTTCAGTCGGTTATTTGATTTATTCCGCGTTTAAATTTATATTCCGAAATAAGAAACTGGTGCAGACGAACCGGCGTTTTCGGATTGCGCAGATTGGTACGACAGCGATGCAAGCTTATGCTCATGGGACAAACGATGCACAAAAAACGATGGGGATTATTACACTGGCATTAATTACGAGCGGCTTGCAAAAAGGCTCTGCGATTCCTTTTTGGGTGCAGGTGAGTTGTGCTGCCGCGATGGCGCTGGGCTCCTCGATTGGCGGCTATCGGATTATTAAAACAGTAGGCACAAAAATCATGAAAATTGAACCGGTGACTGGTGTTGCGGCGGATTTGGGCTCGCTATCGGTTATTATGGGTGCGACGCTAATCCATTTGCCAATTAGTTCGACACAGGTAATCGATAGTTCCCTGATGGGCGTGGGGACGGCGAATCATAAGAAGGAAGTAAACTGGCGGACTGGGAAAAACATGCTGGTGACGTGGATGATTACATTACCTTGCGCAGGGATTTTGGCCGCGGTGGTGTATTGGATTAGCGCAGCGATATTTTTGTGATTGGAAAAAGATTAGTATGGAGCAGATGATTGGTTTATATTGGTGTGTTGACGGGGTTTGTACACGGTTCAGGTAGAAAAGTCTTTATTTCTAATAATAAAATAGCGGATTTGAAATGCTGGGTATTTTATACTACTAGCGCCCTCGAAACATAGAGTGATTTTTTGTGTTATGCTGTGCTCATAAAAGAGAGCGAGGCAATAGCATGAAAAAAAATATTGGTTTTTATGATAAGTTTAGTTTTTTTGATCAGCATGTTTCCTAGTGGTACAATGGCAGACCAAATGGGTAAGGAGGCATCGATATCTGAGCCTAGACAACTGCTTCAGAATACCGTATGGGGAAATGCAGGTTTGGCAGAGGTGCAAGCTTACAACAATGGGCAAAGTGTTGAGTACAGAGTTAAGCTGAATAAAAAACAATTTATTAACTTTCGGGGATATATTGATTTCTATACAATAAAAAGTAATGGGACACAAGGAACCATGCTGTCAAACGGTCTGCTGGTAGGAAAGATAGATTTTGATGGTAGTTTTAGTGGAACTTTCCCTATTCCAAATTTGAAAGTCAAAGCAGGGACAGCTGTAATGGTAAAATTCACAGGTATTGGTCTAGGGTCAAGTGGACGAGAAATATTTAAAGTGAGTAGTGGTTGCGTTTCCAAGATTCGTTATAAAAAATCGTCATCGTATGGAGGGAATTAGATATTGAACATGAATGGTAGGATGGAATTCAATGTACAGCTTAGTTATATCCTTTTTGTTAGAAATTTATCTAAAGGACGATATTTCTTTGATTTTGAGCCATTGATTGGAGATATGAGCGCAGATGCTGAGCGAGTTCTTGGGGAAATTTGGTCTGAGGCAACGAAATCGGCTATATATGATATTCCAGTAGATACTGTGAAAAGTTTATTTGGGGATGAGGAAGACTATCAAAATTCTTGTGTATATTTTGAGGATTGGATTGAAACAAAGCGTCCGGCAAGTTTGCTGACAGAAATATTAGTAACTTTCAAGGCAGATTTTGCAACAGTAAAAAATTCGTGTTTTTGTGTAGTGTATGATCAAATTCCTGCTTCCTGGTCTAGGATAAATCAGGAACCTATTGATTATGTGAACGATGACGCTGTAACGGGAAATTCATCAAAAATTGTTAGTATTAGTGAATTATTGATACGCTGAAAAAGAATGATAAATCAGATGTGAACCTTGAATGAAAGCGGTTTAGGGTTTTTTGTTATGTGCAATTAGATTCGATAGCACGAATAAATAATGCTAATTAGATAGAGGAGGTGTGATTTATGTTAAAAGTAAGGAATTTATCAATATCCGCGCGCGAGACACTTTTGGAAGGTATGAATGCGGAGTTTGAGAGTGGGTTGGTTTACGGTATCGTTGCTACAAATGGTTCTGGAAAAACGACATTGCTTCGTATTTTAGCAGGACTTACGAAAGCGCAAAGTGGTGTGGTTTATTTGGAGGATAACGGTGAAAAATTAGACCTAGTTACAACGCGAAAAAAAATCTTTTACTATGAAACATCGGATTGGTTGGATGGGAATTTATCTGCGCTTGATTATCTTAAATTTGTGAATGCTAGTTGGGCAAATAATGGGGCGGATATTGACGCGATTATTAAGTATTGGGGCTTGGAGGAATTTGTTAAGGTGCCTATTCGGAAATATTCTCTGGGTATGAAGCAAAAGACGATTTTGGCGATGTATGCGGCTAGTAATACGGATTATTGGTTGATGGATGAGCCTATGAACGGTCTTGACGACGCCAATCAAAAACGTTTTATTGGATTTATGGAAGAGGCTGGGAAACAAGGGAAGTGTATTATTTTTTCATCGCATCAAAATGACCTGCTTCACGATATTTCAGACAAGGTCCATTACATAACTAATAAAAAGTGGATGGATACAGCAGGAGGAATCTAAATAATGGGACAGCAAACGCTATATTTTAAAAAGTTCTATAAAAACAAGGGAAGTTGGCTGCCGATTTTTGTTTTTGTCCTAGCGATTTTGGTAGTGTTGGTGATGAATACGCGCGTAGGGGCAGAGCGGAATTTATCTGGCATGGAGAAAGAGGAAATAGCCACGAATAAGGCGATGCTGGCAATGAGTGAGCAGAGCATAACGTCAGCTCAAACCGAGGAGGAAAAAGCGGTTTTTAAAGAAGGGGACGCGCTGAGTAAAGCTCGCATGGAGAAGCAACAACGTGTAGTAAATCTGTATGATAATGGGAATTGGTCGGAAGCGTATACGGTAAAAATAGACTTAATTAAAGAATCCCATGGCGTTTACAGGGGAGATATGAAGGCCTCGCCGGAATTGAAAGAATCGATTTTTCGTCAAATTGCTATCTATACAAAACTAGCGGAATTGGATATTAAATCTGACCAGGAGGATATGGAAACACAAGGTACGACGTTTTTATACCGGATGCTGACTAATTTTTTCCCAGTCTTTTTTGTAATCATACTCTGCTTTACTCTAAATACGGCATTCACGGATCGCTTTTATCAAAATATAGACCGATCGTTGTTGTTGCCGCATAAGTTTGCAAAAGTTACTTTCCAAAGATTGTTATTCGGCTTATTAGTCGCGTTTGCCTTGTATATAATGACCTGTTTAATCGCTTATTTGCCAGCGAGTTTGTTATCAGGCAAGGGAAGTTTTGAATATCCTATTGCGATAAGCACGAATGATGGTATGACAACGAAGCCGGTGGGGAGTTTACTTGCTCAAATGGTAGTGTTACAAGCCTTGGCAATCGTTGTTGTCGTGTTCACAATCGACTTGGTGAGTAAGCTGTTCAGACGCGTGATGACGACATTATTTGTTTCGTTACTTATTTTGGTGGCACCAGTACTCGCTGTTGGAAAAATTGTACCGCTGAATCAATGGGCGCATCTTTTGCCAGGGACGTACTTTAATTCGGCAGCTGTGGTTGATTATTCGTTAGGTATATTATGCGGTAATGGGGATATTAATTTTGTAAATGGAGTAGTGGTATTGAGTGTGGTGCTACTTGTTTTACTGATTTTGAATGTCGGGATTGATGGTTATAGGAGCTTAAGTACAGGTATGAACTATAAAATGGGGGAGGACAAAGCCTGCTGACACACAAAAATAAGCAAGATATCACGAATCCCTTTCCCAGGTAAGACGTGAATCTTGCTTTACACAAATCGAGTGCTTCTCGACGATTTATTTAGGTTATGTTCCGCACTCATCGTTTCGAATTACAAAAACAACACCATATGCTCTTCATCAAAATACGTGCCATCGAGCTTCAAAGCGTGTTTTTCAAGGCTGTAGGGTTCAAATCCAAGCGAAGTATAGAGTTTCCGAGCCTGTTTATTCTTCGTAACGACGGATAAATAAACTTGCTCGATGCCTTCTAGTTGTTGGGCCTGCTCGATCGCGGTGCCAATTAAGGCCTTGCCGACGCCGCTGCCACGTCTTTCTGGTGCAACGTACATCGCGACGATATTGGCTCGATGTCTCATTTTGATGCGCTCTTCTCGAATTAAAGTCACGACGCCGACCAAATTCCTGCCTGAAAATGCTCCGAATGTCAGGGAGTATGGGGATTGGAAGCGAACTTCGTATTTTTGTAAGGCGGTGTATTTTTCTTCTTCAAAACTTGTCGCAAAAGCTGCGGGACTTTCTTGCAGGGCTTGGAGTCTGATTTTTACGTATTGATCGACATCTGCTACGGTTAAAAGCCTGATTTCCATTTTTTCACCCCTGATTCCAAGTTTTTAATACTTAGTCAGTAATGATCCTGCTGCTTCGTCGATAATGAACACGACATTTGGATGTTTTTGCAAAATAGATGCGGGACAATCTTCAGTAATTGGTCCTTCAAGAGTTGCCTTCACAGCCTCTGCTTTTCTTGTGCCAGAAGCGGTTACGAGGATTTGTTCAGCTTCCATCATATCGGCAAGACCGAGCGTCAGCATTTGTTCTGGCGCTTCTTCGCGTGTCACTTTGTAGTAAAGCATCGTGCTGTTAATCGTTGAATCGTCGCTATCTGCTAGGAATAAGCGAGAGTCAAAAGGTGTCCCAGGCTCATTCGCACCTAAGTGAGCGTTTACACCGAGTCCAAGAATTTGTAAATCGCGTTTGTTAGCATTCAAAATCTTATTATAGCGCGCGATTTCTTCATCAAAATTGGATAAACTACCATCTAATAGGCCAATTTCGCGTGGTTGTTTTTTTATTTGGTCGTAGAATTTTTGATGCATGTAACTGTATACGCTGAATGAACTTTCGCGTGGGGCGATAAATTCATCGAGGTTCATCATAAACACTTTTTCGATATCGACTTCACCATTATTGATGCCTTCTACGAGATTTTCGAACATACCGTCATAGCTTGCGCCGGTTGTTGTGTTGATTACTGGGTTTTCTTTGGAATCGATGACTGCTTTTACAACATCATACGCTTTTTTAGACATTTCTTCATATGTTTTTGTACGGATAATTTTCATTAGTTCTCCTCCTTGTCGATTAACTCCAGAATACCGTGTTTTTTGTAATTTTGCAACGTTCTGATTTGCTTTAGAGTGAACTGGAAGGTGTATACTGAACTTGTTAAAAAATGAGGAAAGAAGCGTGATGGGATGAAGGTAGCACAGCTTAACGGGCCAAATCAGGATTATACAATTGTGGAGAGAGAAATTCCGAGTCCAAAGATGAATCAGGTTCGGATTAAAGTCGAGGCGTGTGGCGTTTGTCATAGTGATAGTATGGTTCGTCAGTTGCCTGAGAATATGTACCCGGCGGTTCCGGGCCATGAGGTTGTTGGCCGTGTGGATGCGGTTGGTGATGGTGTGACGGAATGGAAAGTGGGGCAAAAAGTTGGTGTTGGCTGGCACGGTGGACATTGTTTCCATTGTGAGCCTTGTCGCCGTGGTGATTTCGCGAATTGTGAAGCGGTTCAGACGTGTGGAATTAGCTATGATGGTGGTTTTGCGGAGTTTATGGTTGCGCCACATGATGCGGTTGTTGCGATTCCTGAGGAGCTGGATTCTGCGGAGGCGGCACCACTGCTATGCGCGGGGATTACGACGTTTAATGCGCTGAGAAATAATATGGTTCGAGCGGGAAGTCTTGTCGCGATTCAAGGTGTCGGCGGTTTGGGGCATTTGGCGATTCAATACGCGAATAAATTAGGTTACGAAGTGGTCGCGCTGGCTCGTGGCGAAGAGCGTGAAACCTTGGCTCGCGAACTTGGTGCACATCATTATTTTGATACGACAAAAGCGGACTGGGTGGATAAAGTGAATGCGCTCGGCGGTGTAACAGTAGCTCTTGCAACGGCTCCGAATGCGCAGGCGATTTCAGCGTTAACAACAATTCTGGCGCCAAACGGGAAAGTCGTTGATGTTGCGGTACCAGCAGAACCAGTCGAAATTCAGGCCGGAATTATGGTTGGTGGCGGCAAGTCGTTCCAAGGTTGGTATAGCGGAACGCCGGTGGATGGTGAGGATACGACACGTTTCAGTAATCTTCAAGGAATTAAACCGATGATTGAAGTCTATCCACTTGAAAAAATTAACGAAGCTTACGAAAAAATGATGGCTGGAAAAACAAGATTCCGCGCAGTTATTGTTTTTAACGACTAATAAATAAACGAATAGGTGTGAAAAAGTCCTTGGTTTCGCTTACAAGGGCTTTTTGCCGTGGAATTGTCACATTTGGGAAAGGGGGAGTTAGGGGATAAAAGGTGGTGTTCGCTCTATTTTTATTGTAAAAAACTCAATTTTGTTTAGGAGTTGCTAATTTAGAAAATGAGGGGGAATCTTGAGATGTAATCTTTTATAATATTGATTAAAAACAATGAAATATCGTGATTTTGTGCGTTTTTAGTGGGAAATACGATTGTTTCAAGCGGTTTGTCAGGGTATACTTTCCGTATCTGATTCGACACGAATTGTGTTGTTTTTGATATAAACATAAAAGGGAGTCGATTTTATGAAGAGGAAAGTAGTATTTTTTGTTGCGGCAATGATGTGTGTGATTATTTTTGGTGGTGGGATTAGAACGCAGGCGGCTGAGGTGATTCAGGTGGATCGCTTTATGGAGAAGGATAATAAGGCTGCGGCAACGACTAACGCACTTGGGTGGGCGAAAATATTGGAAGCGATTAATTCGAACGAGGATAGCACGACGATTCAGTTTGGAGAGGGAAAATACTATGTTAATAATACATTAAAAGTCCCATCTAATGTGATAATCAAAGGGGCAACAGCGAATGCGAAAGATAGTGAACTTGTTTTTACGGCGCCAAAGCAAGGATTGACGACAGAGGCGGCGAATGCTACGAACCCGAAGTACATAAAGAACGTGTTGATTCGTGATATCAGCATTCGGTATGAAATTGATCCAGTCATTATGAGTGGATATGCTTACACGTTTTCGCTAATTAATTTTGCGGGGGATTATAAGGATGATAGCACATCGCTTGCTGAGCCTTACGAGCGCCTCGATAATATTCAAATAGACAACATTATTGCGGACGGGAATGAGCAGGCGAACTCGATTATTTATTGGGGTGGTATTAAAAATGGTTCAGTGAAAAACTCGGAAATTCGGAATTCTAATTTGCAGAGCGGGATTGCGCTGGAGTATTGCCAAACGGTGGTTATCGAGAAGAATAAGATTGAAAATATTGGTCGTGCGGGCATCGTGATGTATCGCGGGAATGGTGGTAGTGGCACGAAACAGATTTCGATTATTGGGAATGAGATTAAGGACTGGATGCAGGGCTATGGTACGCAGCATTTTTATGCACCAGCCAACATGGAATATTCAGCGGATGATCGGAAATCGATGGTGGACGGCGGAATTGATAGTTATGGTGCCGCGAATAATAATATTATCATTGATAGCAACCGCCTTATAAGTGGTGAGGGTAGCAATAAATATAACCCGAGCAATATTCAAATCAACAATATCGAGCGAAAAAAGAAGAATCCTCAGGCAACGGATTTAAGTTTGCAACATGAGGTGCAGACGGATAAAGATGGTAAAATCGTGGCGGATAGTGTGGACGCGACGTTGCAGAAAAATATGACGGGTTACACCGCAATTCGCTTGTCCGGCGCGGAAAATGTGCGGGTTACGAATAATTTTGTCCAGTTGGATAGCTATGATAATTTTGCGTTTATGGCGCTGTATGAACGGGATCGTCAAGGTGTGAAAACAACGCCGAAAAATATTATTATCAAAAACAATGATTTCAATGCGAGTGGCAGGATGCGCTATCCGGTTCGAATTTTGACGGGTGCGGTGAATAAATCGCGTGGTATCAGTATTGAGAACAATCGTTTTGATGTGGATGGATTGGTGGACAATTATTATAAGGTGATGATGGAGGTTCGAAATCCTGTTGAGCTGCTTAGTGTCACGGATAATAAGGCTTCTTGGGATAAGCAAATCAATGGTTGGATAACGGTTGCGGATACGGGCACCTCGAACTATATTAATAATCTCTTGATTTGGGGGAATTCTGGTACGAAGAAGGCGGATGTGACGCGTGTGCTGAATAATACGATGCCATCGACGCTAAGAATTGCGCCGCTTGAGCTTCCGAATCCAGTGACGCCTTTTATTGGGAATTTATACACGGGATATGCGGATTATAAGGTTGGTGAAACGAATATTAAGGGCATGTTGGTGAATAACCAAGGGCGTTATCAGATTGTGATGGTCGTTATTAATGGTGTTGGTATTAAAAATGCAACGGTGAACCCTGACGGAAGTTTCTTAATCAATGTGAAAGCGAACAATATCACGAAGGACACGCCGGTTGCAGTGCGCTATCGGGTGAATGGGAATGAGACGTATGATTCAGAGATGCAGGTGAAAATTACGGAATAAGGGGTTAAAAACACGTCATT
Organism: Paenilisteria rustica; assembly: GCF_013820765.1. GTDB lineage: Bacteria > Bacillota > Bacilli > Lactobacillales > Listeriaceae > Listeria_A > Listeria_A rustica. The sequence continues at coordinate 247,559 of NZ_JABJVM010000003.1, forward strand.
CTGTGTTAAAAAAGAAGTTGCAAGATAGACCGTGTGTGTGCTATACTCAGGTTAGAGAAAAGAATGTGGGCAGGCACATGGTCAACTCGATATCAATGTCAGACATAAGGGCTGACTGTTGGCGAGCAACGGAAAAATTCGATATAAATGCCAGACATAAGGGCTGGCTGTTGGCGAGCAACGGAAAAACCTGTCATCTGGAAAGAAGAGTAGCAATTGCTATTCTTTTTTTCTTTATCTTATATATATACGAGGAGTGTTAACTATGTTGAAACAACTGACGAGTGGGCATGCATTTTTTAAAGAACATTTTGTTAACAAACGGGTTATTTATGTGTATAAGGATAAGGAATTGATAAAGCATTTTTCTATTTATATGACAGCATCTAACTTCATGCATCTGTGTGGTGTACAGTATCGGCGTGGCGCAGCGACTTTTTATAATGATATTGATAATAAAACATTGCGGATAAAGGATGTTATTTTGAAAAAGGATGGGACCACGAAGCAGAAGTTGCAAGTTTTGCCGCTTTTGAACGAGTTGATTGGAAACCAGGTGAAAGTGTGTCATCGTGGCGCCTACGTGCATTTGGCATATGATATGGCGATTAGATCGAATAGGAGCATTTTGGCGGTGACATTGAAGCATGCGCACGTGGATAAATATGTGCCAACATCACTTTTGAATCTGCGAAATGGAAAGTATGATACACTGAATCCAAGTTTTTTTGTGATTTGTATTATAAAGGAGTGTTTTTCTACGGGGGAACGGACTTATTTATTATTTAAGGAGTCTTATAGAGTAGAAATAGAGCAGTTTTTGGAGCGAAATGTGCGCTTGGTTGGCAGTGCGATGGTGTGAGGCCTCATTTTTTTATTTTTTTTTGCGATGTATGGGAAGTATTGTTATAATTGACAGCAGATGCAAAAAAGAGGTGTAATTGGATGAGAACATGGATGATAGAAAGAAAGCAGGAATTGTTGGCGATCGCGCTGATACTTATTTTCACGGCGCCGCTATTTATTCTTGGTGGAAACAGTCATATCCGAATTCACGATAATTTGGATTCTAATATGACGTGGTATCGGGTATTGCTTGATAGTGGGAATTATTTGGCGAAGACGGGGAGTAATATTCCTCAAATGTTAGATGGTGTTGCACCGAGGGATGCCTTTGATTCGCAGTTTGTTGGAATTGTTTGGCTATATGCCATTTTTCCGACACCGCTGGCTTTTGCCGTTAGTCAGCTGATTACGCGAATATTTGCGTTTATTGGTATGCGGCTATGGTTGCGTGATTATATTATTAAAGATCCATCGAAAAAATACATAACGCTTTTCGTGGCGGTGGCATTTGCTTTGACGCCATTTTGGCCATCGGGAATGCTCAGTACTCTTGGAATGCCGCTTGCGTTATGGGCGTTTCTGAATATTCGTAAAGGTAAGAGAAGCATTTGGAATTGGTTGATTTTGACGCTATTACCGTTTTATTCAAGCCTGATTCTTGGTTTTTGCTTCTTGTTATTTTTAGTAGCGTGTATTTGGGTGTATGATATTGTGAAGAAACGTGGCTGGAACTGGCGCTTCTTTGGTAGCATAGCTTACATGTCGGCCATTTATTGTGTGGTGAATTATCGGTTTATTTCGCAGATGTTTTTCCAAACGAATGAGCCGGATTCAAGAAGTGCATTTAATCTGCCGAATAATAGTTTTCTGGGATCGATTAGGCTGACATTTAAGAATTTCACGATTGGGCATACACACGATCAACCATTGGCTACATATGTTATTTTGCCGGTTATCTTGCTGGCGTTTATCGTGATGTTGGTGAAAAAAGATTGGCGTGCTCAAAAACCATTTTTGTGGTTACTGGCGCTGAACTTTTCGTTATCGATTTGGTATGCGTTCTGGTGGTGGGGTGCTTGGAATCCGATTAAGGAACAGATTTCAATTATGCGTTCATTTAATTTTTCGCGGTTCCATTTTTTACAGCCGTTCATTTTTTATGGATTATTTGCTCTTGCGCTTGTTTATTTTGCGAGTAGGGGCGGATGGTGGAAAAAGTTGGCGATTATAGGACTCGTTTTACAAATTGGGGTTGTATTTGCGGGGAATTCAGAGATTCTTTATCGCGTGGCGGGGACGCCTTCGATTGATCAGTTTTATGCGAGGAATCAGTTTCAGGATATAAAAGCCTATATTGGGAAGCCGCAGAAGGATTACCGGGTGGCGAGTATTGGAATTCATCCTTCGATTTCGCAGGAGAATGGTTTTTATACGTTGGATGGGTATGTGAATTCTTATCCGCTGAGCTACAAAGAGAAGTTCCGGGAGATTATTGCGAAAGAGCTGGATAAGAGCCCGTTATTAAAGGATTATTATGATGGTTGGGGAAATCGGGTCTATATTTTCTCAGCAGAACTCGGGAAAAATTATTTATTCGATAAGAACTCTACGAAGCATATTAAGCATTTGGAGCTTGATACGAAGGCATTTAAAGAAATGGGCGGGGAATATATTTTCTCGGCGGTACCAATTGATAATGCGTCGGAGAATAATCTACATTTAGAAAAAACATTTGAGGATGAACAGTCAGCTTGGAAAATATACTTATATAAAGTGGGTGACTTGAATGCGGGATAAACCATTAGTAACGATTATTGTTCCTTGCTACAATGAGGAGGAAGTTTTAGAAGAGACGATGAGTCAGCTGGGGTTGATTCTGCGGGATATGAAGAGCAAAATGGTGATACATGAGGCTAGTGATTTGCTGTTTGTTGATGATGGGAGTCGCGACAGGACGTGGGATATTATTGCGAATGCGATGGCGACGGAGGATCATATTAACGGCGTGAAATTGAGCCGGAATTTTGGACATCAAAATGCGTTACTTGCAGGAATGCAGGCGGCGGAAGGGCGTGCGGATTGTATTATTTCGATTGATTCGGATTTGCAGGATGATGTTGGTGTGATTCCGGAGTTTGTAGAGAAATATCGTGCGGGCTATGAGGTCGTTTACGGGATTCGTGATGAGCGTAAGACGGATACTCGGTTCAAGCGTGGTTCGGCACACTTATTCTATAGTATGATGGGCAAATTCGGGATTCATTTGATTCCAGATCATGCGGATTATCGGTTGCTTGGAAGTATGGCGTTACAGGAGATGAACTTGTTTCCGGAGAATAATATTTTCTTGCGCGGGATTGTGCCGCTGATTGGTTTTAAATCGGAGAAGGTATACTATCACCGGAAAGAACGGTTTGCTGGAGAGTCGAAATATCCTTTGAAAAAGATGCTAGCTTTTGCGGCGGATGGTTTGACGTCGTTTAGTGTGGCGCCGATTCGTCTGGTGACAGGGCTTGGCGCGCTGATGTTTGTCATTGCGATTGTGATTGGTATTTATACATTTATTCAGCATTTATCTGGTACGGCAACGACTGGCTGGTCGTCTTTGATGCTCTCGATTTGGGTTATTGGCGGGGTACAAATGATGAGTCTAGGCGTTGTTGGAGAATATATTGGGCGTATTTATTCAGAGGTGAAACAGAGGCCTCGGTTTATTGTTGAACAGAATTCATACGTCGAGAAATAAGTAGAATCATGGATGGAATGCTGTTTTACGAGGCATTACTCATCCATGATTTTTTTGGGATTGCGGATTCTTTTTCTGGCACGAAGGAGTTCGGGTAGAGCGCCTGAACCGAGCATAACGCCGATGATAATGAGGAGGAAGCCTAGGATTTGCATCAGACTAATCTGTTCGTTTAGGAATAAAGCCGCACCGATAAGTGAGAAAAAGGGATTTAGATTCATGAAGATTGCTGTTTTCGATGGACCGATTTGACCGACTGCAAAATTGTAAATTAAGTTTCCAAATGCGGTCGCAAGTAAGGCTGAAGCAAGGAATAGTAGCCATAAGGATGGTGAGTGGCCGGTCATTTGGGCAAGTCCGTTTGGTTCTTCGATAAGGCTGGTGCAGAAAAGCAAAATCGAGCCGATAAGTAGCATATATGCGGTCATTAGCCGTGGGTCGAGTGAGCCGGAGATACGTTTGATGATAATGAAGCTGAAACATTGCGATAAAATGGCGATAAATACATAGATATCTCCGAGTGAGGCACCTGAAAGTCCTTGGCCTCCGGTAAGTACGATGAGTGAAACGCCGAGCAGACCGGATACGAGACCGATTAGTTGTGGGATAGAAATTGTTTCACGCAAAAAAATAACGGCTAAAATAGCTGTTAATACGGGTCCGATTCCTAAAATAAGTCCGCCATTTGTTCCTGTAGTCATAGTGAGACCTGACGCTAGGAAGTAATGATGTAGCGCGATATTGAATAGACTTCCGGCGAAGATATAGCCGAGTTCACGTCGTGTTGGGAGTCTGAATTTGCCGATTGCAATTAGAAAAATAAAGACGGCGACCGCGGCTGTGAAAATGCGGAATGATGTCATCGTTATCGGTGGGAAATGGGCGACTAGGACTTTGGTGGCTGTCACGTTTAGTCCCCAACTCGCCATAACAAGGACGAGTAATAAGTATAGTGATGTTTGCGTTTTTTCATTTTGCATGGTGGTAAGGCCTTCTTTCTTCATTACTATGTAGGGCGTTAATACTCGTAGTATAGCATATTCGGCCGGCGCTTCCTACATTAATAAAACCAAGCAGAGTGCCTATCCTTCCACTTGGTTCGCTAAGCTATTCGATTTTTGTGCGATCTCGCCAGTTTTTTCCGCGGACAACAATGACATCGCAAGGCGCGTGTGCAGCGATATAACTGGATACGCTACCTAAGATGAATTGCTCGGTTGGCGTTAATCCAGTGGACCCGACTAGTACCAAATCTGGCTCGAATTTCCCAATAATTTTCTTTACAAAAGTTGTTTTTGGAGTTCCGAATTTGACGAATGTTTCTACGTTTTCGACGCCTAGTTGTTCAGCTTCATTTTTATAAATTTCGACGAGGCCTTTGCCGTATTCTTTGGCTTTTTTGGCGTATGTTTGCTCGTAATCGATGAGCGGAGCGATACGGCGAACATCAGCGACGAAGCCGATACCGAGCGTTGCGCCATCTTTTTTCGCAATTTGAATACCACGTTTTAGAGCTTCTTCTGCTTCATTGGAGCCATCCACACCTACTAAAATCCTATGATAGATTGTCATTTTGACTTCCCATCCTCTCTACGTTGGTTTCCCCTTATTAACACCATACCCATTTTTTCAGTGGATAACGCGTATTTTTTGGAGAATCGAATTTATTTGTGGTACACTGGTGGTGAAAAACGAATAATTAGAGACTGGATAGAATGCAAGATAGAGCATGTTTGTTCTTTTGAGTAGGACGAAGATTATGCTTTACACAAATCGAACGCTTGCCGCCGATTTAACTTGCGTATGTACCAGACTCGTATACTGGGGGAGTCTTACTTAAGACCGAGATATGGATATAAATTCATGGACCCTTTGAACCTGTTGAGTTAGCACTCGCGTAGGGAAGTATTGGGAACTTGATGTAAATATCATGACGCCTTTTCTTACGCTATTGTTGACGTGAGGGGAGGCGTTTTTTTGTATGGAAAAAGGAGGAGTTGGAAATGGTGCGATTTTCGGAAAAGTTATACGCGGAAAATCAGGAAATTTGGCAGAGGAGTAAGGATCATCCGTTTGTGCAGCAGTTGGTGGATGGGAGTTTGGACCGGGAGGCTTTTCGGTATTATTTGTTGCAGGATCATTATTATTTGACGCATTATGTGAAGGTGATTGCGCTTGGGATTGCTTATGCAGATGACTATAGTGCGATGATGGAGCTGAGTCAGTCACTGGCTTCTTTGGAGGGTTCGGAGCTTACGATGCGGGAAAAATTTTATCCTCAGGTGGGGATTGAGGTGGTGGATTTGGACGGGATTTTGCCGAGTCCGGCGGCTTATCATTATACGTCGCATATGTATCGGGTGGCTGGATTGCAGTCGCTGGGCAGGATTTTAGCGGGAATTTTGCCGTGTTATTGGTTGTATCGGGAAATTGGTGAGCAGTATGCGGGTTGTGTGAGTCCGGATCCGTTGTACCAGGCGTGGTTGGATATTTACCAGGATGAGGCGTATGGGGAAGGATTGAAGCGGCAAATTGATTTGTTGGATCGGGTTGCGAAAGGACTGCCGGATGGTGTGTTGGCGGAGATGCGGGCTGATTTTCGTATTAGTAGTTATGCGGAATTGGCGTTTTGGGACATGGGTTTTGAGCGGCAAACGTGGGATGGGAGAAGTGATTTAGATGGCAAATTGGCAACTTATTGAGGAGGTTCGGACGCGAAATCCGTTGGTGCACACGATTACGAATATTGTGGTGGCAAATGATTCGGCGAACGGCTTGCTTGCGATTGGTGCGTCCCCGATTATGGCTGCGGCTGTGGAGGAAATGGCGGAGCTTGGCGGGATGGCGGATGCGGTTGTTATCAATATTGGGACGTTGAATGCGGATTTGGTGGCATCGATGCTGGCTGTTGGAAAAGCGGCGAATGCGGCCGGGAAACCGGTGGTGCTGGACCCTGTAGGTATTGGTGCGACGGTGTTTCGACGGGAAACGGTGCAGCGGTTGCTGGCGGAGATTCAGTTTGCGGTGATTCGCGGGAATTTGGGAGAGCTTGCGAGTATTGCTGGGGTTGATTGGCAGGCGCGAGGTGTCGACGCTGGTTCAGGAGACGGATCGCAGGCCGCTGAAATTGCTTTAAAAGTGGCGCGTGATTATAAGACAATTGTTGCGATTAGTGGGGCTGTGGATGTGATTTCGGATGGAAAACAAGTGATTACGGTGGAAAATGGAGATCAACTTTTGCCGCAGATTACGGGATCGGGTTGTTTGCTTAGTTGTGTGATTGGTGCTTTTGTTGGTGTTACAGATGACTATTTGGAAGCGGTTGTTGTGGCTTCGGCAAGTTATGTGATTGCTTCGGAATATGCTGTAAAAACGTTGAAACGACGATTGCCTGGTTCTTTTCGGGTGGCTTTAATCGATGAGTTGGCATCATGGCAGACGCATAATCAAGAAAAATTTGCATGCATTAAAGGGGTGGTTCCGCGATGATTTTTCCACAAGTGGTTACGATTGCAGGGTCTGATAGTGGCGGTGGTGCGGGGATTCAGGCGGATATCAAGACGTTTCAGGAACGGCGTGTTTTTGGGATGTCGGCGATCACGGCGATTACTGCGCAAAATACGTTGGGTGTCCGAGCTATTCATCCGGTTCCAGTCGAGATATTAGCGTCACAATTGGAGGCTTTGAATGATGATTTTTCCATTACGGCTGTCAAAACGGGGATGCTGGTCGATGCGGCAACGATTGATATGGTTGTTTCGAAGTTGGGGAGTTTTAGCTGGGGAGCGTTGATTGTTGACCCCGTCATGATTGCCAAAGGTGGCGAGCCGCTCGTGAGTGAAGATGCGATCCTGACTATTCGCGAACAACTACTGCCTTTAGCGTCTATCGTGACGCCGAATATCCCAGAGGCAGAAGCGCTCGCAGAAATGTCGATTGAAACTCCGGAGCAAGTGGAAATAGCCGCGAAACGTATCCAAAAACTAGGTGTCCCAACGGTTATTATCAAAGGTGGGCATAGTCGGGATAGAGTGGATTCACGTGATTATGTTTTGGATGGGAACACAACCTTTTGGCTCGATGCGAAACGAGTCGAAACAACGCAAACACACGGTACTGGCTGCACTTTTTCTGCATGTATCACGGCTGAAATTGCGAAAGGTGCTTCTACGGAATACGCGATTCGTACCGCCAAATCTTTCATAACGAGTGCCATTTCGCAACCGCTTGGTATTGGTCACGGTCACGGCCCGACGAACCACTGGGCGCATAGAAAGGAGCGGGAGGAATGAGAGTTAAAGACATGTTGGAAGTTTATTTCATTGCGGGCACGCAGGATGTTCCACGGGGACAGTTACTTTCGGTTTTGGAAGAAGCGCTCCAGTCTGGCGTTACCTGCTACCAATTTCGCGAAAAAGCCTACACTGAAACGTCAGAAATCGAGGCACTCGCCCAATCGTGTCAGGAAATTTGCCGAAAGTATAGTATTCCATTTTTTGTGAATGATGATGTGGAGATGGCGCTGAAAATTGGCGCAGATGGGATTCATGTGGGGCAGGATGATATGGCGATTTCGGATGTGATTGATAAATGTGCTGGGAAAATGAAGATTGGGCTATCTGTCAACACGTTGAGACAGGCAGAGAGAGCAGCAACTTATGAGGAAATTGATTACATTGGTGTGGGTCCGATTTTTGCGACGAATTCGAAATTGGACGCGAAGCCAACGACAGGATTGGGATTGATTCGTGCGATTCGGGAGGCGGGGATTACGCTGCCGATTGTTGCGATTGGAGGCATCAGAGAAGAGGATATGAGTTCGATTCGAGAGGCTGGTGCAGAAGGGGCTGCAGTCATTTCTGCGATTGCGAAATCCGGAAATATACCACAAACAATTGCTGCATTTAGATGAAAAAATAAGCGACTGCTCTTAAAAACTAAGAACAAGTCGCTTATTTGTTATTCTACTGATTTTAGTGCTTCAATCATGTCTACTCGCTTTAATTTGATATGCATAACGATCATGACAAGCGTCGAGAATAGCAGTGTTAGAATCGCTGCGTATACATAGCTCATCGCGTGGATGGTCGGGCTGAACATCAAGATATCGACCTCGGCTGTGGAGGTGACGAAACGATGTAGGAATGTCCCGAGCACGAAGCCGACGACGATGCCCATCATGGTCAAAATCAGATTTTCGCGGTAGACGTACATCGTGACTTCTTTTGGATAGAATCCGAGTACTTTGATGGTTGATAATTCGCGAATTCGCTCAGAAACGTTGATGTTGGTCAGATTGTAGAGGACGATGAAGGCGAGTGCTGCCGCTGAAATAATCAGCACGACAATCACGATATCAAGGCTATCCATCGTACTTCCAAACGCATTGCTCGCAGTATTTGTGTATGTGACGGCGAGCACGGCGGGATTCTTAAGCAGTTTTTCCGCAAAATTATCTTGCCATTTTTGATCGGTATTTTTGAGTTGAAGCAGTTGGGTATTATATTCTGGTTGGTTTTTGAAAACTTGGTCGTAATAGGTTGGCGTCATGTAAATGTAATGCATTGCGTAGGTTTCTGTGACGCCAGTGACCTTGATTTCATAACGATTGTTGTCGCCGTCTTTGATGGTCAAGGAATCGCCGGGTTTGACACCATATAGTTTCGCGAGTTTTTCCGATAGAACTGCGCCATTATCGGTTAGTGGCACGGCTTTCTGCGTTTTCCGGTCGCGTAACACGACGTAGTTGCTGAAATTGTCTAGTGATTTCGGCGTAATCAGCGTAGCGCTTTGATTTGCAACACCTTTTTCAACTGCCGTCATATTTTTTTGAGCAACGTCGAGAGCACTTTTCACATTTGGCGTGTTATCGATGATCGTGTTGTAGTCCTGAAGCGGCGTTTTCGTCGCATTACTATCTAAAACGACCACCGCATCGTATTTCATAATTTGATCGTATTGGAGTGGCACGATGTCGCCGATCGAATTCTTGAGGCCAAAACCGGTGAGCAGAAGCGCTGTACATCCCGCCACACCAAGGATTGTCATCAGCATTCGTTGTTTGTAACGGAAAATATTCCGCGCTGTGACTTTGCTTGTAAAATTCATCCGTTTCCAGACGAAAGGCACGCGTTCCAACAAGATTCGCTTCCCGTTTTTCGGCGCTTTTGGACGCATCAAGGAAGCCGCGTTTTCTCGTAATTCCGCACGACACGCTACAAAAGCCGTCAAAGTCGTACAAAATAGCGCTACGGCAAGCGAAATTAGGCTGTAACTCCAATAGAAGGAGATATCAAGCGCTGGCAAATTATAAAGTGAACCGTAAGCCACAAAAATGATTTGCGGGAACACTTGAAAACCTATCAAGAGCCCAATCACAGTCCCTGCAAGGCTTGCCAATGAGCCGTACACAAGGAATTTAGCGATAATATCGATATTGCTATATCCAAGCGCTTTTAACGTTCCAGTCTGTGTTCTTTGCTCCTCAATCATCCGTGTCATCGTCGTCAAGCAAACGAGCGCGGCAATCAAAAAGAAGAACACAGGAAAGGCCGTGGAAAGCGATGCAATCCGGTCCGCATTATCTTTATATTCCGTATAACCAGGATTATCCGTCCGATCACTAATAAAATACTTCGGCAAATCGAGCGCGTCCAATTTTTCCTGCGCAATTTGGAGGTCTTTTTTCGAGGTTGCTATCTCCGCCAGAGCCTTCTTTTTCTCCGTTTCAAAAGTAGCTAAATTCGCCGCATACGTCGCTTCAGCAGCACCCAACTTGGCTTTTGCAGCATCGAGCTTAGCATAACCAGCCGTTTTGGCGTCCGCGAGCGTCTGTTTCCCTGTTTTAAGCTGGGCCATCCCATTCGCGTAGTCCGTCTTGCCTTGAGCTAACTTCTCTTTAGCCTGATCTAGCTCACGTTTCTTCGTTGCTAATTCGCGTTGTTTATCGGCGAGCAATTGACGGTTTCGATTGATTTCCTGCTGCGCATCTGCGACCTCCTTATTCGCCGTCGCAAGTTGACTTGAAGCCTCGTTTTTCAGGCGGTTTAGCTGGTCTTCTGAGAGTGTCCCATCAAAATAATCCTGAATGTAGCCGCCAAGCTCGGGATCAAACGCATTGGCATTATCAATGATTTCCTGTTGCGTCTCTTCATCCAAATCAGCGACTGGAATATCACCAAGCGTATAATCCTTCACAGCGTCGTATAAACGTTGCACCATCGCGAGTTGTTCCTTGCTTTCGTCAAGCATCATCTGCCCATCTTCCAGCTCTGACTGCGCGTCTTCCAATTGCGATTGGGCGCCGCTAATCTGCGCCTCACCATCCGCAATCTTCCGCTCCGCCGCTGCGATATCTTTCTTAGCCTGCGCAAGTTTTGCCTCGTTTTTATCAATCTCAGCCTGGCCGTCCGCGAGCTTCGTTTCCAGCTCCCGTTTGCCGTCATAATATTGCGCCCAGCCTTGGTCTATCGTCGCGCGTGCATCATCCAATTTCCGCTGATTCTTCTCGATTTTCGCGAGGCCATCCGCGATTTTCGCGCGTCCTTCATCGATTTTCACCTGTCCATCGGCCTGAATCGCGTCCAATCGAGCTTCCGGCTGGCCTTTTAGCGCTTTTTTCACGAGCGCCGTATTCCGCTCAATCGCCGAATCATAAGCGTCACTATAAGCCTCCGCATTCGCCGTATTATCAAACGTCATGAACGCCGTCGAGTAGTATTTCGCATTGAAATCAGCTTCAGGAACCACCGCAAAAATATCCGCGCGTCCATTCCCAATTGTCGACGTCCCACGCGTTCCTTTTTCGATATATTCCGCCGAGGAAACCGTCCCAACAACCGTAAAAGTAGTGACATGAAATTTCCCTTTCATAGCGCTACCGTCACTGTTTACAAACGTAATTTTATCCCCGATTTTGTAATGGCTCGTGGCTTTCCCGATAGAATCAATCGCGATTTCGCCACTTTTCTTCGGCAACCGGCCTTTATCAACGGTATACTTATTAATCAGATTATTCTGTGGCAAAGAAAAAACCTTCGTAATGAGCAACGAATCCTGGAACATCACGTCCGTCGTATAACCTGGCTGAACCGTTCTCACACCAGGAATATCATTTAAAATAGCAATATCATCTTTGTTCAAACCGTACGTCGACTGCACCTGCAAGTCCATCAAATTCTGCGCGTCATAGTACTTATCCGTCGTGTTAATCATATCAGGACCAGTCGCTTTTAAGCCCACAAAAAAGGCCACACCGAGCGCGATGAGTAGGAAAATCGAAATAAATCTGCCTTTAGATTTTGCGATTTCTCGCCATATGTCTTTCCATAATGCTTTTTTCATCGGATTCTCCTTACCATTCAATGCTGTCGATCGAAACAGGATTTTTCTGAATTTTGACATCACGAACTTTGGCGTTATTGATCTCGATAATACGGTCAGCAATTGGCGTAATCGCCGTATTATGTGTAATCACAATCACTGTCGTACCAGTATTTCGACACGTATCCTGAAGCAACTTCAAAACCGCTTTCCCGGTATTATAATCAAGCGCGCCGGTCGGTTCATCACAAAGCAACAATTTCGGCTGTTTCGCGAGCGCTCTGGCAATGGCAACCCGTTGCTGCTCCCCACCTGAAAGCTGCGCTGGGAAATTGTCCATCCGTTCCTCCAAGCCAACTTGCTGCAAAACGACTTCTGCGTCTATGGCGTTCGGGGAAATCTGCGTTGCCAGCTCCACATTTTCCTTCGCTGTCAAACTCGGTACCAAATTATAAAATTGGAACACAAAGCCAACGTCCTGCCTCCGATATCCCGTCAATTGCTTCGCGTTAAAAGCCGCAATATCCGTTCCATCAATATAAACATGCCCCTCATCACTCATGTCCATGCCACCCAAAATATTGAGCACAGTCGACTTCCCAGCACCAGAAGGGCCAACAATAATAACAAATTCACCCTGCTCAATTTGAAACGTAATACCATCATTTGCCGTCACTATTTTCTCGCCCAGTTGATAGCGTTTATAGATCTGATCCATTTCGACAAAAGCCATTCCAGCAACTCCATCCGTATGTTAGTTTTTGAACATTAACGTTTTTATTATAGCACAAAATTTTCAAAAAAACTCCCAAATTTAAAAATAATAAACCGCTTCATTCAAGCTGTATAGCCAACTCTAAAACGCATTAAGAACAAGTGTTCGTTTTTTCCTTGACTTCGTATTCGGTGGGGTTTATAGTAGGATTACTCCTTAAAAAATGGGGCAAGGGAGAGATTAAGATGAACAAAAAAAGACAGAGAGAAATTAATGTTCTATTCTCGCGGCTGGTTGATTTTCACAACGAACAAGCAATCACATTTTACCAATGCAATCGCAAATGCTTCATATGTCGTAAAATCAGAAATCTGAGAAAAGAACAAGAAAAATTAGAGAACAACGATGAGGAAGCGAGCAACATACGCACACAAGTATCCCTCATCAGCTACTTTTCAACCTATTCTAAGCAGCAATTAGCAACATGGGACGACCAAGAAAGGGAACACCTATATGAATCTATTTTAACCAAAATAAAGCAGTCTTAGGGGGAGCATAATGAATGAGCAAATGCAAAGAAGCCGAGCATTTATTGTTCAAGTACAACGCCTTATTACTAAGTCTACCAAAACGAAGTATGCCGAGGCGCACGAACGAAAACGAATTGCGACTAACCAAAAAAATATCCCAAGAACCAGCGTATATCGAAATTAAGCAGATAACCGAGGCAATCAATAAGTTAAACAGCGATCAACGGGAAGTCCTGTTAGCAAAGTACGTGTCGCGGAAGAAACGTACAAACATTGAGGTTTACATGAGTATCGGTTGGAGTGAATCCCATTATTACCGATTGAAGAAAGCCGCACTGGAAGAGTTTCTAAGCGCTTATGAAGCCGAGTGTTCACAGGAGAAACTAATTTTTATGTAAGAAAATCATACTGAACGGGGAGGTATGATGGAGATGGAGAAGAAAAACTATTACAGTTTGGAAGTGATTATTACGGGACTAGAGAATTTAGTGGCAAACGCGACCGAAATCACATTCGGCATCCTTTTTGTAGCTTTATTAGTATGGATGATGCGCAAGAATGATGAACGGGAAGAGCGTTACCAGCGAACAATTGATAATCTAAGTGAATTAGCCAGCGAGATCAAAATCATCGAACAAGCCGTCAACGAGATGCGCGCAGATGTGATTGAATTAAAGGTAAAATAGATAGAAATAAAATGAGGCTGAGACAAAACTCAAGACAAAGCAAAAGCGCCCTCCCATTTCTTGGGTAGGATGAAAAATTCTGCTTTATACAAATCGAGCGAAAGCGTTTGTATTCAGGGGATTTGGTGGAAGCCGGAAGCGGAGCATACTGGTGTATGTGAGAACCGGAAGTCCGCCAAATCCCCTGAATGCGAACGCTTGTCGCCGATTTATCTGGGTTATGTCTCAGCCCCTGACATAGCAATTATTTATGCACATCTCGAGGTTCCAAACCTTTACGGAACACGTCACCGAGAACATTAAAGGATAGGATAGTTAGTAGAATCAAGGCACCTGGGAAGAGCGCTAAATACGTAGCATCTCCAATATAGCCCTGCGCATTGTTTAGCATGCTACCCCATGAAGAGTTCGGTTGTTGCACGCCGAGTCCTAGGAAACTAAGCGCCGACTCCGTTAGAATCGCAGCAGCAATATTTAGAGAAGCTGCAACAACAATCGAAGGCATTGCGTTTGGAATGATATGCCGGACGATGATGTGCCAAACGCCTGCACCACTTGATTTCGAGTACAGAATAAACTCGCGTTCTTTAAGCGATAGCGTTTCAGCCCGCACAATTCGAGCAACGTCCATCCACGAGAGTAGACCGATAATCAAAATAATATTTCCGATACCAGGCTTCAAATAAGCGTTCAAAATCATCAATAAGAAGAACGATGGTATCGACATGAATATGTCTAGGAAACGCATCAATAAACTATCAACAATACCACCGAAGAAACCACTGATTGTTCCAGCTACTGTTCCCACAACGAGGGCAATTAACATAGCCAGGAAGCCAACAGTTAATGATACACGACCTCCGTATAGCACACGTGTGAAGTAATCGCGACCATGATCATCTGTTCCAAACCAATGCGAACTACTTGGCGGGAGCAACTTATCTTGAATGGATAGCGCATTTGGATCATACGGCGATAAGAATGCCAATCCGCAAGCTAATGCAAGCAAGACGAGTATCCCAATGGAGATAAGTCCGCGTTTTTCACTTAATAAGAAATGCCAAAATGTACGTTCTCGAGGTAGTTGTGCTTTTTCAGGAGGTCGGACATTTTTAGGTTTTGTGAATTTACTCAAATCAGCTTTCATCATGTTAGCTAACCTCCCTTATGCGTGGGTCAATAATGGTATAGGCGACATCGGCTAGCAAGTTACCGATAATCAGCAACAAGGCAGAGAACATCGTAATAGCCATAATCATCGGATAATCTAACTGGAAAATCGCGTTGATTCCAAGTGAACCCATACCGGGCCATGAGAATACGCTTTCCGTGATAAAGGCTCCTGTAATAATTTGTGGTAAGTACATACCAAGTAGCGTGATGACTGGAAGCAATGAATTTTTCAGGACATGATCGCGCATGATTTGTGCTTTAGAAAGTCCTTTTGCATAACCGAATAACACATACTCTTCTTTGAGTTGATTAATCGTATTAGAGCGCACGTAACGATAATACGAAGCGCACCCTTGAAAAGTTAAGGCAGTGACAGGAAGAATAGCATGTTTTGCGACATCCCAGAAGGATTCCACGCCGATAGTACGCATTCCTAAACTTGGAAGCCAATGGAGACGAATTGCAAACACATCAATCAAAATCATCGCGAACCAAAAAATAGGAATCGAGATACCAACGTAAGAAATTGCATTAAGAACACGATCTAATTTCGTGTTTTCATACGCGGCAGCAATGAGGCCGAGTGGAATGGAGAACAAGAGTGTGAAGAATAATGCGGTTCCCATTAAGCCAATTGTTGCAGGTAGGCGTTCAATAATTTGACCGAGTACAGGCTGGTTATTAATCAGCGAATAGCCGAAGTTTCCTTGTAATACATTGCCAAGCCATTTGAAATACTGCACGTATATTGGCTGATCTAAACCAAGGCTTTGACGAATCCGCTCGACATCGTCAGGGTTCATATTCGGCGTAACGAAAGAAGAAATTGGATCGCCGGGCGCCAATTGAACCAATGCGAAGGAAACAAGCGAAATGATGAATAGCATAGGTATAATTTGTAATACACGTTTGAAGATAGTTTGTATCATGAAGAAAAGCCCCTTACCAAGAAAGTATAGTGAAACAACGTAAAGCCCTCACCGACAGGAAAAATGGAACGTGGCTTTCCTGCCAGTTTGGGGCTTCATTTTATACACATTAAGTTATTATAGCATGTGAGAGGCGAAATTTACTTAATATAAAGCTTAGACAAATCGCGGAACATTGTTACAGGTTGTGGTGTTGCTTCTTTTGTTCCTTGATATTTCTTGTCAATCGCAAGTACGGCGTTATCATAAGAAATTGGATAAATCGCAGCATCATCTGCAATTGTTGTTTGGATTTGCTCGTAAATTGCTTGACGTTTCGCATCATCTGCTGTTACTGCGCCTTCGTTCCATAGTTTATCTACTGCAGGATTGCTGTAATTTGAGTAGTTATATGGTTCGCCTGTCATATAAAGTGTTTTGTATGGATCCGGATCGTTACCCATGATGTAGCCTCCAAGCATAAGAGAGTAGGCATCACTTTTACGATCAAGTGTAATGTTGTTCATAGCTGTTGGATCGGTTGGTTTTAGTTCTAGAGATACACCGATAGATTTCAGTTGTTCTTGGACATAGAGCGCGATACTTTCTTGTGCTTTACTGTTGTTTAGATAGATAATATTGAGTTTGTCAGAAGATTTATAACCACTCTTCGCTAAAAGTTCTTTCGCTTTCGTTATATCTTGGTTATACGTCTCTACCTTGTCAGTGAAGAATTTTGTATTCTCTGTTAGGAGAGAGCTTGCTGGTTTCGCGTACTCTTGTGAACCGTAAGCAGCTTCGATTAAATCTTTGCGATCAAGTGTTAGTGAAATGGCTTGGCGCAAGTCTTTTGATTTAAGTGCTGCGACGTTTTGGTTGAATGCGATGTAGCTTAAACGGTTTTCTGGATACGTAATAATGTTGACATCACTTGCTTTTTCAACTTTATTACGTTCGGCAGGTTGAATTGATTTTAAGTTAATTTCACCATTTTGCAGTGCTAGATTCGCGGCATTTTGGTCTTTTGTGATACGGTAGGTTACTTTATCTAGTTTTGGCTTACCGTCGAAATAATCGTCGAATTTCTCTAGTGAATAGTATTCGCCAGATTTATAGTTCACGAATTTATAAGGACCAGATCCAACTGGTTCATTGTTTTTATCGCTCTTACCTATATCTGCAACACCTTCAAAAATGTGTTTTGGAATTGGGAAGAAAGTTTTTAATGTGTTTTCAAAAGCAGGGGCAACTTGGGGTAGTGTGAATTTTACAGTCGTTGCATTTTCAGCAACTGCTTTCACAGGTTTATCATCAAATACCCAGCTTCCGCGGAACGGGCTGTTTTGTTTTTCATCAATAATGGAATTCACGCTGAAAACAACGTCATCAGCAGTTAAAGGTTTTCCATCATGCCATGTTAGGCCATCTTTTAGAGTGACGGTGTACGTTAGGTTGTCAGCAGAGACGTCTAGTTTATCAGCAAGTGCTGGCTTACCGTCGTACTCCCAGAATAGTGGTGCGTAAAGAGCTTGCTGGATTGTTAGCGTGACGCGATCGCTTGAATAAAGTGGATTCACGACTTCGGGATCCCCGGGAACACCGATGATGATAGAATTGTTATCTTTAGAGCCACTAGCGCTGTCAGATGAGCTTCCAGAACCGCCACATGCTGCTAACACCAACATTAAGGCTAATGTGAAAATGAATAAAATACTTTTTTTCATACTTTCTCCCCTTTTCTCAGGTAACTACTTTTTAATTCTTACTTTATAAGTAGGAATTGGTTATACTTAAAATACCCCGATTCGTAAGTAAAGTCAAGATATTTTGATTGGGGAAGATAATTATTTTTTAGGGAGCAAGTTTTGGTATAATGGTAGGAAATATCAGGATGAGAAGAGTTGAGTTGAAATGAAGAAATATGAGACTGCTATAGAGACGTCTGCCTATGATTTTTTACGGGATAATAAAGATTTAAAAGGGACTGCTTATTTGGTTGCTAGCGGATCTCATGGTTATGGGACGAACATGGAGACGAGTGACCTGGATTTGCGAGGCTTTTTGATAGAGGATGAGCAATATTTATTTGGATTGAATACGTTTGAGCAGTTTGAAGAGAAAGAGACGGATACGGTAATTTTTGGTGCGCAGAAGTTTATCAAGTTGTGCGCGCAGGGAAATCCAAATGTCCTGGAATTGCTAGGTGTGGAAGAGGATGAAATAGTTATTTGTTCAGAGGTTGGCCGGAAAGTGCGTGATAATGCGGATTTGTTTTTATCGAAGCGCGTGGAGCAGACGTTTGGTAATTATGCGAATGCACAGTTGAAGCGATTGCAAAATGCATTGATTCGAAATGAGGAGTCGCAAGTTTTGCAGGAACAGCATATTTTGGAGACATTGCAGAAGCAGATGAGGCACTTTGAAGGGAAGTATGCAGATATAGGCGATAATGGTTTGGGACTACGAATGGAGAATGGCGAGATAGTGATGGATGCGATGTTGCAAGGATATCCGTTACGAGATTTTATTGGGATATATGGAGAGATGCAAGGAACGATGCGTACGTACGGAAAACTGGGCACAAGAGAGCACCCGAAAGATTTACCAAGATTGTATAAGCACGCGATGCATTTGGTTAGGATGTTAGTGACGGGGCGAGATATTTTAGAGGGGAAAGGAATTATAACGAAGCGACGGGCGGAGCATGAACTGTTGATGGCGATTCGAAATGGAGCGATATCATTTGAGGATATTTTTGAGAAGGTTGCTGTTTTACAGAAGGAATTTGAACGGGCGGCGAGAGAAACGAATCTTCCTGAACGGGTAGATATGAATAAGATAGAGGAATTGCTGATTTCACTGTATAAATAAAAGGGTCCGGGACATAACCCAGATAAATCGGCGAGAAGCGCTCGCATTCAGGGGATTTGGCGGACTTCCGGTTCTCACATACACCAGTATGCTCCGCTTCCGGCTTCCACCAAATCCCCTGAATACAAACGCTTTCGCTCGATTTGTATAAAGCAGAATTTTTCGCCCTACCCGAAAAAACGGGAGGGCGCTTTTGCTTTATCTTGAGTTTTGTCTCAGACTCGGGAGTTTCATATTAGTCTTCTTTTTTGTTGAACCAGCCTTTTTTAGCGCTTTTCTTAGCGTCGTTTTCCGCTTGTTGTGCTTGGTTTATTTCGTGGGCAACGAGGTTTGCGTCCATACGAACAACACGACCGCCAAGTTTATTATTTACTATGTCATTGATGTATTCGTTGTGCTCTTCTTCAGCGATAAGGATAACGCCAGTTTGGTTTTCAGGAATGGTTTCCAATGTTTTTTCGAAAACGTTCATAGCGTCGCGAATTTCTTTAGCGTCTTGTGAAGAGCCGATGATTGCACCGGTCATCCAACCAAGAAGAACGCCTAGTGGGCCTCCTAAAATACCTACCAGCATACCAATTAGGCTGCCTTTCATATTTTTGTCGCCGCCTGTGAAGTCTAGGAAGTCTTTAGCGTTGATTTTATGATTGTGGTCGTGTTCTACAACCGCCATTTGCTCACCGTGAATTTTTCTTTCCGCATGAAGTGTTTTGATTTCTGAAAATGCTTGATAGGACTTACTTTCTGTTTCGAAATTCATGATAAGTACTGTTTTATTTGTTTGCTTGCTCATGTCGAATAGCCTCCTAAAATTTTCTATAAAATATCGGCAAACTGTGCCTCCATTTCAGTATACTCGTTATGCGCGGGAAAACAAAATGTTAACTGTTTTAGTTTTGAGTTGTCTTGTTAGGGAAATAAATAATATGAAATGAAGGATGGAGGAAATGCTATGATTGAAGGTTTTGAGGGAATAAATATTGCGGTTAGTAATCCAGAAGCATTTGTACGTTTCTACAAGGAACAGTTGGGCGTGCCACTGGTGTTTGAGGGGCACGGTAATTATATTGGGGCTAAATTGGCCTTTTCGAGACATGATCCTGGGATTATTGTTTGGGATAGGGCGAGTGATGATGTGACAACGCAAGGACCGACGGAGTTTGTTTTTCGGTCGGCCGATTTAGATAAGACATATGAGACATTGAAATTTAATGGCGTCGATATTCAACCACCATTTTTGGCGGATTGGGGAGGGAAAGAGTTACGGTGTGCCGACCCTGAGGGGAATAGTATTTTGATTCTGGAAGGCGCGTATTAATTGAATTTATTAGGAAATGGCTGGTTTTTATGACTGGCTATTTTCTTTGCTTAAAATCAGATTTCACTAGCATTTATATCATAATTATGATATAATAATGATAATATTATGATAAGAGGAGGGCAAGGAGATGCCTGAAATTAGACCGGTTTCGGATTTGAGAAATAATTTTACTGATATTTCCAAAATTGTCCACGAACGTAGTGAACCTATTTTTTTGACGAAGAATGGGCATGGGGATATGGTAGTGATGAGCATTGAGACCTATGAAGAGATGTGTCAATATGAGACACGCGCGGTAACGAAATAACAAAGGGAATGGTGAGATATTTGGATAAGAAGCGGAATTATCATGTGAAGTTTTTGACGGAGAAAGATGTAGAATTGGCTGAGGAAGTATGTGCGAAATGCGAGGATTATTTCTTGATAGAGCAAGGAATGGCGGCAACAACAGAGAATGCGCGCGATATTATTACGGAAATACCAAAGGGCAAGACGAAGTTGGATAAATTTGTGATGGCGGTGCTTGATGAGGCGGATAAGCCAATTGGGTTGATTGATGTTGTCGCAGATTTCCCGCGAAAAGGACAGTGGATTATTGGACTGTTAATGTTGATACCAGAAGAGCGTGGTAGTGGCTTTGGGAAAGTGCTTTATCAAGTTATCAAGGATTGGGCATCTGATGGCAGTGCCGATTCATTGCGGATTGGTGTCCTTGAGGAGAATAAAGAGGCCATTGGTTTTTGGTCTCATCTCGGTTTTGAAAAGCAGGAAGAAAAAAGACAAACATATGGTGAAAAAGAGCATATTGTCCATGTGATGGTGCGGAATATATAGATGTTAAAAAGATACTTTTGGCTAAAGTATCTTTTTATGTGGGTGAAAAAAAACGTGAAGCCTATGCAAAAAACGAAATTGACACAAAATGAATGAAAAGATGGCGATGAAATTCCTTGTGTGTTATAATGGGGAGATAAAAGACGGAGGTGCAGGAGATGACATCAAACATGGAAGAAAGCTTTGTGAACGAAACAGCCACCAAATTCGCCTATGAACCTACATGGGTGGCCGCATCAGAAGAAATGATTAGAGAGAAACTGAGCCAAGCAGAAACTGACTTCGCGACTGGAAATATAAGCACTTGGGAAGAAGTGAAGAGTCGGGTAGCCATTTTGACAGATCGTGCGCGTGCTGAGTCTGTTACTGAGTGGGAATGAATGTATGGGGGAAAGCGTTAAAATTAGCCTTTCTAGACATGCTAGCATTGATTATGAAAGTATTTCTCTCTATTTGTTGGAAGATTTATATCAAACCCAAGCTGAGGAGAACTTTAGTAAAGGTGTAGATAAGCTATTTTTGAATTTAGCTGCATTCCCTAAGTTGGGTAGTCTGTATGCTAGTGAAAAGTATCTTTCTAAACCGTATCGTAAACTTAGCTTTGATAGGTATACAGTATTTTATGTGTATTATGAAGAACAGCAACTTATTGAAGTCCATCGTATTTTGTCTGGTCTGTCCGATTACACAGCTATTATTAAAGATACCTTGTCACTATATGAATTGTAAAAAAATCTGGAAAGTGCCTGTCTAAATCAGAGACAGTATACTTTCCAGATTTTTAATGTGTATTTAGATGGCTTATTGATGCGCCGTTAATGAGTTTTGTTTCGATAATCATGTTTTTACTGGGGGTACCACTTTGCTGAATTAAGTGGAAGAGTAACTCGGTAGCTGCTTTTCCTAATCGCTTGGTGGGGATATCGATTGCTGTCAGTGGCGGCGATAGGAAGGTGGAGACAACGCGGTCATTGTAGCCAACGATGGATAGGTCTTGTGGTATGTGCAAGTTGTGCTCGGAAGCTACTTTATAGATGCTGAGCACTTTTAAATCATCAGTAGCAAAAATGGCGCTCGGACGATTTGGGTGCGATAGTAGCTGGTTCGCGGCGTTATAAGCGTCTTCGGCAGTGTATCCGCTATCAAGAATCCAGTCACGACGAATGTCTAAATTGTGATCAAATAGGCAACTACGATATCCGGCCAGCCGATCAATGGAAACGTGGTGGTTCAGTGGTGCATGAAGGCAAGCGATGTTTTTGTGCCCATTTTTGATGAGTAGACTTGTTAGTTCGTAGGAGTCTTGGAAATTATCTGTGTCGACTGAATAAACATTTGTATAGTTGCCATCGATTTTTCCGGTTACGACGATGGGGATATTGAATGGATCAAGCTTTTCGAAAAAGGATTCGTCTGCGGGCGAGCTTAGCATGATAATTCCTTTGATCATTTTTTCCTTGATTTTGGCAATACATTTATCTAGTTCATCATCCGTATTTTGGGAGGTTTGTAGAATTAAATCGAAATTCTGATCCTCTGCAATGGCTGAGATGGAATGGATGATTTCTGAGAAAAAAGGATTTCCCGCTGTGGTTTTGGTTGGGCGATTTGAAATGACCATAATGGCGTCGAATCCTGAGTTTGTCAGTGCTCGTGCTAGTTTGCTGGGTTTATATTGCAGTTCTTCAATGGCTGTGAGAACGCGTTTTTTTGAGTCGGCGGAAATGTTTGTCTGATTGTTTAGTACGCGTGAAACGGTGGATTTCGAGACTCCAGCGTGACGTGCTATGTCGTAAATAGTGGCTCCCATTTTAGTTGTGTCCTCCTTGTTTCTATCTTGATGAGACCGTTCCCATCTTTATATATACTTATGCTATCTATTCTACTCAATTGTGGTAAAGATGTCCAATAAGAAATGAAAGGCTTGCTAACAAAGTGTTTGAGGAACGTTTTTTCGTGATGTGTAAAAAATATCATTGACAGAAAGCGCTTTCTGTAATATACTCTTTTTGTGGGAGCGGTACCATAAAAGGAGGTAAAAATGGATATTCTTTTAAGACGATTGGAATGTATATATGGAAGTGAAAGCGCTATATCTCTAGAGGGAAAGATTAGAGAGCGAATACAAGAAGCGAAAATGAAGAAATTAAAGCAACGAAAGTCAGGCTGGGATCAAGAAGATGTGGTTATGATTACATATGGTGATCAGTTTTGCGAAAAGGATCAACCTACACTTACGACGCTTAAGAAGATGTATGATAAGTACTTGGATGAGATGTTTGAAGTAGTTCATATTTTGCCGTTTTATCCGTATTCTTCGGATGATGGTTTTTCGGTGATTGATTACAAAATGGTGAATCCAAAGCTTGGTGATTGGCGGAATGTTGCGGATTTGACGCAATCGACGCGGTTGATGTTTGATTATGTTTGCAACCATATGTCGGCGAAAAGTGACTGGTTCCAGGGCTTTCTGAATCAGGACGCGGAATATGATGATTTCTTTGTTTCGCTGCCGCAAGATACGGATTTGACGGCGGTTACTAGGCCGCGGGCGACGCCTGTTTTGACGGAGTTTGAGATGACGGATGGTACGAAAAAGCATATTTGGACGACGTTTAGCGCTGATCAGATTGATCTTAATTTTAGGAATCCGAATGTGTTGTTGAAAATGATTGATGTTTTGGCATTTTATTTGGAGGAAGGCGCGGAGTATATTAGGTTGGATGCGGTTGGTTTCATGTGGAAAGAGCCTGGGACATCTTGCATTCACTTGGAAAAAACGCATGAGATTGTGAAGTTATTCCGCGATATTCTGGATGAAATTGCTCCTGGAACGGTGATGATTACGGAGACGAACGTGCCGCATAAGGATAATATTACTTACTTTGGAAATGGCCAAGATGAGGCGCATATGGTGTACCAGTTCCCGTTGCCACCGCTTGTTTTGCAGGCGATACATACTGGTGATGGGCAAGCGTTATCAGGCTGGGCGCGTGATTTGGAGTTGCCTGGTGAGGATGCTACGTTTTTCAATTTCCTAGCTTCACATGATGGTATTGGCTTGAATCCGATTCGTGGGATTTTGCCGGAAGAGGAGATTTTGGCTCTGGTGGCGGACTTGGAAAAGGAAGGCGCGCTTGTTTCGTATAAGCAGAATCCTGATGGGACGAAGAGTCCATATGAGGTGAATGTGACGTACATGGATGCGCTGAATCGCTTGGCGGACAACGATGATACTCGGTTACAACGATTCTTGTTGGCGCATTCGATTTTGCTGACGATTCCTGGTGTTCCAGCGGTTTACGTGCAAAGTATTCTAGGTGCTCGAAATGATCTGGATGGTGTCGCAGAAACGGGACATAATCGCTCGATCAACCGTAAAAAATACCCGATTTCGGAGATTGAAATGGGACTTGCGGATGAGAAAACATTGATGCATCGTACTTTTGAAGGAATTAAAGAAATGATTCAAGTTCGTAAAACGCAAGGCTTATTCCATCCCAATGTGCCGATGGAGGTTGTGGATTTAGGGAAAGAAATTTTTGCAATTAGGCGTGTGGATGCTTCGGGAGATAGTGTTCTTGCATTGCATAATTTATCTGATCAGCCGATATCATGTGATGTCGCTGTGAATTGGGATATTTTAAAAGATCAGCCGATTTCTGGGAGCGCTCCAATTATTCTTGCTCCTTACGAATTCCGCTGGTTAACAAACAAAAACTAGGAGGGTTTTAGGTGAAAAAGAGAGGTTCGATTTTACTTGTTGTTGTGTTAATGTTGAGTGCGATTTTGGCGGCGTGTGGCGGTTCATCGGGAA
The DNA here is from genome assembly GCF_013820765.1 of Paenilisteria rustica. GTDB lineage: Bacteria > Bacillota > Bacilli > Lactobacillales > Listeriaceae > Listeria_A > Listeria_A rustica. The sequence continues at coordinate 272,328 of NZ_JABJVM010000003.1, forward strand.
GCTCAGATGATAAAGAAGTAACGATTGAATTCATGCATTCCTCGGTTGAAAAGGAACGTTTGGATGTTATAAAAGAATTAGTTGCGAAATTTGAAAAGGAAAATCCGAATATTAAAGTGAAGCAAGTGCCTGTCGAGGAAGATGCGTTCAACACGAAAGTTGTAACGTTGGCGCGTTCTGGCAAATTGCCGGCAGTTTTGGAAGTAAGTCAAGATTTTGCGAAAGTAATGGATAAAGATAAATTGATCGATCAAGACGCGGTCAAAGACGTGATTAAAGAGGTTGGCGAGGATAGTTATTATGAAGGCGCGCTGAACTTGGTGCGTTCTGAGAATGGCAAAAGTTATATCGGCGTTCCACTTACGGGTTGGGTGCAAGGTATTTGGTACGACAAGAAGGCTTTAGCTGCGGCGAATTTCGAGGAGCCAAAGAATTGGAATGACATTTTGACAATCGCGAAGCATTTTACGAATAAAGCGAACAAGAAATATGGGATTGCGATTCCTACAGCAGAAGGCGCGATGGCGGAGCAAGCATTTTCTCAGTTTGCGCTTTCCAATGAAGCGAACGTTTTAGATGCGAAGGGCAACATCACGATTGATACGAAAGAAATGAAACAGGCGTTGACGTTTTATCAAGAATTATCGAAATACACGATGCCTGGATCGAATGATGTAACGGAAATCAAGGATGCATTTATGAACGGCACGGCTCCAATGGCGATGTATTCGACGTATATTTTGCCGGCGGTATTCACGGATGGCGACCCAAGTAATGTTGGATTTATTATTCCAGAAGAGAAGGAAAAAGCAGTGTACGGAACGGTTTCGGCGCTGGCACTTTCGGACGGTCTGGATGATGCACAAAAAGATGCTGGTAAAAAATTCGTGGAGTTCTTGTCACAACCTGAGAACCAAACGAAATGGGTACTAATGTCTCCAGGTGGGGCACAACCAGTAAATAAAGGCGTTATCGAGAACGCAGCGTACAAAAACAATGAAGTCGTGAAATCATTCGGCGCGTTGTCTGAGGAAATCGCGAAATCGTTCGATGATATTCAGATTTTCGGCTTAGTTGACGGTAAAAACTTCACCAAAATGGGCGATATCACAAGTTCAGGCGTTATCGCAAAAATGGTGAATAATGTGACGGTTGGCGGCAAGGACGTCGATTCAGAGCTTGAAAAAGCGCAGAGCACGGCCGAATCCAATAACTAAGAATAAGGAGGCACTATGAAAACAAAAGCATATAAACGCTCGGATGCAAAAATGGCGCTGGCCTTGCTGTCGCCTAGTATCCTCTTATTACTTGTGTTAGTGGCATATCCGATGATTTCAAACATTCAAATTAGCTTTTTAGAGTTACCGCTCAATCCGAATTTGGATTCAACGTTTATCGGTTTGCAAAATTACATTGATATTTTAACGGATGCTGAATTTTATAAGTCATTGGCTTTAACATTTGGCTATACGATTCTAGTAGTAGTTGGTAGTACAGGAATGGGGCTTCTGGTTGCGATATTCTTTAACCGGGAGTTCAGATTCCGGAAAACGGCGCGTTCGCTTATTATTTTGTCATACGTGACGCCGTCGATTTCCTTGATTTTTGCTTGGAAATACATGTTTAACAATAGTTATGGTGTAATCAACTATGTTGGTGGCGATATTCTTCATCTTTGGAAGGATGCACCACTTTGGTTTGATAACCCTGTTTCGAGCTTCATTTTAGTCGTGTTATTCGCGATTTGGCGTTATTTCCCGTATGCTTTCATTTCGTTCTTAGCGATTTTGCAAACGGTGGATAAATCGCTTTATGAAGCTGCGGAAATGGACGGGGCAAGTGTTTGGGATAAATTCAAAATTGTGACGTTACCAGCAATCATGCCAGTTTTGGCGACAGTTGTGACCTTGCGTGCGATTTGGATGTTCTACATGTTTACCGACGTATACTTGCTAACAAACAAAGTAAATATTCTTGGGGTTTACCTGTATCAAACAGCCTTTGCATTCAATGATCTAGGTAAAGCATCGGCGATTTCGGTGATTCTGTTTGTCATCATCTTTGTGGTCATCATGGTTACAAGAAAGCGAGTGAATTTAAATGGCGGTAAGTAGTAAAAAATCAAAACGGACGAAGAAAATTGTTTTTTATGTGAGTTTAGTGTTATTTCTCTTGTTCACGCTGTTTCCATTCTTGATTATGATGATGACGTCGTTTAAGAGTCCGAAAGAGGCGATTTCAACAACGCCAACATTTTTCCCTAAAGATTGGACATTTCAGCATTATTTAGATATTTTCAATCCGGATATATTCCCATTTTTGACGTATTTTAAAAATAGTTTTATCGTTGCGTTAGTTGCAGCAGGAATTGCAGTTGTTTTAGGGATTTTAGGTGCGTATGCCTTGTCAAAATTGCGTTTCCGGGCGCGGACAACGATTAATGCGAGTTTTTATACGGTTTACATGTTTTCAGGTATTTTGTTAATCGTGCCGTTGTTTAAAATTATTTCGAGTGTTGGATTGTATGACACGAGAACGGCGCTGATTATCACGATGGTTGTGCAAACATTGCCGACTGCGATATTCATGTTGATTAGTTATTTTGACACGATTCCAGTGGATATTGAGGAAGCAGCGATGATGGACGGCTTGAATCGAATGCAGATTATTTTGCGGATTATCGTACCACTCGCGATCTCAGGGATTGTTTCTGTATTCGTGTATTGTTTCATGGTAGCTTGGAATGATTATCTGTTTGCGTCGATTTTCTTGTCGGATTCAGAGCTGTTCACATTGCCGATTGGCTTGAATACGCTGTTTAGTACACCAGATTATATTTGGGGTCGCATGATGGCGGCGTCTCTTGTGACGGCATTGCCAGTTGTTATTATGTACGCTTTGTCAGAACGTTTCATCAAAGGAAATTTAACCGACGGCGGCGTCAAAGGCTAGGTCAGAGCAACGAGAAGCATTCATCTTCGTCGTTAAAAGTTCCGTTCCAGTGCTCACGTACGCAAGTACGCTCCGCACCTGGTACTCACTTTTGCCTAGAAGCTAAAAGCTTCTCGTCGCTCTGACGGTTTGGAGGCACGGAGTTGGTTTGTAGGTGAAAGAATAATTTGGGTGAAAAGGATTTGAAAGCATTCATCTTGATTGTTAAAAGTTTCGTTTCAGTGCTGGCGTACGCAAGTACGTTCCGCATCTGGTACGCACTTTTGCCTAGAAGCTAAAAGCTTCTCGTCACTCTGACGGTTTGGAGGCACGGAGTTGGTTTGTAGGTGAAAGAATAATTTGGGTGAAAAGGATTTGAGAGCATTCATCTTGATTGTTAAAAGTTTCGTTTCAGTGCTGGCGTACGCAAGTACGCTCCGCACCTGGTACTCACTTTTGCCTAGAAGCTAAAAGCTTCTCGTCGCTCTGACGGTTTGGAGGCACGGAGTTGGCTCAGAATTGGACGGCTAATTTTGCGAATGAGGCAGTGATTAAGTACTTTTATAAAAATGGATTTGGAATTTAGAAAGGAAGTTTGACTGATGAAGAAATTGATTGCTACGGAGCCGCGGGTTGCGGATTTGGTGGAATATGTGGATCGGGAATTGGCTAAGGATGAGGCGCGGATTCAAGTGAAGTTTGCGTCGCCTAAGCATGGTACGGAGGTCGTTGATTTTCGTGGTGTGAGCCCGTTTATTGATGAGGAGTTTAACGAGGAATGGAATATGTTTATGCCGCGCGCGGAAGGTTCTGCGCGTGGGATTGTGTTCGGGGAGTTTCAGCTCGGGAACATGGTTGTCGGCGAAATTGTTGAGATTGGCGCGGATGTGACGGAGTACGCGATTGGGGATATGGTTTGCTCGTACGGGCCGATTATGGAGACGGTGATCGTGAAGGCGGTTGATAATTATAAGCTGCGGAAAATGCCTGCGGGCGCGAGTTGGAAAAATGCAGTTTGTTATGATCCAGCGCAGTTTGCGATGAGTGGTGTTCGTGAGGCGCATGTGCGTGCGGGCGATTATGTCGTGGTCGTTGGGCTCGGCGCGATTGGCCAAATTGCGATTCAACTGGCGAAAAAGGCTGGTGCGAGTATCGTGATTGGTGTCGATCCTTTGGAACATCGTCGCGAAATTGCGATGCGTCATGGTGCGGATGCTTGCTTTAATCCGATTGGGACGGATGTCGGGTTTGAGGTTAAGAAATTGACTGGCAAACTTGGTGCGGACTCGATTATTGAGACGAGTGGGAATTCGCAGGCTCTTGAGGCGGCGCTACGTGGGATTGCGTACGGTGGGATTATTTCGTATGTGGCGTTTGCGAAGCCGTTTCCAGATGGATTTAATTTGGGACGCGAGGCGCATTTTAATAATGCCAAAATCGTGTTTGCGCGTGCGTCGAGTGAGCCGAATCCGGATTATCCGCGTTGGAATCGGAAGCGAATTGAGGAAACGTGCTGGGAACTTTTGATGAACGGGTATTTGGATTGTGAGGATTTGATTGATCCGATTGTAAGTCTGGACGAGAGTGCGCAGGCCTATATGAAGTACGTGGATCAGAATCCAGATTTGAGTATTAAGATGGGAATCGAACTTTAAAAGGAGACGGACAATGATGAAAATTGGGACGCAGAATCAAGCATTTTTTCCAGAGGGTATCATGGAGAAATTCGAATACGTGAAGGAAATGGGTTTTGAAGGTTTCGAAATCGACGGAAAACTGCTTGTGGAAAACGTGGCGGAGGTCAAAGCGGCGATTGCGGCGACTGGAATTCCAGTTTCGACGGCGTGTGGCGGTTATGACGGCTGGATCGGTGATTTTATCGAAGAGCGTCGTTTACGTGGATTACAAGAAATCAAGGTAATTTTGGAAGCGCTGCAAGAGGTTGGTGGAAAAGGGATTGTAGTTCCTGCGGCTTGGGGAATGTTCACGTATCGCTTACCGCCAATGGTTTCGCCGCGTTCGGAAGCTGGTGATTTCAAAGCTGTGAGTGAGTCGCTCGTTTATTTGGACGGGATTGCGGCGGAGACTGGGACGACGATTTTCTTGGAGCCGCTTAATCGCTATCAGGATCACATGATTAATTTGCTGGGCGATGCGCGTCGTTATATTGAGACGAATAACTTGAAACATGTGAAAATTATCGCGGACTTTTATCATATGAATATTGAGGAAGACGGGATTTCGGAGGCACTTCACGCGAATCGTGATTTGGTGGAGCATGTGCATGTGGCCGACAATCATCGCTATCAGCCTGGCAGTGGATCGCTTGATTTTAAAAAGCATTTCGACCAGTTGAAGGCGGATGGCTATGACGGATTCTTGACGTTTGAATGCCGAGTTCGTGCGGAAAATCCGGAAAAAGCGTATCGGGATGCATTGGAACATTTGAAGCTATGTAGATAATGATGAGCTGCCTCTAAATCTGATTTGGAGGCAGCATTTAAAGGGGGAACATGAAGTGAAGAAAGTGGCGATTATTGGCGCGGGACAGGTGGCTGAGAAGGTGCATGCGGCGTATTATAAAACGCGGACGCAGGAATTGGAGCTGGTCGCGGTTGTTGATCCGGACGCGACTCGAGCGGCGGATTTTGCAGAACAGAATGGTTTTGCGCGTAGTTATGTGGATGCAGCCGAGATGTTTGAGGCGGAAAAACCAGATATGGTGAGTATTTGTACACCGAATCGGTTTCATTTTGATAATGTCATGTTAGCGTTGTCACATGGGGCTGCTGTCATGTGTGAGAAGCCGCCAGCGATGACGGCGAGTGAGGCGCAGCAGATGCGTGATTTAGCGGTGGAGCGTGGTCTTGTTTTGGCGTACGATTTTCATCACCGATTTGCGACGGATATGCGCGACGTGAAGCAGGCTTATGCGGATGGCGTTTTGGGCGAGGTTTACATGACCAAAGCGAAGGCATTGCGCCGTTCGGGGGTTCCAGGTTGGGGCTCATTCACGAATAAGGCATTGCAGGGCGGTGGTCCATTGATCGATATTGGTATTCACATGCTCGACGCGGCGATGTACGTGTTGGATTTTCCGAATGTCAAAAAAGTGACTGCTAAAATGTTTCAAAAAATTGGGACAAAGAAGTCGGAAGGGACTTTTGGTACGTGGGATCCTACAAAATATGATGTGGAAGACGCGGTTTTTGCGTTTATTGAGTTTGAAAATGGTGGCTTGTTGCAGTTGGAGACTTCTTTTGTATTGCAGATGAAGGAAAGTTCCGTTTTGAATGTGGAATTCTTTGGTGATGAGGCTGGCGCGACGTTGTTTCCGGCGGAGATTTACACTGATCGGGCTGGTGAATTGGTCACGATTTTGAAGAATGAAACGGCGGATGAAGAGCGACATGCAAAAAGTATGCAGGCGTTTGTGGATCGGGTGCTTGGCGCGGATGTGATGGTGGCTGACGCAGAGCAGGGTTATCAGGTTCAGCGTTTGATTGAGGCGATTTACGAATCAGCAGAAAAAGGTGAGAGTGTATATTTATGAGTAGAATTAGTGTATTACGGGAGAGTAAAATAGATCCACATTATTTCGATACGTATGCGAGTTTGATGACGACTGGGAACGGCTATATGGGCGTTCGCGCGGGATTTGAGGAAGATTACCCGGAGCAGACGCGTGGCATGTTTGTAGCGGGAATTTATAATAAAGCGCAAGGGCAAGTGAGTTCTGATTTGGTGAATTTGCCTGATGTGACGCGGTTTGAGTTCGAAATCGATGGCGTGAATTTCTCGATGCATAGCGGTGAAGTTCTGGATTTTGAACGAGTTTATGATTTGGCGACGGGCGAGGTGTGTCGCGAATTGGTTTGGCAACATCCGAATGGGAAGCGGTTTGAGCTTTGTCTGAAGCGTTTTGTGAGTAAGAAGGAATTACATAAGGTGTATGCGAAAGTTGTGATTACGAGCCTTTCGGGAGACGCGGATGTGCGGATTCGGACGGGAATTGATGGTCAGCAGACGAACTTTGGGACGCAGCATTTGGTGGAGAAGTCGCTTCGTGTGTTTAGCGAAACGTGGATGCAAGGCGATTATGTGACGACGCAAAGTGGGCAGGATGTGACGGTGACGTCGATGATTAGCGCGCCAGGCAGTTTCGTGGCGAAGAATCGACAGTTACTCGTGACGGTGAATGAGAAGTTGGTGGCGAATGAGCCATTTTTGCTGGAAAAGGTAAGCGTTATCGCAACGAGTTTGGAGACGGATAATCCGGCTGAATTTGGACTTGGTGAAATCCGCGAGGCGAAGAGTTATGACGAAGCTTTGGCGGAATCACGCGCTTCTTGGCAGGAATTTTGGCAGGATTATCGGGTTGAGGTGACGTCGGAAAATGCGTTTGATCAGTTGGCGCTGGATTTTGCAACATATCATTTGGAAGCGATGACACCGGCTCACGATGAGCGTTTTAGTGTTGGGGCGAAAGGGCTGACGGGTGAGGGTTATAAGGGTCACGTGTTCTGGGATACGGAGATTTTTATTGCACCGTTTCATTTGTATAATCATCCGGAAAAGGCGCGAAAGTTGTTGCGTTATCGTTATCTTCATTTGGAGCAGGCGCGTGAAAAAGCTTCGAAAAATGGCTACCAAGGGGCGTTGTTTCCGTGGGAGAGCGCGTTTAGTGGAGAAGAAGAGACGCCTGAATTTGCAGCGATTAACGTTCGGACTGGGAAGCGTCAAAAAGTGGCGTCGGCTCTTGCGGAACACCATATCGTGGCGGATGTTGCGCATGCTGTGGTCAATTATTATGAGGCGAGCCAAGATGAACTGTTTATGGAGCATGATGGTTTGCAAATTTTGCAGGAAACAGCGCGTTTTTGGTTAAGTAGGGCTGTATTAAAGGACGGGAAATATGTTATATTAGATGTAATCGGTCCGGACGAGTATACGGAACATGTGGATAATAACGCGTACACGAATTATTTGGCGCACGAAAATGTGTACCAGACGTTGCGCTTTATGGCGAAATATGGGCAAAAACATACGGCGTTTTATGATTTATGTGAGGCGTTTTTACGGAAAATTTATTTACCGCAGGCGGATGCTTCGAAATTGATTCCGCAAGATGATACGTTTTTGGATAAACCAGAAATTGATTTGACGGAATACAAGGCGCGGCAGGGATCTCAGGCGATTTTGCTAGATTATTCGCGGGCGGAAGTGAATGAGATGCAGATTTTGAAGCAAGCGGATGTCGTGATGTTGCTTTATTTGATGCCGAATCTGTTTGCGGAGGACATTGTGGCGCGGAATTTGGATTATTATGAGGCGCACACGATTCACGATTCTTCGCTGAGTAAGGCGATTCATGCGATTGTGGCGAATCGGGTTGGTCAGCAGGATAAGGCGTATCGCTTCTTCGAGGAGGCGTGCCGTATTGATTTGGAGGCGGCTCCTGGTGGGACGGATGAAGGTGTGCATGCCGCGTCGCTTGGTGCGATTTGGTTATCGGCGATTTTCGGTTTTGGTGGTGTGGCGATTGCGGATGGCGAACTGCATTTGAATCCGCGACTACCGGCTGGATGGAAGCGCTTGGCATTCTCATTCGTATGGCACGGGGAGCGCTTGGAAATCGAGCTGGAATCGGATAAAATTCGCGTGACAAAAGAGACGACAGCGCCAATTCAGATTCACATTTTTGGTGAGAAGCACAGTATGACGACAGGACTAGAAATTTAAATTTTGGAAGGAAGAGCGATCATGAAGATAGTCATTGCCCCAGATTCATATAAGGAAAGTTTAACAGCGCAGGAGGTTGCCGAGGCGATTCGAGTGGGATTTGCTGGCGTATTTCCAGACGCGGAGTATCAGCTTTTGCCTGTGGGCGATGGTGGGGAAGGAACGATTGCGATTCTGGCGGCGGCGTCTGGTGGCGTGATGGAGGAAGTGCGCGTGACGGGGCCACTCGGTGAAGTTGTGACGGCAAAAATGGCATTTAGCGCGGATCGGACGCGGGCGTTTATTGAGATGGCGGAGGCGTGCGGCTTGCATTTAGTGCCGCTTGCAAAACGTGATCCGCTTGCGGTTAGCACGGCAGGTGTCGGCGAGTTAATCAAGCATGCGCTGGACGCGAAGGTGCGGGAAATCGTGATTGGTGTCGGTGGAAGTGCCTCGCATGACGGCGGAATCGGCATGGCTGCGGCACTTGGCGCGCGATTCTATAATTTACGTGGTGAGCAGCAGACTCCGATTGGTGCGAATTTGAGCGCGATTAGCTCGGTTTCGCTGACGGATCTCGATTCGAGGCTCACGGAAACAACGATTCGGATTGCGGCTGACGTGGAGAATCCGCTCTGTGGTGAGAACGGGGCTGCTGCTGTTTTTGGACCGCAAAAAGGATTGGTGCAGGACAAGATTGCGAGCATTGATAACGCGATGCAAGGCTTTTATTCGATTTTTGAGCATGATGTACGCACGTTGCCAGGAAGTGGTGCTGGTGGCGGAATGGGCGCTGGTTTGATGCTATTTACAGGTGCAAAATTTGAGCCAGGAATTGAGCTTGTTTTGCGGGAGTTGAAGATGGAAGAAGCTTGCGCAGACGCGGATATTGTCGTAGTTGGCGAGGGTCGCATGGACGGTCAGACGGTCTTTGGGAAAGCGCCGATTGGTGTTGCGAACTGCGCGCCAGAAAACACGACGGTAATTGGGATTTGTGGTAGTATTGGAGATGGAATTGAAGCGGTTTATCCAAAAATAGATGCGGTGTTTCCAACGATTGCAACAGCTGGAACGCTCGCTGAAATTTTGCCTAAAACGCGTGAAAATATTGAACGAACAGCCCGAAATGTGGCGGTTCTGCTGAAGGGGAGAATATAGTGAGACAGTTAGAAGCAGTTATTTTTGATTTAGATGGAGTCATCACAGACAGCGCGCACTTTCATTATTTGGCTTGGAAGCAACTAGCAGCGGACATTGATATCGAGATCGACGAGGCCTTCAATGAAACGTTAAAAGGAATCAGCCGCATGGATTCGCTCGACCTGATTTTAGCAAAAGGTGGACGTGAAAAAGACTTCACATTGGAGCAAAAAGAGGAATTGGCGGCGAAGAAAAACGCGCATTACGTGGAGTTGTTGAAAGATTTGTCTCCCGCGGATATCTTGCCTGGCATCAAGCCATTGCTCGACGCGATTCGTGCAGCAAACTTGAAAATCGCCCTAGCTTCGGTTTCTAAAAATGCGCCGATGGTTCTGGCAGCGCTCGATTTGACGGACAGTTTTGACTACCTTGCTGATGCTGCTAAAATCACGCATTCCAAACCAGACCCAGAAATCTTCCTAGTAGCAGCCGCTGGACTTGGCGTGGAGTCTGCGAACGCGGTCGGAATCGAGGATGCACAAGCTGGTGTGGAAGCCATTAAATCCGCTGGTATGAAAGCGATTGGCGTCGGAGCTGGTCTCATCGGAACAGATGAATTAGTCAGCGACACATCGAAGCTAACACTGGCAATGATTCAGAAAGTATTCCAAATTTAATATAAAGAAGTAGCGTGAAAATCGGATTTCGAGCTACTTTTTTGCTTAGTTTGGGTAATAAATAATCATGCTCAGCCGACACACATCCGCACTCGATTTGCGCTACTATAAAAATCTAGACTTACATGCATACGTGAAAAAATGCGAGATTGACCAAGCGTTGTTGTTTTTCAATAATAATTCGATTTATGCGACACCACAATTAACAACATTCAAATAGGAGGAGAAGCAATGTTAACGCAAGAAACAATCATGCAAGTCGCCACAAGTGAGGCAAACGCAGGAGATTTTCCAAAAGTTGTGCAAGGTTTCAAGGCGGCCGGCGTTGTGAAATACGATTACCTCGTTAAAACTGGAATGTACGTTTTCTGGGATGCAGAGGGTACAAACGTCGAAGCGCAATTAAACGGTGTACCGAAAAATGTAGCTGCGAAATCATCCGCAATTGGAATAAAGAACGCAGTCAAACAAGCGCAATCTGGCAAAATTGATTTCGAGCAGTTTTGCGAGTTGGCAGGCGCGGCGGGTGTTCCAGTTTGGCATTCGGATTTGGCTGAGATGATGGTCACATATGAAGACGGTGCTGACATGGTATTACTACAAGAACCGATTCCTACCGTTAAATAAACATGAAAAAGAGATGGCTCAAGTTGAGAATCTCTTTTTTCATATGCATAATTTTAATAAATAAGGGTATAAGGTAATAATGTCGAAGGGGACATGGAAGAGGGGGAAATTAGCGTATGCATTTGCTGATTATTGGTATCATTCTTCTTGGAATTGGACTTTTTATTTTTAAACCGCAAAATCGTGAGGAGTAACATAATAAAACTCTAGAAAACCGATGAAAAAATCGGCGCTCTAGAGTTTTTCTATTTTTCGTATAAAAGACAACTAAGATAAGCAAACAGCAATCCGTCCGTCTTACGTAGCGACAGATTCGTCAATTCCTGAAATTTATCGATTCGGTATTGAATCGTGTTGCGATGCATAAACAAGGCTTTCGCAGTCATGCTCAGATTCCCTTGCTGCTCCCAAAGTGCTTTAATAAGCGGTTTCCAAGTCTCGTCTTTCTCAAAAAGCTGGCCGATTTCCTGTGCCAGCAAGCTGTGCGTCAACTGCTCAGCAATCATCGGCAGGCAGTTGGATTCGACGGTTTGCACGAGCTGATTAGAATTTTGGCGGAATAGGCGTTGTTCCTCGGCAAATAAGTCTCGGAGCAGCGCGGTTTTCTCGTGGAACAAGCCCATAAAAAAGTGAACCGGGATATAAAAATCACTTTCAAGCGTTGTTGCGATGGCGTCGAGTTCTTCTTCACCGAGCAAAGAGCCTGCAATTTTTTCAATCAGAACACCGTAATCTTCGGTCAGCATGAGGATTTCGGTATCTTGCGCGAAGAAGCTGACCAACGCTTTTTGCCATTCGAGTACTGTTTTTTTGGAGGGGGCTGCGGATTGGATTTGGAATTGGATAATTCGATAGAAATGCGGCTCTGTATGGATTTCCAGCTCTTCCTGCGTGAATAGTAAAGCATGCCATTCTGTGAGTCGTTCGTTTTTGAAAACGGGTGCTGGTGCTTGGAAAAGGGTTTGTAGCAACGTGATTTCTTCTGGTGTTAGCGTTTTCTTTGGGATCGCGAAATAGTATGGATTCTCATAAAAGAAGAGGTGTGTTGTATTTATTTTTAACGGTTTTTCGGAATATGTAAGGTCGGGATAGCGCTCTTTCAGTTTTTTTATTTGCATGGTTCTAGCCTCGCTTTCTACTATATTTATTGTGTCAAAACCGTCTGTTAAAGTCAAATTTGATTGCGGCAGGAACTTATATTCGGTATAATGGATAAAGTTGATGACGCAACCATTTTGAGGTTGGAAAAGAGGATACCATGGTAAAACAATATGAAATTATGGCAAAATCGATGTCCATTGTGAATCGGTGTGGGAATACATTTAAATTAGATCGGTTAAAGAAGTATGGTCTGGGCGTTGGGCAGTTACGCTATATTACGACGCTTTATCGTTATGGTGCTATGTCACAAGATGAGATTGTGAAGCGCTTTATGGTGGATAAGGCGAATGTGGCGAGACATATTCAGCGATTAGAGGAGTTAGGCATGATCCGCCGTGAAGTGAATCAGCAGGATAAGCGTAAACATATTGTTTATTTGACGGATAAAGGGCGATTGATGCAGCCTTTTATTGAGGAAACGATGCAGGATTGGTCTGATATTTTAACAGAGGGTTTCTCGGAGGAAGAGAAGGAACAATTGATTCATTTATTGTTGCGGATGGTGGATAATGTGCAAAATCATGAGAAGGCGGGTGAGTAGATGAAGGAACAAAGTAAGCGCTTAGGTGAGGATAAAATTGGTTCTTTGATGTGGCGCCTATCGGTTCCTGCTTTTATCGGGATGTTTGTGATGGGTATGTACAATATTGTCGATACGATTTTCGTGGCGCGGGGCGTTGGATCCCTTGGGGTGGCGGCACTTTCGATCGCGTTTCCGGTTCAAATGATTATGATGGCGATGGCGGCGATGTTCGGGATTGGTGGTGCATCGATTATTTCGCGGGCACTTGGCGCAGGAAAAGGTGAGGAAGCAAATCGGGTATACCATCAGGTGATTTGGCTGGTTGTCATCTCAAGCTTGGTGCTGGCGATTATCACGTTCATTTTCCTTGATCCACTGGTGACAATGTTTGGCGCGACGCCGGAGATTCACCAGTACGCGAAGGATTTCTTGCAAATTTTGCTGTTGGGCTCGGTGTTTCAAACCTTTGCGATGGCGATGAATAACATTGTTCGTTCGGAGGGAAATGCGAAAATAGCGATGTTGACGATGATTATTTCGGCCGTTTTGAATATGATTTTGAATCCGATTTTTATTATGGGGTTGGATATGGGAATTCGAGGCTCGGCTTTTGCGACATTGATAGCGCAGGCGGTTGGCGCGATTTGGTTGTTAATTTACTTCCTATCTGGCAAAAGTTCGCTGACGTTAAAAGGATTCCGCTTCCATATTGACTGGAAATTATCGGGGAGCATTATGGCGATTGGTTTCCCGTCGTTTATCATGATGTCAGCTGGGAGTATCGTGTCGATTTCGGTCAACTGGATGCTGAACATTCATGGTGGGACGATGGCGATTGCGGCGTATGGCGTGGCGAACAGAATCGCGTCGTTCATGATTATGCCGATTAATGGTGTGACACAAGGGATGCAACCGATTGTTGGCTTTAACTACGGTTCGCGAGAATATAAACGCGTGGTGAAAGCTGTAAAAATGTCGATTGTGGCTGCAACTGTGATGTCGGTCGTTGCTTTTGCGGTGGTAGAGTTATTTCCAAACTTGCTGGTCAGCGTCTTTACGGATGATAAGCAATTGCTAAAAGATGGCGCGCATGCGGTGCAAATTGTCTTGTTAGCCGCGCCAACGATTGGTTTCCAGATTGTTTGCGGTGGTTTGTATCAAGCGCTTGGTCGGGCACGGATTTCCTTCGTGATATCGCTTATGCGTCAGATTATTTGCCTGATTCCACTACTCTTAATTTTACCGAATTTCTGGGGACTGGATGGCGTTTGGTATGCATTCCCGCTTGCAGATGTTGGGGCGTTCACCGTTTGTTTGATTATCATGTTGCGGACGTGGCGTGGTTTATTTAAGAATCCGGAAATGGTTTAACTAGAGGAGGAGATGACTATGTCTGAAATCATTACATCTTATTGGGAAGCATTTGCAAAGGAACATGGCTTAGATTTGGCTTGCCCAGATGCTTGGGCGTTTGGTTATGGAGCTGAAATGGCAGATCGTCTGGGAGCGCTTGTAGTGGATGGCGTTAAAACGGCTTCATGCGCGGCGCATTGTGTTCATGAAATCGAAGGCGAGCGAATCCCTGAGGTCGGAGAGTATAATATCGTTTTAGATGGGAAAAATGAACCATTAGTGATTATCCGTTATACCGAAGTAGAACTTGTGAAAATGAATGAGGTGTCGCAGGATTTTGCGAGGTCTGAGGGAGAAGGTGACCTTAGCTATGAGTATTGGTATGACGCACATGTGAGGTTCTTTACGTCGGAATTAGAGCAATTTGGATTGACGTTTACACCTGATTTATTGCTTGTATGTCAGCGGTTTGAAGTGGTTCACATTTCGTGATATAACAAGGGTGTCTTAGGAATAGTATTTTTTGATGCGACCTTATCTGGTGGGATATGGAAGTTTTCTGAATAAAGTATGCACAAATATTACATGGTGAAAATCTAAGAAACTGTGGTGCTTCATTAAACGTGAACGGGGGTAATTAGACTCGTTAAGCTGGCTCACTCCGTCAGGGTACTTTACGTACAGTACTACAAGTGGTGCTATATTACCGTTCTCATAAAAACGATTTGTGACCAACATATGAAAGAACGTAAGAAACCAGGACTCAAAAAAGTGCGTAAAGCTTCACAATTCCCTAAGCGTTTGAATCAATTTCACAATCTGAATGCGTTGCGGCACAATGACTTTTATAACATTGGAAATGGCTACTCCCCATGCGACTTAGATAAATACCGAAAAATAACTAATATCGAATTTTCAAATCTCTTTGCCGATGTAGGGAAACCTTGTCAACGTCCACTCAATGAGAATTCCAACGGGATTCTTCGAAGAAACGGTTTGCCTAAACAAATGGATTTTAACACGATTTCTCAACAGGAAGTCAACGAGATTACTGCGGCTCGAAATAATTTACCTAGAAAATCGCTGCACTATTTGACACCCATTGAGTGTTTTCTGCAGCATGCCGATGTGTCTCGCTTAATTTGACAAATAAGATTCCTATGAAAATAAAAGTGGAGTTATGAAATTGATTCGTTTGGTAATTCACTTTTCGAAGCGTCTTTTATTGTTGACACCATTCCAGCCGACAATTTACGATAAACAATTTTACGAGCAGGTAGTCTAACCACATTTGGTGTAGGTTTTAGTGATAGAGTTAATATTATTTGATGAGTAATTTCCAATGTTTTGAGTTGATATTATTAAGTATTGATAGTATTTAGAGCTGTTCTAGTATGAAATGTATCTGATGTTATGCTAAAATATTCCTTGCGCTCTTTTTTTATTGAATGTATAATGAGTTGTGGAGAATTTTGGTGATAAAATCAAATTAAGAGGATTATTTACGTGTATAGTCAAAGCTTCTAAATCCAATAAAAATTGAATTAGATATGAATAATTTTCGTTTGTTTACTTTTCACTGTAAAAATGAAAAAGAAAGAAGAATTTAAAGCAAAGTACATTTACTAAAGGAGAGATTAACATGGAATGGAGTCAATTACTATGTAAAGAAAGACAGAGAGAATCAAGTTCAAAAGGAACTTCTTATTATAATGAATTTGATAAAGATTACTCAAGGATAGTTTATTCATCCTCAGTTAGAAGGCTTCAAGATAAAGCGCAGGTATTTCCATTACAGGAGAATGATTTTACTCGTACCAGGTTAACTCATTCATTAGAAGTAGCATCTCTTGGGAGATCTTTAGCCTGGAATATAGGGAACTGGTTGTGTGAAGAAAATAAATTAAAGGATTTTTGGCAAGTTAAAGAATTTGTTTCAATTGTTGAAACAGCTAGTTTAGTTCATGATCTGGGGAACCCTCCTTTTGGTCACTATGGAGAAGATATTATTAGAAAGTGGTTTAAAAAGTGGTTTGAATCGTCAGAGTTTGAATCGTTAAAGTCTAAAAATTTAGAGATGAGTGATGAAGAAAAAAAAGATTTTCTTTATTTTGAAGGAAATGCTCAAGGACTAAGAATTTTAACTAAATTACAAATATTGAGTGATGAATATGGAGCTAACTTTACGTATGGTACGTTGGGAGCATTGACTAAATATCCATGGTACTCTACAAGTGAAGAATTAGATCCAGATAAACCAAAGTTCGGATGTTTTCAATCAGAAAAAAAATTATTCGAAAAGATTAAAGAATGCACAGGAATAGGTGGCAAAAGAAAACATCCAGCGACATTACTAATGGAAGCGGCAGATGATATCGCTTACCTTCCAACGGACTTGGAAGATGCTGTGAAGAAAAATGCTGTTTCTTGGGAAAAAATTGAAAAGGCTATACTACCAAAAATAGAAAAAAACCATTTTAGTCTTTATGAAAAACTAAAAGAAAATTTAAACACCCTTGATGAAAGAAAAATTCCAGAAATTGATTTAGTAAAAATGCAAACTTTAAAGATAACAATTCAGAGAATCTTAATAGAAGAAGTAGTTGAAACATTTAAAAATAATTATGATATTATAATGGATAAAGGCTTAGACGGAAAATTGATAGAAAAAAGTAACGCAAATTATTTAGAGGAAATATGCTCTGAGTTATGTGGGGAATTTGTTTTTTCAAACAAGGAAGTACTGACTTTAGAGCTTGTAGGAGATAAAGTTATTACAGAATTGTTAACTTTATTCGTAGGTGCCATTGTAACTATAGAGCGTACTGATAAAACTAAAACAAAAGAGCAAAAATTGTATAATCTTATATCGGAGAATTTCAGGTATGCTAAATTATTTGACAGTGGAGTGCCATATAAACTAGAATATAAAGACTTAAATCTTTATAATAGGTTGCAGTTAGTTACGGATTTTATATCAGGAATGACAGATTCTTACGCCGTAAATTTACATCAGCAATTATTAGGAGTAAAGATGCCTTAAGAAAGGTGGTATGAATCATGAATAGCTTGGATATTGGTAAGAAATTAGACATAGTTTTGAAAAAGGATAAAAGTGTGTTTGATTTTGTTAGTCAATTATCAAATGAAAATGAGTTGATTTTTTTTGGTGGAGCAATTCGTGATTTATATATGAGTTCTGAAATAGTAGTTCCTCGAGATTTTGATATAGTTTTAAATTCGAGCATTGATATTGATGAAGTAGAATCCTACTTTTATAGATCTGGCTATGCTTACAGAAAAAATAGATTTGACGGATTCAAAGTGGAAATTGGAAAAACAGAAGTAGATTTATGGTATCTAGATAATACTTGGGCTTTTAAAAATAATAAAGTAGAACTATCTGTTGAGAATTTAACTAGTACAGTATACTTGAACCTTGATGGTATTGCTTATAACTATAACGGCGGGAGATTATACAATACAGTATTTGAAAAGGCAGAAAAAAATAAAGAAATTGATATAGTATTACAAGAAAATCCTCAAGAAAAGTTAAATTTGCTGAGAGCATTAGTATTTAAAGAAAAGTATAACTACAGTTTGTCTGAAAACTTGATAAAACGCTATCTACATTTTTACGAAAAAGATTCAAAACTAGCTGAAGAGTTAAACAATCTGCAAATTGATCATTATGGACAGGCTAAAATGTTGAAAAATAATATTGATGATGAGTTACAAACAATGTGTTTATAGTTTGGGCTCTATGTCAATTGTCGGGTGGAATATCGAGGTGCCAGCTAGGAAATCAATGGCTAGTACCTCTTTTTAGCCAGCAGAAATGTCAAAATCTTTGATATAGTGCTGAGCCAGTATTTCTTAAATTTGTTCTAATAGACGTTTCAGATTGTCTAGCCATGCTACACCTGTATCACAGAATTTATGT
This sequence comes from Paenilisteria rustica, assembly GCF_013820765.1. Classification (GTDB taxonomy): domain Bacteria; phylum Bacillota; class Bacilli; order Lactobacillales; family Listeriaceae; genus Listeria_A; species Listeria_A rustica. Next base: position 290,404 of record NZ_JABJVM010000003.1, read on the forward strand.
GGTGTAGCGTGAGTAAAATGTTTATGGCAATTTCCAATAGACTTCATTCAATATTTAGATAGAAGCACAGTATTTATTTTTTTAATTCAAATTTAGGAACTTCTAAAAAATTAGAAATTGTGACAACCGCCGCACCGAATAAAATCGCTTCTTCACCCAAACTTGCTTTTTTGATTTCGATATTTTGTGTGGTCAAATGCGGTAATTGCTGTTTTATCTGCTCTGGGAAATCGGGAATGAGGCGGCTGATTTCGCTATGAATGGCAATTACTTTTGGGTTATACAGGGTGATGACATTATGAACGGCGATGCTTAAGTAGTCCAACATATTCTCGATTACTTTCGTAGCAATCGAGTCGTTCGCAGCATAGGCGCGGTATAGGTCTGGGATGATAGCTTCCGGATTTTTTGTGATGTTGCGATACGTATCTAAAAGCACTTTTTCGGAGCTGTAGGTTTCAAGACACCCCTTACCACCGCATGTGCAAGGATTTCCGTTTGCCAGGACAATCATGTGACCAATCTCGCCGCTGAGGCCGTTTTCGCCAGTATAAAGCGTGTCGTTCGTGATGATTCCGGCACCAACTCCGGCGTGAATGCTGATGCAAACGAGGTTGTGGTATGTGCTATGCTTGGCGTGTTCACTGAGTGCGAGCAGATTCGCTTCGTTTTCTAGGAAAATCGGATAGTCAAAGTGTTCTTGTAAGGCTTCGGCTAGCGGGAAATCGGTGAAATCGTAGGCAGGCGTGAAGTTGATCTGGTTATTATGAACAACACCGTGAATTGCGATGGTCATACCAACGATGCCAAAAGGTGATTTTGGAAGCTTGGCGGTAATTTCTTGGATGATAGTGACTAAATCAGCGGTGATTGCTGTTTTTTCGATGGTTCGGAAGGGAAGCAACTTACGATTTCGGACGGTGCCATCTAGGTAATGAATCATGGTATCTATGTAATCGTAGCCAAGATCCACGCTAATCGCGAAACCCGCGGCTTTATTTAATTCGAGCATAATTGGTTTGCGACCGCCTTGGACGGTACTTTCGCCGATGCCAACTTCTTTAATTAGTTTTTGTTCGATCAGACTTTTGACGATGGCGGAAACACTTGCTTTGTTTAGGCCGATTTTTTCGGAAAGATTCGCGCGTGAAAGCGGACCGTCGTTAACGATGACACTCAAAACCATGCGCTCATTGGCTTCTCTAATTCCAGTTCGATTTGCAAACATTGTGGTACCCCCTTGTTCTCTTATCTATTGTAGCGATAAAAGAAGGCTTTGTCTAATAAGAAAGCGCTTGACAAAATGTTACGTTCGTATTATTATGGTGTTAGTTAGTTTATCATGCTAACTAACTTGATGAGGAGGGACCAGTGATGAAATTTACAGATGGTATTTGGCTCGTAAAAGAGGGTTTTGAAATCCAGAATCCGAAAGAAGTATTTGACTATAGTTTGAAAGCGGATACAGTTACCGTTTTTGCTCCTTTTAAAAAAATTAAATCGCGTGGGGATACGCTGAATCTTGGTTTGATGACGACGGAGATTAGTTCGCCGCGAGAAGATGTGTTTACGGTTCGTTTGAAGCATCATGATGGTGGGGAGCGTAAGTCGCCTGCATTTGAGATTAATGAGCAGCAAGTTGCTCTGAAAACGACGGATGACGAGAAAGCGATTACAATCCAAGCTGGTGATTTGAAAGTTGCGATTGATAAGGAAAATTATGCGTTATCTTTTTATGGAAATGAGCAGTTTTTGACGAAATCGGATGTGAATGGCCAAGGTTACGTTACGTCTGCGGATCAGAATTACATACGCGAACGGCTTGATTTGGGCGTTGGAGAGAATATTTATGGGCTTGGCGAGCGCTTTACGAACTTTGTGAAGAATGGCCAGACGGTGGATATTTGGAATAAGGATGGCGGCACGAGTAGTGATCAGTCGTACAAGAACATTCCATTTTTTGTGAGTAATAAGGGGTATGGCGTTTTTGTGAATCATCCGGAACATGTGTCGTTTGAAGTTGGTTCGGAGCACGTGTCAAAAAATCAGTTTAGCGTCGCGGGTGAGGCGCTGGAGTACATGATTATTTACGGTCCGACGATGGAGGAAATTTTGCGGAAGTATACGGATTTGACTGGGAAACCGGCATTGCCGCCTGCGTGGTCGTTTGGTTTATGGCTTAGCACGTCGTTTTGTACGGACTACGATGAGGCGACGGTAAATTCGTTTATTGATGGCATGAAGGAGCGCGATATTCCGCTGGATGTGTTCCATTTTGACTGTTTCTGGATGAAGGATTTTGAGTGGTGTAATTTTGAGTGGGATCGTCGTGTTTTCCCAGAACCTGAGAAGATGCTCGCGAACTTGAAGGCGAAGGGTTTGAAAATCTGCGTTTGGATTAACCCGTACATTGCCCAAAAGTCGGCGCTTTTTGCGGAAGGTAAGGAGCACGGTTATTTCATTAAAAATAAAGATGGATCTGTGTGGCAGTGGGATTTGTGGCAAGGTGGGCAAGCGATTGTTGACTTTACGAATCCGGCGGCGTGTGCGTGGTATCGTGATAAGCTGAGTGCGTTGATGGACATGGGCGTGGATGCGTTCAAGACGGATTTCGGCGAACGAATTCCAACTGATGTGCAGTATTTCGATGGTTCTGATCCTGAAAAAATGCATAACTATTACGCGTATATTTACAATGAAGTCGTGTTTGATCTTTTGAAGGAGAAACGTGGGGAGCAAGAAGCGGTGTTGTTCGCGAGATCGGCAACAGTTGGATCGCAAAAATTCCCGGTTCATTGGGGCGGCGATTGCCTTTCTACGTATAGCTCGATGGCGGAATCGTTGCGTGGTGGCCTATCGTTTATGCTATCTGGATTCGGCTTCTGGAGTCATGATATTGGCGGGTTTGAAGAGGGCGCGACGCCTGATATTTACAAGCGTTGGACGCAGTTCGGTTTGTTGTCATCGCATAGCCGTTATCATGGAAACGTGGAATATCGTGTGCCGTGGATTTTCGATGAGGAAGCGGTGGATGTGACGCGGAAATTTACGAAGCTGAAAATGCGCTTGATGCCGTATTTGTTCAAACAGGCGGTGACGGCGCACAAGGATGGTATGCCGATGATGCGTCCGATGGTGCTTTCGTATATGGAAGATCCAGCTGCGGCAACGCTTGACCGACAATATATGCTGGGTGAGAATTTGCTCGTAGCTCCGATTTTTAACGAAGAAGGTCGCGGCGAATTTTACCTTCCAAAAGGCAAATGGACGAATATCCTGACTGATGAGGTTTATGATGGTGGCACGTGGGTTAGCGAGCATCACGATTACATGAGTTTCCCGCTTTTGGCGAAGGAAAATAGTATTATCGTGTGCGGTTCGCGGGATGATCACGCGGAATACGATTACGCAGAGAACCCGACGATCCATGTTTACGGTTTTGAAATGGCTAGCACAAGCGCAGAAACGGTGATTTACCAAGCGAACGGCACGCAAAAAGCGACAATCCGCGTTGAAAATACCGGTTCTGAAATAACCGTTCACACAGAAGGTTTAGCAAACTACGAAGTCATCTGGCATAAACAACACGAATCGGGTACAAAAACAGTCCAAACATCTGAAAAAACAATCAAACTAGCATAAAAAATCGAGCCCATCTCCGCGTTGAGATGGGCGACTACTAAAAAGGTGGGAAAATATATGGAAGCAACAGGAAGAATATCGACGGAACAGCCATTGAAAGCAATGGTGCCATGGAAAGAACGAATTAGTTATGGTTTAAGCGATACAGCATGTAATCTAGCATTTCAAGTTATTTCGACCTATTTAATGTTTTTCTATACAGATGTATACGGACTAAGCGCTGCGGCAGTAGGAACACTATTTCTAGTTGCGCGTGTCATCGATGCATTTGATGGACCGATTATCGGGATTTTCATCGATCGTACCAATACACGTTGGGGCAAAAGTCGACCATTCTTCCTATGGTTCGCGGTTCCATTTGGCCTCATGTGCGTACTAACGTTTACGACACCAGGCTTTGACGACGCTGGAAAATTGGCATGGGCTTATATCACATATATTTTAGTAGGTATTTTATATTCATGCGTGAATTTGCCAATCACATCGATTTTGCCAAGTTTGACGAATAATCCACAAGAAAGAACAGTACTCGGAACGATTCGCCAATTCGGTGGAACGCTAGGACAAATCATTGTAACCGTATTCACTTTACCAATCGTAGCGGCACTTGGAAAAGGTGACGACCAAAAAGGCTTTTTCCTCACGATTTTGATTTTTTCAATCGTGGCTGTGGTATTATTGCTCAATACTTTCTTCAATACGAAAGAACGGATTGAGAACAGACAAAAAGTTGTGCGTGTGAAAGATAGTATCCAGGCGATTAAGCGCAACTGGCCATGGGCGATTATGATTTTGATGAACTTCATTTATTGGATGGCTATGACGATGAAAAACCAAACGACGATTTACTTTTTCAAGTATAACTTGGGACGTGAAGATTTGGTGCCGATGATTATGGCGCTTGCATTTGGGTCACTTTTGACATTGCTGATGACGCCGGCTGTGGCTGGACGATTGGGCAAACGAAACACGATGGTTGGCGGACTTGTTCTGGCGATTATTGGACAAGCGGTTATGGGCATTGGGGCGTATAGCTTGAGCGTGCCGATTATCATTGTCGGCGTTGTGATTAACGCATTCGGAACTGGCTTTATCTCTGGATTGCTTTCGGTTATGCTCGCGGATACTGTCGATTATGGCGAGTGGAAAAGCGGCGTGAGAGCACAAGGTTTGCTGACTTCTGCATCGAGCTTCGGCGCGAAATTCGGAATGGGAATTGGCGGCGCGATGACGGCAGGAATTTTGGCAGCAGGTGGTTACCAAGCGAATAAAGTTCAATCTACAAGCGCGCTTCATGCGATTGAGTTCAACTTTATTTGGATTCCGATTGTCGGCTTCGCGATTGCAGCGATAGCGTTGATGTTCTATAAAGCCGATAAGCAGGAGAAGATGTATCTTGTAGAGTTGGCGGAACGTAACGCGAAATTGAAGAGTGAAGAATAAACGAATAGGCGCAATCAGAAATTTTCTGGTTGCGTTTGTTTTTGATGCGCTATGAAGACGACTGCGATAGCTACATTAATAAATGGTTGGTTAAAACGCCGAATCAGACAATATATCTAGGAGTAAAGGGCGGTTTTTATGCTTTTTTTGTACGTGTCCCTGATTGGTTATTGACATCTAATTAATAAGTGTATATAATATAAGTGTACTTATCAAAAAGGGGGAAGGTTACTATAATGAAATTTAGCTTTGAATTAAAAACCGAGGCAAGCATGGAACAAATTTGGGGTTTATACGAGGATGTGAATAAATGGTTCTCGTGGGAAGCAGATTTAGAAGAGATAGTTTTAGAAAGTGGATTTAAAACAGGTACAAGTGGCACAATGAAACTAGTTGGGAGACCACAGACGCCATTTGTATTAACTTCTGTTATAGTTAATAAAGAATTTACTAATAAGACAGTGATTCCAACAATTGGAGAAATCTACTTCAGTCATGAACTTTCTAAGGTTGAGAGTAAAACAGTAGTGAAACATTCTGTTGAATTTGTTCCGCTTAATAGAGAGGCTACATTTGAAGATTCGGCCCTTATTTCACGCGTATTTGCCGCAGTACCTAAATCTGTTTTTTCGCTTATAGAGATTGCTAATGGATAGTTTCCCATCTGAATTTCGGTCTAAACCCAATGAGTCAACCGGATTATCATTTATAAAAGTTTATAATCTGTGGCATAAATCAGTAAAAGATGAGCTAAGGCGTGTGAATTTAACTCATCCGCAGTTCACGGTATTAGCATCATTGGGGTATCTTAGCCAAATGGATCAAGAAATATCACAAGCCGATATCGCAAAACAAGCTGATATAGACGCAATGACAGTATCTACAATCATTAGGAAGTTAGAGCAGGCGCAGTTATTAATTCGTCAAGAGTCACCAACTGATACTCGAGCAAAGTCAATTAAATTTACAGAAGATGGACGTGTAGCCTTGTCTAAGGCACTCCCCTTAGTCGAGGGTGTGGATAATGATTTCTTTGGTAGTTTAGAAACAGAACAACAGGAGTTTAACACTTTGTTATTAAAATTGATTGACAGGAATATAGAGGAGAGTTAAGTATTTTCGGTTTTGTATCAAGAATTAGGACAGCTACATGCGAAATAAGCGTCCGTAATGGCATTTTTTCGATATCGAGACACGTCTGAAAAGGCGTGTTTTTCGGTTGGCCTAGCATGAGCAACTCCTATTCAATTTTGAAATACGTTTGCTTTTTGTCTATTTAATAGTTTTCTATGAGCGCAAAAAAAACAAGCTAGCAGGGGAACTAGCTTGAAAAAGGATAGGATAGTCAATTACGAAAAAGGGGGGAAACGTAAAAGCTATCGTGTTTACAAATACTATATTACAGAAAATAGATGAAAACAAAAGGAAGGAAATCTAAGAATTTCATGAAAATGAAAACGTACAAGCTATACTGAAATGCACGATACTATTTTTTCGTCCAGTGAAAACCGTTTTCGAAATATTTGTAACCACTCGCGGCATTACGGTGGCACAGATTGAGCATCCAGAAGGTTACGTCGCGGCGGCATCATTTATTCGGTTTATGCGAGCACGTATGATGAGACGATTGCGACAAAAATATCGCGAACACGGCCTTATTTTAAGAAAAAGAGTGATGATGCGGATAAGGAGTAAATAGAAATTATTTTTTTGCGAATACACGAAATGGGGTTATGTGGTATACTACAATGGCTAATGGAGGTGAGGATATTGTTTAAGAAATTGAATCATTTGTATGATGAGCATCCTTATCGGAGTGTCTTGATAGCAGTTGCTGCAAGTAGTGTGCTAGGTATTTTGATAGAATATATGGTAAATCGTGATTTTATAGGATCAGCAATTTATGGAATGATATTTTATACTATTTTGATGTTGTTACAGGCTAAGAGACGAGTCAAAAAAATGAAGAATAGAAACGAACAAGGCAAATATACAGAAAGGACGCGCTGAAAAAGTGAGGCTCTTTCTGTATTTCAAAATATACGATGTGTCATATAATGTATAGTATTTCTTCCAGTGTTTTCTAATAATTGACAGCGAGGGTGAATGCGGTTACAATGGTGGTGAATCATTTTTTATGGGAGCCTTCAGTCGCGGATTTATATCTTGACTAACGTAGATGGATGCTTAAGTGGCAATAGTAGAATGGCGCGAAAAGAGAAGTCTGCAGTAAGGGAAGTAGCATATTGTCCCAATACAAATGAAAGGACTGTCGTTATGAATAAAGATGCAATGAGTGTATTCAACGCTTACAATGAGGCACTAATCCAAGGAGATTTTGAAGGAGTTTTTGAAACAATGGCTGATGATATAATATGGCATCAACCAGGAAATAGCCCGCTTTCTGGAGTAATTGTTGGGAAACAGGCTTTGGGTCAACATCTTGGGAAATTTGCAGAAAAAAGCAATGGCACATTTAAGGTTATAACTAACTGGGTTTCAAGTAATGATTGTTTCGTTGCGGCAAATGTTACTTTTGTTGCGGAACATAGTAATGGGGACAAATTAGATATGAATGGTATGGACTTATTCAAGATAGAAAATGGTCAAATTCAAGAAGTATGGTTATTTTCTTCCGAGCAGGCGATCGAGGATGTTTTTTGGAGTTGAGGGGAACGGCCTGTTCTTAACACTAGAAATAGCTAGAAAATGAAGTGGAGAATCGCCTTAATCATTTAGGCTCTCCGCTTTTTTTTGAAAGTCTCAAAATTATAGTATACTAATGATATGGGCGTTGGTGAGAAAATGGCTATACTATAAAATAATAAGTCCAAAAAGGAGAACCACATGAATACAAATGAAGTGATGCAGCAACTCGAATCTCTCGGTTCTGAGCAAACGAAAAAGACCCTTTGCAAACATGGTGCGAACGAGCCTATTTTCGGTGTTAAAATTGGGGATATGAAGAAATTTCTAGTTAAGAAAATAAAGGATCAGGATGTCTCGCTGGAGCTTTTTGCAACTGGGAACTATGATGCTCAGTATTTAGCTGGCCTAACGATTAATCCGAAAGAAGTCACCAAAGAAGAGCTGCTTAACTGGGCAGAAACTGCGAATTGTACTGCCATAAATGAAGCTATCGTAGCGAGCCTTGCAGCGGAAACGTCATATGCAACGGAACTCGCACAAATTTGGATGGCGTCTGGTGAAGAACAAATCGAGGACACTGGATGGAGCTGTTACGCTAATTATTTATCACTTGCGCCGAATGAGGAAATTAACGAAACGGAGGTGCTGGAGCTTTTAGAACAGGTTGAAAAGAATATTCATGCTGCCCAAAATAGTGTTAAATATACGATGAATCAATTTGTCATCTGTGTTGGAACTTACTATCCGCCATTACTTGAAAAAGCGATTTCTGTTGCAAAGAATATCGGCCAAATTCATGTAGATATGGGTGATACTTCATGTAAGGTTCCGCTAGCAACGGGTTACATCGAAAAAGTGATTGAAAAAGATCGCGTCGGGAAGAAACGAAAGCGCGCTATTTGTTAGATATAGGCCTGTGAACATGACGTCTTTTAAAAGCTCAGGAAACGGATTGCTATGTAATTGGTTACTGGGCTTTTTTATGTTTCCTTTTCGGACGGTGCATATCGAACATGGGGAAAAAGTGATAAATTAGGATTGCTCGGAGGGGTGGGGTTTTGAGGGCGAGGGTTATGTGAGTAGGATGGCGCGATCAGGGTTTGCTGGTTGCGTCTTATTTTTTCCTAGGCTTTCTGAGTAGCACGAGAACCAGGACTTATATGAAACTACCAATTTAGCTATAGTACGTAACATCATGTACATGTTACTAAGGGAGGGGGTGTACATGTGGAAATATATTGAATATAATGGAGGAAGGTAGTTTTTATATAATCTAAAGGAGATGTCTAAATGAAAGAATCAAATATTGCAGCAAGTAATATCATAGAGTATTGGCGTTTGATAGAATTTCTCAATCAAAAGGCTTTCCCGATACAATCCAAATCAGATCGTGAGCTTAGAATGAAGGTATCTAAAGGTGAGAAATTGCGCTCAAAAATGATAACTTTATATGAGCGAATCCCCTTGGCAGAAGATATAAAAGTGATATTGAGAAATGAAGGGAATTTAACTAATCAATTTCCAATCACAGGCTCTAGTATTCATGTTTTAGTTGGGAAAATTGATAGACAATCGATAATAGATACATTTTTTCAAAAGTTTACAGAAAAAGAATCGGTTGAAAAAACTAATGAAAAGATATGCTTATTTTCACTAAAGGTAAACTCAGAAGGTACGTATACAAAAAGCTCTTTTAGAGTCTCACCATTACTATGGGGGCTTGCAATTTGTTGCAAATATCCAAATACTATAAAGACGCAATTAAGTTTAGATGCGTACCAAAAGACGATGGACACAATTGAAGAAATATTTTTTAAAGATAAGGAAGATATAGTTGTAGATCAATCGGTTTTAGAGAGCATCCATAACTATATATGCCGCGTATTTGTACGTATAAATATGCCAGATGCTAAGGTGCCTTTTGAAGGAACACTTATATACACATGTTTTAAAACTAGGGAGGAATTTGAGAAAAAGGATGACACCCTCGAAGATATCAGTGAATTAATGACAGGTTTTTTTCAAAAAGATTATGAAATGATATTGCATAATTTACAGAATAATATTAGTACTAGCGGCTTTCTCGAATATATCACAATCTTACATAACAAAGGCAACTTAGAAGAAATCAAATCTAAAAGATATAACATCCGAGAAAATAATAATCTAATCGCGGAATACCTTGATCCTATCTATACACCAATGGGGAAATGGCCTTCTAAGTTTGCACCAGCGTTGATGCAGCAAATAGCGATAAACCTTTATCTAGATAATAAGTCTAAATGCTTTTCTGTAAATGGTCCACCAGGTACAGGGAAAACAACACTTTTAAAAGAAATCGTAGCGCATAATGTTGTAGAAAGAGCGCTTATGTTAACAAAATATAGTAAGGCAGATGATGCGTTTATACCAAAGAAATTCAATGATGGGAATAAGGTGAATAAAGGGTACGACAAGGACATAAATAAGTACCATTCCTTGAAAGAGCCAAAAATAGCAGATTATAATATGTTAGTGACGTCCTCTAATAATGCAGCAGTTGAAAATATTACAAAAGAATTACCAAACTATAAAGGAGTAGTTAGTTCACTGGATGCGGAGGGTATGGAGGAAATTAACGATTTATTCAATCAAGCTAAGGATCATAAAAAGCTTACCTTTAAATATACTAGTTTTGATTCAAAGGGTACATCAAAGGAATATGAAGCAACAAAAAAAGATATATATTTCAGCTCATTGGCACATCACTTAAAGAATAGCCGAGATGATTTACAAGAGGTAGAAGTCTTTTCAGAATGGGGATTAATATCAGCACCACTTGGGAAAAGGGCGAATTTAAATAATTACTATTTTAAAGTTATGAAACCGATAATGAAGCATATTAAAAAACATAAGATGGCAAACAGAATAGAGTTCGATTGTGCCAAGACAGATTTTATAGAGCAATACAAACGAGTGGAAAAAATACAACAAGCATTATCAAAAAGTAGTAGAATCAGTGAGCGTAATGAAGAGGCGCTAAAAGATGTTGAGTTACAAAAAAGGAAGTGTAGCCAACACATTGAAAACGTCGAATCAAGGCTTGCTATATCTAAAAAAAATAGCGCTACAATTCAAGAACAAGTGGCTTCAAATCAGTGCCAGTGTTTATTGATGAAAAAACAGATCCAAAATGAAGAGTCCAATTGGAAGAGTATTAAGGGAGAACAAGAACGAATACTAAGGGAGTTAGAACTTCAGAAAAGTATAGTTATGGAATTAGAAGACAAAAGAAAACCTCATGAGATATTACTAGGGAAATGGATCAAGTCACAGAGAATGACAGAAATCCAAGAAAAAAAGAATGAGATAGCAAAAAGCAACAAAGTAAAACATGATATAGATATAAAAGAATCAAAGCAACGAAAACAAATAAAATTAAAAGAGTTAGAACTAACAATAGCCGAGGACCGACTGAAAAATAGCGTAGAAAAGAGGCGTCAAGAAGAAAAAGTTGCCCAACGATATTTCAATGACATCCAGAGAAATTTAGAAAATATTCGTGCACTGAACCAAAGTAAGGTGGAGATAAAAGAAATCTTCCAGGCTGAAATGAAGAATCTAAAAACAAATCTAAGTATGGTTGTTGATGCAGAATTTTTCAATCAACTTCATTCTCAGGATGAAGAAGCCAGATTATCGGTACAACTATCGAATCCATGGATATCAGATTGCTATAATCGAGAACGAGAAAAGCTTTTTTATAGGGCACTGCAAGTCAATAAATACTTTATTTTATCCTCACAATGTGTACGGGAAAACCTTATCAATTTAGGATATCTTTGGCAATTTGAAAAAAACAGTGAAAAAGAGAATTGTCATTTTTCGATAAAGGATAAAAAAAGTGCTTATATTCATCTGTTAAACACGATTTTTTTGATTACACCTGTTATCTCAACGACGTTTGCATCTGTTAGTCGATTTTTAGCGAATATTGAAGAACCTGATAGTATGGGTCAGCTTATTGTAGATGAAGCAGGCCAAGCAACACCACAAATGGCTGCTGGGGCTCTATGGCGATTTAAAAAAGCGATTATTGTTGGTGACCCTAAACAAGTAGAGCCGATTGTAACAGATGATATAAGAATGTTGATGGAGTTATTTGCGGACGAGGAGCTAGTCAATTACAAGGACAGAACCATTTCCGTTCAAAGCTTTGCAGACAATATTAATAGAGTAGGCGCATACTTACCATCAAGTGAAAGAGAAGAGGACGATTGGGTAGGATGCCCATTGTTGATACACAGACGTTGCTTAAATCCTATGTTTCATATTTCTAATCAGCTTTCCTATGATAATACTATGTTGTGCAAGACGATAGAGCCAAAGCAAGAAGTTGCAGATAAGCTAGTATACAGGCAGTCTAGATGGTTAAACATTTTAGGGAAAGAGCGGGGAAACAAAAATCATCATGTTGATGAACAAGCATCAGAAGCATTAAAAATTATTGAACGAGCTTTTGAAAAGCAAAGTGGGTGTGCAGATATATTTGTTATATCACCATTTTCTAGTGTAATCACAGGATTTATACAACATGCCAGTAAGTCAGATGTGTTGAAGTCGCTTGGAAAAGATGACTTGGACAGTTGGCTGAATAATAATTGTGGTACAGTTCATCGTTTTCAAGGAAAGGAAGCTAATGAGGTTATTTTCTTGCTTGGATGTGATGCAACAGCTAAAGGTGCTGTAAATTGGGTGAATGATAATATTGTTAATGTTGCTGTGACAAGAGCAAAGTATAGGCTTTATGTTATTGGAGATGAGACCCTTTGGAGGCAAAATCAGTCTGTTGCATTGATTCAAAGGAATATAGCTGAGTACAGTTCCGCTGAACGTGTTGGGTCGCTCGCCAAGGTTTAGATTGAAAAGTGGATTAATGGAAAGTGAATGTTAGAAAAGGAAAAAGTCACGCAACATTTGTGTGGCTTTTTTGGCTGTACATCTAGGAAATTATTGCATATAATGAAGGTAGATATTGGAGGTCTTTCAATGAGTGAGATACAGAGTAATATTGGTAGCGCAAACAAAATCGCAACTTCGATGGGACATGTGGGGGATCGTGTGCGTCATGCGAGCTCGAAGCCAATTCAAAAGGCAAGTCGGACAACGGTTCGGGTGAATCAGGAGGCGGCGCATAGTGTGGATCAAATGAAAAAAATGGTGACGCAGTTTGGGCAGAGTTTTCAGAATGATATCGCTCATATTCGGTCGGTGGCGCGGGAATTTGAGCGGGTGGATCGGGAAGTTGGACGGGATTTTTCAAATTTGCAGGGGTTAGGAAAGTGAGGCAGCGGAGATGAATGAGGCGGATAAAGAGATGGATCGGTGGAATCAGCGGTTGCGCAATTTGGGGGATGACCAGTTTGCGAATGAGCGGGAGTTGCGGCGCCATGAGCGGTTGCAGGATGAGGTCGATTATGTACATAGGCAAGGTGATCGGCTGTTTCAGGAGCTTGGCAGTGTGTGGCACCAGGACCCTGAAATGGCACGGTTTTTGGATGATCAGCGCGATGGTTATAGTCGGAGGCGGTTTCAAGTGATGGACGGGCTTGCGGAGGAGCGGGCGCGGATGGAACGGGAGAAACGGATGTTATTGGAGAGGGAATCGGATTATTATGAGGCTCGCCGGAAATTGGCGTTAGGTGGTGAGTGGGCGTGAGTTTGAATGTGTTTGTAGGCGAGGTGAAAGCACAGACGGAGAGCATGGTTGCGTTTTACCGAGAGACGATTGCGGCGATGGAAGACGTGATGCGGGTTGTGAACGAATTCGCGTTTGAGCAGGAGTTGCAGGGAAAGACATATGACAGCGCAAAAGGGTATTTTGTCGCGACGTATCGGCCATTGGCGCAGGGCATGATTTGTTTGTGCGAGGAATTGATACGGCAAAATGAGGCGATTCCGCGGGATTTTCAAGGTGAAGTTGCGACGGTGGATGTGATTGAGGATCAGGTTAGGAACCAGATTCGGCAGTTGGATGGGCAGATTCAGGACATGGAAAAGTTAAGCAATAACGTGGTTGGAATGGCGCTGATTACACCGATATTTGTGGATTTGAGGCAGAAATTGCAAGAGAAGTTAGAGGCGCTGTATAGGTTTGATGCAGAAACGGCGACTTCGTTTGAGCGTGCGACAGATTTGGCGGCAAACGTGGTGCGGGGCTTGGCTGAGATTGGGAAAGATAAGGGATTTCAGGTGGGAACTGGGACGTTTAGCCTGATGGGGATGAATATGACGTGGAGCTCGGTGTTGCAGGAACAATGGGCAGCACGGGAAAAAGCGATTGCGCAAGGGTTGAAAGATGCGGAGACGGCGCGCATGATTAAGCTTGCGGAAGATGGGCCGTTGCCGGTGGTGCCGGAAGGGAATCTTGCGGGATTTGTGACGAAGGACGGGAAGTTGGACGGTAAAGCGACGTATGATAACGCGAAATGGCAACAAGCGCATTATTTGGCGGGTATGGAGAATGCGATATTTTTGATAGATATGGTGACGCCGGTGTTTGATGCGTATCGATGGAAAACAGGATTTGATCCAATTACTCAAAATAAGCTACAAGGTTCTGAACAAACGATTGCGGCGGGCTTCACATTGCTGAGTATTGTTCCATTTGGAAAAGTCGGGAAAGTTATCAAATCTACTGAGTTGAGCTCAGTAGTATTAAAAAATGGATTAACTGTACCTAAAAATATTAAATTGACTAGTAATGAGCTGAGTATTGCTAAGAAGAATGTTAAGAATTATGCGGAAACCGGTGGTAGAGATTTAGATTTTGAAGAGTATTTAAGAAATCTAGATAAAGTAGATGCACGATATGATAGTATAAGGGCTAATAAGGCAGATGTATCAATAATTGCGAAGAATACAGAGTGGTCCGAATGGAAAGTGCAAAAAATTAAAGATCATGTCTTCTTGAAAGAGCATAAAAAAGATAGCGGTATCGGCCGATTTGATAGTGATATTGAGATTGCAGATGCTTGGGGAAGATTAGAGAAGGGCACGTACACCAAAAACGATATGAATTTGTTAGAGCATGAGTTATTCGAATCTAAGTTTGAAGGTATTTTTAAAACAGATTATCGAACAGCACATGATAAAACAATTAAATCGGGAAGAATATGGGACCCGTTTAAGGAGTGAGAAATTATGGCGGTTTACGTAATGATGATAAAAGAAATGGAAAATGATAAAAAAGTAGTGTATAAATTTGGACCGAATGAGGATAAGTTAGGGGAAATTGAGTTTGATAAAAAGACTAGAAAATTTGAGATAGCGGAAAAAGTGGACGATGACAACATATCGAATGAAGCATATGAACGTTGGGCTGCTGAGAGGATAGTGCGGGTTGTAGCAAGAGAGGATGGGAAATTTCCAGAGAGGATGTCTGTGGAAAAATGAAAATGTTGGTATAAATCGACACTTTCGTGATTGGTAAGAGAATTGATATTATTGAGATTCTAGTTATTTGTTAGAAAAAAATATTAGGAGTGTGTGTGATGGCATTTACTGAAGAGCAGTTGGATAATTTTAAGAAACTAACAAATTCAATGAAAAAAGCACAGAGGGCTGAAATATTAGAGGGAAATGAGAACGCTATAAAGGCTTTATATGAAGATCCATTACCTCAAACAGGAGTTCTATCTAAGGTATTACATGATGAAACAACTTTTTTGATTGGTAGGAGAGGAACGGGGAAATCGACAATCTTTTCGTATGCACAGGAAACATTGCGAGAAGATAAAGGACAGTTATCTGTATATATAGATGTGAAAAGTTTGCATGGTAAAACGACAGGGATGGGATCCGAAACAAATAATAAAGCAGATGAAATGATATTAGAACAAAATTTTATATCCGAAGTATTAAAAGAAATTATTAAGGAAATAAACACAAGCTTAGAGAAGAAAACAGTATTAAGAAAAATGATTGGGGCTGGAAAGTATACAAAGGCTAAAGGGAGACTGAAGGATATAAAAAATGCACTACTGAAACCAGAATTTAGAGATGTGACAATTACAACAAGTGATTCTGTGGAAGTAAAGGAACGAGAAAAGAGTGTTGAAGGCGAGTCAAGTGGGGCTCAAATAAGCCTAAATCGAGGCTTACCAAATATTACTGCTGGCGGAAATTTTGATAAGCAATATCAAGATGAAAATGAATTTATTAGAAAGACTTCATCCGCTATGGTACGTGATTTTTCTATCACTGAATATATGGAAGATATAAAAGAGACACTTTCAGATTTAAATATAAAAAAAATATTCCTGTTCTTAGATGATTTTTCAGAATTGGGGGAAACTGCACAAAAAGTGTTTGTGAATGTCATTTTAGCTCCATTGAACAATTGGTCAGATAAGTATTTTAGATTTAAGGTCGCTTGTTACCCAGAGAGAATTTACTATGGAGAAATCGATAGAAGTAAAATTGACGAGATATATTTGGATCACTATGATCTTTACAAGGGTGCGAAGCCCGATCTCAGTGAAATTGAAGAGAAAGCACAAGGGTTTTTAAATAAACTGCTAAATAAGCGATTTATCTACTATTTAGATTGTAAGCCAGAAATTTTCTTTAACATCGATAGTGATAACACTTGGGAGGATTATTTAGAGCAACTTTTTTTTGCATCTATGAA
This sequence comes from Paenilisteria rustica, assembly GCF_013820765.1. Classification (GTDB taxonomy): domain Bacteria; phylum Bacillota; class Bacilli; order Lactobacillales; family Listeriaceae; genus Listeria_A; species Listeria_A rustica. The sequence goes on from NZ_JABJVM010000003.1 coordinate 306,809, forward strand.
TATTCCTCGTATACTAGGTAATTTATTAGAGTATGCTTATGATAAGAGTTTGGTTTATGGAAATTTAATTAATAGACAGATAATTCTCCAAGCTTCAAAGCATTATTATGAAGCAAAAATTAATCCGTTTTTTGATAAAGGAACAATGGTGCTAGAGTCATATGAAAGCAGACTAGATCGATTCGGGCAAAAGTTACTGACTAATTCTATAGTTGATGAATCTAGAAAAAAGAAGCGAGAGCTAGCTAAAACAGATTTGCAGATGTTTAAAGGATTAAAAACTATCCCAAGTAGTCACTTTTATATCAGCAAAGAGGAAGAACACTTTTTTAATACCTTAGAGTTAAATTATGTTGTGAATAAATACTTCGAACAGTCAGATAAAGACGGTGTGAAAAGTAGCATTTATTCTTTAAATTACGGACTTTGCGCCGAAAATAATATTGATTATGGTAGGCCAAAAGGGGACTCTAAATATAGAAAGTATTATATAGATAGACAGTTTAATTATAATTCACTACTCTTAGGTTTTATGAGAAATTATAAAGAATATGAATGTAACAACTGTAAGCAGCGTTATGATTTAAGTAATTATAGAAAGGTAGAAATGGTTGAAATGTTGTGCTTTAAAGGGTGTAGAGAACCTTCGACATTTAAAGAAGTATTGTTATTTGAGGAAGGGCTACCTAAAATAACAATACCTGAAGAATATCAATTGCCAGAATCAGAATATGATGCATTAAATGTGATAAATACTTTGAGTAATCCATATGCAAGTACTGTTGCAGGGGAATTAGATTGCTCATATCAAATGGTGAATTCGCTGACAAAGAAATTGGAACAAAAACAGTTGATAGAAAAAGAGGAAGGTTTAATTGATTCTAAGAAAAGAAAAATCTACAAGGTTACTGAGTTGGCGATACAACGATACAATCTAAGCGCAGATATCTTGGTATAGGCAGGTGATATAACGGTTGTCGCATTGTATGACTATGAAAAATATAACTTTCCGTATTAAGCTGTGTTATACTCCCTATATAGATAAGTGATTACTAATAAGGGAGAAGAACTCATGAATAAGAATGATCTATATTTCAAAATTGCCATCATTATCTGTATGGTAGTGTTCTTAATAATCCAGATTTTTATACTAAATGCACTTGTAGACATCTCAGATAGGTTGCTTAATATTGTAGATTCTTTACCAGGTTTTATGACCCAATAAGGACATTCTAGGTTACCAAAACAAAGCCCAAATCTCCGACCAGAGATTTGGGCTTTGTTGCATCATTTATAATCTTTCCCCATCCGATAATGTCCGCCAATTTTCGGAATCACGAACTCTTCTCCAACCGAATAGAATCCCATTTTTTCATAAAATCCAGTCGCAATTACGCGTGCGTTACACCAAAGTAAATCGGCATCACGTCGCGCGAGCTCTTCCTCCGCAAACACAATCACAGCTTTACCAAGTCCTTGCAACCTCGCTTTCGAATCACTCGCCATCCCGCGTAATCGATACTGTTTTTCACCTTCAAAATGATCATCCGACTCTTCATAAAAACTCCCGATCGCGACCAGCCGTCCTTCATCATCAAACACCCCAACATGAAACGTCGTCTCATCCTCGTCTCCCGGATAGACCAGCGCTTCCACTGGATGATCTGGAATCAGCACGCGGTGGCGCAAATCGTGTGTTTCGCTAGCTTCTATAAACCGTGTTTCCATCTATACCATTCCCTCTCTCAAAAGCAAGTTACTTGGAATGATTGTACCCAATTTCGCACGATTTAGCAACGATTATTGTGAGATTTTCGCGAATTCTGTGTCGCGCAATGCCACACGGCGAACTTTTCCAGAATCGGTTTTCGGCAAATTTTCTACAAATTCAATGCGGCGTGGATATTTATACGGTGCGGTGTGTTCTTTCGTGAAGTTCTGCAACTCTTTCACAAGCGCGGTATCTCCCACAAAACCGTCTTTCAAAACGATGAACGCCTTCACAACTGTGCCACGAATCTCGTCAGGGCTAGCCACAACAGCGACTTCTTTTACGCTCGGGTGGTGTGTCAACGCGTCCTCCACCTCAAATGGCCCAATTGTATATCCCGAACTAATAATAATATCGTCGTTGCGGCCTTGGAACCAGTAGTAATCGTCTTCATCACGGTACGCGCGGTCGCCGGACACGAAATAATCGCCACGAATCGCTTTTTCCAGACGCTCAGGCTCTTTGTAATATTCTTGGAACAGCGCTGGGAAATCTTTGCGCATTGCGATATCGCCAATTTCGCCGACACCAACAGGCTGGCCATTTTCATCAATAATCGCCATGTACTCCGGCATAATCGGCTTGCCCATCGAGCCCGGACGAATCGGAAACTCCACAAGCGTCCCAATCAGAAGCGTACTCTCGGTCTGACCATAACCATCGCGAACCTTAATGTCAAAATTGTCTTGGAAAACCGTGATCACTTCGCGGTTCAGCGGCTCACCAGCAGAAACGGCGCTGCGCAAATGACTCAAATCATACGAATCCAAGTGATCCGCCTTCGCCATCAAACGGTATTCCGTCGGCGTACAACAAAGCACGTTAACCTGCTTATCTTGCAAAAGTTCCAACTGTTTCGTGGGACGGAAACGCCCATTATAAATGAAACCCGTCGCGCCTTTGCCTAAAACGGACAAGAACGGCGACCAAACCCACTTTTGCCAGCCAGGTCCAGCAGTTGCCCAAACCGTGTCGCTCTCGCGGATATCCAACCAGTGGTCCGCGGCAATCCGAATATGTGCGAAACCCCAACCGTGCACGTGCACCACACCCTTCGGATTTCCCGTCGTGCCTGACGTAAAGGCCAGCAAACAAGGATCATCCTTGCGCGTCGCTACTTTCTCAAATTCGGCGTCGGCGTCCTCAATCAACCGCTCATAACCCAGCCAACCATCACACCCGCCGTCCGCACCAACAACAATCCGCGTCACGACACTAGGCGCGTCCACAATCTTATCAAACTCCGCCGTACAACGCTCGTCCGCAATCACGGCTTTCACACCGGCATGATGAATCCGATATTCCAAATCATGCGCCTTCAAAAGCTCCGATGCAGGAATAATAATCGCGCCGGTCAGCCAAATCCCCATGTAAACCGCGTACGTCTCAAGCAAGCGCGGCATCATCACAATCACGTGGTCGCCCTTCCCGATACCAGCATCCTTCATCACATTCGCAAACCGGTTCGCCTGCTCTAACAAATAATGATAAGACCATTCCTTCACGTCCCCAGCCTCATTCTGCCAAATTAGCGCTGTTTTCTCCGAGTCAAATTGTGCAATCTCGTCGGTGATATTATAAAATTCAGGTGCAATTAAATTTTCAGATTTCATATTGTAACATCTCCTTGGTTTAGGTTAGTTTTGTGTGCTTCCGTGGATGGCGTAGGTGTCTTCGAGATCTTGTTTAGCGAGCTTCAGGCGCTAGCCCTTCGGAATTTTCGTGGCCTCCGCAAAAAACAAAAGAGGTTTTTCACTGCGGCCCCTAACAAATTCTCTCAGGGCTGAACGAGCGCCTTCAGCATCCTGTTTAGCGAGCTTCAGGCGCTAGCCCTTCGGAATTTTCGTGGCCTCCGCAAAAAACAAAAGAGGTTTTTCACTGCGCCCTCTAACAAATTCTTTCAGGGCTGAACGAGCGCCTTCAGCATCTTTTTTATGACCTACTACTAATACATGGTACTATATCTATCGAATCAAAGCAAATAAAAGACATAAACCGCATACCTATGCTAAAATAAAGAAGATATCGAAAGGGGAAACATCCATGCAAAAAGAAACCTACATGCGCGAGGCTCTGCTTGAGGCCGAAAAAGCACGCGAAAAAGGGGAAGTCCCGATTGGCGCGGTTGTCGTGCTTAACGATGAAATCATCGGACGCGCGCACAATCTCCGTGAAACGACGAAAAATGCTATCACGCATGCTGAAATTCTAGCCATCCAAGACGCCTGCAAAAATAAAGATGCTTGGCGACTCGAAGGCGCGGAACTCTACGTTACGTTAGAGCCTTGCCCAATGTGCAGCGGTGCGATTCTACTTTCCCGCATCGACACGGTTTACTACGGAGCGCCCGATCCAAAAGCCGGAACAGTGGGAACGCTCATGAATCTACTCCAAGATTCGCGCTTCAATCACCAATGCGAAGTCGAATCGGGAATCTTAGCTGATGAATGCGGTGCCATCTTGACCAATTTTTTCCGAGATTTGCGTGCGAAGAAAAAACAGCAAAAGAAGCCTTAATACCTATTTTAATGCAAGTAACATCCATTACATCCTTTTATGTGAAAAAATGCGCAATAAACTGATGCCACTTAAGTGAGCTACCCGTCTCATTTCACGCCTCCACGTTTTCCCTTATGAAAATAGAACCAAAAGAACTAAACAAATCTAGGGTGAAATGAGATAGAATAAGAATTAGGTAAAACTTATTCTAATGAACCGAGCTATACATATTTATGTGAGAAAATAGACAAAGGCTGAAAATATAGATAATTTTCAAGCTGACAGGGGATTTTGACTGCTCTCTTTTCTTGCAATATTATTTGTGAATTAAAACACAACCAAACGTAACAGTATTCACAGTTTTTCACAAGCGATTAACGTGTATAGTATACAATCGGCAAATTATAATAACGCTAACAAAAAGGGTTAAACGCCCAAATAACACAAAAGGAGGAAAAAAGGTGGATAAACTTTTCTTAGCTAGACTTCAATTCGGCTCAACAACCGTGTTCCATTTCTTATTTGTACCACTTTCTATTGGACTTGTATTTATGGTTGCTCTTATGGAAACACTGTATGTTGTGAAGAAAAAAGAAATCTACAAAAAAATGTCGAAGTTTTGGGGACATTTGTTCTTAATTAACTTCGCGGTAGGGGTAGTAACAGGGATAATTCAGGAATTCCAATTCGGGATGAACTGGTCGGATTATTCGAGATTCGTAGGGGACGTATTTGGGGCACCGCTTGCAATTGAAGCGCTACTTGCCTTCTTTATGGAATCGACGTTTATCGGACTTTGGATCTTCGGTTGGGATCGCTTGAACAAGAAATTACATTTAGCTTGTATTTGGCTTGTTGCACTTGGAACGGTTTTCTCCGCGTTCTGGATTTTAGCAGCGAACTCATTCATGCAACATCCAGTAGGGTTCCAAGAAATCAATGGACGTGCGGAAATGAACGATTTCTGGGCGCTTATTACGAATGGACAGTTACTTGTGGAATTCCCACACGTTATCTTTGGTGCGTTCGCGACGGGTGCGTTCTTTGTAGCTGGGGTCAGCGCGTACAAATTACTTAAAAAGCAAGATGTGGACTTTTTCCGAAAATCGTTCCAGATCGCGCTCGTGCTCGTTATTATCGGTGGTTTTGGTACGGCCTTCAGTGGTCACCAACAAGCGCAATATCTTGTTAAAACGCAACCGATGAAAATGGCTGCGACGGAAGGGATTTGGGAGGATACAGCCGATCCGGCACCGTGGACGATGATCGCGGGGATTGATGTTGATAACCAGAAAAACACGTGGGAACTCAATATTCCGTATGCGCTAAGTTTCCTTTCCTACTCGACGTTCTCTGGTAGTGTGCAAGGTATGAAATCGCTACAGGCCGAGTATCAAGAGAAGTATAAAGATCGTTTCGGGGCGGACATGAACTACATTCCACCTGTTAAAACGTCATTCTGGAGCTTCCGGATTATGGTGCTCTCAGGTATGTTAATGATTCTATTCGGCTTGTGGGGAGCTTTCCTTGCTTGGCGCAAACGTTTGACAACTTCAAAATTGTATCTACGTCTGATGATTCCAATGATTGCGTTCCCGTTCATCGCGAACTCGATGGGTTGGATTATGACGGAAGTTGGACGGCAACCGTGGGTAGTATTTGGCTACATGTCAACGGCGGACGGGGTTTCACCGAACGTTTCGGCAGGCGCGATACTGTTCTCACTCATTGCGTTTTCAGCGATCTATTTAGCGCTCGCGATTGTACTCGTATGGCTATTTGTTCGTGAAATTAAAGCTGGGCCATTTGCACACGATCATGATGATAAAAAAGGTAAGAAAACACCAGCGTCTGTTGATCCATTTGATCTAAAGGGGGCGAAATAAGATGGAATTAAACGAACTGTGGTTCCTTTTAGTTGCTGTACTTTTCATCGGCTTTTTCTTCTTAGAAGGGTTTGACTTCGGAGTTGGGATGTCGACTCGTTTTGTGGCTCGGAATGATTTGGAACGTCGTGTTTTAATTAATACGATTGGACCGTTCTGGGATGCGAATGAGGTTTGGTTGCTAACGGCTGGGGGCGCGATTTTTGCGGCGTTTCCTAACTGGTATGCGACGATGTTTAGTGGTTATTATATTCCACTTGTATTCTTCTTACTGGCGCTCATTGGCCGTGGTGTTTCGTTTGAATTCCGCGGGAAACATGATACAAAAGCTTGGGTGAAGACGTGGGATTGGGTTATTTTTATCGGTAGTATTTTGCCGCCGTTCTTGCTTGGCGTCTTATTCTCGTCACTTGTTGCGGGGATGCCGATTAATAGTGAAATGAATATGAATGCAGGTTTCTTTGATTATATTACGCCGTTCTCGCTTATGGGCGGGTTGACAGTGACGCTAATTTGTTACTTCCACGGTTTGCTGTTTATTACGCTTCGTACGCATGATGATCTTCGTGAACGTGCGACTCGTATTGCAAAACGGATGTGGTTTGTAACGGTTCCTGTTCTGGCGATTTTCGTTGTGATGGCGTTCTTCTACACGGATATTTTCCAAGCGCGTCCGATTTTGTTGCCGATTATGATTGGCGCAACGGTCGTGTTCTACGTAATCTCAGCGCTTGCTCTTTGGAAGGGGCGCGAAGGTTGGGCGTTTGCCTTTAGTGGACTTGGAATTGTTGGGACGATTGGCGCGATTTTCGCAGGATTATTCCCGCGTGTCATGGTTAGTTCGACAAGCTCGTTGTATGATTTAACGATTCACAATGCAGCATCCGGCGATTATTCGCTAAAAGTAATGACAATCGTGGCTCTGACGCTTTTGCCGTTTGTACTAGGTTATCAAATCTGGAGCTATTATGTGTTCCGCAAGCGTGTATCCAGTAAGGAGAAAATGACGTACTAATGGGTAGAGATTTATTGAAATACCAAGGTATAAAACCGATCCTTGCTATGTTAGCCGTCCTGACAATTGTTCAGGGCGCGGCTATCATCGCGATGGCAAAATACTTAGCAACTGCGATTACAACACTATTTCACGGGGATCCGTGGGGTGACGCGCTGTTCGATTTAGGCCTCTTTGCGGGGGCTTATCTTGTACGGCATTTTTTGAATGTATGGAAACGCAAAATTGTGTATGATTATGCTGCGAAAACGGGGACGGCGATGCGTGAGGCGTTGCTTTCGAAACTGTTTCTACTTGGGCCGCGTTTTACGAGTGCGGAGGGGACAGGGAAAGTCGTGACGATGGTCATGGAAGGTGTCGCGGATTTCCGACGTTATTTGGAGCTTTTTTTGCCGAAATTGATGAACATGTCGATTATTCCGGTGATGATTTTAATCTACGTATTTATGGAAGATACAACGTCGGGCGTGATTCTGATTTTGACGCTGCCGATTTTGATTCTGTTTTTGATTATGATTGGGCTGGCAACGAAGGCGCAGGCGGATCGCCAGTTTGAGACGCATCGGGTGTTGTCGAATCATTTCGTGGATTCGTTAAAGGGACTGGAAACGTTGAAGTATCTGGGAATTAGTCGCGCGCACGAGGGAAATATTGCGAAGGTGAGTGAGGATTACCGGAAGGCGACGATGGGGACTTTGCGGATGGCGTTCTTGTCTTCGTTTGCGCTGGACTTCTTTACGATGCTTTCGGTCGCGACGGTGGCGGTGTTTCTGGGCTTAGGCTTGATTGAGTCTACGATGATTTTGCAGCCTGCGCTCGCGATACTTATTTTAGCGCCGGAGTACTTTTTGCCGGTTCGTGAGGTTGGCTCGGATTATCACGCGACGCTGGATGGACAAGAGGCTGGGCGCGTGATTCAGGAGATTATTGATAAGGATATGACGGAAGTTGCGACGGGCCAGGTTTTGGATTTTGATGCGAATACGTCGTTTACTTTGCAAAATGTGACGGTGCAACATCAGCCGGATTCGAAGGCTTCGCTTGATGCGGCTAATTTTACGGTGACTGGTTTTGAAAAAGTCGGGATTATTGGTGCAACGGGGGCTGGGAAGTCAACGATGATCGATGTTCTGAGTGGCTTTTTGGAACCGACGGATGGTGCGTTTTTGTGGAATGAGGAGGAGCGTGTGCAGTTGCGTGATGCGGCATGGCAGAGTCAGGTGACGTATATTCCGCAGCATCCTTATTTGTTCCACGAGACGGTGCGGGAGAATATTCGTTTTTATGCGCCGGATAGTGATGACGCGGCGGTGGAGCAGGCGGCGAATGCGGCTGGGTTGCGCGATTTGGTTGCGGAGCTTGATGCGGGTTATGATACGCTTGTCGGTGAGGCTGGCCGTGTGCTGAGTGGTGGCCAGGAGCAGCGGATCGCGATTGCGCGGGCTTTCCTCAGTGATCGCCGGATTGTGTTGATGGATGAGCCGACTGCGCATTTGGATATTGAGACGGAGTATGAGTTGAAGCAGCCGATGCTTGATTTGTTCGCGGACCGTCTTGTCTTTTTTGCGACGCATCGTTTGCATTGGATGCTTGAGATGGACCGGATTATTGTGCTGGATCATGGCGCGATTGTGGAAGTTGGAACGCACGCGGAATTGCTCGCGAAAAATGGCTTTTATGCAAAATTAATCAAAGCCCAATTGGAGGAGATCTGATGAGACAAAGTAGCTGGATTGGGCCTTATATTAAGCAAAATCGGACGCTTTTCCTCTGGGTTATCTTGCTTGGTTTGCTAACGGTATTTTCAACCGGAGCGCTGATGTTTACGTCGGGGTATTTGATTTCGACGGCAGCGACGATTCCGGAGACGATTTTGTTGATTTATGTGCCGATCGTTGGGGTTAGGGCATTTGGAATCATGCGTGCGGTATCGCGATATATTGAACGGCTGGCGAGTCATTCGCTCGTTTTGCGTATATTGGCGAAGATGCGTGTGCGTTTGTACCGAATCATTGAACCGCAGGCGTTGTTGATGCGTTCGCGTTACCGGACGGGGGACATTTTGGGGCTGCTTTCGGATGACATTGAGCATTTGCAAAATTATTATTTGACGACGCTGTTACCGAATATTGTGGCGATGGTTTTATATGGTGGCATTGTGATTTCACTCGGCGTCTTTTCGATTCCGTTTGCGATTTTATTTTTCGCGTATATAGCGCTGCTTGTGCTTGTGATGCCTTGGGTTTCGCTCCTTTACGCGCGCGGGAAAAATGCGTACATGAAACAGGAGCGGAATAAGTTGTATCAAAAATTCACGGACGCGGTGTTCGGGATTAGTGACTGGATGTTCAGTGGTCGTGAAAAAAGCTTTATCGCGGATTATGAGGCGGACGAGAAATTACTGCTTGCCGCGGAGACGAAGCAGGCGCGCTTTGCAACGTTGCGGGACTTTATTGGGCAGCTGATTATCGGTGTTATGGTGCTGTCGATGGTGTATTGGACAAACGAGCAAGTCGTGGATGGCGTTTTTGAACCGACGTTTATCGCGGCGTTTGTGTTGGCGATTTTGGCTCTGTCGGAGAGCTTTATTCCGGTGAGTAATGCGGTTAGTGATGGATCGCTTTATAAGGATTCGATTGCGCGTTTGGAAGAGATTGAGGACGCGGAACTTCTGACTTGGGAAGAGGAAGGCGCACTTGAAAAAATCGCAATCGATACGGAAAATGTAACTTTACGTACGGAAAAACTGACTTTTGGTTACACAGATGCGAAACCTGTTTTGCGTGATTTGGATTTTGAGTTGAAGCAGGGTGAGAAGGTCGCTATTTTAGGTCGTAGTGGTACGGGGAAATCGACCTTTTTGAAAGTGGTGCAAGGTGCTTTGGCGCCGACATCGGGTTCGGTGACGCTGAATGGGGATGATGTCGCGAAGCTTCGGCCGCAGATTTCGGAGATGATTTCGATGCTGAATCAGAAGGCGCATTTGTTTAATACGACGGTGCTGAACAATATTCGAATGGGAAATCAGGATGCAACGGATGAAGAAGTCGCTGAGGTCGCGAAACAGGTGAAGCTACACGACTTTATTATGAGCATGCCAGATGGATATCATACGCAAATGACGGAGATGGGCGCGCGCTTTTCTGGTGGCGAACGTCAACGGATTGCGCTGGCTCGGATTCTACTGCAGGATACGCCGATTGTTGTGCTAGATGAGCCGACTGTTGGACTTGATCCGATTACGGAGAAGGAATTGCTCGGCACGATTTTTGAGACGCTGCAAGGGAAGTCGCTTGTTTGGGTGACGCATCATCTGGTTGGCGTGGAGAAAATGGACCGGGTGTTATTCTTGGAGAATGGCGATGTAATTATGGACGGAACGCATCAGGAGTTGCTAGCGAATGAAGAACGTTATCGTCATTTGTATGAGTTGGATCGACCTATTAGGATTTGATATAGTAGCTAGGTATTGTGATGCACTCTTTTGGACTTTGAGTGCATCATAATACCAATTTTGCATAAAGTGAGAGGTGTACGAAAATGGAAGCTTATGAAATAGATATCGTATTACAAGATGCAACACCGGAAAACTTATAAATGTCCCAAATTATATTTTTTTGTCCCGTTATGTGATATACTTACTGAAGAAGGAAACAGGGGGCGGCGTATTATGAAGAAACAAAATGTATTAAATTTAATCAAATACCATGTGGAAAGAAATGAGAATGCCTTTCGAAATGAAGCGATAACTATTGCTAGACATTTTGATAGCATCGGTGACTACCAATTGGCGGAGTATATCATGGGATTGATCGCTGAATCCAATCTTTATGTCCCACAGGCAAGTGATTCTGAAAGTGAATTTTTAAAGGCGATAGAAGTAAAGATTTCAGATCCATTAAGTTTACCTGCTGAAATAGCGGATGACGTTAAGGGCGTAATTAATGCAATCAATCACAACATGGGTATCAATAAATTTTTGTTTGAAGGACTGCCTGGTAGTGGGAAAACAGAAGCCGCAAAACACGTAGCGAGATTACTTGATCGAACGCTATACTATGTAGATTTTGATAATTTGGTGGATAGCAAGCTTGGTGAAACTAACAAAAATATTACAAAAGTATTTAGCGAAATAAACAGAATTCCCTACCCCGAAAAAACAGTTATTTTATTTGATGAAATAGATGTCATCGCGTTGGACCGGGTTAATAATAATGATGTGCGTGAAATGGGGCGTGTAACTTCTGCTATCTTAAGAGAATTAGATAGATTAACGGATTTAAATGAAGAAATTGTCATTATCGCAACGACTAATTTATTTCAAAATTTTGATAAGGCGCTATCTAGGCGTTTTGATGCTGTCATTAATTTTAATCGGTATAATAAAGATGATTTAATCGAAGTTGCAGAATTATATTTTTCGTCATACGTGAAGAATTTTAAGGGGATTTCAAAAAATATAAGACTATTTAAAAAGCTACTAAAAACTGCAGAACGATTACCTTATCCAGGAGAACTCAAGAATATTATCAAAACATCTTTAGCGTTCAGTGATGTGAACAATAGTTATGATTATTTGAGAAGATTATACAATCATTTAGTCGGGAACCTTGAAAAAACGGATATTGAACAGTTGTCTGAGCAAGGCTTTACGGTAAGAGAAATAGAGATGCTAAAGGGTGAGTCAAAGAGTACCGTATCTAGAAAATTAAATGGGGAGGACAAACAACCATGAATAATGTACTAGAATTGAGAGGGAAAAGGTTTGTTCAAGCATCTAGAACCGGCAGTGGGGGTGGGGCTAGTATGAACAGTAAAGAAATAGTTACTAGCGAGAAGCTCGCTAGATTACAAGCGAAAATCGGTCAAATAAAATCATTTTGGATGCAAGAGACAAAGCCGTTCGATGGTGTTTTAATTAGTGTGCATTATAATAAAATTGCCGCAAAAAGCAATAGGATTGGCGGATTATTTAAAGGTAAGGATTCTAATAGTGCTGTTGTAGGAGCAAAATTTAATGATAATAAGACAAAGCATATTATTACTTATTTTATTAGTATAGATGACTTGGAGAAAAGTATGGATTTACTTGATACTACTAATATAGCCTTAAATAATTTTTTTGCCGGTAGTATAAATAAGGAGATATTTGATGATAAAGAGAAACAATTTAGTCTGTTATTTAAGGATGCCTCCATATCAAAATCAGTGTTTAAGCAAGTGATAGCAGATGTTTCATATATAGATGATTTCGAGATTGAAGCAGCCCAGAAACAAACAAAGCAAAGTATTGTGACGCTATATAACACGAATATAGATATAAAAGAAATGTTAAACAAGCTAGGTATTGATATTTTATCAAGTAGAATTTTGGATGATCAAACGGTTTATTTGGATACCAATCAATTAGAGCTTTTATTTGAAAAAGCACCGTACCTAGTTTCGATGGCAACTGTAGATATATCTGAGTTAGCGCCATCGAATTTTATACAAGACTATCAGCAGAGTACAATACATATGCCTAATCCGAGCATCGAGCCGACTATAGGTGTTATTGATACATTATTTGATGAAAGGGTTTACTTTGGATCGTGGGTGGAGTATAAGGACATGGTGGATGACAATATTCCTAAAAATGCAAATGATTATAAGCATGGCACAGCTGTATCCTCTATCATTGTAGATGGTCCACGGTTAAATCCTTGGCTTAATGATGGTTGTGGGCGATTCAGGGTAAGGCATTTTGGCGTAGCAACAGGATCTAAGTTTTCTTCATTCACCATTACCAAACAGATAAAAGAAATCATAGTGAATAATAGAGATATCAATGTATGGAATATTTCGTTGGGCAGTAATCAAGAGATCAATGATAATTTTATTTCAGCAGAATCAGCAATATTAGACCAAATCCAATATGAAAATGATGTGATTTTTGTGGTTGCGGGTACTAATAAGCCTAATGAAAATATAGAAAAAATAGGCTCACCTGCGGATTCTATTAATAGCATGGTAGTAAATGCAGTGACGAAGAATGGGCTATCAACAAAGTACGCGAGAAAAGGTATCGCACTATCATTTTTTGCAAAGCCAGATGTTAGTTACTATGGTGGAAGTATCGAGCAGTATATTAAAGTTTGTGAGCCATTAGGGGAAGCTAATGTTGCAGGAACCTCATTTGCGGCGCCGTGGATTGCTCGAAAATTATCGTATCTTATTGATATTTTGGGTTTGAACAGAGAGGTTGCGAAGGCATTGATTATAGATGCTGCAAGAGGTTGGAACGAGAGCCCAACTCCAAATGAAATTGCTTTGTATGGACATGGGGTTGTGCCTATTAATATAACAGAAATTGTTGAAACCCAAGATGATGAAATCCAATTCTTAGTTTCAGATATAAGTGAAAAATGGAATACGTATAATTATAGTTTCCCAATTCCGCTTCATAATGATAAATATCCTTATATAGCAAGAGTAACGATGTGTTATTTTCCAATGTGTGATCGAGCGCAAGGTGTAGATTATACGAATACAGAGCTAAATATCAAGTTTGGGAGAATGAAGGATGACGGCGGCTGGAATGATATAAAAGATGATAAGCAAAATTTAGAGGAAGAGTTGGATGGTGAGAAACACTATCTCTTGGAGGGGGAAGCAAGATCGAATTTTCGAAAATGGGACAATGTGAAATATGTAGCTGAAAAGCCCAAAAATAGAATGGAACCAAAAAAGGCGTATGAAAAAAATAAAAACTGGGGCATGAGCGTTAAAACGAACAATCGATTGAATCCAGAAGATGGTGTAGGGGTTCGTTTTGGTGTAGTAGTAACGTTAAAAGAGATTAATGGCATCAATCGAATAGATGAATTTATTAGCAATTGTTATTTAAACGGCTGGCTAGTTAATAAACTGGATGTTCAACTTCGACTTGATATTAATCAAAAAGTAAATGAGGATATTGAGTTTGAATAAACCGATATTTATATTCTAGCAGTTAAATCATCATGAATCCGAAAGCGACTTGAGTAGATGGGCCGCTTTTTTTACTGACTAAAATTGCAAAATGAACGTCATTTACAAAGAAAGGCTTTACAATTTTGCTGAATCCTTATATAATTAAGGTTCTTAATTAAGTGTTCGAAATATATTGTGAGGCGATGAAATGAATGGAAAATAAGCATGTCGTGAAAGCGGCGAATTTGAATAAAGTTAGAAGCGTGTTGTTTAAATACGGATCCGCGACAAAGGCGAAATTGGCTGGCGAGTCGGATATAAGCACGGTCACGGTCAATGGTCTCGTCAAAGAACTGGTGGAGGCTGGCGAGTTTATCGGTGGCGAATTGATCCATCCAAAGCTTGGTCGGCCGTCTGTGCACTATCATTTCAACTATGATTTGGAGCACTATCTCTTAATTTCGATCCAAGAAACGGCTGGGAAATTACATATTGTTGCCAAAGTTGTAAATATGCGTGGCGATATCAAACTAACGCGAAATCAGCCGATGGAAGTCGTGGAAATTGGCGCGGTGATAGAGGTTATTACGGAAATACTCGCTCAAAAACTAGCTATCACGAATATCGCAATCTCGATTCCAGGTAAACAAATCGGTTCCAAAATCGCAGTGAGCTGGCATGATACACTTGACGGCTGGGATTTAGAAGCAGAAATCGGCGATCGATTCGGCATTCCTGTCCGTATTGAAAATGACGCCAATCTAGCAACAGTAGGTTATTGCAAAGAAGCCGCGATCCCGGATCGTGATTATGTAGTTGGGATTTATTATTTGCCAATGAGCATGCCGGGCGCGAGCCTTTTTCACAATAATGGACTTTTTAGAGGGCAGGATGGTTTAGCGGGTGAAATTCGTTATTTGCCGCAGTTTATCGGGCAAGCATTACCTCGTTCGTTCGAGGAGTCGGCGCGAAATTTGCTGGATATCTTATGTATTTACAACAGCCTCTTGGCGCCGCATACGTTTGTGATTCATATGGAAGGGTTGAGTCAGCGGCAGTTGGAAAAGTTGATTTTAGAAAATGATGTTTTGCAGGAGCAGCCAAATAAGCCGAACTTTCATTGTGCGGTTTCGTTTGATAAAGATGTAATGGCGGGATTGCAGTGGTTAGCGATGTCGCATTTAGCATTTATGAATCTGAAATAAGAGGGACTTGCTGCATGTGCAAAAACAAGAATATCGGCGGCAATTTCAGGTGAAATGGTGGTTTTCGACAAACAGCTTGTATATGCTTGCTCTGAATCAAGAAATCAATTATTTCACGATTGTGCCGATCAGAAGAATTTTAGCGACGTGTGAAGTAGCGGGCACGGGTATATTGAATTTTTCGGATGCGGGTTGTAAATAAAGCATTATCAATAGAGATTTAATTGAGAAAATAAGAAGCATGGGGGTAGGGGCATGATTAAATTAGTGATTACGGATATGGATGGGACGTTTTTGGATAGTAAGGGTGCGTATAACCGCGAGTTTTATCAGGAAATTAAGGGCTTGATGGCACAGAAAAATGTGGCGTTTGCGGCGTGTACTGGGAAGCAATGTGACCGTGTGGAGCAACTTTTTGGACCTGAGAATACGGAAGATTTGTGGATTTTGGGAGATAGCGCGGCGCGAATTAAGCATAATGGTGAATTTGTTTATGAGTCGTTGATTAAGAATAAGTTGGGGCTCGAGATGATTGCAAAATTGGAAGCGTATCGTCTGGATTACGTTATTATTGCGTGTACGTCGGCGGGTGCGGTTGTGAAGGATACGGTGCCGGATGCGATATTTAATCGGATGAAGCATTCTTATTCGGAGTTGCGTCGGGTAGCTGATTTTGGCGAGATTGATGTTGATTTTGTGAAAATTTCTGTATATGATGAGAAAGAGGACAGTTTTCATACGCGTACGCAGCTTGCTGATTTTTTTGATAAAGCGTATATCGTTGCGTCGGAGGGTGCTTGGATTGATATTTCGGATGTTGGTGTTCATAAAGGGACAACGGTGGCGCGATTGCAGGAGATTCTTGGCGTGACCCATGATGAGACGATGGTTTTCGGCGATGGGCTGAATGATTTGGAGCTGATGGAGGCTGGGCTTTACAGTTTTGCGATGCGGAATGGTTTTCCTGAGACGAAGGCGGCGGCGAATTTTATTGCGCGGTCGAATGATGAGGATGGCGTATTGCATACGATTAAATGGATGTTGACGCTACAGTAAACAGATAGAAAAGGGAGTTTTTATGGAGAAAAAGTGGTATTATGCGATTTTAGTTATTTTTACGACGTGTGGTTTTAGTTTTTCGAGCTGGATTTCGCGAACGCCGGAATTGCGGGACGCGCTGCACGCGACGACGGGAACGATGGGGATTATTTTACTTGGATTGTCGATGGGATCGATTCTAGGATTGGTGCTGGCCAACGTGTTTGTCCGGGCGCGTGGTGGAAGATTTGCGATTATGACGAGTGTTTTTTTCATGTTTAGCGGATTCATCGCACTCTCGATTGGTGCGCTTGTCGCAAGCCAAATCGTGGTTTTCGCGGCGCTGTTCATTTTTGGAATGGGGGCGGGAATGTGTAACGTCGCGATGAATTTAGAAGGAACCGAGATTGAATACCGGATCAAAAAGACGATTTTGCCGGTGTTGCATGCAGCGTTTAGTATTGGAACACTTGTGGGCGCTGGAGTCGGGGCGATTTGTATCAAGTTAGGCATCTCGGTCAGCCTGCATTTGACGATTGTGGCGTGCTTATTGTTCGCGCTTCTGATGATTTCGACGCGATTTGTGCCGGCGGGAATTGGCAAGGATTCTGCGGCGGATAAGAAGGCGAACGCGGAAGAAAGCGCTGCGGACAAGCGTTTGTGGCTCAATAAACGGACGGTAGCGCTGGCGATTATGGCGTTATGTCTCGCGTTTGTTGAAGGATCGGCGAATGATTGGATTCCGCTTGCGATGGTGGATGGCTACAACGTTTCGCATAGTTTTAGTACAGTTATTTATGGTGTTTTCCTGACGGGCATGATTAGCGGGCGTTTGGTGAGTGGGCGCCTGATTGATACGTATGGCCGCGTGTTGTTGCTCCGCATCGCCGTGGCACTCGCTGCAATCGGCCTACTTCTAGTCATCCTGAAAATTTCCGTCGCGCTCTGCGTCATCGCGATATTCCTGTGGGGACTTGGCGCTTCGCTCGGCTTCCCGATGACGATTTCGGCGGCTGGGGACGAGAGTCAGTATGCGGTGAGACGTGTAA
Organism: Paenilisteria rustica; assembly: GCF_013820765.1. Classification (GTDB taxonomy): domain Bacteria; phylum Bacillota; class Bacilli; order Lactobacillales; family Listeriaceae; genus Listeria_A; species Listeria_A rustica. Next base: position 324,223 of record NZ_JABJVM010000003.1, read on the forward strand.
GTTTGGTGACGCTGGCGGGTTATGGTGCGTCGCTTGCTGGGCCGCCGTTGCTTGGTTTCCTAGCGAATTATTTTGGCTTGCTGAACGCGTTTATTTTTGTACTTATCGCGATTTGTGTGGCAGGACTTTTTACGAGTAATGTTGCGAAAATACGCCAAAATGCATAATGAAAAACCGTATCCAGATTTTCGTTGGATACGGTTTTTATTTTTTGTTACATATATTTAGTTTCTGTTTTTTTGTGAAATCAGAGGGTACTTACATTTGTAAGATAGTAACTGATTGTGAGGTGAAAATAGTTGCTATCTCTACACGATGACTAGGTAGTAGAGGCCAGCTCTGGAATTTTTTAAAATAGTATAGGAGGGGAAAAAATGAGTAGAGTATCAAATTTTCCAAATTTTGATGAATATGTAGACACTTTGAAAGTTGTGAAAAGTCATCCAGATTTTTACGGATTTGCTCGTGAAAGGAGAATAAAGCAGGGAGAAGCAATAACGCAGAATAACATGGGAACAAATCTTTTAGCAATAGAAGAAGGAATAATTAAGTTGGGATACAGAAAAAATGAAGATAAGGTCGTGTTTCAATATTTTTTACACCCTGGTGATTTTTGTATATTACCGGAATATGTGGGAGATGTGCCAGCAGATCTTATTTATGAGCCTGTAACAGATGTTCTTGGTTGGGAAATTGATAGCTTATTTTTTCAGATGGTTTTGAGTGAGAAGGATCCACAGAATTCCATCCTAATTCAGCATTTTTTGGGTACACGCAGAAGATTTTTCCGGGCTTCTATCCGAGCAAATCTAACTGCGAAACAACGGATTTACTTCAATTTACAGTTGCTCATGGATATGGGTTTCCACGTGAATTCAAATTGTATCGAGTTGCCGGATTTTATTAACTACGTGGTACTAGCAGATATGTCCAACGTTTCCAAAAGCCTAGTAGCCTCTGTATTACAAATTTTGAAAACCGAGGGTATATTGATATCTAGTGAAAAACCGTGGATTATTACAAATGTGAAGAAGTTTCAGGAGCTAATGGTACAAGAGGAAATACCGATAGATGCTGTGAAGTAAGGGCAGAGGCTAATTTTATAGTGAGTGATTAGTCAAGAGAAGAAGGAATATATGGAATGCACATCTTTGCCAAGAGAGGGGTTAGATGTGCATTTTTGGTATATTTCAACCGAAAACATGCATCTAAAGGAATATTTAGCGAATAATTGCATGATCCATAAATGTCACCAAGCATTCACAATTATGGATAAACGCATACCAAGAGTAGTACATGTGGAGTTTTAAAGTCCATAACTTAGTATAGCTAGAACGGTAATATTCTAACTGTAGACTAAAGGGGGAAAAGCAGGAATTTATAAAAAGGACTATACTGTGTAAGTAAACAAATTGAGACAACATAAAACGAAATTAAAAAGGAGTGTATCAATGATGAACAGTGCTACTATTTTAAATGAAAATCTGCAACAGAAGGAACATATTAATAATGAATTCAAACAATATTTAATAGCAGACGACGCATATAGCATTCCTTATGAAACAAATTATATAGAAGATAATCAAGTTATCCTAGCAGAAAATACGAGGTTAACGGATGTATATATCATTGTTTCTGGTGTTGCTATGGTGATGCAAGATAATATCATTATTCAGTTTTTAGGACAGAATGAATGCCTTGGAGTAGAAAATATCATTGTTAGCGGTGAAATAAGGATGAGTATTGTAGCGCTAACCAAAATGAAATTATATAAAATGACATTACAAGATGTGCATACTAAAATACAAAAAAGAACACAGGGCCTTCGTTTAGTGGCAGATATTATAGCAAGTCGTACAGATTCATTGACACGGCATCTTGTTAGATCAGATGTGGTTCGCAATAAAGTGCTAGATGTAGTGCTAGAACTAAGCTTTTTGTATGGTGAAGAAAGAAACGATTGCATATATACAGAAAAATATTTTTCTAAAAAAATGATTGCTAATTATTTGAATGTAAGTTATACAGCAGTTACCAACGCGTTTAAGTTACTTGTAGTTGAAGGCATCATCCACGACGAACCGCATGGCATGATTGTGTATCTTGATCAGCTTTCCTCCATATAATGATAGACGACATGAAATTGGTTTATAAATCTAAAAAGCTTGCGTTCACAAAAAATATGAAATAAAGTAACTTTTGTGACGTATACTTTCCTTCCGATGAAAAAAAAACATGGTAAGATTAGTATATCGAAAAGGCAATAAAGAAAGGAGCTATCAGGACATGAGTTATATGGCATTATTTGATAAAGACGTCATGAACCAACAATTTGGTAGTACACAGTTATTAAAAGTATTATCAGATACAAGCTCTTATCCGATTAATAAAGAAGAGAAAATATTTTATAAGAAAGAAAAAATACTTTCTGAAAATCTTATACATGACTACATTTATTTTATCCAATCAGGTGTTTGTGTAGCTTGGCGAAATGAACATGCTACTTACTTTGTTGGCGAACATGATATCGTCGGTATGAACGATATATTGGGAAATGAAAAATCTGCAACAAGTGTCATTGCATTGACCGATGTAACGACATGGCGTTTTTCGAAAAAAGAAGTAATGAGCAAGTTGATGTATTCTCAAGAAGGTGCTTTTTACCTTTTTCAATATATGAAAGAAACAAATAAAAAATTGTTGCAGGCGCAAATGTGGCAAATGAAAGATACAAAAGACCGACTTATCTCGACACTCACTCACTTAGGAAAGCTTTATGGAGAAGAAGACGACGAGCACATTATAATACCGAAGTTCTTCACCAAATCGATTGTTTCAAACTACTTGGGTATGTCTCGTCAGCATATGACAACCTTATATCGTAATCTTGTGAACGAGGGTATTTTTACTACTGATCCTCACCAATACATTTTAAATAAGAAAGAGATTGCATACGCATAGAATGAGATCACTTGACTAACAAGCTACTGTATTGCATTGTAAACTAGTTTCCGTATTTCAAAGAAAAATTCGTCAACCGATAGTCTAGTTATTAATATATAAGTATTTTCATTTTTATAAAAAAACGAATTACAATAACTGTCAATGAATTATTTGGACATTTTTTTGAGAAAGGGTGTAAATGATGAAAAAACAAAACAGTCAGATTGATTCAAGTTAACTCTTTTGAATTCAGTCCAAAAAATAGTTGCGCAACTATATTACTAATAATTAATTTAAATCAGAGGAGGACATTTATTAATGTCAACGAAAAAAAATATCATCAAAAAAAGTGGAACCATCGCCTTAGCGACTGTATTGGTAGGGAGCTCATTGTTAAGTACCTTACCTGTTAACGTATTCGCAAGTGAAGCTGCCCTTAAAAGTGCAATCTTAACAGCAGCTCCTGCTAATGCAACTGAGGTAGCAACATTTGCTGAACTAAAAGCAGCATTATTAAATACAAGTGTAACAGACATTAAATTAACAGCAGATATCAAAGTAACAACAAGCTTTAACTTCACATCACAAAAAAATCTATATGGTAATGGACATTCGATTGATATGAGCTTCAACAGAATTGGAATTGCAAAAACCGATTCAGTCAATCGCGTGGAAGATCTAACAATCACAAATCAAAATATATATCCGTTATTCTGGTCAGAATATAAGGGCGTAAAAGTCACTTACAAGGATGTAAAATCTAGCGGTCAACAATTTGTTTATAACGCTAACGGTACAACAGTATTAGAAGGAAACATTACAGCAAGTGCTACATCAGAAGAAGTTTATCAAGGAACAACTTTCATAATTAAAGATGGAGCAAACGTTGATTTCTCTTCTACCTCTTCATGCCCTGCTATTCGTTTATACGGAAGCATGACACAAGAAGCAAACTCTGATTTGAAAGTAAAAGCGAAGGATATGGCTGTTTATGGTCATAACAGCAATACACAAATCACTGTTGCGGGTAACATGGATCTAACATCTACAACTGAGCAAGCAATCTATACAGCAGGTTCAGGCGGAAACATGGTTGTTCAATCAGGAGCTAAATTCAAAGCTACTGCAGGCGACTTGACTGAAGAAGGTATTTCTATTACAAGTGGTAATTTAACAGTTCAAAGTGGCGCAGATTTTGTTGCAACTTCACCAGGTAAACAAGGAACAGTTCAAACAGGTGGAAAATTAGTATTTGAAAATGGTTCGAACTTTGCCATTACTAATACGAATGCTATTGGATCTGTTTTTGCCAACTACGCGGGAAGTTCAACAAGCATTAACATTAACTCCGATAAAGGGTTATCAACTTGGGATTCAGGCCTAATCAACAACGAGCTTCCAACTCATAACTACAACGATTTCACAACAGCGACATTTGCTCTATCTGGTTGGGATAAAAGTAACATCAGTCAAAAGAGCTTAACTTCAAACAGCGCTCAATACCAATCACAATTTGTAAGTAAAACAACAGCGAAACTTTTCGGTGGTAGCTATGCTATGACGAATATCGCACAAACAACTATTGATGAGCTTACAACAGATTCAACACACGCAGTTGGTATAGCAGAACCAAACGCAACAATCGTTATCAAGGATGCTGCAGGAACTACACTTGGAACTGGCAAAGTAGGATCAGACGGTTACTATGACGTTACAATTCCGAAACAAGCTGCGAATACAAAAGTAACAGCAACAGCTACTTCTAACGGAATGACATCTTCTGCTACAACAACAGTAAAACAAGCGACTATTGAACAAACAACAATCGCGGCATTAACAACAGATTCTACAAAAGCAACAGGAGCAGCAGAACCGAATGCAGATATTGAAATCAAAGCAAATGGTGAAGTTATTGGTTCCGGCAAAGTAGGATTAGACGGAAATTATAGTATTACTATTCCACAACAAGATGTTGGCACAAGAGTAACAGCAACAGCGAAACTTGGAGATGTAACTTCTTCAGCAACTGCAATAGTAACACAAGGTGATCTTGCACAAACAACAATCTCAGCGTTAACAACAAAATCTACTTTAGCAGAAGGGGTAGCACAACCTAATGCAACTATCGAAATCAAAAACAGCGCTGGTGATGTACTTGGATCTGGAAAAGTAGGATCTGATGGTAAATACAGTATCACAATTCCAAAACAAGCTGCTGGAACAGTCGTAACTGCAACAGCAACATCAAATGGTAAAACATCTACTGCACAAACAACAGTTATTCGTGGTGAAATTGATACAACAACAATCAACAAAGTAACAACAGAATCAACAACTGCTTCAGGAACAGCAGAACCAAACGCAACGCTTGTTATAAAAGATCAAGATGGTGAGCAACTTGCGACAGGTCGTGTAGGATCGGATGGCGTATACAGCTTAACGATTGCAAAACAAGCAGAAGGAACAATTATCACAGCAACAGCCTCTTTAGGAGATTTGACATCTACAGCATCAACTATTGTGGCACGTGATGGTATTGATCAAACAACAATTAATACACTTACAACTGAATCAACATCAGTTTCAGGAATTGCAGAACCAAATGCAACAGTTGTTGTAAAAGATCAAGATGGTAAACAACTTGCAACAGGCCGCGTAGGATCTGATGGCATTTATAGCATGACGATTGCAAAACAAGCAGAAGGAACAGTCGTAACAGCAACTGCAACAGCTAACGGCAAAACTTCAAGTGCAAACACAACAGTCGTACGTGATGGCATTAACCCAACAACAATTAGCGCACTAACAGCCGATTCAACAACAGCAACAGGAACAGCGGAACCAAATGCTAGCATTGTGATTAAAAACGCAGCAGGAACGACTATCGGATCTGGAACAGTAGGATCAGATGGTAAATATAGCATTACAATTCCGAAGCAAGCAGAAGGAACAGTCGTAACAGCAACTGCTACGAAGAGCGGTAAAACAGAAAGTGCTACTACAACAGTAACAGCAGGTCAAAGCATTGCAAAAACAACAATTAACTCCCTAACAACAGATTCAACATCTGTTTCAGGAACAGCAGAACCTAATTCAACAGTTGTTGTCAAAGACCAAAAAGGTACGCAAATTGCAACAGGCCGTACAGGTTCAGATGGCATTTATAGCATGACAATCGCTAAACAAGCAGAAGGAACTGTTGTTACAGCAACGGCTACTGCTGATGGTAAAACATCGAGCGCAAACACAACTGTCGTACGTGACGGTATTGCGGCAACAACGATTGATACACTAACAGCAGACGCAACAACAGCAACAGGAACAGCAGAACCAAACGCAACGATTGTTATCAAAAACGCTGCTGGAACAACTATCGGATCTGGAAAAGTAGGATCAGATGGTAAATACAGTCTTACAATTCCGAAACAAGCAGAAGGAACAGTTGTTACAGCAACAGCAACATTAGGCGGTAAAACATCAGATGGTTCTACAACTGTAAAAGCAGGCCAAGACATCGCGAAAACGACGATTAATGCTCTTACAACAGATTCTGTATCAGTTTCAGGGAAAGCAGAACCAAACGCAACACTTGTTGTTAAAGTTGGCTCAACAACGATTGCAACAGGAACAGTAGGATCAGACGGTAACTATAGCTTGACGATTCCAAAACAAGCAGCAAATGCAATTGCAACAGCAACAGCAACAAAAGATGGTAAAACATCAAGCGCTTCGACAACAGTAACAGAAGGTAAAGACATCGCGCAAACAACAATTAATGCCTTAACGAATGATTCAACAACTGTTTCAGGAAAAGGCGAACCAAACGCAACAATCGTAGTAAAAAATGGTGCGACAACGATTGCAACAGGAACAGTAGGATCAGACGGTAGCTATAGCTTAACAATTCCAAAACAAGCAGCAGACAGCGTTGTTACAGCAACAACGACGAAAGATGGTAAAACATCAAGTGCTAGCACAACCGTTACAAAACAAGCAACAGGTAGCGTAGTTGTCACTGCTCCTTATTACGTTGGCTATGATTCTAGTGTCAAAGCAACCGTTTCTGGTGACGCAACAAAAGTATATCTACAAGTTGGCGACACAAAATATACAACAGTTCCAGTAAGCGGAAGCTTCACGTATTACGCGAAAGACAAAATTACAGCGACAACACAAGACGCGTACATCGTAGCTCTAGATGCATCAGGTAAAGAACTATCTCGTGCCAAAGTAACATTAAAAGATGGCAAGTTATTAGTAGGTACAGTAACACCAAAAGAATTCATCGTTAGCGCAGACAGCTATGTGACAGGAACTTACACAGGTTCTGTGACAAAAGTAGCCATTTCAGTCAACGGAAAAGTATACCCAGCCGTGGCAGTAACAGGATCAGGTGCGCTACAATATTACGCAAAAGATAAGATTACAGACAAAACAGACGTAGTTAAAATGATTGGTTACAACTCAGAAGGCACTATCATTGATACAAAAGACGTATCTGTTGCTGGACCAGAAAGCTTGG